>UCJU01000037.1:33351-65384 GCA_900472925.1 Hyphomicrobiales bacterium
GTGGGGGAGATGTCCGGCAGCACAGAGGGGGGTGAGCCACACCCGCAGAGTCCACCATCTCTTACTCCAGCAACCACTCCACCCGCGCGCGACCCTTCTGCTTGGCTGCATAGAGTGCGCGATCGGCGCGTTGATAGAGATCGCTGCCGCTTTCACCTGGCTGATACAGCGCAAGGCCCGCGGAACAGCCATAGAAAAAATCCTCCACCCCTGGAAAGGGATTGGATGCGCCGACAGTCTTCAAAAGCCGTTCCACGATGCCAACGCATTCCGCCAGATTGGTGCGCGGCATGATGAGCATGAACTCTTCGCCACCAACGCGCCCGAAGCAATCGGAACGGCGGATCGTGGCATGGGCGATCTTGACGAAATCGCGCAAGACCACATCACCACCCTGATGGCCGAAACGGTCATTGATGCCCTTGAACAAGTCGATATCCATGACGCAAAGCCCGAAGGGGCTTTCGATGCCCTTGTCGACGTTTTCGATCTGGACACCCAGCTTGGCGAACACGAAACGGCGATTGGCGGTGCCCGTCAACTCGTCGGTCTGGGCCGCACGTAGCGCAATGTCGCGGTCCTGACGCAGGCTGCGCTGGTTTTGCTTGAGGGCGGTGATATCGCTACCGACGCACAGCATCCAGCCGTCTTCCTGCACGGTCTCGGTCATCCAGATCCAGCGTCCATCGTGCAAATCCAGCTCCAGCCCACGGAACGGGAGCTTGCCGCGGCGAGACTGTGCCGACAAAAGCCAGGCGCCGAAATCATCGGTGTTGATGATGAGACCTTTTTTATCGTGATAATTCGCCTGCAGCATTTCGCCCCAGGTGGGAAACATGTCGCTTCTGACATTGAAGGCTTCACGGAACGCGCGATTGGCGTGCCGAAGTCGGTCGTCCGTATCATAAAGAGCAATAAAAACAGGCGTCATATCCTGCAACGCGATGACGCGTTCAATCAGACTATCCAGATTGGCAGTCTCCTGAAGCACGATATGCCCCCCGTCAGAATTCAAAACACCCGTTCCCGACATCAGTATAATCGATGCTCGAAAAATGCGTAGTGCGAAGCTATATCGATGATTTCATAAAGTGCCAGGGCTGGTTGGTTTACCTTGCTGACAACGTTCATACGCCCGTCATCCGGCTACCCTTTATTGTTACAGACTAATCATCTAGCTTAGACGTTGCATTTAAAGAGGAAATTTAGAATGACGGACGTTGAACACCCGATTTACGGCGAAATTACCGGTCCCATCATCATGATCGGTTTCGGCTCCATCGGGCGCGGGACACTTCCGCTTCTTGAACGGCATTTCAAATTCGACATGTCGCGGCTGGTCGTCATCGATCCGAGAGAAGACATTGCCGACTATCTGCAAAGTCGCAATATCACGCATATCCGGTCACATCTGACCAAGGAGAATTACAAGGATGTGATGAAGCCTCTGGTCAAAGGCGTCGAGGGCCAGGGCTTCTGTGTCAACCTTTCAGTCGATGCCTCCTCCGTCGATCTGATGAAACTTTGCCGCAAATATGGAATGCTCTATATCGACACGGTCGTCGAACCATGGCCGGGCTTCTATTTCGACACCGACGCCGATAATTCCGCCCGCACGAACTACACGTTGCGTGAAACGATGCTGAAGGAAAAAGCCAAGCATCCGGGCGGCACGACGGCCGTTTCGACCTGCGGCGCCAATCCCGGCATGGTGTCGTGGTTCGTCAAACAGGCGCTGGTCAATCTGGCCAAGGATACTGGCCTCGAATTCGAAGAACCGGCAGCCGATGACCGCGATGGCTGGGCGCGGCTGATGCAGACGCTCGGCGTCAAGGGCGTCCACATTGCCGAGCGCGACACGCAGCGCGCCAAGGACCCAAAGCCGTTCAACACATTCTGGAACACATGGTCGGTCGAAGGCTTCATCGCCGAAGGCATGCAACCGGCGGAACTGGGCTGGGGCACCCACGAAAAATGGATGCCGAAAAACGCAAAGAAACAAAAGAAAGGCAGCAAAGCCGCCATCTTCCTCGACCAGCCCGGCGCCACGACCCGGGTGCGCACCTGGTGCCCCACGCTGGGCGCGCAGTATGGTCTGCTCGTCACGCACAACGAGGCCATATCGATTTCGGATTATTTCACCGTGCGCGACAAGCGCGGCCACATCGATTTTCGTCCAACCTGCCACTACGCCTACCATCCCTGCAATGACGCGGTGCTATCGCTGTATGAAATGTTCGGAAACGGCGGCATCGCCCAGCCCGTACAGCACGTGCTGACGGAAGATGAGTTGACGGACGGGTCGGATGAACTCGGCGTTCTCCTCTACGGCCATGAGAAAAACGCCTATTGGTACGGTTCGCGCCTGACCCTGGAAGAAGCCCGCAAGCTTGCGCCCAACCAGAATGCGACCGGCCTTCAGGTCAGTTCGGCCGTGCTTTCAGGCATGGTCTGGGCGCTGGAAAATCCGAAGGCGGGCATTGTCGAGGCTGACGAGGTGGATTACCGCCGCTGCCTCAACGTCCAGCGCCGTTACCTTGGCGCCGTCGAAGGACACTATACGGACTGGACACCGCTGGATGGCAGACCCGGCCTTTTCCCCGATGACATCGACACAGACGATGCATGGCAGTTCCGAAACATTCTGGTGCGTGGCTGACTGTACGGATCCGCTGGAAACGACGCAGTGCCGCGATTGAAGGATCGCGACACTGCGTAGTGCAGTTTTGCAACGCTGCCAATTTTGTCGAAAGGCCCGGGAACCGGTGCGTAGCGGCCTTCGTTCGCTTGCAATAAAGTCAAGTTCCATCCATGATCTTTCCAACAGGATCGACAAGCATCGCAGGAGACAAAAGAGATGAATTTCAAGACAGGCGCAGCCTTGGTTCTGGCCGCAATTGCCGCCTCTTCATGCGCTCCTAACGCGCCATCCCCACGCCCCATGGCATCCGCCATGCCGCAGGGCCCTGCCGTCGACGGCCGATGGGTCGATAAGAACGGTATCGTATCGACATTCCAGGCTGGAGCTTTCTCCACCCGCTCCACCGACACGAACACGCTGCTGGCATCTGGCACCTACGTGACGCTGTCGCCAACCCTGTATGAGATCAACATGACGTCGCTGGTGCGCAACACCCAGTCGCGCGTCAATTGCGCGCTTATTTCCCGTGCACAGTTGAACTGCACGACCGATACTAACGGCCAGTTCACCCTGACCCGCCAGGGCTGATTTCTCAAGCCTCTTACCGTTTAATTTCAACGCGCGCGTGTAGCGCGCGTTTTTATTTGCGCAATTTTGTCATATTTCTACTTGCAGCAGATGCCACGAGGTGAAAACATCTCCTTTGAACGGCTGACATATTTTCAGAATAGTGATGAAGGCAGGGACGAGCCCTTCAGCTTTTTGCTTAAAAAAACAGGAGAGACAGAACGATGAACAGGATTTTGAGATTTGGCCTGATGACCGCATCGGTCCTTTCGCTTTCCGCTGGTGCAGCTCTGGCCGACTACCAACTCAATATTCTCCATATCAACGATCTGCATTCGCGCATCGAGGCCATCAACAAGTTCGACTCCACCTGCTCCACGGCAGAAGCTGACAAGAAGGAATGCTTCGGCGGCATCGCCCGCGTCAAAAGCGCCATCGACGCGCGCCGCACCGAACTCGGTGCCAATGCCAATATCCTCGTGCTTGATGCAGGCGACCAGTTCCAGGGCTCCCTGTTCTACACACAGTATAAAAGCGGCCCCGTTGCCGAATTCATGAACGGCATCGGTTTCGATGCCATGGCCATCGGCAACCACGAATTCGATGATGGCCCCGCAGAACTGCTCAAGCTCATCAATGCCGTGAAATTCCCCATCATTTCCGGCAACACCAAGATTGCCGACGGCTCAGAGCTGAAGGACAAGTTCAAGGGCTACATCATCAAGGACATGGGTGGCCAGAAGGTTGCCGTCGTGTCCGTGCTGGCTACCGACACGAACGAAACGTCGTCCCCAGGCGACAAGGTCACGTTTGAAAACGAGATCGAGTACCTCAAGGGTGCCGTCAAGGAAATTCAGGACCAGGGCGTCAACAAGATCGTGCTTCTATCGCATGTCGGTTACGTCAAGGATCAGGAAATCGCGCGTTCGGTCGATGGTATCGACGTCATCGTCGGCGGCCACAGCCATACGCTGCTGTCCAGCACCGATCCGAAGGCCGCTGGCCCATACCCTACACTCGTCAAAGACCCCGCTGGCATCGATGTTCCCATCGTCACCGCCTATGCCTATTCGAAATATCTCGGCGATCTCACGGTTACCTTCGATGATAACGGCGTCGTCAAATCCACGAGCGGCGCACCGAAGCTGCTCGACGCCTCCGTCACGCCTGATGAAGCCTTCACCAAGCGCGTGGCCGAACTGGCTGCTCCACTCGAAGAAATGAAGCAGAAGGAAATCGGCACCAGCGAAGCTGCCATCGATGGCTCGCGTGAAGTCTGCCGTGTCAAGGAATGCACCATGGGCAACCTGGTGTCGGATGCGCTGCTTGATCGCGTGAAGGATCAGGGCATCACCATCGCTATCCAGAATGGTGGCGGCTTGCGTGCTTCCATCGATGCCGGTCCAGTGACCATGGGTGAAGTGCTGACGGTTCTGCCGTTCCAGAACTCCGTTGCCACCTTCCAGATCAAGGGCGTCGATCTCGTCGCAGCACTTGAAAACGGCGCAAGCCAGATCGAGGAAGGCGCTGGCCGCTTCGTGCAGACCGCAGGCCTGAAATACAGCTTCGACCGCTCCAAGCCACCGGGCAGCCGCATCGTCTCCGTCGAGGTCAAGGAAGGCGATGCCTTCGTCAAGCTCGACCCGGAAAAGACCTATGGCGTCGTCACCAACAACTACACCCGCACCGGCGGCGATGGCTTCAAGACCTTTGCGACCAAGGCCATCAACCCCTACGACTTCGGACCAAGCCTTGAAGACGCGGTTGCGGCCTATATCGGCTCGCACAGCCCTTACAAGCCTTACACCGATGGCCGCGTCATGGATGTAACGCCTGCCGACTATGTCGAGCCAGCAAAAGAAGCGGCAAAGCCTGCAACCCCTGCTCCAGCAACGACCGCGCAGGCACCAGCAGCGTCAACGCCAACACCTGCCGCACCAGCACCTGCCGCAACCGCTCCTGCAGCGCCAGCACCGGCAGCCACCACAACGACGACGCCAGCGACTGCTGCTGCAAAATACGTCGTTGAACGCGGTGACTCCTTGTGGAAAATTGCCGCTGAGAAATACGGCAATGGCCTCGATTGGAAGAAGCTTGCCGAAGCCAACGCGCTGAAGCGTCCAAACCACATCGAAGTCGGGGAAGAACTCAACGTCCCTGCAAACTGATCGTGGATCATCCAAAGGGCCGGTCTGCGCTTGGACCGGCTCGTATCTCCCGGCATTCCGGCCTTGAGCCGAAATGTCGCTGCGCTGGGTCCCGCATCACCTGCGGGATCACAGCGTTACATGACGTCCGCCCACGCCTGATTGGCTCAGCGTTGAAATGTCACGCCCCCACCTCCAGAATTCAATTCAGATTGCCGCACGGATGCTCTACAAGATGATCCAACACGGTGGCCCCGGCGTATGTCTGGCCAAACAATACAGGTTCAGGACGTTTTCATGCTCGCAGATCCCTCCACACTTCCCGTAAATCACCTTCCTCCGGAGCATCCGAAGGTTGCTTTTGGCAAGGTCGGCGTTCTCCTGGTCAATCTCGGCACGCCCGATGGTACCGATTACAAGTCCATGCGCCGTTATCTGGCGGAATTTCTGAGCGACAAGCGCGTCATCGAATGGTCGCGCGTGTTCTGGTATCCGATCCTCTATGGCATCGTGCTGAACAAGCGGCCGCAAAAGGTCGGCAAGGCGTACCAGTCGATCTGGAACAACGAGCTGAACGAAAGCTATCTGCGCACCTATACCCGCAATCAGGGTGATCTTCTCGGACAGGCGTTGAAGGATCTGCCCAATGTGGTGGTCGATTGGGGCATGCGCTACGGCACGCCCAGCATCGCCCAGCGTATCGATGCGCTCAAAGAACAGGGTTGCGAGAAAATACTGCTGTTTCCGCTCTATCCGCAATATGCCGCTGCCACCACCGCCACCGTCAACGACAAGGCGTTCGAGCATCTGATGAAGCAGCGTTGGCAACCGGCGCTGCGCACCGTGCCGCCGTACCACGATGACGAGACCTATATCGATGCGCTTGCCAATTCCGTCACATCGCATCTGGCGACGCTGGACTGGGAACCCGAAAAGATCATCGCCTCCTTCCACGGCATTCCGCAGTCCTATTTCAAGAAGGGCGATCCCTATCATTGCCAGTGCATGAAGACGGGACGCCTGCTGCGCGAAAAGCTGGGCCTCGGAAAGGACCGTTTTCTCATCACCTTCCAGTCTCGCTTCGGGCCGGAAGAATGGTTGCAACCCTATACCGATAAAACCGTCGAGCGACTGGCAACAGAGGGCGTCAAGCGCATTGCGGTGATGAATCCCGGCTTCGTATCCGACTGTCTGGAAACTCTGGAAGAAATCGCCGAAGAAGCCGCTGAAAGCTTTCACCACAACGGCGGCGAGAAGTTTTCACATATTCCTTGCCTGAATGACAGCGCCGAGGGTATGAGAGTTCTCGAAAAGGTTGTGCGCCGGGAATTGCAGGGCTGGGTGTAAACCAGCATTTGAAATCCGGCTTTAGCATTGGGAGAATGCCGTGATGGATCTGAGTGGTTTCGATATTGTCGTTATTGTTGCGGTCGGCCTTGTCATTCTAACGATGTTTGCCGGTATCAAGACGGTACCGCAGGGCTACCGCTACACTGTGGAGCGCTTCGGTCGCTATACCCGCACCATGGAGCCCGGGCTCAACATTCTCACGCCCTATATCGAGCGTGTCGGTGCGCGCCTGAATGTGATGGAGCAGGTGCTGGATATTCCCACGCAGGAAGTCATCACCAAGGACAATGCCAGCGTCTCGGCGGATGCCGTCGCCTTCTATCAAGTGCTCAACGCCGCCCAGGCCGCCTACCAGATCACCAATCTGCAATTCGCCATCCAGAACCTGACCATGACCAACATCCGCTCAGTCATGGGTTCGATGGATCTGGATGAGCTGCTGTCCAACCGCGATGCCATCAATGATCGCCTGCTGCGCGTGGTCGACGAAGCCGTCGGCCCATGGGGCATCAAGGTCACCCGCATCGAGATCAAGGACATCGCCCCGCCAAAGGATCTGGTGGATTCCATGGCCCGCCAAATGAAGGCCGAGCGCGAAAAGCGTGCCCAGGTTCTGGAAGCCGAGGGTGCAAGGAACGCGCAGATTCTGCGTGCCGAAGGTGCCAAGCAATCCGCCATTCTCGAAGCCGAGGGACAACGCGAAGCCGCCTTCCGCGATGCCGAAGCGCGTGAACGTCTGGCCGAGGCTGAAGCCAACGCGACCCGCATGGTGTCGGAAGCCATTGCCGCTGGCGACATCCACGCCATCAACTACTTCATCGCGCAGAAATACACCGAAGCCATGGCCGCCATCGGCACCGCTAAAAACTCCAAGATCGTGCTGATGCCAATGGAAGGCTCGGCGCTGATCGGTTCGCTCGGCGGCATCGGCGCCATCGCCAAGGAGGTGTTCGGCAAAAACAGCGACGGTCCGGCAGCGCCCGATACACCGACGCCAGCCAGACAGCGCAGCTCCGTTCCACCATCCTCCAGTCGCCCTACAGGCCAGACCATCAACGTGACCATTCCTAACAATCCGTTCGGCCCGTCCTCGGAGAGATGAGATGATCACGAGGCTCGTCACCGATCTCGGCCCGTGGAGCTGGTGGATACTGGCGGCCATCCTGCTCGCTGCGGAGCTTCTGGCCCCCGGCGTCTTCCTGATCTGGATCGGTGCCGCTGCTTTCGTGATCGGCGCCATATCGCTGGCGCTATGGGACACCGCCGTGTGGAGTTGGCACGTTCAGCTTCTTCTGTTTGCGGTTCTATCGGTAGCCTTTGCCCTGCTGGGCCGCCGCTATTACCACAAGAACCGCAACGCCACCGACGAACCATTCCTCAATCAGCGCGAAGCAAGCCTCATCGGCAGAACTGCGACCCTTCAGGAGCCGATCACCGAGGGACGTGGCCGTATCAGGCTGGATGACACATGGTGGTCGGTCCAGGGCGAAGACATGCCCGCTGGTACCCGCGTACGCATCGCCTCGGCCCACGGCCGCACGCTGACGGTCGAAACCATCGGCAGCTGAATTCCAGCCGAGCCGCACCTGCATCATGCGGCTGGCGCAACTCTTCTGTTCCCGAAAATCAATTCTGCTTTCCCTGTCCATGCTGTAGGCATCGCTGCATATCGTCAGGTTTAAACAGACAGAGGTTTTCAAAAATGGAATTGCAGCCGCCAGCAGATATGGAACTCACCCTGCGCACCCTCGCCATGCCAGCCGACGCCAACCCGGCGGGCGACATTTTCGGCGGATGGGTCATGTCGCAAATGGACTTGGCCGCCTTCGTGCGCGCCAATGACGTAGCAGGCGGGCGCACGGTCACCGTCGCCGTCCACGAAATCGTCTTCAAGAAACCCGTCAAGATCGGCGATACGCTCTGCGTCTACACCCGCATCGAAAAAGTCGGTCGAACCTCCATCACCCTCAAAATAGAAGCCTGGACCCGCCGCTACTCCGAACAGTCCCGCGACAAGGTCACGGAAGCGGTCTTCATCATGGTCGCGGTGGATTCGCAGGGTAATCCGAGGGCCGTGGCGCGTGACACGCCGGAGAGTGCCTAGGGTTCCAACCCAAAGGCATCTGCCGTTTTGGAATGACACCGAGCTGCGACACGACAGCTTCTACCAAGGTCCCGGCACAGTCATCCGCCAAAAATCCATGTCGTTTTATGAGCTCTACCGACACAGATTTGGCGGGCGGCGTCATCCGATATCAGGAATCTCGCCGTGCTGGTAGATGATGGTCGGGGGGCCGTATTCCCCGAGGTCGGGGTCTGCATCACGCGCCCACGCCAAGACACCGTCGTACTGGCTGGATAATGCTTTCCCCTCGCGTATCGCTCGCTCCTCTGTCGGCATTTGCCTTGGCTCAAATGCCTCGACCATATTGCCCTCGTCGTCAGATTTATAAGCGGCAATAACGATCAGTCTGATTTTGGCCATCGCTCGTTTCCTTGTGTGAGTCTTCACCCATATCACAGCTGCGCGGCAAGGGTGATGATTGTGCCCGGCTGGCGCTGATTCGGATGATGCCTCAGCTGACGCATGAACCGTCCGCCGGTCAGGATCGCGGGTTCGGAAGCACAAGTCCCTACAACGCAAAAAGGCCTCGCAATTTCTTGCAAGACCTTCAAACGAAACTGGATGGTGGGCGTAACAGGGATTGAACCTGTGACCCCTACGATGTCAACGTAGTGCTCTCCCGCTGAGCTATACGCCCATCCGTTGGGCCGCATAAATCACGAAACTGGATGAAGCGTCAACTGCTTTTTTTCAGTTTTGTGAAAGGTTTATGCGATGCCTTATGCCACAAGGAGTTTGTTCACTTCGTCGACGAGATCACGCAGGTGGAAAGGCTTGGAAAGCACCTTCGCATCCTTCGGGGCCTTCGAATCAGCGTTCAGCGCAACAGCTGCAAAGCCGGTAATGAACATGACCTTGAGGTCAGGGTCGAGCTCGGTTGCGCGGCGCGCAAGCTCGATGCCGTCCATCTCAGGCATGACGATGTCGGTCAGCAGAAGCGAGAAAGGCTCCTCGCGAAGCCGGTCATAGGCGCTTGCGCCGTTATCGAAAGAGGAAACCTTGTAACCGGCTTTCTCAAGCGCCTTCACGAGAAAGCGGCGCATATCATTGTCATCTTCCGCGAGAAGAATTTTCTGTACCATTTAAGTGACCGTAACTTCTGATTTATTGAGGGTACCTTATCCCGATCATACCGTGTTTTCAGTAAATATCATGTGAACGATAGAATCAGGACTCGGACGACTGCTGCACAGTATGGACTTGCTCTGCCTTAACTGGCAACATGAAGCTTCTGGCAGAATTATGACATGGTAAACGGGGCGGAATGGACTGGGTCACTGGCGAGTACGAACTCTTCGAAGTGTACGAGCCCGCCGTTCACAGCATTCCGTTCGTGTATAACTCGCCCCATAGCGGTCGGTGCTACCCCGTTTCCTTCCTCGAATCATCCCGCCTGAACGCGTATGAAATCCGCCGGTCCGAAGATCACTTCGTCGACGAGCTGTTTTCCAGCGCAACGGATATCGGCGCGCCGCTGCTCAAAGCCAATTTTCCCCGCGCCTATCTGGATGTCAACCGGGAACCCTACGAGCTCGATCAGCGCATGTTCGACGGCGCGCTGCCGTCCTATGCCAATATCGGCTCCATGCGCGTCGCGGGTGGCCTCGGCACCGTTCCGCGCATCGTCGCCGAGAACATGGACATCTATGCCCACAGGCTGCCGGTGGATGAGGGTCTGGCCCGGATAGAGCGGATCTACAAGCCCTACCATGCCTGCCTGCGCAAACTCGTGTCGCGGACGCATGCCAATTTTGGCATGGCCGTATTGATCGACTGCCATTCCATGCCGGGCAATATTCGACTTGCTGGCTCAAACATTCGCCCTGACGTCATCATCGGAGACCGTTACGGCACCAGCGCCTCTGCGGAAATCTCCCGAGCAGCTCTGTATCTGCTGGAGGAACTCGGCTTTACCGCGGTCTGCAACAAGCCCTATGCGGGCGGCTTCATCACCGAACATTACGGTCGACCGGTCCGTTCTCTTCATGCTTTGCAGATTGAGGTCAACCGGTCGCTCTACGTGGATGAAAAGACGCTTTTGAAGACGGCGGAATTCTACGCTGTGCAGTCCGCGCTGGATATGTTCATGCGCCAGCTTGCCATGTTCGTATCCGAATACGCCAACGAGATCGCATTCGCTGCCGAATAGCGGTGCCCACTCCCTTTAATAAAGAAGAGCGAGCGCGTCGGCGATGTCCGGGCAAAAAAAACCGCGCCTTAGCGCGGTCAAGTCTAGGGAGGAAACACCCAAGGAGGGTATCTACAGTCAAAGACTGTGACTCGAAATTAGCGACAATGTGCTTATTTGTCAATCAATTATATTTTTGCCTATAATTTATACAAATTTCCGCATTTTGCTCCTTATTTGACCTACCTTTGACAGAGCATGCTCTTCAACTGGGCAAGACATAGCGAGTGGACGAAGCTTGGCAAAGCAGGCTATGTCGTGAGCATGTTCCAGAACGACGGGGTGTCTGATGCTGCCAGATCGCGATTTCTTCTTTCGTCTTGCCGATGCCGCCAAGGCTGAAACCTTGCCACGGTTCCGCACCGGCATCGCCGTCGCCAACAAACAGGATGGTGGCTACGACCCGGTAACAGAAGGCGATCAGGCTGCCGAAATAGCCATCCGCGCACTGATTACCGAGCAGTTTCCCGACCACGGCATTCTGGGCGAGGAACATGGCAACGTCGGCATAGATCGCGAACATGTCTGGGTCATCGACCCCATCGACGGGACCCGCGCCTTTATTTCCGGCCTGCCCGTCTGGGGCACATTGATCGGCTTCCAGTCATCCGGTCGGGCCGTCATGGGCGTCATGGACCAACCTTTTACCGGTGAGCGCTATTTTGCCGATGGCGAAAAGGCCTGGTATTTCGGCCCCGGTGGCGAGAGGCAGATCAAAACCCGCAAATGCGAAACATTGTCGGACGCGATCCTCTTCACCACATCGCCGCACATTTTTACGCCGCAAGAAGCCGCGCGTTACGGTGCTGTCGAAGACAAGGTCCGCCTGTTCCGCTACGGTGTCGATTGCTACGCTTACGCACTTCTGGCAGGCGGCCATGTCGACCTCGTGATCGAGTCGGGCCTGAAGCCATATGACGTCGGCGCACTCATTCCCATCATCGAGCAGGCCGGTGGCGTCATCACCAATTGGGATGGCGGCAGACCGGAAGCTGCCGGTCGCATCGTTGCCGCAGGCAGCAAGACGGTTCATGAGCAGGCAATAGCACTTCTTTCCGACCTCTAAGACCTCCGCAGACCGTCCACAATCCGCGAAACAATCGCTGCTGAGGACATAATGTACGCGCAATGATTGTGGTTTGCGAGCGCAGAGCCTGCGCTTGTCTGGCGAGAGGACACTCCTCGCCTCACCAATGCAAGGAATTATATCGCGAAGTAACGGTCGGTTAACCATACTGCGGCACTCTGACGTTGAATTCTTTAATCTTCATATTCTAATATATGCGAGGACCGCCATGGCATATGACTGGAGTGGGAATACCGTTAAGGAAAAACACGACGACTGGACAGTCGTCGTTATGGTCGCTGTCGTAGCGGTGGTTCTCTTGGTGACCATAGCGCCGCTGAGACTGAACAGAGCGGCATCGCCGCAGCATGTCGTCGAGACGACCGCCGCCGAAATCAGGCCTGCATAGGCTCCGCCTTTACCAGATCCAGATGCAACAGCTTTGGTGACAGCACCTGCAGGATGGTTTCGGAACGGCCGATGTAAACAATCGCGGTATCCTTCATTCCAGCCAGAACCGCCGCCAGCCTGTCGATCGTCTCCGTTTCCAGACCCTCGAGAAGATCGTCGATGAACAACCAGCGCGGCTTGAGCAGCAACGCGTTGGCAACACGAACGCAGGCCTGCTCGTCGGAATCGAGCTTCTTGTCCCAGCGGATGTTTTCGTCCATGCGCGCAACAATGTGGCCAAGACCGCATTGCTCCATCGCGTCGAGAAAGTCCTGCTCCTTGAATTTCTGCTGGCTGCGCGGATAGCAGAGGATTTCGCGCAAAGGCGCAGCGGGCAGATAGCCGTGCTGGGCGATGAACAGCATCTCCTCGCGTGGCGGCAGGGTCATCGTTCCACGCCCCCATGGCCAGAGCCCGGCAATTGCTGCAAAAAACAGGCGACGGTTGACGCCCTGATCGCCATTGACCATCAGACGGTCGCCGACCTTGATCTCGACAGGCGCTTCCCGCAGACGGAAGACACGGGACATATCCTGCCCACCGGCGTCCGGGCAGATTTCGACCGACGTCCAGTGGATCGAACCGGACGTAGACCTCTCGATTTCGATGGCATTGCCGTGCTGCTCCACACTGTCCATCTGGATCAGAGCATTGCGAAACACCGAAACACGCTGCAACGTGGCCTTCCAGGCGGCAATGGGGCCGAAATTGTCGATGTACCAGCGCAAGGCAACGTTCACCTGATTGAAGGCACCAACCGCCATCATCAGCCCACCGAAACTCAAATGCCCCGAAAAATACACCGGTGCAGCGATGAGAATGGGAGCAACGATGGCCAGCCACCCATAACCGGATGATACCCATGTCAGGTGCGTCAGAGCCATGGCGAGCCCCTTGATGACGCCAAGCACTGCGTTGATATCTTCGCCGATGCGATGGCGCTCGTTCTTCTCGCCGCGCGCCAGCGTGATGGCTGTGACGTTTTCACTGGCCCGCATCAGAGAAAAGCGAAGCTCGGCCTCTTTCGAGTAGCGCTCGGCATTCAGCGGCACCAGCCGGTAGCCGACGATGTTGGACAGCAGCGAGGCAGAGCCTGCATAGATCAGCGCGGCCCAGACCATATAACCGGGTATCTCGACCAGCTTGCCACTGATCTCGATGGCAAAACCGGCCGACAGCCCCCAGAGAACGCCAATAAAGCTAACAAGCAGAATGGTGGCGTTGACGAGGCCGATGGCAAGCGCCGTGCTGCTTTCTGCCAGATTGCGAACGTCGTCGTGAAGGCGTTGATCGGGATTGACCGCGATCGCCCCAAAACCGGCAAGCCTTGCGGCGCGACCGGGCCTGAACCACTGGTCGACCATGTCCTTGGCAAGGCCTTCACGCATGTTCAGCGCTGTCATCTGGTTCAACCAGGTCTGAAAAACGTTGAGAAGAAGCAGCGTCCCCGCAATCACCGCAAAGACTTCCAGCTGATGCAGGAAGGCGTTCAAATCGCGTCGTTCCAGCGCGTTGTAGAACGGTGCGTTCCACTCGTTCAGTTTGACCTGACCGTAAGCGGTAACGAGGATGATGGTCAGAAGCGCGCACATCAGAAGAATAAGCCTGCCACGCACCTTGGAGGTCCAAAACGCGCTGCCCATCATCGCCAGCTGCGCCTTGAAATTCAAATCAAAGGACGGATGGCCGACCGCCTCGGTGGACAGATTACCTTGCGCCATCAATAACTTGCCATTTCCATGATATTCGAATTGAGGGGTTCTGACACGTATCAACCTTAAAGGCTTGCCGCGACAGCAATAGCACGACACGAAGGCTTGTCCACTTCCGGCAAAAAAGCTGAAAAAGGACATCGGGCTGCAATGGGCCGAGCACTTGAAATGTTCCCTTGCTTTCTTCGCGTGCATTGCACAAAGTCGAAGCAATCAAAGAGGGGCGGCAAAATCCGCACAAGCCGGAAAACCGGGCAAGGACACGTATGTCGATCAAAGCCAGCATCTATCATCTGACGCATTATAAATATGACAATCCAATTCGCCTTGGACCTCAGATCATACGATTGAAGCCTGCGCCGCATTCCCGCACCCATGTCATCAGCCACTCGTTGAAGGTCACGCCCGCCAATCACTTCGTCAATTTACAACAGGACCCTTACGGCAATTTTCTGGCGCGCTACGTCTTTCCTGATCCCGTCACGGAATTTCGCATCGAGGTCGATCTCGTCGCTGATATGACCGTCTACAATCCCTTCGACTTTTTCGTGGAAGAAAGCGCCACCTATTGGCCTTTCGAATATCCCGAAACACTCAAGGACGACCTGTCGATCTATCAGACCCCGGAACCCTCGGGGCCGCTGCTGACGGACTATCTGAAAACCCTCGACTGGACGGCGGGCCAGCCGACCGTCGATATGGTCGTCGGCCTCAATGCCCGTCTGCAAAGCGAAATCGGCTATGTCATCCGCATGGAAACCGGCGTGCAGACGCCTGAGGAAACGCTGTCCTCTGCCAAGGGCTCGTGCCGCGACACAAGCTGGCTGCTGGTGCAGATCCTGCGTCACCTCGGCTTCGCCGCCCGCTTCGTTTCCGGTTACCTCATCCAGCTGACGCCTGATCTGAAGGCGCTCGATGGCCCCTCGGGAACCGAGGTGGACTTCACCGATCTGCACGCCTGGGCCGAGGTTTATCTGCCCGGTGCGGGCTGGGTTGGGCTTGATCCGACATCCGGCCTTCTGACCGGCGAAAGCCATGTGCCGCTTGCTGCAACGCCGCATTTCAGCAATGCTGCCCCCATCTCGGGCGGTTACTACGGCGAGGCTAACACCGAATTCGCCTTCGACATGAAGGTCACCCGCGTGGCCGAACATCCGCGCATTACCAAACCGTTTTCAGACGAAAGCTGGGACCGTCTGAATGCGCTGGGCGAAGAGGTGGACAAGGTGCTGGCGCAGCAGGACGTGCGCCTGACCATGGGCGGCGAGCCGACCTTCGTCTCCATCGATGATTTCGAATCCGGCGAATGGAACACGGACGCCGTCGGCCCGACCAAACGCGAAAAGGCCGATGTTCTCATCCGCAAGCTGCGCGAACGCTTCGCCCCCAATGGTTTCCTGCATTACGGTCAGGGCAAGTGGTATCCCGGCGAAAGCCTGCCGCGTTGGACGTTTTCGCTCTATTGGCGAAAGGATGGCCAGTCCGTATGGCATAACCCGGATTTGGTCGCCCGCGAGGGCGTCGATACCGGCGTAACCTCGGAAGACGCCGAAAAGCTGCTGACCAACATCGCCGCCAATATCGGCATCGCGCCGGAACTGGTTTTGCCCGCTTACGAAGACCCGGCAGAATGGCTGATCAAGGAAGGCAATCTTCCCGACAATGTCGATCCGTCGAATTCCAAGCTGAAAGACCCGGAAGAGCGCAACCGCATTGCCCGTGTGTTCGAACGCGGCCTGACGACACCCACAGGCTATGTTTTGCCCGTACAGGCCTGGAATGCCAAGGCGACGTCTGAGAAACGCTGGATGAGCGAAAAGTGGAAGACAAGGCGTGGCCGCATCTTCCTCGTGCCCGGTGATAGCCCCGTCGGCTACCGCATTCCGCTCGGCACCCTGCCCCACGTTCCGCCGTCGAAATTCCCCTATATCCACCCGGCTGATCCCTCGGTTCCGCGTGGACCGCTGCCGGATGCCGTCCCGCCCTCTGCCCGTGCTCTGCCCGAAGCCTCGTTTCAGGCCTCGGAAGGCGCGACCCAGGAGCGCATCGAGCAATCGATCAGCGACATCAATGGCGAAGTCCGCACCGCCATGTCGGTGGAAGCACGAGACGGCAGGCTTTGCGTCTTCATGCCGCCGGTGGAGCGGATCGAGGACTATCTCGACCTCGTTGCTGCCGCCGAAAAGGCTGCGACCGATCTCGGCTTGCCTGTTCATATCGAGGGCTATACCCCGCCGCATGACGAGCGCATGAACGTCATCCGCGTCGCGCCCGACCCCGGTGTCATCGAGGTTAACATCCATCCTGCTGCCAGCTGGAGGGATTGCGTCGATATCACCACATCGGTCTATGAAGACGCCCGCCAGACACGGCTCGGTGCCGACAAGTTCATGATCGACGGTCGCCACACCGGCACTGGCGGCGGCAACCATGTGGTGGTGGGCGGTGCCAACCCCAATGACAGCCCGTTCCTGCGCCGTCCCGATCTCTTGAAGAGCCTTGTGCTGCACTGGCAGCGCCACCCGTCGCTGTCCTATCTCTTCTCCGGCCTGTTCATCGGCCCGACAAGCCAGGCCCCACGCATCGATGAAGCCCGTCACGACAGCATGTACGAGCTGGAAATCGCCATGGCGCAGGTGCCGATGCCGGGCGAAGGCGCACCACCCTTGCCATGGCTGGTCGACCGGCTGTTCCGTAATCTCCTCACCGACGTCACCGGCAACACCCACCGTTCCGAAATCTGCATCGACAAGCTGTTTTCGCCAGACGGCCCGACCGGTCGCCTCGGTCTTGTGGAATTCCGTGGCTTCGAAATGCCGCCCAATGCACGCATGTCGCTCGCCCAGCAATTGCTGGTGCGCGCCATCATCGCCCGCTTCTGGAAGAACCCTGTCGGCGGCAAGTTCGTGCGCTGGGGAACGGCGCTGGCCGACCGTTTCATGCTGCCGCATTACATCTGGGCAGATTTCCTCGATGTTCTCGCAGACCTCAGAGACAACGGTTTCGACGTCAAGCCGGAATTGTTTGCCGCCCAGCTCGAATTCCGCTTCCCCTTCTTCGGCGAGGTCGAATATGAGGGCTCGAAACTGGAACTGCGCCAAGCCCTGGAGCCATGGCATGTCATGGGCGAACAGGGTGCCATCGGCGGCACCGTGCGGTATGTGGACAGTTCGGTGGAGCGTCTTCAGGTCCTGTTGGAAACCTCCAATCCATCCCGCTACACCGTGGCCTGCAATGGCCGCGCCGTCCCGATGAAGCAGACGGAAACCTCCGGCGTTTCCGTCGCCGGTGTGCGCTTCAAGGCGTGGCAACCCTCGCAGGGCCTGCACCCGGCGCTTCCAGTCAATACACCGCTAACCTTCGACATATATGATACATGGTCGAACCGATCGATCGGCGGCTGCATCTATCATGTTGCTCATCCGGGCGGGCGCACCTATGAGACGTTCCCCGTCAATGGTAACGAAGCGGAAGCTCGCAGGCTTGCCCGTTTCGAGCCCTGGGGACACACGGCAGGTCAGTATACGCTGTGGCCGGAAGCTGCGTCGCCGGAATTCCCGCTGACGCTCGATCTAAGACGCCCGCAGGGAGTGTGAGTTGGCAAAGGCACCGGCAAGAAAACGGATAGAGGCAAAACCCGGCATGGCATCCATGCTGGGCTACCGCGCCCTACCCGGCATTGCCGATGAGATGCTGGATATAAACGGCCGCATTCGCCCGGTCTGGCAGCCCTTCGTCAATGCGCTGGAACGGATGGACGAACGCGAACTGCACGAGCGTTTCGCCCGTACGGACCGTTATCTGCGCGACGCCGGCGTTTTCTACCGCGATTATAGTGCGCACGGGAACACCGAACGCAACTGGCCGATTTCGCATATTCCCGTTCTCATCGATGAGCAGGAATGGGAAGCCGTTTCCCATGGACTTGTCCAGCGCGCCAACCTGCTGGAAAGCATCGTGGCGGATTTTTACGGCGAAAACCGTCTGGTCAGCCAAGGCTATGTGCCGCCGTCACTGGTCGCATCCAACCCGGAATATCTGCGAGCGCTTGCAGGCGTGAAACCCGCAAACGGCCATTATCTGCACTTCTGTTCCTTCGAAATCGGGCGCGGCCCTGATGGCAACTGGTGGGTGCTGGCAGACCGCACGCAGGCACCGTCCGGCGCAGGTTTTGCGCTGGAAAACCGCGTGGCGACGACGCGCGCCTTTTCCGATATCTACGGCGAAACGCACGTCCACCGTCTTGCGTCGTTCTTCGGTGCGTTTCGCGATACCTTGCAGTCGCACCGTCAGCACCCGGATGAACGTATTGCGGTTCTGACGCCAGGCCCCGCCAGCGAGACCTATTTCGAACACGCCTATATCGCCCGCTATCTCGGCTTCATGCTGCTGGAAGGCGAAGACCTGACCGTCGTCAACGACCGCGTCATGGTCCGCACCGTCGCAGGCCTGAAACCCGTCGGCGTGTTGTGGCGGCGTCTCGACGCCTCCTACACGGACCCGCTGGAGTTGGACCAGAATTCCCACATCGGCACGCCCGGCATGGTGCAGGCGCTGCGCTCCGGTTCGCTCAGCATGGTCAATGCGCTGGGGTCGGGCATTCTCGAAACCCGCGCGCTCCTTGCCTTCATGCCCGCCATCTGTCGCCATCTTCTGGGCGAGGATCTGGCCATGCCGTCGATCGCCACATGGTGGTGCGGCCAGCCTTCCGAGCGCGAACATGTGGCACGCAACATCGAGCGCATGGTCATTGGTCCCGCCTATTCGCGCCTGCCCTTCTTCGATGACAACGGCCAATCGGTTCTCGGCTCGTCGCTGCGCGAAACGGCAACGGATTCCATCGGCGACTGGCTGGCCAGCGACGGCCACAAGCTGGTCGGTCAGGAAGTCGTCACGCTCTCCACGACCCCGGCCTATGTCGATGGCAAGCTGGTGCCGCGCCCCATGAGCTTGCGCGTCTTCGCGGCCCGCACGGAAAATGGCTGGCAGGTCATGCCCGGCGGCTTTGCCCGCATCGGCCGCAACAACGATACGGCGGCCATTGCCATGCAGGCAGGCGGCAGCGCTGCCGATGTCTGGATCGTATCGTCCAAGCCGGTGGAGCGTACAACGCTTCTGCCAGCGGAAGAAAACTTCATCCGCAATATGCCCGGCAGCCTGCCAAGCCGTGCCGCCGACAATCTGTTCTGGCTGGGCCGCTATATCGAGCGCGCCGAAGGGGCGCTTCGCATCCTGCGCGCATGGCACGCCCGCTTTGCCGAATCCGCCGATCCGAAACAGCCGCTTCTGGCGCACGTTACCGCCTATCTGGAAACCGTCGATATCGACGTGGACGAACCCGTGCCGGGCAGCCTCATCGCCAATCTCAACAGCGCGATCTATTCCGCCAGCAACATCCGCGACCGGTTCTCGCCCGATGGCTGGCTGGCGCTCAACGATCTCGCCAAGACGGCACGCCGCTTCCAGAGCAAGGTGGCCGCGGGCGACGACGCCACCCATGCGATGACGGTGCTGCTGCGCAAGCTGGCGGGCTTTGCCGGTCTGGTGCATGAAAACATGTACCGCTTCACCGGCTGGCGCTTCCTGTCGATCGGTCGTTATCTCGAGCGCGGCCTGCATCTGACCCGGCTTCTTGGCCACATGAGCGGGCCGGACGCGCCTGACGGTTCCCACGACATGCTGCTGGAAATCGGCGATAGCGTGATGACCCACCGCCGCCGCTACAATGTCAACACCGCAGCGCTGACGGTAATGGACCTGCTCGGTCTCGATCCGCTCAACCCGCGCTCCATTCTCTTCCAGCTCAACGAAATCCGCACCGAGGTGGAGCAACTGCCCAACGCTTTCGTCAATGGCCAGATGTCGCCCTTCTACCGCGAAGTGATGCGCGTTCATTCCGGCCTTGCCGTCATGACGCCGGAAAACCTGTCACCCGACATCTTCCGGCAACTGGAACAGGACCTGGAACATCTTTCGGACCTTCTCGCCCAGACATATCTCGGATAACCCATGCTCTACGATCTGACGCTGCACATGGGCTATATCTACGATACGCTGGCATCGGGCGCGCGCCATATCATCCGCGTCATGCCGCTATCTATCCCGGGCAGGCAGAGGCTGATCGCCGGTTCGCTGAGCGTCTCACCTACCCCGGAGGAGCGCACCGTTTTCAACGATTTCTTCCAGCAAAGCGCAACCTCCGTCTTTCTGCGGGCATCGCACGACAAGCTGGATATCCGCATGCAGGCGCGTGTGTCGGTGGAAAGCGCGTCGCTGACGGCAGATTTTTCGCCGGAGCTTTCCAGATTGCCACGGGATCTCGCCACGGCTTGGTCGCTTGATCCGCAGTCCCCCCATCACTTGGCAGGTCTCAGTCCGCGCATCGGCGAAAATGTGGCGATTGCGGCTTACGCCCGCGAGACGATCACACCGGGCATGACGATCCGTGAAATCGCGCTGGCGCTGTGCAAACGCATCTACAAGGATTTCAAATATGATGGTGAGGCGACCACGGTCGATACGACACCAGCCGAAGCCTTCAAGCTGAAACGCGGCGTCTGCCAGGATTTTTCCCATATCATGATCTCGGCGCTGCGCAGCCTCGGCATTCCCGCAGGCTACGTCTCAGGCTTCCTGCGCACTATTCCACCCGCGGGCAAGGAGAGGCTGGAAGGGGCAGATGCCATGCACGCCTGGGTGCGTGTCTGGTGCGGTGAGGCGACGGGCTATATCGAACTCGACCCGACCAACGACATCGTCGCGGGAAACGACCATATCGTCGTAGGCTATGGTCGCGATTACTCCGACATCGCCCCCGTGATCGGCGTCCTGAAAAGCTACGGCAATCAACAGACGACACAGGCCGTAGACGTCATTCCCATCAAGAGCTGATCGCGCCGTTACGGGACATTGCCTGCTCTGCAACAGGACATCGGCCTGTCTGACGACACCGAAGATGCTCCATTTTGAGCACTTGCTAAATTTGCTCACGTTACGTTAGGAAAATCTCCATCGCCCGGCAGTAGATGTGATCCCATATCACAATCGAACAGGTGGACATGATGTTCAACGGGGCCGGAATGACGACACGGATGCGCGCGCTGCTGAGCGACAGGCAGGGCAATTTTGCCATGATGACGGCGATTGCATTGCCGCTGTTGATGGGCGTTGCTGGCGGAGGCATCGAATTCACGAGAGCCATGCAGGTCAAATCCGATCTTCAGAACGCTGCCGATGGCGCCACGCTGGCTGCCGCAACCATGTTCCGCGAGTCCGAAGGCAGCAAGAGCGATGACGAGTTGAAGGCACAGGCCGCGACTTTCATTGGCGGGCAGCCCTTCGCGCAGGATTTGACCGCGCTGGAGAAAAAAGCGCTCGACTCCAATATCAACAGCGTCGCAAAACGAACCGATACCGACAAGGGAACAAGCTTCAAGATTTCTACAACGGTCAGCTACCAGATGCCGCTCAATCCGCTGCTCTCTCTCATCTGGGCAAAAACCATGACACTGAGCGCCACCAGCACATCGGAAAGCAGCTTTAACAAGGGCGCTCCCATGTCCATGTACCTGGTGCTGGACCGGTCCGGGTCGATGTCTTTCAGGACCGATACGGTCGACAAGAGCAAGTCCTCCTGCCCCAACTACACCGACAGCAACTGGGGCCAAAGCCAGGCCCAGGTCACGTCGAGACCCTGCTATGTGAACAAAAGCACCTCTCTGAAAACCGCAGTGAACTATCTGGTTGATACCCTCAACAAGGCAGACCCAACCTATAAGCTGGGCGCCTCGCCAGAATCCAAATTGGTGCGGACCGCAGCCATTGCTTATAATGATGCGAAATTTGCCGAACAGGGCTTCGATTGGGGCACCAAGAAAACAACCGCCTATGTGCAGGCCATTCCGCAATTTCCCGAAGGCGGGACGAATGCCGATGCTGCATTGAATGTCGCCTATAACGCACTCAAGAGCAACAATACGAATATCATGACCACCAAGGAAGGTCTCGAGCAAGCCAGCCAGAAGAACAAGTTCTACAATCGCTACATCGTTTTGATGACAGACGGAGAGATGACCGGTGCCAGCTCGAACTGGAATTCCGGCATCGATGCGCAGGTTCGCGCCACATGCACCAAAGCCAAGGCCGACGACATCAAGATCTTCACCATCGCCTTCATGGCCCCTGTCCGAGGCAAAGCACTTCTCCAGGCCTGCGCCACCAGCGTGGACAACTATTACGCGCCGGAGAATATGGAAGAAATCGTCGAAGCCTTTGGCGATATTGCGAGAAAAGCGTCTGGAAATATTAGCCGTCTGACCAACTGAAATCCTTAACTGCCATTTGATAGACCACGGGAACCACACCGGTTTTCGTGGTTTTTTTTAGTTTTCACACAATGTCCATAAGCATGTCGTAACTCTCTAAGCCATTCACCTTTCCGGCAAAACGGCTGTTGCCACGGCTCCATATCGGTGCATAAATTGCGAATATGACAGGCATGCCGGCTCGACAGAATCAGACACTATCCTCCCAACAAGGTGCTGACCGACCAATGATCAATAAACTCGTCACCAACGATCTTCCTCGCCCCGCCCCGCGCAGTTCGGAACCAGACGTTCTCGCCTCAGAAATCATCGAGCGACTGACCTATCGCATCGGCAAGGACGTCAAGGTTGCAAAGCCGCACGACTGGTTGACGGCCACCATTCTGGTGATCCGAGATCGCGTCATCGACAAATGGATGGAATCCACCCGTAAGGCCTATGCCAACGATTCCAAGCGCGTCTATTATCTCTCGCTGGAGTTCCTGATCGGGCGCCTGATGCGCGATGCCATCTCCAATCTCGGGCTGATGGGCGAAATCAAGGATGCATTGTCGTCGCTGGGTGTCGAATTCGACGTCATCGCCGGTCTGGAGCCGGATGCAGCGCTGGGCAATGGTGGTCTTGGCCGCCTCGCCGCCTGCTTCATGGAATCCATGGCAACCGTCGATATTCCGGCCTATGGCTACGGCATTCGTTACGTCCACGGCCTTTTCCGCCAGCAGATGGCAGAGGGCTGGCAGGTGGAACTGCCCGAGACTTGGCTTGCCCACGGCAATCCTTGGGAATTCGAGCGTCGCGAAAGCTCCTACGAAATCGGCTTTGGCGGCTCGGTCGAAACCGTCGGCGGATATGAGGATCCGGAGCGTTTCGTCTGGAAACCGGCCGAACGCATGATCGCCACCGCCTTCGATACACCCGTCGTCGGCTGGCGCGGTACCCGCGTCAACACGCTGCGTCTGTGGTCGGCACAGCCGATCGATCCGATCCTGCTCGACGCCTTCAACGCCGGTGACCACATTGGCGCGCTGCGTGAAAGCAACAAGGCCGAGGCGCTGACCCGCGTTCTCTACCCCGCCGACGCAAACCCTGCTGGCCAGGAACTGCGTCTTCGCCAGGAATATTTCTTCTCCTCCGCCTCGCTTCAGGACATTCTGCGCCGCCATTTGCAGCAATATCCGGATTTCACCAACCTTGCGGACAAGGTATCGATCCAGCTCAACGATACGCATCCGGCCATTTCCATTGCCGAAATGATGCGCCTGCTGGGCGACGTGCACGGCCTGACGTTTGAAGAATCCTGGCACATCACGCGCCATACCTTCTCCTATACCAACCACACGCTTCTGCCCGAAGCGCTGGAAAGCTGGCCGGTACCGCTGCTGGAGCGCCTGCTGCCACGCCACATGCAGATCATCTATGCGATCAATGCCCAGACGCTTCTCTTTGCTCGCAAGGAAAAGAAGATGCTGGACCAGCAGGTGCGCTCCATCTCGCTGATCGAAGAGGGCGGCGAGCGCCGCGTGCGCATGGGCAATCTCGCCTTCATCGGCTCGCATTCCATCAATGGCGTGTCGGCGCTTCATACCGAACTGATGAAGGAAACGGTGTTTTCCGACCTTCACACGCTCTATCCCGATCGCATCAACAACAAGACCAACGGTATTACACCGCGCCGCTGGCTGATGCAGTGCAACCCCGGCCTTACAGACCTCATCCGCGAAACCATTGGCGACGCGTTTCTGGACGATGCGGAAAAGCTTGTGGCGCTTGATCGCTTCGCCGAAGACGCAGGTTTCCGCGAGAAATTTGCGGAAATCAAGCGCCAGAACAAGGTGCGGCTTGCCAATCTGGTCGCTCAGCGCATGGGCATCCGCGTCGATCCGTCTGCCATGTTCGATATCCAGATCAAGCGCATTCACGAGTATAAGCGCCAGCTGTTGAACCTCGTCGAAGCCGTTGCTCTTTATGACCAAATCCGCTCACGCCCGGAACTGGATTGGGTGCCACGCGTTAAGTTCTTTGCTGGCAAAGCAGCGCCGAGTTATCACAATGCAAAGCTCATCATAAAGCTCGCCAATGATATCGCACGCGTCATCAATAACGATCCGGCAGTTCGCGGGCTTCTGAAAGTGGTTTTCATTCCCAATTACAATGTGTCGCTTGCAGAAATCATGGTACCGGCAGCGGATTTGTCGGAGCAGATTTCAACAGCGGGGATGGAAGCATCCGGCACCGGCAACATGAAGTTCGGCCTGAACGGCGCGCTGACCATCGGCACGCTGGATGGTGCGAACGTCGAAATGCTGGAACGTGTCAGTGCTGACAACATCGTCATTTTCGGCAAGACCGCGGCTGAAGTCGCGCAGGCGCGTACCGAAGGGCACAATCCGCGCGCCATCATCGAGAACTCTGCCGAGTTGTCCCAGGCCGTTTCATCCATCGCATCAGGCGTGTTTTCGCCCGATGATCGTTCACGTTTCGCCGAGTTGATGGACGGCATCTACAACACCGACTGGTTCATGGTCGCTGCGGACTTCGACGCCTATGCGCAAGCACAGCGTGACGTCGATGCCATCTGGAGCGAACCAGCAAGCTGGTACGAAAAAACCGTACGCAATACGGCACGCATGGGCTGGTTCTCGTCCGACAGGACGATCCGGCAATATGCGTCCGAAATCTGGAGAGCCTGATGACTAAACCGCTCAATTCTGCCGAAGAGAAAAAGACTGGCACCATCGCTAAGGCTGAGATCGAGGCAATCAAGAGCGGTTTGCATTCCAACCCCTTTGCCGTCCTGGGCGTCCACCAGACCCCGGACGGCTTTGTGGCCCGGTGCTTCATTCCCGGTGCCGAACACGTCACCGTCATGACCCTGGACGGCAACGTTGCCGGTGAATTGACCCGCACCGATGCCGATGGTTTCTTTGAAGGCCCTATTACCCTGTCCAAACGACAGCCGATCCGCTACCGCGCGTTGCGCGACGATGCGGAATGGGCCGTAACCGACCCCTACAGCTTCGGCCCGGTTCTCGGTCCCATGGACGATTATCTGGTGCGTGAAGGCTCGCACCTTCGTTTGTTCGACAAGATGGGCGCGCATCCCTTAAAGCTCGAAGGCGTTGAAGGCTTTCATTTCGCCGTCTGGGCACCCAATGCCCGGCGCGTGTCTGTCGTCGGCGATTTCAACAATTGGGATGGCCGCCGCCATGTCATGCGTTTCCGCAAGGACACCGGCATCTGGGAAATTTTTGCGCCGGACGTCTATTCCGGTTGCAGCTACAAATTCGAGATCATCGGCCCGCATGGCGAATTGTTGCCCCTGAAGGCCGACCCATACGCACGCCGCGCCGAACTGCGCCCGAAGAACGCATCGGTCACCACGCCTGAGCTGGTTCAGGAGTGGAGCGACGAGGCGCACCGCAAGCACTGGGCCAGCATCGACCAGCGCCGTCAGCCGATCAGCATTTACGAGGTGCACGCTTCCTCTTGGCAACTCAATGAGAGCGGCGAGTTTCTCACATGGGATGAACTGGCCGCACGGCTCATTCCCTACTGCGCCGATATGGGCTTTACCCATATCGAATTCATGCCGATTTCCGAACACCCCTATGATCCCTCATGGGGCTATCAGACCACCGGCCTCTATGCGCCAACCGCCCGTTTCGGCGAGCCGGAAGGCTTTGCCCGCTTCGTCAACGGTGCACATAAGGTCGGCATTGGCGTTCTCCTGGACTGGGTTCCCGCCCATTTCCCGACGGATGAACACGGTCTGAAATGGTTCGATGGCACGGCACTTTATGAGCATGCCGATCCGCGTCAGGGCTTTCACCCGGACTGGAACACGGCGATCTACAATTTCGGTCGCGTCGAGGTCATGTCCTACCTCATCAACAATGCGCTTTACTGGGCCGAGAAATTCCATCTCGACGGTCTGCGCGTCGATGCGGTGGCCTCCATGCTCTACCTCGACTATTCCCGCAAGGAAGGCGAGTGGGTGCCCAATGAATATGGCGGGCGCGAAAACCTCGAATCCGTCCGCTTCCTCCAGCAGATGAACACGCTGGTTTATGGCAACCACCCCGGCGTCATGACCATTGCCGAGGAATCCACATCCTGGCCGAAGGTTTCCCAGCCCGTGCATGAAGGCGGTCTCGGCTTCGGCTTCAAATGGAACATGGGCTTCATGCATGACACGCTGAGCTATTTCCAGCGCGAGCCGGTGCACCGCAAGTTCCACCATCAGGAACTCAGCTTCGGCCTTCTCTATGCCTTCAGCGAAAACTTCGTCCTGCCGATTTCCCATGATGAAGTGGTGCACGGCAAGGGCTCGATGATTGCCAAGATGCCGGGTGACGACTGGCAGAAATTTGCCAACCTGCGCGCCTATTATGCCTTCATGTGGGGTTATCCCGGCAAGAAATTGCTGTTCATGGGGCAGGAATTTGCGCAGTGGAGCGAGTGGAGCGAAAAGTCCTCGCTCGATTGGAACCTGCTGCAATATCATATGCACGAGGGTATTCGCCGCCTCGTGCGCGATCTCAACTTCATGTACCGCTCGAAAGCTGCGCTGCATGCGCGCGACTGCGAACCGGAAGGCTTCCAGTGGCTTTCCTCCGATGACCATGAAAACTCCGTTTTTGCATGGCTTCGCTTGGCACCGGGTGAAAAGCCTGTGGCCGTCATCAGCAATCTGACGCCTGTCTACCGCGAGAATTTCTACGTGCCGCTGCCCACTGCCGGTCGCTGGCGCGAAGTTCTCAACACCGATGCCGAGATTTATGGCGGTACCGGCAAGGGCAATGGCGGGCGCGTTCAGGCCGTGGATGCCGGTGGCCAAATCGGTGCAACACTGACCTTGCCGCCACTGGCGGTCATCATGCTCGAGCTGGAGAGCTGAGAGCGTCGACGTCTAAAACATACGGGAATATTATGGGAGGATTGCTATGAGTGAGAAAAGAATTCAGCCGCTGGCACGCGATGCGATGGCCTATGTTCTGGCCGGTGGGCGCGGTAGCCGCCTGAAGGAACTGACCGACAGACGCGCAAAGCCCGCCGTCTATTTCGGCGGCAAGGCGCGCATCATCGATTTCGCGCTGTCCAATGCGCTGAACTCCGGCATTCGCCGCATCGGCGTCGCCACGCAGTACAAGGCCCACTCACTGATCCGCCACCTGCAACGCGGCTGGGACTTCTTCCGCCCGGAACGCAATGAAAGCTTCGACATTCTGCCCGCCTCCCAGCGTGTGTCGGAAACGCAATGGTATGAAGGTACCGCCGACGCGGTCTACCAGAACATCGACATCATCGAATCCCATGGCCCGGAATATATGGTCATTCTGGCCGGCGACCATATTTACAAGATGGACTATGAATACATGCTGCAACAGCATGTGGATTCCGGCGCGGATGTCACCATCGGTTGCCTTGAAGTTCCGCGCATGGAGGCCGTCGGCTTCGGCGTCATGCACGTCAACGAAAAGGATGAAATCATCGATTTCATCGAAAAGCCTGCCGATCCGCCGGGCATTCCCGGCAATCCGGATTTCGCTCTGGCGTCCATGGGCATCTACGTATTCCACACGAAATTCCTGATGGAATGCCTGCGCCGCGATGCTGCAGACCCCAATTCCAGCCGCGATTTCGGCAAGGACATCATTCCCCACATCGTGCAGCACGGTAAGGCCGTGGCCCACCGTTTCGCCTCGTCCTGCGTGCGGTCCGACTTCGAAAACGGCCCCTACTGGCGCGATGTCGGCACCATCGATGCCTATTGGCAGGCCAATATCGACCTCACCGACATCGTTCCCGACCTCGACATCTACGACAAGTCGTGGCCGATCTGGACCTATGCGGAAATTCTGCCGCCCGCCAAATTCGTGCATGACGATGAAAACCGCCGTGGGTCGGCCACGTCGTCTGTGGTGGCAGGTGACTGTATCATCTCCGGCTCGTCGCTCAATCGCAGCCTGCTGTTTACCGGCGTCAGGGCAAATTCATACTCACGCCTTGAGAATGCCGTAGTGCTGCCGAGTGTGAAAATCGGACGCCACGCCCAACTCAGCAATGTCGTGATCGACCACGGTGTCGTCATTCCGGAAGGGCTTGTTGTTGGAGAAGACCATGACCTGGATGCAAAACGCTTCCGCCGCACGGATAGCGGCATTTGCCTGATAACCCAATCGATGATCGACAAGCTGGACCTGTAGACCTCATGAATGTTCTTTCGGTTGCGTCCGAAATCTATCCCCTCATCAAAACCGGGGGGCTCGCCGATGTCGCCGGCGCGCTTCCCATCGCTCTCAAGGCATGTGGGGTTACCACCCGCACGCTGATCCCCGGTTACCCCGCCGTTAAGGCGGCAGTCGAAAATGCGGTGAAAATAGCCGAACTGCCGGATCTCTTGGGCGAGCATGCCGATATTCTCGAGGCGCATCACGAAGGGCTGGATCTGCTCATTCTGGATGCGCCTGCCTATTACGACCGCCCGGCTGGCCCTTATCTCGATTCCACCGGCAAGGACTTTGCCGACAACTGGAAGCGCTTCGCCGCCCTGTCCCTTGCGGCAGCGGAGATTGCCGCGGGCAAGCTGGAAAGCTGGAAACCGGACCTGATGCATGCGCATGACTGGCAAGCCGCCATGGCGCCCGTCTATATGCGCTACGCCGAAACGCCCGAGATCCCCAGCATCCTGACGATCCACAACATCGCCTTTCAGGGTCAGTTCGGCGCCAACATCTTCAGCGAATTGCGATTGCCCGCCCATGCCTTCAACACCGAAAGCATCGAATATTACAACGATATCAGCTTTCTGAAGGGTGGCATCCAGACGTCGACCGTCATCAGCACGGTCAGCCCCTCCTACGCCGAAGAAATTCTGACGCCGGAATTCGGCATGGGCCTCGATGGCGTTATCAGAAGCCGCGCTCATGTTATGCACGGTATCGTCAACGGCATCGACGCCGATGTCTGGAACCCCGCGACCGACCATCTGATCCATGACAATTACTCGGCGGCCAATCTAAAACTGCGCACCCTCAACAAAGCGCGGGTGGCAAGCCATTACCGTATCGATCAGGATAGCGGTCCTCTCTTTTGCGTCATTTCCCGTCTGACATGGCAAAAGGGCATCGACCTCGTAGCCGAAGTCGTGGACGATATTGTTGCCGCAGGCGGCAGGCTGGTCGTGCTGGGCGCAGGCGAAATCGGGCTGGAAGGCGCGCTCCTGGCCGCCGCCTCGCGTCATCCGGGACGGGTCGGCGTTGCCATCGGTTACAATGAGCCGCTGTCGCACCTGATGCAGGCGGGCTGTGATGCCATCATCGTTCCCTCGCGCTTCGAGCCTTGCGGCCTGACACAACTTTATGCCCTGCGTTACGGCTGCATTCCGGTCGTGGCGCGCAATGGCGGTCTCAATGATACCGTCATCGATGCCAATCACGCAGCCATCGCAGCCAAGGTCGCGACGGGCGTACAGTTTTCCTCGATCACGGCGGAAGGTTTGCGCCAGGCGATCAGGCGCACGGTGCGGTACTATCAAGACCAGAAACTGTGGACGCAGATGCAGAAGCAGGGCATGAAATCGGACGTTTCCTGGGAAAAAAGTGCAGGCCTTTACGCCGCACTTTACGCCCGACTTATTTCGAAAGGCCAATAAATGACGATCAACACGATCAACACCAAGCCATTTCAGGACCAGAAGCCGGGGACATCCGGTCTGCGCAAGAAGGTGCCGGTCTTTGCGCAGGAAAACTACGCCGAGAACTTCATCCAGTCGATTTTCGACAGTCTGGAGGGCTTTGCCGGACAGACGTTGGTGATCGGCGGTGATGGTCGTTACTACAACCGCGACGTCATTCAAAAGACCATCAAGATGGCGGCAGCGGCCGGTTTCGGCAAGGTACTGGTCGGTCAGGCTGGCATTCTGTCCACGCCTGCGGCTTCTCATATCATCCGCAAATACAAGGCCTTCGGCGGTATCGTTCTGTCCGCCAGCCACAATCCCGGTGGCCCCAACGAAGACTTCGGCATCAAGTACAATATCGGCAATGGTGGCCCGGCCCCGGAAAAGATCACCGATGCGATCTTCGCCCGCACCAAGTCGATCGAAACCTACCGAATTTCCGACGCAGCCGATGTCGATCTCGACACGATCGGAACGGCTGACGTCGATGGCATGACGGTCGAGGTCATCGATCCCGTCGCCGACTATGCCGCAATGATGGAAGAACTGTTCGATTTCGCTGCCATTCGCAAGCTGATTGCCGGTGGCTTCAAGGTGGTGGTCGACAGCATGAGCGCCGTCACCGGCCCCTACGCCGTTGAAATCATCGAAAAGCGCCTCGGCGCACCGGCGGGTTCCGTCTGGAATTCCGTTCCCCTGCCGGACTTCGGCGGCCACCACCCGGACCCGAACCTCGTTCACGCCAAGGACATGTATGACGCGGTGATGAGCGCGGGTGGTCCCGATTTCGGTGCCGCTTCCGATGGCGACGGCGACCGCAACATGGTGGTCGGCAAGGGCATGTTCGTCACCCCATCCGACAGCCTTGCCATCATCGCCGCCAATGCGACGCTTGCCCCCGGTTACGCAGCGGGCATTTCCGGCATCGCCCGCTCCATGCCGACAAGTGCAGCAGCTGACCGCGTGGCGGAAAAGCTCGGCATCGGCATGTATGAAACGCCGACCGGCTGGAAGTTCTTCGGCAACCTGCTGGACGCTGGCAAGGTCACCGTTTGCGGCGAAGAAAGCTTCGGCACCGGCTCCAACCACGTGCGCGAAAAGGATGGCCTGTGGGCCGTGCTGTTCTGGCTGAATATCGTCGCTGCCCGCAAGGAAAGCGTCAAGGACATAGTGACACAGCACTGGGCCGAGTATGGCCGTAACTACTATTCGCGCCACGACTATGAAGAAGTCGATAGCGACGCCGCCAACACGCTGGTTTCGATCCTGCGCGAAAAGCTGGCAACCCTGCCGGGCACCAGCTATGGCGCGCTCAAGGTCAAGGCCGCCGACGACTTCGCCTATAATGATCCGGTCGACCAGTCCGTCAGCAAGAACCAGGGCATCCGCATCCTCTTCGAAGGCGGCTCGCGCATCGTCATCCGCCTGTCGGGCACCGGCACATCAGGTGCAACCTTGCGCCTATATGTCGAGCGTTACGAAGCCGATGCGTCTCGCCATAATATCGAAACGCAGGAGGCCCTGGCCGATCTGATTTCGGCGGCTGATGCGATCGCAGGGATCAAGAAGCACACCGGGCGTGATGCTCCGACCGTGATTACGTGATCGATTGAGGCGGTTGCCCGCAGGGCGGTTTAGGGATGTGGGTGCCGCTCAGCCCCCTCTGCCCTGCCGGCCATCTCCCCCACAGGTGGGGAGATCAGCTGGGCGCACCAATATTGCCCCGATCTTGACGTCAGAGATTGCCGAGGGGCTGCCACGAGTCGATCTCCCCCCTTGAGG
>UCJU01000022.1 GCA_900472925.1 Hyphomicrobiales bacterium
CCCGTCCCGCAAACGACCCCTCGATCGCCGACAGCCTGCTGTCGTCATATCCCTTGCGCAGATAGCCGACTGCGGCCTCACCCTTCAGTTTTTCGCCCAGATCGATTTGCGCGCCGACCTTTGCCCCGTAGGATTGGGACGAGCGTTCATAGCCGGTGTTGTCGCGGGTCTGATCGTAGTTGGTCAGGCCCGCGGTGACTTCGAGAAACGGGATGAGGGCAGGCGAAAGCTCGTATCCGAGACGCCCGCGAAGTCCTGCACCGTAGCGATCACGGTCGCTGAGGCTGATGGCCTGGCCGTTGACGCCCTTGGCATCCGTATAGATGGTGCGCGACAGGTCGAGCGCTGCAAGCGCCTTCAATATCCCCACATTGCGTTCAATCGATGCGCCGCCGGTAAACACGTGTTCGCCACCCTGGACGGACGCGCCCGATACGGCGTTGGGATCATTGGTATCTTCACGGCTGAAGGCATATCCGGCGGTCAGGTTGGCCTGCGTTCCATCGCCCAGATCAAGGCGCAAATCGGCGCCTATATTGGCGCTCGGCTCTTCGCCCGCGCTGCTGCCGCCGAGATTGCGCTGATAGGCGCCTTCGCCGGTTATGGTCAATGCGTGGCGTGACCAGTCGCTGGTCAGCGTCCCGCGAATGCCGGTCGTCAGATAATTCCGGCTGGTCGAACTGCCGGGGAATGTCTTGCTTTCATAGTTCAGCGTCTGGCTGATCGAAGGACGCAGGGTAAGCGTCCCGATGCGGATACCCGGCGCGGTGCCATCATCGATGGTCGCATTCTCGCCGCCGTCAACGGTCGTCTGAAACGTATTTTCGCGGGTATCGACAGGCTCGACGGCCTCGTCGCCTTCTTCAGGAATGGCTTCTCCCGGATTGGAAACCACCCGGGTGCTGCCGGTGCTGCCGGTATCGGTACCGGCCGGTGTAGCGGTCTGCGGTCGGCGGCTGGAACTGTTGGGATCGACAACGGACAGGTCGTTCTGGCCGATGAAGGGATCTGCGCTGGTCAGGGTTCTGCTGGCAGTCGTCGCGACTGATCCCTGCGTGGCGGACTGGGCAAACCCTCTCGCTGCCGGACACAGCACAGTGCAAGCCAGCAACGCCAAGGCTGCTTTCCGCCACGTCGGCAGACGACTTGCGGTGCTGTGAAAAACCATGCGCGCTTCTATCCGGTTCTGACCCAATCTTTGCCGAAGTAAGTCTGCCATTGTGCGCATATGCAGACCGTTATCAGGTATAAGCATATGTTTTTCTTTGGAGATTTTACGTGTCGGCAATGCCGTAATGAGAGGGCAGTTTGCCCGCGCCGGGTTATTTTATGGTTAACGTTCTGTAAAAAGGCTTTGCGGACATCAGCGCTGTCTGGGTGTTGTGAGGCGAACGCTGCGTGGACTTCTCCGTCGGCAACAAGAGATGATGCGCTGAAGAGCCCTCTCAATTATTGATAAGGTCGCCGCGCGTGGCCGATAGACACGGTTTATCGAAAAGAGTATCAGTCCGGGCATGATTACGAGAGCTGTCACATTGGTTGAAAACCACGCCGTTGAGTCCGCCCTGCGGACCGTTTCAATCGAGAAAAATGGCCTGGCCGCATTGGAGCAGGCGCTTCTTGGTGAGCTTGGAGATGGTTTTTGCAAAGCCATCGATGCCATCGGCAAGTCTGACGGACGCCTTATCATTACTGGTGTGGGCAAAAGCGGTCATATCGGGTCCAAGCTCGCAGCCACTTTCGCATCAACGGGAACACCCGCATTCTTCGTCCATGCCGCCGAAGCCAATCATGGTGATCTGGGCATGATCGGCGGCAATGATGTGGTGCTGGCCATTTCCAAAGGCGGCGAGAGCGTCGAGCTTCGCAGCATCATCAATTACACCAGACGGTTTTCCATTCCCTTGATTGCGATGACCTGCACGCAGGATGGCTCGCTGGCGAAATCTTCCGATATCGTGCTGCTCATTCCCGATGAGCAGGAAGCCTGCCCGCATGGCCTGGCACCGACGACCTCGACCATGATGCAATTGGCGCTGGGCGATGCGCTGGCCATTGCTCTTTTGGAAGCGCGCAGTTTTACGGCGGGGGATTTCCGTGTGTTCCACCCCGGTGGAAAACTCGGTGCCAGCCTCGCGCTGGTTGGCGATATCATGCATACGGGCGAGCGCTTGCCGCTGGTGTCCAAGGGGACACCGATGCCCGAGGCCGTTAGCGTTCTGGCGCGCAAGCATTTCGGCTGCGTGGCGGTTCTGGACGAGGATGGCCGTCTCTGCGGCATCGTCACCGAGGGTGACATGGCGCGTAACCTGACGCGCAACCTCTCGGAACTCTTGGTCGATGAGATCATGACGGTCAAGCCGAAAACCGTCACCAAAAGTGTGCTGGCGACGGCTGCACTGGCGACGCTGGAAAAGCATCATATCGGCGCGCTGATCGTGGTGGATGAAGACAACCGCCCGATCGGCCTCGTCCACTTCCACGACCTGCTGCGCATCGGCGTGGCGTAGGTCGGAACTGCTCAGCTGCGGGTGCCCGCAAGCTTTTCCGCAAGGTCGCCAGCTTCCTTCTGTGCGTCCTTATCGGCGGGGTAGAGCGCCAGATAGCGTTCCCACACTTTCAGTGCCAGTTCGTCGCGCTCGTTGCTTTCAAGAATGTTGGCGAGGCTGGCAAGGGCCGGGAAATAGCGTGGCTCTTTTTCCAACGTCTGATTGAGGTCCGACATCGCCTTGCGAGTATCGCCATCGGCAAAATGCACCAGCGCACGGCGATACCATGCTTCCGCATAGTCGGGTTGCAGCAGAATGGCCTGATCGAGAAAATCGTAGGCTGCCGCCTTGCGCTTTTCGTCGGCGGCTTCTTCCGCCCATTTCATCAAAAGATTGATGGTGGCGCTGCCGGAATCGGTCCACGCGCCAACGATTTCGTTGGCGATGACGCGGGCCTTTTGGGCATCACGTTCTTTTTTCAGGCTGGAAAACAGGGTGCCGACAGAATCGCTTTGCAGATTGTCAGGCTGTGTTGCTGCTTGCGCAGGCTGTGTCGAATCGGCTGCTGAAACAGGAAGGACGGGAAGGGCGCTGAGGGCAGCGGTTCCGAGGCAGGCAATGAGAAACGTATGAAAACAAAATTGGCGCATGCGAATACGATAATCCGCCGGCGCCAATTATGAAATCAAATTCTGTAGTCTATCAACAATGTGATCCGTCTCGACCGGACGGGCACGCATGTAACCGGTAATCAGCCCTGACGAGCTTTGAAACGCGGATTCATCTTGTTGATGATGTAGACGCGGCCCTTGCGGCGAACCAGACGGTTATCGCGGTGACGGGCCTTAAGCGCTTTGAGCGAGTTCTTGATCTTCATTTTTCTGGTCCGCAGTTTGGCGTGACGCTTCTTGCCACGCATGTATAAACAATCAAAAACGCGCTACGAGGGCGCGCTTTTTTCGGTTGGCAGGCAAATACCCCGTCAGTCCCAGCCTGTCAACACGCTAAGGCATATTTTGCCGGGAAAGACTTGGCTTTCCGGGGTTCATCAGCTCCGTCACATGGCCCATCTTGCGGCCTGCGCGAGCTTCCGTCTTGCCGTAGAGATGCACGAGGCAGTCTTTTTTCGCCAGCCATTGTGGCACATCGTTGATGTCGTCGCCAATCAGGTTGGTCATCACGCAGTCGGAATGGCGCTGCGTGGAGCCGGGGGCAAGCCCCGCCACGGCTCGAATATGCTGCTCGAACTGCGACACGACACAGGCGGCTTCCGTCCAGTGACCGGTGTTGTGCACCCGCGGCGCCATTTCGTTGGCAATAAGCGAGCCATCGGTCAGAACGAAGAACTCTATGCCGACGACACCGACATAATCGAGCGCAGCCAGCAGTTTCTCCGCTGATCCCACCGCAACGGTTCTCGCGGCGTCGGAAAGCTGCGCGGGAACGGTCGAGGTGTGCAGGATGCCACCGAGATGGACGTTCTGTGCCGGATCGTAGCAGGTGACGGTTCCATCCTGAAAGCGTGCGGCGATGATCGACACTTCCCGTTCGAACGGAACGAAGCTTTCCAGAATGAGCGCGACACCGCCCAGCGCGTCGAAGGCGCCGGTCAGATCTTCGCCGCCCCTGAAGACACGCTGGCCCTTGCCGTCATAGCCCATGCGGCGCGTCTTCAGCACGCCCTTGCCACCGAAATCGGAAAGGGCTGCCTCGAGGCTTGCCTGATCATCGACCTGCCGGAAATCGGCGGTCGGAATACCGCAATCATTGAGAAAGCGCTTTTCCGTCAGCCGGTCCTGCGAGGCGTTGAGTGCCTGAGCCGGTGGATAGACGGGAACGGAAGCCGAAAGCGTCTGCGCGGCAACCACCGGCACGTTTTCGAATTCATAGGTCACGACATCGCAGACGCTTGCCAGTTCGGCCAGCGCCTTTTCGTCATCGTAAGCGGCAATGATCTGGCGGTTGCAGACCTGTGCTGCCGGACAGTCGGCCTGCGGTTCCAGCACGATGGTGCGGAAGTTGAGACGGGCAGCCGCCATGGCCAGCATGCGGCCGAGCTGACCGCCGCCGATGATGCCGATCGTTCCAGATTTCATTGCGGGGTGTCCATGGGATATTCGGCAATGGCCGCCGTCTGGCGGGCGCGGTATTCGTCGAGCCGGTCGGCGAGATCCTCGTCGGAAAGTGCCAGCACGGCAGCGGCCATCAGGGCTGCGTTGATGGCACCGGCACGGCCGATGGCGAGTGTGCCGACCGGAATGCCCGCTGGCATCTGCACGATGGAGTAGAGACTATCCTGGCCCGACATGGTCTTGGACTGAACGGGAACGCCGAAAACCGGAAGCGGCGTCAACGCAGCCGTCATGCCCGGCAGGTGGGCGGCCCCACCGGCACCGGCGATGATGACCTTGAAACCTTCATCACGCGCGCCGCTGGCGAAACTGAACATCCGCTCAGGCGTGCGGTGGGCGGAAATGATGCGCGCCTCATATTCCACATCCAGCGCATCCAGCGTGTCAGCTGCGTTTTTCATGGTCTCCCAGTCGGACTGGCTTCCCATGATGATGGCGACGGGCGGTGTCTCTGTGCTCAACGGTCTCTCCGTATCAGGCAATGATATCAGGAATAATCTGGTCTTCGATCTGGGTCATCTTGTCCTTGATGACCAGCTTCTTCTTCTTCATCCGCTGAATGCGCAATGCTTCGCAATTTGTCTGGATCATGGCATTGATCGCGGCATCGTAATCTTCATGTTCCTGGCGAAGTCGCGCAAGCACCAGCCGAACGTCGGCCTGATCCTGATCGGGCATCTCTTGTCTTCCCCATATGGTACAACCGGACCGCCATCCGGCCATTTTGTTGTCGGTCTTCGTGCCTGTACCACCAAATGACGGTAACGGGAAGTTTCCCGTGTCAGCATTTTGCCTAGATATTGCCTTGATTTCTCCTTCGACAAGAAAGGCGTTCCGTGTCACATTGGTGTCGTAAACCTGAAACTCCAGCGATGGAGCGCTGGAGGTAGGTTCAACAAGGAAGGACGTGCCGCATGACCATTCAGGCTCATATAGCATCGCTGGAAAAGAAACACGGTGCTCTTGAGGAGGAGCTCGAAACCGTTCTCGCTTCCCCCTCTTCGGATGATAAGCAGATTGTGGATCTTAAACGCAAGAAACTGCGCCTGAAGGACGAAATGCAGAGGCTGCAAGCCTCCACAACGCATTGATTGCCAGATATCTTTGTTGCCTGACGTCAGTATAGTTTACGTCGCAGCCTGAAAGCCCGGCTCTGATTGCTCTCGCGATCAGGGCCTTTTTTCTGATCTGTTCAGATCGGCAGGCCGTCCCAAAGAAGTTTCAGCGCGGCGAAAAACGCCATCGTGTACATCAGTGGATAAAATACCGCTGGTTTCATGTATTTCACGATTTTCGCCCCCGCAAACGTCGCAATCATCGCCACCGGCAACAGAGCGGCAGATGTGGTGAGGTTGGCGGCATCCAGCGCACCTAGGGCGAAATAGGGAATGAGCTTTACCGCGTTCATGATCGCGAAAAAACGAACGCTCAGGCCCGTGTAGACCTTTGGGTCCAGTTTCAGCGGCAGAACGTAGATCTGGAACGGCGGTCCGCCCGCATGTGCAACGAAGCTGGCATAGCCCGACAAGGTTGACCAGATCGTCGCCTTGGCAGGGTTCTGGTCTTTCGCTGGCATTTCGTGGCCGCGCCGCGAGCGGAAGGTGTCGAAGAAATAACGCAGCACGAACAGGATCGTCACGGTCGCCACCACCAGGCGCATCGCATCTGGCGAGACCATGCTGGACATCGCCCAGCCCAAGGTGATGCCGACAAGGGCGCCCGGCAGCATCATCAGCAATGTTTGCCGATGATTGTACTTGCGCCACGCCATCAGCGCTACGAGGTCCATGACCACCAGAATAGGCAGAAAGATCGCAGCCGCCTGTACCGGCGGCACGGCCAGCGCCATCAACGGTACGCCCATGAGCGCCAATGCGCCGCCCAGCCCGCCTTTGGAAAGGCCGACGAGCATGACTGCGGGAATGGCGACGAGATAAAAATGGAAATCGGTCAGCATGGATGGACGGTTGATCCTTTCGCCTGTCCGGTTTATCGGAAGTATGACATGAAAACGAGTGCAGATTGCGCGGGAAGCGTCCTGTCTGCGGAAAATGGATAAACCGATGACTGCACCCGAAGATCGCTGCCGCCTCGTTCTGATCGTTCCGGCACATGAGGACGCCGCCCATCAGGCCAAGACATTGGAAGATGCGCTGCGTGGTGGCGATGTCGCCTCGGTGATCATTCCACAATACGGTCTTGACGATGCGAGCTTTCAGAAACTGGCCGAAACGCTGGTGCCGATCGTTCAGGAGGCCGGTGCCGCCGCACTCATCGCCGGTGACAGCCGCACTGCCAGCCGCGTCAAGGCAGATGGCCTCCACGTGATCGGTGGCGCGGACGCGCTATCGGAGGCGGTCGAGAATTTTTCGCCGAAGCTCATCGTTGGCGGCGGTAACGCCGATGACCGGCATAAGGCGCTGGAGCAGGGCGAGAGCAACCCCGACTACATGTTCTTCGGCAAGCTGGAAGGCGATATCAAGCCTGAAGCACACCCCAAGAACATGGCGCTGGGCGAATGGTGGGCCTCCATGATCGAGATTCCCGCCATCGTCATGGGTGGTTCGGATGTTGCTTCCGTCGTCCCCGTTGCCGAGACCGGCGTGGAATTCGTGGCCTTGCGTCTGGGCGTGTTCAGCCATGCGGGCGGCGCCGCTCAGGCCGTTGCGGAAGCGAATGCGCTGCTTGACGAAAAAGCGCCACGGTTTGGCGGTTGATACAGGCGATGATCGCTCGCTCTCTTCGTTCCCGTCTGTCTGTGTCTGCCCTTGCCGTTATATGGGCAATGACGCCGCATGTGGTTTTTGCGCAGAACCCAGCACCTGCACAGTCTGATCTGCTGCCCGGTCTCGAAAAGGAGGCTCCGGCAGCGGACACAACACCGGTGGATGAGGATACGGATTTCGGCCCTGCCAACAAGACGGCACCGGACGTGTTGTCGCGACCATCCGACAAGGATGCTGAACCGATCCGCAAGGGTCGTGTCGTGACCGACGAACAAAAGGATTTGCAGCCTTCCGGCGGGGTCAACCTCTATCAGCGTATGGGGGCTGATCTGCCTGCCCTGCCGCCTGAGAAGAAATTCACCGGCAAGGTTGACGAAGCCTTCGGTCATTACCAGCGCGGCGAATATGTGCAGGCACTGTCCAAGGCATTGACCCGTGCTCAGAACGGTGATGCGAGTGCGCAGACGCTGGTGGCGGAAATGATGTCGCACGGCTTCGGTATTGCGCGTGACGAAAAGACCGCGGCTTTCTGGTACGAGCAGGGGGCAAAGGGCGGTGATGCCGTTGCCATGTTCAAATACGCGCTGCTGTTGATGGAGGGCAAGCTCGTCAAGCGTGACAAGACGCTGGCTGACGATTACATGCGCCGGGCCGCCGAAGCAGGCAATGCCGAGGCCGAGTTCAACTGGGCGCAGATTTTGGTCTCGCAAACGCCGGGTCCCAAGGGTCTGCATGCCGCGTTGCCATTTTACGAAAAATCCGCCGAAAAGGGCGTAGCGGATGCGCAATATGCGGTTTCGCAAATCTACTGGAACCTCAAGGACATCCCGGCTGACAAGAAAGCCAAGGCCCGCGACTGGCTGACGCGCGCCGCAAAGGCCGGTTTCGATACGGCGCAGGTCGATCTCGGCGTTTGGCTGGTCAACGGTGTGGGTGGGGAGCGCAATCTGGAAGAAGGTTTCCGCTGGCTGTACGGTGCCGCGCAACGGGGCAATGTAGTTGCCCAGAACAAGGTCGCCCATCTCTACATCCAGGCGCTCGGCACCAAGCCTGATCCGATCGAAGCCGCCAAATGGTATGTGCTCTCGCGCCGGGCCGGGCTGAAAGACCCAGGCCTTGAGGATTTCTATCTCGGCATCGAAGAGGATCAGCAAAAGAAGGCCATCGAGGCCGCCAACCGTTTTCGCCCCGCCTAGGTCCGGCGTCAGCTTTCGGCTTTTTACCTTGAATTCCAGCGCGTTTTGTGGTCTTGAACCGCAAACTTTCAATCAGAAACCGCATTTGCGTGCCTGCCGGAAATTTCGGCTAGCAGGTTCAGCCACCTTTCAGGAACATCTTCATGGCCCGTTCAGCCCTTCTCAACGTCATGGTTCAGGCCGCGCTCAAGGCGGGAAAATCTTTGTCGCGTGACTTCGGTGAAGTGCAGAACCTGCAGGTTTCAGTCAAGGGACCGGGCGATTTCGTCTCGCAGGCCGACCTGAAGGCTGAAAAGATCGTCCATGACGAGCTGATGAAGGCACGCCCGACCTACGACTTTCTGGGTGAAGAAGGCGGCGAGGAAAAGGGTTCCGATGGCGCGCATCGCTGGATCGTCGATCCCTTGGACGGTACCACCAACTTCCTCCACGGCATTCCGCAGTTTGCCGTTTCCATCGCGCTGGAGCGCAATGGTGAAGTCGTCGCTGGTGTGATCTTCAACCCTGCGACCGATGAACTCTTCACCGCCGAGCGTGGCAGTGGCGCATTCCTCAACGATCGCCGCATTCGCGTTGCCGCCCGCAAGCAGATCACCGATTGCGTCGTTTCCTGCGGCGTTCCGCATCTGGGCCGTGGCGATCACGGCAAGTTCCTGGTCGAGCTTCGCCATGTCATGTGCGAAGTGGCAGGCGTGCGCCGTTTCGGTGCCGCATCGCTCGATCTCGCTTATGTCGCTGCCGGTCGCCTCGATGGCTTCTGGGAAACCGGTCTGGCACCATGGGACATGGCCGCTGGCCTCGTTCTCATCCGTGAAGCAGGCGGTTTTGTCAGCGACATGAAGGGCGGACAGGACATTTTCGACAATGGCAGCGTCGTTGCCGGAAACGAATATATCCACAGGGCACTGACGGAAGTGGTCAACCGTCCGGTTCCGGGCCGTTAAGTCGTCTTTTTTGGCAATCGCGTTCTTCCGTCGTCCCGCCCATGATGCGGGACACGGTGCCATCAAGTCCTTGATCTCAAAAGGCTCATTTGCCATTCAGGCGCGTGGATGTGGAATTCCGGCTTTGGGCCGGAAGGACGCAGATTGAGGGAAATTGCCCTCAACCCGGCTTAATCGATCCTCAGATCAGGACATTCCTGATCAAGCGACCACCACACCGTGCAAAAACCCTTTTGACATCAGGCTTTTCACTTCAATTCGTCGTAATTTTCCACTAGCTTCCGGACGTAACCGCGATGACGCGTTGCCGAACCGCTTTTTGGGCGCGTTCGCGTGGGCGTTGCGGAAGGTCCAGAGGAAAGAGCATTATGGCGGATACGGAACGGCTCGATGTCGGCGTCGAGAGATCGGTGGCGAAGGAATATCATCACAAGCTTTCGAGCCCCACGCCCTTTTTGTGGACAATGGTCCTCTTCCTCATCATCGTCGCCTTCCTCGCTGCCATTCTCTTCCGGCAGGCACAGACGGCCTTCATGACCAATCCGGGGCTGAACGGCTTCATTCTCGGCGTTCTCGTCATCGGCATCATTCTGGTGTTCACACAAATCCTGTCGCTTCGCCCCGAGGTGCGCTGGTTCAACAATTTCCAGGCCGCAGGCACGGTGGACAAGGCCGGGCGTGCGCCCAAGCTTCTGGCCCCAATGCGTTCGGTCCTCGACAAGCGCGCCGATGTACGCCTGTCCACGGTCACCCAGCGCTCGCTTCTGGATTCCATCGCCACGCGTCTGGATGAATCGCGCGACACCTCGCGCTATCTGATCGGTCTGCTGGTGTTTCTCGGCCTGCTCGGTACCTTCTGGGGCTTGATCGGCACCATCGCCGCCATCGGCGATGTCATTCAGGGGCTTGACCCCACATCGGGCGATACCAGCGACGTTCTCTCCTCGCTGAAATCCGGCCTAACTGCGCCGCTGGCGGGTATGGGCACGGCGTTTTCGTCTTCGCTTCTTGGTCTGTCCGGCTCGCTCATCCTCGGTTTTCTCGATCTTCAGGCCGGTCGTGCGCAAAACCGTTTTTATACCGAAGTCGAAAACTGGCTGTCGTCGGTGACCGATCCGGGCAAGGATGCGGGCGTCGAGGGCAAGGCCTCCGGCTACGGTGCCGTCGGCACCGAACGGTCGCTTGCCGCCATGACCAGTCTGGCTGAGGGCATTCAGGGCCTCGTTAAAAACATGCGTGGCGAGCAGCAGATGCTGCGTGACTGGATCGAAGCGCAGCAGGAAGAGGCGCGGGCTTTACGTCGAACGCTCGACAGACTGTCTGCCAAAATAGACGGGGATCAGAAAACCACGGGTCGTTCTACCCGCCACGATAACGGGAGCGAGTGATCATGGCGCTTGGGCGCAATCGCCGTCGCGACCGGGGTGTCGATTACTGGCCGGGTTTTGTGGACGCCTTGTCCACGCTGCTCATGGCCATCATGTTCCTGCTGACTGTTTTCGTGCTGGCGCAGTTCATTCTCTCTCGGGAAATTTCCGGCAAGGATGAGGTCCTCACCCGGCTGAACAACCAGATTTCAGAACTCACCGAGTTGCTGGCGCTGGAAAAGGGCAGCAAGCAGGATATCGAAGATACACTCGCCAATCTGCAATCCACGCTGGCCGCCTCGGAAAGCGAACGGTCGCGTTTGCAGTCTCTGCTGGATTCGGGCGCGGGCAACAGTTCCGCTGCCAATGCACGTGTCGGCCAACTGTCCGGAGAGCTTGAGGATGCCCGGCAGGCGGGTGCTCGAGCCTCGTCGCAGATCGATCTTCTCAATCAACAGATTGCCGCGCTTCGTGCGCAGATCGCCTCCGTCGAATCGGCCTTGCAGGCTTCGGAGGCGAAGGATACGTCGTCGCAGGTCAAGATCGCCGATCTCGGGCGTCGCCTCAACGTGGCGCTGGCGCAGCGTGTGCAGGAGCTCAACCGTTACCGCTCGGACTTCTTCGGGCGTCTGCGCGAAATTCTGTCCGACCGCGAAAACATCCGCATCGTCGGTGACCGTTTCGTCTTCCAGTCCGAAGTCCTGTTTCCCTCCGGCGGGAATGATCTGAACCCCGAGGGCCAGGTGGAAATGGCGAAACTCGCGACTGCCATCATCGATCTCGCCAAGGAAATTCCGGCGGAGATCAACTGGGTTTTGCGTGTGGATGGCCACACGGATAATGTCCAGCTTTCGGGCAATGGCAGGTTCCGCGATAATTGGGAGCTGTCTTCTGCCCGCGCGACCTCAGTCGTCAAATACCTCATCTCCAAAGGCGTCCCCGCCAACCGCCTGGTCGCTGCAGGTTTTGGTGAATATCAGCCGCTGGCGGAGGGCGACACGCCGGAAGCTCGGTCGCAAAACCGAAGGATTGAGCTGAAGCTGACGGAGCGATGAGGCATGAGGGCGGCTGCATGGCCGCCATCTTGGCAGATGCTCGGTTAAGCCTGCAGCATGGGGAAACGGCTGCCCGCAGTAAGGACCACTTCGCGACCACAACTGCCTGCATTTCCACGCTCACCCGTTGCATCCATTTGACGTTTGCGTAAGAGTAAGTCGATTCTATCCGGGAGGGGTTGATGGAGCGATTTGACGTTGTCGTCGTGGGCGCGGGACTTGCCGGTCTGGTGGCCGCGACCGAGGCTGCGGGACGGGGATTGAAAGTTTGTCTGCTTGATCAGGAGGGCGAACAAAACCTCGGTGGGCAAGCGTTCTGGTCGCTGGGCGGACTGTTCTTCATCGATAGTCCCGAGCAGCGTTTCCTGCGTATCAAAGATAGTCTCGATCTTGCCCGACAGGACTGGCTCGGCTCTGCCGCGTTTGATCGTCCGCAAGACCATTGGCCGCGCCTGTGGGCAGAGGCGTATCTGAATTTTGCCGCCGGTGAGAAACGGGCATGGCTGCATGGGCTCGGCATGCGTTGGTTTCCGATCGTCGGTTGGGCAGAGCGTGGCGGTGCGCATGCCCACGGTCATGGCAACTCGGTGCCCCGCTTTCATGTGACTTGGGGCACGGGTCCCGGTGTTTTGGAGCCTTTCGTGGCAGGGGCAAAAGCCTTGGAAGCCAATGGCAAAATCGTCTTCAAATTCAGGCATCAGGTCGATGCGCTCGACAGCGCCAATGGTGTGATAACGGGCGTCTCGGGGGCGGTGCTGGATCATGATCCTGTGCAGCGCGGCGGGACGAGCAACCGCGATGTTATCGGCAATTTCCACATCGAGGCGTCTGCCGTGGTCGTCACCTCCGGCGGCATTGGCGGCAACCACGATCTGGTGCGCAAAAACTGGCCGGTGGAGCGACTGGGCCAGCCGCCAGACACCATGGTTTGTGGGGTGCCGTCCCATGTGGATGGGCGCATGATCGGCATTACAGAGGCGGCAGGCGGCGCGGTTATCAACCGCGACCGTATGTGGCATTATACCGAAGGCGTGAAGAACCATGATCCGATCTGGCCAAACCACGGCATCCGAATTCTGCCCGGTCCGTCATCCTTCTGGTGTGACGCGCGCGGGGATCGTCTGCCAGCACCTGCCATGCCGGGTTTCGATACGCTCGGCACGCTGAAAATCCTGCGGGAACGCGACAGCGACTATAGCTGGTTCATTCTGACCAAGGCCATTATCAAGAAGGAATTCGCGCTGTCGGGTTCCGAGCAAAACCCCGATTTGACGGACAAGAACATCCGCCTGCTGCTCAAACGTCTTGGCAAGGAGCCGCCGGGTCCCGTAAGGGCCTTCATGGAGCGTGGCGAAGATTTTGCCGTCCACGACAGGCTGGAAGATCTCGTCGACGCCATGAATGCGATCACGGGTGAGGGGCGGTTGGATGCCGCGCATATCCGCGCCCAGATCGAAGCGCGGGACCGCGAGCTTGCCAATGGTTTCAGCAAGGATGCGCAGATAACGGCCATCAGAGGCGCACGACATTATCTGGGCGACAAGCTGATGCGCACCGCAAAGCCGCATCGCCTTCTGGATCCGGCTGCCGGGCCGCTGATTGCGGTACGGCTGCACATTCTCACCCGCAAGACGCTGGGCGGCCTGCATACCGATCTCCATGGTCGCGTGCTGGATGGCGCCGGTGCGCCGGTGCCTGGGCTTTACGCGGCAGGCGAGGTCGCCGGGTTCGGCGGTGGTGGCATGCACGGCTACAACGCGCTGGAGGGTACGTTTCTGGGCGGTTGCCTGTTTTCCGGCCGGGTGGCGGGCAGAAGCGTGGGCAGCTAACTCGATTTCACGAGCGCCACCACATCCTCGTCGCCAGCGCCGGTCTGGAACTGGAGGCGCGCGAGTTTCGCATAGAGCCCGCCTTGGCGGATCAGGCTCTGGTGGTTGCCTTCCTCGATGATCCGGCCTTCATCCATCACCAGAATGCGGTCAGCCTTCAGCACGGTTGCCAGACGGTGGGCGACGACGATGGTGGTGCGTTTCGCAATCAACTGATCCAGCGCTTTCTGAACCAGTGTCTCGCTTTCAGCGTCCAGCGCCGAGGTGGCTTCGTCCAGGAGCAGAATGGGCGCATTGCGCAGAATGGCGCGAGCAATGGCGATGCGCTGGCGCTGGCCGCCCGATAGCGTCACTCCACGCTCGCCGACAACCGTGTCGTAGCCATCGTGGAGCTTGGTAATGAAGCCATCCGCCTGGGCGGCAATTGCCGCAGCGCGAACCTCTTCCCTGCTGGCATCGGGTTTGCCGAAGGCGATATTGTCGTGGATGGATGATGCGAAAATTGCCACATCTTGTGGCACGATGGCAAGACGCGAACGCAGATCAGCCAGCGTGACCGATCTGATGTCCGTGCCATCTACCGTGATGCGCCCGGCCTGTGGATCGTAAAACCGCATCAGCAGAGAAAAGACCGTGCTTTTGCCCGCACCTGATGGGCCGACAATGGCAACGGTTTCACCGGGTGCTACCGTGAATGAGAGTTCGGTGAGGATGGGTCTGCCAGCACCATTGGGATAATGAAAGGCCAAATTCTCGAAGCGCGCTTCTCCACGCGCCGGAGCGGGCAGGGCGAGGGGAGCCAAGGGGTCTTCGACGGGCGATCTCTCGTTCAACAGCTCGGACAGCCGCTCTGCAGCACCACCTGCCTGCGACAGTTCCCCCCAGACTTCGGAGAGCTGGCCGAGTGAACTGGCAGCGATAACGGAATAGAGGACGAACTGGCTGAGCGTACCGGCGGAGATGGTGCCGATCAGAACGCCGTGTGCGCCGTACCAGAGGATGGCAACGACGCTGCCGAAGACGAAGCTGATTGCAACTGCCGTCAGCACGGCCCGGGCGCTGATGGCGGCGCGAGCGCCCTCATAGGCTTTCTCGACCGCCTCGTTGTAACGGCTGTTGGCCACCGTTTCGGCATTGAAGGACTGGATCGTCCGGCTTGCAGACATCGTCTCGGCCGCAAAAGCTGCCGATGCCGCCAGCGTATCCTGCGTGGTTCTGGAGCGCGAGCGGACTGAACGGCCGAACGCGATGAGAGGAAAGACGATCAGGGGAATGGCCAGCAGCGCCATGCCCGCAAGGCGGGGGCTGGTGTAGACCATCATCACCACGCCACCAAGACAGAGCAGGATATTGCGCAGAGCGACCGAGGCGGAAGAACCGAAAGCGGAGCGGATCTGCACCGTGTCGGCAGTCAGTCGCGAGGTCAGTTCACCGGAATGATTGGCGTCGAAAAAGCCCTGCGACAAAGAGGTGAGGTGGGCAAAGACGTCGCGTCGCAGATCGGTCACGACCCGTTCGCCGATGGTCATGACATAATAATAGCGCATGGCGCTGGCGATGGCGAGAACGACGGCAATGGCCAGCAGAACCGCGAAATAATTGTTGATCATGGCGCCATCGGCACCTTCGAACCCGTGGTCGATGATGCGGCGGACGGCAAGCGGCAGGACGAGCGTGGTGGCCGAGGATAGAATAAGCGCGAAAAGTGCCGCCGCGACCAGTCCGCGATACCGCTTCAGATAGGGAAAGAGGCTGGCCAGCGGTTTTGGCGTCTTGCGTCGTGCCGACTTCTGTTCCTGCATGTCTGCCACGTTCTACTCCTGCATGTACCAGCACCGGCTGGCCTTTCGCCAGCTTGCGGCCCGTTCTGCTTTGCTTATATGCGCCCTGCCAAGAGTGCGGCCAAGCGTCGGCAGGCACTTGTTATCTCGGTGACCTTCATGTATAGGCTCCGCATCGAATTGGGAAGCCATGGCCAAATGGTCTGGAGCTTCATTATTGAATTGGCTCAGTTGACGCAATTGCGGCAAATGGTCCGCACGTCACCAAAGCAGGAAGATTGTCATGAAGGCTGAAATTCATCCCGACTATCACATGATCAAAGTGGTCATGACCGATGGCACAGAATACGAAACACGCTCCACATGGGGCTCCGAGGGTCAGACCATGAACCTCGAAATCGATCCTAAGTCCCACCCGGCCTGGACTGGTGGCAACCAGCAGCTGATGGACCGTGGCGGTCGTCTTTCCAAGTTCAACAAGCGTTTTGGCGGTCTCGGCCTCTAATCCTGTTGGATTTCAAGAATGCAAAAACCCCGGAGCGATCCGGGGTTTTTTGTTGTTTGCGTTTCGGTATCGACATTCCGCCGGAATACGCCAAACAAAAAAGCAGGCCGAAGCCTGCTTTCCATATCAATCGTTTGCGAAAACTCAGTTTCCAGCGAATGCCGTGCGCAGCAGGTTCAGTTGAGCTTGAACACTGTTCTCATTGTCTGGCACCTTCGTGGCTTCTGACGGGCGATAGATTTCGCGGTCCAGCAAAGCGACGCGGTTTTGAAGACGCAAGGAACGGTCGACCAGATCGCGAAAGGATTCGGGCAGATCGTTCCAGCCCGGCGCATTGCGATCAACATTGAAGTTGTCGAGACGAACCTTGTTCTTCTCGCTCAAGACCTGATCACGGCTCATCTCGCCATTGTTGACGGCGCGCTGGAGCAGCAGCCAGGATGCCATTTGCATGAGGCGGGTGGTCAGGCGCATGGATTCCGCTGCGTAGAGCACAGATGCCATGCGCGGCAAAACCTTAGAAGCTGCACGACCCGATCCGTCCAGATAAGTAGCCGTCTCTTCCACCAAAGTCATGCCCTCTGTATAGAGAGTCTTGAACTGGTTGGAAGCTGCAGCACGACCAGCAAAGCTGATGGTATTCAAAACCTGTTCTGACATTTTTCCAAATCCTGCTTACGCACCACACTTGCAACGGGATAAAGGCTTAATAGTTCCCGCCTTTTTGTAGTCTCAGGATGATATCAATAACGCAAATGCGCAAGCTGATTATTAAAGAAAGGTTAATACCCACAGTTTTGGCGCTATTTCCGTGGCACAAAAAAAGAGCCGCAAAAGCGGCTCTCAAGGTAAAACAGGGAGAAAAATCAGACCAATTCGCCGATGGGAGAAACTGCCTGAAGTTCAGAAGAACTGAACATGTATAGTTATCGCTTATAAAGCTTAATTTTTTATTAATGGTAAACGGAAAACTGACCTACGTCGTAACGTTAATAAAACGTTCCTTGCGATCTCAACCGCGGAAAAGGCTTTCGGCGGCCTTGCGACCTGCGGACTTCTTTTCGCGTTCGGATTCCAGTCTTTCGATTTCTGTCTCCAAGGATGCGATACGCGCGGTCAATTCGTCCACGGATAGCAGGCTGATATCGCCTCCGACAACGTGAGTCGTTGACGGTTGCTTGGGCAGGTCTTCATCGAAAACACTCATATTCCAGCTCCCTTTTCCAGCTCTGCTTCATCCGGCGGATATTGCGGCGCGCGCGGATCGAGCGACACACTTTCCGGCGTCGCCATGGGCGCGGACGCTGCGGTGGAGAAATTCTCCTTCTCCGCTGTCGGCAACGTCGCCCTCTGCCTCGACCGGAACATAGCATAGGCCGTGATCAGAAGATGCGCCACTGCCGTGACCGAAAACAGGGCGTAGGGGCCGTAGGAGGTCATGATCGGGCCGCCAAGCGTAGGTCCGATGATGGTGCCAATGCCGTAAAGCAACAACAAGCCACCGGACACCTTCACGAAGTCTTCGGAAGACGCATAGTCATTGGCATGCGCAACGGCGATGGGGTAAAGCGCATTCGCCGCCGCACCGTATAGCGCAATCATGCTGATCAGCACATAGATATGGCTGGGTTGAATGAGCGTGACGGCGAGGCCCGCCATGGCCGCTACGCCTGATAGCCCCGCCAGGACGTAACGTCGGTCTATCCTGTCGGAGAGCTTGCCAGCTGGAAATTGCGCCAATGCACCGATAAAGATCGTCACGCTGACCATGATGGCGATGGTGGTGGGATTGAGACCAGCGCGGGCACCGAACACCGCGCCCAACGTGCCATAGGCGCCATTGGCGATGCCGATGAGAAGGATGCCAACAAAGGAAACCGGTGATGTTCGATAAAGGGCCGGTAGGTCGAGTTTCACCTTTTTCAGCGGTTGCGGACTTTCCGCCCGGGACAGCATCGCAGGCATGATGGCAACGCAATAGATGATGGCGCAGACCATGAACAGGGACGTGGTGCTGACTGTGCCGAACGGGACGACCAACTGACCGGCGACGACGCCAAACAGGGTGATGGCAATGTAGAGCGAGAAGATTGCCCCGCGGCTTTCATTGGTGGCGCGTTCATTCAGCCAGCTCTCGATGATCATCGAGGTGCCAGCGGTGCAGAAGCCGGTCAGCGCGCGCAGTGCAACCCAGGCAACGTCATCGATGAACAAACCGGTGAGCAGGACCGTCAGGCAGATGAGTGCGACGAAGCTGCCGAATGCGCGGATATGGCCAGCACGCCGAACAATGGCGGGTGCGACAAAGCAGCCGATTACGAAACCCGCCGCCCAGGATGTACCGAGAAAACCAAGGACTTCGTTGGAATAGCCTTCCGCGGATCCCCGCATGGGAAGCAGCAGGCCCTGGAGGCCATTGCCCAGAAACAGAAACAAGGTGCTGGATAAAAGAGCGAATACGGGTAGAAGATTTCTGCTCATAAAGTCACTCTCATGCTAGCGATTCATGGTGTAGATCTGGGGCGGCGACGCGCCAATAGGTTGCTTGCCCTTGGTGAACATTAAAAATGTCCAGCCTGTGACGCTGTTTCAATAAAGCCAAAAGGTTTCACGATGACGAAGGCAATCGGCCTTTTTTTGCTTCTGGCCATGGGCATCCAGATCATCCGCCCGCTGGGCTTCCCCGGCCTTCGCAAGCGCGGCGACTGCTGGAAAATCGCAGCCGGAGCCTTTGTCCTCTGGACGCTGGTCCTTTTGCTACGGCCTTGATCAAAGGGTCACCCCATTTTTGCAAAGGGGTGAAGTCTGTTTCAAAGCTTGCGACCCAGATAGGTCTCGACCTTCTTCTTTTCCCAATCCGCGTTGAGAAAGGGTACCATCTCGAAGATGCTGAGACCTTTCAAGGCCAGCGCCACGATCCAGACAAGTGCTGGCCAGATGACCCAGAAATAATTGGGACCGGTGACCAGATTGATCACGGTCAGGATCGTAAGGATAACGATACAGCGGATAATCTGCATGTAATACGCCTTGATGCGGCGCACGCGCTCAAACGCGATCGCTTCATCTGCGGCGGTTGAATGGCTTGAGAAGTCTGACACTTTCGTCTCCTGTGGTTCGGTCAGTTGCGACACGTCGACCTCGAAGACGGATGCAAGCGCGCTCAATGTTTCCAGGCTTGCTGATTGGCCATGTTCAATGCGCTGGATCGTCCGCACGCTAAGACCGCTGACGGTGGCGAGTTGCTCCTGCGACCAGCCACGTTGCAGTCTGAGTTTCTGTATCAGCATTGCGGTTCTCCAAGGTTCGACGGGGCTGACACTCATCCGATCCACGCCCAAACGCCACGACATCTCCCCGACTGTCGGGCAAATGTCAGGTGGTGACGGCGGCGCGCTGCCCGCATACTGCACCTGCGCACTTTCATTTTGAAGAGACTGCACGCCCTTCAACGAAAAAAGCCGCCCCGGCGGGACGGCTTTTCATCGTCTCAGTGTCTGGTGTCACGCGGCCTTTTCGAGTTCCTGTGTCCAGTTGCCCAGCGCGGCCAGAGAATTCATTTCGGCGCGGTGGCGGAAGGCGCGCTGGCCTGCGGCCACGTTTTCGGACTTGCCACCCCATGCCTTGATGGCCGAGTCCTGAAGGGCGCGACCGTAGGAGAAGGTTAGCGACCATGGCAGATCACAACCGCTGTTCATGGCGGAGAGATGCGCAGTCGCTTCTTCGGGAGACTGGCCACCGGAGAGGAAGGCGATGCCGGGAACTGCCGGAGACACGGTGGCTTTGAGAACCTTGATGGTCTTTTCGGCCACTTCGGCAACCGATGCCTTGCGAGCATTCTTGCCGTCGATGATCATGTTCGGCTTAAGGATCATGCCTTCGAGATTGACGCGTGCGTCGTAGAGATCTGTGAAGACGGTTCGCAGAACCCATTCGGTGACCTCAGCGCAGCGATCGATGCTATGGGTGCCGGGTTCGCCGTCCATGAGCACTTCCGGCTCGACGATAGGCACGATACCTGCCTGCTGGCAAAGTGCCGCATAGCGGGCAAGCGCTTGCGAGTCAGCCTTGATGGATCCCCATGTGGGCAGTCCATTGCCGATGTTGATGACGCCGCGCCACTTGGCGAAACGCGCGCCAGCTTCGTAATATGTTTTCAGTCGTTCAGCGAGGCCATCGAGACCTTCGGTTACGGTTTCTCCCGGAAAGAAAGCCTGAGGCTTGGCGCCCGTGTCGACCTTGATGCCGGGAATGCTGCCCGCGGCCTTGATGATATCAACAAACGGCGTGCCATCTGCGGCCTTCTGGAAGAGCGTTTCTTCATAGAGAATAACGCCGGAGATATACTTCGTCATCGCCTCTTCTGTTCGAAACAGCATTTCGCGATAATCGCGGCGGCTGGTTTCCGTGGATTCCAGATTGATGGTGTCGAAACGTTTTTTGATGGTGCCGGTGGACTCGTCCGCAGCCAGCAAGCCCTTGCCTTTGGCGACCATTTTCGCTGCAATGTCTTCAAGACGCTCAGTCATTTTTAAATCTCCCTTAGCACAATGAACTTGAGTTACCAGAAGTTCCAAGGCAGGAAAATGGCAGGCTAAATCATTGAAACGATTGAAGTCATTTCAATCGTTTGAAAATTTAGGAAATCTTTAAAAATTTTTAAATGCGGGTAGCTGTGTTGTGGGTCCTCGGGACAAGCCCGAGGATGAGGTCGGATGTGGAGCGGGCATTGCCGCCCGATGTTTGTGCTTACTTCTGCTCGCTGAGAATAGCGACGCCGGGCAGGACTTTGCCTTCCATCCACTCCAGGAATGCGCCGCCTGCGGTGGAGATATAGGTGAAGTCTTCCGCCACGCCAGCATGGTTCAGTGCGGCAACCGTATCGCCACCACCGGCGACTGAAACGAGCTTGCCGGCTTTGGTGCATTCGGCGGCGTACTGAGCTGCTGCAACGGTTGCCTTGTCGAAGGGCGCGATTTCGAAAGCGCCGAGGGGACCGTTCCAGACCAGCGTTTCAGCACGGGAAATCCAGCCTTTGATGGCTTCAACGGATTTCGGTCCAACGTCGAGAACCATGGCGTCCTCAGGGATCGCGCTGATATCAACGACTTCGTTTTCGGCATTGGCCTTGAACTCGCGGGCGATCACGCCGTCTTCCGGCAGGACGATGGCGCAGCCTGCAGTGGCAGCTTCGATCATGATCTGCTTTGCGGTTTCGGCCAGGTCATGCTCGCAGAGCGATTTGCCGACGTGGGTGCCGCGTGCGGCCAGGAATGTGTTGGCCATGCCGCCACCGATCACCAGCGCGTCCACCTTTTTGACGAGGTTCATGAGGAGATCGATCTTGCTCGACACCTTCGCGCCACCGACGATAGCAACGACCGGACGGGCAGGGGCGCCGAGGCCTTTTTCCAGTGCTTCAAGCTCTGCCTGCATGGTGCGGCCAGCATAAGCGGGCAGATGGCGGGCAAGGCCTTCCGTGGAGGCATGCGCCCGATGTGCTGCGGAAAACGCATCATTGACGTAGATGTCACCGTTCTTGGCCAGCTCTGCCACGAAGGCTGCATCGTTCGTCTCTTCACCCTTATGGAAACGGGTGTTTTCCAGAAGCAGGATATCGCCGTTGTTCATGGCCGCCACCGCATCTGCTGCCGCCGTGCCGATGGCTTCGGAGGCAAAATGGACGGTGTGGCCCAGAACCTCTTCGACCGAGGAGGTGATGAGCGACAGTGACATATCGGCGACTGGAGCACCCTTCGGGCGGCCGAAATGGGCCAGCAAAATAACCTTCGCGCCCTTTTTCGACAGTTCCAGGATTGTCGGTGCAACACGCTGGATGCGGGTCTTGTCCGTTACCTTGCCGTCGGCAACCGGCACATTGAGATCGACGCGGACAAGAACGCGCTTTCCGGCGATGTCGGTGAGGTGATCGAGGGTCTTGAAGGCGGGCATATGTCGATCCTGATGTCGTTGAACAAAATGGGTTTGCGCGCGAACATACTATGCCTGACCGGTGGTGCAAGACGGTTACCGATCATTTTCACCCATGTCTGGACGATCCGGTTCATCTGGTATGTCGTTACCGTCGGCCTGCGCTTTGCGTGCAGCGCTTTTTTCGGCAAAATAGGTCCGGCTTCGCTGAACGATTTCCTTGAGGTTGATGAAAACCGGCAGGGCTGTGGCAGGTGCCACCGGCTCCAGTGAAATGCCGACGCTGGACACCGCATGGTTTTCATCGAGATCACGCACGATGAGGATGAGCCACCCCAGCCGGACGCGGTCGGCATATTCCGCTTTGCCGCCGAGGCGGCTTTCAATCAGTTCGGCGACCGTCAGCGTCTGTTCCTGTGCCGAGAGCAGGCCGGGTCCATAGGACGCATCGAGTTCCTTTGCCGGTCGCTGTGGTGAAATCGAGAAGGTTCCGAAAATGTCCTCGTCATCCTTGGTCACGGGTTTGGCGCTGGCAAACAAACGGTCCAGCAGGCGCGTGTAGCTGGGCATGACGAAAAGATAGACCAGATCTTTCTCTCGCAGGCGGCCGGCATATTGATAACGAATGGACTTGCCGTCACGCACCACAAGCGATGGCATCGCCCAGCGCGGAATGCGTTCACCCTGCAAAATGGCACTGCCCTTAGCGACCCTGTAGGAAATCAGCTCGTGATTGGCGGTGCCGGGCAGGTCCACTTCCAGCTTGTCCACATCACCCATGCGTGGCGGCACGATGAGGCCGAGCCGGGTGGCCACGGGCTTGATCGTCCAGCCCTGTATCAAGAGTGAAACCAGCACGATGATGAAGGCGACGTTGAAATAGGTTTCTGCCCCGTCCAATCCACCCAATGCAGGCAGAATGGCCAGCAGAATGGAGACTGCACCGCGCAGGCCGACCCAGGCGACGAAAGTGGTTTCCTGCTGCGTATAATTGAAGGGAAGAAGGCTGAGCCAGACGGCCAGCGGTCGCGCGATGAAGATCAGGAACAGTGCCAGCAGCACGGCGGGCACGAGGATGGCTGGAAACTGCGATGGTGTGGCGAGCAGGCCAAGCATCAGGAACATGATGATCTGTGCCAGCCACGTCATGCCTTCGTGAAAACGGCGGATGGCACCCTTGGCCAGAATTTTGCGATTACCCGCAACGATGCCTGCGACATAAACCGCGAGGAAGCCGCTGCCGTGCGACGCGCCGGTAAAGGAAAAGACAAGCAAGGCAAGAGCCAGCACAAGGATCGGCACCAGGCCTCGATCCACCTGAAAACGATTGACGACGTTGACGATCATCAGCCCGCCCAGCACACCGAAGACAATGCCGAGGATCATTTCCTGAACGAAAAGCAGGATGAAGCTGCTGTCGAAGGCTGCGAGCCCCTGACCTTTCGCGACCACTTCCACCAGCGCGATGGTCAGGAAAATGGCCATCGGATCGTTGGTGCCGGATTCGACTTCCAGCGTCGAGCGGACCTGATCGCGGATATGAATGCCGCCGATGCGCAGCAGAAAGAAGACGGCCGCCGCATCTGTGGAGGCAACGATGGAGCCGAGCAACAGCCCTTGCAGCCAGGAAAAACCGAGCAGCAGGCCCGCGGCACCTGCAAAAAATACGGATGTCAGCACGACACCTACGGTAGCAAGCGAAATAGACGGCCCTGCCGATAGTCTGAAGGACTGTATGGACGTGCCAAAGCCGCTGTCGAACAGGATAACGGCCAGCACCAGCGAGCCCAGCATATAGGCCAACGGGTTGTTGCTGAAATGAATGCCGAGCCCGTCCGTGCCTGCGGCCAGACCAATGACCAGAAACAGCAGAAGAAGCGGTGCGCCGAAGCGATAAGCGATCAGGCTGGAAAAGGCTGCAACGAGAACGAGAACGGTGGCGACCAGCAGCAAGATATAAAATGATTCCACGCCCACGTCCTTTCCATGACGGCCGCTTGCCATGCATGCTTCCGCACGTCAGCAATCAATGCGCCACGTTTTGGACAGCCACAGCGCACACGTTTACGCAGAGGACAGGGCAAGGCGAGGTGTATCGAATGATACGGCAAGGCACGATTCGCATTGCACGCGACCGAATCCAGAATTTGATTTTTCCGGGCGAATATGGACCAGAGCAAGGCGAGCTGTGAGGAAATTGTTTTTCCGGTCTCCGGATCGGCGCACCGCAAAAGAACGTCATGCGTATAGTGTAGCTTGACGCTTTTCACTCCCTTTGTTAGCTTTGGCCTAATGAAAATCCGTAACGTGATCCATAAAGGTTTGCGCCGTTTGATCGAGCACGATGACGCGAGCGGTTTGCAGGCCGCCGTGGTGCCAAAACTGCTTCGTATCGTGTCTTTCCTTCAGGATATGGAACGCGAAGACGAATTACGCACTGTTCCTAGTTGGAAAGCGCATCAGCTTGCCGGTGATCGCAAGGGCACGTGGAGCCTGTTCGTTACCAAGAACTGGCGGATTACGTTGCGGATCGATCAAGAGGAAGTCGAGATTGTCGATCTCAACTACGAGGACTACCACTAGGAGGTGGCTATGAATGCGATGCAAGGCATCCGCCTGAAAACCCCCGCTCATCCCGGCGGTTTCATCAAAAGCGAGATTATCGAGCCGTTGGGGCTTTCTGTAACAGCTGCGGCGCAGGCTCTCGGTGTTACGCGAGCGGCCTTGTCGGCCCTCTTGAATGAGCGTTCGCATCTTTCGCCGGAGATGGCACTGCGGATCGAGAAGGCTTTTGGCGTGTCCATGGACACGCTGATGAGGATGCAGAACAGCTTTGATATCGCTGAGGCGCGCAAGCGAGAAGGTGATATCCACGTCGCGCCGTTTCGTGGGAAGCCGATCGATCAGCAAACAGTGCAGACCTGACCCCAGAACCGAAGACCTGAAACACAAAACCCGGCAGGATCGCTCCCGCCGGGTTTTGCTTATTCGCTATCTGCAAACAATCAGATGGTTTTGGATAGAGCCACAGCCGTATCGGACATGCGGTTGGAGAAGCCCCATTCGTTGTCGTACCAGGTCAGGATACGCACGAAGTTGCCTTCCATGACCTTGGTCTGGTCCGTTGCGAAGATGGACGAATGGCTGTCGTGGTTGAAGTCGCGGGAAACCAGCGGCTCGTCGGTGTAGCCGAGGATGCCCTTCAGTGCGCCGTTGGAGGCGGACTTGATGGCGTTGTTGATTTCCTCGACTGTCGTTGCCTTCTTGGCGACGAACTTGAAATCGACGACGGAGACGTTCGGTGTTGGAACACGGATCGACGTGCCGTCGAGCTTGCCCTTGAGGTGAGGCAGCACGAGACCGACGGCCTTGGCGGCGCCTGTGGATGTCGGGATCATGGACAGGGCTGCAGCGCGGGCGCGGTACAGGTCCTTGTGCATGGTGTCCAGCGTCGGCTGGTCGCCCGTGTAGGAGTGGATCGTTGTCATGAAGCCGTGGTCGATGCCGACGGCATCATCCAGAACCTTGACGACAGGAACCAGGCAGTTCGTCGTGCAGGACGCGTTGGAGATGACGAGGTGATCCTTCGTCAGCTGGTCGTGGTTGACGCCGAAGACAACCGTCAAATCCGCACCTTCGGCAGGTGCCGAGATGATGACGCGCTTGGCACCAGCTGTAAGGTGGGCGGCGGCCTTGTCACGGGCAACGAAGATGCCTGTGCATTCCAGCGCGATATCAACGCCGAGTTCGCCATGTGGTAGCTGTGCCGGGTCGCGAACGGCCGTCACTTTGATCGGCTTGCCGCCACCAACGATGATGGTGTCGCCTTCGACCTTTACCTCTGCCGGGAAACGGCCGTGGATGCTGTCATAGCGCAGCAGGTGCGCATTGGTTTCAACAGGGCCGAGGTCGTTGATGGCAACGACTTCGATGTCCGTGCGGCCGGATTCTACGATGGCGCGAAGGACGTTGCGGCCAATGCGACCAAAACCGTTAATGGCAACTTTTACTGTCATATACATACTCCCGATCAATATTTTCGTTTTTGTATGGAATGGTGACGGCGTTGGCCGTCAGCCCAGCTTTTCTTCTGCGGCAGCGACCACGGCTTCTGCGGTGATGCCGAAATGCGCGTAGAGGTCCTTGGCGGGCGCGGAGGCACCGAAGGAATTCATGCCGATGAACGCGCCGTCATTGCCGATGAAATAATCCCAGCCCTGACGAATGGCGGCTTCCACGCCGATCTTGACCGGCGAATTGCCGATGATGGCTTTGCGATAGGTTTCGGGCTGTTCCTTGAAAAGCTCGAAGCAAGGAACGGAAACGACGCGGGTGGAGATGCCCTTGACCTTGAGGTCGGCGGCGGCCTTCAGCGCGATTTCGACTTCCGAGCCCGATGCGAAGATCGAGACCTTGGCGTCGCTGGCCGAAACCAGTTCGTAAGCGCCGTAAGAAACGAGGTTCTTTTCCTCATAGTCCTTACGAGCTGGCGTGAGGTTCTGGCGGGTGAGCGCCAGCGCAGATGGGCGGTTTTTCTGGTGCAGGGCAAACTGCCAGGCTTCCGCTGTTTCCGTTTCATCCGCAGGGCGGAAGACGAGAAGGTTCGGAATGGCGCGCAGTGCTGCAATCTGCTCGACCGGCTGGTGGGTCGGGCCGTCTTCGCCAACGCCGATGCTGTCATGCGTCAGGACATGGACGACGCGGATGCCCATGAGTGCTGCGAGGCGGATGGACGGGCGGCAATAATCCGAGAAGATCAGGAAACCGCCAGCATAGGGAATAAGACCGCCATGCAGCGCGATACCGTTCATCGTCGCGGCCATGCCGTGTTCGCGGATGCCGTAATGCAGGTAACGGCCCGAGAAATCCGATGGCGTGATCGACGTCATCTGGCTTGTCTTGGTGTTGTTGGATGGTGTGAGGTCGGCAGAGCCGCCGATCATTTCGTGCAGGACGCCGTTGATGACCTCAAGCGTGTCTTCCGATGCCTTGCGGGTCGCAACCGTTGGATTGTTCGCAGCAACCTTCTTTTTGAAGGCGTCGATGGAGCTGTCGAAGTTGCCGGTCAGGTCGCCTGCAAAGCGGCGCTTGAATTCGGCCTTCTTGTCGCCATCGGTCGCTTCCAGACGGGCTTCCCATTCCTGGCGCGTCTTTGTGGAGCGCAGACCGGCGAGACGCCATGCATCCAGCACGTCTTCAGGAATGACGAAGGGTTCGGCTTCCCAGTTCAGGTTCTTGCGGGCCGCCGCAATTTCTTCGGCACCCAGCGGGTTGCCGTGCACCTTGTGCGTGCCCTGCTTGTTCGGCGCGCCGAAGCCGATGGTGGTCTTGCAGGCGATGAAGGTCGGGCTGTCGGACTTGTGGGCTTCTTCGATCGCGTTGGCGATCGCTTCCGGATCGTGACCATCGATCTCGATCGTGTGCCATTTCACCGCCTTGAAGCGGGCGATCTGGTCGGTCGAATCCGACAGACCGACTTCACCGTCGATGGTGATGTTGTTGTTGTCCCAGAACAGAACAAGCTTGTTGAGCTTGAGGTGGCCAGCCAGCGCAATCGCTTCGTGGCTGATGCCCTCCATCAGGCAACCATCGCCGCACAGCGCATAGGTGAAGTGGCTCTGAAGGTCGGAGCCGAATTCTTCTTCCAGCTTGCGCTCGGCAATGGCCATGCCCACAGCATTGGCAATGCCCTGACCCAGCGGACCGGTCGTGGTTTCGATGCCTGTGGCGTGGTGATATTCGGGGTGACCCGCTGTCTTGGAACCAAGCTGACGGAAACGCTTGATCTCGTCGATCGTCATATCCTCATAGCCGGTGAGGTAGAGGAGCGAGTAGAGCAGCATGGAGCCGTGTCCGGCAGACAACACGAAGCGGTCGCGGTCCGGCCACTGCCATGCCTTCGGGTCGAATTTCAGATAGCGCGTGAAGAGAACCGTGGCGACGTCCGCTGCGCCCATTGGCAGACCGGGGTGACCAGAATTGGCCTTCTCCACAGCATCCATGGCAAGAAATCGGATTGCATTGGCCATCCGGTCGTGTTTGTCGCGAGAAATCATGGCTTTTCCGTCTGTTCCGGGTGATAGGAGATAGTCATTATAACTATCCAAAAAGCGGGTTGATCCATAGCAGGTAGGGCGGTGCTGTCAATAAAACCAGGGCCGCTTGTGGTTCGATCGAAAACAAAAATCGATTCGTATTCTGGCAATATTTAGACCGCTGCCATCTTCTTGACCTTCCGGTGCTGCATTCATCCACAGCGCAAAGTGCTTGAATGTATTGGATTGATTGACGAGACGGTTAATCAAGTCATATCGTACAAGTGCCCTGATTTAGACCAGGCAATAACGATTCGGCTTGTTGCTTGCGGCTTGGAAGAAACGATGACGGCGGAAAAAACCATACATGTCGCATTGTCGGAGCTAGGCTCCGCGATCAACAGTCTCGAAAACGCTATCGACATGCGTATCGAGCGTCAGCGCGAGAGCGGTGAAGTCGAGAGCGAAGTGAAGCGCGTGCATGTGGATCGTGCCCGGCTTGCGCAGGAACTCGACCAGTCGCAGTTTCGGGCAAATCGTCTCGAGGAAGTCAACCGCGAGGTTTCACGCCGCCTCGTCACCGCGATGGAAACCATCCGCGCCGTGCTGGATCGATAAGGACTGAAGAATTCATGGCTCAAGTGACGGTTATGATCGACGGCAAGGCATACCGTATGGCTTGCGAAGCGGGGCAGGAGGGTCACCTGACAGACCTTGCCAGCCAGTTCGACCAATATGTCGGCCACTTGAAAAGCCAGTTCGGCGAAATCGGCGACCTGCGCCTGACCGTGATGGCTGGAATCATGATTACGGATGAAATGTCGGAGCTGCGACGCAAGATTGAGCTGCTCGAGGGCCAGGTTTCCACTTTGCAGAGTAACCGTGATGGCATGGCCGAAAGCAGGGCGAAGACAGAGGAAATGCTCGTCAGTGCCATCTCCGACCTTTCGACCAGGCTGAACGGTATTACGGAAAAGCTGGTTGCGCGTCCGAAACCGGCCGTGAATTAGGGACAGCCGCTTTCGTAAAATCGTGGCAATCGAATGCCTGTTTGCGCAATCCCGCAAGGATTTGACACTCTGTCACATTCTCCCTGCTAACCCCCTTCCGCATTCCACCGAACCATCCTATATGTAAGATGCGTTCTGCGCTTCTCGACAGGAAACTCAATCCCTGGGGCCATACTCGATCCAAAGGGAGCTGTCCCTGGCCAGGCCCGTGGGCTTGGACATATGGCGCCCACCTACGTTTGTAGGCACCCAGGATCGTAAACCTCCATCGGTCGCCGCGGATCGCACTTACTCTTTTTGTTGTCCACCGCCTGCGGTGGATTGATCGCCAGAGGCTCGATCATTCGGCTTTTTAGTCCGCCGGTCATTGCAATGGCGGAACTATTCCTTATTATCAGCATTGGTATGTCCGCTCCCGCTCTCAACTATAGCGATTGTGGTTGCAGCCGTGACATGCCGTTCAACAGCCCAAAAAGAGCTAAACTTGTTTACTGAAATTATGATCGTGGTTCTGCTCACCGTACTCAATGGTGTGCTTGCCATGTCCGAACTTGCTGTCGTCTCCTCCAGACCGGCGAGGCTAAAAGTCCTTGCCGCACAGGGCAGCAGGGGCGCCACCATGGCGCTCACCCTTTCCGAAAATCCCGGACGTTTTCTCTCCACCGTGCAGATCGGCATTACGCTGGTCGGCGTTCTCTCAGGTGCGTTCTCCGGTGCCACACTCGGTGCCCGTTTCACCGGATGGCTTCTGGCGCAAGGTGTTCCGGACCGCGCAGCCGATGCCATCGGCGTCGGTGTTGTGGTCGTCGCCATCACTTATCTTTCTTTGATCGTCGGCGAACTCGTGCCCAAGCAGATCGCCCTGCGCGACCCTGAAAAGGTTGCGGTGCGTGTGTCTCCCGCGATGGTGATGTTGTCGAGGATCGGTGCGCCGGTCGTGTGGTTGCTCGATAAGTCGGGTAAACTCATTCTTGCGCTTCTTGGCCACAGTGGCGAGTCCAACAATTCCGTCACCGACGACGAAATTCGCACGGTTCTGGCCGAAGCGCATAGCGCTGGCGTCATCGAGAGTGAAGAATCCGCGATGATCACCAGCGTCATGCGTCTGGCCGACCGCAATGCGCGTGGCCTGATGACGCCACGTCGCGACGTCGAGGTGGTCGATATCGAGGACACGGCTGAAGAAATTCGCGCGCAGCTGCGTGAAACGCAGCGGTCCCGCCTGCCGGTGCGCAATGGAGCTTCCGACGAAATTCTCGGTGTTCTCTTTGCAAAGGATGCGTTTGATGCGCTCGCTTCCGGTAAGGAGCTGAATGTTCGGGAGCTGCTTCGGGAAGTGCCTGTCGTATCCGACCTGACGAGTGCCGTTGACGTCATCCAGTCTCTGCGTCGTTCCACGGTGCACATGGTTCTGGTTTACGATGAATATGGCCACTTCGAAGGTATCGTCAGTTCCGGCGACGTGCTTGAGGCCATTACCGGCGCCTTCCAGGAAGATGATGGCGAAGAGCCTGCGATGGTGGAACGTGAGGATGGCAGCTTCCTCGTAGCCGGCTGGATGCCGGCCGACGAATTTGCCGACCGAATGGGCTTCCAGATTGCCGACGACGCTGAATTCGAAACGGTCGCAGGTCTGGTGCTCGACGAATTCAGGCGTTTGCCAGAACTGGGTGAATACATCACCCGTGATGGCTGGCGCTTCGAAGTGATCGACCTCGACGGGCACCGGATAGACAAGGTGCTGGTCAGCCGGGCTGCCTGATGACATCGGGTCTCAGCAAATCTCAAATACGTATGGAGCGTCTCGCATTGCGGGACGCTCTTTCTGTTGAGGAGCGCCGTCTTAAAAGTGACAGTGTCGCCGCAAAGGGCGCGAATGCACTGAGATTTTCTGCCGGAACAATCGTGTCCGGCTTCATGCCGATCCGGTCTGAAGTCGATCTTCGTCCGTTGATGGAGGCGCTGCGGGACAAGGGTGCGCGGATCTGCCTGCCCGTTATGGTGGACCGCGAAACAATCATTTTCCGCGAGTTCGCCAAAGATGCCGAACTGGTCAAATCGGGCTTCGGTACCTTGGGTCCCGATGAACAGGCTGCGGTTCTCGACCCCGATCTCCTGCTCGTCCCATTGTCGGCTTTCGACGCCAAGGGCCATCGCATCGGCTATGGGGCAGGGCATTATGACCGCGCAATTGCCAGACTGCATGCAAAAGGACGGAATCCGACGCTTATCGGCATTGCATTCGACTGCCAGGAAGTGCCATCAGTGCCGGCGGAAGCGCATGATGTTGCGCTGGATGCCGTTCTGAGCGAGAGCGGTGTGCGATATTTCAATAGCAGGGCGGCGCAATGAGATTGCTTTTTCTCGGGGATATGGTTGGCAAGACGGGCCGCACGGCGGTGTGGGAGCGTCTTCCGGGGCTGATCTCCGATTTGAAGCTGGATTTCGTGATCGTTAATGGCGAGAACGCCGCAGGTGGTTTCGGGATCACCGAAGAAATCTATCTCGAGACGATCAATGCCGGGGCCGATGTCGTGACGACCGGCAACCACGTCTGGGACCAGAAGGAAGCGGTCAGCTTCTGCGAGCGTCACGACCAGTTTCTGCGCCCTGCCAACTATCCCAAGGGAACGCCGGGCAAAGGCTCCGGCCTTTTTTATGGTCGCAATGGCGCGCGTGTGCTGGTTGCCAACATCATGGGCCGGGTGTTTATGCATCCCGAACTGGATGATCCCTTCAACGCGGCGGAAGCCATTCTCGGTGCTTGCCCGCTTGGGGAACAGGCCGACGCGATCATCTTCGATTTCCACGCCGAGGCAACCAGCGAAAAGCAATGCTTCGGCCACTTCGTGGATGGGCGAGCCAGCTTCGTTGTCGGCACGCACACCCACGTCCCGACCGCAGATGCGCAAATCCTGAACGGCGGCACGGCCTATATGTCGGATGCTGGCATGTGCGGTGATTACGATTCGTCACTCGGCATGGAAAAGGAAGAACCCATCAACCGCTTCATTTCCAAAATGCCGAAAGGCCGTTTTGAAGCTGCCAGCGGCCCGGCGACGATTTGCGGTGTCGGCGTGGAGATATCCGACCGAACCGGCCTTGCGGAGAAGATCGCGCCGTTGCGTATCGGGCCGCGTCTGGCGGAGACGATACCAGCGTTCTGGGCGTGATTCGTTTATCGCTTCTTAGGTGAACCGGGCACCCCACACTCTATCCCCAATGACGACATTGTGAGCAGCCTGCACCGCTTGCGTCTGGACGATCATCCACACTTGCCGCATCCTGCCCGCACTCATCTCGTTTCTGGGAGTGGTGCCGATGCTTCGCATGCTTATCTTTGCATTGTCTGGGCTTTGGGTGGCCACGACCGCATCGGCCCAGCAGCAGCCGAGCCGCCCTTCCGTAAACCGCCCGCCCATCAGCCAATGTCAGGCGATTGCCCAGACCGTCCCCGGCGCGACTTTTGCCAGCTTCAATTCATCGGATGTGCATCTGGCGCAGGTGGCGAAGGAAGAGGTGAAAATACAATATATCGGGCATTCGACATTTCTGATCACGTCTCCCGAGGGCGTGACGATTGCAACCGATTATAACGGCGTATATCTGCCGCCGGTCACACCCACCATCGTGACGATGAACAACGCCCATTCAACGCATTATACGCTACACCCCGACCCAGCCATCAAATATGTGCTGCATGGCTGGAGCGAAACGCCGGGTGAAAAGGCCGTCCATAAATTTCAGGTGGGGGACGTCTATGTGCGCAATGTCACCTCGGACATCCGAAATCGCTGGGGCGGGGGCGGGTTGCTGACAAAGGACGGAAACTCGATTTTCATATTCGAGATCGCTGGCCTGTGTATCGGTCATCTTGGGCATCTGCATTACGAACTCACTGAAACGCAATATGCCGAAATTGGTCGACTGGATGTGCTGATGGTACCGGTTGATGGAGGATTGACGATGGGCGCGGATAGCATGAGCCGAATCGTCAAACGGCTGCGCTCGGCGCTTATTTTACCGATGCATCAACCCAGCGCTCTGGAGCAATTTCTGGTGACGTTCGGCGCTCAGTTCAAAATCGCCTATGCCAGCGATCCCGTTATTCGTGTCTCGATGCGAAATCTTCCCCGCCAGCCCGAAATTCTCGTGCCTCAAGGCATGTAATAGGCGGCCAGCGGGGAAAAAAGTTTATGCGAAGGTCAGGTGCTGGCGCACGCCGATATCCGGTGTCTTGTCGTCGGACAGGTTCGCCTTGGCGATTTCCCAGCCGAATTTCAGCGTGCTGTCCGTGGAAGCCCAGATATCTGCGTCGTCAACATGCAGGGCAAGCATCGTCAGCAGCGGGTCGCTCTTGCCATGCTCGTACCAGGCAGCAGTCACGGAGTTCCAGTATTCCTCAAGCTTGGCCTTGTCTTCGCGAACTTCCAGCTTGCCGGAGAGGCAAGCGTGATAATCATGGTCTTTACCCACCACGCAAAAATGTGCGCGACCACCGGATTTCAGCGCCTGCACGATATGCGCGTCCTTCTTTGTGAAGAACCAGATGGTGTTCGTCTTGGGATCGGCATGAGGAGCCATCGGCTGCATGTGACTGTGAAGGCCTTCAAGGCCAAGCATGCCAGCGTGGACGGAGTTGATTTCATCCCAGAGCTGACGGGCAGGGGCTTCGCGTGCTTCACTTAGACTGACCATGAAATAGTCTCCTTCACATTTCTCGTTGTCTTTTACGGTGACGGGAAGTGGCTGCCCGCATCCGAACTCCTAACCAGAACGAGGAGCGTACATTTCAGTTCCGTAATGTGTTGAGAGAAGAGTGGGTGCGTGGGCTTGAACCGCAGGCGTATCGCACTTATAAGGCCCACAATCCAAACAAACGATCCGATCAGGGGTGCCATGGCTGGCCATTCACAGTTCAAGAACATCATGCATCGCAAGGGAAAACAGGATTCGATTCGTTCGAAGATGTTCTCCAAACTTGCGCGTGAAATCACCGTCGCTGCCAAATCCGGACTGCCCGACCCGAGCATGAACGCCGCGCTTCGTCTGGCAATCCAGAACGCCAAAGCGCAGTCGATGCCGAAAGACAATATCGATCGCGCCATCAAGAAGGCTTCGGGCGCGGATGCCGAGAACTACGATTACGTGCGTTACGAAGGGTATGGTCCAGGCGGCACGGCTGTTATCGTCGAGGCGCTGACGGATAACCGCAATCGCACGGCATCGAACGTTCGCTCGATCTTTACCAAGGCTGGCGGTGCGCTGGGCGAAACCGGCTCGGTGTCCTTCTCGTTCGACCGCGTCGGCGAAATCACCTACAAGGCCTCTGTCGGCGATGCCGACACCGTCATGGAAGCGGCAATCGAAGCCGGTGCCGACGACGTGGAAAGCAGCGAAGACGGCCACACGATCATCTGCGGTTTCGAAGCGATGAACGAGGTCTCCAAGGCCTTGGAAGCGGTTCTCGGCGAAGCTGACAGCGTCAAATCCATCTGGAAGCCGCAGAACACGGTGCCGGTGGATGAAGAAAAGGCACAGTCGCTGATGAAACTCATCGACAATCTCGAAGATGACGACGACGTCCAGAGTGTCTATTCCAACTTCGAAGTGTCCGAAGAAATCATGGCAAGACTTTCCGCCTGATCGTCTTTAGCAAAAAGTCAAAAAGCCCTCGGCAGTGATGCGCGAGGGCTTTTATCTTTCAGGGACGGATCACGCCGCTTGCCGCAAGCCTCCGCGTACTTCCGCGAATACCTCCACGGAACGCAGGCGCTTTTCGATGTCGTGAACAGGCATCGAGATGATCAACTCATCTGCGCCGGTCTCCGATAGAAAGTCTGCCAGTTTCCGTTCTACCGTGGTGTGCGACCCGACCACCGCATATCTCAGCGTATGATCGACGGTGATGCGCTCCATGTCACTCCAGTGCGCGTCCATGTTTTCAACCGGCTTCGGGAACTGGGTGCGGATATTTTTCCGCAGATTGACGAATTGCTGCTGCGCCGAGGTAAACAGGTGTTGCGCCTCTTCATCCGTGTCTGCACCCACGCCCATGACGCCCACCATCACATAGGGTTTCGAGAGTGTGGCGGAAGGCTGGAAGCGTTCCCGGTAGATGGCGATCGCATCCATCAGCATATCCGGGGCAAAATGCGACGCAAAGGAGTAGGGCAGGCCAAGCGCTGCTGCCAGATGGGCGCTGTAGACACTGGAGCCTAGCAGCCAAATCGGCACATTGGTATTCATGCCCGGCACGGACAGAATGGCCTGATCCTGTATCGGTTGACCGAGATACTGCTGCAACTCGAGTATGTCCTGCGGGAAGTTTTCGGCGCCCGCATCGAGGTTGCGGCGCAACGCACGTGCCGTGCGCATGTCGGTTCCCGGTGCACGACCCAAGCCAAGATCGACACGGCCCGGCAACAGGGCAGCCAGCGTGCCGAATTGCTCGGCAATGACGAGCGGTGAGTGGTTGGGCAGCATGATGCCGCCGGAGCCGACGCGAATGCGTTTCGTCGCGGCACCCACATGGGCGATGACCAGCGATGTCGCGGCGCTGGCTATGCCCGGCATGCCGTGGTGTTCGGCAAGCCAGACACGCTCATAGCCGTTATCTTCAGCCTTGATGGCCATGCGGCGCGAGTTCTCAAGCGCCTTGCTCACGTTCTCGCCTTCGCCAATTGGGGACAGATCGAGAATGGAAAAAGGGATCATCGTACGCTCCTGACGCGTTTGATATTCAAGTTATCAAAGATGTAAGGCGCACAGGGAAATTTGCCAGAGCAGTCGCGGCGAATTGATCGATGGATCAAAAAAACTGGTCCAAGCTACGACCTCCTGTGATGATAGGTGCAAATCGGGCGAAAAGCCTTATGCGCATCGCGGATGTTGTCGTTTTGTTCACTTATCGCTGGCAGGTTTTGCGCCGTGAGGATAGGGTGACATATGCAAAATGCGATTCGAATTATCGGGATTGATCCCGGACTGCGGCGAATGGGCTGGGGTGTCATAGAAACCCTGGGCAACAGCCTGCGTTTCGTGGCCTCCGGCACGGTCACATCGGATGGCGATATGGATCTGGCATCACGCCTGTGTCAGTTGCATGATGGCCTTGCGGAGATCGTCCATTCTCATCAGCCGCATGAAGCAGCCGTGGAGCAGACATTCGTCAACAAGGATGCGGTCGCGACGCTGAAGCTGGGTCAGGCGCGCGGCATCGCCATGCTGGTTCCTGCGCGTGCGGGTCTGCCTGTCGCCGAATATGCTCCGAATGCGGTCAAGAAAGCCGTTATCGGTGTCGGTCATGGTGACAAGCAGCAAATCCACATGATGCTGAAAATTCTGATGCCCAAGGCGGAATTCAAGGGCAATGATGCGGCAGATGCTCTCGCCATCGCCATTTGTCATGCCCATAATCGGGTCGGCGAGCGCATGCGGCGCGTTCTGGCCGCCAGCTAACCTCTTTTAGACATCGGACGGGCATCGACATGATCGGAAAACTCAAAGGCACAATCGATGAAATCGGCGACGACCACGTTGTCGTGGATGTGCACGGCGTCTGTTACGTCGCCTATTGTTCGACGCGCACGCTTTCACGCCTCGGCTCCGCTGGCGAAGCGGTGGTGCTCTTCATCGAAACCTATGTTCGTGAAGATCAGATCAGGCTTTTCGGTTTTCTCAGCGCGCTGGAACGGCAGTGGTTCAATCTTTTGCAAAGCGTTCAGGGCGTGGGTGCCAAGGTCGCTCTTGCCGTTCTTTCGACGCTGACGCCGTCAGAGCTTGCAAACGCCATCGCGCTTCAAGACAAGGTGGTCGTGTCGCGTGCCCCCGGCGTTGGCCCGAAAGTGGCGATCCGTATCGTCACGGAACTGCGCAACAAGGCGCCCGCCTTTGCGGGCGACGCATCGGCCTCCATCGGCTTCAAGCAGGAGCTGGGCGAAGGTGTCGCGTCCGCACCGGTAGCAGACGCCGTCTCAGCGCTCACCAACCTCGGCTATTCCCGCGACCAAGCCGCGAATGCTGTCGCTGCGGCGCTGAAGAATGGTGGGGAGGGCGGAGACAGCGCCAAGCTGATCCGGTTGGGATTGAAGGAGCTTTCGCGCTAAGTCGTCCTGTGGTGTTTTCCTTACAATTTCCAAAAAGTAAGAAAGTTTGCGATCATGGGATTTCAGACAACCATCACCTCCAAAGGACGGATGACTGTTCCAAAGAGTGTGTTGTCGTGATGATGGAAACAGCTTGGGTTTTGGAGCAGTTTTATGGCTACTCTAAAGACGCTGTTCTTGATTTTATTCAGGCGATCCTCGAACGTCGTGAAATTGAGGTGCCGGATTATGAGGTGATCGGCAACGCGATTGATATGTGCCGCAATTCCGGCGCGGATTTTTCTGATGCCGTTAATTCGGAAATGAACAGAATGGCTGGCTGCACGGTGACCTACACATTCGACCAGAACGCGGCCCGCAAAATACCCGGAATGGAACTGCTGACATGAGTGACGCGGCACGGCTGATTTCTTCGGAAAAGCGCGGCGAGGATATCGACACCACGCTGCGTCCGCAGACGCTGGATGATTTTACCGGTCAGGCGGAAGCGCGCGCCAATCTGAAAATCTTCATCGAAGCGGCGAAGAACCGTGGCGAGGCACTGGACCATGTGCTGTTTGTCGGGCCACCGGGTCTCGGCAAGACGACGCTGGCGCAGATCATGGCCAAGGAGCTGGGCGTCAATTTCAAGTCCACGTCCGGCCCTGTTATTGCCAAGGCGGGCGATCTGGCGGCGCTTCTAACCAATCTGGAAGAGCGCGATGTTCTGTTTATCGATGAAATCCACCGCCTGAGCCCGGCCGTCGAGGAAATTCTCTATCCGGCGATGGAGGATTTTCAGCTCGACCTTATCATCGGTGAAGGACCGGCGGCGCGCTCGGTTAAGATCGATCTGTCGAAGTTTACGCTGGTGGCCGCCACTACACGTCTCGGGCTTTTGACCAATCCGTTGCGGGATCGTTTCGGCATTCCTGTGCGTCTGTCTTTCTACACGGTCGAGGAGCTTGAACTGATTGTTCGGCGGGGCGCGCGCATCATGGGATTGCCGATGACGGACGAGGGCGCTCGTGAAATCGCGCGCCGTTCGCGCGGCACACCTCGCATCGCCGGGCGGTTGCTGCGCCGCGTGCGGGATTTCGCCGAGGTGGCGCGGGCGGAATCGGTGACGCGTCAGATTGCCGATGAGGCGCTGACCCGGCTCTTGGTCGACAATATGGGTCTCGACCAGCTCGACATGCGCTACCTCACGATGATCGCCGTGAATTTCGGGGGTGGACCCGTCGGCATCGAGACCATTGCCGCTGGGTTGTCCGAGCCGCGCGATGCCATCGAGGATATCATCGAGCCCTACATGATCCAGCAGGGCTTCATCCAGCGCACGCCACGTGGCCGCATTTTAACCGCAACCGCGTGGAAGCATCTCGGCATGCAGCCGCCCAAAGACCTGGACGCGGCGCAATTTCGTCTCACCCTCGAGGACGACTGATCATGATCACGCGCCGGGCTCTGTTGAAGACGGCTGCCACGATGGCGGCGGGTCTTGTTTCTCTTGGTGCTTATGCGGGCGGTATAGAACCTCTGGCGCGTCTCTCCACCACACGCTACCGCATCACCCCGCCCGGTTGGCCCGCAGGCCAGCGTTTGCGGATCGTGGCATTGGCGGATTTTCACGCCTGCGAACCCTGGATGCCTGCGGAACGCATTGCCAAAATTTGCGATTATGCCAACACATTGGGTGGCGATATCATTCTGCTGCTGGGCGACTACATGTCCGGCATGAAGCTGGTGACGGGCGTCGTGCCTCCCGAAGACTGGGCGCGTGCGTTGTCTGGATTGAAGGCAACTTACGGCGTTCACGCCATTTGCGGCAATCACGACTGGTGGCAGGATCTTGAGGCACAGCGGCTGAAGCTGAAAGAGACAGTCGCGCATCGGGCGCTGAGGGCCGTCGGCATTCACGTTCATTCCAACGATGCCGTGCGAAGCGGTTCTGCCGAGCAGCCCTTCTGGATTGCCGGACTGGAAGATCAGTGGGCTTATCTCGAGGGGCGGCGAAGGACGGGGCTCGATAATCTGGACGGTACGCTTGCACAGGTCTCGGACGACGCACCGGTCATCCTGCTCGCACACGAGCCGGATATTTTTACCTCCGTTCCGGATCGTGTTGCGCTGACGCTTTCGGGCCATACGCATGGGGGACAGGTGAACCTTTTCGGCTGGCGCCCTGCGGTGCCATCCCTTTATGGTGAACGCTTCGCCTATGGCCATGTGGTCGAGGACAACAGACATCTGGTGGTATCCGGCGGACTGGGATGTTCGATTGCGCCGGTGCGCTTCATGTCTCCGCCAGAGGTAGTTGTAATCGAACTCGGCGATGCCTGAGGAACCATCTCGCAGCCCGGTCATTCATCGTTTTTGCTGAGGAGCAGGTGATGACGAAATTTCGCAAGGGCACGAAAGTCCAGTGGAAGTGGGGATCGGGCAAAGGCGAGGGCAAAGTCGCCGAGAGCTTTACCGAAGACGTCGAACGCAAAATCGAAGGTTCCGTCATCAAGCGCAAGGCGAGTGAGGACGAGCCGGCCTATCTGATCGAGCAGGAAGATGGCGGGCGGGTTCTGAAAAGCCATTCGGAACTGGAAAAGACCGACTGAGTGTTCCCGGCCGGATGCCTCTCCAGCTCTTCTTTACAGAGAGGAAAGCACTGTGCCTTATGATCCCGGTCGCGTCTTCAAGAAGCTGGCTCGCAACAACCGTCTGGCAAATCTGAGGCTTCATCAGGCCTGCTTTCAGCTGTCTCATGACGAATTCATTGCGCCGCGGACAAGCTTTTTTCCGACGATCCGCGCGACGTTGAACCACATCTATCTGGTCGATCTTTTCTACTTCGACGCCCTGAAGGGTGGCACGCTTGGCTATGCAGCTTTTGCCCGGGATGAGCCCTACGCCGACATGATGGCGCTCCATCAGGCCCAGTCGCTGATCGATGACGAGTTGATCGCCTTCGTTGATACTCTCCAAGACGTCGATTTGGCGGCCGTCGCGCATGTGCACCGTGAAGACCGGGTCCAACAGGACCGCTGCGACGATCTTCTGACCCATCTGTTTCAGCACCAAACCCACCATCGCGGACAGGTGCACGCGATGCTATCAGGCACTTCGATCAAACCGCCGCAACTGGACGAATTTATCGTCGGTGACGATGCAAAGGTTCGCAAAGCGGAAATGGACGCGCTAGGTTGGTCGGAACGTGACCTCATGTTTCCGGGTGATAATGAATGACTGAAGACACCAGAATTCGTATGAAATTCAAGCCGAAGCGCATTTTTCAGATGCGCGTGGCGGGTATCGCCTTTCGTGATGGCCATGTGCTTGTGCACCGGGCAACGCACGAAAAATTCTGGAGCTTTCCTGGCGGCCGCGCCGAGATGGGCGAGCAGTCGCAGGAGACATTGGCACGGGAAATGGTTGAAGAGCTTGGCGTCGAGGCCAAGGTCGGACGGCTGCTTTGGGTGGTGGAGAATTTCTTTCATTACGAGGGCAAGGACTGGCACGAGCTCGGTTTTTACTACCTGATGGAGCTGCCCGACACGTTTCCCTTCCACGAGGAAAACATCGTCCACCGCATGCAGGATGGCAAGCATCCGCTGGAGTTCCGGTGGGCGAGAGCGACGACCGAAGCCTTGACGCAATTGGACATTCCCCCCTATTTCATCGCCGGTGAAATCGAAAACCTTCCTGTGTCCACGCGCCATATCGTGTGGGACGACGGTAATCTGGACGACAAATGAGCGATGTCATGTCTCCAAGGCATATGATCCGGCTCGATCATAAGCCGCAGCTTTTCAGCTTTCGCGTCGCGGGCCTTGTGTTCCATAAGGGTTACATTCTGGTCAACCGCAGTGTGACCGACCGCTACTGGGCACTACCAGGTGGGCGTGCCGAAATCGGGGAGAGTTCGGACCAAACGATCCTGAGGGAAATCAAGGAAGAACTGCATGTTGAAGCCCGCATCGAACGTCTTTTATGGTCGGCCGAGAGCTTCTTCTCATACGGCGAATATCGTGCCCATGAACTTGCTTTCTATTACCTGATCCATCTCGAACAGGCTTTTCCCTTTCACGAAAACGACATCGTCCATCGTATCGTGGATGGCGTGGATGTCGAGTTCAAATGGTTGCCTGCAACCCCCTCAATTTTGAAAGATAACGATTTGAGACCCGCATTTATCGCCGAGCGTATCAACGATTTGCCACAACGGCATGAGCATCTCATCGTGCGTGAGGGAGCAGAGCGGCATGAGTGATCTGACCGTATCTCTTTCCGGCGAACTCATCGAGCACGGCCACCGGCTTACACAGCGGGTCTATTACGAGGATACGGACTTTTCCGGTCTCGTCTATCACGCCCGTTATCTGCACTTTCTGGAACGTGGTCGCACGGATTATCTGCGTTGTCTCGGCTGTGAGCAGAGCGCCCTGCTGACGGCTGATGAGGAGGGATTGGTCTTTGTGGTTCACCGCATGGAAATCGATTTCAAATCACCCGCAAGGATGGATGATGTACTGGTCATCACGACGATGACCGAAAGAGCCGGTGGGGCAAAGATGGTGCTCAATCAGGAAATCCGGCGCGGCGACACGTTGCTGGTTGCCGCGAAAGTGATTATCGCCGTGATCAACGCCAAGGGAAGACCGAGGCGTCTGCCGGATACGATTGCAGAGAAATTTTTAAAGTAAAAGCCGGGAAATATGCCCGTGCTGTTAGACGTGCCTATTTCGTAACACTCTCTTAACCATAATGTAGTCTACCTTAACCATTCGGTATTTGTGCGCCGCACGCCTTCCTTTTACCAAATTTACGGTCAAGGAAGGCTAAATGGTAATATCGGGGCACGGCTCAAGGGGTTTTCGGCGACTACCGCAGGACCTCAAACGTTGATGCGCGTTTAAATCGCCCGGTCACGTACCGGGCGTTTGGATTCGGGGATTGGATTTTTATGGAACAGGCAGGTTTGGCCGCGGCAACGCACGACGTAAGTCTTTGGGCGCTGTTCATGCAGGCTGGTCTCATCGTCAAGCTGGTCATGATCGGTCTCATCGCCGCATCTGTCTGGACGTGGGCCATCGTCATCGACAAATATGTATCCTTCGGCAAGGCAAGGCGCCAGTTCGACCAGTTCGAACAGGTGTTCTGGTCCGGCCAGTCGCTTGAAGAGCTGTACCGGACGCTGGCGGAGCGCCAGAATACCGGTCTGGCTGCAATCTTCGTGGCGGCCATGCGCGAGTGGAAGAAGTCCTTCGAGCGCGGCGCGCGGTCTCCCATCGGTCTCCAGATGCGTATCGACCGGGCCATGGACGTGACCATGGCGCGTGAAGGCGAAAGCTTCGAAGCGCGGCTCGGTTCGTTGGCGACCATCGGTTCGGCGGGTCCGTTCATCGGTCTGTTCGGTACGGTTATCGGCATCATGACCTCGTTCCAGGCGATTGCCGGTTCCAAGTCCACCAACCTGGCCGTTGTTGCACCAGGTATCGCCGAAGCGCTTCTGGCAACGGCGATCGGTCTGGTTGCCGCTATTCCGGCAGTTATCGCTTACAACAAATTCACAGGCGATGCAGGCAAGCTCTCTGCGCGCATGGAAGGTTTTGCGGACGAGTTTTCCGCCATCCTTTCGCGCCAGATCGATGAGAAGCTGCAGACCCGTCAGGCCGCGCAGTAAACGCGCACCCGAGCGAGTGGAGTAACAGAATGGGAATGTCAGCAGGCGGTGGCGGCGGTGGGTCCGGTGGACGCCGTGGTCGAGGCCGAGGACGCCGCAAGGGTGGCGCGATAAGTGAAATCAACGTGACGCCACTTGTGGACGTCATGCTGGTGCTGCTCATCATCTTCATGGTGGCAGCACCGATGATGACGGTCGGCGTGCCTGTAGATCTGCCACAGACATCTGCCAATGCGCTGAACTCCGATACGCAGCCGATTACTATTTCGGTCAATGCCGACGGGGTGATCCATTTGCAGGAAACACCGATCCAGGCGGCGGAAGTTGCCGACAAGCTGCAGGCCATTTCGACCACCGGCTACAATGAGCGGATTTTCGTGCGTGCGGACTCGGTTGCTGCCTATGGCATCGTTGCCGATGTCATGGCGCGCATCCAGGCTGCAGGCTTCAAGAATATCGGCCTCGTAACACAACAGAAACAGGACAATTGATCTCAGCATGAAGGGCAGCGTCACCACATCTGCGATCGTGCACGCCTCGCTGCTGGCCTTTGCCCTGGTGTCTCTGGGCTCGCCACCGCCGCTTGAGGTGACTCAGGCTGAGTCGATGCCTGTCGATCTCGTATCCGTGGAGGAAATGACGCAGATCCAGCAGGGCGACAAGAACGCGCCCAAAGCTGAAAAATCCGCGCCGGTTCCGACGACACGTCCCGATGTCGTGGCCAATGCCCAGAACATCGGTAACAACACCGCTGATCTCGATGCACCGCCCACGCCGACCGAAAAACCAAACAACAATGACAGCGCAGCCGCTCCGCCCAAGCAGGAAAAGCCGGCCCCTGTCGTCGACACAAAGCCGAACGATGTGAAAGACATCGTCAAGGAAGAGACGTCTGCGCCAAAGCCACAGGAAACGGCCTCTCTTCCAACGCCCAAGCCTGAAATAGTGACGCCGCCAAAGCCTGCCGAGCCGCCAGCGCAGCAACAGGCGCAGGAGCCTCCGCCGCAAAATCAGGAGCCTGCCGAAATTCCCGTGCCGCCAAATGTGCCGCGCCCGAATTCGCGCCCGCAGCCGCCTGAGCCAAAGCCGGAGCCGCCGAAGCAGGCCGAGCAAAAGCCAGCCGAGCAGAAGCCCGCTGAAAAACCAGCGGAGAAGAAGCCGGATCAGGCCAAGTCGAATGAAAAGCCATCCGATAAGAAACCGGCTGATCGCAAGCAGGAAACCGCCAAGTCTGCCGCATCGCAGGCCAGCGAGTTCAATGCCGACGAGATTTCTGCCTTGTTGAACAAGCAGGCTCCCTCCGGTGGTGGCGCCAAACGCTCCACCCAAACGGCGTCGCTGGGCGGCAAGAAGACGATCGGTACGGGCTTGAGCGCCAGTGAAATCGACAATGTCCGGGGCCAGATTCAGAATAACTGGGCCATGGCTTCAGGCTTGACCGGCGTTTCCGAGGTGCGGGTTGTCGTTCGCGTTTCTCTCGACCAGTCCGGCAACATCGTCGGCCAGCCGGAAGTGACTGCGACCGGCGGGCCGGAAGGAACGCGACGCGCTGTTGAAGGCAGTGCGCGCCGCGCCATCTTCAGGTCTGCACCGTTGAAAAATCTGCCCGTTGAAAAATATGATGGCGAAAGGGGATGGAACACTTTGGTCCTGAACTTCGACCCATCCGAGTTCGCGCTTTAAACCGACAGTTTTGGGACCGATGGAAAGACAAATGCCCAATTCGATGTCCAATTTTTGTATGAAGCTGAAAGGCTTGTCTCGATGATCAAGTTTTCTCTCCTACGTGCGGTGATGGTTGCCTCCGGCATGCTGTTTTCGTTCGTTGCGGTCACACCGGCCAGTGCTGAAGTTCAAATCAACATCAACAAGGGCAATGTGCAGCCGTTGCCGATCGCCATCACCGACTTCATGTCGGGTGACGGTATCGGCGCGCAGGTCTCGCAGGTTATTGCAGCCGACCTCCAGCGCTCAGGTCTGTTCGCCCCGGTCAACAAAAGCGCGTTTATCGAAAAAATCAGCAATCCGGACCAGCAGCCACGGTTTGAAGACTGGAAGGTCATCAACGCGCAGGCGCTTGTGACGGGTCGCGTCACCAAGGAAGCAGATGGCCGCCTTCGCGCCGAGTTCCGCCTGTGGGACACGTTTGCCGGTCAGCAGATGAGCGGCCAGCAGTTCTTTACCCAGCCGGAAAACTGGCGTCGTGTCGCTCACATCATCGCCGACGCGATCTATGAGCGTGTGACGGGCGAAAAGGGTTACTTCGATACCCGAGTCGTTTTCGTTTCCGAAAGCGGTTCCAAGACAGACCGCAAGCGTGCGCTCTCCATCATGGACCAGGACGGTTTCAACGTTCGCAACCTGACCACCACCAAGGACCTCGTTCTGACGCCGCGCTTTTCGCCGAGC
>UCJU01000010.1 GCA_900472925.1 Hyphomicrobiales bacterium
AGCTAACCACGAGTCGATCTCCCCAGCTGAGGGGGAGATGCCCGGCAGGGCAGAGGGGGGGTAAACCACACCCTCCGCTTTCAGCTAAAAATTGCCTACCACCCCGGTGCCAGTTGCCCCGTGCGCACGCGCGCCAGTTTCGGAAACGCCTTGATATCATCGTCCAGTTCATCCGGCGGGGACGCCAGCGAAATATTGTCGAGGCAAGCGGTGATGTGATCGGTGATGGCGTTGATGAGCGACGGCGAAAGGCCGGGGCGCTTCATCAGGCCAATCTGAACGGGGGGCAGGGGCGGAAATCCATCTGCCGACGTCAGCACTTTCATGCCGGTCCGCAGCGTTGATTCCGGCAGAACCGAAACGGCCATGCCGGCGAGAACAGCAGCAGCGATGACGGTTGAAGACCAGCTTGTAAACAGGACCTGATAGTCACGGCCATCGGCATCCAGTGCCGACGTGGCCAGTTGTCGCCACTGGCAATCGCGCCGTCCCACAGCCAGCGGCACCGGTACGTCATCGCGAAGAGGGTGGTTGGCGGACGCGACCCAGCACAGCGGCTCGGTGCGCACGATATCGGATGCGCGGGCGCGAGGATTGTGGGTGACGAGTGCGATATCCAGCTCCCCACGCGCCAATTTTTCCGCCAGGCTGACCGATGGTTCACAGACGATGTAGAGCTCGACATTGGGATGGGTTTTGGCAAACCTGCCAATGATCTCGGGCATATACCGATCCGCGTAGTCGTCCGGCGTGCCGATGCGCAGCGTACCTTCCAGCCGGTTGTCATCAAAGGCGGCAACGGCCTCGTTGTTTAGACGAATGATGCGGCGGGCATAATGCATCAGCTTCTCGCCCTCCGCCGTCAATCGGTTGCCGCGCCCGTCCTTGGCAAAAAGCTGCTTGCCCAACCGCTCTTCAAGGCGCCGCATCTGCATGGAAACCGCAGATTGCGTTTTGAAAACCCGGTCTGCAGCCTTCGTGAAACTGCCAGCATCGATGATGGCGATGAATGTATGTAGCTGGTCTATGTCGAGAGGTGCGGACACGGGCGGAATATCCATAAGAATGATTGATGGCTCACATTAGAAACATTCGTTGGACTGATCAATGGTCTTGCGACATTTTGACGCCAGAAGCAGCAAATAACCAATTGGTCACCCTCTGGTGGCCAGACCGGCGGCCTTCACGCATGGGTGTGGAGGCAGTGCCTCATCGTGCCTAAATGAAGGGATAGTGTCATGCGCACGGCAGAACGGAAGATGGAACTGGGTTTGAACGCACCTCAAACTGTGACCTTTGAACAGGTCGCGACGGGCGTGAGCAAAGGTTTCGTGACGTTCCTGCGCCGCATTTCCAATCGCCTCAGTGCCAACCGTCTTATGGAGATGGATGACCATCAACTCGCAGACATTGGTCTAACGCGCCGCGATCTGAATGTCGCGCTCAACACAGGTATCATGGAAGATCCGACGACGCGACTTCAGCGTATCGCGAGGATGGCGGCCGCCAGGGCATTGTAAGCCAGGGCAAGTCCTCAATCATTTCCCCGCAGGGTGATTTGCCAATAAGCCCTGCCTTTGCCCGGTGTTTGCTCTTTAGCTGCACCGGGCTTTTTTATGCGCTTCAGTATTGATATTCGTCGAAAACCGGCAGAACCGACTGGCCCCAGCGGCCATTGTAAAGCGCCAGCAAATCTTCGGCCATGGTCGCCTTCTTCGCCAGGACTTCATCCAGCGGGTTGAGGAAGACGCTTTCGTCCTGCCCATCGTCGTTCAGACGCTTGCGATTGCGCAAGCCTTCGCGGGAAATCGATACGGTTTCGCGAGCAATATCCATCAGTCCGTGGCCAGCAACCGTAGCCTTCAAACCCAAGGCCGGAACCGTATCACGCATGGCGATGACATCTTCAACGGTCCAGTCCTTCGTCAGTTCGTCCGCAGCGCTGAGCGCGGCGTCATCATAGAGAAGGCCCACCCAGAAGGCTGGCAGCGCACAGATACGGCGCCACGGGCCGCCGTCTGCGCCACGCATTTCCAGAAAGCGTTTCATGCGAACGTCAGGAAACAGAGTGGAAAGATGGTTCGTCCAGTCGCCCAGATTGGGTTCCCAGTCGGCAATTTGCCCCTTCAAAGCGCCATTCATGAACTGCCGGAAGGTCATGTCGGTACAGTCGCGATATTTGCCATCACGGACGATGAAATACATCGGCGCATCCAGCGCCCATTCCACATAGTCCTTGAAACCGAAATCAGCCTCGAAGGTAAACGGCAACACGCCCGAGCGGCGGTTGTCGGTATCGCGCCAGATATCGCCACGCCAGGACAGCAGCCCGTTCGGCTTTCCCTCGGTAAAGGGGGAAGAGGCAAACAGAGCCGTCGCCAGCGATTGCAGTTTCATCGAAACGCGCATCTTGCGGCGCATGTCGTCTTCCGACGAAAAGTCGAGATTTACCTGGATCGTGCAGGTCCGATACATCATGTCGAGGCCCTGCGTGCCAACCTTCGGCATGTAGCGGGTCATGATGGCGTAGCGCGACTTCGGCATTTGCGGCGTTTCTTTATAGGTCCAAAGCGGGCTGCCGCCAATGCCCAGAAAACGAATGCCCATCGGCTCCGCGACCTCACGCAGGATCGCCAGATGCCGGTTGGATTCCTTGCAGGTCTCATGCAGGTTTTCCAGCGGAGCACCAGAAAGCTCGAACTGGCCGCCGGGCTCGATGGATATGGCACCCATGCCGCTTTGTTCGCTAAGGCCGATGACGTTGCCCTCATCGATGATGGGTTCCCAACCCAGCTTTTCCTGCATGCCTTTCAAGAGAGCGGAAATGCTGGCATCGCCAAAATAGGGGACCGGCGTGTTGTCCTTGCGAAAGAAGGCAAACTTTTCGTGTTCTGTGCCGATGCGAAATGTCTCAACGGGTTTGCAGCCGCCCGCCAGATAGTCGGTCAGATCCTGTACAGAGGAAATGGAGGTCTGGTCGGTGGTATCGCGGGCCATGGAGTTACCTTGTGGTCGATGTTTGGCTTTTCGGCTTGTTGAATTCGCTGATAGGGCGCGGGACTGGCTTACGCAAATGAATTTCTTTCAAGCATGGCTAAAGGCAATTGTTTTGCTCCATCGCCGTGCCTTGCAAGCCTCTATTTCCAATCACCCAGAATTGCCTGAACAACGGCAAGCGCCGCAACGGCTGCGGTATCCGCCCGCAGAATGCGCGGTCCCAGCGGTATGGGTGTGACGGCCGGATGGTCGCGCAGCAACTGGCGTTCCTCATCCGAAAAGCCACCTTCCGGGCCAACGAGAAGCGCGATCTGCTTTTCCACAACACGGCTGAGGATCGGCAACGGGTTTTGCCCTTCGTCCCCTTCATCGCAATAAATGATGCGGCGCGAGACATCCCAGCGTTCCAGCAAATCCTTGAGTTTCACCGGCTCCAGAACCTGCGGGACGGCGAGGATGCCGCATTGTTCAGCGGCTTCGGTGACGTTGGCCCGCAGCTTGTCGAGATTGGTGATTTTGCCTTGAACATGCTGCGTCATGACCGGCTGGAGGACGCCCGCACCCATTTCAACGGCCTTTTGCACCAGATAGTCCATGCGCCCGGTCTTGAGAGGCGCAAACAGATAGTGCAGGTCGGGCGTTTCAGGCTGTTCTCTCGTGCGCTCAGTGGTGGTCAACAGGATTTTCTTGCGGGTGGGATAGGACAGCGTCGCTTTCCACTCACCATCGCGTCCGTTGAAGACGAGAAGGTCCGCACCCTCAGCCATACGCAAAACATTCGCGAGATAATTATACTGGTCGCTATCGGCCTCGACAGAACCACCGGCCGTCAGGGGTTGGTTGACGAAGAGCCTTTGCATTCGAAAATTGGCGCGCATGTTTCTCTTTGCTGTTGTCGAAGTTGGATCAGTCACCGAGGTTTAGATAAACAGACTATACATAATACCATAGAGTGCTGCCGCTAGTGCGGCGCTGGTAGGCACGGTAATAATCCAGGCGGCGACGATGGTCATGAAATGCGAACGGCGCACCAGATAGCGACGGCGAACCTCGGATGAGTTTTCATCGTCCTCATTGCGGCTTTGCGGCGCTTCTTCCGTTTCAGCACGGGCGGCATCCTGTCGTGTGCGAGAGCGATGGGTATACCATTCGCGAAAAAAGCCGACGCCGAAAATGGCGCCAATGGCGGTGTGAGTCGTGCTCACCGGTATTCCGAACCGAGACGCCACGAGCACGGTCAGTGCGGTGGAAACCGACACGCAGAAAGCACGCATCGGGTTGAGTTTGGTGATCTGTTCACCGACCAGTCGGATGAGGCGTGGACCAAACAGCAGGATGCCACAGGACAGGCCAAATGCGCCGATCAACATCACCCATTGCGGTGCACGGGCGGTATCTCCGACGAATTGGCCTTGCGTTGCGCGCACGATTGCCACAACGGGACCGATGGCATTGGAAACATCATTCGCGCCATGAGCAAAAGACATCAATCCAGCCGCCAGGATAAGGGGCCACTGAAACATCTTGCGGAGCGACTGATTGCGATTTTCCAGCCCCTCGGATTGCCTGCGGATGATGGGAACGCTGAGGCGCCAGCCGATGAGGCCGATGGCGAGACCCAGCAAACTCGCAGTGCCGAGCGAAACCAGCACGATATTATGAAGGCCCACCCAGATGAGATAGGCGGTGAAAACGCCACTCATGACACCAATCAGAACGGGTACCCATAGCCGTGCTGCTTCGATCTTGTCCTCGCGGTAGATGATGAACTCCCTGATGAAAGCCAGAAAGATGACGGCGAAAAACGCGCTGATGAACGGTGTGACCATCCATGCCATCGCGATTTTTGACAGGGAGAACCAATCGACCGCGCTGAACCCGTAGGCTGCGGTTCCCGCCCCTGCGACACCCCCGACAATCGTATGGGTGGTCGAGACCGGAGCCTTGACGAGGTTCGACAGGTTGACCAAGAGGCCGGCCGTGATCAAAGCCGCCAGCATGGCCAACGAGAAAATTGCGGTATCAGGAATGGTCTCGATGCTGATGATGCCGCGCGAAATAGTTTCCACCACGTTGCCGCCGGTGATGATGGCACCCAGGACCTCGCAAACCGCGGCCATGAGCAGTGCAGCACCGATCGGTATGGCCTTGGCGCCGACGGCCGGGCCGACATTGTTAGCCACGTCCTTAGCGCCGATGTTCAAGGCCATATAGGCGCCGATAATGGCTGCAGCCACAACGATGACCGCTCCTGGCGTGCCGCCGACATAGGAATTGGCGAGCAGCGCCGTCATGATCAAAAACAGCAGGCCAATGCCGGGCGCGGTCAGCCGGTCGGTAATATGAAAGCCCGCCTCCTCGACATGCGTGAGCCGATCCAGATCCTTATCCAGAGTCGGTTTCATACGGTTGGGAGGTGGTCGCACCATCTATCTGCTTTCATCTGCGGCTTTAGCCGCGTGTGCAGGCGTTGGAGCGGCGTTGGACAGGTCTTATAAATTGACTTTTTTTTCAGTAGGTCGCTGCGGAGTTTGCGCCATTTGCTGATCGAAGGAAAGAAAAAGTTCTTTCAATTCTGGCTCGTTGACGCGGCGCGATGCTTCCTGCGGCGCGACCCATTCGAGGGTCCGGCTTTCGCGTTCGGGAAAGTTTTTGACGAGATCAACGACCTCGAGCAGATGCACCTGCACACGGCAAACCACTTTCACGCCATTGCGCAGTTTCTTGTCGTAATCAAAGAAACCGAAATGATCCTTGTCGACATTGCCGCGAACACCAGCTTCCTCGAAAGCCTCCTGTGCGGCAACCGCATGCGCCTTCTTGCCATCCATCGGCCACCCCTTGGGGATGACCCAGCGGCCCGTATCCCGGCTGGTGAGCAGCAAGACTTCCAACGCGCCCTTCTTCCTGCGATAGCATAGCGCCGCATATTGCTGGCGCGGTGGGCGGCGCAGCATCAAGCAGACGTCAGTTGCCAGTCGGGTAAGCACGTTCAAAGACCTTGTGTCCTTTAAGTTGCAGCGTTTTGTATACGAAGAATCGAATGTTATGACCAGAATGGTCACGCCATATTGCTGCAAAAGAATATGGAATGATTCGTTTGATTGTCTGGCTGTTCGTGGCCAACGTCAATAAGCCCAGCGCCGAAGCGACCGCATATTTGATATTTAACACATATATTATGTGATCAAAAATGACGTCTTTACAAAGACAGCCAATGTCTCAGGCCCGACATGACGCCATCTGCTTCGGCGTTTTGAGCGCAAAAGATGTGGTCCTTGTCCCTGGCCAGCGCCTTCAATTCCGGCAGGGCGTTGGACACGACGATACCACGGACGCCCGGCACTTCGAACATCGCACGATCATTGCCGGTATCACCGGCGACGACCACTTCATCGAGACCAATGTCGAGATGATTGCACAACCACTGGATGGCGGCACCCTTGTCGGCGCCGCGTGGGAGAATGTCCAGATCGCGGGCACTGGAATAGACGATGCGGGCATCGATCTCGTTTTCGACCAGACGCCGTTCGATATCGGATATGTGTGCCTCACTGGCATCGTGAAGATACCAGCTGGACTTCAGTTCATGCTGGTACCGCTCCGGCTGCACGCTTGCGCCCGGTACCGATGACATGATCGACGCAATTTTATCCGTGTCGAATGCTTGCCCAAGAGATGTGGCATAGGCTTGCCGCAGCGACGGCTGATCGCGGCAGGACAGCAAGGTGCCGACGCCACCGATCACGTAATCGGGACTGGGCAGCGGCACCTCTTCCATCAGCTCAAACTGGTCGTCCAACAGGCGCCCGCTGTTGAAAACCAACAGAGGGCGAGTTTCCTCTGGCAGAGACTGCCAGAAATCCCGGAAACGGGCCGTCGCTTCATTGTTGCCAACGACGGTCCCGTCAAGATCGGTGGAGAAAAGACGAACCTGTTTCAATCGCCATCATTCCATGGTTCAGCCCAGTCGGCCTCTTCAAGTACGGGCATCATTGTTCGGCCCTCGACCACGGCGAGAAGCTGTTGCGCGATGCCGGTCCAAGTAAACAGGCTGCGGGCCTTGTGAGCACCCATTCGCGACAGCCGACCGTAAAGACGATCGTGCTTGAACGGCTTCATCATGGTGATACCGAGGTCTTCCTTATCGAAAGGGTCGGCAAACAGGGCGTGTCGTCCATAGCTGATGGCGCGGAACAGGCCGCCATGGATGGTAACCACGGTGGGTGTGCCGCTTGCCATCGCCTCAATGGCGGTCATGCCGAAAGGCTCATACCGGCTGGACAACACGAAGAGGTCGGCTGCCCGGTAGATATCCGGCAGGTCTTCATCCTCGACGTAACCGGAAAAGGCGACCTTATCCTCAAGCTTGAGTGACTTCACTCGGTCCTTGAGCTGGTTGAGGATAGTGGTTTCCTGCTCATCCATGTTCTCGCCGCCCACGGCCAGATGAAGCCGGGCTTCCGGTTCTCTGGCTGCAAGCACGGAGAAACCGTCGATCAACAGGTCATAGCCCTTGTTGGTGGCGAGACGCCCCAAAGCAAGGACGGTCTTCCCCTCGAATCCGAAGCGCTGACGCAGCATCTGCCGCGAACCCTCCGAGACGGGGAAGAACCGGTTGTCATCATAACCGGGCGGTATCATGTGAATGTGTTTGCGCTTCAGACCATAGTCTTCGATCAGCACGTCCAGCTGTACGGGCGTTGTGGCGATGACCATGTCGCAGCTGCGATAGACGATCAGCTCATGCTGGATACGTTCTTTGAAATTGAACTCCAGCTCGAACGTATCTGCCTTCTCAGGGTAGTCGGTCTCCATCTGGCGTTTCTTCCAGATACCGATGGAGTGCGGCGTGTGCAGGTGCGGAATTTTCAGCGCTTCAGAAAGGCGCTGACCTGCAACGCCTGCATCCCAGTAATGGCTGTTGATGAAGGTGTAGGTCAGCTCATTCTTCTTGATGAAACGAAGCGCATTTTCGCACCATTCCATCATGTGGCGATGCAGATATTCTTTTGGGATGAAATCCTTGCCGCCGCAGGGAATACGAACCACCCGCACACGATCATCGACTTCATCGATCTCGGGCTGGTCCTCAAAGCGGCGCGTATAGAGGTCGACGGTGTATCCAAGCTGGCCGAGTTTTCGCGCCAGTTCCAGCACGTAAACGACCTGTCCTCCGGTATCAGCGGCACCAAGTGGCGGCTGTGCGGCTACGTAGCCATGTGTCGATATGAGTGCTATCCGTGGATAACGTTCAGTTTCGCTCGTGGTAATCATAGCGTCCCATCGTAATAAAAATTTCCAGGCAACCTGTTGAAAAGTGCGCGTTGCGGAAAAAGTTCCATTAAAAAGGGATAAAATTTCTCAAGGGCAACGCGCCGGTGGAACTTATCACATCATCGTTCTTTTCGAAGCTTGCTTGCGTGAAAGGCAATAATGTTCGTAACATCATGCTCTGCATCGCAAGGAGGAGGCGCGTGGAGCCACCATGTCACAAGCCATTGAGTTTCTGAAGCCACGCCGGTCCGTTCTCGACAACAGGGCAAGAATCGTTGCCGATATTGCCGATCTTCTGCCGCCTGAATGTCTGGTCCACGAACCGCGCGAGCTCGTGCCATTCGAAACGGATGCCTTCGTTTCCTATCGTCGGCTGCCGCTTGCCGTCGCCCTGCCCAAGACAACCGCGCAGGTTTCTGCCGTGATGAAATATTGCCACCGCTACGGCATTCCCATGGTGCCGCGCGGGGCGGGAACATCACTGTCCGGCGGGGCCATACCGCAGGAGGATGCGGTGGTGATCGGCCTCTCAAAGATGGCGCAAATTCTCGAAATGGATTTTTTCAATCGTACCGCCACCGTGCAGGCAGGCGTCACCAATCTTTCCATTTCCGATGTCGCGGGCGCGCAGGGTTTCTTTTATGCGCCTGATCCCAGCTCACAACTCGCCTGCACCATCGGCGGCAATATCGGCATGAATTCCGGCGGCGCCCACTGCCTGAAATATGGCGTGACCACCAACAATCTGCTGGGCGTGAAGATGGTACTGGTGGATGGTACGGTACTCGAACTCGGTGGCAAACATCTGGATGCCGCCGGTTACGATCTACTCGGCCTCGTCTGTGGTTCGGAGGGCCAGCTTGGCATCGTCACCGAGGCAACGGTGCGGCTGATTGCCAAACCGGAGGGCGCGCGCCCGGTTCTGTTCGGTTTCGAAACGTCAGAAGAGGCGGGTTCATGCGTGGCGGATATTATCGGCTCTGGCATCATTCCGGTGGCGCTAGAATTTATGGACAAACCCGCTATCGAGATTTGCGAGGCCTTTGCCAAAGCCGGATATCCGCTCGATGTCGGGGCGCTGCTGATCGTTGAGGTGGAAGGCTCCGAAGACGAGATGGACGCCATGCTGGCCGAGATCGTCACCATCGCACGTCAACATGGCGTCAAAACTGTCCGCGAATGTCAGTCCGCCATGGAGGCCGCTGCCATCTGGAAGGGTCGCAAATCCGCCTTTGGAGCAACGGGGCGCATTTCGGATTATATCTGCATGGACGGCACGGTGCCACTCAGCCAGCTCTCCTACGTGCTGAAAAAGACCAGCGAAATCGTCGATCGCCTCGGGCTTCGGGTCGCCAATGTTTTTCACGCAGGCGATGGCAACATGCACCCGCTTATCCTTTTCAACGCCAACGACCCGCAAGAAGCCGCGAAAGCAGAGGAAGCCGGCAATCAAATCCTGAAGCTCTGCGTTGATGCCGGTGGCTGCCTGACGGGAGAGCACGGCGTCGGCATCGAGAAGCGCGAGCTGATGCGCCACCAATATTCCGATGCCGATCTGAACCAGCAAATGGCGGTGCGGTCTGCGTTCGATGAGGGCTGGATTCTCAATCCGTCCAAGGTCTTCCCACTGGAAGGGCGCCCCGCGTCATGAAGGACATGCTTCTGCCCGCCAATGAAACCGAAGCTGCCGATATCATCCGCGACCATGCGCAGGCCAAGCGGGCGCTGGCGATCTTCGGTGGCAACACACGCTCGGGCTTTGGCAATCGGGTTGAGGCAGACGTGTCGTTGTCGTCGCGCGCAATCACCGGCATTGTTGCCTATAACCCCGCCGAAATGGTGATGACGGTAAAAGCGGGAACACCGGTGGCAGAGGTCGAGGCCGCACTGACTGCGGCCAATCAGATGATGGCGTTCGAGCCGATGGACTACCGCGCCGTGATGGGAACAGTCGGTGAGCCCACCATCGGCGGCATCTTCGCCGCCAACGTCGCCGGCCCGCGCCGATACGTTGCCGGTGCCGCGCGCGACAGCCTGCTCGGCATCCGCTTTATCAATGGCCAGGGTGAGGCCATCAAGGCGGGCGGGCGCGTGATGAAGAATGTCACAGGCCTCGATATGGTGAAGCTTCTGGCAGGTTCTTATGGCACACTCGGCTTCCTGACCGAAGTCACGTTCCGCGTTTTGCCGGTGCCGCCAGCTGAAACCACGCTCGTCATATCAGGCCTTGAGGACGAGGCCGCAACCCATGCCATGGCCGCTGCCATGGCGACCAGTGTCGAGGTCTCCGGTGCAGCGCATCTGCCGGAAAGCGTCAAATCGCGGTTTTTGGGCGGTTCGCTGCCGGATGGCGCAGCGACGGTTTTGCGGCTTGAAGGCCTTGCCGCTTCGGTGAAAGCACGGTCGCAGACATTGCAGATGATCCTCTCCGGGCTTGGTCCTTCCGTCTTTCTATCCGAGGATGACAGCAAGACACTCTGGCGAGAAATCCGCGACGTGACGCCCTACACCGCCAATCTTGCAAAACCTCTCTGGCGCGTCTCGGTCGCCCCCTCCCAAGGTCACAAACTGGTGGCGGCGCTGCGGCTGGAAGCGGGTATCGATGCCTTCTACGATTGGCAGGGTGGATTGGTGTGGATGCAGATGGAATCCGATCCGGAAGCGGATCGGATTAGCCACCACATCAGAGCCTTGGGCGGTGGCCATTCGACCTTGATAAGGGCGTTGCCCATATCCCGCCACGGTCTTTCAGGCTTCGAGCCACTTTCGATTGCTGAGCATGAGCTTTCGAAGCGCATCAAGGCAAAGCTCGATCCAGCGGGGATCTTCAATCCGGGGAGGATGGGAATATCGTGATGGTCGAATTCTTGGCTTACCCCCCTCTGTCCNNCGGCAGGACAGAGGGGGGCGCATCCGCACCCTCGCCCAACGAGGTCTCACCTGATGCAAACCTCCTTCACCCCCCAGCAACTCGCCGATCCCAACGTCGCCGAATCCGAGAAAATCTTGCGCAAATGTGTGCATTGCGGCTTCTGCACGGCCACCTGTCCGACCTATGTGACGCTGGGCAACGAACTGGATAGCCCGCGCGGACGTATCTACCTCATCAAAGACATGTTGGAAAACGACCGCCCGGCCGATGCCCAGGTGGTGACGCATATCGACCGCTGCCTGTCCTGTCTGGCCTGTGTGACGACCTGTCCCTCTGGCGTGGACTATATGCATCTGGTCGATCACGCCCGCGCCCACATCGAAAAAACCTATCAGCGCCCTGTCACGGATCGACTGATCCGCAACGTTCTCGCCTGGGTGCTGCCCTATCCGAAGCGGTTTCGAGTGGCGCTCGAACTCGCCCGTCTTGGTCAACCCTTCGCCGCGTTGTTTCGCAAGAGCAGAACGCTGAGGCCACTGGCGTCGATGCTCGATTTGGCGCCGAAAATCCGCTCCACGGAATCGACTTTCGCCAATCCCGGCATCCATGCCCCGCAGGCCGAGAAACGCGGGCGCGTCGCAATCCTTACCGGTTGCGCCCAACCGGTTCTCGATCCTGGTATCAATGACGCGACGATCCGGCTTCTAACGCGGCTGGGCATCGAAGTGGTGCTGCCGGATGGAGAGGGTTGTTGTGGGGCGCTGGTGCATCATATGGGCAGGGAAGAGCAGGCGTTGTCCTCCGCGCGGCGTAATGTCGATGTGTGGATGCGCGAGATCGAACGCGGTGGCCTGGATGCCATCATCATCACCGCATCGGGCTGCGGCACCACGATCAAGGATTACGGCCATATGCTGCGGCTGGATGCTGCCTATGCCGAAAAGGCGCAAAAGGTCTCCGCGCTGGCCAGGGATATCACCGAATATCTTGCCGGTCTCGACCTGCCGTCTCTGGAGCGAAACGGCCTGACGGTGGCCTATCATTCCGCTTGTTCCATGCAGCATGGCCAGAAGATTACGGCGGCACCGAAATTGCTGCTGAAAGCGGCGGGCTTTACCGTGCGCGACCCGGCAGAAGGCCATCTCTGTTGCGGCTCGGCTGGCACCTACAATATTCTGCAGCCGGACATATCTGGGGAGCTAAAGGCGCGAAAGGTGAAGAACATCGAGGTGACGAAGGCTGATATCATCGCCACCGGCAATATTGGCTGCATGACGCAGATAGCCAGTGCCACCACAATGCCCATTCTCCACACGATCGAATTGTTGGATTGGGCTTATGGCGGTCCCCGACCGAAGAAAATCGAGATGATGCAATAAAAAACGGGCGGTCTGATCACCGCCCGTCTCTCATCGGTTGGCACTCGTAAAAGTGCTCGCCGCCCCCTGGCGTCCCCCGCCAAAAGCATATGACCGGACCTTAGATCATTCGGTCATGTCAGCAAGCACCTTCGCGCCCGATTGCAACTCTTCGACGCAAAGATTTATATTAGCGTTGCTATCAGATCACAATTACGCGGGTGCCGACATTCACACGCTCATAGAGATCGGTCACATCTTCATTACGCATGCGGATGCAACCGGAAGAATTGTTGCTGCCGATAGTCCAGGGTTGGTTGGTGCCGTGAATGCGGTAAAGAGTGGAACCGAGATACATCGCGCGCGCGCCCATCGGGTTTGCCGGGCCGCCTTCCATGAAGGCCGGAAGGTAATGACCCTTGGCGGATTCGCGGGTGATCATTTCCTGCGGTGGCGTCCAGCTCGGCCATTCGGTTTTGCGGGTAATGGTGTGCGTACCGGCCCATTCAAAACCCGGCTTGCCGACGCCGACGCCGTAACGTCGTGCCTTTCCATCCGCCATGACGAGATAGAGAAAGCGGTTGGGCGTGTCGATGACGATGGTTCCCGGCGCTTCCTTGCCTGGGTACTGAACCATCTGTGGCAGGAATTGCGAGGGTGTTCGCATATTGGGCGTGTTGGGTCGTGCCGCAACGGCGCGCGCACGCGGCTGCTGGAACAGCGAGGGGCGGACGGGACGCTGCGGATAGACAACCGGGCGAACCTGCGCGCCGCCAAGCTGCATCACCCATGGCGCGGTCAAATCAGGGCTGACGACCACCGGCGGACGTTCCCGGTAGCGATCATTGGCAAGCGCTGGAATGGACATGGCGGAGACGAAGCTCAGCGCCAGAAAAACGGATTTCATCGACATCGGGTGAACTCTCTACATGACACCGGAACATGACAGTCACGTTCGCACCTCGGCGACAGCGAATGGTAAATGACGCTTCATGAAAGCCGCGATTTGGTCGAAACCTTTTAATAAGGTTAGCGCGCGGTTTTAAAACAGGGTGAATCAATGGTAATCACCGGCAGACGATGGAAAGAGGCACAGACGCCATGAGTGAAACCGGGCTTTTGACGGGCGACGACGGCATGGTCCGCTGCTTCTGGCAGCAGGGGCTGGACGACTACGCGCGCTATCACGACGAAGAGTGGGGACGTCCCGTCAAGGATGACACCCGCCTGTTCGAAAAGATTTGCCTCGAAGGCTTTCAGTCCGGCCTCTCCTGGCTCACCGTTCTTAGAAAGCGTGAGGCGTTTCGCGCCGCCTTCTGTGGTTTTGATTTCGATAAGGTCGCCCAATTTGGAGAGGCGGATATCGAGCGTTGCGTTGCGGATAAGGGCATTATCCGTCACCGCGGCAAGATCGTCTCCACCATCAACAATGCCCGCCGCGCAATGGAAATGCGTGACGAATTCGGAACGCTGGCCCGATACTTCTGGAGTTTCGAGCCCAGGCCGGAGGAGCGCCCGCCGGTGTTCGATTACGCGACCCTGCGCGCCAACCCGATAACACCTGCCTCCACGCGCCTGTCGAAAGACTTGAAAAAGCGCGGCTGGACATTTGTCGGACCCACAACTGTTTACGCGTTCATGCAGGCCATGGGCATGGTCAACGACCATATAGAAGGTTGTCATTGCCGTGCGCGCATAGAAACGCAAAGGCTGGAGTTTTCACGCCCGTGACCAGATTTTCACACGCAATTTTGGCAATTCTTTTCGCCCTATCGGCGGTCGCTCCCGCCCATGCGGAGGGTCGCAACGTCGATGGCATCTGGCTGGATGATGGCGAGACCCTGAAACCCGCCGCGATGCCCGCATCCGGACCACTCGTGCTGAACGGTTGGACACGGCAGGGCAGGGGCGATGTCTATCGGCTCAAGGTCAAGGCGGGAGAGACGCTGACTGTCACGCTTGCCAGCCGCAGCGAATTCGTGGTGATGGCGATCTTCGACTTCGCAAAGCCGGAAGATGACGCGATCTTCTTCAGTGATGCTGGCAACAATACAGCAGTGCTGACGCCCAAGGCCGATACCGAATGGCTGATCCGCCCCATCCTCGTTCTCAGCTCATCGCGTCGCGGTCTCGGCGCGAACTATACGATTACGGTGGCGCGGCAGCCGTAAGCTGTTCTCTTTGCGCCGTCAGTAACCTCTGGCCTTCAACCACGCGTTCATCATCGTAATTTCGGCTTCCTGCGCTTTGATGACCTCTTCCGCCAGTTTGCGGATTTCTGGGTCTTTGCCGTATTGCAGCTGCACCTTCGCCATTTCGATCGCGCCCTGATGATGCGGGATCATGCCGCGCACGAAATCCACATCCGCATCGCCGGTATAGTCCATGGCCATGTCGCCATGCATCTTCTTGCTGGCCTCCATGAAGGCCTTGGTGGAGGGGGTTTCTACCGCGGTGGCCTTCGACATGTCGTGACCGGCATGGCTGCCGCTATCCTGCGCATAGGCGGGCATGATGAGCGAGACGACTATGGCGGCGGCGAGGGAAATGGTCTTCATGGCGATGATGGATCCTTATTTGGCTTTGGAAGCATCACGAGAATAGCAAGATCACGTCAGTTCGCTAGCAACGACCTTGTGAATGATCTGATAATCGCGGCTTTCCTCGCCGAACGGCACCACCGGCCAATCCCAGCCGCGTGTGATCTTGGGAACACGCACACCATGCAAAAGGTCCTCCTGCTGATGTTGCGTGCCGTTTTTATCGATGACCTCGAAGGCCGTATCGGTGATGATGCATGCCTTGCAGGGGAGACTGGACAGACCATCCAGATGCGCCTGAATAAGCTGCGGCAATGCGTCTTGCGGCAGTGCGGGATCAGGCTGCTTTTCCAGCCGATTGCGAATGCCGGTGCCGATCTGCGACAGAAGATTGGTGGAGACGACCAAGTCGAGATAGGGCACCAGCCTCAGAAAACCTAAAGGCTCAAGTGGTTTTCCCGCCTTCAGATCGTCATAGCCGGAGAGATCGCGGTGGTTCAGAACCACCGTTCTGCTGTGACGGGCATAGAGCGTGGCGCGAAGGCTGGCGAGATGCACAAGATCGACCAGAACCACGGTATCGAAACCCGCTGCAAGCTGCTGTAACGGCACATCGCGCAACAGGCCGGAACCCAGCACGACGGCTGTGCGGCGCTGCTTCAGCTTGGCTGCAGCGGATAAGATAAAGCGCTTGCTGTCATCCTCATGCTCGGCCCAGGCTTTTCCGCACCGGTTGGCCCGCGCCCACAGATTGACGGAGTAGCGGATATAGGGGCGAAATTCCGGCGGCGTCTTGCGATATGTCGCGGCGTAATTGATGGCTTCGAGGATCATGGTTTATCGGTAAACTTCCCGGCGGTGGCCGATTTCGATAACGAGAATAATGAGCCTCTGGTCCTGAATGTCGCATAGAACGCGGTAATCGCCCACGCGGTAACGCCAGTAGTTGCCCAGTTCGGAGCCTTGCAAGGCTTCACCAATCTTGCGTGGATTATCGAGTTGCGTCAGTCGCTCATGCAGGAAAGAGCGAATGCGGTTGCGGGTTTGCGGATCAAGCTTCTTGATCTGTTTCTGGACAAGAATATCGTATTCAATTGTCCAGATCACGCCAGAACTCCTCGGCGTTTACAACCTTCGACTCCCCGCGTTGAATACGCCGCGTCGCCTCTTCAGCCAGATACAAATCCTCCATATCCTCGATGTGCTTTTCAATCGCCTCGCGAATATAATAGGCGGATGTGCGGCCCGTGCGTTCGGACAGCGCTTTCAGGCGCTCATAGGTGTCATCGGGCAGTCGAATGGCGGTCTGTTTGCTCATTGGGTTCGTCTCCCGGCAGTGGAGTGGGATGCATGTATCCCACATACCACCGTTTCCCTCTCCGCGCTAGCAAAACCGACGCTTGCGGCCTTGCCGCACAGGGCTTCGTCCTCTATGACACCGGCTTGATTTCAAGAGACAATTGGACCGGCGTCATGAGCGAAAAAGCAAAAAAGCCTCAGAAACTGAAAGCCCGCCTGCCGCGCGGCTTCGTGGACCGCTCGAGCGCCGATATCCATGCCACCAACGAGATGATCGAGAAAATCCGGGGTGTTTACGAACTCTACGGTTTCGATCCCATCGAGACGCCGCTGTTTGAATATACCGACGCTCTCGGCAAGTTCCTGCCCGATAGTGACCGCCCCAACGAAGGCGTGTTTTCGCTGACCGATGACGACGACCAATGGATGAGCCTGCGCTACGACCTCACCGCGCCGCTCGCCCGCCATGTCGCCGAAAATTTCAACGAGATACAGCTACCCTTCCGCACCTACCGCGCCGGCTACGTCTTCCGCAACGAAAAGCCCGGCCCGGGCCGCTTCCGCCAGTTCATGCAGTTCGATGCCGATAGCGTCGGCGCACCGGGCGTACAGGCTGATGCTGAGATGTGCATGATGATGGCTGATACGCTGGAGGCCTTGGGCATCAAGCGCGGAGATTATGTGATCCGGGTGAACAACCGCAAGGTTCTGGACGGCGTGATGGAAGCGATTGGGCTTGGTGGCGAGGAGAATGCAGGGCGGCGGCTGAACGTGCTTCGGGCGATTGATAAGCTTGATAAGTTCGGGCCGGAAGGCGTGAAGCTGTTGCTTGGCTCCGGCCGCAAAGATGAGTCCGGCGATTTCACCAAGGGCGTAGGATTATCCGCCGAAGATGTAAATAGGCTAATGTACTTCGTTGAGACATCAAACTCCTCCGCGGCTGCAATGCGCGCTGCTGCAAATACAGGTGATATTTTTAATAATGATATCGATCAAAGCTATTTTCTCTTAGCGAACGATGGATCATCTTTTTACGACTCGGACCTTTGTGTCGTTGGTCATAACGAGCTTGAGACAATAAGAGGCTTGATCCGTTCTGCGGGATACGGAATGGACAGAATAATGATCGACCCCTCCGTCGTCCGTGGCCTCGAATACTACACCGGCCCCGTCTACGAAGCCGAACTCACCTTCGACGTCACCAACGAAAAGGGTGAAAAGGTCGTCTTCGGGTCTGTCGGCGGCGGTGGTCGCTATGATGGTCTCGTGTCCCGCTTCATGGGTCAGCCCGTACCGGCAACCGGTTTCTCCATCGGCGTCTCGCGCCTGATGACGGCGCTGAAGAACCTCGGCAAGCTTGGTCAGTCAAAGCCACTCGCACCCGTTCTCGTCACCGTCATGGATGGTGATGTGGAGAGCATGGGGCGTTACCAGCGCTTCACGCAGGCACTGCGCAACGCTGGCATTCGCGCTGAAATGTACCAGGGCAACTGGAAGAAATTCGGTAATCAGCTGAAATATGCCGACCGCATGGGCGCCTCGATTGCCATCATTCAGGGCGGTGATGAGCGCGCCGAAGGCGTCGTGCAGATCAAGGACCTTATCGAGGGCAAGCGCCTGTCCGGCGAGATCGAAGACAACGCCGCATGGCGTGAAGCCCGTGTGGCGCAGCAGACCGTGCCGGAGGCGGAACTGGTCGCGAAGGTGAAAGAGATACTGGCGGCGCAAGCCGAGGACCGCCGCCGGGCAGAGAGCAACTGAAGCGATGAGCCCAGTCAGCCCCCCTCTGCCCTGCCNNCCCACAGGTGGGGAGATCGAATCGTAGCGCCGTCTCGCCCATCTCTAAAGTTGCGGAACGGGCAAAACGCTCACGTCTTGCCGATCTCCCTCCTTGTGGGGGAAATGCCCGGCAGGGCACAGGGGAATATCCCGTACTCCTCGCAGGAGATCGTCCATGCCTCTGATCGATATGCCAGACTTTTCCGCAGAGCTTCTGGATGAATTCGCAGCCCGCAAAACGGCGCGCGTCAATACGCCCGTCATTCAGCCAGCCGAACCGTTTCTGGATATGGCGGGCGAAGACCTGCGTCGCCGGATTTTCATGACGGAAAGCGAGACGGGCGCGAGCCTGTGTTTGCGCCCGGAATTTACCATTCCCGTTTGCCTGCGCCATATCGAAACCGCAACCGGCACGCCCAAGCGCTATTCCTATCTGGGTGAAGTCTTCCGCCAGCGCCGGGATGGCTCGAGCGAGTTTTATCAGGCCGGTATCGAGGATTTGGGCGATACCGATATTGCCAGTTCCGATGCCCGTGCCATCAGCGATGCGACGGGCATTTTGAAGCGGCTGCTGCCGGGGCGCAAGCTGACGGTGACGCTGGGTGACCAGCAGGTGTTCGAGGCCGTCGTTGCCGCACTCGGCCTGCCGCTTGGCTGGCAGAAGCGGCTGGTGCAGGCCTTTGGCGACATCGCGCAACTGGAAGCGCTGCTGCAAAGCCTCGTCAGCCCCAAACCGATGACGGGGCTGGATGCCCGCGTCGCTGGTCTGCTGGCGACGGGTGAGGAAAAGGTGCTGGTCGAGTATATCGATAACGTGATGCAGGACACCGGCTATTCCACCAATGCCAGCCGGGCGCCGCAGGAAATTGCCCGCCGTTTGCGCGAAAAGCTGGCGCTAGCCGCCACGCGCCTGCCGGATGAGAGCTTCGAGCTGCTGAAACAGTTTCTGTCCCTGCAAGCGCCTCTGTCACAGGCGTCGCAGACGCTGTCAGACTTTGCCGATAAGGCAAAGTTGAAACTAGATGCTGCCCTCTCTGCGTTCGACGCGCGCGTCGCAGCACTCGCCAATGGTGGTCTCGATCTCGATGCCATCACCTATCGCGCCGCCTTCGGTCGTCCGCTGGATTATTACACCGGCCTCGTCTTTGAAATCGGCGTGGAAGGCGAGAATGCCGTTCTGGCCGGCGGTGGCCGGTTCGACCGGCTGATGACGCTACTCGGCGCGAAAGACAAAATCCCGGCAGTCGGTTTCTCGCTCTGGCTGGACCGCATCGAAGCCGCGAGGGCCAAACCATGACCATCACCATTGCTCTGCCCTCCAAGGGCCGCATGAAGGAAGACGCGTCCGCCATTCTGGAGCGCGCAGGCCTGAAAGTTCTCGCCATCGGCAATGACCGCTCCTATCGCGGTCGCGTCGAAGGCCGCGACGATATCGAAATCGCCTATCTCTCGGCCTCCGAAATCGCCCGCGAACTCGGCAATGGCACGGTGGATTTCGGCGTGACGGGCGAAGACCTCGTGCGCGAGGATTTGAGCGATGTCGAAAATCGTGTCGAATTCTGCGCCCGCCTCGGCTTCGGTCATGCCGACGTCGTGGTGGCCGTACCGGAGATATGGCTGGATGTGGACAGCATGGCCGATCTCGGCGATGTCGCCTCCGAATTCCGCGCCCGCCATGGCCGCCGCCTTGCCATCGCGACCAAATACTGGCGGCTGACGCAGCAGTTCTTTTCCCGCCAGCACGGCATCCAGCTTTACCGCATCGTGGAAAGCCTCGGTGCCACCGAAGGTGCACCGGCCGCAGGGCAGGCGGATATCATCGTCGATATCACCTCCACCGGCTCGACGCTCAAGGCAAACCACCTGAAAATCCTGACCGATGGCGTTATCCTGCGCTCGGAAGCCTGTTTCGTGCGGGCGCGCAAGCCGGAGCATGAGGGCGACGCGGTGGTCAGCGATATTGTTTCCCGGCTGAAGTCTGCCGTCTGAGATTTTTGCAAATTCATACAACAAAAAGGCCGCCGGATCGCTCCAGCGGCCTTTTCTATGAACTGACGATCGACTTAGGCCCGGGCGAGGCTCAGGCCACGGCGTGCGTCGAGCGAGTAGGCGCCAGCGCCGAACGCTGCGAGCAGGATGTAGGCACCGGCCAGCGTGATATTCTTCATCAGCATGATGCCGTTCAGCGTGTTGATCCAGCCGAGGGCCGCATCAGGCCAGCCAGGAACGGCAACCGTGCCGCTGTGGAAAACGAGGCCCGTAAACACGCAGAATACGGCGAGCGCCCAGGCTGCGATTTTGGTCTGGAAGCCGACGAGGAGGGCAAGACCGGTTACAAGCTCGAATGCGCCAGCGAGATAGGCAAGAGCGGTCGCGGCAGGAAGGCCAGCACCGGTGATCATGCCAGCCGTGCCAGCAGGATCGGTCAGCTTGCCGAAGCCGGACAGAATGAAGATGAAGGACAGAAGAATACGTGCGACGAGCACGAGTGCGTTCTGGGTGCTGGACATTGGGCGTCTCCAATTGACGGGTTTATTTTAATCCCGCGATGAATTTCTGGAGACAGTTCTGCCGGATTTTGTGAATTGATGAAAGGTAAACGGATAGAGACATATCGTCTTCAAAGAGTGAACAATGAGCGCGCCCTGCATAAATGTCGAGGAGGCTGCCCCACCCACCAGCGTCATGCTCGGGCTTGTCCCGAGCATCTGCTACGTTTCATTCGCAGAAGCGTGATGAGATCCTAGGGACAAGCCCTAGGATGACGTCGCGTGGACCGCTATCCAGTTTTGCACAAGAGCACTGGCAAGTGACCGGTAGTCAACCTGCGCAACAGTGGAGCAGGCTATACGTCAATGACGGGCACCGAAACAACCGACCACCACCAACTCCATAAACAAAAAAGGCGGCCCGCGAGGACCGCCTTTCCGTATTCCAGAAGGTAAGACTTCTTAGAAGTCCATACCGCCCATGCCACCGCCTGGCATTGGAGGCATTGCAGATTCCTTCTTGGGAAGTTCTGCAATCATGGCTTCTGTCGTGATCAGCAGGGATGCAACCGAAGCTGCGTTCTGCAGGGCTGTGCGAACAACCTTGACCGGATCGACGATACCCATGGCAATCATGTCGCCATATTCAGAGGTCTGGGCGTTGTAACCCCAGTTCTCTTCGTTCTTCTCGAGGATCTTGCCAACAACGATGGAGGCTTCGTCACCTGCGTTTTCAGCGATCTGGCGAACCAGCGACTGAAGAGCGCGGCGAACGATGCTGATGCCAGCTTCCTGGTCGTCGTTTGCACCCTTGACGGAGATCTTCGTGGAAGAACGCAGAAGTGCAGTACCGCCGCCTGGGACGATGCCTTCCTGAACAGCAGCGCGCGTCGCGTTGAGAGCGTCGTCGATGCGGTCCTTGCGTTCCTTCACTTCGATTTCCGTGGAGCCGCCAACGCGGATAACGGCAACGCCGCCAGCGAGCTTGGCAAGACGTTCCTGCAGCTTTTCGCGGTCGTAATCGGAAGATGTTTCTTCGATCTGAGCCTTGATCTGGGCAACGCGGCCTTCGATGTCGGACTTCTGGCCGGAGCCGTCAACGATCGTCGTGTTTTCCTTGGAGATCGAAACCTTCTTCGCCTTGCCGAGCATGTCGAGCGTGACGTTTTCGAGCTTGATGCCGATATCTTCGGAGATAACGGTACCGCCGGTCAGGATCGCGATGTCCTCGAGCATGGCCTTGCGGCGATCGCCGAAGCCAGGAGCCTTGACGGCAGCAATCTTCAGGCCGCCACGCAGCTTGTTGACGACGAGCGTTGCAAGAGCTTCGCCTTCGACGTCTTCAGCGATGATGACGAGCGGCTTGCCGGTCTGAACGACAGCTTCGAGAACAGGCAGCATGGCCTGAAGGTTCGAAAGCTTCTTCTCGTGGAGAAGAATGTAAGCGTCTTCCAGGTCAGCAACCATCTTTTCAGGGTTGGTGACGAAGTAAGGCGACAGGTAACCGCGGTCGAACTGCATGCCTTCGACGACTTCGAGTTCGGTTTCTGCGGTCTTGGCTTCTTCGACGGTGATGACGCCTTCGTTGCCGACCTTCTGCATGGCTTCGGCAATGTCCTTGCCGACCTGCGTGTCGCCGTTTGCAGAGATCGTGCCGACCTGTGCAACTTCTTCAGATGTGGAGATCTTCTTCGCCTTGGACTGAAGGTCCTTCACGACTTCTGAAACAGCGAGGTCGATACCGCGCTTCAGATCCATCGGGTTCATGCCGGCTGCAACAGCCTTGTTGCCTTCGCGAACGATGGCCTGTGCAAGAACGGTCGCAGTGGTCGTGCCGTCACCGGCGATGTCATTGGTCTTCGAAGCAACTTCGCGGACCATCTGTGCGCCCATGTTTTCGAACTTGTCTTCGAGTTCGATTTCCTTGGCTACGGAAACGCCGTCCTTGGTGATGCGCGGTGCGCCGAAGGACTTGTCGATGATGACGTTACGGCCCTTAGGACCAAGTGTTACCTTCACTGCGTCTGCGAGAACGTCGACGCCCTTGAGCATCTTTTCGCGCGCTGTGCGGCCGAATTTGATTTCTTTAGCTGCCATTGTAGAAAACTCCCGGGCTCATTGCCCATTGGTTGTCATATAAGGATGGAGAAAAACCGGCCTAAATCAGCCGATAACGCCCATGATGTCGGATTCCTTCATGATCAGAAGGTCTTCGCCGTCGAGCTTGACTTCTGTGCCGGACCACTTGCCGAACAGAACGCGGTCGCCAGCCTTCACATCAAGAGGAACGAGCTTGCCGCTATCGTCGCGAGCGCCGGTGCCAACAGCGACGATTTCGCCTTCCTGCGGCTTTTCCTTGGCGGTATCAGGAATGATGATGCCGCCCTTGGTCTTTGCTTCAGACTCAACGCGACGAACAACGACGCGGTCATGCAGCGGACGGAAAGTAGTGCTTGTCATTGTCTAATCCCTCGATCAAATGACCTGAACGAACCTCACAAAAAGGTCCGAGTGATGATTGTTAGCACTCTCTAGTGTGGAGTGCCAGCGAGACGGAGATAAGCAGGCTATGAGGCTGAGTCAAGGATACGCTGTCGGAAAAATTTCATGTAAAATGGTTACTACCACCGCATGACAGAATTTTTACGCGATGACATTTCACGTCCCCATCCTTCCTTTCTGGAGCTGACAGCAGTCTTCGCCCGCATCGGCTTGCTGAGTTTCGGCGGTCCGGCGGGGCAGATCGGGCTGATGCACCGTGTGCTCGTGGATGAGAAGGGGTGGCTGAGCGAAGAGCGATTTTTGCATGCGCTGAATTACTGCATGTTGCTTCCGGGACCGGAAGCACAGCAACTGGCAACCTATTCGGGCTGGTTGTTGCATGGCAGGCGCGGCGGTATCGTTGCGGGTACGCTGTTCATCCTGCCAGGCTTTCTGGTTATCGTCGCACTGGCGTCGGCCTATGCGCTTTATCAGGATACGCAATGGTTGCCAGCGCTTCTGTCCGGCCTGAAAGCCGGTGTGCTGGCCATCGTCATGGAGGCATTGCTGCGGATTGCCAAAAGGGCTTTGACCAGCGGGTCGCTGATCGCCATCGCGGCTGCGGCCTTTGTCGCCTTGTTTTTCTTCGGCCTACCCTTTCCGCTGGTCATTCTTGCCGCCGGGCTTCTCGGCTTTGCCAGGGCAAGGGGAGACGCGTTGCCGCCACTAGAGGAAAGCGCCGGGGTCACTGTGTCACCCTCCTGGAAAAGGCTGGTTCGAGGCCTGTTGGTCGGTGTCGTCATCTGGCAATTGCCTTTGCTGCTTTTGTGGGTGATGACGGGACCTGGCACGCTGATCGATTTGCACATATTCTTTTCCAAGATGGCCGTGGTGACCTTCGGCGGCGCCTATGCGGTGCTGGCCTATGTCGCGCAGGTGGCGGTCGATACGCATGGCTGGATGATGCCGGGTGAGATGCTGGATGGGCTGGCGTTGGCGGAAGCGACACCCGGTCCGCTGGTGCTGGTCCTGTCCTATATCGGGTTCCTTGCGGCCTTCCGCCATCCCGGAATGTTCGACCCCATGACAGCAGGCATTTTGGGTGCCAGCGTTGCGGCATGGGCAACCTTCGTGCCGAGCTTCATGTTTATTTTTGCAGGCGCGCCCTATATGGAAAAACTGCGCCACAACCGCATTCTGTCGGCGGCACTTTCCGCGATCACTGCGGCGGTTGTCGGGGTCATTCTCAATCTGTCCGTCTGGTTTGGTCTGCATGTGCTGTTTGGCGAGGTCGAGCGCATTTCGCTTTTGCCCGCAGCCAATCTGCATATATCGTGGCCGGTCTGGCAGACACTCGACCCGTTTTCGCTGTGCCTGTTCATCGTCTCTGCCATCATGCTATTTCGGTTGAAACTGGGCATGCTCCCGGTTTTGGGGCTGTGCATCGCGGCAGGTTTCGTGAGGCTCTGGTTGACATAAGCGGTGTGGAGCGCTGCTTTTTGCTTGCCATCGCCATCCCGCTTTGCGATGTCACAGCGTGAATTCACGGAACGCTTGGAATCTTTTACATGGCCCACCGCATTGCCACGCTTGGCGACATCACTGCCCAGTTCGACGTTATTCTGTCTGATGTGTGGGGCGTGTTGCACAATGGTGTTTCCGTTTTTCCGGATGCGGCGATCGCGCTGGAGGCGGCGCGCAAGGCGGGCAAGACCGTGGTGCTGATCACCAATTCGCCGCGCCCGGCCCCCGGCGTCATCGCGCAACTGCGGGCTTTCGGCGTGCCCGATAGCGCCTATGACCGTATCATCACATCCGGCGATGTGACGCGTGGTCTGATAGCGGAAGGGCCGAAGAAGGTATTCCTGCTTGGTCCGGAGCGCGATCTCCCATTGCTGGAAGGCCTGGATGTCGAGATAACCGCAGAAGCAGAGGCGACGGCAGTTGTCTGCACCGGCTTTTTCGATGACGAAACGGAAACGCCGGAAGATTATACCGATATGCTCAAGGGCTTCATTGCCCGTTCGGTGCCGATGATTTGCGCCAACCCGGATCTGGTGGTGGAAAGAGGCGAGCGCATCATCCCCTGCGCCGGTGCCATGGCTGCCTATTACGAGCAGCTTGGCGGTGAGGTACGGATCGCAGGCAAGCCGCATTCACCGATTTATGAAGCCTGCCTTGCTGCCGCCAAAGAGGTCCGTGGCGCGTTTTCCAAGGATCGTGTGCTGGCGATCGGTGACGGTATGCCCACAGACGTGAAGGGTGCCATCAATGCCGGGCTGCAGCTTCTTTATGTCAGTGGCGGCATTCATGCGGCCGAGTACACGCTGAACGGAGAGACTGACGAATCGTTGATGAATGCCTATCTGAAAAGCCAGAACGCCGCCCCCGGCTGGTGGATGCCGCGTTTGGCTTGAGAGCAGAGTTTGCCATGACCGTTTTTCATCGAAACGAGCAGAAAGAACCGCTGCCGCACAACCTCAAGGGCGGCGTTGTCGCCATCGGTAATTTCGATGGCGTGCATCGCGGCCACCGCGCTGTGCTGGATCGTGCGCTGGAACTGGCGCGGGCTCGTGACATCCCGGTATTGGCCCTGACATTCGAGCCGCATCCCAGAACAGTGTTTCGCCCAGAGACGCCGGTGTTCCGTCTCACGCCAGCCCCGGTCAAGGCACGGCTGCTCGCCGCCGAAGGGTTTCAATCCGTCATCGAATACCCGTTCGACCGCGATTTTGCTCAGCGCTCGGCGGAGGATTTCGTCAAATCCGTACTGGTCGACTGGCTGGGCGCGAGCGCTGTCGTCACAGGCTTTGATTTTCATTTCGGCAAGGGCAGGGAAGGTGGTCCGGCGTTCTTGATGGAGGCCGGTCGTCGCCATGGCTTCGATGTGGCCTTGGTGGATGCGTTCAGAGATGAAGGCGCCGAGGTGGTGTCGTCGAGCCGCATCAGGGAATTGCTGTCACAGGGCGATGTTGGGGGCGCTGCCGGTTTGCTGGGGTATCGCTACACTGTAGAAGCAGAAGTGATCGGCGGCCAGCAGCTCGGTCGCACCTTGGGCTATCCAACCGCCAACATGGCCCTGCCGCCGGAAACCGAACTGAAGCCGGGTATTTACGCGGTGCGGTTCCGCCGGATGGATGGCAGACTGTATGACGGCGTCGCCAGCTTCGGCTATCGCCCGACTGTGACAGATGATGGCGCAGCCCTTCTGGAAACCTATGTTTTTGATTTCTCCGGCGATCTCTATGGAGAGCTGTGCTCCGTCTCCTTCTTCGGCCACCTGCGCGACGAACTGAAGTTTGACGGGCTGGAAGCACTGGTTACGCAGATCAAACGCGACGAGGAAGAGGCGAGGGCGCTGCTTGTGGGCGTCAAGCCGTTGGGCGAACTGGATGCGTTGATTGCTTTTTGAAACCGATAGCACTCGCCCGGCATCTATTCCCTTTTCAAATGCCCGAAAAACGCATAAACAAACGCCATGTACCAATTTCGGTTGACGTTCATATCCCGAATTATTGGCCCGGCCTTTCGCGCGCAGTAAGCAGCCGAAAGGTCCGGGATTTCGGCGCTTGCCTCGAGCGCCTTCCGCTTTAGCCCTCTTGCACTCAAGACGGCGTGACCCTGAGATTTTTCTCATTCGGGGCGCCGCATAACGGTATGATCATGAACGACACCGCACAGACCATCGACTATTCCAAAACGCTGTACCTGCCGCAGACCGATTTCCCCATGCGCGCCGGCCTGCCGCAGAAGGAGCCTGAAACCGTTGCCCGCTGGCAGCAGATGGGTCTTTACAAAAAGCTGCGTGCTTCCGCCGCAGGTCGCGAAAAATTCGTGCTGCATGACGGCCCTCCCTATGCCAACGGCAACATCCATATCGGCCATGCGCTGAACAAGATCCTCAAAGACGTCATCACCCGCTCGTTCCAGATGCGCGGCTTCGATGCCAACTACGTGCCCGGCTGGGATTGCCACGGCCTTCCCATTGAGTGGAAGATCGAGGAAGCCTACCGCGCCAAGGGCAAGAACAAGGACGAAGTTCCGATCAACGAATTCCGCAAGGAATGCCGTGAGTTTGCGGCTGGCTGGATCGAGAAACAGTCCGCCGAATTCAAGCGCCTCGGCATCGAGGGCGATTTCGAACAGCCCTACACGACCATGAACTTCCACGCGGAAGCCCGTATCGCTGGCGAACTTTTGAAGATCGCCAAGAGCGGACAGATGTATCGTGGCTCCAAGCCCGTCATGTGGTCGGTGGTGGAGCGCACGGCTTTGGCTGAGGCCGAGGTCGAGTATGCGGATGTCGAGAGCGACATGATCTGGGTGAAATTCCCGGTGGTTGATGGTGCGGCCGATCTCAAGGGTCACTCCGTGGTCATCTGGACCACCACACCTTGGACCATCCCCGGCAACCGTGCGATCTCGTTCTCCTCGCGCTTCCCTTACGGTCTCTTTGAGGTCGAAAGCGCCGAGAACGATTTTGGCCCGCAGCCCGGCGAAAAGCTGATCTTCGCAACGAAGCTCGCGGATGAAGCGGCCAAGAAAGCGAAGCTGACATTCAAGCTAGTTCGTGCTGTAGCGGCAGATGAACTGGCATCGATCACTTGTGCCCATCCGCTCGCCTCGCTCGGTTACGACTTCGCCGTCCCGCTTCTCGATGGCGATCACGTCACCGATGACGCTGGTACCGGCTTCGTGCACACCGCACCAAGCCACGGTCGCGAAGACTTTGATGCGTGGATGTCGAAGGCTCGTGAGATCGAAGCGCGTGGCATCTCGTCCAAAATCCCGTTCCCGGTCGCCGATGACGGCTTCTACACAGAAGACGCCCCCGGCTTTGGTCCGTCCGCCGAAGGCGGTGCAGCGCGGGTGATGGACGATAACGGCAAGAAGGGTGATGCCAATGAGCGCGTCATCAAGGCACTGATCGCGGCCAACAATCTGTTTGCTCGTGGTCGCCTGAAGCACAGCTATCCGCATAGCTGGCGCTCCAAGAAGCCGGTCATCTTCCGCAACACGCCGCAATGGTTCGTCTATATGGACAAGGAACTGGGCGATGGCACAACGCTGCGCTCCCGTTCGCTGTCGGCCATCGATGACACGCGTTTTGTGCCTGCCGCTGGCCAGAACCGCCTGCGCGCCATGATCGAGAACCGCCCGGATTGGGTGCTGTCGCGCCAGCGCGCCTGGGGCGTACCGATCGCCGTGTTCGCGGATGAGAAGGGCGAAGTGCTGATCGATGAGGCCGTCAATGCCCGCATCCTCGAAGCCTTCGAGGCCGAAGGTGCAGATGCGTGGTTTGCCGATGGTGCCAAGGAGCGTTTCCTCGGCAACGATCACGATCATACCAAGTGGCATCAGGTGCGCGACATCCTCGACGTCTGGTTTGACTCGGGCTGCACGCACACCTTCACGCTGGAAGACCGTCCTGACCTGAAATGGCCAGCCGATGTCTATCTGGAAGGCTCCGACCAGCATCGCGGCTGGTTCCATTCGTCGCTGCTCGAAAGCTGCGCGACGCGTGGCCGTGCGCCTTACAACGCCGTCGTAACCCACGGCTTCACCATGGATGAGCAGGGCCGCAAGCAGTCCAAGTCGCTTGGCAACGTGGTGGCTCCGCAGGACGTGATGAAAGAATCCGGCGCGGATATCCTGCGCCTGTGGGTCATGACTACGGATTACTGGGAAGACCAGCGTCTGGGCAAGGCCATCATACAGACCAATATCGATGCCTATCGCAAGCTGCGCAACACCATCCGGTGGATGCTGGGCACACTGGCGCATGACACGGGCGAGGACATTGCCTATGCCGATCTGCCCGAACTGGAACAGCTGATGCTGCACCGGCTGGCGGTGCTGGATAAGGTCGTGCGCGATGGCTATGACGCCTTCGACTTCAAGAAGATCACCCGCGCGCTGATCGACTTCGCCAATGTCGAGCTGTCGGCCTTCTACTTCGATATCCGCAAGGATGCTCTTTACTGCGACGCCCCGTCGTCGCTGAAGCGTCGTGCCTCGCTGTCGGTCATCGCAAAGCTGTTCGATTGCCTTGTGACATGGCTCGCCCCTATGTTGCCGTTCACGACGGAAGAGGCATGGCTTTCTCGCTATCCCGATGCGGAATCGGTTCACCTGGTGCAGTTCCCTGATGTGCCAGCGGAATGGAAAAACGAGGCACTGGAGAGCAAGTGGGATAAAATCCGAAAGGTCCGCACGGCGGTAACGGGCGCTCTGGAAGTCGAGCGTCGCGAAAAGCGCATCGGGTCCTCGCTGGAAGCGGCTCCTGTGGTGCATGTTGCCGATCCGGAACTGCTGGCCGCACTCGAGGGCCAGGACTTCGCTGAGATCTGCATCACCTCTGATATCTCAGTGGTCGCGGGGGAAGGTCCGGCAGATGCCTTCCGCCTGGCTGAGGTACAGAAGGTGTCGGTCGAGCAGAAGCTGGCGGAAGGGCAGAAATGTGCCCGTTCCTGGCGCATCACCACCGATGTCGGCTCAGATGCTGCATTTCCCGATGTTTCGGCGCGTGACGCCGCAGCGCTTCGGGAACTGGGTGTGGCCGTTTAAGAAAAGTGCCGGGTGAATTGCACTTTGGGCGTTCATCCGGTAAACCTGCCTGAAAATGGCCGGATTTTAGCACCAATGCGGGCTGCCGGTCGTCTGGACGGCTTGGGCGGAAGGGTTTCCATGAGCATGACGCATAGTTTTCGCATGTACGGCACGATTGCGGGCACAGTCACTGTTTGCCTTGCGCTTGGTGCATGCACCAGCCCGACGTACGGCACGGGAAAGACGTCGGCTGAACAGCTGGTCGATGATCTCGGCAATGCAACATCGATCACTGGCGATCAGGACAAGCGTAACCTGAAATACAATCCGCGCCCCGGCCTCGTCGTGCCAGCCAAAGCCCGCGCTGACCAGTTGGCCCAGCCGCAGCAGAGCCTGGCCAACCGCGAGACCAATCCGCAGTGGCCGGAAACGCCGGAAGAGGCACGTGAACGTCTGCGCAAGGAAGCCGACGCCAACAGGGACAACCCGCATTATCGTTCGCCACTTCTCGCAGGCAATGGCACGAACGGTCAGATGACCGAAACCCAGAAATGGGAAGCTTTCCGCAAGGCCAAGGCCGATGCGCAGGGCGGCTCGATCGTCAACACGAACCAGCGCAAATTCCTGACCGACCCACCAGTCGAATATCGCAGCGTCCCACAGGACCAGCTGACGGATCTCGGCGAACCGGAAGCGAAGAAGGAAAAAGAGCGCAAGAAGAACGCTGCGATGGCCAATACCGGCAAAAGCTGGTGGAACCCGTTCCAGTAAGGTTTAGTTGTGGGCAGCGGCGAATTTATCGCCGGATGGGAGTGCTTATTGGAAGCCCATGTCCCAACCTCCGTCATCCTCGGGCTTGACCCGAGGATCTAACGAACCCCAACATCCAACGTGGTAGATCCTCGGGTCAAGCCCGAGGATGACGTCGAGTTTAAGAGCGACCGCAGGTGCCACAAAAGCAGGTCACTCCCCGCGCTTCCCCTGAAAAAACTCCCGTAAAATTTCCGCACTCTCAGTTTCGCCAAGGCCGGAATAAACCTCTGGCGCATGGTGGCAGGTCGGCTGGTTGAAGAACCGCACGCCGCTTTCCACCGCCCCGCCCTTGGGGTCTTGAGCGCCATAATAGAGCCTGCGGATGCGGGCAAACGAGATGGCGGCAGCACACATGGTACAGGGCTCCAGCGTGACGTAGAGGTCCGCGCCGGTCAGCCTTTCCTGGCCCAGTTCCTCGCATGCCATGCGGATCACGGCGATTTCGGCATGGGCAGTCACGTCGTTCAATTCACGGGTTCGGTTGCCGGAACGTGCAATGACACGGCCATTCAGGACCAGCACGGCACCGATGGGGACCTCGTCGCGTAAGCCTGCCGCTTGTGCTTCTGCAAGCGCAAAGTCCATGAAATGCGTCGTTTCCGCCATTGTTCGTGCAATTTCCTCTTAACCAGTGCCGCGCGACCTGATAGGACACGCCAAACAACAGGCAAACAGCAAATGACATTCAAAGACAAGCCGAAGCGCGCTGGGGCTAAGACATTCGACCGGGATAGCAAGCCGAGGTCCTCCGGCAAGCCAGACGCGGTGCGCGAGAAAAAGCCATTTGTGGCGAAAACGGAGAGTGCTGTTGCGGAGACCGCAGCGGCAAAACCCGAGCGTATTTCCAAGATCATCGCCCGTGCAGGCGTGGCCTCGCGTCGCGATGTCGAGCGAATGATCATGGAAGGACGCGTTTCGCTGAATGGCGTCAAGCTTGACAGCCCTGTGGTCAACGCCACCCTCGACGACAAGATCGAGGTTGATGGTGAACCGATCCGTGGCGCCGAGCGCACGCGCCTTTGGCTCTACCACAAGCCGCCAGGACTGGTGACGACGAATTCCGATCCCGAGGGGCGCCCGACCGTTTTCGACAACCTGCCAAAAGAGCTTCCCCGCGTTCTGTCCATCGGGCGTTTGGATATCAACACAGAAGGCCTGCTGTTGCTGACCAATGATGGTGGTCTGTCGCGCGTTCTCGAACTGCCGACCACCGGCTGGCTGCGCCGCTACCGCGTTCGCGCCCACGGCGAAGTGGATCAGGCAGCACTAGACAAGCTGAAGGACGGTATTGCCGTCGATGGCGTGCTCTACGGCGCAATCGACGCGACATTGGACCGTACCCAGGGCCGCAACGTCTGGATCACCATGGGTCTTCGCGAAGGCAAGAACCGTGAGATCAAGAACGTCCTCGGCGCTCTGGGACTTGAGGTGAATCGTCTTATTCGTATTTCTTATGGACCTTTCCAGCTCGGCGATCTGCCGGAAAGCCAGGTCGTGGAAGTGCGTGGTCGCATGTTGCGTGACCAGTTGGGTCCCCGCCTTATCGAAGCGGCTGGCGCCAATTTCGATGCACCGATTTATGATGCGGTTGCGGATGAAGACGAAGCCCCGGCTCCGCGTCCCGTCAAGTCCGAGTGGACCAAGCGAGGTGCCGCCGAGCAGAACCCACGTGGCGGCAACTTTGCCGAAAAGCGCGACAATCCGCGGGACCGTGGACAGGATAAGCCGGATGCAAAACGCCCCGGCAAACCGTTCGCCAAGGGTCGTGACGATGAGCGCGACGACGACCGTCCCAAGCGTCCGCAGATGGGCAGCAACCGCACCGCCAATGTCTGGATGGCGCCGGGCGCAAGACCAACGCGCGATGGCAAGGAACGCAAGTCTGTGCGTGCCGAAGCCGAAAGCGTCTTCAAACCCTCCGCAGAGGCCGATGCCCGCCGTGCCATCGTCAGACACAAGGATGTCGATGGCGAATGGATCCGCGCGGACAAGCCTGCGCAGGACGAAAGCCGTGGACGCGGCAAGGGTGGCGACCGTGGTGACCGCGGCGGCAAATCCTTTGGTGATCGTCCAGCCCGTGGTGGCGACCGTCCGTTCGCAGATCGTAAACCGCGTGAAGGCGCCGACCGTCCTCGCGGCGAAAGGTCTTTCGGCGATCGTCCTGATCGTGGCGGTAAACCCTTTGGTGACCGCAAGCCGCGTGATGGTGGCGATCGCGCAGAGCGTCCTCGCGGTGAACGGTCCTTCGGTGATCGTCCAGACCGGGGTGCCAAAACCTTTGGCGACCGGCCCGCGCGTCCAGAAAGATCATTTGGCGACCGTCCGGCTCGCAGCGGCGAACGCAGCGAGCGCCCCTATGGTGACCGAAAGCCCCGTGAGGAGGCAGATCGTCCGCGCGCAGAGCGTCCATTCGGCGACAAGCCCCGCGGCGCAAAGCCGTTTGGCGATAAGCCACGCGAAGGCAGGCCGTCTGGTGGCAAACCCGGTGGCTTCGCTGGTAAGCCAGCATTCGGAAAGCCGCGTGGCGAGCGTTCCGAAGGCGGGTTTTCGGGCAAGGGACCGGGCGGTGGCAAAGGTCCGGATCGCAATGGACCCGGGGGCAAAGGCCCAGGTGGTAAACCTTCTGGAGGCAAGGGAATGACGCGTAATGCGGATCGTAGGCGGTGAGTTTCGCGGCCGGTCACTGGCCGCTCCGAAATCGAATGCAATCAGGCCGACTATCGATCGTACGCGTGAAAGCCTCTTCAATATCCTGAGCCACGCCTATCCGGAAAGTCTGGATGGGACGCGGATTCTCGACGTGTTTGCCGGAACCGGCGCGGTTGGGCTCGAAGCACTGTCGCGTGGTTGCCGGGTTGCCCTGTTCGTTGAAAACGGCGTCGAGGGCAGGGGTCTTTTGTGGGAAAATATCGATGCGCTCGGCCTGCACGGTCGTGCGCGCATTTTGCGACGTGATGCCACCAAGCTCGGCAGCGTCAACAATATCGAACCCTTCGATGTGTTGTTCGCCGATCCACCCTACGCGCAGGGGCAGGGCGAAAAAGCGTTCGTAGCCGCGCATCTGGGCGGTTGGCTGGTGCCGGGTGCTCTGGCCATTCTGGAAGAACGGGCCGATGTTCTCGTCACCGTCGATCCGGCGTTCAAGCTCCTGGAAAGCCGCACCTTCGGGGATTCCATCATGCATTTTTATCGCTACGAACCGTGATGGGTCTTTTCAGGTGGTGATCCATGGCCTTGTGCACGTGCGTCACTCTCCTGTCGTCTTTGTGTCATAGAGCGGGACGCGAAATGACTTGAAGGAGAGGCCGCACCCGTGGCTGAAAAGAAAAAGAAACTCTCTGGCAAAAAACGCAAACGCGAAGAGGCTGCCAGAGAAGCCCGCTTAAAAGAAGTCCGCGATCCGACATTCGCGCTGGCCCTGGGTGGCGGTGGCGCACGCGGCATCTGCCATATCAATATCGTTGAAGCGCTGGATGAACTTGGTATCCGTCCCACGGCTATTGCGGGCTCGTCCATCGGCTCCATTATCGGTGCTGGCATGGCCGCTGGCATGAGTGGCCGCGACATCAGGGAATACACGCTTGAGCTCATGGGCAAGAAAGGCAGCGTTGCCAACAAGCTCTGGAGCCTCGGGCCTGCCTCCATGCGCCACGCCGTTTTTGGTTTCCGCCTGGGACAGTTCAACCTTGAACTCGTTCTCGATGCTCTTCTGCCATCGGCCATGCCAAAGACCTTCGAAGGGTTGAAAATTCCGCTGAAGGTGACGGCAACGGATTACTACGCGCAGTCGGAGGTCATCGTTGAAAGTGGCGACCTGCGTCAGGCGCTTGCCGCCTCCTCCGCCATTCCCGCCCTGTTCATGCCCATCCGCATGAACGATCGAATCATGATCGATGGCGGTATTTTCAACCCGGTGCCTTACGATCATCTGCTGGATAAAGCGGATATCGTGATTGCGGTGGACGTGGTTGGCGGGCCGGAAGGTGACGGCACGACGATGCCCAGCCGTTTTGAGAGCCTGTTTGGCGCCAGCCAGTTGATGATGCAATCCGTCATTTCGTTGAAGCTGCGCATGCATCCGCCGCATATTTTTCTGCGCCCGCCGGTCAACCGTTTCAAGGTCCTTGATTTCCGCAAGGCACAGGAAGTGCTGTCCGAATCCCGGGTCAGCAAGGACGATTTGAAGCGCCAGATCGAGATGCAGGTGGAGCTTTATCATCGTGGCCACGGCGTGGAGGCCTGAGCATATCGCTCAAATCCAGGTGAAATGATGCTTTGGCCTTGATGCGGCAGGTGCGCCGCAATAAATGAAGGTCAACGAAAGGCCCACCTCATGTCCTCAGATATCGATTCCTCCAAGCTTATCGAGCGTGCCAGCGAACTGGTCGATCTCGCCCGCCGCGCTGGTGCCGATGAGGCGGATGCCGTCATCGTGCGATCGCGGTCGCAATCCGTCGGCGTTCGGCTTGGCAAGGTGGAAAGCACCGAGTCGTCCGAGAGCGACGACTTCTCGTTACGGGTCTTCGTCGGCAAGCGGGTTGCCAGTGTTTCGGCAAATCCCGGTTTCGACCTGAAGACGCTGGCCGAGCGGGCGGTGGCCATGGCCAAGGTGTCGCCGGAAGACCCCTATGCCTGTCTTGCGGACAAGGAGCGGTTGGCAAATTCCTACGACGATCTGCAATTGTTCGACCCGACGGAAGTTTCCACAGACCAGCTGCGCGAAGCCGCCCTTGCGGCAGAAGAAGCGGCGCTGTCTGTGCAAGGCGTCAGCAATTCATCCGGTGCCGGTGCATCCAGCGGCATGGGCGGTCTGGTTCTGGTCACATCGCATGGCTTTTCCGGCAGCTATATGGGCAGCCGCTTTGGTCGCTCCGTGAGCGTCATTGCCGGTGAAGGCACCAAGATGGAGCGGGACTACGAATACGACAGCCGTCTTTATTTTGCCGATCTCGACAAGCCTGAAGACATCGGGCGGCGGGCAGGCGAAAAGGCCGTCAAACGCATCAATCCCCGGCAGGTCGATACAGGCAGCAACGTGACCGTTGTGTTCGACCCGCGCATTGCTCGCGGCTTTGTCGGCGGCATCGCCGGTGCCATCAACGGTGCTTCCGTTGCTCGCAAGACGAGTTTTCTGCGCGACAAGATGGGCCAGCAGGTTCTGAAAAAGGGACTTGTCATCACCGACGATCCGCAGATCGTGCGCGGCTCGTCGTCGCGTCCCTTCGATGGCGAGGGCGTGCGTGGCGAAAAGATGGTGATGATCGAAGATGGTGTGTTGAAACACTGGTTCCTTTCCACCTCCACGGCGCGTGAAATCGGTCTGGAAACCAATGGTCGCGGCGTGCGCGGCGGCACGTCAGTCTCTCCGTCCTCCACCAATCTGGCACTGGAGCCGGGCGATATTTCGCCGGAAGATTTGATTGCACAGGTTGGGACGGGTTTTTACGTCACCGAACTCATCGGCCATGGTGCCAATCTTTTGACGGGTGAGTATAGCTGCGGAGCGAGCGGCTTCTGGATCGAGAACGGCGAAAAGGCATTCCCCGTCTCCGAGGTAACGATCGCGTCCAACCTCAAGGATATGTTCATGCGGATAACACCCGCAAACGACATAGACCGCAAATATGGCGTGGCCGCACCGACGCTTGCTATCGAAGGCATGACGATAGCGGGACGCTGATAGCGCCATTCATCGGTTGCCTTAACGGCAAGGGCAGGTGCATGGTGATGCACTAGAAACAGCGTAATGAACGACATCAAAATGACAGATAGTGCAGGAGCCGACTGGAGTTCCGATCTCGATCTAATCGTGAGTGCTGCCCGCGAGGCTGGCCGTGTTGCCATGCAGTTTTTCCGCAAGGACCCCGAGGTCTGGTGGAAACAGGGTCACTCACCGGTCAGTGCTGCCGATTATGCCGCCAACGAAGCGCTGGAGGCGATTTTGCGCAAGGCGCGACCGGACTATGGTTGGCTATCGGAAGAAACGGACGATGATTCCGACAGGCTGTCCCGAGAGACGCTTTTTGTCGTTGATCCCATTGATGGCACTCGCGCATTCATCGCCGGCAAGGATACGTGGTGTGTCAGTGTCGCCGTGGTTCACCATGGCAGGCCAACCGCCGCTGTTCTCGTTGCGCCTGCTTTTGACGAAGAGTTTACCGCCGTTCTGTCGGGCCCAGCGATGAAGAACGGTCAAGTCCTTGCCGTTTCTTCTGCGAGCGATGGTCAGATCAAGCTGGCGGCGCCCGAGGATGTGATCGCGCAGCTTCCGCCGCACCTGAAAGCCCGTGCCCATCGCATCCCTCATGTCCCATCGCTTGCCTATCGGCTTGCCATGGTGTCGGATGGTCGTATAGACGGAACGCTGGTCAAGGCGAACTCCCACGACTGGGATCTGGCCGCAGCGGATCTCATTCTGGAGCGCGCAGGTGGCCAGCTGCTGAACCTTGATGGCGCTGCACTGACCTATAACCGTCGTGAGGTTAGCCATCCCGAATTATGCGCTGCAGCAAATCATTTGTTGCCAGACCTGCTGGAACGGTTGAAGTCACCCGCCTGAGGTTGATTTTCACGAGGAAATCCCGCAGATGATGGCCTCACGGAATGGGACTGCGAAGGACGATCCATATCGTCGCGCAATATCCCGATCTAGGTTTGATGAAGATCAGAGTGTGGTCGGTTCAACCACCTGCACCTGTCTGATCTCAGGGCTTTGAACGATGAAAAGGAAGAGAACACCATGACCGTAGCGGGCACCGAAAAACAGCTTCTGCACCTTGTGTTCGGCGGCGAACTTGAAAATCTTCAGGACGTGCAATTCCGCGATTTGAAGGCGCTCGACATCGTCGGCATCTTTCCAAACTATGCAACGGCACTGACAGCCTGGAAGTCTAAGGCACAGCAGACTGTGGATAACGCTCATATGCGTTATTTTATAGTGCATATGCACCGCTTGCTTGACCCGCAGAGCAAATAATCGCTGGTTTCCTACTTCCTTTGTACTATCGTCATTGCATGAGTGAGCGTGTGAGTCTGCGGGGACGCACACAACTCCTCGGGTCACGCCATCATTTTTTCGTTGGCCTTTCCGCTTGAGACAAAAAAGACGCATTTTTATAAGAAGTAGGGTGCACGTCATCGAGCCTGGGAATGTGGCGCTGTCCTCGGACAATCGATGCTCAAACGAACGACGGAGCGACGCTGCAATTTCATTGTCAGTGTAGCGCTCTGGTAGCGATCACAGGGGAACACATTGCGCGCATTGATCGAAGGCAGCATGTCATGAATAGCCGGATCGCACGTTTCGCCCTTTCGGGTTACAGAATTGCCGGCGTTGCCGCCTATCCGTTTGCGCGACCATACCTGATGTACCGCTCTAGCAAGGGCAAGGAAGACAAGCGCCGCCGTATGGAGCGTTTCGGCCATGCCAGCGCGGACCGTCCGCGTGGCCCGCTCGTGTGGTTTCATGCCGCAAGTGTGGGGGAAACGCTTGCTCTCGTGCCGCTTATCCGCGAAATTCGAAAGCGTGACATTCACGTTCTCCTGACGACGGGGACGGTGACCTCGGCTGAGTTGAGCCGGACACGTCTGGGCGATGACGTCATTCACCAATACGTCCCGCTCGATATCAAGATTTCCATCAACCGCTTCCTGAGTTACTGGACGCCCGATGCGGCAATTACCGCCGAATCCGAAATCTGGCCCGTCACTATGATGGAGCTGGAGCGTCGTCACATTCCGCAGATTCGCGTCAATGCGCGGCTCTCCGATCGCTCCTTTGGCCGGTGGCAACGCCATTCCGAATTTGCCGAGGCTCTGTTCAGCAAGCTGGCCCTGGTGGTGGCGCAGTCCGATGTCGATGCAGAGCGTTTTCGTGACCTCGGTTCATGGCCCGTCGTTGTCTCCGGAAATCTAAAGGGTGATACCGATCCGCCGCCGTGTGATCCTGTCGTGCTGGATACATATCGTCGCCAGATTGGCAATCGCAAGACGTGGGCCGCAATCTCGACATTCGACGGAGAAGAAAAAGCGGCGGGAACCGTTCATAACGCCATCAAATCGCGCAATGGCCAGCTGACTCTGATCGTTCCCCGCCATCCGGAGCGCGCGGATGAAATCGAGGCCATGCTGCAAGGCATGAACCTGACCGTCGCTCGCAGAAGTCGCAACGATGTCATCACGCCGCAAACGGATATTTTCCTCGGTGACAGCATCGGCGAAATGGGACTTTACCTGCGGCTGACGGAACTGGCCTTTGTTGGACGGTCATTGACGGCGGAAGGCGGTCAAAACCCATTGGAACCGGCCATGCTGGGGTGCGCGGTCCTGTCAGGCGCCCACGTCCAGAATTTCCGTGAAGCCTATCAGAAACTGCTGCGGTCCGGTGGTGGACGTATCATTCGCGATGTCGAAATGCTGGCAAAGGCCGTGCATTATCTGCTGGTCAACGACAATGAACGCTACAAGATGATCGATGCTGGCGGCAGAGTCATTCAGGATATGCGCGGCGCTTTGTCTTCCACGGTCAAGGCGCTGGAACCCTACATCAATCCATTGACGGTAACGGCGAAGCTTCAGCCACGCAGCGCGGTTGGCTGATCGTGGATTTAAGGTCTCCTGCAAGATCAGCCGCTGACATCGCGGCAATCCTGTTCGACAAGGACGGGACACTGATCGGCTATGACGCAAGCTGGGGTCCGGTCAACCGCGAGCTTGCAGCGATTGCGGCAAAGGGTGATCTCGAGCTGGCAGACCGTCTTCTTCACGCCTGTGGAATGGACCCCGTTACTGGCCACGTCAAACCCGACAGCCTGCTTGCCGCCGGAAACACGGTGCAGATTGCCGAAGGGCTGTTGGCTGCTGGTTCTCCTTGCGACCTTGCAGACCTGACCCGACGCCTCGACCAGCTCTTCACGGAGGCGGCTGGAAAGTCCGTTGCCGTCACCGATCTCAAGGCTTTCTTTGCGCGTCTCAAAGGCCGGGGTTACAAACTCGGTATCGCGTCGAGCGACAACGAGGCGTCTATTCGCGGGATTGCAAAACGCTTTGGCTTTGAAGAGGATCTGGATTTCGTCGCGGGCTACGATAGCGGCCATGGCACCAAGCCGCAGCCTGGCATGGTGCTGGGGTTCTGCGCGGCCATAGGTCTGCCGCCGCATCGCGTGGCCGTGGTGGGGGACAACAATCACGATTTGCATATGGGTGCCAATGCCGGGGCTGGTCTGCGTGTAGCCGTGCTGACAGGTACGGGGTCCAGGCAAAGCCTTGCTACAGATTCAGATTATTGTTTTGACGATATCACCGGTCTTGAAGGCCTGTTGCCGTTAAAGGCACGCCTTTAAAGGGGCAACGCGGTCAGGACATCGCGCCCTTTTGCAAAATCCTTACCTTTCTGCGACATAGCTGCTGATGCCACATTGGCAAAGCGGGAGTTTGGGGACTGATGGTTTCGGAAGCGCCGCCATTCTGGTGGGAACAGCCCGGCTGGCAAGCATGGGCATTGTCGCCGTTTTCTTTTCTGTATGGCAAGGTTGCCGGACGACAGATGCGAACGTCGAAACGGGCATCTGTGCCGGTTCCTGTCATCTGCATCGGTAATTTCACCGTCGGTGGAGCCGGTAAGACACCAACGGCCATCGCCATCGCTCGGGCTGCCATCGCCAAAGGCCTGAAGCCGGGCTTCCTCAGCCGTGGTTATGGTGGAACGCTGGATGTCACGACGCTTGTCGATGTCAGCCACCACCGTTCCGTCGATGTTGGCGATGAGCCGCTGCTGCTGGCGCGAGAGGCGACGACCGTAATTTCGCGAAAGCGGGTCGATGGCGCACACAAGCTGGTGGCCGAGGGCATCGATCTCATCATCATGGATGACGGCTTTCAAAGTGCGCGACTGACGCTGGATTATGCGCTTGTCGTTATCGACACCCAGCGCGGCATCGGCAATGGCTGTCTCGTTCCAGGGGGTCCCGTTCGTGCGCCGATGGCCGAGCAGATGCGCCAGCTCTCGGCCATTTTGAAGGTCGGCAAAGGGCAAGCGGCGGATGCCATCGTGCGAACCGCATCCCGTGCCGGAAAACCCGTTTTCGTTTCGACGATTCAGCCCCGACCACAGCCGGATTTTGCTGGCAAACGGGTGTTGGCCTATGCGGGAATTGCCGATCCGAACAAGTTTTATCGCACGGTGGAAGAGTTGGGTGGCGAGGTCGTCGTCAAGCGGTCCTTCCCGGACCATCACCATTTCAGCGATGAAGATGTACAGAGTGTCATGGATGACGCCGCCAAATTCGATCTGTTGCCGGTGACGACGGCAAAAGACGCCGTTCGCCTGACCGGCCACCATGGCGTCGGCGCGCCGTTGCTCGCAAGCAGTTTGGTCATCGAAATCGACATGCTCTTCGATGATCCGACCGCACCCGGCCTGATGATCGATACTGCTATCGAAAATTATCGTCGCCGTCGTCTTTGACTGTATATGTCCGGTTTCTCAACTCACTGAGGAACAATCGCGGCTTGCAGCGCTTCTCTTTAGGAAGTTTGCAAATTCGCATTGTGTGAGGAGAAAACGATGTTGCAGGACAAGGTCGAGAAGAAGGTATTCACACCGCGTGAAAGTCGGCAGGGCTTTCGTGGTAGCCCGGTGTTGATCATTCTGGTGATAAGCATGCTGCTTGCAGGTGCGGTATGGATCGTCGCTGAAACATGGGGAGAGTCGACAGCGCCCGCGACATCGGAAGTCGCACCGGCACCGGGTCCTGGCACGCCAGCGACAACGCCTAATCCGGGTGCGCAAGGCGCAAACACCTTCGACAACAACACGCCATCAGGTGCGACACCGCCGACAGAGGGTACGGATAAGAACCCAAGTTCCACAAATACCACGACCCCATAACAAAAAAGCCGGGCAAACTGCCCGGCTTTTTTCTGTCTCGACGAGGTCAGGCAGCCTTTTGGGCTGCCGCGTTGACCGAAGCCGTGGCCAGCTTGGTCAGGGCTTCATCCGTTGTGGACTCTTCATTCAGCGTTGCTTCGAGCAGCGGCACGACCTTGGTGTGTCCAAGCTTTTCAGCCCAGGCCTTCAGCGTGCCATAACGGGTAATTTCGTAGTGCTCGACGGCCTGCGCAGACGAGATCAGGCCAGCATCGAGGGCAGCGGTGCCCTTGTAGTCTTCGATGATTTCTTCACCCTCAGCGATGATACCCTGAATGGCTTCACAGGTTTTGCCCTGCGCACGCTTGCCGATCAGCTCAAAGACCTCCTGAAGCCGTTCGATATGGCCCTGGGTTTCTTCCTTGTGCTTTTCGAATGCTGCTTTCAGCTTTGCATCGGTGGCGGCACGTGCCATTTTCGGCAGAGCTTTGAGCACCTGACGCTCGGCGTAGTAGATGTCTTTCAACGTATCGTAAAAAAGATCATCGAGTGTTTTCTCGGCCATGTTCATCTCCCATTGAAAATTGTGCTTCGTATGACACTCCGGGCTAACCAGCCCCGGATGTGATCGTTCCTGCTCGATCGCGCACAACATCAATTATATTTCGGGAGATCTGTTTTCAGGCCTGAGGCGTCAGGCGCTGCGTTTCTGGTTTGGCAACGCGCCAGCCCGTTTTTCCGCCTCAAACGAGGCGGCTGCATCGGCGTAAGGCTCCTGGCGAGCGACGCTCCAGTAACGCAATTCGTCGATTGGAATCTGTTTGCCGGTCATGGCGCAGGTAACATAGGAGCCGGTTTGCACGATGCGAATATCGCCGTCGAGATAGTCGATCTTGGCCTCGCGGTTGCTGCCGCCTTCAAATCTGTTCATCTGCATTGTCTCCTGACGCCTGGTCTTTTTAGCTTTGCCGAAGCGAGATTACCAGCGGTGCATATGGGGAATATCTCAACTTCTGCCGAACAGCTTTTCGATGTCGGCAAGCTTCAGTTCGATATAGGTCGGGCGTCCGTGGTTGCACTGGCCGGAACCGGGCGTATTTTCCATCTGCCGCAACAGGGCGTTCATTTCTTCTGGCCGCATGCGTCGTCCCGCGCGCACGGAGCCATGACACGCCATGGTGGCTGCGACATATTCCAGCTTGCTGGCAAGGCTGCCCGCCGTATCCCATTCGGCGATTTCATCGGCGAGCTGTCGCACCAGTCCCTGCACATTGACTTCACCCAGCATCGCAGGCGTTTCGCGCACGGCAACAGCGCCCGGCCCGAAGCGCTCAAGCGCAAGCCCCATGCTGTCGAAGTCGCTGACATGTTGCATCAGCCGGTCGCAATCTTCCTCGGGCAGATCGATGATCTCAGGAATGAGCAAAACCTGGGAAGCGGGGCGTTTGGCGTGCAGACCTTTACGGATTTCCTCGAACACAAGGCGCTCATGAGCCGCGTGCTGGTCCACAATCACCAAACCGTCTTCCGTTTGGGCAACGATATAATTGGCGTGTACCTGTGCCCGCGCGGCACCCAGTGGATAGCGTGACGCTTCTGTCGCCGCCGTCGTGTTCTCAGCCATCTCGGTATGGTCCGCACGCGCCGTCGGCATGGTTATGTCTGTAAAGCGAGACTGTGCGGTTTCATGCAGAGACAGACCGCTTGAAACGGAAAGCGGACGGGACGGAGAATTGGCAGGCGACCATGCCTGCGATGAGAAGGGGCGCACTGTCGATGGGCTGTATCCGGGGCGAAATGCACTCATCATCTGCGCAGCCCCCGTTGTTGTGGCCCGGTCTCCTTCGCGCGCCAACGCTTGACGGACAGCACCGACGATCAAGCCGCGAACAAGTCCGGGGTCGCGAAAACGCACGTCGGACTTTGCCGGGTGCACGTTGACATCCACAAGGGCAGGGTCGAGCTGCAAGGCCAGAACCGCAATCGGGTAACGGCCATGCGGAATGGTTTCTGCGTAAGCGCCACGAATGGCGGAGAGCAGCAGCTTGTCCTGCACGGGACGTCCGTTCACGAACATATATTGATGCGCAGAGTTGCCGCGATTGAACGTCGGCAAGCCTGCAAATCCGGTTAAGATCACATCTTCCCGCTCGGCATCGATTTCGATGGCGTTATCCTTGAAATCTGCTCCAAGGATTTGCGCCATCCGCGCAAGGTGGTCGTCGCCGGTTGCCGGAAACTCCAGCGTCGAGCGGTCCGTGCCCGAAAGCACGAAGCGGATATGCGGAAATGCAATCGCCATCCGCTTGACGATTTCGGTGATGGCTGCGGCTTCTGCTTTTTCGGTCTTGAGGAATTTCAAACGTGCTGGCGTGGCAAAGAAAAGGTCGCGGACTTCAACGATCGTGCCGGTGTTGGAGGGCGCTGGCCGCACCGGCGAAACCTTGCCGCCTGCCACTGAAATGATCGCGCCCTCCGCCGCACCCTGCTGACGGCTGGTAATTGTCAGCTTGGCCACGGAGCCGATGGAGGGCAGGGCTTCACCTCGGAACCCCAACGTGCGTATATCGTCCAAGGCAACCGAAATCTTCGATGTGCAATGCCTGCGGATTGCCAGCTCAAGATCGTGAGGCGACATGCCGCTGCCATTATCAGCAATTCGCACCAGTCCTTTGCCACCACCGGCCGTCGCGATTTCGATACGTGTCGCGCCAGCGTCGATGGCATTTTCAATCAGTTCCTTGGCCGCACTGGACGGGCGCTCGATAACCTCGCCAGCGGCAATCTGATTGATGAGTGTTTCGGAGAGTTGTTTGATGGACATGGCGCCATTTTCGTGGATTCGCCCGTCGTGTGAAAGGAAAATCATGCGGATCGGCAAAGATAGGTCGGTTGTCCCGCTAAATCTTTCTTCTAAACAACGTTAAGCGCCTCTTAAGGGAAAGCTTCTAGGGTGCAACCAGCTTGAAATGAGTGCAGCATCTATGTCCCTTCGGCGCAGCCTCGGGGTGTGTGACGGAAAATTGGGGCCGGCGCATAATCGAAAAGTCTGCTTCGAGCTCTGACCCCGCATGTTCGATCGTTTTATCCATTTCCTGTGGTTATTGGCCAATTTTTGCGAGTGAACTTCGCTTTGGGACGTGCGTGTGAGGAGTTGCAATGAGGGGTGAGGCGGAGGTTTACGCAGACGTTCACGCTGCCATGCTCGACGCTGTCTGCGATACGACGTCCTCCGCATTGATCATCTATGATCGCCACGATCATATCGTCTTCGTCAATCGCCGCGTTCTTGGCTACATGCCCGTCTGCGAAACCAAGCTCACAGTCGGGACGAGGCTTCGCGACTTTTTGGCAGCTTTGTACGATGGTCGAAAAGACGTCGATCCTGCCTCGTTGCCACGGGGTATGGAGCGGGACGACTGGATTGCCGAACAACTGTCCTCGCACTGGAAAGAGCGTTCGGAAACGGTTGAGCAACGTGCCGGTGGCAGGTGGTTGCGCCTAATTAAAAGACGCTTTTCATCAGGCCTTGGCATCTGCGTCATCACCGATATTTCCGAGCAGAAAAAGCGCGAGGACCAGTGGCGTGCAGATATCGAGCGGGTGCAACTGACCGAAGAGATTCTGGATACGCTGCCGCTGTCGATTTTCGTCAAGGATAGCAACACCAGCTACGTCGCCGTCAACAAGGCGGGCTGCACGCTGTTGGAGACGCCTGCCGATCTCATCCTCGGGCGCACGGTCGCAGATATCCATGCCGAGCCGCTGGCATCGCGGATAGACGCGATGGACCGGCATGTGCTTGAAACGGGCAGCCCGGCGATCTTGCCGGAGCGGGTCACACGTCTGACGGGCGAGGAAGTCCTCGTCATCACCAGAAAGCAGCGTGTCGGTAAGCCTGGCCGCTATTTCCTCGTGACGACGATGGATGACGTGACGACCTTCGCGACAGCCGGTGCAGATGGCAAAAGCGTCATTCGCGGGCTGGAACACATGTCGTTCACCCCGTCTGCGTATCTGGAGGTTGAGCACCATCAGTCGTCGCAATTATTGCAAGGCCGCAGTATTCTCCTGGTCACGCCGAATGACGCTCTCGGAGACGTGGCGCGCAGAAAAATGGTGGCCGTCGGTGTCGATTGCGCGGTTGCGACAAGTCAGACCGAAATGAAGGCCTTCATGGAGTTTGCCGCCTCCGCCAATGTGCGGATCGACCTGGTGATTGTCGATGTGCAACTGGACATCGCCTGTCTGGATTTGCCACAGGCCTATGGTCTGGTGGCCATGACGGTTGATGACTTCCAGTTGGAAAGCTCGTTGATCAACCAGATAGCGCGCCATTTCCGTCTTCATGATCACGCGTTCTCTTCTGTCCAGGCGGATGAAAGCCCGGAGATTTCCACCGAGAACATGCCGTGCTCCAACAACGCCATGCTCGATGTGCTCGTCGTGGAAGACAACAACATCAACCAGATCGTTTTTGCTCAAATTCTCGAAAGTCTGGGGCTGAGCTACAAAATCGCGACCACCGGCAAACAGGCGTTACAGCTTTTTGAACAGGAGAAGCCCTCCTTTATTCTGATGGACACCACACTGCCGGATTTCGATGGTTTCGAAGCAACCCGTCGATTGCGCAAAATGATGGTAGCGCAGCCCAATCCAACGCCGATCATCGGCGTCATAGCGCTGGCATTCGAGGGCGACCGACAGGCCTGTATGGATGCCGGTATGGACGACATGCTGTTGAAGCCTGTCAGCCCCGACATGGTGGCAATGTTGTTCAAGCGGCATCTGCCGCACAGCCAGCATCGCATTTGCGGTTGAGCAACGTCATGACTGCGAGACGGTCGCAGTCGGGCGGGAAATCGATGGTTATTTCGCAGGCTTCAGCGATAGTGGTTTCTTAAGAATAAAACCGCATTGTCATCAGAACTCTCGAAGTCCGTCGATCAGGATGCGCGCATGAAATTACTAGAGCCGGATGCGCCGCAGGTCAGCCAGCACGAGCTGCAGGCGATGGCTTACAGCGATCCGCTGACTGGCCTTGGAAACCGGTACAGGCTTCGCGACAAGATTCGCATGTTGGCCGCAGAGCGCGCCAGTGACCCGGCACCCTTTACGATCGGTGTTGCAAATATCGATGGCTTCAAACCGATCAATGACCTTTTCGGCGTCAAGGCAGGGGACGAAATTCTGTGTCAGGTCGCACATCGCCTCAAGGCCTGCATGCCGGATGGCGCGGTCGTCACTCGTCACGATGGCGATGAGTTTGCGTTTGTATTGCCGTTGGTTTTCGAGCGTTCAGGTGCTGAACGCATCGGCCACATGATCAAGGATGTGCTGTCTGCGCCTTATGATCTCGGTGATCGGAACGTGCGGCTGTCATCGTCCTTCGGCTTTGCAATATACCCCTTTGCAGGCGAGGACTTTGAAGATCTGCTGAAGAGCGCGGAAACTGCTCTCTACCGTTCCAAGCGCCGGGGTAGTGGTCAGATCACCGTTTATTCGAGTGAAATTGCGCAGGAAATGAAACGCGCGACGCAGCTCGAGCAGGCTTTGAGAAACGCCATTATCACCGATGCTGTCGATGTGCATTTTCAACCGATCGTTCGCCTCAGCGATGCCACGGTGCTGGGTTTCGAAGCGTTGGCCCGGTGGAACGACCCGGATCTTGGTTTCGTATCGCCTGCCGTTTTCGTACCGCTTGCGGAGGAACGCGGCTTTATCGATGCTCTCTCGGAAACGCTGCTGAGAAAAGCCGCACAGACGGCTCTATCCTGGCCGCGAGAACTGTTCCTGTCTTTCAACCTGTCGTCCGCACAGTTGATGGACCCCACGACAGCTGAAAACATCCTGTCTATCCTGCGCCGCGTTGGCCTCGATCCCCGCCGTCTGGAACTGGAAATTACCGAAACAGCGGTCATGACATCGGCCGATACCGCCCAGCGGATCGTGAGCGAGCTTCAGCAGGCGGGCGTCCGAATTTCTCTGGATGATTTCGGTACGGGCCAATCGAGCCTTGGACGTCTGAGGGACTTTTCCTTCGACAAGGTCAAGATAGACCGTGCCTTCGTCTCACGCATCAGCACGGACCGTCCTTCCGAGCACATCATCAAGGCCATTGTCGCCATGTGCGACGGGCTTGATCTCGAGGTCGTCGCAGAAGGCATCGAGGAAAAGGCGGAAGCGGAGAAATTGCGCAATCTCGGTTGCGCCATGGGGCAGGGCTATTTCTACGGCCGCCCGGTGGATGCAGCCGCCACCCACCGTTACCTTCAGGAAAATTACCGCGACATTCCAGCCTCTGGCCGCGAATTCGGGTAAAAACGCTCATCCCCGGGAAAAGCCCGAGGATGACGACACCGACTCGAATATGTTAGAGCTTATAGGCGCCATCCAGCGCGCCATTGACCTCAATACCGAGATCGAAAGTCGCACCATAGAGCGGATTGGCTTTGATCGTCGCTTCATCCAGACCCTCGCAGGCGGATGTCACGGCCAGACGGTTGGCGTTAGCACCGAAGAACACCGGGCATGTCGTCTGTTTTGCGGGCACCTGGTATCGGTCGAGATGCGTTCCGGTCGGCGAATAGCGATCGACGGCACCCATGCCCCATCGGGCGTTCCAGATGGTGCCATCCGCATCGCAAATCGCGCCGTCCATGCCACCGTCCTGCCCAGCCTGGTCGATCAGCACCTTGGCTTGGCCGTTCGGAAGGCCGGTTGCTGGATCAAGAGGAATGCTCATGAACTTGTTCACTTTTGTGTCGACGTAATAGCCCGTCGCACCATCAGGTGAAAAGCAGATCGCGTTGGGAATGCTGATGCTGTCGAAGAGCTTGGTGACCACGCCTTTGGCGACGTGATAGATTGCGCCTGCACCATTTTCGGCCTTCTTGCCCATGGTGCCAATCCACAGGGCACCGCTCTGGTGAACACGCCCGTCATTGGATCGGTTACCGGGCTTGCCGGGTTCGAAATCGGAATGCAGGAACAGGTCGCCTGTTGCTCGGTCGCGGATGAAAAGACCCTCGTCCGAGGCCAGCAATTGGCGCTTCTCATCGATCCGCGCCACCACGCTTGCCATGAAGGGCAGAGCGTGCACCGTCTTTTTGCCGCTTGCTGTATCGAGTTCGTGCAGCTCTTTTCCAAGAATATTCAGCCAGCACAGCGAGTTGGTGATGGGATCGAAACTCGGTCCTTCGCCCAGCAGCATCTGCGTGGGATCAAGCACGGTTCCTGCAAACTCGTGGATATCTGTCATTGTTTACGCTCCTATCGCCGCGTCGTAGGCTTTGATGGTCACGAGCGCGCGCTCGCGCACTTCTGCAGCCTTCATGCCGGGTTTGTAGAGGCTTGTTCCCAAACCGAAGGCGGTCATGCCGATGCTGGTATAATCGCTGAAGTTCTTATCGGAAACACCACCGACTGCCGCGACCAGTGTATCCTTGGGCAAAATGGCGCGGATCGCGTTGATGCCGGACGGGCCAAGCACGCTTGCGGGGAAGAATTTCAGGCCGGTTGCCCCGGCCTTCAACGCCAGCAACGCTTCCGTCGGCGTCAGTACGCCGGGCATCGTGACCATTCCTTTTTCACGCGCAGCCGTGATGACCTCGACGTCAACATTGGGACTGACCATAAGCTTGCCGCCTGCCGCATCGAGTTTCGCGACGTCGTCAACCGTCAAGACCGTACCGGCACCGATCAGTGCATCGGCAGCCGCCAGCTTTGCCGCGGTTTCGATGGAGCGAAAGGCATCGGGTGAGTTGAGCGGGATTTCGATGGCCCGCAGGCCGCTTTCCAGAAGGGCTGTCACGACACCCTCTGTTTCTTCCGGCTTGATGCCGCGAAGAATGGCGACCAGCGGGTACTTCATTGGTGGGAAGGGAATACGCATGAGATCAGTCTCCTCAGTGCCAGATGGCGTTAGCGGCTGCGACAAGCCCGCGGCGAACGGCTTCATCCGCATCAATTGTTATGAATTCGATAGATAGTGCGGCAAAGGCTGCCTTGTAGAGTTCACCCAGCGCACCGGACGCGATCAGCACCACCTTGGCATCTCTTGCCGCCGTGGAATGAGCGCCCGCGATTTCCAGTCCGATCATCGTGCCAGATAGTTTCGCCTTCGCATCCGTGGCAGAAAGGCCGTTGAGAAGCTGACCCGACCGGAGGGTGAAAAACCGGTTCGTCGCCATCTGCGGATGGTTGTAGCTATCCACCACGGCAGCCTGAAAGGCGGGCAGATCGCCGGTGAACGCTTGCGCATCGGTAACGGCGTGGGAGAGGATGGAATGTTTCGAGATGACGTCGAACACTTCACCGGTCATGAAGGTGGAAAAGCCAGTCACCTTGAGATCGCTGACACTCACCCATTTGGAATGCGTTCCCGGCATGCAGACAAGTTGCTGCCCGGAGCTGTGGTCTGCTGAAAGCGCCCCGAGAAGCTGGGTTTCCTCACCACGCATCACATCAGGCTTCTCTATCGCGCGCTGGGCAAGTCCGGGCAAAATGCGGATGTCGTCTGCTTCTCCGGGCACGCGCACAGCGCCCTTCAAGATGTCCGAAAGATTGGCGGGAACATCGACATAGCCTGCTTCGACCCAGCCCTGACGCGCACCCGCCATGCCGCAAATGATGACGGGAAGACCCGCTGGCGCGGAGAGAGCGGCAAGATGAGACGCCAGAACCTTGGCAAATCCGGTCTGCATGGCAGTGGTCATCCCTTCAGCGCTGCGCCGTTCGCCAAGAATTTCGTCGGAGTTGCTCATAAGCCAAAGCCGGAAGCTGGTCGTGCCCCAGTCTACGGCAACAAATGCGGCATCGGACATTACAAAAGACCTCCATCGATGATGATTGTTTGGGCCGTCATGGCGGCAGATGCCGAAGAGGCCAGAAATATGCATGGGCCGACGATATCGTCTGCGGTCAAGACACGCTGAAGGCACTGGCGAGCCATGGTTTGAGAAATAGACGCGTCGGTCAGCCACAATTCCTTTTGCCGCTCCGTGACGATCATGCCGGGCAGGATTGCGTTGACGCGAATGTTTTCAGGGCCCAGCCGCCCGGCCAGGCTTTTCGTCAATCCGACGATGCCGGCTTTTGCCGCCGCGTAGGCAGGCAGTTCGCCCATGTTCAACAGATAGGAGATGGACGAGAAATTGATGATCGACGCACCGTCCGCAAGCCGCAACTGCGGTAGCGCCGCTTGAGTGACAAAGAAAACCGGTTTCAGATTGACCGCATGATTGGCGTCCCAATAATCGCTGGTCACGGTGTCGATATCGTGTCGGTCGTCCCAGGCAGCATTGTTCACCAGAACCTTGATGCCACCAGTCGCTTCTGCCGCCGCGCCGACGGCGTCCACCAGTTGCGACTGGTCACGGAGGTCTGCCTGCGCAAAAAACACCGGATGCCGGACCTGTTTCGACAGGGTGTCCACAAGCGTTCTGCTGGCGTCCTCATCGATGTCGATGAAGGCGACTTTTGCACCGAGTTTTGCAAAAGCAGTGACCAGTGAAGCCCCGATACCGGAGCCGCCACCCGTGACCAGTACGCCCTTGTCCTCGAATTCGGAAGGTTGTGAAGAATATTCGCTCGACATGACGCTCGGCAAGGATTGAAAGTTCCATTATTTGGAACTAAGTTTCATTTGATGGAATAGTGCCCTTGCCCCTCCGGCAATGTCAAGCGCGGCAATTGCGCGCGTGGAGAATATCATGGCATCCGCTGATGACGAAAAGACACCTGACAGCAACACCGGTACGCTTGGCAAGGCAGTGTCCTTGCTCGAGTTGGTCGTCATGTCGCCGCAGCCGCTTCGCTTCACCGATATTCTTCAGCGCTGCAAGCAGCCTCGTGGCACGCTTCACCGTCAGCTCGGTCATCTCCTGGAGGAAGGCCTGCTGGAGCAGAGGGATGACCAGACTTACGTGGCTGGCTTGCGGCTTCTCACATTCGCGTCGCAGGCATGGACCAGAAATGATCTGCGCTCTATAGCGGCGCCGCATCTTCGCAGTCTCCACGAAAAAACACAGGAATCGGTCCACCTGGGCGTGCTGCGCTGCGCAGAAATTGTCTATCTCGACAAGATCGATGGCAAGCACGCCGTGCGGATGTATTCACAAATCGGTCGTGTTTCACCCGCCTATTGCACGGGGGTTGGCAAAGCTGCTCTCTCGCTTCTTCCAGAGGCAGAGCTTGATGCCGTGGCTGCCACGATGATTTTTCATCCTTACACTTCAAATACGATCACGTCTGTAGCCCATCTCAAGGCTTCCGTGCAGGATATCCGCGAGCGGGGTTTCGGCTTCGATCTCGAGGAGCATGAAAACGGAATTCAATGCATAGCTGTACCCATTGTTGCAAAGGAACAGCGGTTTTATGCGGCCATCTCAGTAACCGGTCCAGCATATCGGTTGACCCAAGAGCGTCTGGCGAGCTGGTCTGGAATTGTTCGTGAAGCCGCGCAGGATATCGCCTCGGACTTGGTGGTCCGCCTGCCGCCAATACGTCAATAACTGAATAGAAGTCCCAATCTAATGTTCAATAACAATAGTTCATTTTAAAAAGTATGATGAATTCATCTAGGCAACTTTTATTTGCAAAAATATCCGGCCATTGATATTCAGAAATCGGCGGTCTTCTGATAGTTAATTTTTTATTTTAAGCGATCTTACAAAGAATCAAAAAAACGATGCAGAACCCTGAATTTTACAACTCTTCGCATCCTGGTGCAGAATGTGCACGCCATGTGGAAGAACTGAAAACCCAGTTCGATATATTCCGCTTTCTTAAAAAACTAACTGAAGCCTGGGGAATGAAGGCCTTTATGGTTCTCCACATCCCGTCTCACGTCGCTCAGGAGTTATCGCAATACACGGTGATTACCAGTTGGCCTGCGGAATTGCTGCACCAGTATGATCATGAAGGGCTGCTTTCGAGCAGCAATGTGCTTCGGACGCTAAAGCAGTCGTCCGTTCCGTTCTCGGTCGATGTCGAATTCCGCACGCGTGGCCGGGATGAGGCGACCGCCAGCAAAATCAGGGATCTGTTTGGAAGATTTGGCATGGACAACGCCCTGTGGTGTCCGGTTCAGGATCCATCCGGCCAAAGGGGTGCCGTTTCGTTTCACGGTGAAGGCTTCAATCTGGCGCCAAAATGCATCGCCGAGATCGCATTTATTGCAGCCCATGTTTTCAGCCGCCTTGCTTATGTCCGCAGTCTGGATGCGCGTGTTCCGGAAACGCTGACGGATCGGGAGATTGACTGTCTGAACTGGACTGCGGCAGGAAAAACCAGCGCTGAAATCGCCGAAATTCTCACGCTGTCCGAGCATACAGTCAATCATTACCTGAACCGTGCAACTAAAAAGCTCAATACTGTCAACCGAACCCAGGCGGTCGCAAGAGCATTGCGTATCGGCATCATAAAATAGGAATATTTTCGATTTTTCGATTGTTATCTGCCTGAACGTAAGCAATTCTCGCACTGCTCGCGGCACAGGAGATTCGTTTGGCGGCGTCGAAAAGCTTCAAGGCTGGATTTGCTCCGACGATAGATTGCGCAGTTCTTGTCGTCGCTTTCGAAAAAGGTTTTGCCACCGACGAGAACCTTTCCCTGGATCTGCTGAGACGACCCTCTACCGGCGACCTTTTGGCCGAATGGGGAAGGCTCGATCTTCAAGGCCTCCATCTTTCCGCGGCACTGCCCGTTGCCTCTGCGCTCGGGCTGCCTGATCTGCCCTCCAATCTCGTTGCGCCCTTCGTTCTGGCCACCGGTGGCGCTACATTTGTCGTGTCGCAGGTCCTTCACGATGACTTGGCCGAGCAGGGGATGAAGATACCTGACCCCGGTACGCTTGCCCGGTCTCTTGCCCGGGTCGCGGCATCGCGGCAGAGGGCGCGGCTTCCGCCATTGATTTTTGCCGTTGAGCATCGTCTGGCGGTTTCGGTGTTCGAGCTTCGTTACCTGCTGGATAGCGCGCATTTGCGCGTCGGCCACGACGTCAACCTCCTCGTGGCGGCACCGGCAGATATGCCGCATATGCTGGAGGCGGGCGATATAGACGGGTTCTATGTCGGTGAACCCTACGGCACCTCTGCGGTTTTGCGCGGAACGGCCCGTATCGTAACGACCAAGTCCCATATCTGGCAGAACGCACCGGAAAAAGTGCTGGCCGTTTCCCGTGATTGGGCAACGGCCCAACCGGCTACTCTGGAGGCATTGTTACGGGCACTTTACCGAGCGGGCGAATGGTGCGCAAGCCATGCCAACATCGAGGAGCTTGCCGGTATTCTGGCCGCTCCTCATTATCTGGACATGGATGGCGATCTCATCCTGCCTGCCCTGACAGGCTTCATTTCGCATTCTCCTGCGCGGATGCTGGAATGCCCCGGCTTTTTTTCCACCAGCAGCAAGGCTACGAATTTCCCCTGGCAGAGCCAGGCGCTGTGGTTCTACAGCCAGATGCTGAGATGGGAAGATTGCCCGCCGGAATTTGCGAGCGATGCGAAAGCCTATGAAGCCGCATGCGAAGCTTTTCGCCCCGATCTTTTCCGCACTGCGATGAAGCCGATTTTCGCACCGGTTCCTGCCGCCAATATGAAGCTTGAGGGCACCTTGAAGGTGCCGGTTCACGTCGGCGCATCACGGTCCAGCCTTGTCCTTGGACCGGATGCCTTTTTCGACGGGCGCATTTTCGATCCTGAAAAAATGGTACCCGATAGCGAAAGCTGATGATGGGTTGTTCCCCGCTTCGACCATTCCATGCATTATCATTGGCGAAACAGGCGCGGTTGGGTATTGAGGACCGGCGCATCGGGCGCAATGGATTCGGGCATGACACAGGGCGACAAGAACCAGATCGAACAGGCATTGGAAAAGGTTGTCTATTCAGGCAGCGATAAAAGCATTGTTGCGTTGGGCATGGTGTCGGAAATATTCATTGCGGATGGCAAAGCCTATTTCTCCATTACGGTGCCAGCGGATAAGGCGGATGACATGGAGCCGTTGCGGCTTGCAGCTCAACAGGCAGCGTCGCGTGTACCCGGCATAAAATCGGCGATGGTCGCGCTGACTGCCGATCGAAAACCCGGCTCTGCCCCTTCGCCAAAAACAGCGCCTGTTCCCCCGAAGTCGGCGCCGCAGCCGCGCACCAGGGCGGGTGTGCCCGGTATCGGGGCAATTATCGCCGTGGCATCCGGCAAGGGCGGAGTGGGAAAATCAACGACCGCCGTCAATCTGGCACTTGGGCTTCAGTCGCTCGGCTTGCGCGTCGGTATTCTTGACGCCGATATTTACGGTCCCTCGCTTCCCCGCCTGTTGAAGATTTCGGGCCGCCCGCAGCAGGGCGAAGGCCGTGTCATCATGCCAATGGAGAATTATGGCCTCAAAGTCATGTCCATGGGTTTTCTGGTGGATGAGGAGGCCGCGATGATCTGGCGCGGGCCGATGGTGCAGTCAGCCCTGTTGCAGATGCTGCGAGAAGTGGCGTGGGGAGAGCTCGATGTGCTGGTGCTGGACATGCCGCCCGGCACAGGTGATGCGCAACTGACCATTGCCCAGCAGGTGGCGCTGGCCGGTGCTGTCATCGTATCGACCCCGCAGGACATGGCGCTGATCGACGCGCGCAAGGCGGTCACCATGTTCAACAAGGTCGAGGTGCCGATCTTGGGTGTCATCGAGAATATGAGCTACTTCATCGCGCCGGATACGGGTGCCCGTTACGATATTTTCGGACATGGTGGCGCAAAGGCGGAAGCGGACCGCATCAATGTCCCGTTCCTGGGCGAGGTGCCGCTGACGATCTCGATCCGCGAATTGTCTGATGCCGGAACGCCTGTCGTCGTGGCAGAACCGGATGGTCCGCAGGCGCAGATTTACAGGGAGATCGCCCAGAAAGTCTGGAACCAGATGGGAGCCGGGCTGCGCAGGCCCGCACCCCGGATCGTCTTCGAGTGATCGACACATTGATGCACCCCTTGCATAGCACTTGGTCTTCCACACGGCTTGACAACACATCGCTCAGGTAGAAATTCTAAGTGAATTTCCTGTCTGGCGGGAAACTTGGCTGGTCGGCGCCTTCAGTAATTGTCTGTTAAAACACTGAAACACATTATTTTTTATCAAAGAATTAGAATGTTGCTGCAATGGTTTCTTGCAAGCGGTGCTGCCTGTTTTCTGCACCGTATTATGTCTGCCAAATGGGTGCGCCGAAAAAAACTCCTTGATTCCTGCGGGTATATACAGCATAGGCCGCGCCGTTTGATCCGCCGTCCATCCGGACGTTTGCGGAAGCCACACATGATGTGTTAGAGCAGCCTACCGGCAATCGTCGGTGTGCTGACCGGAGAAACTGATTGATCAAAGCCTATCGCTCGAATTGCGAGGCAATCAGCCTGTCGGCGGACCAACCGGTCACGCAGATTTCGGATGATATTGTCTGGATCGATCTGATCAATCCCGACAGAGCCGAAGAAATTCTCGTTGAGAAGGCGCTTGGCGTCGAGCTGCCGACGCGTGAGGATTTGAAGGACATCGAGCCTTCCAGTCGCCTTTACACGGAAGAGGGCAACGTTTTCATGACCGGCTCGCTGGTATGGAACGCAAATTCCAACGATCCACGCCTGACGGACGTCGCCTTCATTCTGGCAGGCAACCGTCTCGTGACCATTCGGTATGCTGAACCGAAGTCCTTCAACCTTTTCACTGCAGCCATCACCCGCGTGCCGCACGAGATGCGCAGCGGCGCTGCCCTTCTGTTGAAGCTTCTCGAAACCATTGTGGACCGCACGGCAGAAATTCTGGAAAATTCCGTCGTTGGCATCGATACGGTGGCGGGAGGTATCTTTGGAGAGCAGGCGCGCAGCAAGCGCAAGGCCCCGCGTTATCTCGAAGACAAGATCGCTGAAATCTCTGCCTATCACAGGCTGATATCGAAGGTTCGCGATAGCTTGGCATCGCTTGCCCGCCTGCAATCGTTTCTACAGGCAACACCCAATGTTCAGCAGGACAAGGAATCCAAGGAAACGGGCCGCTCGATTGGCCGGGACATCCAGTCCCTGTCGGAGCATGCGTCGTTTATCTCCGGAAATCTGACGTTCTTGCTGGATGCCTCGCTTGGCATGATCAATGTCGAGCAGAACGCCATCATCAAGATTTTCTCCATCGCGTCGGTCGTTTTTTTGCCGCCAACGCTCGTGGCATCTGTTTACGGAATGAACTTTAATGTCATGCCGGAGTTGCAGTGGTCCTATGGATATCCTCTGGCAGTCTTCGTCATGCTTGTGTCGGCTATTATTCCGTTCATTTTTTTCCGCTGGAAGGGCTGGCTCTAACCGGTCAGAATCAACATGTCTCATACCTTGGATAAGGAAGACCTCGACAAGCCGGAAGCCGGTGATCACCGCCTCAAGGGATTGTTTGCGGCTATGCTGGGTTCTGTCGGCGTCGTCTATGGCGATATCGGTACGAGCCCGCTCTATGCCTTCCGCGAAGCCCTGAAGCCGATCTCGTATGACGGCGTTACAGAGGCGGAGGTGATCGGCCTTATCTCGCTGATGATCTGGTCGCTCACCATTATCGTGACCATCAAATACATCTGTTTTTTGCTTCGGGCGGATAATGATGGCGAAGGCGGCACATTGTCGCTTCTGGCGCTGTTGATGAAGTCGGCTGGCAGCAAGCGTGGCGTTCTGATCATGCTTGGCCTGATCGGCGCTGCCCTCTTCATGGGCGATGCGATGATCACGCCGGCGCTGTCGGTACTGTCGGCGGTCGAGGGCCTTAAACTCGTGACGCCGCAGATGGATTCCTTTATCATTCCCATCTCCGTCGTCATTCTCGTTGGTCTGTTTGCCATTCAGTCCCATGGCACCGAATTTGTTGCCAAGTTCTTCGGACCCATTACCGCCGTCTGGTTCTTCGTCATGGGTCTGGTCGGTTTGCTGCACATTTCAGATGATTACGGCATCCTCTATTCCTTCAATCCCTGGCACGCCGTTGAGTTTCTGCTCGCAGAAGGTTTTTACGGCATCGTCGTTCTGGGTGCCGTGTTCCTGACGATCACCGGCGCCGAAGCGCTCTATGCGGATTTGGGGCACTTTGGCCGCAGACCTATCCAGTGGGCGTGGTTCGTGCTGGTCTTCCCCGCTCTTACCCTAAATTATCTCGGGCAGGGCGCGCTGGTTCTCAAAAACCCGGCGGCAATGTCCAATCCCTTTTACCTGATGTTTCCGCAATGGGCGCTGCTTCCCGCCGTCATTCTGGCGACGGCCGCCACCATCATTGCCAGCCAGGCGGTCATCACGGGGGCCTTTTCCCTCGTGCGTCAGGCCATCCACCTCGGCTATCTGCCGCGTATGGAAATTCTCTTTACGTCTGAAACCAATACCGGGCAAATCTACCTGCCTTCGGTCAACACCGTCCTTTTGTTCGGCGTCGTTGCACTGGTGCTGACCTTCAAGAGTTCTGACGCGCTGGCGACCGCCTATGGCATCTCCGTTACCGGCGCCATGGTCGTTACCAGCCTGTTGTTCTTCCAGTTCGCCCGCAGCCATTGGAAGTGGTCGAAGTCTCTTGCGATGCTGGTGATTTTCCCGTTCATCTCGCTTGAACTGATCTTCCTTGGTGCCAACCTGCTGAAGATTCACGATGGCGGTTATGTGCCGGTGCTGCTTGCATTGGCTTTCGTCATCATCATGATGACATGGCAGCGTGGTTCGAAAATCCTGTTTGCGAAAACCCGCCGCACGGATGTTCCATTGAAGGCTTTCGTGGCTTCGGTCGAAAAGGAAAGCTCACATGCGCCCGTGCGCATTCCGGGTACGGCGATCTTCCTTACAGGCGACCCGGAAACGGCGCCTGCGGCATTGTTGCACAATCTCAAGCACAATCACGTTCTGCACGACAAGAACGTCATCCTGACGATCCGCACGGAAGATACGCCTCGCGTTCACCCGGACAAGCGCTATACGATTACCAAGATCAGCGAACGTTTCGTGGTCGTCGAGCTACACTTCGGCTTCATGGAAACCCAAAACGTCACCCAGGCATTGGGATATCTGCGCCGAACCGGTTACAAGTTCGATATCATGTCCACGTCTTTCTATCTGGGCAGACGCAAGCTGGTGCCTGACCCCAAATCCGGCATGCCCGGATGGCAGAACCGTCTGTTTATCGCACTTGCGGAAACCTCGGCAGACCCTTCGGATTACTTCCGCCTTCCGGCCAACCGCGTGGTGGAACTCGGTTCTCACGTCGTCATCTGAACCCGCTAGTTTTCCAATGACACCGCTACCGGCGCCATTCTCGAGAGAGGGTGGCGCTTTTTTCGTGTCGTCACACGTTAACGTGAGCGCTGGTATTGGCTGCCCATTAACCAAGCATCAAGGTTAATGAGAGATTATTCGGCTGTGTAACAGTGTGTTGCGTTGTCCGGAGTACGGGTTTTGCGTTCAAAGAAAGTATCGCGTCGCGGGTTCTTCTTCTCATTCGAGAAATGGACATCGCCTGTCGTCTTCGGCCTTGCTGCCTGGCTTGCCTTTCCCTCCTTTGCTGCGCGCGCCGATCTGGCGTCCCTTCTGGCAGGGCTGGATGCGGGGGGCGAGCAGTGGCGTATGGTGTTGACCAACTCTCCCGCGGGTTCGGTTCATAACGCGTCACTGGCCTTCAACGGCGCAGATGTCGCGCCGGCGCTTAGCGGGGCAGGGATGATCACACCCGATGGCCGCAAGGTCGCCTTCGTCACCGGCAAGAATGGCAAGGAAACATCGCCCGATAGCGAGCGTGTCAACCGTGCCGCCAAGAAGGGTCGCGTCGTCTCGACGGAAGTCATGCAGCCGCCAAAGGCGTTTACGGCAGGATCGGTTCTGCAACGCACCAGCATGCTGGATGTCGAGCCGGTGAAACGGAAAGATCGCACGGCCTTCGTCAAGGCGAAGAAGAGCAATGACATCGAACTGGCGTCCTTCTATTTCCGCCGCGATGAGACCAAAACGGAAAAAAGCGTCTCGCCCATGGTGGCAGCGCTGATTACCAATCGCTCTGCCGATATACTGGCGACGGCTTACGCTCCGCCTGAACCGGATTTCGCCCGCGAATCGCCTTTCGACGCTATCCTCAAAAAGCCTGATGCAGGACGTTTCGTCCCGCAGATTGCTGCCGACGATCACGCATGGGCGGCAACGCCGTTACCAGCCGAGGTTTTTTCAGCGGCAGAGCAGCAATGCCTCGCATCCGGCATCTACTTCGAAGCACGGGGCGAATCGGTCAAGGGTCAGGCAGCCGTCGCGCAGGTCATTCTCAACCGTGTCCGCAACCCGTCCTATCCCAAAACCATCTGCGGCGTAGTCTATCAGAACAAGGATTGGCGCAATCGCTGCCAGTTTTCCTTCGCCTGCGATAATATCAAGGACCGGATCAACTCCGAGCGTCACTGGAAAATGGCGCGAGAAGTTGCCATGGCGACGTCGGCGGGTAAGATTTGGTTGAGCGAAGTCGGCTCTGCGACACACTATCATGCCGTTTACGTGCATCCGGCCTGGGGCAGATCAATGAAAAAGGTCGGTAGAATCGGTTTGCACGTCTTCTACCGGACCTATGGCGGTGGATGGAGCTGATATCTCGGGCTTTTTGCCGGGATAAGAGTATCAAAATTGTCGATTCGACAGCCGATCGACGTCACGAAATTGCGAAAATAAGCCAAGTATTTGTTTTTAAATAACAATTTTGTATATTGTGAACGGCCTTCTGTGCCTTGACTAGAGAAGTCCCTAAAACTATGTTGCGCCCGACTTCAGAGCGGGCTGGAACATGCTCAAAGCCCTGCCGTTTACAACTCCAAAGAGTTCTGGCACCACCAGAATGGAGAAAAAAGGCAGGATTTGGAAATGACCGGCAACCGTAACGATAGTCTGGAAGAGCGCCGCAAGCACCTGGCCGATGAGTTGGCAAAGGTGCGGTCGGATGACGAGGCAGAGAAACGAAGTGAGCAGAACGCGCAGGAGAGCCGTAAGGGCTTTGCACTTGCGATCAAGCTGTCTTCCGAATTCATCTCTGCCATCATCGTTGGCGCCATGCTGGGCTATCTTCTGGACTATTTTGTGGGCACGTCACCGTGGGGGATGATCGTTCTTCTTCTTCTCGGATTTTGTGCTGGCGTATTGAACGTTCTGCGTTCTGCCGGAGTGGTGGCGAAGCCTCCTCTTCTCGAAGGTGGGCTGGGACAAGACAAGAGTGGAAAGCAGGGCGATTGATCTCGCGGCTTTTCAGATGAGACGTTAAAGTGTCGCCATTCGCGGCAAAAGGTAAAGAGGGCATACGTTGGCAAACGATCCGACCCATCAGTTCTTGGTTCAGCCGATCATTCCGATTGAGATCGGCGGCGTCGATTTCTCGTTCACCAACGCGTCTCTGTTCATGGTCGCGACGGTCGCAGCAGCGTCCGGCTTTCTGTATTTCGCAACGTCGAACCGCGGTTTGATTCCAACCCGCATGCAGTCCGTTGCCGAAATGTCCTATGAATTCATTGCTTCGATGCTGCGCGAAGGCGCTGGCAAAAAGGGCATGGTGTTCTTTCCGTTCGTGTTCTCACTGTTCATGTTCGTATTGACGGCCAACCTTCTCGGCATGTTCCCGTATTTCTTCACCGTCACCAGCCAGATCATCGTGACCTTCGCGCTGTCCTGCCTGGTTATCGGAACCGTGGTCGTCTACGGATTTTACAAGCATGGTCTGAAATTCCTTGGGATTTTCGCACCGACTGGCGTGCCTGCGGTTCTTCTTCCGCTCGTATCGTCCATTGAAATCATTTCCTTCCTGTCGCGTCCGATCAGCCTCTCAGTTCGTCTTTTCGCGAACATGCTGGCTGGTCACATCACGCTGAAGGTCTTTTCGGGCTTCGTCGCCTCCATGGGTGCCCTAGGTGCTCTGGGTGTTGGTGGCGCAATCCTGCCACTCATCATGACGGTCGCAATGACCGGTCTGGAATTTCTCGTCGCCTTCCTGCAGGCATACGTCTTCGCGGTACTGACTTGCATGTACCTGAACGACGCCGTGCATGGCGGTCACTGAGAAGTAAAGTCGCTGACCCCGAAACCGGGTGTCAAACATAGCCGCAACAACCATTCTAAGGAGCTTAACATGGAAGCGGAAGCAGCAAAGTACATCGGCGCAGGTCTCGCATGCCTCGGCATGGCTGGTACGTCCCTCGCTCTCGGCCGTATCTTCGGCGATTTCTTGTCGGGCGCACTGCGCAACCCGTCTGCCGCTGACAGCCAGTTCGGCCGTCTGGTATTCGGCTTCGCCGTTACGGAAGCTCTGGGCATCTTCTCGTTGCTCGTAGCTCTCCTTCTCCTGTTCGCTGTCTAATATCGGCATCAGGTATGGATCACGGCTCGCAGCAGCGTGCCGTGATCCTTCGCATTTGCACTACCCCTGGAGGTGAGCATGTTCGTGACCGAGGCTTTGGCCCAGTCAGCACCGGCGACAAGTGAAACGAATACCGGAACTCCGGCTGTCGGTCAGACCGCTCCGGAAGCAACGCATACGGAAACGGGAGTGGCACATGATGCCGGTCACGCATCCGCCGTGTTCCCACCATTCGATCAGTCTACTTATGCATCCCAGCTTCTATGGCTGGCCATCACATTCGGCCTTTTCTACGTGCTCATGAAAAAGGTCATCGTGCCACGCGTCGGCGGTATTCTCGAAGACCGTCACGGCCGTATCGCACAGGATCTCGATGAAGCGTCGCGGCTCAAGGCCGAAGCAGATGCTGCCATCGAAACATATGAAAAAGAACTTGCCGCTGCCCGCGCCAAGGCTGGCTCCATCGCCGCCGCCGCGCGCGATGCCGCGAAGGTCAAGGCTGATGCCGACCGTGCCGCAATCGAAGGTGAGTTGGCCCAGAAACTGACCGCTGCCGAAGCGCGGATCGAGACCATCAAGCAGCAGGCATTTGCCGATGTCGGCGCTATCGCTGAAGAAACCGCAACTGCGATTGTCGATCAGTTGATCGGCACGAAGATTGCAGACGCAGATGCCAAGGCAGCCGTCGCCGCTGCATCTGCAGTGAAGGAGGCTTGATATGGCGTTTGATGCAACATTTTTCGCGCTTGTCGGCCTCGTTCTCTTCTTCGTTCTGATTGCCTACCTCAAGGTTCCCGGCATGTTGGCAGGCTCGCTCGACGAGCGTGCGGGCAACATCAAGGAAGAGCTGGCGGAAGCCAAGCGCCTGCGTGAAGAAGCCCAACACCTTCTGGCAGAATATCAGCGCAAGCGCAAAGAAGCCGAAGCAGACGCAGCTAACATCATTGCTGCTGCAGAACGTGAAGCTGCGGCTCTGACTGCGGAAGCCAAGGTCAAGACCGAAGAGTTCGTTACTCGCCGCAACGCCTTGTCGGAACAGAAGATCAAGCAGGCCGAGACCGACGCCATCAGCGCCGTTCGCTCTGCTGCCGTTGACCTCGCCATTGCTGCATCTGAAAAGCTGATCGCTGAGAAGGCGACAGCGGCTACGAAGGCAAGTCTGTTCAACACTGCCGTTGGCGAAGTCAAAACGCGCTTGAACTGATTTTATAATTTCAGGCGCTCTCAAGCGTCTGATACTGATGGTTTTTGAAGGCCCCTGCCGAGTAATCGGCGGGGGTTTTTGTTTTGTCCGGTTATCGGCGAGAGGTGCTTATCTGCCCGCCTCAGGTGTCAAACCGCAATGCGTGTTGCGGGTTTCAGAATTTTTGGTGTTGGCCCAACATGCCGGTCCTTACAGGACGAGAAGGGCAGGCGGTATTGAATAAGACGATCGTATCTCCCGCGCTGTATTTTTTGAGATCGTAGAATGCGTGCTGTTTTATTGTCGTTATCAGAGGCGATACTTGTGAGATAAAATTTAATAAAATTTCAACTATGCTAATGTAGTGTATCATTCGCGGTATATTGAAAAATGAAGACGTGATTGGATTGGTGCGGGCACGGTCGAAGTGTATCTGCTTGGTTTCTCCGATTTGCACTGGCTTCATCCACCGAAAATTTGAAGCCATCTAATTGTTTCGCGTCGGGAGACTATTCATGAAAATGTCCATAGGTGTTGTTCTTGCCGGTTTGTCGGGTGTGATGTTGCTCGTCGCAGGCGTTCAGGGAAGTTTTTCGATTTCCTCCCTCAACCAGATCAGAACTGGGATCGACACCATCGTTGGTGACCGCGTTCCTGCCTTCATTTTGCTGGGTCAGGTGAATGGGGAGGTCGGTAACATCCGCAACGCGCAGGCCTCGATCGTCAATGCGACACCAGACAACCGCGCGCAATTTGAGAAACAGATGCAAGCCTCACGGACAGCGCTCGATGCGGAGTTTCGTGAATACCAGGATTATCTCGTAGACGAGGCGGATAAGACGTATTTCGCCAAGTTCACAGACAAGTGGAAAGTATCGGAAGCCCGCTGGGACGATGTCGCGACATCCCTGAAAAATGGAAATGCTGACGAGGCGCGCTCGAAATTCGTCGGCGAGGCATTGACGGCCTACAACGATGCGAAGTCGGCTCTACAAGGCGCAGTCGATGACATGGCGAAGGATGTCAGAGGTGAGGGCGATGTCACGACGCAGATCGCAGAAACGGCCGCATCGCTGAACTATGGCTCGCTCGGCCTTGCGCTTCTGATCGGAGCATGTGCCGCGTTGTTCGGAAACTTCTATATCGCAAGACCGTTGGTGCGGATGACCGGTATCATGCGGCGTCTGTCGGACGGTGACACCGACATCGTCGTTCCCGCACGGGACCGAAAGGACGAGATCGGTGCCATCGCGCAAGCTGTGGAGATTTTCCGCCTCGGAGCGATTGAAAAGAAGCGGCTGGAAGCCCAAGCAGAGACGGATCGTAGACAGACCGAGATCGACCGCTTGGCGACGCAGGAGAAGGCGGAGGCCGACGCGAATGAACGGCTGAAAATTGCGACGTCTGGATTGGCGGATGGTCTCAAGCGCTTGGCGTCTGGTGATCTCGCGTTTCAGATCAACGATGTTTTCGCGCCGGACTTCGAAGCGTTGAGACTTGATTTCAACCGCTCGCTCAAGCAGCTCGGTGGCACCTTGGCCGAAATCTCGCACTCCATCGAAACGATGAATGATGGAACGCGCGAAATCGCCCATGGTTCTGTCGACCTCTCCAAGCGGACGGAACAACAGGCCGCGACGCTTGAAGAAACAGCCGCAGCCCTCGACCAGATCACCGTCAATGTTGCCAATTCCACGAAACGCGTTCATGAGGCCCGAGGCGCGGCGACCGAAGCCAACCGTGCGGCGAAACTCTCCGGAGACGTTGTGGCGACAGCAGTGGATGCCATGCAGCGCATCGAGCAATCTTCCGGGCAGATTTCCAACATCATCGTCGTGATCGACGAGATTGCTTTCCAGACCAATCTTCTGGCATTGAACGCGGGCGTCGAGGCGGCACGTGCCGGTGAAGCGGGCAAGGGTTTTGCAGTCGTCGCTCAGGAAGTGCGTGAACTCGCGCAGCGTTCGGCAAAAGCTGCAAAGGAGATCAAGGAGCTGATCGGCAAGTCCTCCGTTGAGGTGGAAAACGGGGTCAATCTTGTACGCCAGACGGGCGATGCCCTGAAGACTATCGAAAGCCATGTGACGGTGATGAACGAGCATATGGGGGCCATTGCAAGTTCAGCTCAGGAGCAGGCCACGGGTCTCGCAGAGCTCAACACCGCCGTCAATCAGATGGACCAGACGACGCAGCAAAACGCTGCGATGGTCGAGGAAACGACGTCGGCAACATCGGCTCTCGCCAGCGAAAGTGACAAGCTGCGGACCTTGCTGCAGAAATTTCAGCTTGCCGATAATGGATCGCAAGGTCGCAACCAGGGTGCTTATGAGATGAGGCGAGCGAGCTAAGCGCTCACCCGTCTTCTCTCAGCGGGCGAAAGCTCATGCGGTGAAGCGGGCAGGGGCCGTTTGCCTCGATAGCGCGCAAATGTGCTGGGGTTCCATACCCCGCATGCGTTTCGAAACCATAGGCCGGATGGATCAATCCGGCCTTTTCCATCATCCGGTCTCTGGTCACCTTGGCGATGATGGATGCTGCGGCAATCGAGACGGAACGACTGTCACCCTTGATAATCGCCTTCGCATCGCAGGTCAGACCCGGAGGAATATCACGTCCGTCTGCCAGTACGATAAAAGGCGCGATGTCAAGGCCCAGCACCGCGCGGCGCATTGCATCCAGACTTGCGCGCAGGATATTCATGCGATCGACCAGAACGGGTCCGGATGACGCCACCGATACGATGGATGTTTGCAGGATTTTTTCGAAAAGAATTTCCCGACGCGCTTTGGAGAGTTTTTTCGAATCGTCCAGGCCATCGGGAATGTTTTCTGGATCAAGAATAACGGCGGCTGCAACGACGGGACCGGCCAGCGGGCCACGTCCCGCCTCATCCGTGCCCGCCACCGGCCACTGACCGCGCCTTTTCGCTTCGAGTTCCAGGCTAAAATCCGGGCCGGTCTCGGAAAGGTCAAAGAGTGCAGGAGAATCGGATGCTGTGCGTTGCTTCATGGGGCGGAAACTCGCACAGGCAACCGATCTCCCGCAAGCCCCCGGTCGCAGGGCGTTTGAACAGCCAAGGGGCGGTGGCTGTAACATGAGGTCTCATGACCTCTGAACTCTTTCAATTGGGGCAAAAGAGTTGAACGCGTGCGAAGCGGCAGATTACCGGGGGCATAATCCGTAGCGCAGGGCATAGACGCTACGGATATTCTTGAGCATCAACGCGATAGCGTGATGCAATTGTCTTTCGGCATGCCGCGCTTCAGGCCACGGCCATATTGCGGACCGTCACAGAAGCGAGAGCTGTACGCCTGCACCTCCCGGCGCAATGAAAAGATCGTCGCGCAGCTGAATGCCACGGCGGATCAGGCCAAGCCTCTTCGTCGCCATCTCGAAACGGCGACCGATCTGCCAGGCGTAGGGACCGGCACCTTTCATCCTCTTGCCGAATTCGGCATCGTAATCCTTGCCATCGCGCATGGAGCGCACCAGCGACATGACGTGCTGATACCGGTGCGGATAGCTGCGCAACAGCCATTCCCGAAACAGCGGGCTGACCTCTAGCGGCAGGCGCAGAAGCACGTAGGATGCTTCGGTAGCACCGGCTGCCTTTCCAGCTTCCAGCACACGCTCGATCTCGTGGTCGTTGAGTGCCGGAATAACCGGCGCCATCATGACGGCGACGGGGATACCCGCTTCCGTCAATGTCTTGATCGCTTCCAACCGTTTGGTGGGTGTTGCAGCACGCGGTTCCATCGTACGGGCAAGCTTACGATCCAGTGTTGTCACGGAAATGCCGACCTTCACCAGCCCCTTGGCCGCCATGGGACCGAGAATATCGATGTCGCGGGTGATCAGCCCGGACTTGGTGACGATGGCGACAGGGTGCTCCGCCTTGGCCAGCACTTCGAGGATTTGCCGCATGATGCGCCATTCCCGCTCAATGGGCTGGTAGGGATCCGTGTTGGTGCCGATGGCAATGACACGTGCCTTGTATCCGGGCTTTCCCAGTTCCCGTTCCAGAAGCTTCGCAGCATCCGGCTTGGCAAACAGTTTGGCCTCGAAATCGAGACCTGCCGACAGGCCCATATAGCTGTGGCTCGGCCTTGCGAAGCAATAGATGCAACCATGCTCACAACCACGATAAGGATTTATGGAGCGGTCGAAGGGAATGTCGGGCGACTCGTTTCGGGTAATGATGCTGCGTGGTTTTTCCACCTGCACTTCGGTTCGAAACTCCGGCAGTTCCTCGATGATCTGCCAACCATCATCGACCGCCTCATGCTGCAACGTTTCGAAACGGCCACCGGGATTGATGCCCGCGCCACGTCCGCGACGGCGGTCGATCTCGATCCGCAGACCAGATGCATCGGCCAGCGCATTGGCAATATCCTGCGTATGGCCCGGCTGAAAAGCAGCCTGCCCCGTAAGCACATGTTGTCTCATCTGGATGCTCCTGACCGGTATGAACCGGCTTGGTGGATAACCAGATTTCTAAACGAGAAACGAGAACAATACAAGAACAAAATGATGAAACGGGCGATAGTAATTTCTTTTGCATTGCGGTAGAAATTTTATCGACGAAATGTTGTGTTGTCCGCGCATTTCTGGGGACCGGCAAGGTGGGCATAAGCTGATATTGAAATGTTGACAGTCATCATGGAATGCCGGGATCAGGAGCCGGAGCTCGCGCACACGCTATCCACGCTCGTTTCGGGTGCCGTGGAAGGGCTGGTCAGCGACGTGATCATTCTCGACCATGGCTCAAAGGACGGGTCGGCTCGTGTGGCGGAAGCTGCTGGCTGCCGCTTTGAAGGGCAGTGGGACATTCGCGACATCATTGCATCTGCGCGCGGAGAGTGGATATTGATGATGGAGCCCGGTGGTCGCCCACAAAGCGGCTGGATCGAGGACATCAGCGAATATACGGCATTGAACAAACGTCCCGCGCGGTTTGCGCCGTCGCGGCACTACCGCCCGTCCTGGCTGACGCGGCTCAGCCGGCGGAGGCGACCGTTGGAATATGGCCTGTTGCTGAGCAAGCAGGATGCTCTGGCGATTGCCAGATCAGGCATGCCGCTCGACCAGTTCTCGAAATCGCAGAAAATCCTTCGCCTGAGCGCCGAGCTTATTCCGTCCTGGGTGCTGCGCGCGGCGCGGTAATCACGCTTGCGCCTTGCCGCGCTTCAGGTGTTCGTCCAGACGCGGCATGATTTCCACGAAATTGCAGGGCAGGTGGCGGTAATCCAGCTGTGCCTTTAAAATACCGTCCCACGCATCCTTGCAGGCGCCGGGAGAGCCGGGCAGCACGAAGATGAAGGTTGCGTTGGCAAGGCCTGCCGTGGCACGCGACTGGATGGTCGAGGTTCCGATCTTGTCATAGGAAATGCGGTGGAAGACTTCGGAAAAGCCGTCCATCCGCTTTTCGAACAAAGGCTCCAGCGCTTCCGGCGTCACGTCGCGCCCGGTGAAGCCGGTGCCACCCGTGGTAATCACCACGTCGACCTCTTCGGACAGGGTCCAGCTGCGGACCTGCCCCAGAATAGCGGGTTTGTCATCGGGCACGATGGCGCGGTCTACAAGCAGGTGGCCGGCCTCTGCGATGCGGGCCGCGAGCGTATCGCCGGATTTATCGTCGGCTAGAGTGCGTGTGTCGGAGACGGTTAGCACTGCAATGCCGACGGGAATAAAGGCTCTTTCAGCACTCATCTTGGCAACCCATCTATGGTTTTCGTTGCTTCAACATACCAGCCGGGACGCTGTTGGCGAAGGCGTATGGCAGCAGATTGTGCGTGTTCCGTCGTGGCAAAAATCCCGAAACAGGTCGCACCAGAGCCAGACATGCGCACCAGTTCGGCACCAGCCCCTGCCAGCAGGTCGGACGCCTCGCCGATTTCAGTCAGAACCTCCCGTGCCGGGGGCTCAAGATCGTTGCGGCTTTTGCCAATAAAGACCATCCATGGTTCGTCGCCGCGCTGCCCCAGGGGAGGGTTGCTCTTGCTCTTCAAGCGCTTGAAAATCTGAGGTGTCGAGACAGCTTTCAACGGATTGACGAGAACGAGGTTCAGCACCGGCATGTCAGCGATCGTTTCAATGTCTTCGCCAATGCCGCGTGCCATCAGTGGCTGGCTGGCAAGGCACATCGGCACATCGGCTCCGAGTTTAAGCGCGATGTCAGCAAGTTCGCCGGGTGCCAAGGCTATGTTCCAGTGGCGGCACAAGCCGCGCAAAGTCGCCGCCGCATCCGCCGATCCGCCACCGATACCCGATGAAATGGGCAGATTTTTATCGAGATGAATGGCAACCGGCCGAAATCCGATCCCGGATGCCTGACGCAAATAATCCCGTGCCCTCAGCACCAGATTATCTCCGGCATCGCTTTGCTTGAGCGTGAGGGAAAACGGTCCAGAGATTGAAAAGCGATCTTCCGGCGCATCTTCGATATGGATGACGTCGCCCACTTCGGTGAAGGTCACCAGCATTTCCAGCAGATGATATCCATCCGCCCGCTGACCCGTCACATGCAGCGCGAGATTGATCTTGGCGGGAGCGGCCTCTGTGGTTTTGACCGCTCCGATAGTCTCATGCGCAGGCATATTGCGTCAGGACTTCTTGTCCGGCGCGGGAGCAGGAGCCACGGGCGGCGGCGGTGCCTGCTCTTTCTTGGCGGTATTTTCCGCTTCCTTTGCCAGTGGCGGCAGGCCGTTGGCGATTTTTTCCTTCACCTTGGCCTTGTCGACATCATCGCTATCGCCGATGAGCGCCCGGTTCCATTGGTAGACAGCTTCAATCTTGCGGCCAACACGCCAGTAGGCATCGCCCAAATGGTCATTGATGGTGGGGTCGCCAGCGCGCAGCTCGATCGCCCGCTCCAGTTCCGTCACCGATTCATCGAATGCGCCCAGGCGGAAATGCGCCCAGCCAAGCGAATCGACGATGTATCCGTCGTTCGGACGCAGCTCGACGGCGCGGCGGATCATATCGATCCCCTCATCTAGGTTCATGTTCTTATCGACCCAGGAATAGCCCAGATAGTTCAAAACCTGCGGCTGTTCAGGGTTCAGTTCCAGGGCGCGTTTGAAGTTGGGCTCCGCCTTGTCCCACTGCTTCAACCGCTCATAGGCAATGGCGCGCTGGAAAAAGATCGTCCAGTCGCTCTTCTTCGGCACGGCGCCGATGACTTCGACGGCCTTGTCGTAATTGGCGGCCATCGCCGTATAATCCTTGGCGTCGGACAACACGGAACCGTAAGCGAGATAAGATCGAATGTCCGTCGGGTCGGAGTCGAGCAACGATTTAAGGTGCTTGCGCGCCTCTTCCACCTTGTCCGTCTGCGCCAGCGTCAGACCGAGTTGCAATTCGGAGATGCGGTGCATCGGCGAATCCAGCGGAACTTCGCGGTAGAACTGAATGGCGCGGTCCGGCTGCTTCTGTGCTTCGGCAAGACCACCCAGCAGAATCAGCGTATCGGCGCTTTTCGGGTCCAGCGCACGCGATGTCTGAAGATAAAGCGTCACGATTTCTTCCGCGCCTTCGCGGTTCAGTGCACCGGCGATGGAGAACATCACGGAGGCCGCGCCTTCGGTTGCGGTCTCAACCTGCTGGTCCGGCTTTTCACCCTTTTCGATGCTCTGGCGCAGAGCCTTGAGCGGTGCGTAATTCGGGGCGAACGTATCGCCGACGGCGATGGTATCGAGCGCCTTCTGCTTGTTGCCGACCTTCGCTTCCAGCCGCGCCAGCGCCATCACGGCGCGCATATAGGTATCTGTTGCGGTTGCACCGCCTTCGCGGTCGGCCACGGCGTCATTCAGGTTCTTGCGTGCGGCTTCAATGTTACCGGTAACCAGCGCAATGGCGCCTGCATGGTATTTCTGGAAGATCGAGATCCAGCCCGGTCCCTTCATGCCATTGACCAGTGCCAGGGCTTCCTTGCCTTTGCCTGCACCGGCGCGAGCCCAGGCAGTCAGAAGCGTATTGACCATGCGGTCCAGATCATTGGGGCCGCTATATTTCAGGATTTTTTCCGCAGCGGAAAATTCCTTGTGCTTGATGGCCGCCAGCGCGCGAATAATCGTGGTGACGCGCTCCACGGACGAATCGCTCTTCAACGAATCAGCGATTTTCGCACCGGCTTCGAAATCGCCACTCAGCAACTGAGCAATCATCAGCCGCTGGCGAATTTCCACATTCGCCGTGTCGAATTCCAAGGCTTTTTGGTAGAGCGTTATCGCGGTCGGAAAATCCTGATCCACATCAGCAGTGCGGGCCGCCAGAAATGCGCCGGAGAAGGTGTTGACCTTTGCGGCGTCGAAAGTCACGGTTTCCGCAGCCTTTTCGGCAGGTTTCGTCTCTGCAAAGGCGGCAGATGGGCCGGCACTTATGGATAGTACGGCAATGAAAGCCGCGCCACAGAGAAGACGAAATGCTGGTTTGCGCCGCATGAAGGAACCTTTGCTTTTGTGCATATGCACCGAAATTTCCGCTGCCGCCTTACAGTTCGGCGCAAGCGGATGCACCTTGACGCTGTAATGCATGAACTGGATTGCACCGTCCGAACCTAAAGCGATTCAATCGACGCACCACGTCACGACAGAATGGCTTTTTTGAAGCAAGCCCGCAAGAAATTCTGCGCCTGATATTCGAATTGTGAAATGTTAGCGTCGCAAGATGTGTAAATGATGTCGCGACGCGTGAAAGCCGTCAGTTTACCCGGTCGATACAGAAGTCGATGACTTCCATCAAGGCGTTCTTCCAGGGGCTTTGCGGCAGAGGGGCCAGCGCATCTCGGGCAATTGTGCCGTAATGATTGGCGCGTGTAATGGTGTCAGCAAGGCCATTATACTTCCTGATGAGGCCGAGCGCCGTTTCCAGATTTTCGTCCGTGCTCTCACCGTTTTCGATCGCCCGCTTCCAGAAAGCGCGTTCGTCTACCGTGCCGCGGCGATAGGATAGAATGACCGGAAGCGTGATCTTGCCTTCGCGGAAATCGTCGCCGGTGTTCTTGCCCAGATCAGCCGACTTGCCGCCATAATCCAGCACATCGTCCACCAGTTGGAAGGCGAGGCCGAGATTCATGCCGTAGGATTTCAGCGCGCTGCGGGTGGCCTTGTCGGTCTTGGCAACGATTGGGCCGACTTCGGCGGCGGCCGCGAAAAGCGCTGCCGTCTTGGCGCGAATGACGTGGAGATAATCGTCTTCCGTCGTTTCCATGTTCTTGGCAACGGACAGCTGGAGAACCTCGCCTTCAGCAATGACAGACGCTGCCGTGGACAGCACATCCAGCGCATCCAGAGAGCCGACCTCAACCATCATGCGGAAGGCCTGGCCGAGAAGAAAATCCCCAACGAGAACGCTGGCCTGGTTGCCCCAGATGGTGCGAGCCGTGGATTTGCCACGGCGCAGATCGCTTTCATCCACCACGTCGTCATGCAGCAGCGTGGCCGTGTGCATGAACTCGACGCTGGTCGCCAGCTTGATGTGGTGGTCGCCGCGGTAGTCGAACATGGCGGCGGAGGCGAGGGTCAGCATAGGGCGCAGACGCTTGCCACCCGAGGAGATCAGGTGGTTGGCCACTTCGGGTATCATCTGAACGTCCGAACCGGCCTTGGAGAGAATAAGCTGGTTCACTCTTTCCATGTCAGGACGTGTCAGGTCGACAAGCGGCTTGACGGATGCGAGTTTGTTTTTGCTTTCTTCAAGCGGTATGACGACGCCCAACGGTCCGGACTCCTGTTCACTCTTGAGGCCGACAATAGAAAGCGTCGATGCAGGCGGCAAGGGGCGAATTGCCTCAGGCCGTTCAAAAAGATGGGATTTAGGGTGGAAACTGACCTATGCGTGAACTGATCCGTACAAACGATGCCGTTCTTCTGTCCTTCTCGGAGAGCTTGATGAAAGATGCGGGCATTCACTGCCTTATCGCCGACCAAGCCATGAGCATTCTCGAAGGGTCGTTGGGGCTTCTTCCGCGTCGTCTGCTTGTCGAAGAAGACCGGGCCGATGAGGCACGTCGCATCCTGACCGATGCCGGCTTGGCCGACGAGCTTCGCGAAGACAAGGCCTAAAAGCCCATGGCAGCCACCGTTTCCGAAACAGTCGATGCGTTTCATCGCGGCCGCTTCCAGATTTTACAGCCAAAGGGCAGGGGCCACAGGGCCGGCATGGATGCCATGCTTCTGGCCTCTCTCGTGGCCGATGACATGCCGTGTCGCGTCGCCGATCTGGGTGCTGGTGCCGGTGCCGCAGGCATGGCGGTGGCGTCACGTCTGTCAAAAGCTGAGGTCACGCTGTTTGAGTTTTCACCGGAAATGGTCGATTTTGCGCAGCGAAGTCTGCTGCTCCCAGCAAATGCCGGTCTTGCAAATCGCATTCGCGTCCAACAAGCCGATGTCACCCTGCGTGCCAATGCCCGCAGGGAAGCGGGGCTGCTCGACAATTATTTCCACCACGTCATCATGAACCCGCCCTACAATGACGCGGGCGACCGTAAGACACCCGATGCGCTGAAGGCCGCAGCTCATGCCATGACGGACGATCTGTTCGAAAACTGGCTGAGAACCGCCGCCGCCATCATGATGGCGGGCGGCCAGCTCTCCCTCATTGCCCGCCCACAATCGATAGCCGATATCATCGCTGCTTGCGGTCGCCGTTTCGGTGGGCTTGAAATCACCCTCATCCATCCAAGGACAGGTGAAGACGCGGTACGCGTGCTCGTCACCGCCATCAAAGGCTCGCGCGCGCGCCTCACGTTCCGCGCGCCGCTGACCATGCACGGGGATGACAGTCACGCATTTTTGCCAGCGGTGGATGATTTGGGCAACGGGCGGTCAGGGTATGGCCGCAATGATGCATGGCGCCGGACGTAAGGGAAACGCGCAAGCAGCTCCTCACCAAATTATCAGCACGCCTGCCATTGTCTTTACCCCGTCCATACCCACATCGGTTCCATCAGGAATGACGATGAGGACAAGATGGCCGGATTTTTGAAGCGACTGGTGCCGAAGCGGTTTCGCAAGACGGAGCTGATCATTCCCGTGGTGCGCATGCACGGCGCGATCATGGCAGGCGGCAGTCAGTTTCGTCCCGCACTCAATCTGGCCTCCTACGCGCCGTTGCTGGACAAGGCATTCGGCATGAAGGATGCGCCTGTCGTCGCAATCACGCTGAATTCTCCCGGTGGTTCCCCGGTTCAGTCGCGGATGATCTACAATCGCATCCGCCAACTCGCCGAAGAAAAAAACAAGAAGGTTTTGATCTTTGTGGAAGATGTGGCTGCATCCGGCGGCTACATGATTGCGCTGGCGGGTGATGAGATCATTGCCGATCCCACCTCCATCGTAGGCTCCATCGGCGTTGTCTCCGGCGGCTTCGGTTTCCCGGAAATGCTGAAGAAGATTGGCGTCGAGCGCCGCGTCTACACGGCGGGCCAGAACAAGGCGATCCTCGATCCCTTCCAGCCGGAAAAGGAAGGCGATATCGAATATCTGAAGTCGCTTCAGCTCGAAATCCACAATGTTTTCATAGATATGGTCAAGCTGCGTCGTGGCTCAAAACTGAAGGACGATCCGGCGATCTTCTCCGGCCTGTTCTGGACCGGCATGCGCGGTCTCGATCTCGGCCTGATCGATGGTTTGGGCGATATGCGCGATGTCCTGCGCCGCCGTTACGGTGACAAGGTCAAGCTGCAACTCGTCAGCGGTGCGCGCAATTTCTTCGGCAAGAAGCTGCCGGGCGTCGATCTCCATGCGCAGTCGATCGCCGCATCCGCTGCCTCAGGGCTTGCGGAAGTAGCGGAAGAAAAGGCATTGTGGGCCCGTTACGGATTTTGATGGACAAACGATAAATGGCCCAATTGATAACGCTCGCCCTCCTCGTGTTCGGGGCGATCATTCTTTACAAACGCTTCGTTGGCGATGCGCGGAAATTGTCCGAGAAAACCAAAAGGCAGGAAAAGGAGCGTGAGACCGGCGCCACCGGCACGCTGATCAAAGATCCCACGACGGGCGAATATCGCGTGAAAAAGGAAGACGAGGTTTAACCCTTGTCGTAGCCGCCGCTACCAGCCGCCGCCTCCACCACCGCCGCCGCCAGACCCGGACGAGCCGCCGCCAGAGAAGCTGGAGGAGGAAGATGAGCTTGTCTGCTGCGGAATTGTGGACGCAATGGTCGAGGCGATGGAGGAGGAAAAGCCGCCGATGCGGGTTCCGAAATCGCTATAGTTGCCGCTGTACCATCCCGGCGAATAGTCTCCCGCCTTCGCATCTGCCAGCCACGTCTCGAACGCCTCGCTCCAGGGCTTTTCCACGCCAAGGGCCACAGCGTAGGGCAGCAGCGTCTCGAAATGCTGCGGCGACATCTGCGGCGCGCCCTGCATGTTCATCCGGTCTTTCTCCGCCACAGTCAGATAAAGCCGAAGGCCCTCAATACCGTCCATCAGCTTGCGGCCCAGGGGCGTTGGCGCGCCCATCAGCATGACGAAGACCACGTTTGTGGTGATGATACCGGCAACGGACATGATGGCAGGCAATTGCAGCGCTTCGAGCTTTTCCAGCGAAAAGACGGTCATCACGCCGGCAGTACCGGAGATCAGCACGGACGCCACCAGCGCCAGAACAACGATCATTCCGATGCGCTTGAGCAGAGAGCCACCCCGCGTCAAAGATTTCCCGAAGGCGAATGCAAAAACCGTTCCGACAAAGGACAGTATGCCGATGAAAAAGGTCGCAAAAAGGGCCTCCGGTTCGAAATTACCAAAGAACAAAACAGCGATGACGATGAAGAAGGATAGGAAGAAGCCTGAGACCGCAAAGCCGACATTCTCGCGATAGTATTTACCACTATGTTCGGTTTCGATGGATTTGCTGAAGGCATTACCGAGCGATACGACCCGCGATCCGTTTTTCTTGTTGATCTCGAATGCCATGCCCGGTTCATCGACCGTATTGATGATCTTTGCCTCACCCGCCTGTAGCTTTCCCTGGATTGGCTTGTCGGTGCGGCGAATGATGAGCGAATTCTTCAGATCGTCCAGCACCACATAGCCTTTGACCGCAAGGTTGAGCGATGCTGCGGAAAACGCTGTCCAGCCATTATCGGAAAACCCGTGATTATCGACATAGTTGACGAGCGCTGGTGATAACCCTTCCGGCGCATCCCAACGCGGCACGATGATGCCCTTGGCGGGATCGCGGCCAATGGCTGACCAGGCGCGGTAATAATAAACCAGAATGAGAATAAAGCCGGAAACACCCAGCACCGAACCCAAATGGTCCTTCAACCACCAGCTCCGCGCCTGCGCAGCCGTCGGCGCGTCGATCGCACCCTTCGGCAGCTTCACTGCAATCGTCATGCCTTCGCCTTGGTAGAAAGGACGTGTGGAGGCGAAGAAGACCTCGTTGCCCTCGGTCATGACGCGGGCATCCTTGCCCTTCGCGCCGGGAGCTCCGGTGAAAACGGCAGTGTCGGTCGGCCTCACGCCCTGCGGCAGGGAAACGGTGGCCGAGATATCGCGCATGGCAAACTGCCAGCCATTGCCGGTCACGTTCCAGGTCAGCTCGTCGTAACCATCGAAATAGCGGATCTGCCGGTTGGTGGTGTAAGTGATCTGAAACACATGGTCGCCGGTGGACAGAAAGCGGTTGGAACTGCCGGTATAGATGCGAATGCCGCCATCGATGCTTTCAGTGCGCCAGTTCTCCGGCGAACCATCCCGCTCCACCGAGACAACATCAAAGCCGACCTTGGTGCGGTTGCCGTTTCTGTCCAGCGCATAGAGCGGAAAATCGCGGAAAATACCGCGCTTGATCCGTTCCCCTTCCGCGCGCGCCGTGATCGTCTCCGTCACCGTCAGCTCACCGCTTCTGGCGACATCCACGACGGAATGGTACGAGCTGATAAACTCCTCAGCCGCCGCGGGCAGGGCGACAGCCAAGAAGACGAACAGTGCGAGATATCTTGCAGCGATGGTCTTCAAGCGCGGCCCTTTCTGAGCGTCAGTCCTGTCCGGTTTCGCTGTAGCTTACACCCAGCGATGCAAGTGCCTTCCAGTAGCCGGGATAGGTCTTGCCGACACAAGCCGGGTTCTGAATGGCAATGCCGCCGGTCTTCAGGCCCGCCAGCGCAAAGCTCATGGCAATGCGATGATCGTGGAAGGTATCGATGGAGGCATTCACCGTCTGTCCCGCCAGAGCAGGATCGGCATGAACGATCAGGTCGTCGCCGTCCTCATGCGCCAGACCATCCCTGATCTGGTTGAGGCCGAGCGACAAAGCCCGGATGCGGTCGCATTCCTTCACGCGCAGATTGGCAATGCCGACGAAACGTACCGGCGTGTTGTTGTAGGCGGCCAGAACCGCAATCGTCGGAACGGCATCCTGCATCTGACTGCCATCGATTTCGGCGGGCAGATCGGGAAACTGCGCCATGATAGCATAGGCCTTGGCATCCGGCTGGGTGAAGGCTTCCGCTGGTGTGCCGATGTCGATCTGGCCGCCCGTCAGCAGTTCCGCGCCCCAGAGATAGGTGGCGGCAGACGCATCCGGCTCAATGTGGAAATCGGTCGCCTTATAGCCCGTCGGATGCACGCGCCAGATGGCGTTGCTGACCCGCTCCACCTTGGCACCGAAGGCTTCCATAGCCGAAACCGTCAGGTCGATATAGCCCTTCGCGCCGATGTCTTCACCGGCCAGAATGATGTCCAATGGCTGCTCTCCGCAGGGTGCTGCCATCAGAAGTGCTGATACATACTGGCTGGAAAGATTGGCGTCGATGGTGACGCTCTCTTTCGCAAAGCCCTTGCCATTGCCCTTCACCGTCACCGGTGGGCAGCCGGTTGGCGCTTGCGCATCGATGCCGAGTGCCATCAATGCATCCACCAGCGGCTGGATCGGCCGCTTGCGCATATGCTCGTCGCCATCGACAACCACCGTGCCGTTGACGGATGCCACAGCGGCGGTAAGGAAGCGCGTTGCGGTACCTGCATTGCCGAGGAAAAGCGGCTTGTCCGGTGCGGTCAGCACGCCATCGCTTTCCACCACGAAACTCGTCGCATCAGGTTCGGTCACCTTTACGCCCATGGCGCGCAGGGCTTGCGCCATATAAAGCGTGTCATCGCTTTTCAGCGCGCCGGTCAGCACGCTTTTTCCCTTGGCGAGACCGGCCAGCAGCAACACGCGGTTGGTGATGGATTTGGAGCCGGGCGGCTCCACTTTGCCGGAAAGCGGATGGTTTGGTGGTGTAATGGTCAGTTCGATCATGGCTTTATCGTTTCTCGACCAGCTGGTGCCGGTACGTTAGCTTAGAATTTCGCAGAAGGAACGGCGCGGTCCGCCTCGTTGGTGATCTCGAAAAACGGTGCTTTGACAAAGCCGAAATTGCGCGCCACGAGGTTGGACGGAAAGCTCTCCACCTTGACGTTCAGGTCCCGTGCCGAGCCGTTGTAATAGCGGCGAGACATCTGGATTTCGCCCTCGATGGTCTCAAGCGATTTTTGCAAATCCAGAAAACCCTGATTGGCCTTGAGATCAGGATAGGCTTCCGCCAGCGCAAACAGCTTGCCCAGCGCCTGGGAGAGCAACCCTTCCGCCTGCGCACGCCCCTCGACATCTCCAGCCGGCACGGCCTGCGCGCGGTTGCGCATCGCGACCACCTCCTCGAAGGTGCTCTTCTCGTGCGCGGCATAGCCTTTGACGGTTTCGATCAGGTTGGGAATGAGATCGGCACGGCGCTTCAACTGCACATCGATGCCGGACCACGCCTCTTCCACCATCTGCCGCGCTTTGACGAGACCGTTGTAAATGAAGACGACATAGACGACGAGTACGACGACGATGGCAAGCGCCAGATACATTCAACAAAATCCTCAAGTTGCGGCAGGCCACAGGACCTTATTCATCCCGGTTGCTTTTGTCATCCGAAACAGTCTGCGGCAAGAGGTCGAAATTCGCCATCAGCAGCCTGCACGGTTTATGTTCGTCCTCCTGGCAGGTCTTCAGTGCCTGACGCCTTGCGCGGTCGCTGATTCCGCGTCCCCAGTTCGAGTGCAGCCGTCCGGTTCCATCCTCAGCGATTGCAAGCGCCCGCTCGGCCGTTTCCTGTTCAAGATAGCGGTCGAGATCCTGCTGCTGTTGCTGCGTCAGCCGTGCTCGAAGGTTTGCGGTGGCGGCTTCATCCCATGTGGGCAGACCGTTCTGCCGTAAAAACGCATCGATGATCGGATGGAGTGCGGATCGGCCCTGCGCCGAAAAGAACAGCTGATGCCCGTTGATATCCATTGGCGGGAGAATTTTGGCCGTCGCGGACCCACCATGCGCTTTCCAGGCTTTTGTCATGTCATCGACGAAGTCCTGCCCGAACCAGGGGTCGTTCTGCGCATAGACCCAAAGCTGCGGCATGCGCGCCGCATCGGCATAAGCCCCGATGGTGTCGATCAGGTCCGCGCGATACGGTTGGCAATCATCGAAGACATGGTAGGGCAGGGGCTTGCCGCCCTCGTCGGTGCGATAGACGCCGCCTGAAACGGAGATAACCGCGGAGAGATGGACGTCCGGCCGGGCAGAGAGAGCGATCATACCAGCCCCGCCGCGCGACTGGCCGATTGCGATGACCTTGGACATATCGGCGTCGGGTCGTGCGGCTATGGCCGTCAAGGCGGCCTGGAGATCGTCGGCATCATGGCGCAAAAGCTGCGCCAGCGTCGGGTCTTTACAAGTCCCGCCGGCCTGGTTCACCACCCCGTCGGAATTACCGTGTCCGCGGCGCAGAACCGCGACGGCCAGATAACCGCGCGCGGCAAAATCCAGCGCCCAGTTGCCAAGCTCTTCCTGCGCAGAGAGTTTTTCGGGCGTCTCGCTGGAGCCATGGGTGATCAGCACGACAGGCAGGCGCCCCGCCACATCCGGCTTGGCAATGAAGGCTTCCAGTCCCATCGGAACACCATTAATTTTGGTGTTGATCCGGGTGGCCTCATAGATCAGAGCTGCTGCCTGCGTGTTTGTCGTTGCGGTAAAAAGAAAAAAGAAAACAACGAGAAATGGCCTGAAACATATCATGACAGCGTTCGCCTGTGGTGGAGGGACCGCTGGCGACCTTATCCCGTCAGGCCGCCTTATTCCAGTTCACACCACCCGCATCCGTCATCAAAAACGCCTCGCCGCAGGCCTTGGACAGCGTGCGAACCCGCAGAATATAGCTCTGCCGCTCCGTCACGGAAATCACGCCGCGGGCATCCAGAAGGTTGAAGACGTGGGAGGCCTTGATGCACTGGTCATAGGCCGGAAACACGCATTTGTGCAGCATCTGATTGGCATTTTCGCCCGGCGCACCGGCATCCAGCAGCGCCTTGCATTCCTTCTCGGCGTCGATGAAGTGGCGATGCAGCATGGCGGTATCGGCATATTCGAAGTTATGGCGCGAATATTCCTGCTCCGCCTGCAGGAAGACATCGCCATAGGAAATCTTCTCTTCGCCCTCGCGACCGTTGAAGTTCAGGTCGTAAACATTGTCCACGCCCTGCACATACATGGCCAGACGCTCGAGACCATAGGTCAACTCGCCTGCAACCGGAGAGCATTCGATGCCGCAGACCTGCTGGAAGTAGGTGAACTGCGACACTTCCATGCCATCGCACCAGCATTCCCAGCCCAGACCCCAGGCACCCAGCGTCGGGCTTTCCCAATCGTCTTCCACGAAGCGCACATCGTGCAGCAAGGGATCGAGACCGATGGCCTTTAGCGAACCGAGATACAGTTCCTGAAGATTGGAAGGGTTCGGCTTTAGAATGACCTGATACTGGTAGTAATGCTGCAACCGGTTGGGGTTTTCGCCGTAGCGACCATCGGACGGGCGGCGCGATGGCTGCACATAGGCGGCCTTCCAAGGCTTCGGCCCCAGCGCACGCAGCGTGGTCGCTGGATGGAACGTCCCCGCGCCCACTTCCATGTCATAAGGCTGCAACACCGCACAGCCCTTGTCGGCCCAGTAATTATGCAGCGTCAGGATCAGCGCCTGAAAGGAACGCTTCGGGTTCATATGGTCTGGAACGTCGGTCATTGCAGTCATCACGGCCATCGATTGTTGTCGGTAAGTGCTTGCGCACTTTGGATGCGGACAGGTGCCACGGGGAAGGGCCACGGGTCAAGAACTTCTGTGGTGTCGTTGGCCTCGAGTATGCCGCTCACCCCCCTCT
>UCJU01000014.1 GCA_900472925.1 Hyphomicrobiales bacterium
GGGGTGAGCCACGGGCGCTGCCCTAAACTATATCACGCCAAATTCTTGCGGAAGAAATCAATGGTTCTACCCCAGGCGAGGTCTGCAGCTTTCTTGTCGTATCGGGCGCTTGATGTATCGTTGTTGAAGGCATGGTTGACGCCGTCATAGACGAAGATTTCGAACGACTTGCCATTGGCTTCCAGAGCGTTGCGATAGGCAGGAATACCGGCATTGATCCGCTCGTCCAGACCGCCATAATGCAGCAGCAGAGGCGCCTTGATGGCGGGCACGTCTTCGCCCGGCGGCTGCGCACCGTAATAGGCGACGCCCGCGCTCAACCCTTCAGACTTCGTCGCGAGACGGTTGACCAGCCCGCCGCCCCAGCAAAAGCCGACGGCACCGACCTTGCCGTTTGAGCCATCACGTTTCGATAACCAGACGCGGGTGGCTTCGGCATTGGCGACGGTGGCATTCATATCAAGACCACTGAACATCTCGCGGGCCTTGTCTTCGTCCGTTGGCGTGCCGCCTTGCAACGACAGGAAATCAGGCGCAAGGGCGACAAAACCTTCAAGCGCCACGCGGCGGGCGACGTCACGAATATGAGCGTTGAGACCTCGATTTTCGTGAATGACGATGACCGAACCAAAGGGCTTGGAGATCGTCTTCGGCGTGACGAGATAGCCTTTCATTTCGCCGCTGGCACCGGGATAGGTCACATCTTCCGCAACCAGACGGTCATCCTGCTCAGGTACGATGGCGACCTGTGCGCTGCTGGCGCCGAGCATCGGTGCGATAGCGGCAGCGGCAGCGCCGGACCCCGCCAGCACTGTTAGTTTTTCCATGAACTTGCGGCGGTCAAGGCTGAGATGCGTGTATTCATCATAGGCGTCGATCATCGCCTGGGTGATGTCAGGCTTGTCCGTCATCATGCTCTCCCTCGTAACTGGTTATGTTGAACAGTAACGCAAAGTTCGGAAAAGTGATGCAGGCCGGACATTTCAGCGAAACAATTTTTCGCGATCCCGACCTGATGGATCAGCCGTTTTCCAACGCCAGCCACACAATCATCCAGCTCCACATCAGGACAAGCGCTGCAAAACTAATGGCGAACGCAGGGGCGCGGTAACGCAGCCTGTTGCTGGTCACATGAACATAGGAGTGCACGTACCGGCCGACCACAAATATCCAAGCAAGGATGATTGTGCCTATGTTGTCGGCATCGGTGATGTACAAAAGCAGGCACACCGCATGGAACAGCATGGGCATTTCGAACTGGTTGGCGATATTTTTATTAACGAGCAGGCTCTGCTGCGCCTCTTCGCCGGTATCACGGAAACGCTTGAAAGCGTCCTTGTTTGTGAAGGTGAACTTCTTCCGACGAATGAAAAGCAGGACGTAGAGGCCGAAAACCAAAAAGGCGTGGGCAATCATCGGCCAGAACATTGCGGTCGTCGGTGACATCGTCGTGCTTCCTTTCAGCAAAACGCTCTCCGAACGTGCTGTTGGGAGAGCGTCTATCTATTGCCATGTTACATGTCTGGACGAAAGATCAAACTGCGCCTGGATAGTTCGGGCTTTCGCGGGTGATCGTCACGTCATGGGCGTGGCTTTCACGCAGGCCCGCACCGGAAATACGAACGAAGGTCGCGCGCTCCTGGAATTCAGGGATCGTGCCGCCGCCGACATAACCCATCGCAGCCTTCAAGCCGCCAGCGAGCTGGTGAAGAACGCCGGATACCGGTCCCTTGTAGGGCACCTGGCCTTCAATGCCTTCAGGCACCAGCTTCAGCGTGTCGCGCACTTCCGCCTGGAAATAACGATCCGCCGAGCCGCGGGCCATGGCACCGACAGAACCCATGCCGCGATAGGCCTTGAAGGAGCGGCCCTGATAGAGGAACACTTCGCCCGGGCTTTCGTCCGTGCCTGCCAGCAGTGAGCCGATCATGACGGCGGAGGCACCGGCAGCGATGGCCTTTGCGAAGTCGCCGGAAAACTTGATGCCGCCGTCTGCAATGACAGGAATATCCTCGGCCTGCGCCGCCTCAACCGCCGACATGATGGCGGCCAGCTGCGGAACGCCGACACCTGCCACGATGCGCGTTGTGCAGATGGATCCGGGGCCGATACCAACCTTCACAGCATCCGCACCCGCATCGATCAGCGCCTTGGTGCCGTCAGCCGTTGCGACGTTGCCAGCGATGATCCGAACCGAGTTCGACATCTTCTTGACCTGTGTGACGGCATCAAGAACGCGCTGAGAATGACCATGGGCGGTATCCACCACCAGAAGGTCGACACCGGCAGCAATCAGCCGTTCTGCGCGCTCGATGGCATCGGCACCGACGCTGATGGCAGCGGCTGCACGCAGGCGACCCTGCGCATCCTTGGTGGCGTTGGGATTGAGCTGCGACTTTTCGATGTCCTTGACGGTGATGAGACCGACGCAGTTTCCGCTCGCATCGACAACCACTAGCTTTTCGATGCGATGCTTGTGCAGAAGGCGGCGGGCTTCCTGCTGATCGACGCTGCTTTCCTTGACCGTTACGAGATTTTCGCGGGTCATCAATTCGTAGATTTTCTGGGCAGGGTCGGAGGCAAAACGGACGTCGCGGTTGGTGAGAATGCCAACCAGTCGTCCGGACTTATGACCGCCAGAGCCGCCATTTTCGACAACCGGAATACCGGAAATGCTGTAGGTTTTCATCAGCGCCTGCGCTTCGGCAAGCGTCGCATCGGGTCCGATGGTCACAGGGTTGACGACCATGCCGCTTTCGAATTTCTTGACCTGGCGGACCTCTTCGGCCTGTTCAACCGGGGAAAGATTGCGGTGGATGACGCCGATGCCACCGGCCTGTGCCATGGCAATGGCGAGACGACCTTCAGTCACGGTGTCCATGGCAGACGACAGGATTGGCAGGTTCAGTTCAATATCGCGGGCAATACGTGTCGAAATATTGGTCTGGCCCGGCATGACTTCGGAGTGCCCGGGCTGAAGCAACACATCATCGAATGTCAGAGCGTCAAGACCGGTGGGGGTTTGGATAATACGAGCCATGGCCAAATTCCTGTATTGAAAATGCAAGCCGTCCCGGAAGGAAAAGTCCACCGGCGGCCCTGCAAAGGATTGCTTGGAAGTTGGCGAGGGCTGGTAACACGTTCATGACAGGAAGGGAATAGAAAAAACCCGGAAACACGTTCCGGGTCTTGTTGTTGCAGGTCTGCAGCAGTGTCAGATGTCGAACTGGTATGACTTGGGCACGAAGCGATAACCCTCGCTCTGCTTCTCGGCATAGCCAACGGCCGGGAACGGCATGTGGTAACCGAGAAAGGCCACGCGGTCGGTGGCGATCATCTCGAACACCTTCTTGCGGCTGGCAGCGGCGGCTGCCTTGTCCATGTCGAATTTCACTTCCCAATCCGGGCGCTGAAGCGAGAGCACGAAGTGGTTGGCGGTATCGGCCGTCAGAACGAGTTGCTTTCCTTCCGACTCGACATGGAATGTCATATGGCCGGGAGAATGGCCAAACGCGGCCGCACTGGTGATGCCTGACACGACGGTTGCGCCGTCTCCAATGAACGTGGCCTTTTCAGCGAGAGGCTTCACATTGGCGAGAACGCCCTTATGACCGCCTTCGGCTGGCGTGCTGACGCGTTTGGCATCCGTCCAGAAATCATACTCGACCTGACCCATGACATAGCGTGCCTTGGAAAATGCCGGCGCGCCCTTTTCCATGAGACCACCAATATGGTCACCATGCATATGGGTGAGCACGACCACGGTCACGTCTTCCGGCTTGTAACCGGCTGCGGCAAGGCCTTCGAGCAGACGGCCGTTACCGGCTTCGCGACCGCTTTCGCCGAAGCCCGTATCGAACAGCACAAGATCCGACCCGGTGTTGATCAGCACGGGCGAGAAACTGTTGACGAACTGGTCCTTCGGCAGAAAATTCTTCTCAAGCAGTTCACCGACAGTTTCGGCGCTCTGGTTCAGGCCAAACGTTTCGTTCGGCTTGCCGGATGGTCGCGCGCCGTCCTTGACGACCAGAACCTCGAATTTCCCAAGTTTGAAGCGGTTTGTTTCTGGTGGCATGGCGTGATCGACCTTCATGGATGTTTGTGGCTGGGTTGACTGTGCAAACGCGGTGCCGCGCAGCACGAAGGGCGCAGCAATGGCCCCCATCCCCGCGGCGGCAAACAAACTGCGCCTATTCATCTTTAAAAAACTGCTCATGAAATCCTCCAGCATTATTTCTTTACATCCAACGCAGTATCACCGGTAAAGTGCCGAGAATGTGTAGAAAAAACCACCCTCACACAGACGTGATGGAAAGCGTAATATTGCAGAATGTTTAGTTGGCAAACTGTACGCAGGGGCGTAGGTAGAATTAAACGACTGTCTCAGGATGCGGCCCGCCGCAATCACCCATGAACCGCATTATTCCGCTCATTCTCGCCGTCGCTCTCTTCATGGAGCAGATGGATTCAACCGTCATCGCGACATCCCTGCCGGCGATTGCTGCCGATCTGAATGTTGGGCCGATCACTCTGAAGCTTGCACTGACCTCCTACATGGTGGCGCTGGCGATTTTCATTCCCATTAGCGGGTGGATGGCCGACAAGTTCGGCGCAAAGAAAATCTTTCGCATCGCCATCGCCATATTCGTCATCGGTTCGATCTGCTGTGCGGTCTCCTCATCGGTGATCGAGTTCGTCGTCTCGCGCTTCCTGCAGGGCATGGGTGGCGCGATGATGACACCGGTGGGCAGGCTTGTTCTGTTGCGCACCACGAAGCGCACCGAACTCGTTTCCGCCATGGCGCTTTTGACGATCCCGGGTCTTGTCGGACCACTGACGGGACCACCGATCGGCGGTTTCATCACCACCTATTTTTCGTGGCACTGGATCTTCCTCATCAATGTGCCTATCGGCGTCATCGGCATATGGCTGGCGACGATCTTTCTGCCGGAGATCGAAACCACCAATCCTCCACCGATGGATACGAAGGGTTTCATCCTGTCAGGCGTTGCCGCATCGGGTGTCGTCTTCGGCGTCTCGGTGGTCAGCCTGCCCGCCCTGCCGCCGATCGTCGGTATTGCGGCGACTGTCGTCGGATTCATCTGCGGATTCTGGTACTGGCAACACGCAAAAAGTCACCCAGCGCCCATCCTCGATTTCAAGATTTTCCGCAATGCGACGTTTAGGGCAGCGTCTGTCAGTGGAACAATCTTTCGTATCTCGACAGGTGCCATCCCCTTCCTTATGCCGCTGATGTTGCAGATCGGCTTCGGGTTGAACCCGTTCCAATCCGGCATGATCACCTTTGCCGGAGCTATTGGCGCGATCACCACCAAGTTCATGGCGCGGCGGGTTTTCGCAGCCACGGGTTTTAGAAGCATATTGATCGGGGCCGGCATCGTTGGTGCCTGCACAACGGCAGCCAATGCGTTCTTCACGCCGAACACGCCTTACCCGCTGATCATGATTTTCCTGGTGACGGCTGGCTTCGCCCGCTCGTTCTTCTTCACAGGCACCAATGCGCTCGGCTATTCGGATATTGAAGACTCGCAAGCCAGCCAGGCAACATCAATGGCTTCCGTATTACAGCAGATCAGCCTGGCGCTGGGTGTGGCATTTGCTGCTACCATCATTGAGGTCAGCAGCTACATGTCCGGGGCGCATCTGCAACTGTCCGATTTCCACACGGCCTTTTCGGTCGTCGCCGCAGTGTCGCTCATGGCCATCGTTCCGCTGATTGCCATGGACCGAAGCGCTGGAGCAGCAGTGTCCGGCCATCGTGGCAAGGCTTCGCAACCGGCAGAGTAGAGGGTTTGCGCAGTATGAGTGGACAGTGTTTACTCTGTCGCACTCGCTCTATTCGTCGTCTTCAGCGACCGGTTCAACGGGCTTGCGACCCTTGAAGTGCTTCGCCAGCAGAAACATCTCCACTGACTCCGAGCGCGAGGACGCAGGCTTGATGTGAATGACCTGCTTGAAATTTTGTTTCAGCATGTCCAGCAGTGTTTTTTCCGTACCGCCCTGGAAGGTCTTGGCCAGGAAGTGGCCGCCTTCGGCCAGCACCTGCACGGCAAAATCCGCCGCCACTTCGCAAAGATGCATGGTGCGAATATGGTCTGTCTTCTGATGGCCGGTTGTCGGCGCCGCCATATCAGACAAAACCAGATCCGGTGTTCCACCGACCGACTCGATCAAAAGCTCAGGGGCTCTCGGGTCGAGAAAGTCGAGGTGGAGGATCTTGACGCCGGGAATGGGGTCGAGTTCCAGGAAGTCGATGGCGGCGACGCGAACATCGTCCTCGGTCGAATCCGTGACCTTGGCGGCAATCTGCGACCAGCTTCCAGGTGCAGCACCGAGGTCGATGATGCGGCGTGCATCCTTCAAAATCTGGTGCTTGTCGTTGATCTCAAGCAGCTTGAATGCCGCACGGGCACGGTAGCCCTCCAGCTTTGCGCGCTGCACATAGGGGTCATTGATGTGACGTTCGATCCAGCGACGGGAGGAAGGCTTCAACTTTGCCTTCTTCACCTTCTGGCCGATCTTGCGTCCGGTACGATTGGTACTCGTGGGCGCCTTGCTCATATCAAACTTTCCGTTCCGGTTTGCCTTGCATCTGTGCGCGGCGAATTCGTGTGCGACGCCATGCGCCATCATCTGCCATCATATCCGTCAAAAGCCCCTCGCGAAGCCCCCTATCGGCAACCCGCATGCGCCGCGAAGGCCACCGCTTGCGAATGGCCTCCAGAATAGCACAACCCGCAAGCACCAGATCGGCGCGGTCAGGGCCAATGCAGGCATTCGCTGCGCGGCCTGCAAAATCCCACGCCAGCAACTTGTCCTGCATGGCCGTGACTTCGTCATCCGAAAGCCACAGGCCATCGACTTTTCTGCGGTCGTATCGTGGCAGATCGAGATGTACGCCGGCAAGCGTCGTTACCGTGCCAGAGGTACCGATCAGATGGAAATCCTCGTGGGCGATGTCACCCAGCGGCGGGCAATGGAAGCCATCCAGCAAGCCTTCGACCTCGCCCACCATCGCCGCAAACACCTCAGGTGTCACATCGCGACCACCGTGACGCTCAGACAGCGTCACGACGCCGACCGGAAGCGACGTCCAATGCGTGATGTGATTGGCGAGCCGATTGGAGCGATTTTCGCCCACATGGATGACAGCGATCTCCGAAGACCCCCCGCCGATATCGAACAGCACGACCGAGCGCGCTTCGCGACCGACGAGTGATGCGCAACCGGATACTGCCAGACGTGCCTCCGTCTCGCGGCTGATGATTTCAAGTTGAAGGCCTGTTTCGCGTGTCACGCGTTCCAGAAACTCTTCGCCGTTGGTAGCAGCGCGGCAGGCTTCCGTCGCAATCAGCCGCATGCGGCGAATGGTGCGCCCGGAAAGTTTCGCTGCACACACGCGCAACGCCTCGACAGCGCGGTCCATGGCATCATCGGACAAACGACCAGTCGACACCAAGCCTTCGCCAAGCCGCACGATGCGCGAAAAAGCGTCTACCACGCGAAACTGGCCGGGGCGCGTCGGCTGGGCAATCAGCAGACGGCAATTGTTCGTGCCGAGATCCAGCGCCGCATACATATCCGCGCCGCCATCGAAACCGGAATCCCGGTAAGGCGTCTGAGCGCGCGTTTGAACGTGGCTTCGCTGATCGGCAGTCAGAGGCGGTTGGACAGGTAACGCCGCACCATTTTGTCTCGCCGCAGGTTTAGGCGAGTGGGTCGGAACCAGAGGACGCCCCTGCGGCCCACGATGACTGCGCTTGCCGCCACGGCTGCTACGTTTGCCCTGAGATGACGGCGGTTGAGATGGCTGTTCGACTGTCTCGCTGACGACAGCTGCGGCCTGACCGCCACCCTGGCCGCGAGAACGCCTGCGACGCTTGCGCTTGCGCGGCTCCGTGCCTGGTTCAGTCGTGCCAGTCGAAGAGGAATCCGGTTGGGAATCGGCACTGCGTAGCTGTGACGGAACAACGGCGTTGCGGGGCTTCCCGTTACGCCTGCTCTTGCCACGACGGGAACGCTTCGCATCCCCTTTTTCCACCGCCGACGCCCCTGGTTCCGACGGCGTTGTGCCGTTGCCGGGGTCAGTCACTGTTTTTTCCATTCCGCCGCGCGAAAGCTGAAAGCAATGCTGCTGGCGTCCATAAGTTACGTTGATGTAACCATACCAGCGCCCGGCATTTTAGCCAACCAGTTTTTGAAGGGCGAAAAACGCGCAAGAATACCCGCGACAAAGCAGCGCGCGAATGTGTAGAGCCGATATCGATCAAGAGTTTTTTGGAAGTGAGAAGTGGTACGGTTGGGTGGGGTCGAACCACCGGCCTCAGGAACCACAAACCTGCGCTCTAACCAACTGAGCTACAACCGCACATAAAACGCCGTGTCCGCGTTCACGGAGGCTCACATACGGGGAGTTTTCCCGCTTTGCAAGTCTCTCGGTGATTTTCGCGAAAAAAATTTAGAAAGCAAGCGTGTTTTGCCGAATGGCTCACAATTCACAAAATGCCTTTGGATTGAAGCGCTCGAACCCACTTTGGCGATTGCAAAAAGGTGCTGACCAACACACAGTCGAGATGATGTGCAAATCTTATCCAGACGACCGTCGGAATTAACTGTAATTGGCAAATTCCGCCACAGAAGATGGACCTATCCACCCTGTGAAGTTATTTAAGATTCTGTTAACATCGAGCCGATGCAGGCTGTATGGCACCTCATGATGAGGTCTTGCGGTTGTTTGAGGTCAGGTCGTGCCCAGAATAGGTCCCCACATGCCCGCCGTTCAATATCCATTCATAGACATCGCAGTGCACGAGCGCGTCCGAGAGCATTTCGGCCGTGGCGAAGCCATGGCTCTGTTCTCGATGGACCTCAAGAGCGCACTGTGGGCAAACGGTCGTGGGGCGGCGTTGTTCGGCACGCCGATGATCTACGACTTTCTGGAACGTGGGCCAAAACAGCAGGACGTAACCTTCCGTCAATTCTCCGCAACCGCCGGGCGATTGGCAAATGTCGGCGATAGCACGCAGTTCACGATCCGCATTCATTCCGGCTTCAAAAGCGTCTCGATTGTCGCAACCGCCGAGATCATCGAAGCCGAACCCGGCCAGCCTGCCATTCTGTTTACTGCACCCATCGACCGGACATTGCCGTCGCTGCAAGAGCGAGCGCGCCGCATGATAGAGGGTTTTGATGACCCTGATATTCACATGGCAGTGCTGGATGCCGACAGTAAGGTTTTAGCGGCATCGCCAGGCTTTGCTGCTCTCGGCATAACTGCGGTGACGACACGAACGCTGATGTCCATGGCGTCGACACAGCAGGGCAAGCTGGTCAAGAGACCCGTGCTTGCAGGCAAGGGCTACCTGCCAGCCGCTGCGGGGCAATTGTCGCAAGAGCCTGAGTTGAACCTGATTTTCGTCGTCGAAACGGTGATCGGTACGCTCGATCCATCCGCCGAGTTCACCCAGGCGAAGGCAGAACCCCAGCCAGAGCTCAGCCAGCCCATCGTCGTGACAGCAGACGAACAGTTGGAAAAAGAGCGTAAGGAATTTGCCCCAGTATTGGCAGCAATTGCTGACATCGAAGAAATCCCAGAGCCGCAGGATGCAAGCCAGGAATCCGACTTCCGTGATGCTGCCGCCCTGCCCGATGCCGAGCCTGAAGAGGACGTCGAGCCGCTGCTAGCCCACGATCAGCACGAGATCGTCCTTGATGAGCCTGAGGCGGATGAAGCCGAGAGTGAAGCAGAACTTCCCTTGATCGAAGAGCACCCGGCCATCGAGGTTGAGCAGGTTGAGCAGGTTGAGCAGGTTGAGCAGGTTGAGCAGGTTGAGCAGGCAACCGCACTTGCCGCTGAAAACAAGCCTTTTGTTTTCGATCCGCACCGACGCGCCTCCCGCTTCGTCTGGAAGATCGATGACGCTGGTCGCTTCAGTTCTATTTCTCATGAATTTGCGGAGGCGGTCGGACCGAAGGCAGCCAATGTCGAGGGCATGAGTTTTTCTGATCTTGCCGCCCTGTTCAGTCTCGACCCGGATGGAAAGATCACCGAACTTTTGAACCGTCGCGACACATGGTCCGGCAAGACCATTTATTGGCCTGTCGAAGGCACGTCGCTGACCGTTCCGATCGATCTGGCTGCCCTGCCCACTTATACACGCTCACGCGAGTTCGACGGTTTCCGCGGCTTCGGTATCGTGCGCTTTGCCGATGCGGTGGAAGATCCCAATGCGGTTGGTCTGACGCTTGCTGGCGACCAGCAACCATCGTCCGAGACACAAACGGAAGAAGATGCGCATCTCGATGAAGACGTGCTGTTTGTGCTTCCGCAGGATGAAGAAGAATCCGACACTGAGGTTTTGCCGTCCAATATTCCGGAAGCCGTGAACGAAAACGTCGCGGAGGACGACCGGGGACAGCAGGACGAACCCAGCAGCTATGCTCCGCCTGAAACCGAAGTACCCGTTCTTAAAATTACCGAAACGCCGAACCGTCGTCACTCCGACAAGGTGGTACAGCTTGAGGACCGCCGCAGCAAAGGTCGGGACCAACTGAGCGCCAGCGAGCAGGCGGCGTTCCAGGAAATTGCCCGCACGCTGAAGCCGGTGGTGGCGGACACGGTGACGACAGACGAAAGCCAAGAGCTGGAGGCGGCCGACATTACGCCATCGCCTGAACCAGAGGCGGTCGACGCGCTGATATCCATGCCGGAAAAAACCGCTGACGAAGACAATAAAGCCGTTGTTTCGACAGACGAAGATGACGATGACTTTGCCGATTATACGCGCGGCGATGAGGCCGTCAGCTTCGTGGCACCCCTAAATCCCGTTCGCGTTCCTGATGCAGAAGGCGCAGTTGAACCGCCGTCCGAGCTTCCTCTTCGTCCACACGCGGCTCTGAACGCGGAAACCGTGGACCAGATGCCTGTCGCGCTTCTGATCCACAGCGGCGATCGGCTGATCCACGCCAATCCGGAGTTTCTACGGCTGACGGGCTACGCGACTGTGGACGAACTTGCCGAAGTCGGCGGCCTCGACGCTCTGTTGCAGCGCGACGAACTCGATGCTGTCTCGGAACGGTCGGGTGGCATGGTTGCTGTCAGTGCCGATAATGAGCTGATCCCCGTCAAGGCAAGGCTGCAATCGGTGCGCTGGGAAGAGGCTGGCGCCTTGATGCTGTCTTTGATTCCGACCGCAGAGAGCGTTGCAAGCCACCTGCCCGCCAACGAAAATACGCAGACGGAAACCGCGCAGAACGACGCGGACGTGGAGCTCGGCGCGCTCAAGGGCCAGGTCGAAGAGCTGCATTCCATCTTGGAAACGGCAACGGATGGCGTTGTTCTGGTTGGCGAAGACGGTCTAATCCGCTCGCTGAACCGCTCTGCCAGTGCCTTGTTCAACTATGACAATGACGAGATTTCGTCCAAGCCTTTCGTCACCCTGTTTGCCCATGAAAGCCAGCGGGCCGTGCTGGATTATCTCTCCGGACTTGCCAATCATGGCGTTGCAAGCGTTCTCAACGATGGCCGTGAAGTGATTGGCCGCGAGGCATCTGGCGGTTTCCTGCCGCTGTTCATGACCATCGGCAAGCTGAAGTCCTCCAATGGATATTGCGCCGTTATCCGCGACATTACGCAGTGGAAGCGCACCGAAGAGGATTTGCGCAACGCAAAGCGCGCTGCAGAAACCGCAAATGCCCACAAGACCGATTTTCTGGCGCGCGTGAGCCATGAAATTCGCACGCCGCTCAACGCCATCATCGGCTTTGGCGACATCATGGCGACCGAGCGTTTCGGCCCGGTTGGGCATCCGCGCTACATCGAATATTCCAACGACATCGTGCGCTCAGGTCGCCACGTGCTCGATATCGTCAACGATCTCCTGGATATTTCAAAGATTGAGGCAGGACAGATGGATGTCGATTTCAGGGCCGTTGCCTTGAACGATACGATTGCGGAAGCCGTTTCCATCGTGCAGCCGCAGGCGAACAACCAGCGCGTCATCGTGCGCACGGCACTTTCGCAATCGGTGCCACAGATCGTCGCTGATCTGCGCTCGATCAAGCAGATCATGCTCAACATCCTGTCGAACGCCATCAAGTTCACACCATCGGGTGGTCAGATCGTTGTATCCACCGCTTATGAGGCAAATGGCAGCGTGGTTTTGCGCATCCGCGACACTGGCATCGGCATGAACCGCTCCGAACTGGAACAGGCGATGAAGCCGTTCAGGCAGGTTTCCGCCTCCAGCAACCGGGTCCGCGGCGATGGTACCGGCTTGGGCCTGCCTTTGACGAAGGCGATGGTTGATGCCAACCGGGCCAATTTCTCCATTACATCGGCCCCGAATGAAGGAACGCTGGTAGAAATCAGCTTTCCCTCGCAGCGCGTGCTTGCGAACTGAACGCTTCCGGGATTAGCAATGTCCGAGGGCTTGACTGCCCCTGGACATTTTCGGTCTACGCGTCGGTTCCGCCGATGACGGAAGGATAAGAGCATTGCCGCTGTCTCCACATTCTGATGCCGGCTGGATCGCGCCAAGATTGAGGCCTTCGGGACTTTCCATCTGGACCGCCGTGCTGGCATGTGCGGTCGCGATGCCGCTGATCGCGATTGTCTGCATCGCAGCCACCGGCGGTACGGATGGATGGCGTCACCTTCTGGTCAACGTCCTGCCGCGCGCAGGCGAGCAGACGCTGATGCTTCTGGGCATGACTGGGATTGTGACAGCGTGTTTCGGTATTCTCACCGCATGGCTGGTGAGCACGTTTGACTTTCCGCTGCGCCGCCTGCTGGCGTTTGCGCTCGTTTTGCCGCTTGCCATTCCGTCCTATCTCGCAGCTTACGCCTTTGGCGAGTTTCTGGATTTCACGGGACCGGTTCAAACGGCCGTTCGCACCGTTTTCGACTATCACACATTGCGCGATTACTGGTTTCCGGATGTCCGTTCACTGGGCGGCGCGGTGCTTGTCCTGAGTTCCGTCCTATACCCCTATGTCTACCTTTCCGTCAGAGCGGCTTTCGGTCTGCAGGGTCGTTTTGCGACAGACGCTGCGAGAACGCTGGGCGCCAGCCCCATGCGAATATTCCTGTCCGTGCAATTGCCGATGGCCAGACCCGCCATCATCATCGGCCTTGCTCTTGTCATGATGGAAACCTTGAACGACATCGGCGCGGTTGAATATCTCGGCGTTCGCACACTGACATTTGCCATTTACGAAACCTGGCTCAATCGCGGCAATCTTGCCGGGGCAACACAGATCGCTACGGTGCTGGTGATCATTGTCGCCGCGCTCATCATCATCGAGCGAAAAGCGCGCAGCCGACAGCGTTTTGCCACCGCCAAATCCACGGCCATGACGCAACGGTTCGGGCGAAAGCCGCTCAAGGCCGGGCGTGGCTGGGCGGCGACGGCATTCTGTCTGCTGCCAATCCTGTCCGGTTTCGTCATTCCGGTGCTGGTGCTTGGCGGTTACGCCCTCAAGCGGTTCAGCGCGCTGTCGGATCCCAAACTGCTCAAAGCACTGGCGCACAGTCTGGAAGTGTCGGTCTCGGCAGCACTGATAACGCTGATCTGCGGTTTCATGTTCGCCTATGTGCAACGCGTCAACACGTCGCCTGCAGCGCGTTCGATCAGCCGCATCGGCTCTCTCGGTTACGGCATACCCGGCACGGTGCTGGCCATTGGCGTGCTGCTGCCGTTTTCAGCCTTCGACAATGCCCTCGACGGTTTCCTGCGATTACACCTCAACTACTCGACCGGCCTCCTGCTGTCAGGAACCGCCTTCGCAATTGTTTACGCCCACAGTGTACGGTTCATGACGCTATCGGAGGGCACAATCGATGCAGGTTTCCAGAAACTGTCGCCCCATATGGACATGGCGGCAAGAACGCTGGGACGCAGCCGCCTTCAGACATTGGTCAGCGTGCTTTTACCGAACATCCGCCCGGCAGCAATCACCGCAGCCTTGCTGGTCTTCATCGAATCGCTAAAGGAACTGCCAGCCACGATCATGCTGCGGCCGTTCAATTTCAATACGTTGGCAACGCTGGTCTACGAAGACGCCTCCCGCTCCAAAGTGCAGGATGCCTCCATTCCCGCGCTGATCATCATTCTGGCGGGGCTTATCCCCGTGGTTCTCGTATCCCGCTCGCTCGACGATAGGGCAGACGACGAACGGTAGCCTGGAGAAAGCTCTGTTCATTATCTTTGGGCAGGAAAGTCAATGTCGTTCAATCCAAAAAGTTCGCATCCTGCTGTGCTGTTCCCGCGAGCTATCAGAAGATCGCAAACAAGCTCAACTTTGCAAATGGGGAAATCGCCTTCATCTGCAACCGTTTTCGCGACCGGGCGACCGAACGGCTGAATGCGATGGGTATCGGCTGCCACCGTCCACCCGAAGAGGCCTACGACGAATACGGCGCGATGCTTGACGTCTTTGCCAAGCAGCCTGGGGACTACCATGGCAATGCCAGCTATGGCCGCATGATGCTGGAAAAGGTTTTGCGCGAGACCGATGCGCTGGCCTGAGGTGAGCGTGCCGTCTCAGCGCAAGAAAAAAGGCAGCCGAGGCTGCCTTGAAATTTGTGCTTATAACGAGAGTAGGAATAATAACATCATGTTTTTGGCCACCGGCCCAGTCACCCTCTCATTGAGTGCACCCACGTTGAGATACATGTGAAACAGTCCCATTTAACAAACAGTTAAGACAGGACTACACCATTTAGGGGCCATAAATCCTAATCGTCTCCGATGCTTCCGGGCTCTCTAGAACCGCCCCCATATGGATCAACCCCTGGCGGCGGCGTGTTCGTCGCGCATGCGTTGCAGTTCGGTCCGCTTGGACGCGATGGAAGCGCAAATGACCCCGACTGTTACCAGCGCGATCAGGATTGTGCAGATGGCGTTGATCTCCGGCGTCACACCCAGCCGCACCTGCGAATAGATCTTGATCGGCAGCGTCGTTGCACCCGGCCCGGTCGTGAAGCTGGCGATGACGAGATCGTCCAGCGACAGCGAAAAGGCCAGCATCCAGCCTGCGACAACACCCGGCATGATGAGCGGCAAAGTGATGCGGAAAAAAGTTTTGACCGGTGGGCAGCCGAGATCGAGCGCGGCCTCCTCAAGACTGCGATCAAAGGTCAGCAGGCGTGACTGCACGACGATGGCGACATAGCACATGGTGAAGGTCGTGTGGGCAATGACCACCGTCCAGAACCCTCTGTCAACGCCGATGGACACAAAGAGGAGCAACAGCGACAGGCCGGTGATGACCTCAGGCATGACAAGCGGTGCATAGATCATGCCGGAAAACAGCATGCGGCCAGGAAAGCGCGCAAAGCGCGTGAGCGACAAAGCCGCCAGCGTGCCAAGAATGGTGCCTATCGTCGCGCTCAACAACGCGACCCGCAGCGTAATCCAGGCTGCATCCATCAAACCCTCGTTCGACCAGAGCGAGCTGTACCAGTGCAGCGAAAAGCCACCCCAGACCGTGACGAGCTTCGAAGCATTGAAGGAATAAATCACCAGAATGATGATCGGGATGTAGAGAAACGCAAAGCACAGCGTGAGGATGATCGTATCTAACTTTCCGCGCTTCATGGCTACACCACCTTCTTCTGCTGGTTCTGGAAGATAGCAATGGGAACGACGAGGACCAGCAGCAGCAGCACCGCGACAGCAGAGGCCAGCGGCCAGTCACGGTTGCCGAAGAACTCTGTCCACAGCGTCTTGCCGATCATCAGCGTCTGCGCACCACCCAAGAGATCGGGTATGACGAATTCGCCGGTGATGGGAATGAAGCAGATCATCGACCCGGCTATAACGCCCGGCAGAGACAGCGGGAAAGTGATTTTCCAGAAGGCTTTCCACGGTGGGCAACCGAGATCGGCAGCGGCTTCCAGCAACGTATTATCCAGTTTTTCCAGCGCCGCATAAAGCGGCAGCACCATGAAGGGCAGGTAGGAATAGACGATGCCGATAAAGACGGACGTATCCGTTCGGAAGATGTTGACCTGCTGGTCCGGCCCCAAAATACCGATGCTCTGGAACAGAACCGTCAGCAATCCCTCCGGCTTCAATATGCCAATCCACGCATACACGCGGATCAGGAACGAAGTCCAGAACGGCAGGATGACGAGCATGACCAGGGTGGGTCGGATGGTGCTGGGCGCTCGCGCCATCGCAAGTGCCATGGGGTAACCGATGAGGAGTAACAGGCCCGTGGAGATGAGTGCGATGCGCAGCGACGAGAGGTAGGCCTCGATGTAAAGCGGATCTTCCGTGAGGAAGATATAGTTCTCGAAATCCAGTTGCGAGAAGAAGTCGCCGATCCGGCTGAAGCCTTCGAAAACCGGCACATAGGGCGGCAAGGCGATGGCGGTGTCGGAGAGGGAAATCTTGACGATTATGAGGAAAGGAGCCGCGAAAAAAAGCGCAAGCCAGATATATGGGACAGCAACCACCAGCCACCGCATGGGGCTTTGCCGATTTTCAGGAGACGAAATCGCCATAGTACCCTCCCTCAGCTTGTGAGAACCAAACCGGAATCGGCTTTCCAGCTTAACCAGACCATATCCCCAAAGGTAATGGGCCGATCCACAAGGCGTGAGACGTTGGCCTGTGCGGCGCGCATGGTTCTGCCATCTGCCAACTGGACGATGAAGACCGAGAAGTCGCCGAGATAGCCGATGTCCCAGACTTCGCCGTGAGCGACATTGATGGACGTATCCTGCGGTTGGTCCAGCGAAATGCGGACCTTTTCCGGGCGGACAGCAAAGGCCACCTTGTTACCGGCAATCATTGCGCAATCCTGCTCGACGGCCACTTTCATTCCATCGCAATCCAACAGTACCGTTGCCGGTTTGCCGTCCTCGGTCGTTTTGGAGGTGATCTCTGCCTCGAAAATATTGATGTCGCCAATGAAATCAGCGACGTAGCGGCTGTTGGGGGCTTCGTAGATTTCCGCAGGCGTTGCCACCTGAACGACCATGCCCTTGTCCATGACGGCGATGCGGTCGGAAACCGTCATAGCCTCTTCCTGATCGTGGGTGACGATGAGAAATGTCAGCCCGAGCTTCGTCTGAATGTCCATCAGCTCGAACTGCGTTTCCTCACGCAGTTTCTTGTCCAGGGCGCCAAGCGGCTCATCCAGCAGCAGTACCTGGGGGCGCTTGGCAAGCGAACGGGCAAGTGCCACACGCTGGCGCTGACCACCCGATAGCTGGTTGGGTTTGCGTCTGGCAAACTGCTCCAGCTTGACCATTTGCAGCAATTCCTCGACGCGGGCCTTGATCTCCGCCTTGGGCAAGCCGTCCTGTTCCAAACCAAACGCAATGTTCTTTTCGACGGACATATGCGGGAACAACGCGTAGGATTGAAACATCATATTGGTCGGGCGCTTGTAGGGCGGAACGCCGGAGATATCCTTGCCCTGCAACAGAATGCGCCCTTCCGTGGGTTCCTCGAACCCCGCCAGCATGCGCATCAACGTCGTCTTGCCACAGCCCGATGGTCCCAGCAGCGAGAAGAATTCGCGCTCATATATATTCAGCGTCAGATTATCCACGGCGACGAAATCGCCAAACCTCTTGGTCACATTCTCGAAACGGATGAACGGCACCGCCGCCGGATCAGTCCATGGAGAGAATTTGCGTTTAACCGGGCCAAGAGATTTCGCCATGAACTGTCCCATTTACTGTATGAAGAGGCCGAACGAGAAAGGGGCAGGAGTTTCCACCCGCCCCTTTGTGAAACCCGGTCAGCTGCCGGTTTTTATCTGGGTCCAGACGCGGTTCAGAACACGCTGTTCTTTCGGTCCATAGGGCGAGATGGTGAAGAGCTTCTTCATCGTCTCGGCATCCGGGTAAACGCCGGGGTTCTTGGACACGGCCTCATCCATCAGCGCCTGCGAAGCCAGATTGCCGTTGGCGTATTGGACGTAGTCGGACGCCTTGGCGGCAACGTCAGGCTTCATCATGAAGTTGATGAAAGCGTGTGCTTCCTCGACATTCTTTGCATCTTTCGGGATGGCAAAGGAATCCATCCAGATATAGGTGCCTTCCTTGGGAATGACGTAGTTCACTTCAACGCCGTTCTTGGCTTCTTCGGCGCGGGTCTTGGCCTGAAGAATATCGCCGGACCAGCCGATGGTGATGCAGCTGTCGCCATTGGCGAGTTCATCGATATAGGCGGACGAGTTGAAGGTCTTCACCGAAGGGCGGATCGCCTTGTAGACATCGCCACCGGCTTCCAGATCAGCGGTTTCCTTGCTGTCCGGGTTCTTGCCGATATAGTTCATGGCAATGGCGAAGGTTTCGTCGGAGGCATCGAGAATGTTGATGCCGCAGGACTTCAGCTTGGCCGCGTTTTCCGGCTTGAAGAGAATATCCCAGCTATCGACCTTCACGTCATCGCCCAAGGCAGCCTTGATCTTGGCCACGTTGTAGCCGATGCCGGTGGTGCCCCACATGTAGTTGACCGCATATTCATTGCCCGGATCGTACTGCGACAGGCGCGTGGTGATCTCCGGCCACATGTTCTTGAGGTTCGGCAGCTTGGACTTGTCCAGCTTCTGGTAAACGCCAGCCTTGATCTGACGCGCCAGGAATGGCGATGTTGGTGCGACGACGTCATAACCGGAATTGCCAGCCAGAAGCTTTGTTTCCAGGACTTCGTTGCCGTCATAGACGTCATAGACGACCTTGATGCCGGTTTCCTTGGTGAATTCTTCCAGAAGGGCAGGATCGATATAGTCGGACCAGTTGTAGACGTGGACGACCTTTTCCTGCGCGAATGCGGTGCCAGCGGCCAGAACGGCTGCGGCAACGGCGAGGCTGAAACGAAGCGAACGATGTTTCATGATATCTCCTGTTTGAACGCGTCGTGGGAAGACGCGTGATCCCCTTGTTTTGTCAGAGACTAGAAAGGAATAGTTGTGTCGGCAAGCGGGAAATGTGCAGCGCGGCAATTTCAAACAATTGTGTTGGAAGCACTCACTGAAAATCGAAAACGCTGAGGCCCGTCACCATTTCGTCCAGCCCCAACGGGCGCGTCAACGGCGCTTCGGCGCGTGACAGACAGCCCTGCCGTTCGCACAGTCGACAGGATGGACCAATCGCAATACTGCCCACCTTGATGCCCACCACATCACCATAGACCGTTTCCTTCGCATGGGAAGCGTCGCAGGCAACCATGACAGCCGTGCGACGAATGCGTTCTCCAAACCCCGCCTGCGGACCTTCCAGAGAGCGGGCAACGGTGAGATAGGCCCCGCCATCCGGCATCTCCACCTGCTCTGCCAGCACTTGCCCCGGTTGAGAAAAGGCCGCGTGCACATTCAGCTTCACGCACTGCCCGCCGAACTTCGCCTGCGGAAAGCCTTGCGCGCCTGCCTTGCGAAACCGGTTTCCGGCACTGTCGATTTCCATCAGGAAAAACGGAATGCCTGACGCGCCGGGTCGGACCAGCGTGACGAGGCGGTTTGCCACCTGCTCGAAGGATACATTGAAGCGTCCGCGCAGGATGTCGATGTCGTAACGGGCGCGCTGGGCGGCAGCGAGAAACGCACCATAGGGCATCATCAGCGCATGGGCGGCGTAGCGGGCAAGCTCGAAACGGGCGATGCGTTTTGCCTCCTCGCCGGATAGTGCCAGCGCCTGCAACTCCCTTCCAATCTCGTCAGTCAGCGCCAGCAGACAGGCCTCCATGGCCATCTCCCGCAACTGGTCCTGCGGCGAAAGACGCTCGGACAAAAACAGCCGCATGGAATGCCGGTCATAGCGCCGCCGCAGGTTGGGCATGGCATGAACAGGCATGGAGCGCACGACGATGCCGTGGTTTTTCTGCAGCCAGCCTTTCAATGCCTGGGCCAGATCATCGCCCGGCGCCAGCGTGGTATGGAATGCTTCCGCCGCCGCGTCCAGTTCAATGAAATGCGCTGCGCGACGCTCGAAGATTTCCCTGACCTCATCGATCGGCAGGCGGGTGGCAGACAGCGTGGTCTGGTGCCCCTCGCGGGCCAGAAGATCGGAAAGGTCGCTGAGGCGCTGCGCCTGTTCTCGGTAGGCGCGGTAAAGCTTGGTGATGCCGCTCGCCGCATTGGGCGCGGCTTCCGCCACCTCGACCAGCTCCTGCCCCGAAGGCACCTCGCCAGCCAGCAGCGGATCGGCAAAGACTTCCCGCAACTGGCTGGCAATGCCGCCGCTTTCGCCTTGCAGGTCATCCAGATCGACCTTGTAGACGGAGCTGAGCTTCAACAGTAGCTGCACCGTCAGCGGGCGCTGGTTGCGCTCGATGAGGTTGAGATAGGACGGCGAGATAGACAGCGCCTGCGCCATCGCCGTCTGCGTCAGCCCCAACCCGTTGCGCACGCGCCGGACCCGCGGCCCCGCAAATATCTTGGCGTCCAATAAAACCCCTCCCTTTACAAAAGTTACACAAGATATGGCTCTCGTGACTTTTACAAAATTTACAGATTTACAACTCCACCCTGTCAAAGACGATACAGCATGACCTCTTTCAAGTCACTGATTTTCCTTTTTATCTGGCACAAAAATCATCGAAACTGTAAATTCAGTCACATCTGATCACACATCGAATTGGAGTTAAGATGTGTGGATTGCTTGACAGTTCTGACAAGGGAGAGAGACATGACTGATTTTTACTATCTGGTTCCAGGTGCACCAAAAGGTCGCTACGATGGCATCGAGCGCACCTATACGGCAGCGGATGTCCAGAAGCTGCGCGGTTCCGTGGAAATCCGTCATTCGCTGGCGGAAATGGGCGCAAACCGGCTGTGGAAGCTGATCAACGAGGAAAGCTATATCAATGCGCTCGGCGCACTCTCCGGCAATCAGGCCATGCAGATGGTCCGCGCCGGTCTGAAGGCGATCTATCTCTCGGGCTGGCAGGTTGCGGCAGATGCGAATACGGCGTCGTCCATGTATCCAGACCAGTCGCTTTACCCCGCCAATGCAGCACCTGAACTGGCAAAGCGCATCAACAAGACCCTGCAGCGCGCCGACCAGATCGAGACCGCAGAAGGCAAGGGTCTTTCGGTCGATACATGGTTCGCGCCGATCGTTGCGGATGCGGAAGCCGGTTTCGGTGGCCCGCTCAACGCCTTTGAAATCATGAAGGCCTTTATCGAGGCCGGTGTTGCAGGCGTTCACTATGAAGACCAGTTGGCGTCTGAGAAAAAGTGCGGCCATCTGGGCGGCAAGGTTCTGATCCCGACGGCTGCCCACATCCGCAACCTGACAGCAGCGCGTCTCGCAGCGGATGTCATGGGTACGCCGACCCTCGTCATCGCCCGCACGGATGCGGAAGCTGCCAAGCTTCTGACCTCTGACATCGACGAGCGCGACCAGCCGTTCGTGGATTATGGCGCAGGTCGCACGGTGGAAGGTTTTTATCAGGTCAGACACGGTCTTGAGCCGTGCATTGCCCGCGCCAATGCCTACGCGCCCTATTGCGATCTCATCTGGTGCGAAACATCCAAGCCGGATCTGGAGCAGGCGAAGAGATTTGCCGAAGGCGTGCACAAGGTTCACCCTGGCAAGAAGCTCGCTTACAATTGCTCGCCGTCCTTCAACTGGAAGAAACATCTGGATGATGCGACGATTGCCAAGTTCCAGCGCGAACTCGGCGCCATGGGCTACAAGTTCCAGTTTATCACCCTTGCCGGTTTCCACCAGTTGAATTACGGCATGTTCGAACTGGCACGCGGCTACAAGGACCGTCAGATGGCTGCCTATTCGGAGCTTCAGGAAGCGGAATTCGCAGCCGAAATCAACGGCTACACCGCCACCAAGCACCAGCGCGAAGTCGGCACCGGCTATTTCGACGCGGTTTCCGTGGCCATCACCGGCGGCACATCATCCACCACGGCGATGAGGGAATCGACCGAACACGACCAGTTCCGCCCGGCTGCGGAATAGCAAACCAGCTTAAAGCCCATTGAACGGAGGAAAAACAATGGCTTCGATTTCGAGAGTTAAGGAACGCAGCGAGGAACAGTCCTCGTCCATGAGCCAGGATCAGCAAAGCGCGATCCGCATGCTCGCCAATGATCTGCACCGCCTCAACCAGGCGGTCATGAAGGCTGTGGAAGCAGGTATCTCGGTCGAACTCGTCCGCTCCGCCCGCCACCACGGCGGCGACGGCAACTGGGGCGACCTGCTCATCCCCGTCATCGTTGCACAGGGCAAGGCGGCGGCGTAACAGAAATCTCAAGCCAGGCGGTTATACCGTCCGGCAAAGAGATCGGCATGCCCCTTGATTAATTTCACCATACGATCCGCCACCGTTCTGATACCGCGACGGTGGCGGTCTTCGTTTGTATGAGATTATGTGGGGGTTGGTGCAGTAAAAAGGTTCCTTGAACTTAGTCTCTGGCTAATTTGTAAGCTGAAAAAGCAAATACCAGTCCCAATGTACCATCTATCCAACGCCGCAGCCGACTATAGACAGACACCATTTTCGGCGTCGAAAACAAGATGGCAATCAAGGTGTAGAACACGACAGAAAATAAAATCGTAGCCGAAAGGACTGCGAGTATTGTCCAAACGGGGGCGTTGGGTTCGATGGCAAGAGCAATTATCGCGACCCAAGTCAGAATTGCTTTTGGATTGGCGAGGTTTAGAGCACAACCGCGGAAAAATACGTTGATCGCACTGTATTCCTTTTTTCCAGTGAGGCTAACATCAAGATCGTATCTCGATAATGCCGACGAAAATGCCTTCCAAGCGAGGTACAAGAGATAGAAACATCCAAGTATGCGGATGATGTCGAGGATGCCGGCATAGGCTACGAGCAGAGTAGAGAGACCGAGAAACGCAAGAATTCCCCACACTAACGCACTCGCCGCAATACCCAACCCCATCGCGATACCGGCTTTGCGACCCGACTCCATCGCAGTTCCCATCGTTGCAAGCATCGCAGGCCCTGGACTCACTGCCGAAACAACATATGTCGTGAAAGCGAGCATAATGCCGGGCCAATAGGAATGAATTGAACTCATATTGCTTTCCTTGAAATTGAAAACGTCAATCGAGTAACGTCTCAGGCTCTCAGCCTAGACGTAAAATTCCCAGCATAACAAGTGCCGAGTTTGCAGCATTTACAAATTTGACGTCAGCAAAACTTAAATTGATAAATCCGCATAAGAAGCTCGCAGTCTGGCTGACCTCTTGACGAAGATCACGCCGACGGCAACCGGGGCGATTTGCTGATCGCGGTCTCGTGGCACAAAGAAAGCCCGCCACTCGATTACAACTTATGCCGGGGGACTTTCCCACTTGGATTTGCCGCATGACAAGCTGTACAGCTATGACGTCATCCTCGGGCTTGTCCCAAGAAGCTAATCACGTTTAATAAAATCAAGGCTTTGCAGATACTCGGGAAAAGCCCGAGCATGACGGAAGAAGGCCTTCAGCGCATCTTCAGCAATTAAAACATCAACACAAGAAACGCAGCAATCGCCCCGCTGGCAATCAGGCTCAGGCGGAAGGCGTAAATGGCAGTATCATTGGCGGTGCGAGCAATTGCGATGGCGCGGGGGCGTTTTCTGGACATCATCATGAGCGGCTTCCTGAACGAGAAACATAACCGATCGATGCCGGGTTCCGGCGTCCAGCGGGACATCATGTATCAACTTGCGTTGTGCTGGCATTCGATCAGCATGACTCCGCGCCTCTTAATAAGGCATTAAGAGCCTGTTTGAAAACTCGGACGGGTCGATCCGGCGATGCTTTTCGCGCCCTGCTGCGTCGAAAATCTTGCCGATATCACAAGATATCGCCTACGATCTTCTCCTTGCAGGACATAAAAATCATTCTACGGCTCTCCGCCGCCGAGTTTCCAAACAGACTCTTAGATGTCGAGGCTTTACACAGATTCCCCGGCGGCGTGGCCAGATGCCCATGCCCACTGAAAATTATAGCCGCCCAGCCAGCCCGTAACGTCCACGCATTCGCCGATGAAATAGAGGCCAGGCACGGTTTTGGCCTGCATGGATTTGGAGTCGAGACAGGTGGTATCGACACCACCCAGCGTGACTTCTGCGGTTCGATATCCCTCCGAGCCGGAAGGCTTTATCGACCATTCCTGCACGGCGGCAGTCAACGCCGCCAAACCCTTGTCCGACATATCCGCCAGATTGCCGGTAACCCCTGCCCGCTCCACCACATGCTGCGCAAGCCGCTTCGGCAAAATCGCGCCCAATGCGGTCTGGGCAGACTGGCGGCCATTGGTCTTCTTTGCTGCCTTCAGATGGCCGATGATATCAAGATCAGGCTCCATCTTCAGGCGCACCTCGTCCCCCTCGCGCCAGTAGGACGAGATTTGCAAGACGGATGGGCCGCTCAAACCTCGGTGCGTAAACAGCAGCGCCTCATTGAACGACGTCTTCCCGTGGGAAATTTCAGCTGGGACGGCAATGCCGGAGAGAGCCGATAGCTTTTCCAACTGCGTCGGTTCAAGCGTCAAAGGCACGAGGCCGGGGCGGGTTTCGATGATGCCGAGGCCGAATTGCTCGGCGATGCGATAGGCGAAGCCGGTCGCGCCCATTTTCGGGATGGATTTTCCACCGGTCGCCAAAACCAGACTGTCCGCTTCAATGATGCTGGATGAGGTCGCCACGCGAAAACCGCCCGTCGCGATTGCTTCCACCGAAGCAATCTCCGTTTGAAGCCGCATCTTCACGCCCACGGCCTGCATTTCTGCCAGCAGCATTCGGATGATATCCTTGGCGCTGTCATCGCAGAACAATTGTCCCAACGTCTTTTCATGCCAGGGGATACGATGCTTTTCGACGAGAGCTACGAAGTCACGCGGCGTATAGCGCGCCAATGCGGACTTGGCGAAATGGGGATTGCTGGAGAGATAGTTCTTCGGGCTCGCATGGATATTGGTGAAGTTGCAGCGCCCGCCGCCGGAGATGCGGATTTTCTCGCCCGGTGCCTTGGCGTGATCGACGATGATGACGGAACGGCCGCGCTGACCGGCACGGATGGCGCACATCATGCCAGCGGCCCCTGCCCCTAAAATCAGCACGTTACATTTTTCCGTCATGGAGTTTCCCTAGTTTCGGTGTACTTCCTCTTTTCGAAGTCAGGTCTGTTGTCAATGGCGCTTGCCCCCTCGCCAATTGTCAAAGTCTGGTTATGATAGTGCCAATTGAAACACAAAGCCGGTGATTTATGCCTCCCAAGAAAACCATGCTCCATCCGAAAAAACCGGCAAACATGGCGAAGAAAATACAAGTTGACGTCTCTCCGACACGCGGTTGCTCCACATGGCGCGAAGCCGCGCAGTGGCTGAAGGCTCGCGGCATTGAAGACATCGAGTGTATCACTCCCGACCTTGCAGGCGTTCCCCGCGGCAAGATGATGCCGACATCCAAATTCACCGGCGATACGTCGCTGGCGCTGCCATCAGCGCTTTACCGCCACACGATTTCGGGCGAATACCCGGATGAAACTGCGAATTTCCGCTATGAACCGCGCGACAGCGATTTGAAGCTGGTGCCCGATTTGTCCACGCTTTGCGTCGTGCCGTGGGAAAGCGACCCCACCGCGCAGGTCATCTGCGATGTGGTGGATCAGGAAGGCAAATTCGTTCCCTACACGCCGCGCAACGTCCTGCGAAACGTGCTCGATCTCTACAAGAACAAAGGCTGGAAGCCGGTCGTGGCACCGGAAATCGAGTTCTATCTCGTCGCCATGAATGACGACCCGGATTACCCGCTGCATCCGCCCAAGGGTCGCTCGGGCCGCTCCATCGTTGGTGGTCAGAGCTATTCGATTGCCGGTATCAACGAATTCGATGAGCTGATCGACGATATCTATCACTTCTCGGAAAAGCAGGGTCTGGAAATCGACACGCTGATCCATGAAGAGGGTCCGGCACAGCTGGAAATCAACCTGCGTCACGGCGACCCCATCGAGCTTGCCGACCAGGTGTTCCTGTTCAAGCGCACCATTCGCGAGGCGGCGCTGAAACACGGCATCTATGCCACCTTCATGGCCAAGCCCATGCAGGGCATGCCGGGTTCGGCCATGCATATTCACCAGTCGGTGGTGGATATTGAAACAGGCGATAACGTTTTTTCCAACAAGGATGGCAGCCCCTCGAAGGAGTTTTTCTCCTTCGTCGGCGGCATGCAGCGTTACGTGCCGAACGCGCTGGTGATGCTCGCGCCGTACGTGAATTCCTACCGTCGTCTGACGCCTGATATGGCCTGCCCGGTCAACAATGCCTGGGGTTATGACAACCGCACGACCGCCTTCCGTGTACCGATTTCGGGACCGTCTGCCCGCCGCGTCGAAAACCGTCTGCCGAGCTCGGATGCTAACCCGTATCTCGCCATCGCAGCATCTCTCGCCTGCGGTTGGCTCGGCATCATGAACAATATCGAACCGACCGAGCCCACTTACGAGACGGCAAATGAAGGCTCGATCGAACTGCCACGCGGCCTGTTGGAAGCCGTGGCACTTCTGGAAGGCGAACCGGAGCTTGAGCGTGTCTTCGGCCATGACTTCGTAGGCCTCTATGCCGGTTTGAAACGTGGCGAGTTCGAGACCTTCATGCAGGTGATCAGCCCGTGGGAGCGGGAATTCCTGCTGCTGAACGTATGAGGGCTTGAGCATGACGTGGCAAAGCCCGATAGCGCCCGGCATGTCCTGGTATCAGGACAGTGTCGGCGAGCGGCCGGAATATGCGGCGATGGATGGTTCGCGCACGGTCGATGTCGCCGTCATCGGTGGCGGCTTCACCGGTTTGCAGGCAGCCTATAATCTTGCAAAGGCGGGCGTATCCGTGGCGCTGATCGAGGGTTACCGCTTCGGCGATGGCGCATCCGGGCGCAATGGCGGCCAGTTCGGCACCGGCCAGCGGGCATGGCCGGATGATCTGGAGAAGGACATCGGCTTCGAGCGCTCCAAGGGGCTGTTCGACATCGCTGAAAACGCGAAGCACTATGTGCTGGATTTCGCCCGTGAGCATGCCATCGACATGGAGTTCCTGCCCGGTCAGTTGAACGTTCTGCACAAGGCGTCTTACGAAAAAGACTACCGCAAAAGCGTCGATGCCATGCGCAGTCGTTATGGCTACGAACACATTTCCTTTATGGAGAAGGCTGAAACTGCGCAGAGGCTTGGCTCCGACCATTACCATTTTGGCGTTCGCGACACCGGCACCGGCCATATTCATCCGCTAAAGCTTGTCATTGGGCTGGCGAAGGCAGCGAAAGCAGCAGGCGCGCAAATCTTCGAGATGACGCCTGCGACGTCCATTACTCAGACCGGCGGCAAGACACTGATCGAAACGCCATCAGGTACCATCACCGCCGCCCGCGTATTGATCGCCACCAATGCCCATGTCGGCAATCTGGAGCCGGTCACGGCAGCGCATGTCATGCCCATCCGCTCCTTTATCGGCGCGACTGTGCCGCTGGATGATTTTCCCGATATCATTCCGGGCAAGGAAGCCATTGCCGATAGCCGTTTCGTGGTGCGCTACTTTCGCAAGACGCCTGACAATCGGTTGCTGTTTGGCGGACGCGAGGCCTATACGGCGGATTCGCCACGCGACATTTCCAAACACATCCGCAAGCAGATTGCGGAAATCTACCCGGCCTTGAATGCCATCGAGATGACCCATGCCTGGGGTGGATCGGTGGGCATCACATTAACCCGCCAACCCTTCGTGCGGGAGGTCATGCCGGGCGTCATGTCCATTGGCGGTTATTCCGGCCATGGCGTGATGCTGTCAAACTATTGCGGCAAGCTTTATGCGGATATGGTCGTTGCCAAGGACAAAGCGCTGGACCAGTTCACGTCGCTGGATGTTCCGTCTTTTCCCGGTGGCACCACATTGCGGGCACCCCTGCTGTTTCTGGCACTTTCATGGTACGCCTTGCGCGACAGGTTTTAACTGCGCGTTTGGAGCAGATGTTCGTGAAACGTCCTCATAGTCAGCAGAAACAACGGCTTGCACGCAAAATTCATAAATTCTTACAACATGTCTGGCATTTTTAAATCGATTAGATTATGGATGCCCTCAACACGGAAAGATCGAGAGAATCGGTATGAGCAGTCAAATCATCCCAGTAGAGCCCTTCGATTGCGTCGTCTTCGGCGGCACTGGCGATCTGGCCGAACGCAAGCTTTTGCCTGCACTTTATCATCGTCAGGTCGAAAACCAGCTGACCGAGCCCACTCGCATCATCGGTGCATCCCGTTCGGTCATGACCCATGAGGAATATCGCAAATTCGCGCAGGATGCTTTGAAAGAGCATCTCAAGAAGGGCGAGTATGACGACGCGCAGGTCGCTAAATTTTGCGCCCGCCTCTATTACATTCCCGTTGATGCGAAATCCGACGATGGCTGGGACAAGCTCAAGAAGCTTCTGGACGAAGGCAAGGACCGCATCCGCGCGTTTTATCTGGCTGTCGCTCCCGGCATTTTCGGCGATATCGCCTTCAAGATTCGTGATCACAAGCTGATCACCAAATCCACCCGTATCGTCGTGGAAAAGCCGATTGGCCGCGATCTGTCCTCTGCGCTGGAACTCAACGACACGCTGGGCAACGTTTTCAAGGAAGAGCAGATCTTCCGTATCGACCACTATCTCGGCAAGGAAACCGTGCAGAACCTGATGGTTCTTCGGTTTGCCAATGCGCTGTTTGAACCGCTGTGGAATTCTGCCCATATCGACCACGTGCAGATCACGGTTGCCGAATCCGTCGGTCTCGAAGGCCGCGCCGGTTATTACGACAAGGCCGGTGCACTGCGCGACATGGTGCAGAACCATATCCTCCAGCTTCTTTGCCTTGTCGCGATGGAACCCCCCTCCTCCATGGATGCGGAGGCTGTGCGTGACGAGAAGGTGAAGGTTCTGCGTTCGCTGAAGCTGATCGATGAATCCAACGTCGAGAAGCTGACGGTGCGTGGTCAGTACCGCGCCGGTGCCTCTGCCGGTGGTCCGGTCAAGGGCTATCTGGAAGAACTGGAAGGCGGCGTCTCCAACACAGAGACCTTCGTTGCCATCAAGGCCGAAATCGCCAACTGGCGCTGGGCGGGCGTGCCATTCTACATCCGCACCGGCAAGCGTCTTGCCACCCGCGTGTCGGAAATCGTCGTCACCTTCAAGCAAATCCCGCATTCGATCTTTGACGATGCGGCGGGCAAGGTCGAGGCCAACAAGCTGGTCATTCGCCTGCAGCCGGATGAAGGCGTCAAGCAGTCGCTTCTCATCAAGGACCCGGGTCCAGGCGGCATGCGCCTGCGTCAGGTCTCGCTGGATATGAGTTTTGCTCAGGCCTTCAACGTCCGTAGCCCGGATGCCTATGAACGCCTGTTGATGGACACCATCCGCTCCAATCAGGCCCTGTTCATGCGCCGCGACGAAGTGGAAGCGGCTTGGAAATGGGTCGATCCTATTCTCAAAAGCTGGGAAGCCGTTGGCCAGGGCGTGCAGGGTTACACCTCTGGCACTTGGGGACCGAGCGGTTCGATCGCGCTGATTGAGCGCGATGGCCGCACATGGCACGAAGCCGATTAAGGGGATATGCAAATGATGGGACAGGAGCATATCTTCGCAAACGGCCAGGAACTGGCAGAGACGCTGGCAAAGGACGTCGCCAGACGTCTTGAAGACGCGGTTTCCGAGCGCGGTACAGCAAGCATCGCCGTCTCCGGCGGCTCCACACCGAAGCGTTTCTTTCAGGAGCTTTCAAAATATCAGCTGGACTGGAAGAACGTCAGCGTGACGCTGGTGGACGAGCGTTTCGTCCCGCCGGAAAGCGACCGTTCCAACCACAAGCTGGTGGCCGACAATCTGTTGCAGAACGCCGCTGCTTACGCGTATTTCGTGCCGCTCTACCAGTTCTTCGCCACGACGGAAGATGCCGCGACGCTTGCAACCGTCAAAACGGAAGCGATCTGCGATCCCTTCGATGTCGTCATTCTGGGCATGGGCACGGACGGTCATACCGCTTCGTTCTTTCCCGGCGGCGACAATCTCGAAGAAGCACTCGACCTCGATGAAGAGCGCGCCGTGCTGCCGATGACGGCGGAAACTGCGGGTGAAGATCGTTTGACCTTCAATCTTTCCGCCCTTCACGATGCGCGGTTTCTGGTGCTGCACATCGAAGGTGCGGCCAAGAAAGAGACGCTCGATCAGGCGAAATCCGATCTGGACGAGGAAGAGATGCCCGTTCGGGCCGTTCTCAACCGCGCGGAATCGCCGGTGAATATCTACTGGGCGCCCTAAGGCCCGGGCTTTAAACAGCAACATGACCATTGGCCCGGCTTTCCCAAGCGTCTGGCCGATGATCTACAGAAGGACAGGATGAACGCCCATGGCTGCCGACCCGCGTATTCAGGCTATCACGGCCCGTATCGTCGAGCGCTCGAAACCTTACCGCGAGATTTATCTCGAAAGGCTTCGGCTACAGGTGACCAAGGGTGTGCATCGCTCCGTTCTGTCCTGCGCCAACCTCGCGCACGGCTTTGCGGTCTGTTCCCCCGCCGACAAGGACATCCTTGCCGGCGACCGGGTTGGCAATCTCGGCATCATCACTGCCTACAACGATATGCTCTCGGCCCATCAGCCCTTCGAGACCTATCCGAACCTGATCCGCGACGCTGCCAAGGAAGCGGGTGGCATCGCGCAGGTGGCGGGCGCGGTTCCGGCCATGTGCGATGGCGTGACGCAGGGACAGCCGGGCATGGAGTTGTCGCTGTTTTCCCGTGATGCGATTGCAATGGCAGCAGGCATCGGTCTGTCGCACAATATGTTCGATGCTGCCGTGTTCCTCGGCGTCTGCGACAAGATCGTGCCCGGTCTGGTCATCGCGGCACTGTCCTTCGGCCATCTGCCGTCCATCTTCATTCCGGCAGGACCGATGACATCGGGTCTGCCCAATGATGAGAAGTCGCGCATTCGCCAGCTCTATGCCGAAGGCAAGGTCGGGCGTGCCGAGTTGCTGGAAGCAGAATCCAAATCCTATCATGGCCCCGGCACCTGCACCTTCTACGGCACCGCCAATTCCAACCAGATGCTGATGGAGATCATGGGCTTCCATATGCCCGGATCATCCTTCATCAACCCCAACACGCCGTTGCGCGATGCGATGACGCGTGAAGCCACCAAACGGGCATTGGCGATTACTGCGCAGGGCAACGAGTTTACCCCAGCGGGCGAGATGATCGACGAGCGCTCCGTCGTCAACGGCGTTGTCGGTCTGCACGCCACAGGCGGTTCTACCAACCACACGCTGCACCTCATCGCCATGGCGCGCGCCGCCGGTATCGTGCTGACATGGCAGGATATTTCCGATCTTTCAGACGTCGTGCCGCTTCTCGCACGCGTTTACCCGAACGGTCTGGCGGATGTGAACCACTTCCACGCCGCAGGTGGCATGGGCTTCCTCATCAAGCAGCTTCTGAAGCAGGGCCTCGTGCATGATGATGTGCGCACCGTCTTCGGTCAGGGACTTGAAGCTTACACGATTGAGCCGACGCTGGATGAAAATGGTGGGGTAACGCGTACAACCGCGCCTGAGGTCAGCCATGACCCGAAGGTTCTGGCCAGCGTCGAAACGCCGTTCCAGCCCACGGGCGGACTGAAGATGCTGACCGGCAATCTCGGCAAGGCCGTCATCAAGATTTCCGCAGTCAAGCCCGAGCGTCACATCATCGAAGCCCCTGCCATTGTCTTCCATGATCAGCAAAGTCTTCAGACCGCATTCAAGGAAGGCAAGCTCAACCGTGACTTCGTGGCCGTGGTGCGCTTCCAGGGACCAAAGGCCAATGGCATGCCTGAATTGCACCAACTGACACCGCCGCTTGGCGTGTTGCAGGACCGTGGTTTCAAGGTAGCTCTGGTGACCGACGGTCGCATGTCCGGTGCGTCCGGGAAGGTGCCAGCCGCTATCCACATGACGCCGGAAGCTGTCGATTGTGGTCCGATTTCCCGTATTCAGGATGGCGATATCATCCGCCTCGACGCGATTACCGGAACGATCCAGGTATTGGTATCGTCTGCCGAACTTGCAAGCCGCGAACCTGCAACAGCCGACCTCTCTCAGAATGAATGGGGCATGGGCCGGGAACTGTTTGCACCGTTCCGCCGCAACGTGGGACCCGCCGATCAAGGTGCCAGCGTGTTTGCGAGTTAAGGCATATGGATCAGCAGGACGTGGCCTACCCGGTCCAGATGCAGCGGGAGGCCTATAACGCGCGTGATATCGACGCCTTCATGGCGTGGTGGGCGCATGATTGCCAATATTACGTCTTTCCGGATCAACTCGTCGCCAGCAATGCTGAAGAGATTCGCGAAAGACATGTCGAGCGGTTCAAAGAGCCGAACCTGCACGGCAAGCTGCTCCATCGCACCGTGATGGGCGAGACCGTGGTCGATCATGAAACCGTCACGCGCAGCTTTCCCGATGGACCAGGGGAGCTTGACGTTATCTGCATCTACGAGGTCGTAGACGGCAAGATTGCCAAGGCGTGGTTCAAGACCAGCACGCCCAGGCTCTACGGCTAAAAGTGAGGGGCTACCAGGCGCGGATGTCCAGTTTACGATCTCTGTGAGAAGGATGCGTGCTGAACACGAAAATGCGGTCCATGTCCTTCTTGCTGAGAATATGCAGAAAGCGGACATGGATGGTGTTGTTGGCGTTGACCTTCATCAAGACGCAACCAATCTTGGTGATGCGGGCATCCGGAATGTCGAGATAGAACTGCTTGGGCAGGTTGTATTGCGTCATGAGCGCAAGGATCGCTTCCGATTGCGAAATCTTGAGAACGTCGCAACGGCGTGACGCCATGTTCATGACCGCTTTTTCGGTATATTCGATGCGCGCGGCATTCATCGTATCTTCCATTTTGAAACGACCTTCGCGGTCGTACATGAAAGATTCTTCCTTGCTGAGATAGCTTGGTTTGCCGATGTCTGCCCGGGCGTTCAATGCCGTCTTCCTTCTGTCATTTTCAAGAAAAAAGACTAGCCAGAAGTCGTTAAAAATTCATTCCTGCGTTTCGATATGAAACACATGCAAATTTTGGCTGTGGATAACCGCACACACGCAGCACCAACAAACTCACACAAATACCAACCTATTGTCTTTACATGACTTTCTGGCATCTGGAACAACCATAAAATGGCTGAACGGCTTCGATTTATGATGAAAAAACCGTTCAAAAGTGCCATTTATCGCTTGTAAGTCTGCCCTTGCGCATCGAACAAATGCAACTTTTGGGACGGTGCGGAGAAGCGCAAAACCTGACCTTTTTTGGCTTCCGCGATGCCGGGGATTTTAACGATGATCGGCTCCTGTCCGGCGGGGGCTTCCAGATAGAGCAATGTGACTTCTCCAAGAGCTTCCACAATGGAAACTTTGCCCTCGAACAGGTAATCGTCGCCCGTCGAAATCGACAGGTCTTCCGGTCTTACGCCGAAGGATGCAGCCTTGCCTTCTTCTCCCGCTGCGGTGGCAATCGGGACATTGAGCGGCTTGCCATCGGCAAGTTCAAGCGCCGTGTGCGCACCCGTTGCCTTGATCTTGCCTGCGATAATATTCATGGCAGGTGAGCCAATGAATTTCGCGACGAAGAGGTTGGCCGGGTTCTCGTAAAGCTCCAGCGGCGCACCCACCTGCTCGACGCGACCGCCGTTGAGCACAACGATGCGGTCAGCCAGCGTCATGGCCTCGACCTGGTCATGCGTCACATAGATCATCGTGGTATCGGCCATCTGCTCGGACAGCTTGGCGATCTCAATGCGTGTTGCGACACGCAGGGCAGCATCGAGGTTGGACAGCGGCTCATCGAACAGGAACACTTTGGGGTTGCGGCAGATGGCGCGACCGATGGCGACACGCTGGCGCTGACCGCCTGAGAGAGCTTTCGGCAGGCGCTCCAGATATTGCGTCAGTTGCAGGATATCGGCGGCGGCGCGCACGCGGCGGTCGATTTCCTGCTTGTTTTCCTTGGCGATCTTCATGCCGAAGGCCATGTTGTCGTAAACGGTCATATGCGGGTAGAGCGCATAGGACTGGAACACCATGGCGATGCCGCGGCGTGAGGGCGGGATTTCGTTGACCAATTGGCCATCGATATACATCTCGCCGCCGGTGATTTCCTCCAACCCGGCAATCATCCGCAAAAGCGTGGATTTGCCGCAACCGGACGGGCCGACGAAGACGATGAACTCGCCCTGTTTGATGTCGAGATCGATACCGTGCAGGACTTTGACCTGCCCGTAGGATTTGCGGATATCCTTCAGAATAACGCCAGTCATGCGGTGTCCTCCCCCAATCTTCAGGCGTAGCGGGCGAAGAAAGCGCCCCATGCCGGTAATATAACCTCGTTGCCGCTCTGCTCTGCGGAAAAGCCGTGACCATCCAGAACGTCCCAGTCACCATCCGGCAGCGTCGCCACCGAGGGCTCTGCCGAGAGGTTGAAGAGGCACAGCACCGTTTCGTTGCCCAGCGTGCGGGTGTAGCTCGACACCGTGCCGACCACCGGCTGGAACTCGATCTTGCCCTTTGCAAAGGCCGGATGCAGTTTGCGGAATGTCAGGAAGCGACGGTAATGTTCCAGCACCGATGCCTCGTCGCCCTGCTGGGCGCTGACGGCACGCTGCTTGTGCTCGGGCGGAATGGGAAGCCAGCCCTTTTCGGCGGTCGAGAAACCTGCCAATGCATGGCCTGCATCCCACACCATCGGCGTGCGGCAGCCGTCACGGCCCTTGAACTCCGGCCAGAACTGGATGCCGTAAGGGTCCTGCAAATCTTCAAAAGCGATATCAGCCTCGGTCAGGCCAAGCTCTTCGCCCTCATAGATGCAGACCGAACCGCGCTGCGTCATCAGCAATGCTGCGAGAACCTTGGCGAACGCGTCCTTGTCTCCGACAACATCTCCCCAGCGGCTGACATGCCTGACGACATCGTGGTTGGAGAAGGCCCAGCAGGCCCATCCCTCGGGCGCAGCTTGCGCAAATTCCGCCTGCACATCGGCCACGCGCTGTGGGGTCAGCGCATCCGGGGCCAGGAATTCGAAGGCGTAGCACATCTGCATCTTGTCATCGCCGGACGTGTATTCGCCAACGATCTCAAGACCGCGCTGGCTATCGCCGACTTCGCCGACGGCGGCAATGTCAGGGAATTCGTCCAGAACAGCGCGAAAGCGTTTCAGGAAGGCGATATTTTCCGGGCGGTTCTTGTCGTAGATGTGCTCCTGGAAATTGTATGGGTTCACGGCAGGCGCGGTAGACGCGTTGCGGCGTTCCGGTGCTAAGGCCGGGTTGTTGCGCAATTCCTTGTCGTGGAAATAGAAGTTGATGGTATCCAGACGGAAGCCATCCACGGCGCGCTCCAGCCAGAAACGGGTGATGTTCAACAGCTCCTGCTGCACCTCTTCATTGTGCAGGTTGAGGTCCGGCTGCGAGGTCAGGAAGTTGTGCATGTAATATTGCATGCGCGTCGGGTCCCACTGCCAGCCGGAACCGCCGAAGATCGACAGCCAGTTGTTGGGCGGCGTGCCATCCGGCTTGCCATCGCTCCACACGTACCAGTCCGCCTTGGGGTTCTGGCGGCTGGAGCGGCTTTGCACGAACCATGGGTGCTGATCGGATGTATGCGACAGGACGAGGTCGATCATGACGCGGATGCCGAGACGATGTGCTTCTGCAATCAGCCCGTCGAAATCCGCAAGTGTGCCGAACATGGGGTCGACATCGACATAGTTGGACACGTCGTAGCCGAAATCCTTCATGGGCGAGGTGAAGAAGGGCGAAATCCAGATCGCGTCTGCGCCGAGCTTCGCTATGTGTTCCAGCCGCGATGTGATGCCCTTGAGGTCACCGATGCCGTCGCCGTTGGAATCCTGATAGGAGCGCGGGTAGATCTGGTAGATCACGGCACCGCGCCACCAATCCTTATCGCGCACGAGAGCAGAAGACGTCATGGCATTTTCCTGTGTGGTATGGGCATTCATGGATGTATCAGCCTCCCTTGACCGAGCCTGTCAGCAGGCCGCGCACAAGGTAACGTTGGAGAGCGAAGAAGACGCAGAGCGGCACGATGATGGTGACGAAGGCCGATGCGGTGAGAATTTCCCAGTTACCGCCGCGTGAGCCGAGCAGCGCGTTCAATGCACCCGTCAAAACCAGTTCGTCCTTCTGCGTGCCGAGGAAGACCATAGCGACCAGAAGGTCGTTCCATGTCCAGAGGAACTGGAAGATGGAAAAGGATGCGAGTGCCGGGAATGACAAGGGCAGGACGATCTTGACGAAGATTTCGAAATCACTGGCACCATCGACGCGTGCGCTTTCGATGATTTCCTTCGGCAGACCGGCAATGTAGTTGCGCAGCAGATAGATGGCGAGCGGCAGACCGAACGCCGTATGCGCCAACCAGATGCCGGCATAGGTCTTGGAAGGCACGCCGAAGACGTTGCCGATCCAGTTATAAAGCTGCAACAGCGGGATAAGAGACATCTGCAGGGGCACGACGATGAGGCCGACGACCATCGCAATCATCAGCGAGCGACCGGTAAACTTCATCCATGACAGCGCGTAGGCCGCAAAGGCCGCGATGAGGATCGGGATCACAGTGGCAGGAATGGCGACGGTCAGCGAGTTGACGAAGGACTGGCCTATACCTTCTGATGTCAGCACCGTGCGATAATTGTCGAGCGTGAAGATCGGCGGGGTCGCGACAGCCAGATAGACGCGCTTGGCGCGAGAGCCTTCGAAGCTCGCATTCTTGCTGTATTGATAGGTGCCATCTTCGTTGATGACGAGGCTTTCGCCCTCACCCAGATCCGCCGTTGTGCCAGCCTCGAAAGCAGCCGGTTCCTGTACGCGCACACCAAAGGCGGAAATCTTGCCGCCAGCGCCATTTCCAAACACGTTGCCAGCGATAACGAAGCGGTCGCCTTCCTGTTTTTGCGTTGCGGGATCGGCGAGACGTGACGCCTGCGTCTGACTTGAACTGGAAAATGCCGTCCACCAGCCGGAAACGACGAGCTGATCCTTGTCCCGCAGCGAGCTGACGAGAATGCCGAGTGTCGGCAACAACCAGAGCAGCACGACAAACAACACGCTGATGTGGACGATGAGGCGTGGCAGGCCGATGCGGCGAATGCGGGTTGCGATGCTCATATCAGCGGCCCTCCATCTCGCGGTTTGCCTGGCGGATGTTCCAGATCATGATGGGGGTAACGGCTGCCATGATGACGAGCGCGATGACGGCACTTCGACCGCTATCGCCGCCGCCACGGAACATCCAGTCGAACATGAGATTGGCGAGAACCATGGTGTTCCATTGCCCGTTGGTCATGGTCAGCACGATGTCGAAGACCTTGAGAACGAGGATGGTGATCGTCGTCCAGACGACGGCGATGGTGCCCCAGATCTGCGGCACGAGGATTTTCCAGAAGATTTGCCAGCCATTGGCACCATCGATAACGGCAGCCTCGACGGTTTCTTCGGGAATGCCGCGCAATGCTGCCGACAGGATGACCATGGCAAAGCCGGTCTGGATCCAGATGAGGATGACCATGAGGAAGAAATTGTTCCAGAAGGGCATGGAAATCCACACCTCCGGAGTGCCACCGAAATATTCGACGATGGCATTCAGCAGCCCGATCTGCACCTGACCTTCGCCGCGATATTCATAAACGAATTTCCAGATGACCGAGGCACCCACGAAGGAAATGGCCATGGGCATGAAGACGATGGATTTGGCGATATTGCCCCACCAGATGCGGTCGGTCATGACGGCGATGACAAGGCCGAAGAATGTGCACGCGGCAGGCACGACTGCAAGCCAGAGGATGTTATTGAAAATCGACTGACGGAAACCGGCGTCGAAAAACGCCCAACGATAATTATTGAGGCCGACAAAATTGGCGCCGGTGCGGTCGTAGAAGGAGAGGATGAAAGTGGCGACGACGGGGTAGACGAGATAGACCACCAGCAACAGAAGCGCAGGACCGACGAAGAGCCAGGGACGGATGGCCGCACGCCGGTTCAGATTGCGTGATGCGTGGATCACGTCACCATCTTTGATAGGGAAAATAAGCTGCAGCGCCTTGTCCGACAGCCAGTAATAGGCGGCGCAGGCGAAGACACCGACGATCATCACGCCGAGCGCCGAAACGATCTGGGTCATCATATTCCCTCCCCATTATCCGTTCTGTACCCGGCCTGACATCATAAGCATGTGTTGGCAGAGACTTTTAGAAAAACGGCCCGGCAGTGACTGGCACTGCCGGGCGGAGTTCTTGATTACTTCAGGCCGTCCCAGGCCTTCTGGATATCATCGCCGACCTGCTGTGCCGACTTGCCGCCGACGACGTCCACCATGCCTGTCCAGAAAGCGCCGGCACCGATCTTGCCGGGCATAAGGTCCGAACCATCGAAGCCGAAGCTGGTTGCGGTGGTAAGGATTTCACCCTGACGCTTGGTCTGCTCGCTGGCGTAAGCGTCGAGATTGACCTTCTTGTAAGGTGTCAGGAAGCCTGACTGTGCCATCCACACCTCATGCGCAATGGGCGTCTTCAGGAATTCAACCAGCGCGCGGGCAGCCTTGGAATCCTTGGTGATGGTGAAAAGCGTTCCGGCACCCAGAACCGGCTTTCCAAGTTCAGGCTTGGACGCAAATGTCGGCATGTAGAAGAAATCGACATCCGTTCCGACCTTGGTCCCCTCAGGGAAGAAGGATGGAATGAACGATGCCTGACGGTGCAGATAGCACTTCGGCGGAATGTCGAAGAGACCCTTCGGGCTATCGCGGAAGTCGGTGGAAGCGACTGCTGCAACGCCACCGGAGACATATTTGTCGTTCTTGGCGAATTTGCCGAATTCCTCGATGGCCGCAACCACGCGAGGATCGTTGAACTTCACTTCGTTCGTCGTCCACTTGAGGTAGACATCCAGCGGCTGCGTGCGCAGCATGAAATCTTCCACCCAGTCGGTGCCCGGCCAGCCGGTTGCGCCACCGGAACCAAGACCGATGCACCACGGCGTACCGCCATCGGCAACGATCTTGTCGGAAAGCTTGACGAGGTCTTCCATGGTCTTTGGAACTTCGTAGCCCGCTTCCTCGAAGTTTTCAGGCACGTACCAGACCAGCGACTTCACGTCTGCCTTGAATGGAAATGCGAAATAGGCTTTCTGTCCGTCCTTGCCGGGATACATGCCGAGATCGACCCAGGATTGGCCAGCGCCGTAATTGTCTTTGACCCATTTTGCGGTGTCGTCGCCCAGCGGCGTCAAGAGACCCTTTGCAGCAAGATCGGCCAGCAGGCCTGGCTGCGGAAGAATGGCAACGTTGGGCGGAGAACCCGCCTGCGTATCGATGACGATTTGCTGCTCATAGTTTTCCGATGAGGAGTAGCGAACATTGACACCCGTCGCATCGGCAAAATAGGCGAGAACCGACTGGAAAAGCGCTTCGTCTTCCCCGCGCCACGGTCCAAAAATCGTCAGCGTTTCGCCCTTGAGGCTGGCATTGGCGGTTTTGAAGTCTTCGTAACTCTTCCAGTTGAATTTCGCGTCGTCACCCGGCTTGAACTTCAGATCCGCCGCAAGGGCTGCACCTGACAAAAACGTGGCGATGGCCACGGTCGTCCAGAAAGTCTTTTTCATGTGATTTTCCTCCCATCACATTACAGGCTTTCGCCCTTGAAAATCCTCAAAGCGCTTTGGCTGCCTATTCATCTCATTGAGATGGAACTGGAGTCAAGTGATCGGTTCAACTTTAGCGTACCCATCAACATACCGCAGCGCAGCATGCAAACTAGGGGTGAAGAAAGCCGACCTTACCAATTGTGGCAAAGCAGAAGTCTTGCTATTGTCCAAAGCGGTTTGGACGTTTGGGGGAGTACGCGTCGGGCTGGCGCTGGATATTGGAGGGCTGAGAAACGTGAACCTGAAACAACTGTCTCAGCACCTTGGCATTTCCCAGACCACGATCAGCCGTGCGCTCAATGGTTATCCCGAGGTCAACGCCGAGACCCGGCGCAAGATCATCGATGCCGCGCAGAAGACCGGCTATCGCCCTAACGTCGCGGCTCAACGTCTGGCGACGGGCAAGATGGGCTCAATCGGACTGGTCATGCCCACTGGCCCCGACTATCAATCAGACGTGCATTTCGGTGAGTTTCTCAGTGGCTTGGGAGAGGCATCGGCCCGCAATGGCTTCCACCTCGTCATCATGCCGACAGAACCGGCCAACGAGGAAGATGCGCTGAGGGAGCTTGCCGTCAGCGGTAGCGTCGATGGCATCTACCTTGCCTATATGAAAAAGAACGATCCCCGCATCGAGATGATGAAGAGCCTTTCTATACCCTTCATGGTGCATGGCCGCTCCTGGGGCGTGGACGCCGACTATCCTTTTCTCGACGTGGATAACGAAACCGCGTTTCGCGATGCCACATCACTGCTCTTGCAACTGGGCCATCGCAACATTGCGCTTCTGAATGGCCCCGAAGGTTATGATTTCACCTTTCGGCGTTACCGGGGGGTCGAGGCCGCCTTAAGGGAACAGGGACATGCGCTGCGTCAGGACAATGTCAGCCACAGCGTCATGAATGACGAAGCGGGTTTTCTGAAAATGGAAGAGCTGCTATCGCGAGCCGATCGCCCGACGGCTGTCATCTGCGCATCGACGGCATTGGCGTTGGGAGCAGTTCGCTCCCTCAATCACCGAGGGCTGAAGCCGGGAAGAGACATTTCCCTGATCGCCCATGACGATGTGTTGCCCCTCTTAAAGCCCGTCAACTTCTCCGTACCCTTGACCACGACCCGGTCTTCCCTGCGCGCAGCAGGCCACAGGATTGCGGAACGGCTGATCAATCAGATCAAGTCAGGTCAGCCCGATACCCAACAGGAATTGTGGAAAGCGGAGCTTGTCGTGCGCGGATCGACCGGCCCCGCCCCAAGGCAAGGCGGTTAGAACTTCGGCGCTGTCTTTCCAAGCGCCCGATGGGCAGCGATAACGGTGTTTGCCATCAACATCGCAATCGTCATGGGGCCGACGCCACCGGGAACAGGTGTGATGGCAGCCGCAACAGCGCTCGCCTCATCATAGGCGACATCACCGACCAGCCGGGATTTGCCCTCGCCTTTCTCCGGCGCCGGAACACGGTTGATGCCGACATCGATGACGGTTGCACCGGGCTTCACCCAGTCGGCCTTGACCATCTGCGGGCGACCGACGGCGGCAACGAGAATATGGGCAGTCTTGCAGACCGCAGCCAAGTCTTTGGTACGCGAATGAGCCATGGTGACTGTCGCGTTTGCGTTCAAAAGCAATTGCCCCATGGGCTTTCCAAACAGGTTGGATCGACCGATAACGACGGCATTGAGGCCCGAGAGGTCATCGCCATGAATGCTGCGCACCAGAAGCATCGAGCCAGCCGGCGTGCAGGAGATCAATCCTGTCTCGAGGTCACCGGTGGCGAGCTTGCCTGCGTTGAGAACGCTCAGACCGTCCACATCCTTTTCCGGCAAGATGGATTGGATGACGGTGTCGGAATTGAGATGTCCGGGCAGTGGCAGCTGTACGAGGATGCCGTGAATAGACGCATCGGCATTCAATGTGGCGACCAAGGCTTCCAGTTCGGCCTGCGTCGTTTCTTCCGGCAGCGTATGCTGAACGGATTTGAAGCCGCACTCCTTGGCCGTCTTGCTCTTGGAATTCACATAGGCGTGGCTGGCGGGGTCGTTGCCCACGATAACAACCGCAAGTCCGGGTCTGACGCCAGTCTGTTGCTCCAGACGTTCCGCCGCCTCGCGAACGGTCGCCGTAACAGATGCCGCCTTTGCCTTGCCGTCGATTACCACTGCCATATGCCTTCCTCCTGGAAACGAGTTAGCTATCTAGCGTTGGAATGCGGCAGAGCAAAGTGCATTTTCAGAGAAAATCGGCCCCTCAGGCGCGATTACGGTCGTGCTCTTCCTGCGCGTGTTCCAGCAGCCGGGTTCGCAGCAAGGCGAGTTCCTGGCGCAACAGCCGCAACTCTTCGGTTTCGGCATGCGCATGGTCTGCCTCACCGGCAAGAGCCGCAGCCAGCAGCGGCGGAAGCTTGAACCCGGGCGCTTCCTTTTCCTGAGGCCGGGAAGGAATGGCATTTTGCATCAGAACCTGCCGCACACGCTCATCAAACGACACGTCGTTGGCAGCTTCAATATGAGCTTCGATTTCGTCTTCGCCCGCTATTTCGGGCGCAAGCTCAGCCTTAACAGGATCGGGGGTGACTGGGATCTCTGCGGGTCCGTCATCGAAAATACCGGGCTCTATTTCAATCGCTTCTGTAATCGGTGCTTCTTCGACGGGCGTTTCAGCCTCGATGACGGTCGGCAGTTCTGCCGCTTCGGCTGCTTCTTCCTTGCGACGGAAGCTCAGGACGAAAAGCGAGATCAGCAATCCGGCAGCCCCACCTGCAGCAGACATCGCGTTTGCGGTGAAGCTATCGTAGTTGGCAACACCCGGCTCGGCAGTCACCGCAACGGCGGCACTGACACGCGGTGCGCTGGAGAAGGTGCCTGCGGCATCGCTCGAGATGATGTAATCCGTGCGCGCCTTCTCAAGCGCCGCTTCCAACCTTGCGAGATCTGCGGGAGCATCGCCCAAAGCCTTTAACTGGCTATCCAGTTCAGCACGGGCGGTCGCCCGCATTTCCAGTGCTTCTGTGACGGTCATCTGCTCTTGCTTCAAGACGTCCAGAACCCTGCGCAAAGTCGGCATGGCGGTTGCCCGCGCCGCATCCACTGTCGTCTGTGCGGCAATCGTTCGCGGGTGTTTCGGTCCGTGATCGACGCTGACTTCGGCCAGTGCGAGTTTGGCAGCGGCATAGTTCTGGCGGATCGTTTCCAGCGGTGAAAACGCTGCCATTGCCGGCAGGTTTCTGTTGAGAACATCCTCCACCTTCATGGAGGTGGCAGCCGAAATGCCATCCGCCAACTCCGTGCTCTTGGTACTGAGCGTTGCGGTGGCTGCTTCCTCCTCGCGAATTCTCTGCTGCAAGCCCTGAATGCGAGAGACGGCATCGTTGCCATGCCGCATCTGGAAACCGGTCAAGGCTGCTTCGGCGCTATCAAGAGCAAGGCGGGCTTTCTCGACAGCCTGAAGTTCCGGGTCGCGTTGCTCGACACCGATATCCTTGACGATGCGAGCGGCGAAATAATCCGCAATCCGCTGCGATGCCTCAGGCGTGGCGGCGGTGACATCGATCTCGATCTCGTTGGACGAAGGCGGCGACGATAGAGATACCGCATTTTTCAATGCCGTTTCCGTTGCCCCGACCAGCACATCGCCCGCCTCTTCCCCACCTGCAAGCAAGTCCAGCAAAACGGAGAGATGGCTTGGCGTCTGAACGCCGGTGAGGTCTTTGGCTTGAAGCTTCAGCTCCGAAACAATGAGGCCAAGCGCCATGGGCGACAGAAGATTGTCCCGAAGCTGCGATGTCATCCGCTGCACACTGGCGGCAGCGGCGTGAGGATTGGAGACCTTGACGCTGGCCTGCGAGACGTAACCCTTCAGGCCAGGTTCCAGCAGCATCGTCGGCAGAAAAAACCCGGATGCCGTTAGAGACAGCACCAAGCCCGCCGAAAGCAGATTGCGCTGCAACGGTGCAGCGCCGAGCTTCTCGCGAAGCGCGTTCCGATTCGGCATCACCAATCTCTTGCTCACAAAAATCATCGCAAACCCATAGGGTTACAGACCGCCAGATCGGAAAATCCGCTGGTGTAAATATAAACGAAGTCTAAAGCGACAAGGCAAACAAAAGGTTAACGACAGGGGAAAGGGTTGCGCCGAAATCGCCATCCCTGCCCTTTCCAGAAAGCCGTCACTCGCAAGTCCCGCGCAAGATTGTCGCCCTAAAACAGGGTGAAGTTAAACACGGAGAATTGTCATGCAGCCGATTCAGCTGTTTGCGCTGGCATCCCGGCAAGCCGAATGGCTTTCTGTCCGTCAGGAAGTCGTCGCCAGCAACATTGCAAATGCCAGCACCCCGAAATTCCGCGCAAAGGATGTCGTTCCTTTCGATTCGGAATTGCAGGCGGTCGGCATGCAGATGGCGCGCACCAATTCGGCACATATGGAACTGGCAGTCGCAGGCGGCGGCAAGGTTGCTCTCGAGGACGCTGGCCTTGCCAACGAAATCGGCGTTCAGGAGTCGGGCAACACGGTGTCCCTATCCAAGGAAATGGCCAAGACAGGCGAAATCAAGGGGCAGTTCGAACTGAACTCGCAACTCGTTCGCTCTTTTCACAGCATGATGCTGACAGCGGTGGGCAAGTAAGATGGACCCTTTAAAGTCTTCGATGAAAATTGCGGGAAACGGAATGGAAGCCCAGGCCACGCGCCTGCGCATCGTTTCGGAAAACATCGCGAACTCTCGCACGACGGGCGATACGCCGGGTGCTGATCCCTATCGTCGCAAGACCATTACCTTCGCAAATGAAATGGACCGCGTTTCCCAGACCAATCTTGTCGAGGTCAAGAAGCTGGGCGTGGATCGCTCCGACTTTACCCAGGAATACGATCCCGACAGCCCTGCTGCGGACGAAAAGGGTATGGTCAAGCTTCCCAACGTCAACATGCTGATTGAAATGGCCGACCTTCGTGAAGCCACACGCGGTTATGACGCCAATCTGCAGGTTATCAAGCAAACACGTGACATGGTTGCCTCAACCATCGACTTATTGAAGGGTCAGTGATGATCGACGCGATTAGCAGCCTAAAAACACTGGCGACCGATGCAACGGACGGACTGAAAGAGGTCACATCCAGCCTTGGTACGCTTGCTGGAAACGCGGTTTCAACGGCTGCGACCGCGGCCACCGGCCCCACCTTCGCCAGCGTGCTGGGTGGTGTGGCGACGGATGCCATCGATTCTATCAAGAAGAGTGAAGCGATGTCTTTTGCGGGTCTGCAGGGCAAGGCCAACACGCGTGAAGTGGTGGATGCCGTCATGCAGGCAGACCAGACGCTGAAGACCGCCGTGGCACTGCGCGACAAGATCGTCTCGGCCTATCTCGACATCGTGAAAATGCAGATTTGACGCTTAAGGACATTAGAACATGAGAGCACTAGCCATTGCAGCGACGGGCATGGATGCCCAGCAGACTAACCTTGAGGTCATCGCGAACAACATCGCGAACATCAACACCACCGCGTTCAAACGCGGCCGCGCTGAATTTACCGACCTGCTTTACCAGACCGAGCGTGCGCAGGGTGTCATGAACCGCGCCAACCAGTCCGTGGTGCCTGAAGGCGCCAATATCGGTCTCGGCGTGCAGACGTCTGCCGTGCGCAAGCTGCACGTTCAGGGTGAGATCAGCCAGACCGGTAACGATCTCGACGTGGCAATCGTCGGCAAAGGCTGGCTGCAGGTCCAAGGTCCTGACAACAACACCCTTTACACCCGTGCAGGCGCGCTCAACCGCGATTCCACCGGTCGACTGGTAACCGTCGACGGTCTGCCTGTCCTGCCAGCCATCACCATTCCTGTCGACGCGACGGAAGTCACGATCAGCACGGACGGCAACGTCTCGGCACGCATCGGCACAGCCACGAACCTGACCCAGCTTGGTCAGTTCAACATGAGCAACTTTGCCAACGAAGCAGGCCTGAAGCCTTTGGGCGACAACCTGTTCCAGCAGACAGAAGCGTCCGGCAACGCGGTTGACGCGACGCCTCAGACGATCGGCTTCGGCTATATCAAGCAGCACTATCTGGAAAGCTCGAACGTCGATTCCGTCAAGGAAATCACCGACCTTATTTCAGCGCAGCGCGCTTATGAAATGAACTCCAAGGTCATCACCACAGCGGACGAAATGGCGACGATCGTCAGTCAAAATCTGAAGAGGTAGCGTAACATGAAGTTCCGCCCGAAAATCGTGCCTGGCAGTTTCTGCAAAATGGCGCTGGCGCTCACGGTCAGCCTGGTGGTGCTTGCGCCACAGGCTGCTCTATCGCAGCAGAAACACGCCGTTGTTCCAACAGCCACAATTTTCCCGGGCGACGTCATTACGCGTGAGCGAGTAACGGAAGTTCTCGTGACCAACCCCAACATCGCACCTGGCTATGCGGATGCCGTGGAAACCGTCGTCGGCAAGGTCTCAAAACGCACTCTGGTTGCTGGACGGACCATTCCGGTCGGCGATCTTCGTGATCCTTTCGCGGTCCAGCGTGGGGCCACCATCAGGATCGTCTACAGCATGGGCGGCATGAACCTGTCAGCATCCGGCACTGCCATCGAAGATGGCATGGCGGGTGAAGTCGTGCGTGTTCGCAATCGCGACACCGGCGTTACCGTCAGCGGAACAGCCAATCACGATGGCACCGTGGAGGTGTTGCAGAAATGAGTTTTCGTCAGGGTCTGATCGCTGTCACGGTTATTGTCGCTACGCTTTTTGCGACGACGCCGATTGCCTATTCTCAAGCCAATGCGCGTGTCAAAGATATCGCATCTCTGCAGGCAGGTCGTGAAAACCAGCTGATCGGTTACGGTCTCGTCGTCGGCCTTCAGGGGTCCGGCGACAGCATGCGTTCTTCGCCCTTTACCGAGCAGTCGATGCGCGCCATGCTGCAGAACCTCGGCATATCCATGCAGGGCAACCAGTCCGGCTCCAAAAACGTGGCCGCCGTCATGGTGACCGCCAACCTTCCACCATTCGCAAGCCCGGGAAGCCGGCTCGACGTCAATGTCAGCTCGCTGGGCGATGCGTCGTCCCTGCGTGGCGGCACACTCATCATGACCTCCATGTCAGGTGCCGATGGCCAGATCTATGCGGTGGCTCAAGGGTCCGTCATCGTCTCCGGCTTCAATGCCGAAGGTCAGGCGGCGCAGTTGACGCAGGGCGTCACCACAGCCGGTCGCGTACCGAGTGGCGCGATCATCGAGCGTGAACTGCCATCGCAGTTCAAGGATTCGGTCAATCTGGTCCTGCAACTGCGCAATCCGGATTTTTCGACATCCACCCGTATTGCCGACGCGATCAACGGCTATGCAAAGACCGCCTTTGGCGAGCCAATTGCCGAAGCGCGGGATAGCCAGGTCGTCTTTATCCAGAAACCGCGCTCTGCTGACCTGACGCGTCTGATGGCCAACATCGAAAACCTTGCCGTAGAGACGGATACACCCGCCAAGGTCGTCATCAACGAGCGTACCGGCACTATCGTGATTGGCGCCGATGTCAGGATTTCACAGGTCGCCGTCAGCTATGGCACACTGACCGTTCAGGTCACCGAGACGCCGCAGGTCATCCAGCCTCAGCCGTTCGGCCGTGGCGAAACCGCCATTCAGGACCAGACCGACATCTCTGCACAGCAGACCGGCGGACCGGTGGCCATTCTCAACGGGCCAAACCTGCGGTCGCTGGTGGCTGGACTGAACAATATCGGCGTCAAGCCGGACGGCATCATCGCTATCCTTCAGGGCATAAAGTCAGCAGGCGCGCTGCAAGCAGAACTGGTATTGCAATGATGGTCAAAATCTCTGAAATCCTCACACCCCGCCGCACGCTGCTTGCCGTTTTTGTCATGGTCGCCGCGCTTCCATCCGCAAGAGCCCAAGAGCAGGTGCGCGTGACATCCGGCGACACAAGCGGTCAGGAAATCCAGCAATACTGCACCAACGTCATCGATCAGGCGCGTGACCAGCGTTACCTCCTGCAAAAGCAGGACCTCGAAAAGCTGCAACAGGACGTCGACAACCGCATTGCCGTCATGGAAGCGCGCAAGAGCGAGTATGAAGACTGGTTGAAGCGCCGCAACGACTTCATGAAACAGGCCGAGGCAAATCTGGTCAACGTCTACAAGACGATGAAGGCGGATGCCGCTGCTCCCCAGTTGGCCGAGGTCAACCCTGCGCTTGCGGCCGCAATCATCATGAAGCTGCCGCCTCGCCAGTCTGGCCTGATCCTCGCTGAAATGGACGCCAAGAAGGCCGCCATGGTTGCATCGATCATGTCCAGCGCGACCGACAAAACAACATCAAGAGATCCGTCATGAACAAAGCGCTCATTCTTATCCTTTCCGCCGCAAGCGTTCTAACCGGCTGCTCCAGCATCACGCAGAACCAGACGCTGAAGGAAATCGGTAACGCGCCGGCCATGAGCCCGATCGGAAGCGGACTGCAATTCAGCCAGGCGCCGCAATTGGCATCCTACCCGAAGCAGCCCTTGCACGCCGCCAGCGGCTACTCGCTGTGGAGCGACAGCAAGGCGGCCCTGTTCAAGGACGCGCGTGCGCTAAACATCGGTGATATTCTGACGGTCAACATCCAGATCAACGACAAGGCGACGTTCGATAACGAGACCGACCGCAGCAAGAAGAACAATCGCGACACCGGCTGGAAGGCCAACGCCGAAATTCTTGGCTGGAAGCCACAGGCGGATTCGTCGCTCAGCTTCGACAATACCAGCGAGTCCAACGGTAAGGGCTCCATCAGCCGCGCTGAAAAGCTGACGCTGCTGGTTGCTGCCGTCGTGACCGGGATTCTGGAAAACGGCAACCTGCTGATCAGTGGATCGCAGGAAGTACGTGTCAACCACGAGGTTCGTATCCTCAACGTGGCGGGTATCGTGCGGCCGCAGGACGTCAATTCCCAGAACACGATTTCCTACGAGAAGATTGCCGAAGCCCGCATCTCCTACGGTGGCCGTGGTCGTATCACGGAAATCCAGCAGCCGCCGGTCGGCCAGCAGGTGGTGGATCTCTTCTCGCCGATCTGACATGAACCACGCAAAGGCCCGCCGCATTCCGCCCGGGCTGCTCTCGTAGATAAACGTAAGAAACGATCATGAGCCTCACGACAACCGAACCAGCTGCCCCGAAGAAGCCGTCGATCGTCGTGACGGCGGGTGCTATTGCGGTGCTCTCGCTGCTCGGGCTGGGTGGTGGCTGGTTCGTGGGCAAAACATTGCTGGTTCCAGCAGCGCCCGCCTCCGCTACTCCCGCGCCGGCACCCGCAGAGCATGCGGCCGCAGCGGCGGAAGGTGGCCACGGGGCTCCCGCGGCCGGTGGCGAGCATGGTGCCGCCGGTGCTGCAGCGCCAAGCCTGGTCGCGCTCGATCCGATCGTCACCAATCTCGGTTACCCCAACGACAAATGGATACGGCTTGAACTTGCCTTGCAGTTTACAGGCCCGGGCGATGTGCCTCTGACGCAGGATTTGCATCAGGAAATGATGACGTATCTCAGAACTGTCTCCTTGCAGCAGCTTCAGGGACCACGCGGCTTTCAATATCTTAGGGATGACCTGAGAGAAATCGTTGACCTCAGATCAAAAGGGCGCGTATCCAAGGTTCTCTTCAGAACCTTTGTGATCGAATGATTCGAAAAATTATCCTTCTGCTGGTTCTAGTCCTCATTCCGGGGCTAGCCTTCGCACAACAATCTCCGGCTGATTTGCTCAATCTGCCGCTGGATGGGTCTGCGGCTGCCTGGATCATTCGCACTTTCGGTCTTTTGACCATTTTGTCGATTGCGCCCGGCATCCTCATCATGGTGACGAGCTTTCCGCGGTTCATCATCGCATTTTCCATTTTGCGCTCCGGTATGGGTCTGGGAACAACCCCGTCCACCATGATCCTCACCAGCATGGCGATGTTCATGACATTCTACGTCATGGCACCAACCTTCGAACGCTCCTGGCAGGATGGTATCCAGCCGCTTCTGCAAAGCCAGATCACTGAGGCTGTAGCCCTCGAGCGCGCCGCTGAGCCGTTTCGTGGTTTCATGGTCAACAACACCCGCCCCAAGGATCTGGCGCTCTTCGTCGATCTCGCCAATGAGCGGGGTCAACAGACGATGAATGGCACTGTGCCGCAATATCGCGTTCTCATCCCGGCCTTCATGCTGTCGGAGATACGTCGCGGCTTCGAAATCGGCTTTCTGATCATTCTGCCGTTTCTCGTCATCGACATGGTCGTGGCGACCATCACGATGGCGATGGGTATGATGATGCTGCCTCCGACGTCGATATCGCTGCCGTTCAAGATTCTGTTTTTCGTGCTGATCGATGGCTGGAACCTGCTGGTCGGCTCACTGGTCAGATCGTTCTACTGAGACCATGTCATCTGCCTGAAACCGGTCACGCCATCCTGCCCGTTAAATCCATCTGATCGACGCTTGGCTGCGAGCCGCCGCATCATCGTGAAAGGGTGCGGCTCGATTTACCGGAGACGCGCTGAGCATTAACGCAGACGTAAAAAAACCGCCCGAACCTGGAAAAGTCCGAGCGGTCTGAATGGCATCAGATCTTCAGTGGCCGGAGCTTGCAGCCGCGGCCGGTTTCGGCGGTGGCGGATCGGTATTGACGACGATCTGCTGAGGCTTCTTGCTGGGGTCCCTGGCCTCGATCTCCTCTTTCGAGATGAAATCCATTTGTTCGATGAGGACCTGCTTGACCAGTGGCTTCTCAAGCCGGGCGTTAAGGCCGTCCTTGATCTTAGCCTTAAAGCCGTTCACGTCGAATTTGTCGGCAGTCTTCACGTCCACCAGTCTGTCGCCCACCAGCAGCGTATACAGCTCGTCCGTGAGGAAGGTGGGAACCGGGACATTGATTTCCTTCAGCGCTTCTTCATCCACCTGAAGGCTGGCACGAAGAATGAAGTAGCCCGAAACCTTGCCGTCGACCAAGACTGGCAGCGTCACGGTTTCGCTTTCAACGAAATGCGGTGGGTGAACGACTTCGGCAGCAGGGTCTGAGCCCTTATTACCCAAGGTCACGGCGGCGTAGACGCCACCGAGTGTTACGACGAGAATCCAGATCCCTGTCGCTATAAGCTTGATCATTGCGCCCCGCTTGCGAACTGTTCCAGCGAGTAGGTGCCGTCATCTTCCGCACGTCTGGCAGCGGTCTTCAGAAGGTCGACCACGGCTCTTACGGCGTGAAGGTTGGCTTCGACGCGGCGAGTATTGATGGCCAGCTTGGCCTTGATATCGAGAATTTGACGCTTGTGAGCGGCGGCAATCTTGGTGCCATCGACATCGCGAAGCAACATGCTGAGCTCATACAGGCAACGGCTCTTGTGCGCGTTCGAAAGTTTGAAATCGAACTCCGGGTCTTTTCCGATCCGCTCGTTTTCGTTGTCGATAACCGTTTCGAGACGGCCGAGAATAGCCTGGGTTCTGTAGTCGTTGTTGACAATTTCCATGATTTTCAGCGCTCCGCCACTTATGTTTCAGTCTTGTTGGTTTCGGTTACAGAAAAGATGCGCCGTTGGAAGTCCGTCACCATGCTGACGGCAAGGCTCTTACTGTCCTCATTCATCTTGGTCGGCGGCTCAGCATTGCGGACCCGCTGCATGGCCTGATTGTAGGCCTGTTCGGCAATGCCGATGCCACCGCGTTTGGAAACGGCGTCCGCCATCTGTTCGGCCATCATGCTTTTCCAGAAATCGCCGGCTGAGCCTTTGCCGTAAACCTCTTCGCTTTCCTTCGGCATCATGTTCTGGAGCATTGTCGACAGAACACTGGCTTCGAATTTCCGATATGTTTCAGGAATCTTCTCATCGTTTTTCACGTGATGGATGTTACCGACACCGGCTTTGCCAGCCGCCGTATCGATGCTGTTGATGGCAGATTCGAAACCGGCGTTGCTGGCTGTCAGCACGGACGCCTCTTTGGCGGCGCTCACCGAGCGCAGTTTTTCTCTTGCTGCCGTGACCTGTGTCGGGTCGGCTGCATTCACAACATCAAGCACAAGATCGCTTGGAGGAGAAATGGCCACGTCGTCATCCTTTTCCGTTTTTATCGGATGACGGTACCTGCCTAACCTTGCTGGAGGCTGGAGTCTTTCAAACTCATCTGAAGATCGATCAGTTCGTAAACGCTGTTGTCGTCGCGCACGCGCTGTTCGTCGGCGCGGGCTGCATCGCGCTTGTCTTCGAGACGTTCACCCTTTTTCGTCTCTTTCATAACCTGCTGCTCCTGCGCCTTCTCGATCGACTCGAGGCGGACGTCGCGGGAGGTTAGTTTGCCGTGGCGTGCGGCGTAATGCTTGAGCATATGCTGATGCATCGGATCAAGCGACGTCAGATAGCCGGTCAGCGCGTCCATTTTTTCAGCCAGCTCGCTGCGTTCGCGCGTGGTGATCGCCAGCTCGTTTTCGGCCATCTTCTTGAGATGGCCTTGAACCTTGGCCAACCTGTTGAGCTTCTTAGATTTGGAATCGTCCATCCCCGCCCCTCACATATTCGCAAAAACGCGGAAAAACCCGTTCACGAACTGGTTCACCACGGCCGCAATGCCGAAATAGAGCAACAGCAATCCGCCACCCAGCGCGTAGGGTGTCGATATGAAGTACACGGGTATCTGCGGGGCCAACTTGTTGATCAGTCCGATCGCCACATTGAAGAGAAATCCATAAAGAATAAACGGGCTGGCAACACGAAGCGCGACATTCATGGAGGCAACCAGCGTATCCGTCAGCGAGATCAGCATGCGTTGCACGCTCATCGCGCCACCGAGCGGGATGGTCGCGTAGGAATCCACGATGGCCCGGAAGACCACGTGATGGAAATCGAGAATGAACAGCAGCAGCAGAACACCATAGGACAACATGCTGGAGAGCTGATTTTCCGATGTGTCTTCGAGCGCGTCCTGCACGGGTGGGCCGGTAAAGGAAATCGCCGTGCCCATGGCGGTGGCCGCAAACTGCATGCCCAGCACATAGAGGTGGGCGATCATGCCGAAGGTGGCGCCCACCAGGGATTCGAAAAAGATGAACTTGAGATAGGTGATCGTGTCGGTTTTCACCAAGGGGTAGATCGTGTCCCACAGCAACGGCAAAATGGCCATCGAAAGCGCCATGGCAAGGAGCAACCGGATTTGCATGGGAAGGCGTGCCGAAGAAAAACCCGGCATCACCATCAAGCAGGCACCAATCCGGCAAAATGCCAGAAAGAGTGCCATCACCGTTCCCTGCGGGTCTGAGATCATGAGATCGAGCCGAGTATCTTTATTTCCGTGCCCTTGGCCAATTCGACATGTGACAGCACCGGCAGCGTACTGAAGAGGCGTTCCGTAATCATGCGGACATAAGACCGGGTTTCGGGCAAAGTAACAAGTACGAATGGCAGCCCGACATCCATGTATTCACGGATTACTTTGCTCGCCTCGTTCGAGAACTCTTCCACCTGACGCGGATCGATATCGAATTCGATCACTTCGCCCTTCGGATCGCGCTTGAGGGCTTGCTGGAACACGACATCCCACTTCGTTCCCAGTCTCAACACGCGCAGAACGCCATTATCCGACAAATCCCCGCAGATTTGCTGCGCCATGCGAATACGGACATGCTCGACAATCTGCTCGGTTCTGCGCAGATGAGGCGCAAGTTCGGCCACTGCTTCCAGAATGAGGTGGAGATTGCGGATGGAGACGCGCTCTGCCAGCAGCAGCTTCAGGATGGCCTGCAAACCGGAATAGGACATGTGCGAAGAGCAGATTTCGTCGGCCAGTTTCTTGTATTCCGGGTCGAGCCTGTCGATGAGAACCTTGACGTCCTTGTAGGACAGCAGCATCGGCAGATTGTTGCGGATGACTTCGCTGACATGGGTCAACAGGGCCGAAATATTGTCGATCGGGTGGAAGCCCTCGCGCTTGAGATCTTCCACGAAGTTTTCCAGAACGGAAACGGCTGGCATGCCAAATGCTGGTTCCCGCACATCATCGCCAGGGACGGACGGTCTGCGACCCTTGCCGGTGATGACGAGAACTTCGCCGACGCGCAGCGTGCTTGCCGCAACGGTCGTGCCGTGAATTCTGATCTGGTAGGACTTGTCGGGGATGGCGATATCGTCGGTGACCTTGATTTCCGGCACGACGAAACCGTACTGGGTGGCGAACTTTTTGCGCATCTTGCCCACCCGGAACCCAAGTTCCTGATGCGCGCCGAGCAACCGTGGAGAGACCTGCTTTCCAAGCGCAAGCTCGATTTCGGTCGTGCGCAGAGAATTCTTGACCGTATCCTTCTCCGCTTCCTGGGCCTGATCTGTCTGCTGTTGTTCGGCAACGCGTTCCGCATCTTTCACCTGCGCCAGCTGCCTTGGAATGAACCATGCGCCGAATGCGAGCATCAGACCGAGAAACAGGAAGGGGATGAACGGCAAGCCCGGAACGACTGATAGAACGAACATCAGGCCAGCAGCCACGCCGAGAGCCTTGGGATATCCGCTCAGTTGATTGATCACGGCTGTATCGGTGGAGCCCTTCGCGCCACCACGGGTAATGATAAGACCGGCTGCCAACGAAACGATCAGCGCTGGCACCTGCGAAACGATACCGTCACCGACGGACAGCTTCACGAATACGTCCGCGGCTTCGCCAATCGGCATGCCGTGACGGAAAACGCCGATGATGATGCCGCCGCAAATGTTGATGGCGGTGATCATCAGACCTGCGACCGCGTCACCGCGAACGAATTTGGAGGCACCGTCCATGGCGCCGTAAAAGGCGCTTTCTTCTTCCAGCTCACGGCGTCGCAGCTGGGCTTCTTTTTCGTTAATGATACCGGCGGACAAGTCAGCGTCGATCGACATCTGCTTGCCGGGAATGGCATCGAGGGTGAAGCGCGCGCCGACTTCGGCGATACGCGTCGCACCCTTGGTGATGACGATGAAGTTCACCACGATAAGGATGAGGAAGACGATCAGACCGATGACGAAGTCGCCCGACATCACCAGGGTCGAGAACCCGGCAATGACGCCCCCTGCGGCTTCGTGACCCTGATTACCGTGCGAAAGAATGACACGCGTCGTCGCAATGTTGAGCGCCAGACGGATCATGGTCGAAATCAGAAGGATGGTCGGGAAGGACGAGAAATCCAGCGGTCGCTGAATCCACAAGGATACCATCAGGATGAGGACAGAAAAGGCAATCGAAAATGCCAGGCCCATATCGATCAGGAAGACCGGAATAGGCAGGAAGAGGATACAGAGGATGGACACGATGCCCACTGCAAACCCGATGTCGCGACCACCTGGTGCGGCCTTTGGCAGGGGCAATATGCTCGGAGGCGTCGCCATTCTAACTCCATCTCTTCATGAGAAACTGCAGAACCCTTCCGGCTTCCCCATCATGGGCAAGCCATGCCGATCAGTTGGACACAGATCGACGTCGCAGCATTATTGGATCAAGCTTGCGCGAGAGTGGATAAAACGGCGCGTTGTTGTTGCCAGCGGGTGTGCCGATGAAGGAGTGAAATATTAGGCTTTGGTTCAGATCGAACTTGTAATATATTGTTCGAACTGTTCGCGCGATGATAGCGTGTATGCTGGCCATGTCTTCCAAAGGGCCACACTATGCAAGGCTACCTATGGCGTCGATTTCTACCTATACAAGCTATCTTACCGTCAACCGCGACATAAAGGGGTCGCTGGCAACGGTCGCCGACCAGTCGTCGGTTGCAAAAGATACCGCCTATTACAAACAGAAAATCGGTGAGGTTAAGACGGTCGATGAGTTCCTTGGGGACTATCGCCTCTATTCCTACGCCATGAAGGCCTATGGTCTCGAACAAATGACCTACGGCAAGGCGTTCATGCGCAAGGTGCTGGAAAGCGACCTCAATGATAAGTCGAGTTTTGCCAACTCGCTGACCGACAAACGTTATTTGCAGTTCGCCGAAGCCTTCAACTTTCAGGGCGACAAGAAAGTCGCGCAGAATACTGCTCAAGCGACCAGCGTGACGGACGCTTACAAGGCTTCGTTTGCCAGCGAGCAAACATCCATCAAGACGGAAAATACCTATTTTGCTGCCCAGATCGGCAAAGTCACCGATATCGACAGCCTCGTCAACAACACGCAGCTTCGCACCTATATGCTGGACGCCGTAGGACTTGATTCCGATTTCGTCTCCAAGAGCTATCTCAAGCAGGTTCTGACAAGTGATCTCAGTGATCCGAACAGTGTGGCCAACCAAGCCAAGAATCCGGCGTGGAAGAAGCTGACGGCAGCCTTCAATTTCAATTCTGATGGCACCATCAACGGCACGATACAAACCGCAGACCAGACGGAAGACCTCAATCTGGATTACGTCTATAATAAATCGACATTCCCTTCAGACCTGTTGGCAGATTCCAACAAGCGCTATTGGGACAAGCACATCGCGTCTGCGACCAGTGCAAAAGATCTTACATCCGACAGTCGGATGGTGGACTACATCAAGACGGCTTTCGATCTGAATCCGACGATGCTGGCCAGCAGCGTTGCAAGCCTGATGTCGAGCGTGACGTTCGCGACCACTTACGGCAATACGAAACTGTTGGATTATTTCAATTTCGAAACAGACGGCTCCCTGGCCAGTGGCAATACGGCACAGACCGCCGCCCAGACAACGGATGTAGACACGCTTTACAAGGCAGCTTTTTCCAAAGACCAGTCGACGGCGATGAACGATGCCGTAACGAACTACGAAAAGCGGGTCGTCGGCTTCACCAGCATCAATGACTTTCTTGTTTCCAACAAGAAGGATGACGACAAGAAAAACGACAACGTCACCGAAGTCTGGGACGTGGCGCTGAGAGCATTCGGTATCGATCCCGATGAGGTCAGCCAGTCGGAGCTGAAACGCGTCCTGACGAGCGATGTCAACGACAAGAAGAGTTACGTCAACTCGCTGAAGGACGACCGGTTCGTGGCACTGAACAAGGCGTTCAACTTTACCAGGGATGGCAAGGTCAAAGCACCGGTTCTCGCACAATCGGAAAGCATCTCGGATAAGTACGCCGCGGATTATGCAAGCTACAAAATCAGATCGCTGACCGGTACTGCAAAAGACGCTGCGACTAAGAAAGCGGATACGGAAATCGACTATTTCAAGTCCAAGATGGAGTCCGTCACAAATGTGAAGGACCTTCTATCCGACACCCGCGCGACGAACTTCATTATGGAAGCCAACGGTATCGACCCGAAAAGTGTCGCGCCTGCAGACCTCAAGAAGATGTTCGAATCCGACCTGTCGGACCCCAAGAGCTACGTCAACACGCTGGAAGACGAGAAGTTCGCCCAGATCGTCGCCTCTTTCAATTTCGACGCAAAAGGAAACCTGACCGCTGATGCTGAGCGCGGCGCACAGCAGCGGGGTGCGGTTCTGGAAACAACCAACCAATACACTCGCCAGACGTTGGAAGAGCAACAGGGCGACAAAAACGCCGGTGTGCGTCTGGCCCTGTATTTCGAGCGCATGGCACCAACGATTTCAAGTCCCTATGGCTTCTTGAGCGATGACGCGTTGTTCCAGTTTTTCAAGACCACTTTCAACCTGCCGACATCCATTGCCAACATGGACGTGACCAAGCAGGCCGAGCTGGTCAAATCTCACATCGACGTCACGAAGCTTCAGGACCCGGACTATGTCGGCAAATTGCTGAAGCGTTTTACGGCTCTCTACGATGTCCAAAACAACGCGTCGAAATCCCCTACCCTCTCCATTCTGACGGGCGGCGCGTCGATCAGTGCTGATACGTTGCTGGCGGTGGCGCAGTTGAAGTCTGGCCAGTGAAACCCGGACTGATCGATGATCCCAATAAAAAAGCCCGGAAATCGAAACGATTTCTGGGCTTCTTCTATTCTCAGACAGCAATCCTGCCCTTAACTTCGATCAATAGTCGTCGTCATCAAGGCGTCTGACGACGCCGTCCTCATCCGCGCTACTCTCATCATCGGCAACGGGAATGGCGTAAGAGCCTTTCAGCCAGCGTGAGAGATCAAGAGAGCGACAGCGGTCGGAACAAAAAGGATAATCTTCGCGCGTGGATGGTCGCTTGCACTCCGGGCACGGTTGGGTTTTGCGCAAAGGTGTGACGGTGGACTTGCTCTGCTCATCTGTCATTGGACTTAACCTTCAGGCCAGGCGGACGCCACTTGGAAACCCTCTCCGGTCAGAAGTGACACCGTTTCATAAAGCGGAAGCCCCACGACATTCGTGTAGGATCCCGTCAGCTTCTGAACGAAACAACCAGCGATGCCCTGAATACCATAGGCACCGGCCTTACCACGCCATTGTCCGGACGCGATATAACTATCTATCTCGTGCTGGGAGAGGCGTTTGAAGCGAACCTTGGTCTCAACAACCTTCTGGCGGACCTTCCCGCTCGGGGTTACAAGGCAGACGCCTGTGTATACCCAGTGACTGCGACCCGACAGCAGATGTAGCGCGGCAGATGCATCCTCGATATATTCGGCCTTGCCGACGATGCGACGACCGACGGCAACAACCGTGTCGGAACCCAGCACATAGGCGCCTTTCCAGGCAAGCTCGCCCTTCACCGCCTTGTAGGCCGCCTCGGCCTTCTGCAAGGACAGACGACGGCAAAGGGTGCGCGGGTGCTCCAGGCGTGCCGGCGTTTCGTCAATGTCCATCGGCATCAGACGTGCGGGCTCTATGCCGACCTGATGCAACAGCTCAAGACGGCGTGGCGACCCGGAAGCCAGAATCAGCTTTTGTTTTGCGTCTGTCATGCTCTGCCAGTCGTCCAATCTGCCGGACGATTACTTGAAACGATAGGTGATGCGACCCTTGGTCAGGTCGTAAGGCGTCATTTCGACCAACACCTTGTCGCCCGCCAGAACGCGGATACGGTTCTTGCGCATGCGGCCAGCCGTGTGGGCGATGATTTCGTGTTCGTTTTCCAGCTTCACGCGGAAAGTCGCGTTCGGCAAAAGTTCGGTAACGACGCCCGGAAACTCAAGGACTTCTTCTTTTGTCATATAGTGTTTTTCTTCCTGTTGATAATGCCAGCCAGAACAGGCCGGGAAAATTGCGCGGAAACTACACAATCGCCGCACATTTGTGAACCAAAATTGTCGCTCGTTTTAAAGTGTCTCGGAAAACGGTCTGGCGCGTTGCGGCAGACGCTCCGAAATCAGCTTTGTCAGGTGCTCTCGCACCTCGCGGTAGGCTTCCAGAATCTGCTCCCGGGTACCGGTTGCGACCGTTGGGTCCATGGTCGGCCAGTAGACCACGTCGAGCGAATTGGATCGGGTCAATTCAAGCGCTTTGTGGTGTGCTTCGGGTGTCAAAGTGATGATGAGGTCGAAGAAGTCATCCTCTATCTCATCCATCGTGCGTGGTTTGTGCTTTCCCAAGGCGAGCCCGGCCTCATCCAGCACCGCATCCACGAAAGGATCGCGCTCACCTGCGCGCACGCCCGCCGATTGAATGTAGATACCGGGAGCAACCAGCTGCTTGGCGATAACCTCTGCCATGGGGGAGCGGATAGCGTTCATACCGCACATGAACAATATGGCGCGCGGCACCTTGTCTTTCAAGACGATGGCGGTCGGGTCTTGCATGACTAGCCCCGCCAATACAGCACACAGACAAGTGTGAACAGACGCCGCGCCGTGTCGAAATCGACCGTTATTTTCCCGGACAATCGGTCCATCAGCGTTTGCGAGCCGTCATTGTGGATGCCACGGCGTCCCATGTCGATGGCCTCGATCTGGCTTGGCGTCGACGAGCGGATCGCTTCATAATAGCTTTCGCAGATCATGAAGTAGTCCTTGATGATGCGCCTGAACGGCGTCAGCGAGAGGATGTGCGTCGCCACGGCCTGCTCGTCTTCGGTCTTGATCGAAAAGACAAGCTTCGTGTCGACCAGAGAAATATTGAGCTTGTAGGGGCCGCCCGCATGACCGATCGGCTCGAAACTGTTTTCCTCGATAAGGTCGAAGATGGCAACGGCACGTTCATGCTCAACGTCAGGTGTGGACCGGCCGATGCTCTCGTCCAGAACCACATCGCAGAGCCTGAAAGTGCTGGACCCCATCCCTCACCCTTCCAGATTGAGGCGTATGGCGACGGAGCGCGCATGCGCATCGAGCCCCTCGGAATGAGCAAGCGTAATGGCAGCAGGCGCAAGCTGGCGCAGTTGTTCAGGCCCGAGCCGCAGGATCGACGTGCGCTTGACGAAATCCAGGACCGACAGACCGGAAGAGAACCGGGCAGACCGCGCGGTCGGCAAAACGTGGTTGGAGCCGCCGACATAGTCGCCGATCACTTCCGGCGTGTGACGACCAACGAAGATCGCGCCCGCGTTGCGAACACCTGCCATGAGTGCGTCGGGATCATCCACTGCCAGTTCGAGGTGCTCGGCGGCAATACGGTTGGCCAGAGGCACGGATGCTGCAAGGTCTTCGACCAGGATGATCGCGCCGAAATCCCGCCAGCTGGCCGTGGCCGTCTGCGCGCGCGACAACAGCTTCAACTGCCGTTCGACGGCCTTCTCGACCGCTTTGCCCAGCTCCGCGTCATCGGTGATCAGAATGGACTGCGCGCCTTCGTCATGCTCGGCCTGCGCCAGAAGATCGGCGGCCAGCCACTCTGGGTCGTTGTTCTTGTCGGCAATGACAAGCACTTCCGATGGTCCAGCGATCATGTCGATACCGACAGTGCCGAAAACATGGCGCTTGGCCGCGGCGACGTAAGCGTTACCGGGGCCGACAATCTTTGCGACCGGTGCAATCGTCTGCGTGCCATAGGCCAGTGCCGCCACCGCCTGCGCGCCACCGATACGGTAGATTTCTTCCACGCCTGCAATGCGTGCAGCAGCCAGCACCGCCGGGTTGATGGTTCCACCATTGGCGGGAACGACCATGACGACGCGCTCGACACCTGCAACCTTGGCCGGCACGGCATTCATCAGCACCGAGCTGGGGTAACTCGCCGTACCGCCTGGAACATAGAGCCCAACCGCATCGATGGCGGTCCAGCGCGAACCGAGGCCGACGCCGATGTCGTCCTCGTAGATATCGTCCTTCGGCATCTGCCGCGCGTGGTGTTTTTCAATCCGTGCTGCGGCAAGTTTCAAAGCATCGAGAACGGCAGGGTCGACCTGCGCAATCGCCGCATCGATTTCCTCAGCCGTCACACGCATTGAGGCCTTAGTGAAATCCAACCCGTCGAATTTGAGAGAATAATGCGCCAGTGCCGCATCGCCTCGGCTACGGACATCGTTGATGATATCGCGCACGACGATGTTGACGTCTTCCGACACTTCTCTTTTCGTCGTCAGGAATGCTGCGAACGCCTGTTCGAAATCTTGAGACGCCTGTTCCAGCCAGATTGCCACGTCACTTACCCTCTTGCGGCCCCATTCCGTTAGAACAGGGCTAAATGCTTTTCCTGCACGCTTTCGCATACGCTCTTGGGTATGTGGCATAAATTAAAACAGGCGGGCAAGGCAATTCCCTGTCCGCCCGCGGATAAGGTCAGTCCACGGGGTGATGTGGTTTTGATGTCGTTTCCCAGCCGCCGCTGACATCCGACAGTTGAGCTTCGATGCACTCGACTTCCAGCGCGATAGCGCCGCCGCCCGAAAGGGTCAGTTCCACCGTTCCATCGGGGCCTTCGCCGTTCTGGTTGAACTGTACGGCCAGCAACGACAGGACCTGTTCCTTGTTGTCCCGGTCAAAGCCGTAGGAGCGGACATTGCCCACGCGTTTCAATGCAATGACGCTGCGGCACCGCTCCTGAGGCTGGCCTTTTTTGGCGCCCTTTTCCCAGACGAAACGGTTTGCAGCCAACAGAAATTGACCGGATTTTCGATCAAATGACGCGTCTTTCAATTTGAAAACGCTATCCTGCATATGTGTAGAGATGACAGAGAGGTCTTCGCTGTCCAGCGCCATCAATTTAAGGCCACTCATCGTGTCTATGTCCTCTTCACGCGGACAAGGCCGCTTACATCCAATTGTGACTTGGAGATAGGCAGTCGAGGCCCTGTCTGCAACCAGCGGGCCTCGATGAGAGGGCAGTATTAGTCGCTGACGCGTTCGACCTGCGCACCGCAGCGGGTGAGCTTTTCTTCCAAACGCTCAAAACCACGGTCGAGGTGATAGACGCGAGACACCATCGTTTCGCCTTCAGCAACCAGACCCGCAATGACCAGCGAGACCGATGCGCGAAGATCCGTTGCCATGACCGGCGCGCCTTTGAGGCGCGACACGCCTTCGATGCGGGCCATCTGGCCAGAGAGCGAAATCTTTGCGCCGAGACGCGCCAGTTCCTGCACGTGCATGAAGCGGTTTTCGAAGATCGTCTCGGTAATGTGCGAAACGCCCTGTGCGCGCGTCATCAGCGCCATGAACTGTGCCTGAAGGTCGGTTGGAAAGCCAGGGAACGGCTCGGTCACGACATCGACGGGGTGAATGCCGTTGCCATTGCGAACAACGCGCAGGCCGGTCTCGGTTTCGGTGATCGTCGCACCAGCAAGCTTCAGCGTTTCGAGCGCGTTGTCCAGCAGCGAAGCCCGTGTGCCTTCCAGGAGGACATCGCCACCTGTCATGGCAACAGCCATGGCATAGGTGCCGGTCTCGATGCGGTCCGGCAGTACCCGGTGACGCGCACCCGACAGCGATGTCACGCCTTCGATGGTTATCGTGGATGTACCCGCACCCTCGATTTTCGCACCCATCGCCGTCAAACACTGCGCAAGGTCCACGACTTCAGGCTCACGAGCAGCGTTATGAATGACCGTGGTGCCCCGCGCCAGGGACGCCGCCATGAGCATGACATGGGTCGCACCGACCGACACCTTCGGGAATGTATAGGTCGCGCCGATCAAACCACCTGACGGGGCCGTCGCATTGATATAACCGCTATCGATTTCCATCTTCGCGCCGAGTGCCTCGAGACCTTCGATGAAGAGATCGACCGGGCGTGTGCCAATAGCGCAACCGCCGGGCAATGACACGCGAGCCTTGCCGTCACGCGCCAGAAGCGGCCCGATGACCCAGAAGCTTGCGCGCATCTTGGAGACCAGCTCGTAGGGGGCCGTCGTATCGACAATGGTGCGGCAGGTGAAATGCACCGTACGCGAATAACCTTCGCCCTGGCTTTCGCGGCGACCGTTCACAGCAATATCGACACCGTGGTTGCCGAGAATGCGGATGAGTTGTTCCACGTCTGCGAGATGCGGCACGTTTTCAAGCGTAAGTGTGTCGCTCGTCAGCAGTGAGGCGATCATCAAAGGCAAAGCTGCATTCTTTGCGCCTGAAATGGGGATAATGCCGTTAAGCTGGTTGCCGCCGGTTATTCTGATGCGATCCATACGTCCCTACGGGCTTTCCGCCCGCCTTTCCTGAGTGCTTGCGACGGTTTGGCCTCTCCTGCCATTCCAGTCGATGATGTCCGGTTCAAACGAGTCTAGAGACGTCCTGCCGCGTCATCCGTTAGGCTACGCAGTAGAGGAAACTCCGCGCTATTTCAATTTTCTGATGAATGTTTCTTGTCAGCACGATTCGTCCGTTTTTGCGGCAGGCAAACCAATTGTTTCGTCCGCCTCGCCAACACGCCGGGCACGCGCCTGCTGCTTTCGCCGCGCAAGGTTTTCACGCAGCTTCTTGGCCGCTCGTGCCTTGCGTTCCGCTTCGGCCCTTTTGGCTCTATCGCCCGGGCCATTTTGCCCGGCGGACGCGGCTTCATTATCCGCGATAAGATTGTCATCATCGTTCATAAGCGCACCATTAGCCGAAATCTGGCCTTTTCAACAGCCCCCGCTGGTTTTTGCACCATGGAATGCCGAAGTCGCAGATTGCTGCTTGCACTCGTCATGAACCTATGGCAATAGGCCCCAACTTGATGTGAAGCAGATGCTTCGACATCGGATGCTGCGGTAGCTCAGTGGTAGAGCACTCCCTTGGTAAGGGAGAGGTCGAGAGTTCAATCCTCTTTCGCAGCACCATTTTTCAAACGTCGCACTCAATATCCAGCTGTTTTACCTTGAACTTATGTTCTTGGTCCGCAGCCGATTGGCCTTGACTATCATAGCTGTTGTGACAATTTCAGCGCGCATTCAGCTTTTGGAGAGCGACGATGAAATTTGCGGTAGCGACTTTCGGTTTATGTCTTATTGCCAGTGCTGCTCAGGCAGCCACCTGCGAAAATAATTTCAAGGTATCAGGCGTGCCCTTGATGTCGGCCATGAGCTATAAATCATGGCAGGAGTTTCCGAAGGCCAAGGCGTCCACTGTCTTGCAGAAACTCGCACAGGCGGTTTCGGCAGAAGGGTTTTCCGGTGTGAAGATCGACAAGGCCCTGTCATCCATCGATGCATTTCAGGAAACCACCGGCTCAGGCAGAATCCAGACGCTGAGAGTTGTCGCCCGTCAAAAAGGCGCAGGCGTCAGGGTGGACGTTGTTTTCGATATTCAAGCCGGTCAGATCACCGACAAAGCCGCCGTGCGCGAAGCCATGTGCAATATTGTGGCCGGTGCGCGCTGACATACATATGAGAGGCGTACGTGAAGCGCGCTCACGCCTCATACCTCAGACGTTTCAAAAGCCTGACTGAACGCGAGAAAACACCATGTTGGTGAACATGCCGATTTGAGAACCGACGAAGGGCGCTGAGAGACCGATTGCCACCATGACGGCGATGATCTTGGGAACGAATGTGAGCGTCGTTTCTTGGATCTGCGTCAGTGCCTGTATCAGTGCAATGATGATGCCGACTGCCATGGCGGCAGAAACGGCAGGACCCGATGCAATCAGGACTGTCCAGATTGCATTTTGCATAATGTCGAGAGCGTCGGCCTCGTTCATCTCAGTACGCTCGATCCAATCGGCGTCACGAAGCCGAATTGAGAAATCAAAATTTCAGTGACGCCGTTTCCGTCTGAAGAAAGCGTTATATGATTCGAGCGGTATGGTTAAGCCGGGGTATTGGCGATTTTGATGCCCTGAGTGATCGCAATTGTGCCACCCGCCGTCGTTGTAGCTGTAAGGCCATCCGACGTCACCTTTATCGAGGCAACGACACCGGTTGTCTTTTCATCGGCACTCGTCAATGTCTTGCCGATATAGGACGACGCGTTGGAGAGCGAATTGACAGATAGCAAGCTTTCAAGATTGCTGTTCATCTTGACCGACTGCTCCACCTGCGAGAAGGTCGCAAGCTGCGCGACCTGCTGCGTGGCGTCCATCGGATCCGTCGGATCCTGATTTTTCATCTGCGCGATCAGAAGCTGCAGGAAATTGTCGTAATCCAGCGATGCCTTCTTGGCATCGGTTTTCGCAGCCGACTCGGTTTTCGCAGCCGACGTCGTCGCTGCGGCCCCTGCGGCGGCCGAGGTCCCGTTAACTACCATGGCGCAATTTCCCGTCTCAGTTCGTTGACGACAGCAGGGGTGATTTCATGACTGTTGAGAATGGCTTCTTCCTTCGCATACAGGCCACGAATGGTCTTGAGCGCATCGAAGGGCCGGCCAGATGAAACCGTTGCATCGATCCGCTTCAACTCTGAGCGGATTTCCTCGTTCTTGAACGTGGTCAGCAACATGGTGATCGACTTGCGGAACAACGACAGTGACTGTTCCTTGCCCTCTGGATTGATCAGCATCATCTGGACGATGAAATAGAGCTGCCGCAAAGGTGTCGTGGTGTCTTCGAGCTGAAGAACGTGGTTTTCCAGAAGGAAGGTCACGTCGTTGAGGAACTCCAGAGACACCTTTCTGTCAACGCGCAGAACTGCGCCGTTGATGAAGATTTTTTCTCCGGACTTGAGAGAGATGCGCAGCGTACTTTTCATTTTAATCCATCCTTGATGATGGTTGTAACGTCAATGATGCCCTGGTAATTCTTAGATTTACGTTTGCGTATTTGCTCACACTCTCTAAGAATCCAGATGGCGATGGAAATCAGGTTGGCTTTTAGCTCAACGGGAAGCGCATTCTCAGGCTGTTTTAGATCATCGATGAGACTGGTCCAAACGCGTCTCGTGTAAAAAATTGCCTCGATCCCGTCCTTGCCGTAGTGATCCCGCTCTTTGGCGACGGCAAGAAGCTCAATCGATCTTTCTAGAACCTGTCTTTCTCTATCGCGGGCGATATTGGGGTCATCCTCCATTATCTCCGCATATGAAAACTGGAACATTCATCTTTCCTTCATGGTCTCAACGGCCACCCGTCATAGGCGTTTCTGTTTTCTTTAGAGATAGTTAACCAGGCTTAGGCCCTGTATTTTCGACGTGATCGAGTAAGACGTCTCGACCTGATTGAGTAGGGTCGTCAGACGGGTAGAAGCCTCATACGTATCGACGCCAACAAGGTTGGTCAGTTGTTTGTCGATGATCGTCTTCTGAGAGCTCATATAGGTATTCGCCTTTTCCACTCGCTCCTGGGACAGGCCAATTTTCGAACGCTGGGTGTCTATGCCGGATATTGCGGAACCAGCGAGGCTCGTCGTTGCATCATTGACGACGGATAGCGCACTTGCGCTCAATCCAGAGTTTACAAGCTGCGACGATATCACACCCGCCAGGACAAGGCTCTTGAAACCATCCGCATTGGCGGTCGCCGATGTAGGTACGGTTTCCGAAGTGCTAATACGGCTGCTCATGGTTGTATCAGACGCACCTGTCCACGACGGCCAGTCGAAGTTGTCCTGATAGTCTTGCAGGAACGTCTTCATATCATCAGCGGTGACAGCGGAAGTATCCGGAAACTGGGCCGAGAACTGCGCGTTGAAATCGGCGGAGATATCCTTGATGAACGTATCGGGAAGCGTCTGCGCATCCGTGTTGATGCCGGAAAACAGGTACTCTCCGTTCACGGCCGTGTTCGAATAGCTGACGAAATTTTCCAGTGTGGACATCGCCGTCGTTTTGGCGACGCTCAGGCTGCTGGCATCGGTATTGCCACTCAGTGCAATGACGGAATTCAACAGGCTTTGCGCCGAACCCGACATATTCTGCATGGCGAGCTGCGAGGCATCCATGCGCTGCTCGGCAATGGAGTTTGCATCCATGATCGACTGAAGGCGGCTGCTTTCGCGCGTGAAATCCAGGCTGGTGGATGTTCGGGTTCCAAGCTCCAGTCCGACATCCGCGTAGGTGCCGGATACGGCCTCGGTCTGCAACTTGGTGATTTCCGTCTGCGCGTTGGAGACGGTCAACTGCATCGCGTTGCTAATGGACTGGGAAGAAATCGGTGTGGTTTTCATATCAGTTCGCAGCCTCCATCAGCGTCTTCAAGAGATCATCTATCGTTGACATCAATTTTGCCGCAGCCTTGTAGGATTGTTCGATATCCAGCATCTGGATGAGTTCTTCGTCGAGGTTGACGCCGGTCGAATTGGAATAGGCTTCGTTCGACTTGTTCAGCATGGCCGACGAACTTTCCGCAGCCTTGGTCGCATTGCTGCGATATTCCTCGACCCAGCCGGCAGAATCCGTTGCAAAGCTCAACAGACTGGCATTCGTGGCGATCCCAGCCTTCGGATCGAAGTCGACCTGCGCGTTGAGATTGCCGGCGTATTTGTAAAGAAGATCGGAGTAGCCGGTCGAATTGTCGATGTTCGGGCTAACACCAGCAACATTACCGTCGCGAAGCTTGATGGGTGACGCCGCGGCGTCGGGCGATACGCTGAGCAGACCTGCAAGACCTGGAATGATCTCGGGATTTGTAAAATCAACGGTCGAACCGTCTTTCGTGGTGAACAGTCCGGCGATCGGGTCGCCGCTGCCGTCGGTTTCCGAGAATGCACCGATGACGCTGCGCGCAATTTCATCCAGCTGCGCCTGATAGTTTGGATAGACCTGGTCACGCAGCTGCAAAAGCGCTGGAAGGCTGCCTTTGGCCGTGGTGTTGCTGCCCGCACCCATCTTTACGGCAACGCCATCGATATAGATGTTGCTACCGGTGGCGTTGGCGTCATAGGCGGCCATCGAATCGAAGGAGACTTTTCTCGCCTTCGTTTCAAACAGGGTCGTGCCATCGCTGGTATAGATGACCATGTCGTTATTCGAACGTACAGAGGTCGAAACGCCGACGATGCCGGATATCTGCTTGAGAATGCCATCTCGCTGGTCGAGCGCATTGTTGGGGTCGCCGCCCGTGGCCGTCGCAGAGCTGACGGCATTGTTCGCCTGCTCGAATTGCGACAGAAGCAGGTTAAGCTTATCGACAGTCTTGGAGATCTCGCCGTCTGCATCGGATCGCAGCTTCTGGACCGACTGCGTCGAGGTGTTCAGGGAGTTTGCGACGTCGCTGGCAGCACTTACCGCCGCAGATGCCAACGTGACATCGCTTGGGGATGCAGCATAGGTCTGCAGGGCGTTCTGCAAGGTGGCAAGGTAGGTAGAGGGGGCTGCAGTGTACTCCTGGCCGCCGAGAACGACGCTGAGCGAGTTCATGCCGTCAAGGAATGTCTGTCGTCCAGCATCGTCGGATGTCGCAGCCAGTGCCTGCTTCAAAAGCGCGGTATCTTCGGTCCGCTCGATCTTGACCGTGATAGCACCCGTTGCTGCATTGGTGGTCGTGATCGCAGTGCGGCGATTATATTCCGTGGAGCTGGCATTCGAAATGTTGTTCGAAACGACACCCGTCTGAACAGCCGTGTTGCTCAGAGTTGCCTTTGTCGTATTAAGCGCCGAAGCAAGCGACATTCACCCGTCCTTTAAAGCTTTACCGTACCAAATTGATGAGAACGTCCATCAGATCGGAACCGGTCTGGAAGACTTTGGAATTGGCCGTGTAACTGCGTTGGGCCTGGATCATTTCAGTCAACTCGGTGGCGATATCCACGTTTGACGATTCGAGCTGCTTGGAATTAATGGAGCCAAACCCGGTCTGACCCGCAAAACCGAGCGTAACCACGCCGGAGTCAGCGCTGGTCTGGAAAACGTTACCTGACAGAACCGCCAGATTGTCCGGGCTTGCCACATCGGCCAACGGGATCTGAAAAAGGGCGCGGGCAGAGGACTTGGCATAGGTAGCGTATACGGTGCCATCGGCTGTGATGGAGATGGACTGTACCTGCTCAGCAGGGTTACCGTTGACCTTGCCCTGCTCCATCGTCGACTTGGTCGCAGCGAACTGCGTCATGCCGGAAATGTCAATATTGATGTTCGTTTTGTTGACGTCATCGACAATGTCGACACTCGACAAATCAAACTTCTTCGTGTCATCGTCGAAACTCATCGGCTCAGTGACCAGTGGATCGGCGGAATATGGGAAAGAGCCGTTTGGAGATGCATTTGCCGCATCGTACACGTTAAGCTCCCACTCGTTGTCTGCTGTCTTGGAAAAATAGAAATCGTATTTGATTTCGTTGCCAAGAGAGTCGTAACCCGTGACCGAGGTCTTCAATGTGCTGATCTGGTCAACGACGACGGTCGCGTCTTTATCACTCGGCAAGTTCGCAGCAGGTACGACCGGAGCGGAATCGCTGAGGTTACCCGTCAGCGAACCGGTGGTCGAAGGCGTTGCCGTCATGCCGTTGGCCGACACATTGACCGGCACAAGCCCATCGTAGCTGTTGATGACTGTGGTTGGCGTCGTGCCGGTATATTGATAGCCAAGAAGCGTGAAACCTGCACTGTTGACCAGGTTGCCATCGTCATCGGCTTTGAACGAACCGGAACGCGTCAGAAAGACGTTGCCTGCAGTATCCTGAACCACGAAGAAACCATCACCGTTGATAGCGAGGTCTGTGGAGGACTGCGTGGCGATGGGCGCACCCTGCTGGGAGATCGAATACCTGACCTGGGTATCCACACCGCCGGAATTGTAGTTGCCACCACCGGAAGACAAGACGAGCGAAGAAAACGCGGTCGAGGCACTCTTGTAGCCTGTCGTACTGGAATTCGCGATGTTGTCGCCGACGGTGCCTAGCTTGTTTGATTGTGCATTCATGCCGGACACGGCAGTTTTCATCGTTCCGAAAAGGCTCATCTCGAATCCTCTGTTCTTATCTGTATCAAAGTTAGGATGTGGGCCTTGCGTGAAGCTGTCTGTTTTTCTCTCTGGAGAAGACCTTGCAAAAAATAAAATTTTCTCGGGAACCTTTTGCCGGCACTCGCCGTTAGGGTTCCGAAATTAAAAAATACGTTTCCGCTCCCGCCAAGGCAGAAACAAATAACGCCGCACTCTTGGGGAGAACGGCGCGGTACTTGCAGAACTGATTTCGGAATGAACTCAAAGATTTAGAGGCGTATGGTTACGCCCAATCGATGCAGTAGCCAAGAAACCTCTTAGAATCGATCGGATCGAAACCAAGCTTCTTGCGCAGTTTCTTGCGCAGTTTGCTGATGTGGCTTTCGACGACGTTTTCTTCGACTTCTTCGTCGAAAATACCGTAAATCGCGTTGAAAATCTGCGCCTTCGACACACGGCGTCCGCGATTTGCGATTAAGTATTCGAGAATACGACGCTCACGGCGCGGCAATGGAAACACTTCACCACTAACCTCTGGATCACGTCCGTCCGAAAAGACCCGGATAGGTCCTGCATCGGTAAAATGCGTGAGAACCGACAGGCGACGGCGAATAGCTGCCGCGCGAGCCAGGATCTCTCTTGGGTGTACCGGCTTGCGAACGACATCGTCCACGCCAGAGTCAAAAAGCGCCAACGTCGCATCCAAAGAATGATGGTCGCTGACCGCAATCACAGGCGCCTGAGAACGATCCCGGATGGCGCGCGGCAACTCGTGAGTTGTTTCCGCCTGACCAATCAGGAACGCTTCGATTGCTGCAATATCGGAGTCCGCCGCCGTATTTACCCATTCGCCAAATTCTGCTGGATCAAATCCAGTCGAGGGAATTCCCTCACGCCCAAATAGGGCTGTATACCCGTCCTTAACAAGCTTCCGCTCATCAACTACCACGATCATTCGTCCGCCTCCGAATCAGTGTAGCCAATCTACAGCTAGGGTGTACGAATCGCCGGAATCTCTCACAACTACAAAAAACCACAGGCATAAATTAATAATTGATTAACCATATTGTTCCGATTTGATCTACATATAGTAGGTCTCCTCAAAAAATGGTATATTTTTTTAGGGGAAAAGTGCGAGTCAAGTCACTTAGTGCTTGCCTACCTTGTTTTGTCAGATTCTCGCCGCATTTGATTGAGAGCCAAAATCGGACTGCCGTAAACAACCTGAAGTTGCTCAGCCGAGGCAGAAATTTCTCGCATTGGCGGTCCACTGTCCGTAGCCGGTCGCAATGAGATTGCTGATCACCCTGCACACGTATCGTTGCTGGGCGGGGTCGTTGTTGGGGCCCGCGTGGTACCGGGCGACCGCCATCGTCCATGTGTCGTGTCGGTCGTGGAGCCGTTTCAGGAATTGCGCAGCGTAAGCAACGTTCTTTGCCGGGTCGAACATGTCGGCAATGGAGCTGAATTCCGCGCCATGAAAATAGACGTTGATCTGCATGCAGCCAATGTCGATCAGCTTCGCGCCGCCCCGCTGGGCACCCTCGACCAGCTGGTAGGCCTCCGGCAGACTTTCAGGAAAATAAGCCTTGCCTTCGATGTTGATGGCATAGGGGCTCAGTGAGCCCTTGCGCCCTGTTTCGGTCAATCCAACCGAATACAGGATGCCTTCCGGTATGCCATATCGATCCGCCGCGGCATGTATCTGCCGCTCGCAATCGACTGTGGTGACCGGTTGTGATGCCTCACAGGTAAACGTGGTCAGGACGAGCGCTGGCAACGCGAGCAGGTATTTCAGGCTGTGAAACACTGTCATGGCTGATGGTCTCCTCTCTGGCGTTGCTTCCCGAGCGACGATAAAATTGTTCCTGTGGCTTTCCTTCCTGGCCGCGCTGCCCCTGCTGGGCGCTCTGCTGACCAGAATCCGCCGGCTGCCGGTTGCTCGTGCCGCTATCCTGACGGTCCGTGCTACTGGCCATTGTCACCGTCACATTCTCCACGCTGAAACCGTGAGACTTCAGTGCATCCAAAATGGTGGAGCTATCTTTCTGCAGTTCGCTATAGCCTTTGAGCGTGTGAGCCGTCAGCTGCACGCTCAACTCATCTCCCACCAGCTTCATGGCCGCGGTGACGTGGCCGAGATCGACGGGTGTCATCTGTATCTTCAAGACATGGACCACCTGCCCGGTGCTTGAGATCATCGGAGAATTGCTTGTCTGGCCAGCCATGGCGGTTGCCCATTGCGGATCGGTCGCCATCGCGGTCGTAATAGCTGCGGCATTGGATGTTTGCGCCATGCCGACGAAGCGTCTGCTTTCCACCACTTGAACGACGTCGGAGACATCACCTGAAGCCTTGGTGATATCGACCTTCGCGGAACCGTCTTCATTGGTGTCGAAATGAAGATCAAGCGCCGGTGCATCCTGCTTTTGCAATCTTACAACGGGCGATCCTGTGACAGCGCCATCAGCAAGCGGATCGCCACCGGTCGATGCTCCCGGCACAGTCACCAATGTGGAGCTTGCGTCATTGCTTGCAGGTGCGGCCTTCTGCTGAGCAGATTGATCGATCGGCATCACTGTCGAAGCGAGAAGCGACAGCAGGTCGTTGTTTTCGTTAGAGGCTTCAGGCAAGGCAATGTCTGCATCGTCAGTGCTATCGCTTTCGTCGACAACATCGTCAGTCGTCGGTGCCGCAGTCGTTGAAGACGGCTTGCTCAATGCGGTCACGAGCTTTGCCAGATCGCTCATCAGAGGCAATGGTACAGCCTCATCCGCAGATGTCAGGGGCGGTGCGGCAACTGCTACACTTACCTCCACGGGTTGGGTGTTCTGAGGCGCATCTGGCTGCGTGGGTAATGCAGTTTGTGTCGCAGGCTCCGTTGGGAGCACCTTGCTCGCGTCGAGGAAGATTGCCGTTGGCACAATGGTTTTGTTGCTGGCGGTGGTCGGCGCCGCACTCACTGGCGGCGCGTCGGCCACATCGGGCTCGACGGCGTCAGCCGGAGAGGCTTCTGAAGTGTCGGGTTTTTCAGGCTGGCTGGATGCAGAGGGCTTAGGAGGAGCCGCTTTGTCGAGGGAACCCAAAGTATCCGAAAAGCCCGAACCGCCACGTTTTGAGGCGCTATCTCGGTCCTGGCGGCTTGCCTGATTAACGGTGTCAGCGCTTGCAGGAACAATGGTCTTTAAGACGTTCATTCTATCTCTCCTCCTGCTTCAACAGGGAGTCTATCTCGTTCAAACGAGCGCGACTCTTGTCAAAGAATTCTCTCAAAGGCGGTCCGGCGACGGCCTGCCCAGACTGCTTCTGAGCGTCGCCATCGTCATTGCTGGCAGAAAGCACAGCACCTCCCCCACCAACTGGATCGTCGCCCTGGCCTGATACGGAACCGGGAGCAGCTGGCACTCTGACAATCTGCTCGGCGATCGCCTGTGCCGCGTCACGCAGTGCAACATCACGCGGCGACAATTCGTCGTTCGGTATGCTCGCCAGTGTGTCCGTAGCGCTATGGACTGCATCGCTTGGAACACCCGCCAAGCCGGAATAAAGCTTCGATAGGGGCGCACGCGACGTGTCGCCTGTCTTCGACGTCAGCCCCTCGGCCTCGTCTGTTGCAAAACGCGCCAGCTCCACCTGCCCCCGCAAAGAGGCTTGACGCGCAATGCGCAGATAGATTTCCTCGGCGCGTTCGGGGTCCATCAAATCCGCGATCTCAACCACATTGTCTTTGGAGACCGAACCGTAGCTTTCAACAACGAAGCCAACAAAGAGGTCGGCAAACTGCGAGGCATAGGGCGAGTGCAGAAATCTGACCGCATATTTTCGGACATATTCGAGGGTCTTGTCGTGTTGTTTGGTCTGGATCATCGCGATGATCGAGCGTCGCAGTGCCGCTTCTTCGATGATCGTGCCGGGAGCAGTGAGGCGTGCGTCATCAAAGAAAACCAGCGATGCCGCTGGATCTCTCGTCACGGCAATATTGCCGGCGATCAACATCAGATACGGACCAAGAACACCATTGCGGTATTCAGGAAGAATGTCGGTGATGATCTTTTCGACCTGTCCCCCACGCCCGCTGAAATATTTCTGCAAGACGTTGATGACGCGGGAATCGAAATGTCCCTGCACATCACGCGCAACGAGATAGTCGAGCGTTTGCGGATTGCCACCACTCATGATGTAGGCAAGCGCCGCATCGGCATTTCGTGAATCTTCGAAAATCGATGCGTCGGCCGTTCTCAGGGTCGTATCGATGGTTTCCAGAAGATATTTCTGCATTTCCCGCGCGGAATGATCGCCCATGACGACGGAGTCCTGGACGAACTGGAGGGATCGCAGGATTTTCGCAGGCGGCAGATCGCTCTGAGCGTAGCCGTAGCTGGCGCTGGCCAACCAAGGAATGCCTAGGAACAAGACAGCAATGCGGGTCGCTTTCATCATCCGCTGCCTCAACTATCCTCTAGCAAGATTTCGATGCGGCGGTTTGCTCCATTCAACGGATCGTCCGTTGTCTGCAGGCGCCGATCGGCAAAGCCCGACAGTTGCTTGATGCGCGTCTCATCCAGACCGCCGCGCGACAACATGAAGTACGCCGCATGCGCGCGGTCCATCGACAGCGTCCAGTTGTCTTTTCCATCGCTGCTATAGGGCCGCGCATCGGTATGACCACGAATGATGACGGCACCTTTCTGCTTGCTCAGAACCTGACCGATCTTTTCCATTGCCAGCACGAGATCCTTCTGCGGAACCGCAGAACCAATGCCGAACATGGCAGTATTGGCCTTTTCAGAAATCGTGATCAACGTACCGCCCTCGGCAGGCGTGACGACGATGCCTTCAGCAAGCTTTCCGGCAACTCCCGCAACCTGCTGAGCAATCTCATCGCGCAGCTCGTCTGTCGTCGTTTCCTGCTTGGCATCTGCCTTGGAATTCGCGGATGTATCGGCCTTGGCCGTTTTCGCCTTGCCTGGCTTTATGGGCGTCTCACCTATTTCATCGGCGGAGCCCGGATCGACCTTCTGTGCCTTGATGTCGGTCGCCTGCAAAGGGGCCGATGGGTCGCTGTCGTTAATGACACTGGCCATGTCCTGCGGGACGACTGCAGCTTTCGGATCTGTCTTCTTCTGCGCCTTTTCAGGCAGCGCTGTATCCTGGATCGCTACCCCACCCTGGTCGGGGCGAACATCGACCTGCTTGCTCCAGAAATCCGGATCGAACGGGTCGCGGTAGGCCTCGCCGCCGGACGCGCCGGTTGACGGACCGGAATTGCTGGCACCGCCCTCGCCCTTGGCGCTGACATTGGCCTGCTGTCCAACTTCCTGCGCGATTTCGGCCAGAACCGCATAGGGGTTCTCGAAAAATGCAGCTTCCGAATAGGACGTCTTGTCACCGGAAGACGACGTCATGTCGTCGCCGCTTGCAGCAGCGGCCGCATCCTGCGCCTTCTCAGCTTTCGTTTCGGACTTTTGCTGCGTCTGCTCGCCCTTGGCGGTTTTCGCGGGCTGCTTCATTCCCTTGTCGGCAGGTTTTTCGTCCGTCAGCTTGATGGGATTGAAATAGCTGGCGACGGAGGCCTTGGTTTCCTCATTCGCGGCGTTGACCAGCCACATGACGAGAAAGAAAGCCATCATCGCGGTCATGAAATCCGCATAGGCAATTTTCCAGGCACCGCCATGCGCACCGTCATGACCGCCTTTGTGGCGCTTGACGACGATGATCTCATTTTTGCCGTGATGGTGATTTTCGCCTTCACTCATCAGCCAAACCCCGTGCGTTCTGGAAAAACTCTGCCAGTCTCGTCATCAAAATTGAGCTATCCATCTGAACTTTAATGTCAATATCAGGTGAAACATCGTAGTCGATCTGGTTGTCGACCGGTCCCAGACCCTCGCGGATTTTGGACAAGAGATGCTCCGGCCCGGTTATCTTGATCGTTCCGGCAAACCCGCCTTCGATCTCGCGGATGATCTGGACGCAGAGATCCGCTGCGGTGTCTTTGGCAAGTTCCCGCTCCATGACAACCGAGAACAAACGAAAGCACGCGCTTTCGACGTTGTCTGCAATCATCTGCTTCATCGAGATGACCGAGGTCGCCAGATGCGTTGCGATCTCTTCCTCATACTGGGTCCGTATCGCCTCCAGCTCCTGCACATGAGTTGCACGCAGTGCTTCCAGCTCGGTCTCTTGATTAAGACGTTGCTCTCGCCGACCCGCCTCTTCCCCCTCGGCAAAAGCCTTGCGCTTCTCCTCATCGAGATCGATCGAGATTTCGGGCTCCGGCAGCCAGTTGCTTTCGAAGCCAGAGATGGGTGTATCCAACGCCATGACATCAGGCACTTCAGGCGGTGTGAACTGGCTGAAATCCTTGAGATATTTTGCCAAAGCTCCGCTCATACACGCACCTCGCCAGCAATCGCGCTTGTCTTTTCTATGGAGAAGAAAATCATGAAATAATCCGCAAGGCATTCAGATAGGGCCAGCAGAGCGATTTCGCATTCTCGATGAGAACGCGAAAACCCGGCAGCAATTCAGTGTCCTAAGGTAGAGGGTCAAACTTGTGCGAGGATGAACCTTTGCCCGACATCACGAAAAGAGGGTTGCAAGGCTCTTGCGATGATTGTTGGCAAGCGACACCACTTCCACAGCCAAATCGCGCTGCGTCTTGTAAGCCGTCAGCTTGGTGGACTCTTCCTCCATGTTGGCATCGACCAGGCGGCTGACGCTCTTATCCATGGAATCCTTGAGCGAGCTGACGAAAGTGGTCTGCTGATCCATTCGGCTCGACATGGTGCCAATCGAGCCGCCAAGCTGGTTCAGCTTTGTCGACAATTGGCCGACGACATAGACCATATCATCAAGCTGGTCCTTAGTGGTGCTGTCCGAAACGGCGATTTCAGTGCCGGTAATTCCTGTCGCCGATCCCGCGTTCAGAAGATAATAATCGCGAGCTGGCGAGGCGGTAGCGCCATCACGCGCACTTGCGTCCACCGCGCCAGTCAACAATCCTCGGCTCGCATCGCTGGTGTCCACCATTGTCGTTTGCGCTGTATCAACTGTCAGATGCTGCAGGGCAATGCCGCCGGATGCATCCTTATGAAAGGCGAACGGTACCGATTTTGTCGCGGGAAGCTGCTCGGCCGTGTTGTACAACCAGTTATCGCCGGAAAAGCTGGCAGCCTGCGACACCGATTTCAAATTGTTCTTCAAAGCGCTGATCGCAGCATTGATCTGGCTTCTGTCTGCACCCGGCTCATATGCCGTCGTCAGCTGCTTCATGACCTGATCGACCACACCGATCATCGACGTCACCGCTTCGTAAGCCGTATCCGCCTTCGATGCGCCAAGATTGAGGGCATCACCCACGCTTGCCAAAACGCTGGAGTCCGATTTCAGATTGGTAGCGGTTGACCAGTATCCTGAATTATCCGCCGCAGACGCAATCTTGTAGCCGGAGGTGACGCGCTCCTGTGTCTTTGCCAACGTGTCGTTGCTGAACAAAAGCGTCTGAAGTGCACTCTGCACAGAGCCGGAGGAAATAATCTTGGTCATGGTACCTGCATCGGACGGAGAGTCATAGGACATGCCATGTATCTGGCGAAAGCCGCACTCTCATCATGAAGAGGCGTGGATGCGACGCGGTATGACCGCTGCATGGCTTAGAGTTAACGAAATGTGAATCCCGTTACAAGCGTTTTACACGCTCAAGCTATGGCGAACCTTGCGTGACACGGGCCGGTGGCGAAGGTTTTGACGATTTTATCTAAACCCCGTAAAAAACGAAAAAACCGCGCCTCCTTTCGGGAAGCGCGGCCTGTTGTAGAAGGAATAAAATTTACTGACGGAAGAGCGACATGATGTTCTGAGCGCTGGAATTCGCAATCGACAGCGACTGGATGGCCAGCTGCTGCTGCGTCTGAAGCGCGGACAGTTTGGCTGATTCCTCTTCCATGTCAGCATCGACCAGACGGCTGACGCCTGCTTCCATGGCATCCGACAATTTCGCGGAGTATGCATCCTGAAGGTCGATACGGGTCTGAAGTGCGCCGATAGCCGCAGCCGAGTCCGTCAATCCGCTCATCGCGGTTTCGACGGTGTTCATGAAGGCATCGATCTCGCCCTGCGTGGACATGCTTGTCAGAGCAACGCTCATGATGCTTCCAAGAATACCGCCGGCTCCGACACCCGATGTAATCGACTCGAACATGGCGTAGGAGCCGATGTTGAATTTTGCTGTCGTGACGCTGACGCCGCCGCTTGCGTTGCGGATGAAGCCGTCGACCACACTTGCCTCAGTTGCGAGGCCGTGAACCATCCAGTTCTCACCGGAGAACGAGGCACCCTGTGCGATTGCGGACAGCTGTTCCTGAAGTTTGCCGATTTCGAGCTGAATCTGGCCTTTGTCGGTGGATTGTTCGCTGGCAGTAACCAGCTTTGCCTTGATCTCGTCGACGGCGCTGATGGCGCTTTCCATCGCCGCATAGGCGGTATCGACCTTGGCCGCGCCGACACCCAGAGCATCAGAAGCAGCGTTCAGCGCTTTGTTGTCCGAGTTCATGGTGGTGGAGATGGACCAGTAAGCTACGTTGTCTTTCGCCTGCCCAACGCGGAAACCGGATGATACGCGATCCTGTGTGTTGGAAAGATTTGTGTTGATCGAGCGCAAGGTCTGAAGCGCAGACATTGCAGAGGTGTTTGTCAAAATACTGGTCATCTTCAGGGCGCCCCTTTGGCAATTCTTTAAGAAGAGACATTCCGGTCAAAGCCGGGAAACGCAGCAGGCAGCTTCATGCTTACCGATCTAAAATCGTTCGGTGCGCTGTTTCGATGACCGCAGAAGACAGGTTTATAGTTAACAAAGATTTAATCGTAGGGATTTTTTCATTTGTATAAATAGAAGATTAAGGCTGCATGCGCCCGCTAATCAAGAATAAGATATTGATAATATTATATAATTTTCTATTTTTGCGCGTTAATTTTTCTTAAAAAAAAAGCCGCGCAAATGCGCGGCCTTTCCGTCTGATTTGAAGGATTAACCTCTGAAGAGGGTCATGATGTTCTGCGACGAAGAGTTCGCAATCGACAGCGACTGGACGGCCAGCTGCTGCTGGGTCTGCAGAGCCGAAAGACGTGCAGATTCCTCTTCCATGTCAGCGTCGACCAGACGGCTTACACCGGCTTTAATCGCATCGCTCAGCTTGCTGGAATAGTCGTCCTGCATGTCGATACGCGAAGACAGAGCACCGAGAGCAGCTGCGCCGTCTGTGAGGCCGTCGAGAGCGGTCTGTACAGTCGTCAGGAATGCGTCGATCTGACCCTGTGTCGAAATGCTGGTCAGAGCAACAGTCATAACAGCAGCCAGGACACCGCCGCTGCCAACGCCGCTGGCAATCGTGGAGAACATTGCGTAGGAGCCAGCGTTGAATGTCGCTGTCGTAACCTTGACCGAACCACCGGAGTCACGAATGAAGCCATCGACAACAGTGGTCTGAGAAGCGGTGGCGGCCTGAACTGCCCAGTTTTCTCCGTTGAACGAAGCGGCCTGACCGATAGATGTCAGCTGTTCCTGCAACTTGGTGATTTCGAGCTGAACCTGGTCCTTGTCGACAGATGTCTCGCTGGCGGTTGTGAGCTTGGCCTTGATTTCGTTGACGACGTCAATCGCGCTGTCCATGGCTGCATAAGCAGTATCCACCTTGGCTGCACCAACGCCCAGTGCGTCAGTTGCGGCGCCGAGCGCTTTGTTGTCAGAATTCATCGTCGTGGAGATCGACCAGTAAGCGACGTTATCAGCAGCCTTGCCGACTTTTTGACCGGACGAAACGCGTTCCTGCGTTGTGGAAAGATCAGAGTTGATTGAGCGGAGAGTCTGCAGTGCAGACATTGCAGATGTGTTTGTCAAAATGCTGGTCATAGTATTAATTGCCCCTTTGGCAAGTACAATTGAAGGGACATTCCGGGTTCACCGGTAAACAACGATCAGCTTCATGCCTGCCGAATACTATAGTTAATTTTCGGCCGTCGTTTTGATAAACCCATCTAACATCATTAAGGTTAAAGACTTCCAAATATTGTATAAAAATTTAGTTAATTTCTAAATAAAATGAGTAATACTTTATTAATGAACGTAAACAAAAAAAGCCGGACCTTTCGGTCCGACTTTTGGATTGCGTATTTTGGAAGACGATCTTAACGGAACAGAGTAAGAATGCTCTGCGAAGAAGAGTTGGCGATCGACAGAGACTGAACAGCCAGCTGCTGCTGGGTCTGAAGCGACGACAGACGTGCAGATTCTTCTTCCATGTCAGCATCAACGAGACGGCTGATACCTTTATCCATCGCATCGCTCAGCTTGCCGGAATACTGGTCCTGAAGATCGATACGTGTCGACAGAGCACCCAGAGCAGCTGCGCCCTTGGTCATGCTGCCAAGTGCAGTTTCGACGGTCGACAGGAATGCGTCAACCTGACCCTGTGTCGATGTGGCTGTCAGAGCGATCGTCATGACGGCGCCCAGAATACCACCGGTGCCGACGCCAGACGTCGAGATGGCGGAGAACATGGCGTAAGAGCCGGCATTGAAGCTTGCGGTCGTAACCTTGACAGTGCCGTCCGTGTTGCGGATGAAACCATCGACAACACTTGTCTTGGAACCGCTTGCCTGAACGGCCCAGTTTTCACCGTTGAACGAAGCAGCCTGGCCGATAGACGACAGCTGTTCCTGAAGCTTGGTGATTTCGAGCTGGACCTGATCCTTATCAACAGACGACTCGCTGGCAGTTGTCAGCTTGGACTTGATTTCGTTGACGACGTCGATCGCGCTGTCCATGGCAGCATAGGCAGTGTCGACCTTGGCTGCGCCGACGCCCAGTGCGTCAGTCGCTGCGCCGAGCGCCTTGTTGTCGGACTTCATCGTGGTCGCGATGGACCAGTATGCAGCACCGTCAGAAGCGTCGCCGATTTTCAGGCCGGTGGAAACGCGTTCCTGGGTCTTGCCGAGGTTGCTGTTGATGCTGCGCAACGTCTGGAGAGCGGAGTTGGCGCTGGAATTGAAGTTAATGCTAGACATGAGTTGCCCCTTTAAAACGCGGTACAAGAGAGGGACATGCCGGATTAAAACTACCGGCGCGAACGGTTCGGCATCATGCCACTCGGTTCCGTTTTCTTTTGGACACCAAACCCGTCACGCAGGTTCAAAATGCGCGGCAAGCATTTCCAAGTTCTTAATTTCGGGGGTATCGCCAGACCTGTCGATTTTGTTGGTTAATGTTGCGCGAATGGCCGCAGAGCGGGGTTAACCACGATGATACAGGTGCTGTGCGGCAAGACCTGTTTCAAGCAAGGTTCGCGCGGTAACCTCGGTTCGAATTTCAAATCGCAAAGACCTGCGTCCGTCACCGGCCATTGTCCGAGAAGCAAGACGGCAAAAGGATGAACGAGACCAATGTTGAATGAAATCAGCTACGCAGCCGCATCGAAGCATTTCAAGACGGGCCAATATACGGAAGCCCTTTCGACGCTGAACAGGCTGATCGACACCAAGCGCGACGCACGCACCTATGCCTTGCTGGCAAAAACATGTTTACGGATCGGAATGCCCGAGCAGGCTGCGACATCCTATGAGCTTGCATATCAGCAAAACGGGCTCGATGCCGAAAGCTATCTCGTTGAAAGCATCAAGCTCCATTTCGACTGCGGGCAAAAGGACAAAGCACTTTCGCTGTCCAACAAGCTCATCCATAAGTTCCACAAGTACCCCGAGATCGCCTATATCGTTGGCACGATCCTGCTGGAACGCGGGGAGCCACGCATTGCCAGAGCCCTCAAAAGCATTCTGATGAAAAGCGACACAATCGAGCACATCAAGCTCGGTGCGCGCATCGCCATCACGACTTGGGATCTGTTCGATGCGAAAGACGTTGAAACCGCACGACTGCTTCTGGCGAAGCTGCCACGACAGCAGGCCGTGCGTTTGATGTATCTGGTCTTTTGCCGGGAACACAGCAAGTTCGACGCGATCGAAAAGCATCAACCCATCATCGAGGCTGCTATTGCCTCCGGAGAGACATCTTTCGTTTCGCTCGATGGAACGTTCTTCAACATCCACTGGACCGACGACGAACACATCAATCAACTGGCTCGCAGCAACACCCCGGCATTCACACCTGAGATGACCGCCAAACGGCATCAGTTGCCACATGAATGGGGTCAGAAGATACGGATCGGCTATATCTCTTCCGACTTCTTCGACAAACATGCGACCATGAAGCTGATCCGCCGCGTTCTCGAACTGCATGATCGTGACCGCTTCGAAGTGACGCTGTTTTGCCATTCGGACCCCGACCTGCTGCAGAGCAACGTCGCAGACCGCAGTCTCTGGGGCGATATCGTGACCATTCGCGACATGTCCAACGAAGAGGCGCTTGCAGAAATCAAGGCCCGCGGCATCGACATTCTCGTCGATCTGAAAGGGCATACGGCGGGAAACCGCACGGCGATCTTCAATATGGGCGCCGCACCTGTCCAGGTCGCCTGGATCGGTTTTCCGGGCTCCACGGTCAACGTCGATCTGGATTATGTGATCGGCGACCACTACGTACTTCCTGACAGTTCGAAGCCGCATTACTACGAGAAGTTCGTGCGTCTGCCCGAGACCTATCAGCCCAACGACCCCGTCAACCGACCTCTGGCGCAACAGATAGCGCGTGCGGATGTTGGCCTGCCGGAAGACGCTTTTGTTTTCGCCTCATTCAATGCCAACCGCAAGATCACACCGCGCACGGTGGAATTGTGGTGCGAAATCCTCAAGCGCGCGCCAAACAGCGTGATCTGGATTCTGCACAACAGCGCGGACAGCAGGACGAACATCCTTGCCAAGTTCATGGCCATGGGCATCTCTGCGAAACGCGTATTGTTTATGGGCAAGCTGGAATTCGAGCTTCACCTCAACCGTATCACCGCAGCCGATCTCGGTCTCGATACCTTCCCGGTCAACGGTCACACGACGACGTCGGAGCAGCTCTGGTCCGGGCTTCCGGTCCTGACGGTGAAGGGCAAAAACTTCGCATCACGCGTCAGTGAAAGCCTCCTCCATGCCATTGGAGCACCGGAGCTGATTGCCGAGAGCGAAGCGGCCTATGTCGATCAGGCTATCGGTTACGCACTCGATCCTTCGAAGATCATTGAAATTCGCGCCCGTATCGATGCCAACAGATTTACGAAGCCGCTTTTCGATGCCGACCGCTATTGCCGTCACCTTGAGGCCGCTTATGTGACGATGTACGAAAAGGCGAAAGCAGGCATTGCCCCGGATCATTTTGACGTACCGGCCCTACCGCCGCGCACAGAGCCGTTCCAGGGCAACTAGAAATCCATCGGCCTGAACAATCCCCTCGGGGTTCAGGCCGACATGACTGCACCGTCCGGTTATCTTGGTTCCAGCCTAGTGGATGTAGCCCATGCGGATGGCCTTGGCGATCGCCTGGATGCGATTGACGGAATCGAGCTTGATGGTGGCCGAGCCTAGATAGGCATTGACGGTGTGGACCGAAAGGCCGAGCTTGACGGCGATTTCCTCACTGATACGGCCATCGCCCGCCAGTTGCAGGCATGCGACTTCGCGTTCGCTCAGCGATTCCGCAGGCGTCACACGGCGCTCATCCAGCGCCAGCAGATCGACCATGATCTCGGTGCATTTGATATGTTGCTCAAGAACCATCTCGTTGTCCAGCAGCAGATTTCCGCCACAGAACACCACATAGCCATTGCCAATCATTCCCAGGCGAACCGGCAGCGCTAGTCCCGAATAGGACAGCTCCTCATTGGCAAGTCTCACCATCAGGGCAGGCACGTCGGGTATTTCTGCAAATCCGGTGCCATTTCCACTCTTCCACGTCACTGGCAGCAGCGAACGCTCCATATGGTCAAGCAGCCGCTCTCCCATGGACTGGACAAGGCGCGAGCTTTGCTCGCTGGCATTGATGCCCCAGTTTTCGATCTCGCAGGACAGCTTGCGCTTGTTGGGCAGCCCAGAGGCGACAGCACGCATGACGACGAAGTTCTTCGCGCCTAAAATGCGCTGTATTGCCACCAGCTTGGGAAATAGGTCCGAACGACTGGCCGACATGGTGGAGCGGGCCGACCCGGTATGTTCAGCGCCTGATGTCTCGGATTCCTTGTAATACCCCATCCCGCGCGCCCTCATACAAGATTGTTTCGTACCGCGTAGGCAATGGCCTCGGAGCGGGTTTTTGTCGCCGTCTTACGCATGACGCTGGTGATGTAGTTATTGATGGTGTTGCGGGAGATTCCCAAAATCGTTGCCATTTCGTCGCTGGTCTTGCCCTCTGCAATCCAGAACAGGCACTCGAGCTCACGCTCGGTCAGATCAATGTCGCGCTCGACACGCGATTCGGCAATAATCCCCGAACTTGCGAAATAGCCCGCCAACATTCCAGCTTCACGCAAACGATCATCGACTGGCACGCTGTCTTCCGCAAACAGAAACAGCAGCGAAAAGCGGACACGGCCGACACAGAAGGTCAACGCACAGTATTTGCGATCGACGCCATGGGGAATGACGGCGTCATCCGGCAGAAACAGCATGCGAGGGCTTAGAAGCGCAAGGCACTTTTCCATCTCACTGACGCGGTTCTGGTTGTTTGTCAGCTCCGCACCCAGCCGTCGAACGAGATCGAACGGCCAATCGGACGTGATAATGAAATTGAGGCCTGCTTCCTGCAGAAGATCTTCACGCGCAAGCAGGTAGTGAGCGGCGCCAGCAAAGGACGCAAGCATTTCCACGGCGGCTGTAACGTTGCCGTCCGTTGCCGCAATTGAAATATTTCGAATGAGTTGATCGCGCGGCAATGGCTTTACCGACCTATCAAACGGCACGGCTGACAGCCTGCGAACATCAACATCCACCTTCAATAGCCTACGCCCTCTTGCTCTCCTCATCGGAGATTATTTAACCGGGATGGAAATCATTTCCATTCAGAGACACAATCACGATCCGTGGTTTGCATGTCTGGCGACCGAATCATTTTCATTTTAGGAAAAGCTACAGGGAAAACCAGAAGCAGTCTAAGGCTTCCCCGTATTTATCTCCTGATCATACCACCAAAAGCATATTGATGTTACCGGGCTCGCACAGAGCTGATTTTACTATTCCAACGCAAATTGTCGACGTGATGAACAAATTGTAAATTTCGTTTCAAATCAGACCATGCACGGCAATGGGATGCAAGAGATAAAACGGACAAAGGCCGGTTCGGAACCGGCCTTCTCGTTCTAAGCTGCTTTCTCGATGGCCCATTTGCGGAGGATTTTCGCAGCGCGTTCTTCGCTGATTTCCACCATGCGGGAGAGACGGCGTTCCGGTCCTTCGCGAACCCGGCGGTTGAAGTCGCCGCTGTCGCTGTCGCCCGAGAGAAGATCGTCCGTGCTGTCGAAGCCGAAGTCTGCGCCAAAGCCATCCATGAGACCACCACCAGCACTTGCCCCGCCCAGGCCAGGCGAGAAGTCCGGCAGTTCGAGACCCGCTGCCTCCTGGCCAAGTTCCGCTGGGGAAGCGGCACTGCCACCAGCCATGGAGCGAACGATCGGGCGGACGCCGAGCCAGACGACAAGGAAGGCGACGACGACGAAGGCGAGAGAGTTGATGATACCGGCGGAGTTGCGGCTCATGACTTCCATGAAGCCGGGGCCAGCGACTGCCTGATCGAGAAGCTGCGTTTCAAGGAAGTCCATCGCAGTGATCGTGACCACATCACCGCGATCGGTCGAGATACCTGCAGCAGATGCAACGATCTTCTGCATTTCGGCAAGGTAGGCGTCGACCTTGGCCTGATCGGCCGGTTCGCCGATCATTTTCGCAAGCCGTCCCTTATTGACGACAACAGCGATGGAAATCTTGTCGACCGTGTAGCCATTGCGAACAGTGGCCGTCGTCTTCGAGTTGATTTCGTAGTTCGTCTGTTCTTCTTTCTTGGCCGTCTCATCCGAAGACTTCGGACCGCCGCCACCACCCTGTGGGGCCGCCTGCGGCACGTTCTGCTCGACCGTCGCAGCGGAATCAGGCGTTGTTTCCTGAGACTTCTGATCTTCTTTGGTCGTGCGGACGGAGCGTTCGACGCGTGATTCGGGATCGAAAACGGTCTCCTGAATCTGCTGGCTGTCTGTGTTCAGCTCTGCCGTAACGGTGGAGCGAAAGTTATCCATGCCGAGAAAAGGTGCAAGCGCCTTGTCGATCTTTGTTTCGAGTTCCTGCTGCAGGTTCTGGGACAATGTCAACGAACGGTTGAGCGCGCCGTTTCCGACATCGTCGCCGGAAGCCAGCAATTGACCTGTCGAATCGAGAAGCGTCACGTCATCGACCTCAAGCCCGGGAACAGCTGACGCGACGAGGTGGCGAATGGAAGACGCGGCCTTGCGGCCTGCGGTGGCGCTGGCACGGATCATGACCGAAGCCGTCGGCTTCTGCTCTCCACGGCGGAAATTGCCGACATCCGGCATGACGATATGGACGCGTGCGGCGGCAACACCATCGATCTGCTGAATGGAACGACCGATTTCCCCTTCCAGGGCGCGAACACGGGTAACTTCCTGCATGAAGGATGTCAGGCCGAGTGAGCCGACATTGTCGAAAAGCTCGTAACCGGCATTGGCGCTGTCAGGCAGGCCACGTTCTGCCAGCAAAAGGCGGGCCTTGCTGGTCATGCCGACCGGGACCTGGAGGCTCGTACCATCGGCACCAACCTGAAAATCAACATTCGACTCTGCAAGAGCGATACTGATCTTGTTCAGATCCATCGTTTCGAGGCCGACATAGAGCGTTTCGTAAGCAGGTTTATTCACATAGAGCGCAGCTGCAAGAATGATCGCCATGGACAGAACGCCCACACCACCCAGCACCAAAAGCCGCGTCTGCCCGAGGGCCGCGATATTTTTTAAAACCTGAGGGAATTGATTTAACAGATTCATTCTGTCCCGCACCGTCGTTCAAAGAGTCTTGAGACCTTTTGGTCCCATTACTTCACTAGACGCCGAAGCTTGCGCGAGCGTTTCCCTGACGACTTTTAACGGGGGAGGCGCTCGCGCCGTTCATCACGCGGCAATGTAGACCGAAATGATGGAGGATACCTGTGCCGGTGTCAGTGAGCCCATATGGGTGTTCAACAGCGTGTCGATCTGCTGGCTGGACAGACTGACAAGCGTGTCCGTAGACAGGCCAGCGACCCCGGAGGAACTGAAGGCCGCGATATCCGCCGTGGAGAACTGCGAGATATTCTCCTTGGAAATCGCCGCGACCTGCGCCGAGGTCAGCGCACCGACCTGTGCCGGCGTCAAGGCCTCGCTCTGGCCCGTCGTCAGAACTGCGATGACGCTTGTCGACAAGCCGGAGATCGCACTCGTGCCGAGAGCCACGATATCATCGGTGGAGAACGAGGCGATGTCGTCCGTTCCCAGTGCCGCCGCCTGAATGGCGTTGAGCGCGTTCAGCTGGGTGGTCGACAAGGCATCGACTTGACCTGTGCTCAAGGCGACGATCTGGTTATATCCCAGCGCACCCACCTGCCCTGGTGTCAGAACCTTGATATCACCCGTCGTCAGCGCGGCGATGATGGCCGTAGACAGACCCCTGATGGACCCCGAGGCAATGGCTGCGATATCGGCCGTCGAGAATGTCGACATGCCCACGGTCGTCAGCCCCGCCAATCCGTCTGCGCTCAGCGCGGCGATCTGGGTTGTCGTGAAACTGTCGAGCTGATCCGTCGTCAATGCAGCAACCTGCTTGCTGGTCAAACCGGAAAGACCAGCCGTTCCCATAGCCGCCAGCTCGGTGGCTGAAAGAGCCGCGATAAAGTCCGTCGGCAAGCCACTGACAGCCGAAGAACTGATCGCAGCGATCTGCCCGGAACTGAGTGTATCCAGCTCTTCCGCCGTCAACCCGGACACCGCATCGGAGGTCAATGCAGCGACCTGTGCGGTCGACAGTTTGTGCAGCTGCTCCAGGCTGAGCGCCATCACCTGGCTGCTTTTGAGGCCCGCAATACCGCCAGCACTGATGGCGGCAATCTGGGCCGTTGACAAAGCTGCGATGTCGCCCGTTCCAAGCGCTGCAATTTGCTGTGAGCTGAACGCGCCGACCTGTGTGGGCGACAGAACGCTGATCTGGTCCACCGTCAATGCCACGACCTGCGCGGTGGAGAGGCCCGAGATTCCCAGAGAACTCAACGAATGGACGGTCTCGGTGGGAAGCGACGCCAGAATTGCCGTCGGAATGCCGACGATGGCACCCGCGCTGATGGCAGCCAGATCCGCTGTCGAAAACGTCAGCAGATCGTCCAGACCCATTGCCGCCAATTGCCTGGAGCCGAGCGCTGCCACCTGATCGCTGGTGAAGGCTTCTACCTGATCCGTGCTCAAGGCCGCTATCTGGCCACTTGTCAGGCCTGAGACGGCTGATGTGCTCAAAACGGCGATCCGGCTTGTCGACATGGCCGCAATTGCTGCGGTGGACAAGCCCTGAATGACGTGAGACGGCAACGCAGCAAGGTCATCCGTAGACAAGACGTCGATATCGTCATTGCCAAGCGCCGACAATTGCGTCGAGGTAAATGCCGCGACCTGCGCCGGGGTCAATGCCTCCACCTGATCGGTTGTGAGAATGCCCACCTGGCCAGTGGAAAGACCCGCAATAGCCGCCGTGTTCAGGGCCATGATCTGAGCAGTCGAAAGCACCGCAGCACCAGAGGTTCCAAGTGCTGCGACCTGTTTGGAGCCGAGTGCGGCAACCTGAGCTGTCGTCAGAGCCTCGAGCTGCGCTGTCGTCAACGACGCAATCTGGGCCGTCGAAAGACCTGAGATGCTGCCTGTTCCAAGGCTGGCAACGCGCTCTGTTGCCAGACCGGCAATCGTCCCTGTGGACAGGCCTTGAATGGCGCTCGATGATAGCACGGCGAGCTCGGCGGTTGAAAAGGCGCCAAGATCGTCGGCGCCCAGCGCAGCAACCTGAGTAGAGGTGAGAACGGCCACTTGTGTGGCGTTGAGCGCTTCGATCTGCGATGTGGACAGTGCTGCAATTTGCTCAGCCGACAGACCGACGACGCCTGCCGTGCCCAGTGCCGCTATCTGACTGGTCGTCAATGCAGCTGCCCCGGCGGTCCCCAATGCGGCAACCTGCTTGGACCCTAGCGAGGCGATCTGCGCAGTTGTCAGCCCTCCCACCTGGACCGTCGTCAGGGACGCAATCTGCGCAGTCGAAAGACCTGAAACACTGGCGGTTCCAAGCACGGCTATGCGGTCTGCCGACAGTCCCGCCAGCGTTGACGACGAAAGGCCGAGAATGGCGCTTGAACTCAGCGCGGCAAGTTCGGCGGTCGTGAAGACACCGAGGTCGTCGGCATTGAGTCCAGCAACCTGGCTGGAGGTCAAGACGGCGACCTGCGTGCTGTTCAGTGCTTCGATCTGGCTGGTCGTCAATGCCGCGATCTGGGCCGAAGACAGACCGGGCACGCCAACAGTACTCAAAGCTGCGATCTGCGCCGTTGACAGCACGGAGACACCAACCGATCCCAATGTTGCGACCTGTTTGGAACTCAGCGCCGAGACCTGGGCTGTCGTCAGCGCACCGATCTGCGCTCCTGTCAAAGCAGCGACCTGGGCGGTCGAAAGCCCTGGAATGCTGGCTGTAGACAGGGATGCAATCGTCTGGGGATCCAGCACGGCAATCGTTTCGGCCGAGAGGCCAGCCACCGCGCTGCTGGACAGAGCCATGATGTCCCGGCTGGAAAAGACTTTCAGATCGTCAGTGCCCAAAGCACTGACCTGGAGAGAGCTGAGCGCCGCGACCTGTGTCGTGGTCAACGCTTCGGCCTGTGCGGTCGTCAAGGCTGCGACCTGGTTCGTCGACAAGCCGGCAATGCCGTCAGAGCCCAAGAATGAAATCTGGTAATTTGTAAACGCCGCGATCCCGGCAGTGCCGAGCGCGGTCACTTGTCTCGACGTCAACGACGAGACTTGGGCCGTCGACAGGGATGCGACCTGATCGATGGTCAATGCTGCCACTTGGCTGGTGGACAGGCTGGCCATCGCCTTGGTGTTGATCGCCGTGACCTGCGATGTCAAAAGCCCCGCAATTGTCCCGGAAGGCAGTCCGGAAATTGCGGTTGACGAGATTGCCGCCATTGCGGCAGTGGACAACGTATTGAGATCATCCGTCCCGAAAGCCGACAGCTGCTGAGAGGTCAACGCCCCAATCTGTTTTGTCGACAGGGCAAATATCTGTCCGGTCTGCAACGCTGCAATCTGGCTAGTGGTCAGGCTCGCGACGGCGTCCGTACTCCAGTAGGCGATTTGCGCCGTCGTCAGGCTGGCAATCGTGCTTGTCGAAAGCGAACTCAACACCGCCGTGCTCAACGAGCCGATTTCTTCGGCGGTAAAGGTGGCAATTCCCTCCGCCTTGATTGCAGAGAATTGCGCAAAGCTGAGGGCCTCGACCTGTACCTTCGTCAGGGCCTTGGCCTGATCGACGCTCAATACGGCTATCTGAGCCGTCGTCAAACCGGATATTCCGTTCGTACCGAGTGCGCCGACTTGCTCCGTTTTCAATCCACTGATTTTATCAGTCCCCAGCACTGCCACTTGTTGGGCGGTGAGAGCCGAAACCTGTTTCGTCGTCAACGCAGCGATCTGATCGGAGTCCAGCACGCCTATCTGAGCAGTGCTGAGGCCCGACACCGCAGCGGCACTCAAGGCCGCGATGTTGCCGGTGGACAGCAGTGACAGCACTGCCGTCGAGATGCCGGAAATCGAAGCCGGTTTGATAGCTGCAATTTCCTTATCCGAGAATGTCGCGATATCGTTTGCGCCAAACCCTTCGAATTGTTCGCTCGTCAGCATTGCGATCTGAGTGCTGCTGAGCGCTTCAGTCTGATCCGTTGTCAAAGCTGCGATCTGCTTGCTTGACAAACCTGCGATGCCGGATGTGCTCAACGCCGTGATCTGTCCCGGAGTAAGGGCGGCGATCTGCGACGTCGTCATGATCGAAATCTGGGTCGAGGTGAATGCCGCAATCTGCGTTGTGGAAAGAACGGCAAGCTGCGAGGGCGTCAGTGCTGTCAGCTGAAGGTCAGTCAGGTTCGTCACGGCGCTGGCGCGCATTGCTGCGATCTGGTCAGCCGAAAACGACGCGATGCTTGTTGGAGCGAGCACCGCGATCTGCGATGAACTCAGCGCGGCGACCTGAGCGGTTGACAGCGCCTGAAGTTGTGTCGAACTCAAAATGTCGATCTGGTCCGTCGTCAAGCTTGCCACGGATGCCGTGGAAACGGCCTTGATCTTCTCTGTGGTCAGCGTCGCAACTGCTGCTGTGCTGAGGCCGGATGCGCCTTTTCCACTCAGAGCGGCCAGATCCTCGGTCGAGAACGTGGCGAGATCGTCAGTTCCAAGTGCTGCCGTCTGCGTTGACTTGAGCGCAGCGATCTGGCGCGTGGTCAGTGCATCGACCTGCGCAGTTGAAAATGCCTCGATCTGATCGGATGTCAGACCACCGACGGCACCAACACTCAAGACCATGATCTTGTCGGTCGGCAGAGCTGCGATGAACTCGGTCGACAAACCGGAAACGCCGCTGGCGCTGATAGCCTGGATGAGACTGACGGACATCGCAGCGACATCCTCGACCTTCAACCCCGAAAGTTGCGTCGAGGTTAAAGCTGAAACTTGCGACGGCGTTAGGAAGGAGATCTGCTTGGTGGAAAAATCCGATATCTGATCGGCATTCAGCCCCGATAGAGCCTTGGTGGAGAAGGCTGGTATCTGAAGCGACGTCAGCGCAGCGAAAACATCCGACGACAGGGCGGAAACCTGCGTAGAGCCTAGAATTTTGATCTGCGCGGTTGTCAGCGCTGCAACCTGCGACGCCGACAATGCCGCAATCTGATCACCGGTCAGCTTTGCGACCGAGTTGGGATTTAAGGCCGCGACCTGTCCCACACCCAACGAGGCGATGGCGGCGGTCGACAGCCCGGAAATGGCGCGGGTGCTGAGAGCCCCAACAGCCGCGTCTTTCATCGCAGAGATATCGACAGCCTCCAGGGCCGCGACCTGCGCCGAGGTCAGCACCGACACCTGAGCCGAGGAAAGCGCTCCCAGCTGGGTTGATGTCAGGGCGTCGACCTGATCCGTCGTCAAACCCGACACCGCAGAGGTGCTGAGCGCCGCAATCTTCTCAGCGGTCAATGAAGAAACGACTTTTGTGCTGAGACCTTGTATCGCCTTTGAACCGATGGCAGCGATATCGTCCGTCGAAAATGTTGCGATGTCCCCGCTTTCGAGCACCGCCAACTGCAAAGAGGTAAGCGCCTTCACCTGCGCCGAGGTCAATGCTTCCAAGTGCGTGGTGGACAAGGCGCCAATCTGTGCTGTCGAAAGACCGGCGATGGCTGAAGTGCTCAGAGAAGCGATCTGTTCCGGCGTGAGCGAACCAAGATAGTCGGTCGTCAAGGATTTGATCTGCGCGGTCTTGATGGCACTCAGCTGCTTGGGCGTCAGGGCCATCAACTGTGTGTCTTTCAACGCGCCGAATTGATCCGAGGAAAGAACGGCAATCGCAGATGGGCTGATTGCTTTGACCTGGACCTCCGTCAATGCGGCAACAGCTGCCGTGCTCAGGCCCGCAATGCCTTTGGTGGTGATTGCCGCAATCTCGTCGGCAGTGAACGTCTGGATATCGTCTGCACCCAAAGCACCGATTTGCAGCGAGTTCAGCACTTTAATCTGGGTCGAGGTCATTGCCCCGACCTGGGCGGGGGAAAGAGCGGCGATCTGTTCCGTCGTCAGCTTGGCAATCGCGCCCGTGGCCAGCGCAGCGATCTGATCGAGCGTCAGTTCACCGATGACATCTAGTTGCAAGCCCGAGACCGCTTTGGCTGACAGGGACCCAAACGAAGTGGACGAAAACGCCACAACATCGCTCTTCGAGATGAGCATTGCCTGAGCAGACGTCAGGGCCGCGAAGTGGGTCGATGTCAATGCCGCAGGTTGGCTGCTGATCAACGCCTTAAATTGCTCATCTGTCAGCTTGGAAAAGGTGCTTGCGCTGATCGAGGCGACCTGCGTGGGATCGAGTGAGCCGATGATGTCGACGCTTAAGCCCGCCGCCGCAGCGCTCGTTATCGCAGCAATATCGGCGGTCGAAAACGTTGCTAGGTTTGTCGAGCTGAGCTTCGCGATCTGTATCGAACTCAACGCTTTGACCTGCGCGGATGTCAGAGCCTCAGCTTGCGCTGTGGAGAATGCATCGACCTGGTCTGCCGTAAGACCGCCAATGGTTCTGGTGCTCAGGGCCGCAATCTGTGTCGGGGTAAAACCGGCAATCTTATCGGTCGGCACAGCTTCGATCTGTGACGACTTGAGGGCGGAGATCTGCTTGGTGGTCAAACCCGAAAGCTGGTCGGCGGACAGGGTTGCTATCTGGGCTGTCGACAGGCTGGCAATTGCCGCCGTGCTGAGACCGGCGATCGCGGCTGGAGACAGATCGGCTATATAGTCGACACCGAGCGCCCCGATCTGCACCGCCTTCAAGGCCGCAATCTGGGACGACGTCAAGGCGCCGACCTGGGACGATGTCAAGCTGCCGATCTGGTCAGTCGTCAACCGAGCAATAACGGCTGTGCTCAAAGCGGCAAGCTTCTCGTCGGACAAGGCGGTTAACGCAGCGGTGCTCAAGCCGGGAATGGCCGAAGCGCTGAGGGCTGCGATCTGTGTTGTTGGCAGAAAGAGGATGGCTCCGGTTGAGAGGCCCGCTATGCCCTTACTGGAAATCGCAGCCATATCTGCCGTTGAAAACGTCATCAGGTCTTCAAAGTCGAGTGCGGCGATCTGATCAGAACTCATCGCTCCAATCTGCGCCGGCGTCAGGGCTTCGGCCTGATCCGTCGTCAGAAATTGCAGCTGGGACGTCGTCAAAGCCGCGACCTGACCGGCGCTGAAGCCCGCAACCGAAATCTTGTTCAGGACTTCGATCTGGTCCATGGACAAGCCCACGATTGCGCTTGTCGAAATCGCACTCAGCTGTTTCGGCGACATGGCCTCGACATCTTCCGTCTCCAGCGCCGAGATTTGGTCTGACGAAAGAACGCCGATCTGTTTTGACGATAGAACTTTGACCTGCTCTGTGGAAAGCGCTGCCATATCTTCGGAGGACAGACGTGAGACCTGCGCCGTCGAAAGTTTCGAAATCTGGCTGGCAGAGAGAGTAGGTATGATCGACGTCATTTGCAGGCCTTGATCGCGAGTTCAATGATCGAAAACGAATTCGTCGGGGCAGAGCCGCCCCACGCTTGCTGTCCCGCAATAGAAATCAGGGCAGCATTCGACATCGACAATCCTAGGTTTCGTTGCTTGCGCGAGGCTTTCAGTTTGACCGATATGAAAGCCGCCATGGCTCTGCGGCCACAGCAAAACCGCCCCTCCCAGACACAGGAGGGCGCTATGACCTACTTATTTCGACGCGGTTTGACCCTAGCCGGGTTAAAGCGGCGGGTTCAGGAAGGACGGCATCGCCTCGCCCTTCTCTGCCAATGAAAGGAAGAGGCGGGACGTATCGAGCGCTTCCCGGATCGTCACATCCATATCCAGATACCTGTAGGTCCCGAGGCGACCGACGAAGGTCACGGCCTTTTGGTCATTGGCAAGCGAGACATATTGAGCCAGTTGCTCTTTTTCTTCGACAAGCCTGATCGGATAATAGGGAACATCATCAGGGCCGCATTCGCGTGAAAACTCCCGGTAGCAGACGGAGCTATCGTGCTTTTCCCACGGCGAGAAATGCTTGTGTTCGGTTATGCGAGTGTAGGGAACGGACACTTCCCCGTAATTCATGACCGCGCAACCCTGATAGTCACCGTCATAGGTGAAACGTTCGAAATCGAGCGTGCGGTAGCCCAACCGGCCACTGGCATAATCGAAATAGCCGTCGAGAGAGCCGGAATAGAAGGTATGATCGTAGCCACTGACGTCGGCTCGTCCAAAATTGCTGTTCAGATGAACCCGAATGCCGGGATGATCGAGAATATGTTCGACCATCGGCGTGTAGCCAGTTTCCGGCATGCCCTGGTACTTGTGAAAGAAGTAGTCGTCGTCGTAATTGAAACGCACCGGCAGGCGTTTGAGGATGGACGCGGGCAAGGCCGTTGGCGAGCAACCCCATTGCTTTTGCGTATAGCCCTGGAAAAACGCCTCGTACAGATCGCGCCCCACAAAGCGCATCGCCTGCTCTTCGAAGGTCTGCGGGTCCTCGATTGTTTTGTCGGCCTGCTCCTCGATGAAAGCCTTCGCTTCATCGGGACGAAACGTTTTGTCGAAAAACTGGTTGATGGTGTGCAGGTTGACGGGAAGCGAAAACACTTGACCCCGGCTCGTCGTTTTCACCCGGTTCTTGTAAGGCATAAAGGTCTGGAACGTGTTGACGTAATCCCATACCTCGGCGTCGTCAGTATGAAAAATATGCGGACCATAGACGTGAACCATCACGCCCGTTTCGGCATCACGCTCCGTATGGCAATTGCCTGCAATATGATCGCGCCTGTCGAAAATATCGACCTGATGCCCCGCTTTTGCCAACTCGCGGCCAATAACAGCCCCCGAAAGCCCTGCTCCGACAATTGCAATCTTTTTAGACTGAGACACTCGACCTGCCTTTGTAATGTGTTAGCGCGCCGCCGCTCCTCATTATACATATGAGGGGAGCCTGACGGGCTGAAATTGTTTGTGGCCTCTGGATCAGGCTGCGGCGGCAGCGGCGCTCGTCCACAGACGGTTGTCGGACGGTATCGGAGAGTAGTCGTGCCATTCGCGCAACTTCTCGAGATAGCGCTGGCGGTAGGTCTGCTCATCGACAAATTCGAGATTTTCCAGAACGAGTTCCGCGCCGATTTCGTAGTAGACGTCCATATTCCGCAAATCGGGAACCGGCGTTTCTCCGCGCTCGGCTTCCGCCTGCATCTGCCAGAACAACTCTTCCAGACGACGCGCCAGCGCCGGAATATCACGTAGCGCACTTGTATCGCGGTTGGCCTGGATTTTGTCCCTGACCGTTTTAAGAGTTGCTGGATTTTTGGCGTAGGCGATTGCCTTGGCAACATAATCATCCGGGCCATCGCAGATCAGTTCGGGCACGCCCGTTGCAGCAACAACGCTGCTGCAAAAACGAGCCGCGAAGCTCTTTCCGGGGAACGTCAGAACCGGTAGCCCGACGGTCAGCGAATCGGCGGCGGTCGAGTGTGCCCCATAGGGGAATGTATCGAGGAACAGGTCGGCCACGGCGATGCGCGCCAGATGTTCGGCATTCTGAGCCTTTGGTGCAAAAAGAAGACGCTCGGCATCAACGCCAGCTTCAGTCGCCAACTGCCGCAGGCGTTGATCGGCTTTCTCATTGCCGCTGAGCAGCCACAGAACGCTACCGGGCGTTGCCATCAATATCTTCATCCACTGGTCGAAGGTGCTGGCGTTGATTTTCTGCATGCCGTTGAAGCAGGCGAACACGAAAGCGTCTTTTGGCAGGCCAGCCTGCTCGCGGGTTGGCTGAGCGGCAATGATGCGTTTGCGATCGATCGGTTGATTGCAGGCAATCCGCAGCACTTTTTCCGAGTAGTAGATTTCGCTTTCCTCGGGAACGATCTGCGGATCGGCGATCATATACTGGTGGAAAGGACCGCCCATCGACCCCGGATAGCCACAGAAATTAACGACCACGGGTGCCGGACGATAGGCAAAAATCCCGGTTCTGGCATGTTTGGTGTAACCGTTGACGTCGATGAGAATGTCGATTTCATCGCTGGCAATCTGGCGCGCAGCCGCTTCATCCGAGAGCGAACCAAGTTCGTGCCAGGCATCGACCGCAGCTTTCATCCGGTTTTGCGTCGCATCGTTTGAAACCGCATCTCCGCAATAATAGGCGTGGATTTCAACACTCTTTTTGTCGTGCAACTCAAGAACTTCACGAAGCGCAAAGCCGACGGCGTGATCACGCAGGTCAGACGAAACATAGCCGACGCGCAGACGCGCACCCGTTCCGGATTTCTGCTTGACCTTGGCGCGCGGGACATTCTTGGTATCGAGACGGCCAATAAAACTCTTGCTGTACTGGTAAGCCTTGGCAAGCTGGAACATCGGGTCATCTGAATAGCAGCCGAGTGTCAAAGGCGATATGGAATCGACCATCTGGCGCGTCGTAATATGGCTGGACGGCATGATGATCGGCCATTTGCACTGGCGCTGACGGATCGCAGTCCAATGCTGTCCCGACTCTTTCTTTTCCGGCCTCAACTCCATCGCCTGCCAGAGCACCGCCTCGGCCTCGTCGAGCAGGCCGGCATTTTCCATGACGCGTCCAATGTGCTGCAGCGCCATCAACCGGTATGAAAGTCGATCCGGTGTGGTTTCGGACGTGGTGTCGACAAAACTCTGCCATTGCTTGATGGCTTGAGGGGCAGCGCCACCGTCTTCATATGCCCGGCCCAGATTGATGTGAGCAGGACCGAAATTCGGATCGATCTGCAGCGCAGCGCGCAAGGCATTCATCGAACCTGAAAGATCGTTGGTCTGGCGCAACGTCACCGAATAATTGAAATAGACCATATGCAGGCCGGGGTGGCCATCATTGAAGGCCAGCCATGTCTTGTAGAGTTCCACCGCTTCGCTTCTGCGGCCCTCGGCGCTGAAACCCTCGGCGAATTTGAACAGGTCCATCAAGGCGAGACGTTGCGACTTCGCCAGTTCCAGCAGATTCGGGAAAAACGAGCTGGAAAAATCACTGTTCGTTACACTATTCATCAATCACGACCCCGGAACTAGCGTGCCGAACGGCAAAGACCGCTCGCTGTTATAAACCGGTGTGCAGATTAATACTTTGAAGCTTGCGCGGCGCTTTACTTGCACAAAAATGGTGCTTCGCCGCTCATTATTAAACAAATTTCGGTTTTATGCGGCCGCCGGACAACTGAAATGTTCGTCGGCCGCTTTCAATATCGCTGTGCTATCGAGCACGACCTAGAACAGATCACAATCGCCAGATACCTTGTCCAAGGGCTGCGAATGGCCATGCCGCAAGCCGGCCCCCAGTGCTTTTTGCATCTCCGCAAGTTTGACGAGGCTGAGCGCAGTAGAAACGTCGACAGCCCAGTCCAGCGGAATGGAGCCCGTGATCGTGTCGATGAATTCAGCAAGACCGCGTGTTTTCTGAACGGCAAGGTCGATGCCCTGCAACAGCCGCATACCGTCTGTCGTCACGGCGCCATCGGTGGCCTCAAGCAATTGCGGTTCGATCCGTTCGATCAGGTAGGCCACGTCGTGGAGTTCGGAAACGACCCGCATCAAAACATTGGGAAGTGCTTCTTCGAACCCTTGAAGTTCGGCGTAGTCGACGATCTGCATAAATGACTCCGTGACCGGCGCGCCGAACTGAAACTCTAAGCTGTTTTCGGTTCGATGCTGAAACAAAATGAATGAACGGCAAGGCAAATGTGCTTTTGCGCGCTGCTTAGAAAAACTCGATATCGTTGGCCACTGGCTTCGGAGCTGGCGCTGGACGCTTTTCCAGAGCGACCGTCGACTGCGTTTCCGCACCACTGAGAGGATGCTGGCGCGCACGGCCGGACACCGGCCAAAACTCCACCTTTCGGCCTGAATCTCCTCCGGTTGACTGCCCGAGAAGACGAATGCCTTCATCCCTTAGAAATTGCACCGCGAATGCGGCGTTCTGCTCGCCGACATTCGAGAAGCTGGCAATGGTTTTCGCCCCACCGAAAATCTTTGCCTCGAGCCGATCACGGCGTGCACCCTGCTTCAGCAGGCCGTTGATCAGCAGTTCCATGAGATGCACCCCATAACGGGTCGCATCTCCACCCCCCGTACCCCCTGTCCCCGGCAGCAGGAAATGGTTCATGCCGCCGACGCCCGCAACAGGGTCTCTGAGACATGCAGCCACGCACGAGCCGAGAATGGTCGTCAAAACCACATCCGGATCATTGGCGATTTTATATTCGCCCTGGATAATATGTACGCGCTTGGCTGCGGTTTCGATCATTTCAAGGATCCAAATACGGCTTCGATTGCCGCCTTCATCTTGTCGATTGAGAACGGCTTGGCCAGAACGTTGTTGGCACCCAGCTGGGCGGCCTTCTGAACCAGCGCACGGTCGCCCTGTGCTGTCAGAATGATGAAAGCCGCTTTCTTGGTGGTTGGGTTCGTGCGAACCGCCTGCAAGAAGCCAAGACCATCCATCTTGGGCATGTTGAAATCGGAGATCACGAGATGATGGGGCTGCTGCTCCATGATCTTCATGCCCTGTTCGCCATCACCGGCAGAGGTGATCTGCTTGAAGCCGAGCTGCGTCAGTGCATCACTGAGCAGCAGACGACTGGTAACCTGATCGTCAACGATCAGAACTTTGATTTTTTCTGCAAGAGACATTAGTCGGAACCTTCTTTTCGGGCAGCAGTAAGTTTCAGAATTTCTTCGCCGATGGCGTTGAGAGGATATTGTTGTTCCACCGCACCAAGCTCGTGAGCAACGCGCGGCATTCCATAAACGACGCAGGTTTTTTCGTTTTGACCGATCGTGCGCGCACCGGCATGGCGCATCTTCAGCAAACCCGCAGCGCCATCACGTCCCATCCCGGTCAGGATGACGCCAACGGCGTTGCGTCCGGCAAGCTCGGCCACGGAATCGAACAGAACATCCACGGATGGACGATGGCCATTAACAGGTTCTTTTTCCAAAAGCCTGCAACTTGGTGCGGAATGATTAACGACCTGCAAATGGCGCTCTCCCCCCGGCGCCAGATAGATTTTTCCGGTCTGCAGACGTGCGCCATCGGTTGCCTCTTCCACCACCGGTGCACACAGGCGATTGAGGCGATCCGCAAAGCTTTTCGTAAAGGTCGACGGCATGTGCTGCGTGATGACCGTAGGCGGGCAATTGGCAGGAAACTTCTGCAAAACCGAGATCAATGCCTCGACGCCACCGGTCGAAGAGCCAATCGCGACGATCTTGCGGCCGACGCGGTAGTCGCTGACGGCCATTGGCGCAGCGATCGCTGGCTTTTCGGTGGCCGTGTTGCGGTAGCTCTGGTGCTGCGAGCGCGCCGCCGCCTTCACCTTTTCGGCGAGATCGCCAAAAGGTCTGCTATCGCCCGGCGCCGGTTTGCCGACGCAATCGAACGCGCCGATTTCCAGTGCCGCAAGCGATGCACCGGCACCGCGATGCGTTAGGGTCGAGACCATGATGACCGGCATAGGCCGAAGCCGCATGATCTTTTCCAGAAATTCGAGGCCGTTCATCTCCGGCATCTCGATATCCAGGGTGACGACATCAGGATTGAGTTCCTTGATCGCCGCACGCGCTTCCATGGCGTTGCCCGCCTGGCCAACCACGTGCACATCTGGGTCAGCCTTCAAGACAGCCGAAATCAGGCCGCGCATCGTCGGAGAGTCGTCAACGACAAGAACTCTGGCGGGTGCCGTCATGCTTTTCTCCCACCGGGTTTGCCGATGTAGCGATAGGTCGTGATGCCGGTATTGTCGAACAAGGCCTTCGGATCTCCCGAGACACGTTCGGAATGGCCGATATAGAGATGCCCACCTTCCGGCAGAAGGCCCGCAAAACGCGACCAGATTTTCACCTGTGTCGGCTCGTCGAAATAGATCACCACGTTACGGCAGAAAATCACGTCGAAACCGCCCTTGAAGGGCCATTGCGTCATGAGGTTCAACTCGTTGAAGGTGATCAGCTTCTTGACCTTGTCGCTGATCTGGTGCTTGCGACGACCGCCAACGTCGACGTCCTGGAACCATTGCTTGCGCATGGCAGGCGTCACTGTCTCGAGTGCGTTCTCGTCATAGACCCCTGCTCTGGCCTGAGCCAGAATTTTCGGGTCGATATCGGTCGCCAGAATACGAAAATCATGGTCGGCGGCATTGGGGAACATGCCCAGAACCGTCAACGCAATCGAATAGGGTTCCTGTCCGTCAGAACAGGCGGCGGACCAGATACGCACGCGACCACCAGCTTTTGCCCGATTGATAAGTCCCGGCAAAACCTCATCGCGCAGATGCTCGAAGTGGTGGTTTTCGCGGAAGAAGCGGGTGAAGTTCGTCGTCAGATGCGACAGCATCTCACGACGGGCATGGGCGCCTTCCTGGGAAGACACCAGCGTGCAGTATTCCCGGAAACCGGCAATACCCAGGTTGCGGATGTGTTTGGACAGTCGCGAATAAACGAGCGACGCCTTGGTGTCGTTCAGATAGATGCCAGCATCGGCATAGATCATCGCGGCGATTTCGGACAGGTCGCGGCGTGTCAGCGGATATTCTCCGCTGGCCAGCACTTCGTCCGGGGATAGGCGTGTGTCGTTAAACTTGAGCGCTGTCATTCCATCACTACTTTCAACCGGCTACCGCAAGAGACATCTCTTGCTTGAGCGACTGGCCACGAGACGCGCCGACAACGGCATCCACATCGAGAATAAGCGCGACGCGGCCATCACCAAGGATGGTTGCGGCAGCAATGCCCGGAACGTGGGTGTAGTTGGCTTCCAGCGATTTGATCACGACCTGGCGCTGACCCTGGATGGCATCGACCATCAGAGCGCGCTGGCCGCCGCCTTCCGATTCCACCAGAAGTGCGACGCCCTCTACGGGGTTTGCCTGGGTGGCGCGGAAGTTGAGAATGCGACCGACGTCCACCAGCGGGCAGAAGGAGTTGCGGATGGAGATCAGGCGCTGGTTGGAGCCGAAGGAGTGAATGTTCACGGCTTCCGGCTGCAAGGTTTCGACGATCGCCGTCAAAGGCACGACCAGCGTCTGGCCAGCAACCGTCACCACCATGCCGTCAAGAACGGCAAGCGTCAGCGGCAGGCTCATGGTGAAGGTGGAGCCGAGACCCGGACGCGAGGTGATGCTGATACGGCCACCGAGTGCCTGGATCGACCGCTTGACCACGTCCATGCCGACGCCACGACCCGAAATGTCGGAAATCTTGTCGGCGGTGGAGAAGCCCGGTGCGAAGATCAGGTTGTCGATTTCCTCATCCGTCAGGTTGGCATCGGCAGCGATGAGATCGTTGTCGATGGCCTTCTGGCGAACGCGTTCGCGGTTGATACCCGCGCCGTCATCGGCCAGTTCGATCAGGATGCGGCCCGAACGGTGCTTCGCCGTCAGCTTGACGGTGCCTTCAGGATTCTTGCCTGCGGCTTCGCGCTTTTCAGGTGTTTCGATGCCGTGGTCGACGGCATTGCGGATCATGTGCGTCAGCGGTTCGGCCAACTTGTCGATAACCGTCTTGTCCACTTCGGTGTTTTCACCCTCGGTGATCAGACGGATCTGCTTGCCGATCATGTCGGCAACTTCCCGGACAATACGCGACATGCGCTGGAAGACTGGCTTCACAGGCTGCGCACGGATGGCCATGACGCTATCCTGAATTTCACGCGTCAGCTGCTGAAGTTCTTCAAGCCCCATATTGACGGCGGACGTGCCAGTCGCGTCGTTCTCGATCACGCTCTGCGACAGCATCGCCTGATTGATGACGAGCTCGCCGACAAGGTTGATAAGGCGGTCGACACGGTCGAGATCGACGCGGATCGTCTGACCAGCACTTGCGTTGGCAGCAGCAGCCGCAGCGGCGGCCGGTGCTTCCTTCTTTTCTGCGGCAGCGGAAACAGAACGCGTGACTTCGGTCGCAGAAACGGCAGTCGCCACGGTCTTTGCAGCAACGTTCTCTTCTGCCTCAACAGGCTGAACGGCAGGCTCGTCGGCAACTTCGTCCAGAACAGACAAATCGAACGGTACCGGAATCATCGGTAGTTCTTCTTCGACCGGCGTCTCGGACACGACCTCGGAAATTTCCAGATCGCAATCCCATTCGGCAAATTCGAAGACGGTGCGGATGCCTGCGGCGCCCTTGTCCGTCTTGATCGAAATCTTCCACTGGAAATAAGCGGCTTCCGGCTCGATGTTTTCAAGCAGCGGAAGTGCTGTCATATCGCAGTTGATGCTCATCTCGCCGATGCGGGAGAGATCACGGAGCAACAGGGCCGATTCATTGCCCTTGGTGTAGAGCGATGTCTGCGGTTTGAAAACGACGTTGAAAGACGGCGTCTCCATCATCGGGACGGTGTCGTCCTCGAAGTCGCCGAAAGAGAAGGCAACCGGCTGGAAACCGCTATCGTCGGTCGGCGCAGGTGCAGCAACGGCTGCAGGTGCTGCGGCCTTTGGCGCAACCGTCTCGGACGCTGACGAGCTGGGGGCTGGCTTTTCGCCGTTGGCCAGCGCTTCCAGTTCCTTGACGAGACCGCGGGTGCGACCTTCCTCGACACTGCCGCCATCACGGGCGGCATTGGTCAGATCGGCCAGCACGTCGGCTGATTTCAGCATGACCTTCAGGACTTCCTGATCGGGCTCGAGCTTGTTCGAACGGACGCAATCAAGCGTCGTTTCGAAAACGTGCGCGAAGGCCACGAGATCATCGAGGCCGAATGCGCCCGCTCCACCCTTGATGGAATGAACGGCACGAAACACAGCATTTACGGTTTCCGGATCGCGGTCGCCGTCGTTCAATTTCAGAAGACCCGATTCCAGTTCAGCGAGTTGCTCCTCGCACTCCTGGAAGAAGATTTCTTTGATTTCGTTCATATCCATCGTGAGTAGTCCCGTATCAAGCAGTTACGCGTTCAATGGCATCGATAAGCTTCACAGGGTCGAACGGCTTGACGATCCATCCGGTAGCACCTGCCTGGCGGGCACGATTTTTCTTCTCGGCATCGCTTTCGGTGGTCAGCACGAGAATGGGGATCGCACGATACTTCTCGTTGCGACGAACACCCTCGATAAAGCCGAAGCCATCAAGACGCGGCATGTTGATATCGGTGACGATCACGTCAGGCTCGCAGCCCTCGAGCACTTCCAGCCCTTCGATGCCGTCTTCTGCCTGAATCGTCTCGAAACCGGCATTGTTCAGCGTCAAAAGCAGCATATTGCGGATCGTTCTGGAATCATCGACAGTCAGAACTTTCTTCTTCATTTCTGCATCTCCTTCGGGAGCATATGATCGATATCCATGCCGATCAGTTTAAGGGTTTTGTCAAAGGCATCTGATGCCTTGGAAAAAGTGAATGACTTGCCATCGGCTTCCCAAGCCTTGATACCAGCCATCAAGACCTGGGCGCATTGCACGCCCACACGCTCGACCTCGGAGGCATCCACCGCAAGCGGGGCACCCCTCATTTCCATCAGTTTTCCGTGCAAGACGGATGCCTGATTGAGGTCCAGCACGGGTGACAATTTCAATGCCGACTGCGCTGCTTTCCTGCCTGCCATCAAATCACTCCTTGGCGTCTGAATTGTTGGTGCTCGTAGCCATAATCCACGCTTTCTTCGCGCTTGGTTGCTACATAGCCCTGATACTGTCTCGCAACCGGCTCTTGTGCCTCATGCTGCTGGCGCGCCATGCGGAATTCCCGCACCGTACGCCCCAGTTCGAGAATAACGGTATGCAGATCATCGGCCTCCTGGGCTGCCGATGTCATTTGTGCAACGGACCTGTCGGTCTCCGCTCCGATGGAGCCAAGCTCTACCGCGACGGTTTGCAGACTGGCGACGTTTTCGCCGGTGCGACGGGCGACATCGCCGATCATGTCGCTGACGCCGGAGACCTGACGGACGACACCGCCGATGGCTTCCTGCGTGCGATTGACCATGCGAACGCCTGCGTCCACCTGCGTCTTGGTGCCGTTGACGAGATTCTTGATTTCACGGGCTGCATCCGCCGACCGTTGGGCAAGGGCCCGGACTTCCTGCGCGACGACGGCAAAACCCCGGCCACTTTCGCCAGCACGCGCAGCCTCGATCCCGGCATTCAGCGCGAGTAGATTGGTCTGGAACGCGATCTCATCGATAGAGCCGATGATGCGGCCGATCTGCTCGGCCGATTGCTCGATACCGGCCATGGCGCTGATGGCCTCGCCAACAGCTGTACCGCTTTCCGTCGCCGCGTTGCGTGCCTGCGAGACAGCGCTTTCGGCAGCGGCGATACGTTCGCTGCTGGTGCGCACGACGTCGATGACCGATCCTAGCGTATCGGAAGCCTGGGTCAGCCGCTGTGCCTGGGTGAATGAAGCAGATGCCATCGTCCGGCCTTCGCCCGCCAGACGTTCGGTCGCCGTGTGCGCATCGCGGATACCAGCCTGGGCGGTAGCCATCGAAGCACCTATCTTTTCCAATGCGGCGTTGAAGGCCTCAGCCAGATCGCGATAGGCGTCTGGAATATCGCCGGTAATACGTGCCGTCAGGTCGCCTGTCGCAAACGCGTTCAGCGCATCGCCCAGAAGACGCTTGGCATCGGCCTGATCGTCTTCGCGCTGCTTGGCGAGTTCCTGAGTGTGGCGAATGCGCAATTCGTTGAAGCGAAGCGAAACGGCAATTTCCGTGTCGACCATGACCAGACGCACGACCGCCTTGACGGTGTCGGCCAGTTCCTGCTTGCGCTTGCGGGCGCCTGGAAGGAGCGAGCGTGGCGATTGATCGGCAATCAGGCCACCCAGAAGATTTTCCAGAACGACCGCATGACCGGCCACATGCCAGCGGGGGTCCAGACCCATGCGGCTTTCCGTGTCGGATAGAACCTTGATACGCTCGGCATAGACCGCGTCGAAGCGGGCATCGGTCAAAACGCTCCAATGCGCGGTTTGAAGATCATGCAGGCGATCGAGCTGGTTTTCACTCTCGAAAGACGGGGAACAGTCGGGCATGGACTGAAAACGAACCATGAGGTCACGCAGGCCAGCTTTGACATGCGGCTCCAGCATCGTCCGATAACGACGCAGCAGATCGCACTGGTCTTGATCAAGACCAGCGAAACGCAAACGACCACCCAGGCTGCTGCCCGTGGCCTTCCGCGAATGATCTGTTGGCAAGTCCTGCCCCAAGCGACGTCCCCAAATGCTACACCGGCAGCCACCGGCAGTTGACCGATTGAGAATGTCAGAATCCGGGGGGATATTTCACGAATATGCGTGACCATAAACTGGTGCCGCACTAACGCTGCTGAGCCTTCTGCAATCTAACGATAATACCGGATCAACCCGGTACGGCAGGGCGGCGTCATGCCTGGAAGAAGTTTGTTGAAACTTCATTCCGCCGTGAAATACGTCCAATCTTTATGGTTAATTCCTTGCTCGAAGGTTAAGAAACCACAGTTTGACTTAGAATTACTAAAATTTGTTATATGGCCCAGCCAATCTGCTGGTACCGAGCACCAGACGCTTGAAACCATTTGACGATTTTTGGAAAAGATTTCTGCTTTTTAGCCATGCTGCGCTGGACAAGCCCAACACCGTTCCCCTAAAACAAAATAAGATGATATCGGCTTCAATGGTGATGTTTAAACGGAACACTGACGACGGTTAGGGAGACAAGATTTTGCCATGGACCGGGAAAAGCCACTGGACCCCGCGCCATTCCAAAAGACTGATCAATGTCTTCGTCGCAGGCATGCTCGTTTTCATGGGCATCCAGAGCGCAGCTAACGCCGTCCCGATGCTGAAAGCGCAACGTCTCGAGCGCTCGCATCTATCAACCCCGACTTCCCTAGCACCCACTCAAATCTCCGCATCCGGTTCCCATCGATGCTTCGCGGCACTTTTCCAGCAATGCTCTGATCACGACTTCGTTTGTGCAAATTTATCGGTATCTGCACTCGTAACGGACTATACGGAAGCCCAGATCACGTTCGAAAACATGCCTGCCGAAACGTATGGCTTCGATTTCACCGGAACGGCGTCGCCTCGCGGCCCACCGCAAACCACCTCATAGCCGTCGCGGCCAAATCTTCCGTCTCACTTGACGGAACTGGCGAAGCTGACGGTAACGCGAACCGCCAAATCTTAACGCCAGAGAAAACTGCCGCCCCGTATGAGCCTTGACGTTCTTCTTCCTATTCTGATCGCTCTGCCCTTCATCGGCAGTGTCGCTACTGGCATGATGCCGCGAGACGGCGCCGCCCGTGCGCCCGCAGCCGTTGCCGGTGGAGTTGCACTGTTCGGCTTCCTAGCGACCGTACTCCTCTATACCAGCGTCGCTGGCGGCGCGGTCATCAAGTACGACGTGGAATGGCTGCCGCAACTGGGGTTGAACTTTACACTCAGGCTCGACGCATTTGCCTGGATGTTTCTGGTCCTGATCACCGGCATCGGCTTTCTGGTTGTGCTCTACGCTCGTTATTACATGTCGGCGGATGATCCTATTCCGCGCTTTTTCGCGTTCTTTCTGTCGTTTATGGGATCGATGCTTGGCATCGTGATGTCTGGCAACGTCATTCTCCTGTCGATCTTCTGGGAATTGACCAGCGTCTTTTCGTTTCTTCTGATCGGTTATTGGCATCATAATGCCACGGCCCGTGATGGCGCCCGCATGGCGCTGACCGTGACCGGCATCGGCGGTTTTTGCCTGCTTGCCGGTCTGTTGATCCTCGGACACATGGCCGGCAGTTACGATCTGGATGATATCCTGGCGAAGGGTGCCGATATCCGGGCACATTCGCTCTACGTCCCGGCGCTGGTTCTCATTCTGATCGGCGCCTTGACCAAGAGCGCGCAGTTTCCGTTCCACTTCTGGCTTCCCAATGCCATGGCGGCTCCAACACCGGTCTCGGCCTACCTGCATTCTGCCACCATGGTGAAGGCCGGTGTCTTTCTGCTGGTGCGCCTGTGGCCGGTGCTGGCGGGAACGCAGGAATGGTTCTGGCTGCTAGGATTTTGCGGTATCACGACCTTGCTGCTCGGCGCCTACTTCGCCATGTTCCAGCAGGATCTGAAGGGACTTCTCGCCTACTCGACAATCAGCCATCTCGGCCTCATCACGACGCTTTTGAGCCTCGGAAGCCCGTTGGCTGCGGTTGCTGCGATCTTCCACATGATGAACCATGCCACCTTCAAGGCATCGCTCTTCATGGCGGCTGGCATCATCGACCATGAAACCGGCACCCGTGATATGCGGCGATTGAGCGGCCTGTACCGGTTTCTACCAGCCACGGCCACGCTGGCCATGGCGGCCAGTGCGGCTATGGCGGGTGTCCCGCTGTTCAACGGCTTCCTGTCCAAGGAAATGTTCTTTGCCGAGTCGGTCGAGACGCATGCGGATTCGCTTCTGGACAAAGCGCTTCCCTATGTCGCGACGCTGTCTGGCGCTTTTGCCGTGGCCTATTCGTTGCGCTTCATCCACACCGTCTTCTTCGGCCCGCCACCACACGATATTCCAAACCCCAAACCGCACGAACCACCGCGCTGGATGCGCTTTCCGATCGAGTTTCTGGTGCTTGCCTGCCTGATCGTCGGTGTCGTTCCGAGCCTGTCCATCGGCCCCTTCCTGCATTCGGCGGTGCTATCGGTTCTTGGCGCTCAAACGCCGATCTACAGTCTCTCGATCTGGCACGGCTTCAATCTGCCGCTGATGATGAGCCTCGTTGCACTGATCGGCGGTATCGTGATCTATGCCACATTGGGTGGATATTTCTCACGTTGCGATGACGGGCCTCCCTTCTTCCGTCACCTGCGCGGACAGCGCATTTTCGAACGCATCCTGGTGACGCTTTCGTGGAAATGGGCGCGTTGGCTGGAAAGCACACTCGGCACCCGGCGTTTGCAGCCGCAATTGCGGATGCTGATACTGGTGGCGCTGATTGCCGGTTTTTCCCCTCTAGCATCGTCGCAATTCACACTGACACTGCCGGGTGTGACGACCTTCGATCCGATTTTTGCGATCCTTTGGGGGATTGGCATGATCGCCGCCATGGGTGCGGCGTGGCAAGCCAAGTATCATCGCCTGGCAGCGCTGATCATGCTGGGCGTATCGGGCCTCGTCACCTGCTTGACCTTCGTCTGGCTATCGGCACCCGATCTGGCCATTACCCAGTTGCTGGTCGAAATCGTCACGCTTGTTCTCATCCTTCTCGGCTTGCGCTGGTTGCCGAAACGCATGGTGAAAGTCGACAACAATAACGAACTGCCATCGCAGCTTCGGCGTGGACGTGACTTCCTGCTGGCGGTGGCCTGCGGTATTGGCATGACTGTCATCGCCTATGCCGTGATGACACTTCCGGTTCCCAACACCATCGCCAATTACTTCCTTGAAAAGGCCTACTCGGAAGGCGGCGGCACCAACGTCGTCAACGTCATCCTGGTGGACTTCCGTGGTTTCGACACGATGGGCGAGATCGCAGTGCTTGCCATTGTCGGTCTCACCGTCTTTGCGCTTTTACGCCGTTTCCGCCCGGCACAGGAAAGCATCGGCTTGCCGGAACAACAGTTGATCCAGAACGCCTTCGATTCTGACAGCCCGGAGCGCAGCAAAGGCGAAACGGTGCGCGATTACCTGCTGGTCCCATCCGTCATCATGCAGTGGATGTTCCCCGTTATCATAACGTTCTCGATGTTCCTGTTCATTCGCGGCCATGATCTGCCTGGCGGCGGTTTCTCTGCCGGCATCACCATGGCTATAGCGTTTCTGTTGCAATATCTTGCCGGTGGCACGCGCTGGGCGGAAGACCGTATTCGCATTCTGCCGTTGCGCTGGATGGGTTTCGGCCTGTTGATGGCGGCGGCGACAGGCATGGGTTCGTGGATCTTCGGATACCCGTTCCTCACATCCTACTTCCAATATACGGAGCTGCCCTATATCGGGAAAATGCCGACCGCGACGGCATTGCTGTTCGATCTCGGCGTCTTTTCACTCGTTGTCGGCGCAACCGTTCTCATTCTCATAGCATTGGCGCACCAATCTTTGCGTAACTACAGGGTACGTACGCCCGACGCCGCAAAAGCGGAGGAAGCGTAATGGAGCTTATTCTTGCCATCGGCATCGGCGTCATGACAGGATCTGGCGTGTGGCTCATCCTCCGTCCGCGTACCTATCAGGTCATCATCGGCCTTTCGCTGTTGTCCTATGCCGTCAATCTTTTCATTTTCGGCGTCGGCGGCATCAAGACCAATGCACCTCCGCTGCTCCTGGAGGGGGTCATCACCTCGACGCTGACGGACCCTGTGCCGCAGGCTCTGGTGCTGACGGCCATTGTTATCGGCTTTGCGACGACCGCGCTGTTTCTGGTGGTGCTGCTGGCCGCACGTGGCTTGACGGGCACCGACCACGTTGACGGGAGGGAGCGGAATTGAATTACTTCCCTGCTGACATCGTGGTTGCACCCATTCTGGTGCCGCTGATTGCCGGTGCTATTCTCCTGTTCATCGATGAGCGCAAGCGCAATACCAAGGCTGTGGTCAGCGTCATCGCGACATTCGTTTCACTTGCGGTGGCCATCGCTCTGTTTCTGGAAGTGAACTCGACGGTCAATACCGAAGTCGCAGCCGTCATCTCGAACGGCGTCTATCTCCTCGGCAACTGGCCCGCACCGTTCGGCATTGTTCTTGTCGCAGACCGGCTTTCAGGGTTGATGGTCCTCCTCGCCGCATTGCTGGCCATCCCATCGCTGATCTATTCGCTGGCGAAATGGCACAAGGGCGGCTCGCATTTCCACTCGCTGTTTCATCTGATGCTGATGGGCGTCAACGGTGCGTTTCTGACAGGCGACCTGTTCAATCTCTTCGTGTTCTTCGAGGTCATGCTTGCCGCGTCCTATGGTCTGCTCCTGCATGGCTCGGGGCAATTGCGGGTCAAGGCAGGGCTCCATTACATCGCTATCAATCTCGTTGCTGCCCTGTTTTTCCTCATCGGCGTCAGCCTGATCTACGGCGTCACCGGGACGCTCAACATGGGCGATCTCGCGCATCGCATCGCCGGGCTCAATCCAGATCAGCGCATGTTGCTGGAAACTGGTGCTGCGGTGCTGGGCGTTGCCTTCCTCGTCAAGGCGGGCATGTGGCCGTTGAATTTCTGGCTGCCATCCGCTTACAGCGCAGCATCAGCGCCGGTTGCCGCCATCTTCGCCATCATGAGCAAGGTCGGCATTTACGTTATTGCCCGCCTGTCCTTCCTCCTCTTCGGCGAGACGGCAGGGGCATCCGCCGGCTTCGGTCATGACGCGCTTCTGGTGGGTGGTATCGCGACCATCGTGTTCGGCACGATTGGCGTTCTTGCCTCACAGGCGCTTGGGCGTCTGGCCGGGTTTTCCGTTCTGGTTTCCTCTGGAACCCTTCTCGCTGCCATGGGTACCGGCAATCCGACGGTTGCCGCGGGCGCGCTCTATTATCTCGTCAGTTCGACATTGACGATCAGCGCTTTCTTCCTGCTGATCGAGCTTGTCGAGCGCGGCCAGGATGCTGGAGCCAACGTTCTTGCCGTCACCATGGAGGCCTATGGCGACGGAGAAGAAGACGAGATTGAAGACGAGGTCGGCGTCACAATGCCGGGCACGATGGCGGTTCTTGGCGTCTGCTTTGCCGCCTGTGGCATTCTGCTTGCCGGGTTGCCGCCGCTTTCAGGTTTTATCGCCAAGTTCTCGATGCTGTCGGCCATTCTCAACCCATCAGGCCTTGGTGCCAATGACACGATCTCCACCCTGTCATGGTGGCTCGTCTTTTTGATCGTGTTCTCAGGCCTCGCATCTTTGATTTCGATGACCCGCGCAGGCATTCGAACATTCTGGGGGTCGCTCGAGGGAACGGTACCACGGGTGCTGGTAATAGAAATCGCCCCGATCCTGCTGCTTCTGGCAATGACGCTCGGCATGACAATCGCCGCGGGTCCGGTCATGCGTTATATGCAGGAGACAGCGCGGATTGGCGGCCTTCCTGAAAGCTATATTCAGGGTGTCATAACAGCCCCGCGGGTTGACCGAGGTTCGGAGGCAGCACCATGATTGGCCGCATTCTCCCCTACCCGTTGCTGACGATATCGCTTGTCGTTTTCTGGATGACGATCAACAGCTTTTCACTCGGGCATCTGTTGCTGGGAACGGTGGTGGCGATGATTGCGTCCTGGGCCATGGCCTCATTGCGCCCGCCGAAGCCACGCATTCGCAACTGGCATCTGCTGATAAAGCTGATCGCCATTGTCATTTACGACATCATACGCTCCAACATTGCGGTGGCATCGCTCATTCTGTTCCAGCGCAGTCGAACGACCCGGGCTGGCTTTATAACCGTGCCGCTCGACCTGCGCGATCCCTTGGGCCTTGCCGTTCTGGCTGTCCTGTTGACAGCAACGCCCGGCAGCGCATGGCTCGAATATAATTCGTCGCAAGGCACCTTGCTCATTCATGTTCTCGATGAGGTGAGCGAGGCGCATTGGCAAAACCTCATCAAGAGCCGATATGAAAAATTACTGATGGAGATATTCGAATGAGTTCGGTTATCCTTTTCTGGTCATTTTCGATTGCCCAGCTTTTCCTTGCCATCGCCATGGCGATTGCCGTCTATCGCATTGCGATCGGCCCCCGTGCACAAGACCGCGTGCTGGGCATGGACACACTCTACGTCAATGCAATGCTGCTGGTCCTCGTCTTCGGACTTCGTACCGGCAACGATGTCTATTTCGCTGCGGCGCTGCTGATTGCAATCCTGGGATTTGTTTCAACCGTTGCACTGTCAAAATTCATGATGCGCGGAGAGGTTATAGAATGACCGATGCTGCAGAATTTCCGCTTTGGGCCGCTATCCTCGTTGCCTTCTTCGTTCTGCTCGGCTCTTCACTGGCGCTGACCGGCACAATAGGATTTGCCAGACTGCAAAGCTTCTATGAGCGCCTGCACGCGCCGACGCTGGGGACAAGCTGGGGAACAGGCGGCATCGTCATGGCCTCCATCATCTATTTCTCGGTCTCGGGCGAGCGTCCCGTCTTCCACGAAATCTTCATCGGCATTTTCATGACGATCACGACGCCTGTCTCGCTGATGTTGCTGGGTCGTGCCGCACTTTACCGCGACCGCGCCGAGCAGGACCCAAACAGCCGCCAAAGTCTCTGAGAGTAGATGTTGAAAAAACCACAAACCAATCCGAACTGTGGCGGATTGGCGACATTTTATGCGTCCAGACACCGTAAAATATGTCAGGCTGTAAAACAGATTTTTTTGCTAAGATAAGCATAGTTGTCAAATACTATAATTATTTCTGATAGTTGGCCTTTGTCGAGCAACCTAAAAAGCTCAACCTAGTCGGGCATTGGCATCTTCGAATATTCCCCGAATTTTAACGCTTTTCCGCCATTAGTGGGACATTCAATGTTTCTCGGAGATATGTAATGGCGAGTTTTTTTTCGAGATCGATAGTGGTCCAGATGGTGTGTCTGACTATCGCGCTTATTTTTCTAGGCATTTTTGCTGTTGGTACCATGACATATCTTCGCTTGAAGGAAGATGTGATGCAGAGCGCCAAAATCGATACACAGCGCGCTGTCAGAAGCATGGCTATCCTTTATGAACTGAAGATCGGCGGCGCGACCGTTACTATGGAAAACGGAGAGCTCAAGTCCGTTAGCAGACCAAGTATTGGCACATTGCGCGATTTTGATCTGGTCGATCGTACCGGTCTGGCAAATGGTGGCGTCGCCACTGTGTTTGAGACGAAAGGTACTGATTACGTCCGCATCTCTACCAACCTCAAGAACGAAAAGGGTGAGCGCGCCGTCGGCACCAAGCTGGCCCTCGAACATCCTGCCTATGCAAAGATGGCAAAGGGCGAATCCTATTTTGGTGAAGCAAAGCTGTTCGGCACGGATTACATGACCGGCTACGTCCCGGTCCTTTCAAAGTCGGGTGCTGCTGTCGGCATTCTCTTCGTCGGCGTGCCGATGACCGTGTACCAGTCGCATATCGACGGCCTGCGCGACATCGTCCTGTGGTGCGGCGCTGGTGTCATGCTGGTGTTCGGCTTCCTCGGCTACTACCTCATCAACCGCGCCATGCGTCCCCTCGGTCGGCTCACAACAGCTGTGAAGTCCTTGTCCGAAGGCAAGCTGGAAACCGACGTCCCTTACACACAGAGCAAGAACGAATTCGGCAACATCGCCCGTGCGCTTGAAGTGTTTCGCGAGAACGCGCATGAGAAACTCGTCATCGAAGGACGCAGCGTCGAAGAGCGCGCCGCAGCGGAAGCGGAACGCAGCCGCAACGATGCTGAAAAGCGCGAAACAGACCGTCAGATCGATTTCGCTGTCAGCCAACTTGCTGGCGGACTGGCGCGTCTTTCCCAGGGCGACCTGACACAGACAATCGACACGCCGTTCTCCGGTCGTCTTGAGCAGCTGCGTTCGGACTTCAACAACTCGCTGGCCAACCTGAAAGACGTTCTTGCGCAGATCCGTGAGAGAACGCTGGTCATTCAGCACAACGGCATGGAAATGCGCGAATCCTCCAACGATCTGTCGCGCCGTACGGAATCTCAGGCTGCTTCGCTCGAGCAGACCGCAGCGGCTGTCGAAGAAATCACCGTTACTGTGAAGTCTTCCGCAGATCGCGCTCGTGAAGCCAATCAGGCCGTTGGCGTGACGCAGAAGAGCGCCGACAGTTCCGGAACGGTCGTCAAGAACGCCATTGATGCCATGGGTCGTATCGAAGATGCGTCCAAGAAGATTGAGCAGATTATCGAAACGATCGACGATATCGCCTTCCAGACAAATCTTCTGGCCTTGAACGCTGGCATCGAAGCTGCACGCGCGGGTGAGGCTGGTAAGGGATTTGCAGTTGTTGCCCAGGAAGTCCGCGAACTTGCCCAGCGCTCCGCAGATGCTGCGCGCGAAATCAAGACGCTGATCAACCAGTCTACCAATGAAGTCGGTACGGGCGCACTTTTGGTGCAGGAAGCCGGACAGGTTCTTTCCGATATCAGCACGCAGATCGTGGTCGTCAGCAAGCATGTCGAAACCATTGCGACGGCAACGCAGGACCAGGCCTCGGCTCTTCAGGAAGTCAACGGCTCCGTCAACCAGATGGACCAGATGACCCAGCAGAACGCTGCCATGGCCGAAGAATCGAGCGCCGCAACCCAGATGCTCTCAGAGGAAGTCGAAGCCTTGCTCGGCTTGGTAGAGCGCTTCCGTATCGGCCAGCCCGGTCAGCAGCAGGAACGCTACAGCCGCGCCGCATAAGATCGCTCTGATCTCGCTACAAGCAAAAGGGCCACTCGATCCAGTCGGGTGGCCCTTTTCTTTGTGCGGCCAGTGCGCCGTCTCCTTCAAGCTTCAGGCGCTTTACTCAGCAGCGGCGCGTGTCACGCTGAATATCTGGTTGATATAGGCTCTTAGCGCCGCTGGCCGAACCGGCTTGTGCTGCACGGCAATACCTTCCTTCTCCGCCTGCGCCCGGACATCCGGAGTCCGATCTGCTGTGATAAGAAGCGCTGGAATATCGCGCTGGTAAAAGCGCCTCAGCTGCAACACGGCTGCTATTCCGTCGCCATCATCCAGATGATAATCTGCGACGATCATATCCGGCGCCGCGGCTTGGTTTTCCATCGCTCGCTCAAGCGTCGCGAGCGATGCAGCCTGGCTGACGTCGCAGCCCCACCCCGACATCAGAAGTGCCATGCCTTCCAGTATCTTCGGTTCATTGTCGATACACAGAATGTGAAAGCCCGGCATCTGATTGGCGATGAGGTGTGGCACGCTTCGCTCGGCCGCCTTGGCTACGCGAGCATGCGCGGTATCCCGGGGTAGATGAACGCGGAACGTCGTCCCCCTTCCCGGGGTGGAGGACAGATGAACGGGATGGTGCAGGATGCGTGAAAGCCTATCCACGATGGACAAACCCAGCCCCAGCCCCGCCGCCGTCTTTGCCCCCTCATCCAGCCGCGCGAACTCCTTGAAGATCGTGCGAAACTTGGAAGACGGGATGCCAATGCCGGAATCGGTCACCTGTATGACCGCCTCCTTGCCCCGACGCCGGACGCCCACCACCACCTTGCCGGAAAGGGTGTACTTGATCGCATTCGAGACAAGGTTCTGGACGAGACGTCGGAGCAGGTTGATGTCGGACTTCACCGTGAGCGATGTGGGCATGACGATGAGCTCAAGATTCTTCTCCCGCGCCATCGGTGCAAAATCCGTCTCTATGCGCTTCAAAAGATCATTGAGCGGGACTGACGCCATGCGCGGTTTCATCGAGCCGGTGTCGAGGCGGGAAATATCCAGCACGGCCCCCAGAATGGATTCGACGGATTCCAATGCCGAATCGATGTTTTCAACCAGCGATCCGTTCTCCGATGACCCCATGCGCTCGACAAGGGCGGAGGAATAGAGCCGTGCGGCATTCAGCGGCTGGAGAATGTCATGGCCAGCGGCAGCAAAAAAACGTGTCTTGCCGATATTGGCGTCGTCCGCCGCTGCGCGCGCTTCGGCCAATTCGTGATTGACCCGGGTCAGCTCGCCAGTGCGCTCCTCGACACGCTGCTCCAGCGTTTCATTGGCCTGCTTCAGCGCCTGATCGCTGGCAACGCGCTGGGTGATATCGGTGAAGGTCGCAACGATGCCCTTATCGGGCATGGCATTGGAACGCACTTCAATAATGCGCGCGCCGCCCGCCAGCACCAGCGAAAACGGCATGTCCATCGTCAAAAAAAGGTCGAACGTCTGCTTTTGCCGACCGGCAACGATGTCGCCGCGTTCTTCCAGCATGGCGACGATGTCATGGAGCGGCAGGCCCACCCGGCCGAACTGTTCAGGCAGATCGAGTAGCGTGCGAAAGCGTCGGTTCCAGATGGTGAGCTGCTGCGAACTATCGAAAACCGCGATGCCCTGGTCCATCTGCGCCAAAGCCGTTTGCAGCATGTCCTGATTATATTGCAGCGCTTCGCTTGCCTGATCCAGCAGCCACACGGTGTCGGCGCTGGTATCTTCCGCCTTCTGCAAAATCAGCGAAAGGACCAGTCGCGCCGAAGAGGAGCCGATGGCGCTGCCCAGCAATTGCTCCGAAAAATGAATAAGCGCCATATCCGCAGGCTGATCGTCCTCCAACTTCCGGCCAGCGGTTTTTTCGTAAGCCGATAGTGAACGCAACATCCGCTCTTCGCCAAGATATCGGGCTACGGCTGTTTTCATATCTCCGACGCTGACCCGCGTTTTCCAGCCACGGGTGGCGAATTGCGACTTCGAATGACGTTTGACGAAAATTCCGGATTGTATCCGCTCGACGGGTCTGGGATTGCGAGACAGCGAGCCCAGCACGAAGGCCGCACAGTTGACGAGGAGGCTGAGCGTGACGGCATTGACCAGCGGATCGGCACCCGGCCCGCTGAACAGCGTGGTGCCGGGCAGCAGAAAGCTCAAGATCGTCGCTGCGATGTGGGAATTGTCCGGACCGCCGAGGCTCGGCAGGAACAACAGATAGCCCCAAATGATGAAACCCGAACTCAACCCGGCGATAGCGCCCCGTGCATTGGCACGACGCCAGATGAGCCCGCCCAACAGGGAAGGCGCCATTTGGGCAATGGCCGCGAAAGCAAGGAGCCCGATGGAGGAAAGCCCGGACGCGCTGTCTGCCGCTCGGTAGTAGGCATAGCCGAGCAACAACACGGCAAAAATTGCCGTTCGACGGATATTCAGCAATGTCTTGGCAAAATCATCACGATGCGCCGAGCGGTTCAACAGTTTCTGCCGTAGGAAAATCGGCATGACGATGTCGTTCGACACCATGATCGAAAGCGCGACGGATGCGACGATGACCATGGCGGTGGCTGCCGAAAACCCGCCGATAAAGGTGATGAGCGAAACCACCGGCATCTGGTTGAGCAGCGGCAATTGCAGAACGTAGAGGTCGGCATCACCGTTGCCACCAATCGTCAGCAAACCGGCAATGGCAATCGGCAAAACGAAGATATTGATCGCGATGAGGTAGAGAGGAAACAGCAGCCCCGCCATCCGCAACTCGTTCGGCGTGCGGTTCTCAACCACCGTCACATGGAATTGACGTGGCAGCAGGATGATCGCAAAGGCCGATAGCAGGGTCAGTACGATCCAGCGGCTGATCGGCGTCTGGTAGGACATGGCCTGCATGACCTGTTCGTTCTTCGATGCCAGCTCCCAGAGCTGCGAGGGACCGTCGAACAGGAAGAATACGACATAGACGCCCGCCGTGCAGATCGCCAACAGCTTGACGACCGATTCCATCGAGATGGCAAGGATCAATCCGTCCTGATGCTCGGTCGCATCTGTGTGGCGGGTACCGAAGATGACAGCGAAACCTGCCATCACAACCGTTACCAACAAGGGCAGATCGAGGAAGTAGAGATTACCGCTTCCAATCCCATAATCCCTGGGGTCGACCATCGCGGCGACCGAATTGGACACGGCTTTGAGCTGAAGGGCGATATAGGGAATGGCGCCGACGAGGGCGATAATCGAGACGAGCGTGGCAACCGTCGGGTTCTTGCCGTAACGGGCCGCAATAAAATCAGCGACGGATGTCAGCTTCTCGGCTTTGGCCAGCTCTACGATGCGCCGAAGGATCGGCATGCCCAATGTGAAGGCGAGGATTGGGCCGGTATAGATCCCGAGAAACTCCAGTCCCCGCTCCGAAGCCAGGCCGACACCACCAAAATAGGTCCATGAGGTGCAGTAAATCGCAAGGCTTAGCGCATAGACCACCGGCCTGCCTCTATTGGGCACCGGCTTTTGGCGGCTCTGAGCGTCACCGTAACTCGCCACCGCAAACAGCAGCAGAATATAGGCGAATGCCGATCCGAATATGATCCACCCAGGAAGCACTTGGCTGTTCTCTCCCACCATCCTCGCACACAAGCATAGGACAGTTCCGGGGAAATGAGAATTGGCCTAAGACTTGGCATAAAGTTTAAGATCGTGGAACCAATACGCTTTTTGCTTCGTATATCTGCACATTCGAAAATTGAATGTTATTGTGTGGCGGCCAATGCAATATGCAGCGGCTGAGAGAGGGCTTCAAAGAGGGACATCTCAATGCTCAACGAATTTAAAACCTTTATCGCCCGCGGCAATGTCATGGACTTGGCCGTGGGTGTCATCATTGGCGCAGCCTTCAGCAAGATCGTCGATTCGGTGGTGAAGGATCTGATCATGCCGCTGGTGGGCGCCATTTTTGGCGGGTTCGACTTTTCGAACTACTTCCTGCCGCTCAGCTCGACCGTGACAGCAACCTCGCTTGATGCTGCTCGCGCGCAGGGCGCGGTTTTTGCCTATGGTAACTTCATTACCGTGGTCATCAACTTCGTCATTCTCGCCTGGATCATCTTCCTGATGGTCAAAGGGGTGAACAAGCTGCGCTCCTCGGTCGAGCGCGAAAAGGTCGAAGAGAAGAAGGAACCTGCGCCGCCACCGGAAGACGTGCGCCTTCTCATGGAAATCCGCGATCTGCTGAAAACGTCCGGAACCAAACAGGTCTGATCCATCATAAAAATCCGTGGTTTCTTCACGGAATATCATGCACGGCAGGCCGGTCATGCGCTAAGAAGGCACTCACACTGGAGTGCCTTTTTTCATGTCGGTTCTGAAAAGTCTAAGTGCCCGCTCTCTGTCAACACCGGAAAGTGGTATCGTCGAAGTCAAGAAATACGCCCATGCTCGCGAAAATCTGCTGCCGCTGTGGGTTGGGGAAGGCGATCTTCCTACACCAGCCTTTATCGCACAGGCTGCAGCAGACGCGCTGACGGGCGGGGAAACCTTCTATACGTGGCAGCGGGGTATTCCTGAACTTCGGGACGCATTGAGCCGCTATTACCAGCATCATTTCGCGGCCAGCCTTTCACCCGACCACTTTTATGTCACAGGCTCCGGCATGCAGGCCATTGTGCTTGCCGTCCAGGCCCTCACCTCCCCTGGCGATGAGATGATCTACCTCACGCCGACCTGGCCCAACATCGTCGCGGCGATTGGCGTGGCAGGCGCAAAAGCCGTTCCCGTTGGTATCGATTTCACCAATGGCAAATGGGATATCGACATCGGCAAGCTGGAACAGGCAATTACGCCGAAAACCAGAGCGCTATTCATCAACACGCCCTCGAACCCTACCGGCTGGACAGCGACGCCTGACAATCTGCGGGAGATTCTGACGCTTGCACGCAAGCATGATCTCTGGATCATCGCCGACGAGATTTACGCGCTCTACCACTATGCCGAAACCCGCGCGCCGTCCTTTCTCGATATGATGGAAGAGGGTGACCGCATCATTTTCGCCAACTCCTTCTCGAAGAACTGGTCGATGACCGGCTGGAGGGTGGGTTGGCTATTGGCGCCGCCTGAAATCGGCCAGGTTATCGAAAATCTCATCCAGTATTCCACCTCGGGTGTAGCGCAGTTCATGCAGCGCGGGGCCATTGCGGCACTTGACCATGGCGACGATTTCATCAAGCAGAATTTCGCCCGCGCCGCCAGATCGCGAGACATTCTCTGTGATGCGCTGATTGCGACCAATCGCGTCGAAACTCTGAAGCCCGATGGCGCACTTTACGCCTTCCTCAAGATCGACGGCGTCACGGATAGCCGTGCAGCAGCCTTCGACATCGTTGACAAGGTCGGCGTCGGCCTTGCACCCGGCAAGGCCTTCGGCGCTGGCGGAGAGCTTTTCCTGCGCGCCTGTTTCCTGCGCAACCCGGTGCAGATGGAGGATGCGGCGGATCGTCTGGCGAGCTACATTCTGGAACGATGACGCAAGAGCCCGGCCACCGAAGATCGGTGACGATCTTCGGTGGCAAAGCTGTCTATATCATTGAAGTAGAAGAACAGTGCGCGGACGCGCGGCTGTCTAGTGTGCCACGTTCATCGTGGTCACATCGGTAGTCCGGTAGAATGCCGCATGGCGCAGGCTATCGGCCAGAAACGCCGTATTCTCGTTGGGATCGCTCGATGGATTCTGGAAATTGATATAATTGATGTTGACGCCAGCATGGTCCTTGCCCAGCAACAGCTGCGCATAAATGGTGACGCCTTTGGGCTTTATTTCAAGATCGAGCGTGATGGACGGATACGTGTCCCAGTCCAGCTTGAAATCGCCGCCGATACCAAAATAGACCGTTCCCGGATGGAAATAAAGTTCTGCAGCTGAATCGACCAGATCCGACAGGCTGCTGTAGTATTCAAATTTTAGTAGGGAGATCAGATCTCCCGCATCGATCAAACGGAGCTCGGCAGCCACAGGGCTGATTGCGCGAGCCAGGATTTCTTCTCGTTCAGCCGAATATGAGCATTTTTTCATATTAATCAGTTTACCCGTCTTTTGTTTTGGCGCGCCGCGTAAACTTTGTGAATCAGTTCCGCAACGGCCTTATAAAATACTGACGGGATCACACTATCCACCGAGACTTGCGCAAACATGGAGCGGGCAAGCGGCGGGTCTTCAAAAATCGGTATTCCGTTTTCCTTGGCGATCTCTCTTATCCTCAGAGCGATCAAATCCTGTCCCTTGGCAACGATGATCGGCGCATCGCTTTCCTCTTTGACGTAGCGTAGCGCGATCGCATAGTGGGTCGGGTTGGTGATGACGAGCGTGGCTCTTGGCACGCCGTCCATCATGCGGCGGCGCGCGCGGTCGCGAGCGATCGAGCGCTGGCGCGCTTTCACCACAGGGTCACCCTGTGATTGCTTGTATTCGTCTTTGACTTCCTGCTTGGACATTTTCTGCTGGGTGTGCCAGCGGTGATTGGCCCAGAAATAGTCGGCAACAGCCAGAATACCCGTCGAGAAAAGAACGACGGTCACCATTTTTTTCAAGATTTCGTAGCCTGTCACCATGATGCTGTGCGGGTCGGTGATCAGAGAGTTCAAAAGGCGGTAATAGTCATTCTTCAGAACGACGACCATGATGATGGCAACGATGATGACCTTGAACAGCGACTTTCCGAAATTGACCAGACCATCCACGCTGTAGATGCGGGTGAAACCACTAACCGGCGATATTCTGGACGCTTTCGGCGCGATCCTGTCCAGCACGAATTGCGGCAGGTTCTGCGCAAAGGACTGCCCCAGCCCAAAAACGATGAAAAGGACTGCGGCAGGCAATAGAAAAGCGCCGATTTCCTTGGAGAGGTGAAGGCCGAGCGACACCATATCCGCCGCGGTGTTCAGCCGCCACTGTTCCGGGCGCTCAATGATGTCTTCGAGTGTTTCGCCCAGTCTCTTGATGCCATCGGGAACGAAGAAAACGAGGTACAGGTAAAACGCCAGCATGGAGGTAAACAGGGACGCCTCTTGGGATGAAGGAACATTGCCCTTCTCCTCCGCGTCGCGAAGTTTTTTCTCTGTTGGTTCTTCTGTTTTACTGTCTTTGTCTTCGCCGTCTGCCAAGACACGTCCCCTGAACAAAAAAGGCCCGCCGGAATCGGCAGGCCGTTATGTCGTAAGGTATAGGCGCTGGCGGTGGCCCGCAAGCCACTCCTGTGGACCACACACAAGCTTTATCGGCCCGTGTCAGCGTCAGGCTGCGGCAGACTGGCCGTCCACGGCAGCTTCCTTCAGCAATATCTGGCCGGAATTGGCGAGACGGATGGCTTCCTGAGCAACCGCGCGGCGGGCAATCGCCACTTCGCGGGTGTTGAGGGATGCGGTCGGCACAGCCAGATCCGATTCGATCATGCGGCGCTGACGTGGGCTGATGCTGGACAGCACACATTCCTTGATCTCATTCGTGGCACCGCGAAGCGCCATGGTGAGAATGTCTGCCGAAACGTCGTTGAGCAGCGAAACGCGGCTGCGTTGCGGCATGGCCATGAGATCTTCGAACAGGAAGATCTTCGGCTTGACCTTGTTTGCAGATTCCTTGCTGAGCGTTTCGAGAGAGCTGAGCAGTGTATCGACCTGCGGCTTGTCGAGTTCGTTCATCAGGTCGGCAACCTTCGCCGAGCCTCCAGCATTGCGTTCTGCCTCGAGTTCGGCAATCAGCGTGATCACACGCTTTTCGATGATTTGGGCGGCGGCAGGGCTGACTTCCTTCATGTTGACCGTTCGGTTCATGATGTCGGCGCGCTGCTCGTCAGGAATGGTCAGAAGGACCTTCGCACCGAAGGAAGACGGAAGCATGGAGAGGATATAGGCGATGGTCTGGGGATGCTCGCGCACCAGGAACTTGCCGATGAACTGAGGGTCCGCGTCTTGCAACTGATCCCATATCGAGGTTTCATAAGCTTGGAATGCAGTACGGCGACCCAGGAGACCGTCGACTTCTTCAGGTGTCAGACCTTCTTCGAGGATGCTTTCGATGGCCTTGGCGTTGTCCATGAGGCCGGTGCCTTCGGTGAACAGGTCTTCGAATTCCGCCACGATCAGCGCAAGCTCGTCTGGCGGAATAACCCGAAGCGTCTGAGCCGAATTGATGATGGTTTGCAGCTCGGCCTGGGTGAAAAACTTGAGCAGTTTCCCAGCCACGCCTTTTCCCATCGCCAGCAGTACGGCGGCGGCCTTATCAGCCTGAGACAACGGTTTCCCTGCCAAAGGGTTACCGAAATCCTCAAAGTCCATCATGGTCTTTCCTCTCCGTCCCCACAGGGATTAGGCTTTACGAGTACTCATTACTTCGATCAGTTTCACGCCAAAACGCGTATCGTCATCTTCCAGCACGGTGATTTCACCGCGTGCGATGCAGCGGCCATTCACCATGATTTCGACAGGCTCGCCGATCTTACGCTCGAGAGCGATCGTCGCGCCTTCTTCCAGTCCCATCAATCCCGAGACCAGCATCCTGCTGGTTCCCAGAACGATCTGGACGTCGATCGGGATTTCCATGATCAGATCAAGGTTGTCCGAAAGACCACTGCCCAATGGTGAAGGTGATGCAGCAAGCGGAGCGGCTGTCGAGCCGAACTCGGACATGCCGAAGCTGTCCATTCCACCACCGAACGCAGCAAGATCATCACTCGCAGGTTCAGCGGCTGCAGACCCGAAGTCGCCAAAATCGCCGAAGTCTGAGAGCGATCCTTCCGAATCACTTTTCAGCACACCGCGCAGATCGCCGATTGCCTGATCCAGATCGCCCGTATCATCGAGCGAAGCCATAAAATCATCTTCGGGTTTTGGTGTCTTTTTCGTAGCCATGCGCTAATTATTCCCTTTGAAACTTGCGTCAAGCTGCCCACGCCCACAACGGAGCATGTCCGGCATTCAACCCATCAAATGTCTAAGAATTTCGTCGTCCGTGCTGACGTTATTCTTAACCCGAACCGTGTATCTATCGCCTGCGCGACCAAACTCGCAGTTGTACATATTTGCACCATTGGCGCTGACCTCGACGCAGATATCGTCCTGACGGATATCGCGGAAAGGAATGACATCCCCCTCGACGAGCCGGGAGATCGTTCTCAACGTCAGGCTCTGCAATCGTATCTTGGCTTCCAGCGTGACCTGCGAGCGCTTGACCTGCTCGGAGATCATCTCCATCCACTCTTCCTGCTTCTTCAAAGCCTGTGCAGATGGCTTGGGCGCCACGATGGTCGTTTTCAGCAGGGTGCGTTGTGGAATGACCATCGCAAATTCGGAAGCAACCTTGCCGATCTGGACCTTGAGTCGAATCAAGAGGCCGAACTGTGCGGAAATGACCTCTTCGAAAATGGTTTTGCCATTACCGTTGAACGGCGGATCGATGGTCGGCTCGAAACCACCGGGCGCATTGACCGACGAGCGAAGCACTTCGCCGATTCGACCCATGACAAGCGACGCCAGGTCGAGCTCTATGTGCGACAGCGCACGAGCTTCCGGTTCCATGATCGTATCAGGTGCAGCCCCCAGCATGCGCTCCATCAGCGCCATGATGAAGGCCGTGCCGGTTGCCAGCAGAAAATTGGGCGCCCAGTTGCGCAACGAGCAATCGGCAACGGCAAAGTCCTTGCCCAGCTTCTGGACGAGGTCGGTCATCAGGCCGGATTCGCAGCCGATATAGTCTATATCGATCGCGATGCCCGTCTCGCTGTGAAAGATATCCGGTAAAAAGTTGCTATAGATCTGCCCGATCTCAGCGCCGATCTTTGCGAGTTTCTTGCCGTCGCCCAGGCCGCCCGTCAGCTTTGCAAGCAGCGCTGGATCCATGGTCGCGATATTCGATTGTGCAGCATTCGCCATCATCAAGCCGCCTTCTGGTCGCCACCCGGGTTCATCATTTCCTGCTCTACGGCGTCGATGGACGGACGCTCGTAGTTGGAAATGGTCTTGCGTCCATATTCGAGAGCAACCTGCGGCACCGAGCCATTCATATAGGCCAGCAGGGTCTGCTTCACGATGATGTAGAGGCGGTGCTGCTTGGTGCGGACGATCTTGATCTGCGCCGACAGCGGGTTACAGATGGAGTAGGACAAAAGGATACCAAGCATCGTGCCGACGAGCGCTGCCCCGATGAGGCCACCGAGAACCGCAGGCGATTCGTTGATCTTGCCCATGGCTTTGATAACGCCGAGAACCGCAGCCACGATACCGATGGCGGGGAAAGAGTCACCCATGGCGGTAATGGCATGGTACGGTTTCATCTTGTCATGCAGGATGGTGTCGATTTCCTCGTCCATCAACGCTTCGATCTCGTGGCTGCGAGCGTTGCCGATGATGATGAGGCGGACGTAATCACAGATGAAGGACGTCAGTTCCTTGTTTTTCAGGACCGATGGCGCGGTCTGAAAGATCGAGGATTCTTCCGGATTGTCGATATGAGCTTCGATTTCGTTGCGCGATTTGGTGCGCAGGTCGCGCATCAAAGAATAGAGAACGCCCAGAACATCCAGATAGTGACGCTCCTTTGGCACGGCGAACTTAAATGCTTCGCCAAGCGCCTTGCCGCTGTCTTTCACAACTTTCATCGGGTTGGCCATGATGAAGCCGCCGACACCCGCGCCGCCGATGATGACGAGCTCGAATGGCTGAAACAGCACATCAAGATGGCCGCCCATGGCCATGTAGCCGCCGATAATACAGCCGAAAGTAATCACTAATCCGATAAGAATGTTCATCTGAAGCTCGCGTCTGATGCCAATTTCGCATCTGAGGGATAGGCGACATGCCTTGTGCGAGGCTGGCTTAAAGGCTGGTGTCGCCGACTTTGTCCTGCAGGGATGGACGGTTCAATCCGGCCCATGCATGTCCCTAAGACTCCATCTCTTATATGTGCCCTGCGCTCAAAAGCTTCGCACAAGCCAGCGTCCGTAGTTTCACTCAAAATTCGAGGGTTCTGCATGGTCAGAGCGCCCTCACCCCAGACTTCGGACAGGAGACCAACATGCAATCTGGTATTTACGTCGGCATTTCCTCCCAGATCGCCTTGGAACGTCGCCTCACCACAATCGCCGATAACATCGCCAATATGAACTCCGTCGGCTTTCGCAGCACGGAAGTGAAGTTCGATCAGGTTATGAGCCAGACGCGCAATGACCTGAATGCCGACATCTCCTTTGTTACGCAAGGCAGCGACTACCTTTCCACCCGCAACGGTGAAATGATCCGCACCGGCAACTCGTTCGACTTTGCCGTCAAGGGCGATGGCTGGTTTGCCATCAACACGCCCGCCGGTCAGGTTATGACGCGCGACGGCCGTTTTTCCATGGGCGTAACGGGAGAGCTCGTCTCCACGCAAGGCTATCCCGTTCTGGATGCTGGTGGCGCGCCTATTCAGCTCAATCCCGCAGCTGGCGAGCCAACGGTCGGTTCCGATGGACGTATTCTTCAAAACGGTGCGACGGTTGCGCAGCTTGGGCTTTTTACCGCCGATGCTAAAAAAGGGTTTGTCCGCTACGAGAATAGCGGCGTGATCTTTTCAGAAGCGCCACAACCCGTCGTCGACAATTCCGCGGTCGGCGTCGTTCAGGGCTACGTCGAACAGTCCAACGTCAATGCAATTAGCCAGATGACACAGCTCGTTCAGGTGAATCGCGCCTTCGAAGGCATTTCTTCGCTGATGAAATCCACCGAGGATTCATTTTCCCAGGCCATCCGCACCCTTGGCGGCGGGCAATAAGCGGCGCTTGATGTAAATGGAAACCGAGATCGAGACCCCTCCCCAGCCGCCCGGTATACCGACGCCGATTATCTTTCCCAAGCTGGATGCGCTCGCCCGTATGGTGGAAGCACAGGTCGCAGCCGGCATGCCGCTTTCGCGGGGTGGGCGGGTCAGAACCATCGCCGCGGGTCACTATACCGTCAGCGGCCTTTCCGAACATGTTCGGCTCGGCGAGTTCGTGGTTCACAAAAGCGCGGCGGGTCTGCATCTGGGAGAAGTGGTTCGCGTCGAGCCGGATCTGATCTATGTCTGCCCTATCGAGCCCGGTGATCCCATCGGCGTCAACGACATCGTTTTGCGCGAAGGTGAATTTCGCGTACAGCCCGACGATAGCTGGTGCGGGCGCACCATCAACTCCCTGTGCAAACCAATCGACAATAAGGGTCCTTTGCTCAAGGGTCCGAAAGACCGCTCCGTCAACACGTTACCGCCACCGTCGATGACGCGCAGCCGTGTGGTCACCGGTTTTCGAACGGGCGTGAAAGCCATCGACATCTTCACACCCCTGTGTTTCGGCCAGCGTCTGGGCATCTTCGCCGGATCCGGTGTGGGAAAATCCACGCTTCTGTCCATGCTCGCCAGAGCCGATGCCTTCGACAAGGTCGTCATTGCTCTCGTTGGCGAACGTGGTCGCGAAGTGCGTGAATTCATCGAGGACACCCTCGGTGACAATATGAAAAAATCCATCGCTATCGTCGCCACAAGTGACGAAAGCCCGATGCTTCGGAAAATGGCCCCGCTCGTGGCGATGACGATTGCCGAACATTTTCGCGACAAAGGCGAAAACGTCCTTTTCATTGCCGACAGTATCACACGCTTTGCCCATGCCATCCGCGAAGTCGCGATTGCCGCCGGCGAGCCACCAATTGCACGCGGCTATCCCGCATCAGTCTTTACCGAACTGCCCAAATTGCTGGAGCGCGCAGGTCCTGGCGCAGAGGGAACCGGAACCGTCACGGCGATCATTTCCATTCTGGTTGATGGCGACAACCACAATGATCCGATTGCCGATTCGACCCGAGGCATTCTCGATGGTCATATCGTCTTGGACCGTTCGCTTGCCGATGAGGGGCGATATCCGCCCATCAATCCATTGGCGTCGATTTCGCGACTGTCTCACAAGGCTTGGACTGCTGACCAGCAAAAGCTCGTGTCACGCCTGAAGTCCCTCATTCACAACTATGAAGAAACAAAGGACCTGCGCCTGATCGGTGGTTATCGACCGGGGGTGGACGCTGAACTCGACATGGCCGTCAAACAGGTGCCGTTCGTCTACGATGTGCTCAAACAATCCCCCGGTGATCGCACCGTTATCGATGCCTATGCCGAGCTGGCGAACGCATTGCGAAACGCACCGGGTAACAATCAGCCAGCGCCTGTTCAGCGACGGGGAGCATGACGATGAATTTCATGAAGCAAAAAATGCAGCAAACACCTGATAGCGACGCCGGGAAAAAACGATCAATCCGGGATTTCGACCGGATGCTGACGGGTGGGATGATCGTCGTCGCCGCGACCGCAGCCGCGCTGCCGTGGTATGTTTTCTTCAACCCTGAAAAGTTCGGCATCAGTGGTAACGGTTGGGAAGCGTTGAAACACGTGCCACAAAGAAACGGTGGTGGCGTGGCAGCCATCGTTCCACACGTCGATGAGGGCCTCACTTCCGATGGCCGAAACGACGAGGCCAAACTGGACGTCGACGCACTGACGACCGCAACGGTACAGACGACAGGGCAAGGCCAGAATGGAAGCAGTGACAGCAAATTCCAACCCTTCCCCGGCGGCACACGTTTCAAACTTCTTCACGTATCAAACGGTCGCGCGCTGATCGAAGACAAATCCGGCATGTTCCTCGTCCAGATCGGCTCAATCCTGCCAGACGAGAGCCGTCTCCTGTCGATGAGCAACGTGGAAGGCAAGTGGCAGATCGTTACGTCGGCTGGTGAACTCTACCAGGAATGAGCGCCAAATAGCGCTTGGGGGAATCGAGCAGAATCGAATAAGTGCGGCATTTCGCAAATCGCGTAACCCGCCAAAGTATTTCAAGCACGACAAAGCTGACCTGAACTTATTTTCCTAGAAGAAAAGTGGTGCCCGAAGGCGGATTTGAACCACCGACACGCGGATTTTCAATCCGCTGCTCTACCAACTGAGCTATTCGGGCACTGCAGGTTCATAGAGAACCTTCGCTTTTGGTAAGCGCCGGAGAAGCATTCTGCCCCGGAAGTGAGCGGGGTTATAACATCTTGTTCGGCCATGGCAAGCGCCTGTCATAACTTTTTTGACAGTTTTTTGGATGCGCTTGCGCACGGCGGAAAGATGCCCTGTTTGCTTCTGTATCATGAAGTAAAACCCGGCACAGGTGCCGGGTCATCAGTCATCTAATGTGGCTGGCGGCCGTCTTATCTCGAGCCAGCGGATAGGCCGAGTGCAAAGGGGACTGCTGCAACAAGCAGCGCCATGATTGGCGATGACGAAAAAATACGCCCCGCCAGTGACGTGATCGCTACAGAGCGGACAACTGGGAGCCAGTTCGAAAGATCAGCGCTGTGTGTCGTATGGGAGGAGCCAGCTTGCGAAGCGTGAGAACGTGCGGCCTGAAGCTTTTCCACCTGCTGACGAATGACGTCCATTTCCCGCCGCAGATCGTCGACCTCTTTTCGCAGGGACGCATCTATCTTGGATTTTTCCGGCGGCTTTGTGCGGGCGGATGGTTTTGTCGCTGTCGGTTTCACGTCATCATCCAGTTGAGAAAGTTCGTCTTCAAGGTCTGACGGTTTGTCGAACCCATGGGAACGTATCGGCGCCCTCATGCAATTTTCCTCTCACGTACGTGTCGGCCGCGATGTTGCGACCCGATCTTGGATGTTTTGCAAACGCAGAGAGGCGCAAAAGGATGCAGTGTTTTATGCTTAGCTGTTATGTCCTTCGAAAACCGGTCAGCCCGCAGAACTGACGCCGCATTTTCACTGCAGCGTCAGGTGTGTCTCATGCAGTATCGGGTCTGTTTACTTGACCGGCTTCAGCGACTGAAGAATGCCGACCAGTTCCGAGTGGTGGGCGTCCTGTGTGGCCTTGGTGCCCCAATAGGTCACGACCAGCATCTTGCCTTCCCGTGGCGATGCAAAGCCCAGCGAGACCTCAACCGGACCATCCTCATCCTTGCCATTGAATTCGATGCTGCCGAACTGCATGCCGTTGATCTCGACATCGCCGGAATCCGACTTGGAGCTGGCGTCAATTTCCACGCCATTATCGGTCAAGAACTTGATGGCGTCGTCGATGACCTTGTCCATTGTTTTGTCGCTGGCGACATCGATGGAGAAGTAGATCGCGGCATCGGGCGATGTGGCGTCTACGCCGGATTCGGTTTCCTTCGGCTCCCAATCATTGGGAATTTTAACCGAAGCTATGGGCGCTTCGCTGGGAAACTTGAGTGTTTCGGCCTGCGCAAAAAACGGCGCCAGCACAAAGGCGGCGGCCAACATTGTTCTTTTCATGGAAATATCCTCTGGAATCGAGGCGCGCAATATCAGGTGAGCAATGGTGCCCCAGCCGTTGCCAAAATGGATATAATGGAAAAGGCGTTATTATGTCATCAGAATAATATCAAGTAATGGAGAATATTACGACCAGAGTTAACGCGCTGGGCAACGATCATTCCCTGTAACGGTCTATAAAATTTACATTATACACCGTTGGCGCAATTACAGATTGCTATCGATATAGATCGATAAAGAAACAGGCCCCGAGGGGCCTGCTGTTGGTTGAGTCATTATGGGGCTCAAGCGGCTTTTGCGGCAGAACCATAGGGGTCGAACCTGCCGTAAAAGGTGTCGCCCTTGGCGGCCATATCTTGCAGCAGCGTGGTGGGCTTGAAGTGCGGGCCGTAGGTTTGGCTCAGCTTTTCGGCCAGTTCCACGAAGGTCTTCACGCCCATGCCGTCGATGTAGGACAGCGCACCTCCGGTATAAGGCGCAAAGCCGAAACCGAGGATAGAGCCAACGTCAGCTTCGCGCGGATCAGTGACGATGCCTTCTTCAACCGTGCGGGCCGCTTCCAGAGCAATGGTAACCAGGAAGCGCTGTTTCAGCACGTCCATGTCCACATCCTCCGGCTTCTTCTGTGCATGGAGGTCCTTGAGGCCAGGCCATAGGGACTTCTTGGCAGGCTTTGCCGGGTAGTCGTAGAAGCCCTTGGCGTTCTTTCGGCCAAAGCGGCCCTCGCCTTCCACCATCTTCTTGACCAAATCCATATGACGCGGGTCTACGGCCTTTTCGCCGAGGTCGGCGACGGTGGCCTTGAGGATCTTGTAGGAGAGGTCGATGGCGACTTCATCGTTCAGCGCCAGTGGTCCGACCGGCATGCCAGCGAATTTCGCGGCGTTTTCAATCATGGCCGGGGGCACGCCTTCGATCAGCATGTCATAGCTTTCGGCCATGTAACGCAGCACGCAGCGATTGACGAAGAAGCCGCGCGTGTCGTTGACGACGATCGGTGTCTTCTTGATTTTCGCGACGTAATCCAGCGCAACTGCGAGTGCCTTGTCGCCTGTTTCCTTGCCGAGGATGACTTCGGTCAGCATCATCTTTTCGACTGGCGAGAAGAAGTGAATGCCGATGAAATCTGTCGGGCGCTTGGAGTTTTGCGCCAGACCGGTGATGGGCAGGGTGGAGGTGTTGGAGGCGAAGATCGCGCCTTCGGGAAGCACGGCTTCGACGGCTTCGATCACGGCCTTCTTCACATTGCGGTCTTCAAACACGGCTTCGATGACGAGATTTGCGGTTTTCAACGATGCGTAATCGGCGCTTGGCGTGATACGGGAAAGGATGGCGGCGCCCTCTTCCTGTGTCATGCGGCCCTTGCCGACGCTATCCTTCACCAGACCTTCACAGGTAGCTTTGCCCTTTCCGGCGGCTTCCTCGTCACGGTCGATCAGGGTGACATCGAGACCGGCAACGGCGGTGACATAGGCAATCGACGCGCCCATGAAGCCCGCGCCAACGACGCCGACATGCTTCAGATCGCTCTTTGGCTGACCAGCGGGACGGCGTGCGCCCTTGCCCAGTTCCTGCATGGAAATGAACAGCGAGCGGATCATCGCAAACGCTTCTTTCGAGCGCAGGATTTCCGTGAAGTAGCGCTGCTCGACCTTCAAGGCGGTGTCGAAGGGCAATTGCAGACCTTCGTAGACGCATTTCAGGATGGCGAGGGCGGCCGGGTAGTTGCCAGCACTTTCGCGGCGCAGAATGGCGGGGGCGGCTGGCCAAAGCTGGGCGGCAGCGGGTGTCCAGATGCCGCCGCCGGGAGCCTTGAAGCCCTTTTCATCCCATGGAGCGACGGGTTTCAGGCCGTCCATGATCATCTGGTTGGCGGCGGGGATCAACTGATCCGGTTCCACCACCTGATGGACGAGGTTCATGGACTTGGCGCGGCTTGCCGTCAGCGACTGGCCGGTCGTCATCATCTGAAGAGCGGACTGCGCATCAGTGAGGCGCGAGACGCGCTGCGTACCACCGGCACCGGGGAAAATGCCGACCTTGATTTCCGGCAGTGCCAGCTTGACGCTCTTGGCGTTGGAGGCCACGCGACCATGACAGGCCAGCGACAGTTCCAGCGCGCCGCCCATGCAGGTGCCGTTGATGGCAGACACCCATGGCTTGCCGTTGGTCTCGATCTTGCGGAACAGGCCGTTCATCTTGCCGACGAGGTCGAACAGCTTCTTCGACGCCTCATCCGGGTTCTTCGTCTTTTCTTCATTGTAGAAAGAGAACATGGACTTGATCATCGAGAGGTCTGCACCGCCGGAAAAGCTGCTCTTGCCAGACGTGAAGACCACACCCTTGACGGCAGCATCTGCAACGGTTGCGTCAACTATTGCGTTCAGTTCTTCCATGACCTCCGCCGTGAAGACGTTCATGGATTTTTCCGGCATGTCCCAGGTGACGAGGGCGATGCCATCTGCGTCTGTTTCGACGTTGAAATTGGTATAAGTGCTCATCGTGGGATTCCTCTTCCCTGAATTTCTTTTCGCCACCGCTCCAAGCTGGCGCGATCTGGCGGAGTTAAGCCCCTCCCCTGGTGGGGAGGGGCTTAACTCCGCCAGATCGCGCCAGCTTGGAGCGGTGGCGAAAAGAAATTCAGGGAAGAGGAATC
>UCJU01000027.1 GCA_900472925.1 Hyphomicrobiales bacterium
CGCTTGGCCAGATCGTCGGCAGCAGAGCGGATCTCGTTGGCACCGGCATCGATCCCGCGGGCGTTTTCGGCCACACGGCTCAGCGCCGACTGCAGCTTTTCGGCGGATGTGTTGAAGTTCTCACGGACAGCATCGAGATGGGCCGCGAATGGCTGGCTGATACGGTAGGACACATCGCCATCCGACATACGCGACAGAGCATCGGCAAGATTATCGACGGCAAAGCTAGTATCTGCCGCTTCCTTTGCCTTCTGCTCCTCGCGGGCGATCCGTTCCTTTTCGGACAGGCTGCGATTGGCTTCGGTCTCCTGCTCTAGACGCAGACGCTCAATGGCATTGTTGCGGAACACAACCACGTTTTGCGCCATTTGGCCGATTTCGTCTTTCCGCTCCGCGCCCGGAATTTCAAGGTCGATATTGCCGGATGCAAGCGATGACATGGAGCCGGTCATAACCTGAATGGGCCTGATAACGCCGCGCAGAACGATGAAGACGCAGGCGACAGCACAGACGAGCGCAATTGCGCCCAGAACAATCAACGTCTGCTGGATGAAGGCCTTAAGCTCTTCGCCCGTCGTCATGCCGTCATGGGCTGCATCCAGCTGAATCGCGATGAGTTTCGAAACGGCCTCACCCAACGGGTCAATGATGGCATAAAGCTTGCCATCGGCAAACTTGCCGATTTCTTCGATATCGCCACCTCGCAGAAGCGTGACGATACCCTCGATTTTCTCGTCCGCCGATTGGCGCATGCGCTGAAAATCATCAGCAAGGCGTTTTTCATCGTCGGCCATGTATGTATCGCTATAAGCGGCCCACGATTTATTGATATTCTCTTTGGCATCATGAATGCTTTGAATGCCCTGATCGATACTCAGCGAGCCACCGCTGACCTTGTGGACGGTATCCACGATCTTGACCGCATAATCATCTGAAATGGATTTGAGTTGAGCCATTGGTATGACCCGGTCAGCGACGACGCTGCGCAGCAATCTTGATTCTTCATTCAAAGCGTAAAAAGAGAATACCGACGTAATCGCAAGTATCGCGACAAGGAAAAATATGCACGACAGAAGTTTAGACCGAATAGACATGAAAACCCTCTAGAGCGACCCATTGACCGCCAAATCACAAGCTATTCTGATACCGCACGGTAAAATCTAGAATAAGCATCAAAACAATGCTATTGAACAATTAATTAGATATGAAACTCGGCAATGTTGCTGAAAAATTAATCAAATTGCTCGCCGCGTGATCGGCCAAGATCGAACGCAAGAAAAAACACCAATCAAAAGATGATTTATAGTGAAGCCAGGAGGCGAGTAAGCCAACTCTTGAGCGAAAAATATAAGGCAATACATCTTTGCGATAGATAAATAATTAGACTTCACGTTACGGAAGCTTGGGTAAAGTCAGAGTTTATTTTCGCAACATTCTCAGAAAATTCGATTTCAACAGGTCAAACGGTCTAGATCAACCGTTCAGCCATCTGTAAATGGGTAGAAACGAGCTGCTCGGCCATGGTGACGCCGAAGAGGCGGACCATGGTGATGACGACGCGCTTTTCTATGGAGGCTACCTTCTCCTCCATGCGCGCGGACCCTCGACTATAAAACCAAATCCCCGCCGTAGTTCACGGCAGGAGATTTTTTATGAAGCGGGCCGGTTTCTTTAAAACTCGGCAGAGATCGTGATTTCGATCTGATGGTTCGTCTTGCCCGATTGACCCCAATTGCGCTTTGCCGCCACTTCCACCTTCAGGTTCTTCGGTCGCTCATAGACCACGCCGATTTCCGCGCTCCGCTCGTCGCCAGTGCGGGTGTAACGGCCGGAACCGCTGAAGTCGGATCCCGTGGGCTTATAGTTCGCCCCGATCGAGTGGCCGTTGACAGTGCCGGTCCTGCTGACATTGCCATCCACAGCCCATTGCCTGTCGGTTGACTTGTAGTCGGCCCCGAGCTGGCGCTTGAGCACGTCACCATTTTTCTGAACGATGCCCTGCACGCCAAAGCCGGTGTCTCCCGGACGGTATGCGGCATCCAGCGCCGTACTCACGACGCCGCCAGCCCTTTGGTAACTTGCCTTGCCGGTGAAGCCGTTACCGCCCCCGCTCACGTTCAGTGCGCTGTTGACCACGTTCATGCGTTTGTCGAGCTCGACGCTACCATCGGCCTTGAGGGACGCCTTGTCGAAGCTCGTGTCGAAATAGAAGGTGGTGTGCTTGGACGCGAGATCGGTATAGACGCTCACATTCGGATTGATGCCATTGGTCTTCAACCCGATGACGGTTTTGCTTTTGGCATCCATCGTGATGAGCTTGCCGGGATTGGAAATATAATTTTCGAGCAATTTTTTCTGGGATGACGTGGGCTCGACAGGCTTTCCGGCAGGGTCGAATGCGCCCATCGCCGTATAATCGCGCGCGCCGACCCTGGAATTGATGGCATAGAGCATATAGCCGTCGCTGGTCATCCCGGCCACGCTCTGATGCTGGGTCCTGCGCAGATTATACTTCTCGTAGACGGAAAACGATTCGTCGATCACAGCGTCCAGTTCGCGACCGCTGAGAACGACCTTAGACTTGCCTTCGGAACCCGACAGATTCGGTGAGATGGACAATGGGATCGGCCGAAACACGGGGGGTGTGCTCTGTGCGTTCGTGTTTGCAGAGGCCTGGCCTGTCGGCCGCGTTACAGTGGGGAGTGCCATAATCTACCTTCCATGTATGGGCACTTGGCGACCGGTTCGGCTCCAGGTGGTCAACCTCCACCTTTCGCAGTTCCGATACCAGGTGCGGCTTTGAGGCTGTGGCGTTCAGCTCCCGCGAACCACCAGCCGGCCAACACATTCGTACATTTCCCACGCATCGATTTCCGGCAGGGAACGACAATCGATGAGAATATCTGGCCGAAGGGCCAGATTTTCATGGAATGGACACGGGATCCAACCGCATCCCGTAACCCGCTATGAAAATGCATTACAAAACGTCTGATTGCAATTATCCGCCATCAATGCGGAGGAAAATGGCGCTCGGATGGCAAATTTCAAGTGTTGGCGAATCTTTTCCCGCATTGCAGATCGGCGGGAGAAAAGATGCCATGACGTAACGGCTGGCAAAGAAACCGCGAGAAGCCAAAAAATCAGGCGTAGGAGTAGCCTTCAGAGCTTCCCCTCAGACCGTCTCGATCAACCGTTCCGCCATCTGTAAATCGACGGAAACGAGCTGCGAGACGCCCTGCTCGGCCATGGTGACACCGAACAGGCGATCCATACGGGCCATGGTTATGGGGTTGTGGGTAATGATGACGAAACGCGTTTCGGTAGAGGCCGCCATCTCATCCATCAGGTTGCAATAACGCTCGACATTGTGGTCGTCCAACGGTGCGTCAACCTCGTCCAGCACGCAGATGGGCGCGGGGTTGGTCAGGAAGACCGCAAAGATCAGCGCCATCGCCGTCAACGCCTGTTCGCCGCCCGATAGCAGCGTCATGGTCTGTGGCTTTTTCCCAGGCGGGCGGGCGAGGATTTCGAGGCCCGCCTCCAGGGGATCGTCGGATTCGATCAGTTGCAGTTCAGCCGTACCGCCGCCGAAGAGGTGAGTAAAAAGCCGCTGGAACTGGGTGTTGACGACATCGAAGGCGGCAACCAGACGTTCGCGACCCTCGCGGTTGAGATTGTGGATGCCTGCGCGCAGCTTGCGCACCGCGTCGATAATGTCGTCGCGTTCCTTGATGAGGGCTGCCAGCTTTTCGGAAAGCTCTGCCTGCTCCTCATCGGCGCGCAGGTTGACGGCACCCAACCGTTCCCGTTCGATCTTCAACCGATCCAGATCACGCTCGACATCGCGAACCTCCGGCATGGGCGCATCCACTGCCAGTCCCGTCAGCCGAAAGGCCATATGCGGTTCGACATTCAGCGCTTCGCGGATGCGGTGTTCGCCTTCCTGACGTTTCTCGCGGGCCGACACGAGACGCTCTTCGGCGCGACCACGCTTTTCGCGGGCTTCGGCCAATGCCGACAGCGCGATGGTGGCTGCGCGGTCTGCCTCGCGCTGCAGGTTTTCCGCTTCAACAAGCTGGTCGGCGGCCTGCCGCCGGGCTTCTTCGGTCTTTTGCAATTGGGTCAGAAGATTGCGGCGCTTCTCATCGAATTCTTCCGGCGCGATATCGAGTTCGGCAAGCTCGTCGCGGGCTTCGTCTTCGCGTTCGCGCAGCGTGGCAATGTGGCCGCTGGCGCTCGCCGCACGCGCCAGCCATGTGGCACGTTCCTGCGCGATGGAATTGATACGGCGCTGGCGTGCCTCGGCCTCACGGTTCAGGCCTTCATGCTTGGCGCGCGCTTCGGCGACAAGGCTACGGTCAGTCGCGACCTCCAACTGGCTTTCGCGCAGGCGCAGATCGAGATCGGAGAGATCGACGGCATCTTCCAGCTCGATGCGGGCATTTTCTTCTTGAACGGCGATGTCTTCGATCTGGCCGCTGATCTGGTTGATCGCTTCTGAAACAACGTCGCGGCGGCGCAGCAGATCGCCGGAGGCGCGTTCGGCCATGGACAGTGCATCGCGTGCTTCGACCAATTGGCGGGAAGCAAGACGGCTGCGCTCCCGTGCATCGGCAAGCTGGCTTTCCACGAGGCGAATTTCGTCGGCGCTGGCAGCGAGCTGCTCTTCCGCCTCTTCCAAGGCGTAACGTGCCTCTTCAACCTCGCCTTCCAGCTCGGCCAGACGGTTTTTCTGGGCAAGCCGAAGCGCCGCATTTCCGGGCGCATCAGCACTGGTGATGTGGCCATCCCAGCGCAACAGCGCACCATCCCTGGTGACGAGGCGCTGGCCGGGTTTCAGCAAAGGCATCAACCGTTTGGCGTCATCGACGTTTGAAACGATGCCCGTCTGGCGAAGCGTCCGCTTCAGCGCATCTGGTCCTGCGACATGCGCAAGCAGGGAGGACACGCCTTCCGGCAGCGCCGGGTCTGCGGCACCATCGCCATTGGCAGTCCAATAGGCAGGCGCGGCGGGGTCCAGCGGGCTTTCGAGATCATCGCCTAAGGCAGCGCCGAGGGCTGCTTCAAAGCCGCGATCCACCTTCAGCTCTTCAGCCACAGGCGTGAACGAACCGGACACGGCACCGGCGGCCAGCATTTTGGAAATGGTGCGCGCTTCGGTTTCCAGCGCGTTGAGACGGTTGCGCGCCGTGTCGACCGGGCCACGCGCCATGGCTTCCGCAGAGCGTGCATCGGCCACAGCCGACTCCGCTTCTTCCACCACGATCAGCGCGTCTTCGACCGTGATTTCGGCAGCCTCCACGCTTTCGCGCTTTTCAGAAGGGTCCGGCAGGCCGGAGAGCTTTTCATCGATGTTTTCGATTTCGGCAGCAGCGTCCGATGCCTGACGGTCCAGCCGCGCTTTGCGATCCGCCAGATCTCGGATGGTGCGCTCGAGCTGGGTCCGGTTGGCTGAGGCTTCGGCGCGCCCGGCGGTCAGGGCTGCAAAGACACGCTCGCTCTCAGCCAGCTTGGCTGCGGCTTCCTCGAAAGCTTCCCGGGTTTCTTCGGAATAGCGGCCCGAATCGGCGAGAATCTCTAAAATTTCCGCTTCTTCCGAATCAAGCCGGGCAAGGATTTCGGCATTGTCGGACACCATGCGCTCTTCGCGCTCGATATCCTCGCCCAGTTGCGCAAGACGGCGGGCAAGCTCATCGCGGCGGCGCAGGATACGGTTGGTTTCCTCATCCAGTTGCGTGCGGGCGATTTGCAGACGTTGCAGGGCGGCGGCGACCTTGGCTTCGTTTTCACGCAGTTCCGGCAGCTTGAAACTGGCAAGCCCTTGCGCCTTTGCCGCTTCCATCTGGGCCTGCGCCTTTTCGGCCACCAGATTGGTGGCCTGATTGAGCGCGCTTTCCGCCTCACCCTCAGCCTGCTTGGCCTCCACCCAGCGGATGTGCAGCAAGGTCGCCTCACGGGCGCGGATATCCGCCGACAGCATCTTGAAGCGGTTGGCCTGACGGGCCTGACGTTTCAGGCTTTCGATCTGGCTTTCCAGCTGCGCCGTAACGTCCTCCAGCCGCTCCAGATTGGCCTCAGCGGCACGCAGGCGCAGTTCGGCCTCATGGCGACGTGAATGCAGGCCGGAAATGCCCGCCGCCTCTTCAAGCAACTGGCGACGTGCCTGCGGCTTGGCATTGATCAGTTCGCCAATACGCCCCTGCCCCACCATGGAGGGCGAGCGCGCGCCGGTGGAGGCATCGGCAAACAGAAGCTGCACATCCTTGGCACGGGCTTCCTTGCCGTTGATACGGTAGACGGAGCCGTTCTCACGCTCGATACGGCGCGTGACCTGAATTTCGTCGGCATCGTTGAAGGCTGCGGGGGCCGTGCGGTCGGAATTGTCGAGGTAGAGGCCGACTTCGGCGGTGTTGCGGGCCGGGCGATTGCCGGAGCCGGAGAAGATCACGTCATCCATGCCGGATGCGCGCATGTTCTTGTAGGAGTTCTCGCCCATAACCCAGCGAAGCGCTTCGACAAGGTTCGACTTGCCGCAACCATTGGGACCGACGACGCCTGTCAGTCCCGGCTCGATGATGAATTCGGAGGGCTCGACAAAGGATTTGAAGCCGAGAAGGCGCAGCTTGTTGAACTTCATGCTGACGCCTCAAAAACAAAAAAAACGGGCGCACGGAAAAACCCGTCGCCCGTTTTTGTCCGGTAACGTCTTTTAGAGAAGGCTGTCGACAAGAGCCGACATGTTTTCAACAGACATGTCTCCAGCGTAGCGCTTTCCGTTGATGATGAAGGTCGGGGTCGAGTTGACACCGAATTCCGTCGCACCGCGTTGCATCGTTGCGTTCACATCATCCAGAAGCTTCTGGTTCGTCAAGCAGGCCTCGAATGTCTCCTGTGAAAAACCGGCCATTTTCGACATTTGCAGCAGGGCGGCGCGTGCGTCCTGCGCCGTTGCCCAGCTTTGCTGCTGTTTGAACAGCATGGAAACGAACGGATAGTACTGCTGTTCAGGTGCGCAACGGGCCAGCATGAAGGCGGCGGCGGCACGCGGATCGAACGGGAATTCGCGGATCACGAAATAGACCTTGCCCGTATCGATGTACTTCTTCTTGATTTCATCGAATGTCGTGTTGTGGAAATGCGCGCAGTGCGGGCATGTCATGGACATGTATTCGACGATCTTCACAGGGGCATTCACGTCTCCGAGACCACGGTCTGGAAGCGGACCGGGCTTCATGACGGCGGCCATATCGACATCGCCGGAAGACTGCGGCAAATCCTGCGCAAGGGCGACACCAGGCGTCAATGCAAATGGCAAGGCGGCGGCAACGGCTGCAAGGGCGACACCACCAAGAAGGCTGCGACGGGTGATATTGAATTCGGGAAAATGCATCAAGCACCTGTTTGTGAAAGACTGAAATTGTCTACAATTGCGATATAGCGGCCACCTGCTCAGAACAAGCGGCCATTTCTTTTCTTCTTGTCAAAGAATTGTGACCAGTCAAGGACAGTCTTGACGTAAACACTGCTTCAAATCGTCCGACCCGCTTTTCGCTTTTGCAAAACGGCGGTGCCAAGGCGCTCCACGGCCTTGCGCAGAGCCTCGCTTTCAATGCCGTCCATCATCCCTTCCAGGCGCTTGGCGGCCTCACCGCGCAAGGGCTGGGGCTTGGGGCGACGCTTCAATGTCTGCGACACCGGCTTCTGGACGATCCTGATCTGGCGTACTGCTGGAAAGCCGAAGAAACCGTTGATGCGGGCAATCAGCTCGCCCTGTGCATGGGTGAGAAACAGCGCGCGCGCGCCCTCGCAGGCGATGGTCAGCACGCCCGCCTGATATCCGCCACGGTCCGGCCCCTCGTCACGGCGTGGCCATGTGATCTTTTCCGGGCGTGTGCAATCGGCAAAATCGGCACCAGCTATTTCGTCCCACGAACCAAGCAACGAGGTGCTTATTCCCGCTCGTTTCGCCAGAACCGGATCGATGATGCCGTTTGCGATTTCGGCAATCTGGATAACGCCTTTGCGGGGCTTTTTCATTGTTGACTCATGAACTGGTGGCTTGATCGACACTAACGGATGAACCAAGTATAGGCGCAATACGAGGACCACGGCAAACCATGCTTCATAAAATCGAAAACCCTGTTTATGCGGACATGCTGCTTGTGTGGTACGATCGGCACCACCGCGATCTGCCGTGGCGCACCTCACCGCCGATGACGGCAAGAGGTCTGCGGGCCAATCCCTATCACGTCTGGCTTTCCGAAGTCATGCTGCAACAGACCACCGTTCAGGCGGTGAAGCCATATTTTGCCAAGTTTCTGGCGCTATGGCCACGGGTCGAGGATCTGGCTGCTGCACCGAGTGATGACGTCATGGCAGCATGGGCAGGGCTTGGCTATTATGCGCGTGCCCGCAATTTGAAGAAATGCGCCGAGGCCGTCGCGAACGACCATGGCGGCGTGTTCCCCGATACGGAAGACGGGCTGAAGAAACTTCCCGGCATTGGCGATTACACCGCTGCGGCCATCGCAGCCATTGCCTTCAATCGGCAGGCAGCGGTTCTGGATGGCAATGTGGAGCGGGTGATTTCCCGTCTGTTTTGCATCGATGCGCCGCTGCCCGGCTCAAAGGGCGTGATGCGGGCAAAGGTGGCTGACATTACGCCTGCCGACCGTCCGGGTGATTTTGCTCAGGCGATGATGGACCTCGGTGCGACCATCTGCACGCCGAAGCGTCCGGCCTGCGCACTCTGTCCGTTCAACAGCCACTGTCTGGCGCTTTTGCAGGATGAGCCGGAGCGTTTCCCGGTGAAGGCTGCCAAGAAGGAAAAGCCGGTGCGCGTGGGTGCCGCCTTCATCGCGGTCAACGACGATGGCGAAATCCTGCTGCGTCGCCGCATAGAGACCGGATTGCTGGGCGGTATGACGGAAGTGCCGACCACCGCATGGACGGCGCGGATCGATGGCGGCACCGGACTGGACCACGCACCCTTCGATGCGGACTGGGAACCGGCTGGCACCATCGTCCATGTCTTCACCCATTTCGAGCTGCGGCTGTCCATTTACCGGGCGAAGGTATCGATGGCTGTAAAACCTTTGACCAATGACGGATGGTGGGAGCCGGTCACAAATCTTGATGCACAGGCGCTGCCGACCGTGATGAAAAAAGCCATCTCACAGGCTATTCCTTTGGCGTTTGATAACAGCAGGAACACTTGATGACCCAGATCAATCACATCGTTTTCGATATCGGCAAGGTTTTGATCCACTACGATCCGAACATTCCCTACAGCCGCATCATTCCTGATGAAAAGGAGCGGCAACACTTCTTCGAAAACGTCTGTACCCATGAGTGGAACCTGGAGCAGGACCGTGGACGGACATGGGATGAGGCCGAAACCCTGCTTCTGGAAACGCATCCAGACCGCGAAGAGCATATTCGCGCATTTCGCCTGCACTGGCATGAAATGGTCCCGCATGCCTATGACGATTCGGTCGCCATTCTCAAAGACCTGATCGCATCAGGTCACGATGTGACGATGCTGACCAATTTTGCGTCCGATACATTCCGCCAGGCGCAAAAAATGTATCCTTTCCTCACCCTGTCACGCGGCGTCACCGTGTCTGGCGATGTCGGCCTGATCAAACCCGATGTGGCGATCTATGAATTGCATGCGCGGACTTTCGGTCTCGACCCGGCAACCAGCATTTTTATCGACGATTCACTGCCGAATGTGGAAGGGGCGAAAGCTGCCGGATGGCAGGCCGTGCATTTTACCGGTGCTGAAAAATTGAAAGCGGATTTGGCCACGTATGGCATCACCGTATAGGACGAGAATGGCTGGTGCAGGCGAAAATGGCGGTCTTCTACCTGCACCAGTCTGGTCGCAAGCGACCAGATTTGTAAATCTCATGTTGGGGAAAGTTGCCGTCTTTGCTCTTTTCGAAACATGCTTTGCCGAAAATCAATTCTGATTTTCGAGCAGCGTCGTTGGCGGCTTGCTGTGGCTCCCTTGGACACACAGCTACAGAGCCATACTTGCTCCAGGCTTGCCATGCAATTGATATATTTAAGAAAATCCTGCTATGATTAACAACGAATACACCAGCGCCAGGCGTTCAGAAAACGCCGGGCGCTGGTTCCTCTTCACCCGGGACTGAAGGTACTAAAACCGGGTGAAGTGTCACAACGGCAGTCACTGCCGTGTCTTGGCAAGGGCAAAGCGGTGGATCGCTTTATCCCGCCTTTGCCATTTCATTGCGGATCAGTGTTCTCAAATCATCGATGGGCTTTAGAGCCTCGCCATCTTCGAAGTGCCAGAACGTCCAGCCGTTGCAGGCATCGAGCCCCTGTACTTTCGCACCAAGGCGGTGGATGGAGCCTGCGGTGCCAGCGGAAGCAATCGTTCCATCGGCACGGATGATGGCGCTGTAACGACGCTTGGCGTCGGTCAACACCTGACCTGGGCGAACGAGACCGCTTTCGAGCAGCACGTTGAAGGCAACGCGCGGCTCAGCCTTCTTACCCGTCATAACGGTCAGTTCCGCCTTGCCGAGAGGTTCGACGGCAGCAATGCGAGCGGAGGCAGCATCGATATAGTCCTGCTCACGCTCGATACCGACGAAGTGACGGCCAAGACGCTTGGCGACAGCGCCGGTGGTGCCGGAGCCGAAGAACGGGTCGAGCACGACATCACCGGGCTTTGTCGACGCCATGATGACGCGCGCCAGCAGTGCCTCGGGCTTCTGTGTCGGATGGACCTTCTTGCCGTCATCGCCCTTCAGTCGCTCGCCGCCGCTGCAAATGGGGAACAACCAGTCGGAGCGCATCTGCACGTCATCGTTGGAAGCTTTCAGCGCCTCGTAATTGAAGGTGTAGCTTTTCGCCTTGGCGTCACGGCTGGCCCAGATCATGGTTTCATGCGCGTTCTGGAACCGGCGTCCCTTGAAATTCGGCATCGGGTTGGTCTTGCGCCAGACGATGTCGTTGAGAATCCAGAAATTCATGTCCTGAAGGATGGAGCCGACACGGTAGATATTGTGATAGGAGCCGATGACCCAGATCGTGCCGTTGGGCTTGAGCACACGGCGGCATGCCAGAAGCCAGGCGCGGGTGAAGGCATCGTAGGCCTCGAAGGATGCGAACTGGTCCCAATCATTGTCGACAGCATCGACCAGCGACTGGTCCGGGCGGTGAAGTGTTCCACCAAGCTGGAGGTTATAGGGCGGGTCAGCAAAAATCGCATCCACGGACTGGCTGGGCAACGCTTCAAGCGCGGCAACGCAATCGCCCTTTATGATGCTGTCTTTCCAGGCATCGCTTTCACCTGCAAGATCAAAACCGGCACGCCGAAAATCGGCCAGCGGAAACACTGATGCCATGGGTACTCGCTCCATACGCTTACTCAACTAAACTGATGCTTATGGTTACCGAAGTTGGTTATCAAACACTGAACACGCGACGGAAAATCACGCTAAGTGCGTAAAAAAATACGCCAACTGCAAAAAGGCAGGACATTATGGCGGTTAAGCAATCTCCGTTTTTGACATCCCTATGCGTCGTAGGGGATCGATCAAGTCGATCAACACTGCAGGCAGATTTGCCACCCTGCGGATAATCGATGGTGCGCAATGGAACCCGGCGTCACTTTTAACGTTGTGATTTTGCAATTTTGCGCGCCATCTATCTGGATGGGCCAAAGGCTATGGGTTGCAGGGGTATATTAGAATGCGCATTTCTGTCATCGTCGTTTCCACGCTTCTCGCCAGCACTGCGTTTGCGCAGAATGCCAAGACAACGGCTCCCGCACCGGAGATCAACGTCAAGACGGACGCGGTGCTGGTTGAGGGCGGTCCATCACTGGGCAACAGCGACAAGGTTCGCTGGGACTTCTACAAGGCCGATCGCACGGGTGGAAAGAGCGACGTGAACGTCGGTGGCGCCTATGATGCCACCTTCGAAGAGAAAATACCGGTTGGAAAATATGTGGCGGTGGCGGCTCTTGGCAATATCAGCCGTGAAATTCCCGTCGAGATCAAAGACGGTTCGGTGGCCGAAGTCAAAGCCGACTTCGATGCCGCTGAACTGACCATTGTTCCCAAGCGCAGCCAGGACAGCAAGGAAGCCGAGCCACTGGCCCGCGTCGAGGTCACGCAGGGATCGAGCTTTACCGACAGCGTTTATGGATCAAAGCAGATTTTCGTTCCCGCCGGTGAGGTGAAGCTGGCGGGGCGCATCGGCCCAGCGCATGCGGAAGCGACCATCACCGTAAAGGCGGGCGAGACCGTCAGCCACGATCTTATCATTCCAAGCGGTGTCGTCGTCACGAATGCCGTCTACAAGGAGGGTGGCCGCGCGGTCGAGACGGATAACATCCGCTTCGAGACCGTTTCTCCAGACGAGACGCTGGACGGCACGCGCGAGACGCTGACGGGCACCTATGGCGTTGGCAAGATGATGCAGATGCCAGCTGGAAACTTCATCATGCGTGCACGCCTTGGCCAGGTCAGCGTCGAGACACCATTTACGGTAACGGCTGGCCAGCGGACGAACCTGACCGTCAATCTCGATGCCGGCGTTCTGGCTGTTTCTGCCCCGAAGGCGCAGCGCATCGACATTCTTGAAACGACTAAGGATCTTCAGGGCACGCAGAAGGAAATCTCTGGCCGGTACGATACCAAGCATCAGGAAACCCTCCGTCCGGGCAATTATTCGGTCAAAATTACCTATGACGACAAGACAAAGCGCGAGCCCAAGGAAGTGAACGCGACGGTAACTGCGGCCGAACGCACGGAACTGAACATCGCGGACTGAGTGACCCAGAGGCGACGTCGCTTCGCGTCGACTACCAGCTACCCGACGATGGCGAACGCATCACGCGTGGTGCCAGCAGGCGTGCGGATCGCAGTGCGACCGATCCATTGGACGTGACCGGTGAGAATGCGAATTGCCTCCTCGTCCCGGTTACCCCTGATGGCATCGATGATGGCGCGATGGTCGGTGTCTGTGCGCCGCTCCCACCCTGCCCGCCACGCCGAAAACAGAAATCTCGCGCTTGCCGCATGAAGTCCGTCGATGGCTTCCATCAGCCGTGGCATGGCACATGGGGCGGTTATCAGCCGGTGAAAGCGACGGTTCGCTTCCTCCCACTGGCGCACATCCATGGCGGTGTCACCCGCCAGCGTCGCTGCTTCCGCCTCGTTCAGAATAGCCGCCGTCATGTTGGGAATGGCGTGGCGGAGCGCCAGGACTTCCAATGCCGCACGCATTTCCGCCACTTCCTGCACATCTGACAAACCGAAGTCAGCCACCCGTACGCCACGGCGCGGGATGCTGACGGCCAGCCCCTGCGCCTCCAGGCGACGAAATGCCTCGCGAACCGGTACGTGGGACGCCCCGAACTCCTCGGCAACATGGTCCTGCCGCAGCCGCGCGCCCGGCGCAACCTCACCACGCACGATGCGCTCCGCTAATGTGCGGCTGATTTTCGCGGCGATGGTATCTTCGGGTTTCGGTTTCGGAGTTTTGGCCATGGCATGACATAAAGTGCTGCGCAAACATTGTCGAGCAAGGCGGCTCGTTGCAGGGCTCGTTTGCAATGCCACCGGTTGAGGTTGAAGCGCACATGGTCTAAAAGCGCCTCAATTCCTCAAATATCAATCGTTCCTACCATACCAATTTGTTAAGGAGAGCCCATGAGCGGCTTTGACCTCATTATTTTCGACTGCGACGGCGTTCTGGTCGATTCCGAAATTATCGCGGCACAGGTAGAATCGCGCCTCTTGACGGATGCCGGATACCCGATCTCGACCGAAGAAATGGGTGAACGTTTCTCGGGCATGACATGGAAAAACATCCTGCTCGAAGTCGAGCGTGAGGCCAGCATCCCTTTGTCTGCGTCGCTGCTGGAAAAGTCCGAGAAACTTCTGGATGCACGGCTCGAGCGTGATGTGAAGGTCATCGAAGGCGTCAAGACCGCATTGTCGCGCATGACTTTGCCGCGTTGCATCTGCTCCAATTCATCCAGCGCCCGCCTGGATATGATGCTGACCAAGGTAGGCCTGAAGCCCTATTTCGAAGGTCATATCTATTCGGCCAAGGATCTTGGCCCCGACCGCGTCAAGCCGAAGCCAGATATCTTCCTGCACGGCGCGAAACAGTTCAACGTCTCGCCAGACCGCGTGGTGGTGGTCGAAGATTCCGTTCACGGCATCAAGGGCGCTCGCGCCGCAGGCATGCGCGTCATCGGCTTTACCGGTGCATCCCACACCTACCCCAGCCATGCCGATCGTCTGACGGATGCAGGCGCGGAAACGGTCATCGCCCGTATGCAGGACCTGCCTGCAACGATCCAGGCACTGTCGGAATGGGCTGGCGTGGCATAAGCCTTTACACCGGCAATGTAAGTTCGATGTCAGGTCGGGTAGAGGCCTTTACCCGCGCCGACCCTTCTTCGAACCAGCCTTCGCGCCGCCCTCATCAAACGAGATGAAGACATTGGTCTGGCGCGAAGCGCCGCCCGGTGCATTGGGAATAGCGACGTTTGGGTTGTTGAAAACGAACTGGGTACCCGCATCGCCTGCCGGAACATCGACGGCGAAATTCGTGACCTGAGAGAAGATTTCGCCATCGCCGTCCTTCACCGTGACGCGGATGGGAAGGTTGGTGCGGCCAGGCTTTGACATCGGACCGGGCACGATACGGCCTTGGGCAAGAACATTCACGGTCAGTACGTTGTTGCTCATGCTGCAGGAGCGCGTCGTGTCGGAAAGCGATGCCTGATAGACCAGTTTTGCAGGATCGTTGCCACCACCGGCATAGACGCGGTGAACGGCGTTTGCATCCAGAATGGTAATCCCAGGGCAATTGGCCTGAACGACGGGAGCGACCGCCTCGGCAGTCGGCGCATTCACGGCCATCGAGTCCGATGGATTGGAAGAGTTGCAACCGCTAAGCACAGCCAGAAGCGATATGGCGGCGGACAAACGCAAAATATTCCCTGTCACTCTGTTCAACCCTTCAAAAACTATACCGATGCAGGACCGTAGAACCCGTTTATTGGCCTTTCATGCCCGTCGGCGATGGTCTATAGCAGCGGCGCTGGAAAAAATCGATTGGTTGCGTTCCGATTTGCTTTAAATTTACAAAATCCTTCGCAACCGCGCCAGACCAGAGTTTTCAGGCAGACGCCGCTGACGATAAGGGACTATCTCGTGGAATATGTATCGACCAGGGGCAGCGCCCCATCTCTCGGTTTTTCCGACGCGCTTCTGGCGGGCCTGGCCCGTGACGGCGGACTGTATGTACCCCGCAAATGGCCGACGATGTCGAAAAAGGAAATCCGCGCCCTGCGTGGAAAATCCTATCAGGAAGTCGCCTTCGAAGTTCTGTACCGCTTTACCGGCGGCGAGATTCCTGCCGATGCATTCCGTGCGATGATCGATGATGCCTATGCGACGTTCCGCCATCCCGCGGTCGTTCCCCTCGTACAGACCGGTGCGAATTCGTTCATTCTGGAGCTTTTCCACGGCACGACGCTCGCTTTCAAGGACGTCGCGATGCAGTTGATCGCCCGCCTGATGGATTACACGCTGACTGAGCGCAACGAACGCGCCACCATCGTCGGCGCGACATCCGGTGATACCGGTGGCGCTGCCATTGATGCCTTTGCCGGCCGTGAGCGTACCGATATTTTCATTCTGTTCCCACACGGCAAGGTTTCTCCGGTGCAGCAGCGCCAGATGACAAGCTCCACGGCATCCAACGTGCATGCGATTGCCGTTCACGGAAATTTCGATGATTGCCAGACGCTGGTCAAAGAGATGTTCAATGACGGCAAGTTCCGCGACAGCGTCAAGCTGTCGGGTGTGAACTCCATCAACTGGGCGCGCATCATGGCGCAGGTGGTCTATTACTTCACCGCTGCACTTTCGCTGGGCGGTCCCGACCGAAAAGTGTCCTTCACGGTCCCGACTGGCAATTTTGGCGATATCTTCGCAGGTTACGTCGCCAAGCAGATGGGCCTGCCCATCGACAAGCTGGTGATTGCCACCAATGACAATGACATTCTGGCCCGGACCTTGAAGACCGGTCGTTATGAGATGCGCGGCGTTCACGCCACGACGTCTCCTTCGATGGATATTCAGATTTCGTCCAACTTCGAGCGGCTTCTTTTTGAAGCCTATGATCGTGATGCGGGCGCGGTAAAACGCTCTATGGATGGCCTGAAACAATCTGGCGCTTTCGATATTTCCGACAAGGGGATGAAGTTCATCAAGCGCGATTTCCGCGCAGGCCGCGCCACGGAAAAACAGGTTGCTGCGACCATTCGCGATACTTTGGCGGAAAGTGGCTACCTGCTCGATCCACATACGGCCTCTGCTGTTTTCGTTGCGAAAAAGCACGAAAAATCAAGCACTCCGATGGTCACGTTGTCCACTGCGCACCCAGCGAAATTTCCCGCAGCTGTAAAATCCGCTTGCGAAATCGATCCGGCGCTTCCAGTATGGCTTGCTGATCTGATGAACCGGGAGGAGCGTTTCGATATTCTGGATGCTGAGCTGGACGCCGTAGAAACATTCATCGGCAAACATGCTCGCGCCAAGAGTGAGTGACGCGGAAAGACTTGATATGAGTGTGAATGTAACCCGGCTTTCCTCCGGGTTGACGGTTGTTACCGAAAGAATGCCTCACCTTGAAAGCGTCGCTCTCGGGGTCTGGATAAAATCCGGTTCCCGCAACGAGACCGATGACGAGCATGGCATTGCGCATCTTCTCGAGCATATGGCGTTCAAGGGCACAGCCCGCCGGACCGCTCGGCAGATAGCCGAGCAGATCGAGAATGTCGGTGGCGAAGTCAACGCCGCGACATCGACCGAAACCACGTCCTATTATGCCCGCGTTCTCAAAGACCATGTGCCTTTGGCCGTCGATATCCTCGCCGATATCCTGACGGAAAGCGCCTTCGACGAAGCGGAGCTGGAGCGTGAGAAAAACGTCATACTGCAGGAGATCGGTGCCGCGACCGATACGCCTGACGATGTCCTTTTCGATAATTTTTCCGGTGTCGCCTATCGTGACCAGACCATAGGTCGCCCTATTTTAGGCACGCCTGAGACCGTCCAGTCCTTTTCGACAGGTCAAATCCGCCATTATCTGGCGCGCAACTACACCACCGACCGCATGTTCGTGGTTGCTGCGGGTGCCGTGGACCACGAGAGCTTCGTCAAGCAGGTAGAAGAGCGCTTTGCCGGCCTGCCGCAGCTTCCCATCGCGACCCCGGTCATGGAAAAAGCCATCTACACCGGTGGTGAACTTCGTGAGACACGCGATCTGATGGACGCTCAGGTCCTGCTCGGCTTCGAGGGCAAGGCCTATCACGCCCGCGATTTCTACTGTTCGCAGATCCTCGCCAATATTCTGGGTGGCGGAATGTCGTCGAGACTGTTTCAGGAAGTCCGTGAATTTCGCGGCCTCTGCTATTCGGTCTATGCCTTTCATTGGGGTTTTTCCGATACCGGCATTTTCGGCATTCATGCTGCCACCGGCAGCAACGATTTGGCCGAACTCGTGCCCGTCATTCTCGATGAGCTCCGCAAATCGTCGCAGACCATCCGTCAGGAAGAAATCGACCGCGCCCGCGCGCAAATCCGCGCCCAGCTTTTGATGGGTCAGGAAAGCCCGGCGGCCCGTGCGGGACAGATCGCCCGGCAAATGATGCTCTATGGCCGCCCTATTCCCAATGACGAGATGATGCAGCGTCTGGGTGATATCACGACCGAACGCTTGACTGATCTTGCAGGCCGTCTGTTTTTCGATACAGTTCCAACATTGTCCGCCATCGGCCCGCTGGAAAATCTGCTGCCGCTGTCGGACATCACGGCGGAGCTTTCGGCAACGCCATCCGCCAAAATACAGGCTAACGGCTGACGGCAGGGGCATATGTCCGCGGCAAGTGGGGATGAGGTCTGACCTTACATGCTGCGTTTTCTGTCCCGCAACAGCGATACACCGGAACTTCGTAACGCCGAATACCTGTTGAGATTGCCGCGTTATTCCGATTACCGGCAGTGGTACAAATTGCGCTCGGACAGCAGGCATTTTCTCCAGCCGTGGGAACCGACATGGCGCGCCGACGAGTTGACCGAAAGCTCGTTTCGCGTCCGCGTGACCCGCAACGGCCAGGAATTTTCCTCAGGCATGGCCATATCGCTGCTGCTCTTTACCCATGATGGAACGCTTCTGGGCGGCATCACCATCGGCTATATCAGGCGCGGCGCCGCGCAAAGTTGCATGATCGGTTATTGGATAGGCGAGGCTTATGCAGCACAAGGCCATATGTCTGCCGCATTAAAGCTGGTAATACCCTACATCTTCAACGGACTTCAGTTGCACCGTATTGAGGCAGCCTGTATTCCAGAAAACTTCAAAAGCATACGGCTGCTTGAAAATGCCGGATTTCAGCGGGAAGGTCTCTTGCGGGAATATCTGAAAATAAACGGCGAATGGCGGGACCATGTTATGTTCTCCCTCATTTCCGACAAGCAAAATACCGCCGGGACGCAGTAGGATAGATGAAATATATTAGCCTTGCGTCGCGCCTCGTTGGACGTCTTGTGGCCGCAGCGCGTTTTACGCCCCTGCTGTTTTTATTCGTGCTGTTTACCGCACAAGCCCATGCGTTCGAGCCGGTCAAGATTTCCCGCGATGACACTGCGCTGGATTTGACCGCGACGACGGATATCCACGCCAATCAGGGCGAGGCGTTTCAGGTCTCGACCGCTCCGGGGCCAGATGGGATTCGCCGCCGTATCGAAGTGCGCGCCTCCTCCTCGACACACCAGGGAGATTGGGCCGTCTTCGCGCTTGCCAATGTCTCCGAAGAGCAATTGGAGCGCGTGATCGTCGCGCCGCATTTCCGTCTGGTGAATTCCAAGCTGTTCTGGCCGGATCTCGGTTCGCAACGCATCATCGCCATCACGCCCAGCGAAGGCTTTGCACTGGACCGCCAACCGAGCGCCGACGCTGACGTTTTCCGCATTACCCTCAATCCTGGCGCAGTGATTACCTTCGTGGCTGAACTGTCCACGCCACAATTGCCGCAAATCTACCTTTGGGAGCCGGAAGCCTACAAGGATACGATCAACGCGTTCACGCTCTATCGCGGCATTGTTCTGGGCATTGCCGGGCTGTTGGCGGTTCTTCTGACCATTCTGTTCGTCGTCAAAGGCACGTCCGTTCTGCCTGCCTCCGCAGCGCTATCCTGGGCAGTTCTGGCCTATATCTGCGTCGATTTCGGGTTTCTGGAAAAGCTTATCACCGTCACCTCCAGCGACGAGCGAATATGGCGCGCGGGTGCCGAGGTGGCGCTCGCGTCCAGTTTCGTGGTCTTTCTGTTCACCTACCTGAACCTGAACCGCTGGCACGCGCATCTTGGCTACGCAACATTTGCATGGATCATCGGCCTTGGCGCGCTGTTTGGTGTTGCCATCTACGATCCCTCCATTGCATCGGGCATCGCCCGCCTGTCGTTTGCGCTGACGGCGACCGCCGGTATCGTGCTCATCATCTATCTCGGCTTCAACCGCTACGACCGCGCCATTTTGCTTGTGCCGTCATGGGCGCTGATCATTGTCTGGCTGTTTGGCGGCTGGTTGACCGTCACCGGACAACTGGACAACGATATCGTTCAACCGGCGCTGGGCGGCGGTCTGGTGCTGATCGTGCTTTTGATCGGCTTTACGGTTATCCAGCACGCCTTTGCCGGCAGCGCCTACCAGCAGGGACTGTTTTCCGATCTTGAGCGGCAATCGCTGGCCCTGACTGGCAGCGGCGATACGGTGTGGGATTGGGACGTAACACGCGACCGCATCGTCACCACGCCCGACGTGTCGGTCAAGCTCGGCCTTCAGCCCGGGACCATGCATGGTGCCGCACGAAACTGGATCCCGCGCCTTCACCCCGATGACCGCGACCGTTTTAAAGCAACGCTGGACGTTCTGCTGGACCACCGTAAGGGCCGCCTCAACCACGAATTCCGCATTCGTGCTGAAGACGGGCATTTCCACTGGCTGCAAATTCGCGCGCGGCCTGTGCTCGGTTCAAACGGCGAAATCATTCGCTGTGTCGGCACCATCACCGATATTACCGAGCAGAAGAACTCCGTAGAGCGGCTGTTGCAGGATGCGTTGAGCGACAATCTGACAGGCCTGCCCAACCGCCAGGTTTTCCTCGACCGGTTGCAATCGGTCCTCAATCTGGCACCCGAGGGTGAGACCGTTCGCCCGACGGTCATGGCAATCGATATCGACCGCTACAAGCTGGTCAATGATACGCTTGGCATTGCCGCAGGCGACAATATCCTGATTGCGTTGACACGCCGGTTGCGCCGTCTGCTGAAGCCTCAAGACACATTAGCGCGGCTTTCGGGTGATGAATTCGGTCTTATCCTGGTTTCAGAGCGCGACCCGCAGCGCGTGGCCGATTTTGCCGATGCCGTGAACAAGGCCATCATGGTGCCGATCAATTTCGCCAATCGCGAAATCATTCTGACTGCTTCCATTGGCCTCGTCTCCTGGATCGATCAACAGGAAAATGCTGCTGGTCTGCTCAGCGATGCCGAGCTTGCCATGTACCGCGCCAAGCGCGCTGGCGGCAACCGCGTGGAGCCCTTCCGCCCGGCCTTCCGCACGTCCGGCACCGACCGTTTGCAAATGGAAAGCGATCTGCGTCGTGCCATAGAGCGCAAGGAGCTTTCGCTCGCCTACCAGCCCATCATCAAGCTTGATAATGGCGATCTGGCAGGCTTCGAAGCGCTGATGCGGTGGGAACACCCCAAACGCGGCACTATTCCGCCGAGTGAATTCATCCCCGTCGCGGAAGCGTCCGGCCTGATCGAGCCGTTGGGCATGTTCGCTTTGGAGCGTGCGGCGACCGACCTGATGGACTGGCAACACGCCATCGACAAGCTGCCGATCTTCATCTCGGTCAATATTTCCAGCGCGCAGCTTCTCAATAACGAGCTTTACACCGATGTGCGCAGCATGTTGCAGCGGACGCGCTGCAACCCGAAGCAACTGAAGCTGGAACTAACCGAATCCGTCGTCATGGAAAATCCGGAGCAGGCTCGGCTTGTTCTGGCAAAGCTGAAGGAAACTGGCCTGAGCCTGGCGCTCGACGACTTCGGCACGGGTTATTCCTCACTCGCCTATCTGACCCGCTTTCCCTTCGACACGATCAAGCTGGACAAGGCGCTGGTTGCCAATACCAGCGACAAGCGCAATGTGCTTCTGCGCTCCATCATCGCCATGGCGCGTGCGTTGGAAATGCAGGTGGTGGCCGAGGGGATCGAGACGCCGGAGGATGCTGCAGAGCTTGCCCGCATGAATTGTCATTACGGGCAAAGCTTCCTGTTCGGTACGCCGGATACACCTGATGCGGCGTTGAGGCTGCTACGGGAGCGTTTTCAGGTCGTCAAAAGAGCCTGATCCTGATGCGCCTGCTGCTGGAACCCCTGTTGCCAATCGGTCTGCCGTTGAGCCGGGATTTTGTCGTGCAATAGCTTGTGCATGAATTCCAGCTTTTCCACGACTGCGGGAACAAGCACGAAGGGATAGAGATCCGCCTCGCCCATGCTTCGCTGCATGGAATTGAGCGCGACAGTCAGAGGGATCCACGCATCGACCAGTTGCTGCGCACTTCTTGCGCTGTAAGGCTCGAAAGCGACATCCGTTTCCAGCTCCCGGTGGCCTTCTGGCTCAATGGCAATACCAAAGGCATGCGCCGTTTCCAGCGTGTCCACGATGTGCAGGTAGTGCGCGAAACACTCCGCAAAATCCTCCCAGGGGTGGACCGAGGCATAGGAGCTGATGAACGTGTCCTGCCAGCCTGGACGTGGTCCCTGCTCGTAATTGCGCTTCAGAGCTTCGCCATAATCCTCACGCTCGTCGCCGAACACGGCGCGACACGCTTCCAATCTGTCCGCATCGCGCACCAGCTTGTTCCAGATGAAGTGCCCGACCTCATGGCGGAAGTGACCGAGCATTGTGCGGTATGGCTCATTCATGTTGCTCTTGATTTGCTCGCGCGTGGCATCGTCAGACTCGGCAGCACGGATCGCGATCAGGCCTTCATCATGGCCAGTCATGGCGGGAATGATGGAGCCATCGGGCGCCACTTCGTCCACCAAGAAGTCGAAGACGAGACCACCCTGTGGATCGACGTCCCGATTGGGGTGCGGCAGCCTCAACCGCAGCATTGAATAGAACAGGTGTCGCTGGGCTTGGCTCAGCCTGCGCCATTGTTCGACGCCCTCTTCAGTCGAGGCATCCGGTACGAGCCGGTTGTGGCTGCAGGCTGGACAAAAATTGCTGTTGCTTTCCGCTGGTACGGACCAGTTGCAGATGTCGTTGACTTCGTTGGCACAAAACCGGACCTGACGCTCCGGATGCGCCACCAGCGACCAGTTCGGCTCACCGGCGGGCTCAATCGCTTCCATCGACATCGTCTGAGGCGCGAAGACCAGACGGTGACCGCATTTGACGCATGAGCGATTGTCGAAATGGACCGGCTGACCGCACGCAGCGCATGAAAATAGGCGCATGTATCGCTCCTGGAAACGAGCCGCAAACCGGCTCTCAGCTGAAAAAAATAGGGAGACCACAGATAAAAAGCGCATGTGTTTCAAGAACACATGCGCTTTAATTCGACTGCCGTCAGCAACTTGGCTGATCTGCAGGCAGATTAGGCCCGGTCTACGACGTCCTTGATGGCGTCCTTGGCTTTGCCAGTCGTCGTCTGGACCTTGCCCTTGGTTTCCTGTGCAGCGCCTTCTGCGCGCATACGGTCGTTGTCTGTTGCCTTGCCTACGCCCTGCTTGACCTTGCCTGCAATTTCGTTGGCCTTGCCAGCGACTTTATCGGATGTGCTACCCATGATATTTCTCCCTAGTTTTTTTTAACCAGACGTGGCGCTGGCGACCAAAGTAAAAACGTCAGGATCAAATTTTGGTTCCGCTAAATTTTAAGTCTCTCAAGCATGGCCTGCCTCAGCGGACAACATTCGCGGGTCCACACCCATCAAAGCAAGGGCCCGCTCGTACTTGGTGTCCAGGAAGCGATCGAAGATCAGGTCCTCGGATGCGGGGCAGTTGAGCCAGCCATTGTTGACCATCTCGTTCTCAAGCTGTCCCGGCCCCCAACCGGCATAGCCCAGCAGCATTGTTGCCTTGTCTGGTCCCCGCCCACCCGAAATGGCACGCACGATATCGAGCGTGGAGGTGAGGGAAATATCGTCGCTGACGGGAATGCTGGACTCGCTGCTATAGTCATCGGAGTGCAGCACGAAACCCCTGCCAGCTTCGACAGGCCCGCCACATTGAATAGGAAATTGACGGGTACGATCCGGCAGCATGATGGCGTCGTTCTGATCCATCATTTTCAGATGCAGCAGCACATCCGTAAATGTGATCCGCTGGGCGCGGTTGATGATGAAGCCGATGGCGCCCGCATCGGAATGGGCGCAGATATAAACAACCGAACGCTCGAACGAACCGCCCTCAAGTCCCGGCATGGCGATGAGAAAATGGCCGTCCAGAAAGCCGCGCTCTTTCTTGTCCAGCAGGGTAGAAAAGGTCACCGGCGCCTCCGGTCTGCTGTATTCTCATGGAAAGAGTACGGCAAAAGGGTTGGTCATAAACGAAGGATGCGACATCAAGGCCAATCAATCAACCGAAAATGATGAAGGGGTGAAAATCGTAACTGGCTCCCTGATAGATGTTAGGCTAGACCGAAAACATGAACGCTACGCTCTTTCTTTTCTTACGCGCATCCCTGCCATTGTTTGCTCTTACGCTCGCACTGGTATCTCCCCCCAAACTCGCGCAGGCCGACGTAACGAATTGGGAAACGAGTGAGGGCGGGCGCATGCGCGTCGTGAGCCAGCCTGCCGATGACACGGGCCGGATCGACGCGGTTTTGCAGATCGAACTCAAGCCCGGCTGGATAACCTATTGGCGCGAGCCGGGAGAAGCCGGAATTCCGCCCAAGATCAAGCTCGACCCCTCCAGTGGTGCCACCCTGACGTCGCTGGCGTTTCCAGTGCCCAAACTCATCAAGAATGACGAGATCAGCGACATCGGTTACGACATGCCGGTCAGCCTGCCCTTCACATTGCAGTCTGAGCCGGGCTCCAGTGAAGACAAGGCGCGTCTGACCGCTTTCATCGGCGTCTGCCTGAATATCTGCATTCCATTCGAAGCGAATTTCGACATCAGCAAAGATCAGGGCAAAGTGCCGACGGAGGAAGAGACGCAGGCCGTAGAAACCGCAAATCTGGCGCTGCCAGAACCGGCCAATGATGATTTCCGGGTACAGAATTTCCACATCACGCCGGACAAAACCTTGCTGGGTGTCGAATTGCGACTACCGGAGAATGCGCCAAAGGAAACCGAAATCTTCGTTGCCGGCCCTTCCGGCTATGCCTATTTCGAGCCGCAGAACATGGTGCGCGACAAGCGCAAGCTGTCGTTCTACATGAACATAAAGGGACTTCCGAAGTCCTATAATCCCAAGGGTCAACGCTGGACCATCCTGGTGAAATCCGGTGAGAAGGTGATGGAAGCCCCGCTCGACTTTCCGCAGTGATCAAGACCGAAATTTGCTGGCGACATTGCGAGATCATCCCCCTATAGTCCCGGCGGATCATTGCCACAGGAGCAACATTATGACCATCAAGATCGGCGACAAACTTCCATCCGCGACCTTCAAGGAAAAGACGGCTGACGGCCCGGTTGAAACGACGACAGACGCGCTTTTCAGCGGCAAGAAGGTCGTTGTTTTCGCTGTTCCAGGGGCGTTCACACCCACCTGCTCGCTGAACCACCTTCCGGGTTATCTCGAAAACCGCGATACCATTCTCGCACGCGGCGTTGACGATATCGCCGTTATTTCCGTCAATGACTGGCACGTCATGGGCGCATGGGCACAATCGTCTGGCGGACAGGGCAAAATCCACTTCCTGGCAGACTGGGATGCATCCTTCACCAAGGCGCTCGGCCTTGATACCGACCTTTCTGCTGGCAGCCTCGGTGTTCGTTCCAAGCGTTACTCGATGCTCGTGGAAGACGGCGTGGTCAAGTCTTTGAATATTGAAGAAAATCCAGGTCAGGCAACGGTTTCATCCGCTGCGACGATGATCGAACAGCTTTAATCTGCCTTTCGACGTGATCCTGGGCCTAGAGCCCAGGATTGACCGGCACTCGGTCCTGATGACGTGCAGCGCGCGCGATCAAGCTCTAAAACATGCCTCCTCCCAACCCTTTGTCACGCCATTCTTCCGCCGCAATTGTTATACTATTACAGTAATTATATAACATTATTGTGAGCATTCAAATGCTGCATGCCTTCTCTTTTCGACGCCTCCTACAACAATCCATAGCCACGCGCCTCATCATCGCGCTCGTCATTCTCATTCCGCTTTGGCTTGCCATCCAATGGGCCGTGGTGTTGTCATGAGCAGCGCTGCGGTGCTGACAATCAATAATCTGACGGTGGCTTACGACCGCCACCCGGCGGTACACCACGTCTCAGGCAGCTTTGCCAAGGGCAGCCTGACAGCCATCGCAGGCCCGAATGGCGCAGGAAAATCGACCCTGCTGAAGGCGATCATCGGCGACATCAGGGCTTCGCAGGGCTCTGTCGACCACACCCTCAAGCGTACCGAATTCGGCTATCTGCCGCAGGCAACGGACATCAACCGCCGTTTTCCCATATCGGTTTTGGAAACGGTGATACTGGGTGTCTGGAAAACCGCTGGAGCATTTGGCGGCATCTCCCCAAAAGACGAAAAGCGGGCGGAAGAAGCACTGGCGACGGTCGGTCTTTCGGGTTTCGAGAAAAGATCGATCGGCGCGCTATCTGCCGGGCAGTTCCAGCGCGTTCTGTTTGCCCGTCTGCTGATGCAGGATGCCAGCGTTATTTTGCTGGATGAACCCTTTACCGCCATCGATGCGCGCACGACCCGCGACCTTCTGGATATCGTCACCCATTGGCATGGTGAAGGCCGTACGGTCGTGGCCGTGCTGCATGACTTCGAACAGGTGCGCGCACATTTTCCGGAAACGCTGCTGATCGCGCGTGAACTCATAGCATGGGGGGCGACATCTCAGGTCATGTCGCCTGTCAATCTGATGCGCGCCCGTATCATGGCCGAAAGATGGGATGACTCCAGCGATGTCTGTGAGCCCGCAGCATGACCGCCTATGACATTTTCCTCGCGCCGTTTCAGGACTACGGCTTCATGCGCCGCGCGCTGATTGCCTGCTTCTGCCTTGCGGCCGGTGCCAGCCCGATCGGCGTTTTTCTGATGTTGCGGCGCATGAGCCTGATGGGAGATGCGCTAAGCCACGCTATTTTGCCTGGCGCGGCCATCGGCTATCTCATCGCCGGTTCGCTATCTCTGACAGCCATGGGCGTCGGCGGACTGGTTGCCGGACTTTCGGTCGCCCTGCTCTCGGGTATCGTCAGCCGCGTCACGCCGTTGCAGGAAGATGCAAGCTTTGCAAGTTTCTACCTGGCTTCGCTGGCGCTCGGTGTTCTGATCGTTTCGCTGCACGGATCGAATGTCGATCTTCTGCATGTGCTGTTTGGTACTATTCTCGCAATCGACGCGCCCGCGCTCTATCAGATCGGCGCCATCACTTCGCTGACACTCGTCGTCCTCGCCGTCATCTATCGCCCCCTCGTCACAGAATGCTTCGATCCCGGATTTCTGAGAGCTGTAGGCGGACGGGGTCCGGTCTATCACGTCATCTTTCTGGTGCTTGTGGTCATCAATCTGGTGGCCAGCTTTCAGGCGCTCGGCACGCTGATGGCGGTGGGGCTGATGATGCTGCCAGCGGCCATTGCGCAATTATGGACGCGCAATCTTCCCTCCATGCTGCTGGTCGCCGCTGTCAGCGCCGCCATCTCCGGCTATGTCGGCCTCGTCGTCTCGTACCATTTCGAACTGGCATCAGGCCCGACCATCATCATGGCCGCAACCTGCCTTTACGGACTGTCCATCGTGGCAGCTCCGGCGGGCCTTGCAGGCCGCTATTTCACCCGCCCGCATTTGAAGGGCTAAATCTGGAGACGTGCCAATGTTATCCCGCATTCTACTTTTCTCTGCTGCCATACCCGCTCTCATCGCTTTTTCTGCGCCTGTGTCCGCCGCAGAGCTGAAAGCCGTTGCGTCGTTTACGGTTCTTGCCGATGTCGTCAAACAGGTGGGCGGAAAGCATGTGACCGTGACAAGCCTTGTCAAGCCGAATGGCGACCCGCATGAATTCGAGCCGTCGCCGGGCGATGCGAAAAGCCTGAAAGCGGCAGACGTCGTTTTCGTCAGCGGGCTCGGCCTCGAAGGATGGATGGACCGGCTGATTTCTGCCTCCGGTTATAAGGGAACGCCTGTCACGGTTTCCGAGGGCATCAAGACGCGCGAGATGGACGAAGACGGCAAGACCGTGACCGATCCGCATGTATGGAACAGCCCGCTCAACGTCAAAATCTGGGTCAAGAACATCGAAACGGCGCTGTCCGCCGCAGACCCGACGGACAAGGACGATTTCAAGGCCAATGCCGAGGCCTATCTCAAGACGCTGGACGGTCTCGACGCTTTCGCTCATGCAAAGTTCGATGCCATTCCGGAAGATCGCCGCAAGGTGCTGACCAGCCATGACGCATTTGGTTATTTCGGACGGGAATACAAAGTGACGTTCCTGTCGCCACTGGGCGTCTCCACCGAGACGGAAGCGTCCGCCGGAGATGTCAGCAAGCTGATCGAGCAGATCAAGAGCGAGCATGTGAAGACGTATTTCTTCGAGAACTCGAATGACCCGCGTCTGGTGAAGCAGGTTGCCAAAGCCACGGGTGCAGAGCCGGGCGGCGAATTGTATGTCGAAGCACTTTCGAAGGCCAAGGGGCCTGCATCGACCTATGAAAAGATGTTTCGCTACAATGTCGAGCAGATAGCGGCAGCCATCAACAAATCAAGCTGATGGCAAAGACGACTGCGGCGGCTCGCCGCCGCAGTCTTAGATCAGACTGACATATCAAAGACCAGAAGGCCGGCCGCGCCGCCATCGGTCAGCCCGATCAGGCGCTCACCGACATCGACATGCTGGGGGTGGGCGAGATATTCGTCGCGCGCTTCCAGACTTTCCAGCGTGACGATGAAGCCATCCAGAAAATTTCCGTTCAGACCCTCGGATGAAACATTCTGTCCACATTTCACGTCGATGATGCCCGGGATGACGTCTTTCAGCGCCGTAATGGACTCATAGATCGCCTGTTTTTCCGCCGTTGCGGTCGCCGATTTGAAGCGAACGAAAACGCAGTGTAAAATCATGGGGTGTCCCTCTTATGCTTTATGTTTTTTGGTGAAGATAGGCCGGGAAGCGCAATCCGCAAACCCCAGTAAAGCACCCGTCTGTTACCGCCGTTTGAAAGGCTCCATGCCTTTGCGGGCGAGCTCATCGGCGCGTTCGTTCTCCGGGTGGCCGGCATGCCCCTTGACCCAGTGCAGCGTCACCTTGTGCCGCTCCCGCGCCAGTTCCAGCGCCTGCCACAACTCCACATTTTTGACCGGCTTGTTGTCAGCAGTCTTCCAGCCCTTTTTCTTCCAGCCGAAAATCCACTTGGTAATCCCGTCCTTCACATAGGCGCTGTCGGTGTAAAGATCGACTTCACAAGGGGATTTCAAAGCGTTGAGCGACGAGATGGCGGCCATGAGTTCCATGCGATTGTTGGTCGTTTCCGCCTCGCCGCCGCACAGTTCCTTCTCGGTTTCGCCATAGCGAAGAACCGCACCCCAGCCGCCCGGCCCGGGATTGCCGGAACAGGCACCATCGGTGTAAATCTCGACATGCTTCATCGTTCCACCAGCCCATATTCGGTGAAGTGGCCGATGGCACGGTGAAAGCGCAGCTTGCGCAGATATTCCAACGGATCCTTCTTGACGACGAGCGCACCTTCCGGCGTCGTCAACCAGTCATAGAGACGTGTGAGGAAGAAACGCAGTGCCGACCCACGCGCCAGAAGCGGCAGCGCATCAAGCTCGGCATCGCTCATGGGCCGCACGGATTGATAGCCTTCCAGAAGCGCTTTGCCTTTGGTGACATTATAGGACCCATCTTTCTCGAAGCACCAGGCGTTGAGGCAGATGGACACGTCGTAGGCCAGCAAATCATTGCAGGCGAAGTAGAAGTCGATGAGACCAGACAGTTCATCGCCCAGGAAAAAGACATTGTCCTGAAACAGATCGGCATGGATGACGCCTGCGGGCAAATCCTTTGGCCAGTGGGCGGCGAGGAAATCGATTTCGGCACGGATTTCCTGTTGCAGACCAGCCTCGACCTCATCGGCGCGGGCTTCGGATTTATCCCAGAGCACCTTCCATCCCTCGACAGACAGGGCGTTGGGACGTTTCAACTCGAAACCTTCTGCGGCCAGATGCATGGCGGCAAGAGCCTTGCCGACCTCCCGGCAGTGCCGGGCCTCCGGCTTTCGCAGCCACATGCCCTCCAGAAACGAAATCAGGGCGGCAGGCCGCTGCGACAGTTCGCCCAACAATTCGCCATCGTGACGCGGAAGCGGTAGCGGGCAGGACAGGCCTTTGGCGAACAGATGCTGTTTCAGGCCCAGGAAAAATGGCAGGTCCGACTTCTCGACGCGCTTCTCATAGAGCGTGAGAATCAAGGGTTCCTGTGTCGTGTGCAGCAGGAAATTGGTGTTTTCAACGCCCTCTGCAATGCCCTTGTAGGACGTCAGCTCGCCAACATCATATTGTTTGAGAAAACGCTTCAGATCGTCTTCGCTGATATCCGTATAAACTGCCAATGTCTGATCTCTTGAAGAATGCGGGATGATTTAAAATCAAAAGCCGGACGCTGGCTTGGGTGGCAAGGCGTCCCGTGCGGTGCCATTGACGAAGGCCATGTCCTGCGTGGTCAGTTCGATCTCACGCAGTTCGCGGTTCACCAGAAAATGCTCCGTCTCTTCAACTGTGACAGCGAGATCCAGAGTTGTCTCGAAACGAGCCTTGAAGGCCTGAATGATCTCGTCGACGATAACCTCCGGAGCGGATGCACCTGCCGAAAGACCCACGGTCTGCACATCGCCAATCTGATCCCAATCGATTTCAGCGGCACGCTGAACCAGCACGGACCGCTTGGCTCCTGCGCGCAAGGCAACTTCGACAAGGCGCTTCGAATTGGAAGAGTTTGGCGCACCGACGACGATGAACAGGTCACAGCCGGGCGCCGCCTGCTTTACCGCATCCTGACGATTGGTGGTGGCATAGCAGATGCTGTCTGCCGCCGGCGCCTGCATGGCCGGAAAGCGTTCCTGGAGCTTGGCGATGACACCCGCCGTATCATCCACAGACAATGTCGTCTGCGTCACAAAGCCAAGATTTTCTGCGTCGGCAGGCTGGTACCTCGCGGCGTCTTCCACCGTCTCCACCAGCGATACCGCCCCCTCGGGCAGTTGGCCCATGGTTCCGATCACTTCCGGGTGGCCGGCATGACCGATCAGGACGACGTGGCGGCCGAGACGCTGGTGACGCATGGCCTGTTTATGAACCTTGGACACCAGCGGGCATGTTGCGTCCAGATAAAACAGGTTTCTGGCCTGCGCATCCTCAGGCACGGATTTCGGCACACCATGGGCGGAAAAGACCACCGGCTGCTGACGATGCTCAGCGGGGATCTCGTTCAGTTCCTCAACGAAAATAGCGCCCTTGGCCTCAAGACCCTCAACCACGTAACGGTTATGGACGATCTCATGGCGAACATAGACGGGCGCGCCGTAGGCCTTCAGGGCCAGCACGACGATCTGGATGGCACGATCGACACCAGCGCAGAAGCCGCGTGGGCCGCAGAGCCTGATCGTCAGAGGCGGTTTGGAAACGGCGATATTCATTCCTTCTCCTTCAGCCTCCCGGTGCTTCATTCTCTGGAATTTCTTATGCCCCGGACATAGGCAAAACCTGCCACGATGACAAGGGCGAGCGCCAATCCGTACCACGTTATCGCATATTGAAGGTGATTATTCGGCAGATCGATCAAGGTCACTCCGCCCTTCGGCCAGCCGCCGGGATTGGGTGCATCATTGGCATCGACGAAGAACGGCAGGACTTTGCCGGGGTCGATCCCAGCGCTGTTGGTCATCGCGCTCAAATCTTTCCAGTAGTAGATATTCTTCGCCCGATCATTGTCTGGCAACAGGCTGGATGGCTTGACCGCCAGACGAGCCCGCGCCAGCCCTTCGATGGAAACCACACCGGAGACTTCGCCCGCAGTCCGTTTTGCCTGCTCTTTCATATCGTAGGGGACAAAACCGCGGTTGACGAAGATGGCGCGACCGTCATCAAGACGGAGTGGCGTGTAGATATAATATCCACTCTGTCCCTGAAACGTTGCGAAGAAATGCTGTTCCTTCGTGTGGTCGAATATCCCCGACAGGGCAACGGTGCGATACTCGATGTCACCGCCGGATGCAGCCAAGGCCTCGATATCTTCAGTTTGAACGGGCGGAGCATGAATGCGCTGCTGGATATCAGCCATCAGCGCTTCTTTCCAATACAGGCGTTTCACCTGCCACGTGCCGAGCGCCAGCAGGAGCACCAGAACCAGAAGCACGAATGGGGCGGCAAACCAGAGGCTGCGCTGCGTGGAGGCGCTCTTGATATCAGTCACGATCTATGGTGCCTTCGCGTGCATTGTTGCGATATTGCAAGGCGATCATGATGCCCTTCATCTTCTTCAACAAAACAAGAGAGATGATAATGGCAGCGGGTATCCAGATCAACGCATGCACCCAGACGGGCGGCGCGAAACGCGCATCGAGCCACAGCGCCATGCCAATGATGAGAAAGCCGACGATCAGCATGACGAAAACTGCTGGCCCCTCCCCCGCGTCGGCAAAGGCGTAGTCAAGACCGCAGGCGCTGCATCGCGGTTTCAGCGTCAGGAACCCATCGAAAAGCCGACCGTGGCCGCATCTGGGACAACAGCCGCGTAGACCCACTTTCACGGGATCGACGGGTGGATAGGGCATGTCGTCATCTTGCATCATTGCCTCGTTTTCAGTCCGCCCCGAACGTCGGAAAAGCAAAGGGCGGCATGCGCCGCCCTTTGTACAACCAATGTATCAGGCTCAACCCGCCAGAGGCGCGCCCCAGCCGCCCCATACATAGATAGCGAAGAACAGGAACAGCCAGACGACGTCAACGAAGTGCCAGTACCAGGCCGCCGCCTCGAAGCCGAAGTGATTCTTGGGCGTGAAATCACCCTTCATGGCGCGCAGCAGGCAGATCAGCAGGAATACCGTTCCGACGAAGACGTGGAAGCCGTGGAAGCCGGTCGACATGAAGAATGTCGCGCCATAGATGGAGTTCTTGAAGTCGAACGGTGCGTGCATGTACTCATAGACCTGCACGAAGGAGAAGAACGCACCGAGTGCGACCGTCAAAGCGAGACCGGACATCAAGCCCTTGCGGTCATTGTGCAGCAGAGCGTGGTGCGCCCACGTTACGCATGTGCCAGACAGGAGCAGGATGACGGTGTTGTAGAGCGGCAGGTGCCATGGATCGAGAACTTCGATGCCTTTCGGTGGCCATTGCCCGCCGGTGAAGGCAAGGCGGGACGCCTGAATGGCCTCATGCGGATAGAGGCTGGCATCGAAATATGCCCAGAACCACGCCACGAAGAACATGACTTCTGACGCGATGAACATGATCATGCCATAGCGCAGATGCAGCGCAACAACGCGGGTATGGTGGCCCTCATGTCCTTCCTTCACGGTGTCCGCCCACCAGGCATACATCACGTAAAGGATGATGGCCAAGCCGACATAGAACAGCCAAGGGTTGGCCCATTCCAGACCGAACAGCTTGAAGGAGCCGCTATTCAGATATCGGATGTAACAGATGCCGCCAAAGGCGAGAAAGAATGCACCGACCGAGGCCAGAAGCGGCCAGGGGCTGGGGTCTATGATATGGTAGTCATGTTTCTTCTGATGTGTGTCTGCCATGTGAACGATCCCCGCAGGCTCTTCCCTAGTCATTCAATAAAGTGGCACTCGTTAAAGGCCACCCATGCAGCGCGACCGAAACCGGCCGCACCTCCCTCTCTCATAGTTTCGTTTCGTCACGTTCAGTCTTTACCGGCAAGGACGCAACCGGTTTTTCCGTCTTCGACGGATAAAATGTGTAGGACAGTGTCAGTGTATGGATGTTCTTCGTTTCCCGAGCCTTGACGATCTCGGGATCGATGAAGAACACGACCGGCATTTCCAGCGTTTGACCCGGCTGCAAGGTGGTTTCCGTAAAGCAGAAACATTCCACCTTGTTGAAGTAAGCACCGGCTTCCATCGGCGTCACGTTGAACACCGCATTTCCGGTCGTGGCGACGGGCGAACGGTTAGTGGCCCTGAACATGACCTGGATGGTTTCTCCAATTTTTGGCTCAACCGACTTGTTTACCGGTTGAAAATCCCAGTTCAGCCCGTTGGAGGTGTTGGAATCAAACGTTACCTTCATCGTCTTGTCGAGAATGACATCCGAATACTGCTCGACGCGCTGCGTCGTGCCGTTATAGCCGGTGACCTGACAGAACAGGCGATACAGCGGGACCGAGGCGTATGCCATGCCGACCATGCCGCAGACAAAAACCAGACACAGCACAAGAATCGAGCCGTTGCTCGTTTTCTTCGTGGATGTTGGCGTTGCTGTCATATCCCTCCCCCTCGTGTCGCCCGGCTTTTAGAAGTCGCCGATTTTTATGATGGTGATGACGTAGAATAGCACGACCAGTGCCGCCAGGACGAGGCCGAGCGCGATGTTACGACCTCGACGTGAGCGTTTCTGCGCGTCGTTCAGCTTGATCGTTTCCATCACGCACCCCCCTGGATCAATGTCAGAAACGACGGCGCGACGTGATCGGCAAGAAGGCCGGAGAAAATCGCAAAAAGATAAAATACCGAATAGGCAAACATCTTTTTCGCCTGCACCATCCGCTCATCTCCATCAGGCATGCGACGGACCGAGATGGAACAGGCAATAAAAATGATGCTGAGAACGGCTGCAAAGATGCCGTAACCACCACCTGCAAGGCCCGTGAAGTAAGGCGCCACTGCAACAAATGCGGTCAGGACCGCATAGGCGATCATCTGGTTCTTGGTGGAGCGTTCACCGGCGACATTCGGCATCATGGGAATACCCACCGAGCCATAATCACGCATCTTGAAGAGGGCCAGCGCCCAGAAGTGTGCGGGCGTCCAGAGGAAGATGATCAGAAACAGGATGGTGCTGTCGAGGGAAACGCCACCGGTGACGCAGGCCCAGCCGAGCATGGGCGGGAAAGCACCAGCGGCACCACCGATGACGATGTTTTGCGGCGTCGAACGCTTCAGCCACATCGTATAAACGACGGCGTAGAAGAAAATCGTGAATGCCAACAGACCAGCGGCAAACCAGTTTACGGCGAGACCCAGAATGGCAACCGAAAACACCGATAGTGTCAGACCGAAGGCAAGCGCCTCGCCCGGCTGAATGCGTCCCGATGGTATGGGTCGTCTGGCAGTACGCGACATGACAGCATCGATATCGGCGTCATACCACATGTTGAGTGCGCCGGAAGCGCCAGCACCCACTGCGATGCAGAGAATGGCAACCAGCGCCAATACGGGGTTGATGCTGCCAGGCGCAAGTACGAGGCCTGCAAAACCTGTGAACACCACCAGCGACATGACGCGTGGTTTCAGCAACTCGAAATAATCGCGCGCGCTCGCCTCTGACAGCGTGAAGCTATCCCTATCCAGCGTGTCGCGATTGTCGATAACAGTCATTTTTCCTGCTTTCATAGGAAACGCCGCGCAGATGCGGCGCTCCTTTTAGTCTTTTGTCTGAGCGTGAAACCGACATCTATCATGGTCGGCCGGGATACACGCCCTGACAAAATGCCTCAGCGGATCCGGGGAAGCTGTTCCCACTGGTGGTATGGCGGCGGCGATGACAGCTGCCATTCCAGTGTCGTTGCACCTTCACCCCATGGATTGTCGCCAGCCACACGCTTTTTGGCAAACGCTTCCCACACACCGCCCAAGAAGATGAGGACGGCAACGGCGGAGATGTACGAGCCGATGGAGGACACATAGTTCCAGCCAGCGAAGGCATCGGGATAGTCGATATAGCGGCGCGGCATACCGGCAAGTCCGAGGAAGTGCTGCGGGAAGAAGATCAGGTTGACGCCGACGAACATCACCCAGAAGTGCAGATTGCCGATCTTCTGGCTGTACATGTAACCGGTGATCTTCGGGAACCAGTAGTACCAGCCTGCAAAGATCGCAAACACCGCACCCAGCGACAGCACGTAGTGGAAATGCGCGACAACATAGTAGGTGTCATGCAGCGAGCGGTCGAGACCGGCATTGGCCAGCTGAACGCCTGTCACGCCGCCGACGGTAAACAGGAAGATGAAGCCAATCGCCCAGATCATCGGCGTCGTGAAGGTCAGCGAACCGCCCCACATCGTCGCGATCCAGGAGAAAATCTTGATGCCTGTCGGCACCGCGATGACCATGGTTGCGAAGACGAAATAACGCTGTGCTTCCAGAGACAGACCGACCGTATACATGTGGTGCGCCCACACGATGAAGCCGACCGCACCGATGGCGACCATGGCGTAAGCCATTCCGAGATAGCCGAAGATCGGCTTTTTCGAGAAGGTCGAAATGATGTGGCTGATGATACCGAAACCGGGCAGGATCAGAATGTAAACTTCCGGGTGACCGAAGAACCAGAACAAGTGCTGGTACAGGATCGGGTCGCCGCCGCCTTCAGGCGCGAAGAAGGACGTGCCGAAGTTGCGGTCCGTCAGGAGCATGGTGATGCCACCCGCCAGAACCGGCAAAGACAGGAGCAGCAGGAACGCTGTCACCAGAACCGACCACGCAAACAACGGCATCTTGTGCAGGGTCATGCCCGGCGCGCGCATGTTCAAGATCGTGGTGATGAAGTTGATGGCACCGAGAATGGAGGACGCACCGGCGATGTGAAGTGCAAAGATCGCCAGATCCACAGCAGGCCCCGGCATACCGCTGGTCGAGAGCGGCGGGTACATGGTCCAGCCACCACCGACACCATAGGCACCAGCCGGTCCCTCAACGAAGAGCGACAGAAGCAGCAGGATGAAAGCGGGTACGATCAGCCAGAAGGAAATGTTGTTGAGACGTGGGAACGCCATATCAGGCGCACCGATCATGATCGGCACCATCCAGTTGGCGAAGCCGCCGATCATGGCAGGCATGACCATGAAGAAGATCATGATCAACGCATGTGCCGTCGTGAACACATTATACATGTGCTTGCCGCCATCGATGGCAGCATCGCCCTCAAAGCCATAGACCATGGCCGCAAGGCCGTGGAAAATCTGAATGCCGGGCTCCTGAAGCTCCATGCGCATGACGACTGATAGGCCGCCACCGATGATGCCTGCAATGATCGCGAAGATCAGATAGAGCGTACCGATGTCCTTGTGGTTGGTCGAAAAGAGCCAGCGCTGAGCGAAGCTCGGTGTATGCGCATGGTGCGCGTGATCATCATGGTGCGCTTCGCGCTCGACAGAGTGATGATCGTCGTGTGTAGAATGTCCAGCCATTGTCCTCACTCCCTACGGTACTTGGTTTCGTTTTCGGCGACCTGAACAGTGCGTGGCGCACCATCCACCGAAGCCATGAGCGCCCGGTTCGCACCGCTCAAATCTGAAGCGGCAGCGGCATACCAGGTTTTATATTGCTCTTCGGAAACCACCCGTATGGCGATTGGCATGAAGGCGTGATCCTTGCCGCAAAGCTCGGAACACTGACCGTAGTAAAGGCCTTCTTTCTCAGGCTTGAACCAAGTCTCGTTCAAACGACCGGGAACGGCATCGATCTTGACGCCGAAAGCTGGCATCGCGAAAGCGTGGATTACATCCGTTGGCGCCGATGTCACCAGCAGCCGAACAGTCTTGCCAACAGGAACGACCATCTCATTGTCGACGGCCAGAAGACGCGGATAGATAGCCTTGTCGTTTTTGCCAGCGGCTGCGCGATCGACATCCTTCAGCAAATAGCTGTCGAACGCCAAAGGCTCTGCACCCTGGGCTGCGGTGTACTCATAATTCCACTGCCACTGCGTTGCGGTGGCCTTCAGCGTCAAATCCGGATTTTCCGGCTGCGTCAACTGCGCGTTGAGCAGGTTGAACGACGGGAACGCGAGAAACATCAAGATCAGAACAGGAGCGAGTGTCCAGACGATTTCGATGGCAGTGTTGTGGCTGGTCTTGGATGCGACCGGGTTTTTCGATGCGCGAAACTTCACCGCCACCAAAATCAACAAGACAAGCACGAAAAGCGTGACCGGCACGATGAACCAAAGCGTATACTGCTCAAACCAGCGAATTTCATGCATGATGGGGGTTACCCCGTCCTGCAATCCCATCTGCCATTCCCTCGGCTGGTCGGCACGAGCACCGACAGCCGTGAGCAGACAGATCATGCCCACCAAGCTTGCGAAAATTCTGTTAGTCACGGTACCTCTCCCTCACGCGCTTGATCATGATCACTCTCAAACGCAGAATCCATGCTTATACTCATGACTCAAATCATAGTTTGCCTTTCGCCGCAATATCGCCTTGGTTGGCATCAGTCCGATTTTTCAGCCTGTCCCGTCTTCGAGTCGGCTTGAAGGCTCGGCTGATCGGCCATCCCCCTGCGCCACGGTGTGCTGCACAAGTCCTATTTTGGCCGCACTCCCTTGGAATTGAGGAGGCTGGCTCTTTCATTTCCCGGTCGGGACGTCAAAATAGCCGCACTGATTCGAATCCTGAGGTATCCATGCGTCTGTCCCCGATTGCGCGCGCTTTTTTTATCGCCGCCGGTCTTTCCATTATCGTTCCAGCTGCTGGTTTTTCGCAGCAGCAGCCAGCACCGGTCAAGCCGCAGCAGCCAGGAACGCCAAAATCGACGCATGGCGCGTGGTCCGTCATCTGTGACAAGCCTGCCGGAGCCTCCGAAGAACAATGCGCATTGATGCAAAACGTGATCGCAGACGACCGGCCGGAAGTCGGCCTTTCCGTGGTGATCCTCAAGACGGCCGATCGCAAATCCCGCATTCTGCGCATCCTCGCGCCGCTTGGCGTTCTTCTAAAGGACGGCATGGAGCTTTATATCGACAATAATAATATTGGCCGTGCCTATTTCACACGCTGCTTTGCCGAAGGTTGCTATGTGGAGGTCGATATAGACGACGAATTGCTGAAGGTTCTGCGCGCTGGCAAGAATGCCGTCTTCGCGCTGCGTGAATCCGTCGATCAGGACCGTGTCGGCATTCCCATCGAATTGCGCGGCTTTGCCGAAGGTTACGACACGCTTCCTTGATCAATCTTGCGCCTTAAGGCTCCAGCACTTAAATGCGCTGATAACAGCCAAGACTGGAGCCCCGCGATGAACCAAGACCTTTTGACCCTTTTCGACTGCGATGAAGGACAGTTGCGCGCCCAGATCGCCGATGCTCTCGAGGGCGCAGATGACGGCGAATTGTTCGTTGAGCATGCGCAGGCGGAATCGCTGACCTTCGATAATGGTCGCCTCAAGGGCGGAAGTTTCAACACCGACCAGGGTTTCGGCCTGCGCGCAGTCGCCGGTGAGACTGTCGGTTACGCGCATGCAGGCGAGCTATCTCTGGCAGCGCTCAAACGCGCATCCGACGCGGTCGGTGCGGTTACCAAAGGCTATTCCGGCTCCTATGCGGCTGCCCCGCAACGTACCAACAAGAAGCTGTATGGCGATGAAAATCCGATTGGTGCGCCGAGCTTCGAGGAAAAGGTCAAGCTTCTGACCGAAATCGACGCTTACCTGCGCGACAAGGATCCGAAGGTCCGTCAGGTCACGGCAAGTGTTGCTGCCAGCTGGCAGATCGTGGATATCCTTCGTGCCGACGGTCACCGCGTCAGCGACATCCGCCCCATGACCCGCATCAATATTTCGGTCATTGCCGGTGAAGGCGACCGCCAGGAGAGCGGTTCCTACGGCATTGGCGGACGCGTCGGGTTCGGCGATTTCATCACGACGGAAAACTGGCAGCGCGGCGCGGACGAGGCGCTGCGGCAAGCTCTGGTCAATCTCACGGCCGTCGATGCGCCTGCCGGTACTATGGATGTGGTCCTGGGCGCTGGCTGGCCGGGTGTGATGTTGCATGAAGCCGTTGGCCACGGGCTGGAAGGTGATTTCAACCGCAAGAAAACCTCGGCTTTTGCAGGACTCCTTGGCGAAATGGTCGCCGCTCCCGGCGTCACTGTCGTGGATGACGGCACCATCGACAACCGCCGCGGTTCGCTGACGGTAGACGACGAAGGCACGCCTTCCGCCTACAATGTACTGATCGAAAACGGCAAGCTGGTAGGCTACATGCAGGACCGGCAGAACGCCCGCCTGATGGGCATGAAAGCCACGGGCAACGGACGCCGCCAGGGATATTCCCACGTGCCGATGCCGCGCATGACCAACACCTATATGCTTGGCGGTGACAAGACACCGGAAGAGATCATCGCATCGGTCAAGAAGGGTATCTACGCCGTGTCCTTCGGTGGTGGTCAGGTCGATATCACCTCCGGCAAGTTCGTCTTCGGTTGCACCGAAGCCTATCTCATCGAAAACGGCAAGATCGGAGCGCCGGTCAAGGGTGCGATGCTGATTGGCAACGGACCGGACGCCATGAAGCGCGTAACGATGATCGGCAACGACATGAAGCTAGATACTGGCATCGGCAATTGCGGCAAGGGCGGCCAGTGGGTGCCCGTTGGCGTCGGCCAGCCGCATCTGCGCATGGACCAGATCACCGTGGGTGGAACCAAGGCCTGAAGGCAAGGTCTATTCTGGATTGAATTTTTCCTGATACAGTGTCTCAATCGATTGTCGTCCTGCAACGTTTCTGCCTGAGTGGAGTTACGCTCCCTGCGCATAAGCGTTGTAGATATTGTATTTTTTGAAGGTGACATGGCGATAGAATGACTTTTACAGCAAATGCACTTGTTCCCGAACTGGCCGTCAGTGACTGGCCGCGAAGCCGCTCCTTTTATTGCGATCTCATTGGTTTTCATGTGGTTTATGAGAGGCCGGAAGAAGGCTTCACCTATCTTGCACTGGGCGATGCGCAACTGATGATCGACCAGATTGGCGCCGGGCGGACCTTTGAGGATGAGAGCGTTCCCGTCACGTACCCGTTTGGGCGCGGCATGAACCTGCAGCTGATTGTACCGTCGCTGGAAACCATTCTCGAACGCTTGCAACGTGCTGGCATCGAACTGTTTCTGCCGCTCGAGGAGAAATGGTATCGACGCGGCGAGACAGAGGTCGGCAACCGGCAGTTTATCGTCGCCGACCCCGATGGTTACCTCATCCGACCCTTCGAAAGTCTGGGCGAGCGCCCTTTCCGGTTCGGTTGACATGGCGAGACTGCTGCGCAGACCGAAAGCTGTCATTTTCGACATGGACGGCCTCCTGATCGAAAGCGAGAAACATTATCGAGACTCGTTTCTGGCCGCGTCAGACGAAGGCGGACACGGCATGACCGTCGATGTCTACCAGCGGGTGTGTGGCAGTCCCTGGAATATCATCACCCGCACCATACACTCGGAATATGGCGACGATTTTCCGATGGAGGCGTTTCGAGATGCCTGGCTTCGTCATCTGGCGATACAGATGGCAGATGGTGTGGCACTGAAAGCCGGTGTTGTCGAAATCCTCGACCTGCTGGATGAATTGCACATGCCCCGCGCTATTGCGACGTCATCCGGTCATGACTCCGTCAACCGCCACTTGCAGCCCTTCCATCTCACCCGGCGGTTCGATCATATTCTGGCGCGTGGTGACTATGCCGAGCCAAAGCCAGCGCCTCATCCCTATCTCAGCGCCGCTCAACGTCTCGGCTTTGCGCCGGAGGATTGCCTTTCGCTGGAAGATTCCTATCATGGCGTCCAGTCCGCGTGGAGCGCTGGAACCCAGACCATCATGGTGCCGGACGTTGCGCCAGCGACGGATACCATGCGCGAAAAATGCGTGGCGATTTGCGACGATCTCTTTGAGGTCGCAACACTTTTAAAGTCTGCACAAAGCTAGATAGAGCCGGGCTCGAAACGCCATTTCCGTTTGATGGACGTCTCCAGATCAAGACCGTTATGGTGGGCAAGAAGCAGAACATGGCCAAGCAGATCAGCGGTTTCGTCTGACAGGTCCTGACGCATTTCTTCTGTGGTCCTGCCTTTACTGCGCCCACGACCGCTCAGCCGGTTCCAGGCCTGCGTCACCTCTCCGACCTCCTCCTGAAGCTTGAGAAGATACCAGTCCGGGTCCCGCTCTATGTCATTGGCGCTCGCATATTTTTGCGAGGCCAGCTCAAATTGCTGCATGAGGTGAGAAAGCATACGTTCTTCCTTTGTTCACGCACACTACTGATCATATTTTTGGGGCTGTGTCGATGCCGAAGATGCGGCGCTGCTTTTCAGCACGCCGCATCATGCTGCGTGTTCACGGATACATTCGCACCTTCGACCATTCACCTTCCGGTGTGTCGCGACGGAATTCTACACGGTCATGCAAGCGGAATTTGCCGTCCTGCCAGAACTCGATAGTCAAAGGCTGGATGCGGAAACCCGACCAATGCGGCGGGCGGGGAATATCGCCTATCGCGTATTTGGCGGTGTAGGTCGCAACGGCTTTTTCCAAAGCGAAACGGCTTTCCAAAGGTCTGGACTGCTTGGACGCCCAGGCACCTATGCGGCTACCGCGTGGACGTGACGCGTAATATTCATCAGCCTCCTGATCGCTGACGACCTCTACGGAGCCACGGATACGAACCTGTCGGCGCAGGCTTTTCCAGTGAAAACACATGGCGCCCTTCTGCTGGCCGAGCAGTTCTATACCCTTGCGGCTCTCGAAGTTCGTGTAGAAAACAAACCCTCTTTCATCGGCGTGTTTCAGCAGAACCATACGCACGCTGGGCATGCCGTCTTCGTCCACCGAGGCGAGCGCCACGGCGTTTGGATCGTTGATTTCAGAGGCCGTTGCATCACGCAACCAATCCGCAAAAAGTGCGAAAGGTTCATTTTCCTCTGTAAAGTCACTGGATGTTAACCGGCTTTCCGACATATTGAATAAAATGCTCCTAAGCTGATTTGCATACCAGAGATGGATTCTGGTTGAGAGATGGTGATCGTCATAGCAAAGTCGAACAGTCTAACAAAGAGCTTCTTGTCATCAGTCGTGGATGTTTCCGCGTCTGCGTGCATGCTCGTCATGTTGACCGGTTGCGTCAGTCTGGATCTTTTTGGTGGCGACAAGGTCGACAAATCTCTGTCAACCGCATCCGTCCCCAACAAACAGACGACGCAGACACTTTCAGATGATGCGACCATCCGCAATGCCGTTACCTCTGCCGATCTCGCAAAAATTTCGGATTCTCCCCTTCCCTGGGCCAACGCTGCCACAGGAAGCGCAGGCGTCGTAACCGCCATCCGCGAAGACCGAAACACCGGTTTCGTCTGCCGCAACTTCGATACCACACGCCATTCCTTCGAAGGTATTGCCAGCTACAGTGGGCAAGCTTGCCTCTCCGAGACGGGCGAATGGCTGATGACCCGCTTCAGCCAGAAATAAACCATTTACCCTGTCTATCATTACAGGCTTGGCACCTTGCCAAGCAACGCGCCTGTAAAGGTCTGATTAGCAAGTTCTTGCGACAGTCAAATCCGATTTCAAACTGAATGATGCAACGCAAAGACCGCATGCACGTTCAAGACGAGTGGTATTCGTGTTGCAGGCTTTTCATGATGAAAAAATAAGGCCTGCACCGACTGGGGTGATTGGTGGTTCGGATGCGTGATCCTTACTCTATTCTCGGCGTTCAAAGAGATGCCGGTTCAGATGAAATAAAAGCAGCGTGGCGCTCGCAGGCGAAAGCCGTGCACCCTGATCACAATCAGACAGACCCAGACGCGACGGCGCGTTTTGCGGAGATCGGTCAGGCCTATGATCTGTTGAAAGACCCCCAAAAGCGGGGCCTGTACGATCAAGCCCGCCGTGCGGCGGAAACCAAGAAACGCGATCAGACCATCATGCAGCAGCGCGCGGCCGCCCGGGAAGCCGCACAGCGCGCGAAGGCTGCCGAAAAGCTGATGGAAGAGCTTGAGAAGGCGCAGGCTCGAACAGCGAAAGCGGAGGCGAATGCCGACAGTGCCAAGCCGGAATCGGCGGAAGATATGCTGGAACGCATCTTTGGCGCAAACGCGAAAGCGAAGGTGGGATCCGCAAAACCCGAAGCCGATACCGACGACCCGAACATGTCTACCGAGGAACGCGCTGCAGCGCGAACCGAAAAAATGGAAGCACGCGCCGCGCAGGCCAGCAGCTTCTTCGGCGCTCTTCTGCGCCGCATTCGCGGAACGACGACAGTGCCGGAGAAGGCACCTGACATCACTGCAGAAGCCATCATCACCGTGTCCGATCTTATCGAACAGAAATGGGTGACGATCGGCATGCCGGAAGAGCGCGAAGTGCGCTTTCAGCTGGAACCCGGCATGACGGACGGTCACGTCGTTCGCTTGAAAGGTCAAGGCTTGAAGCTGCCTGAATCGGCTCGCGGCGATCTCGTGGTAACGCTTCTGGCGTCGCGCAACGACACGTTCTCGATCCGAAATTTCGACATTCACACAACATTTCCGATCTCTCTGGCCGACGCCGTTCTTGGCTGCGAGGCGACCGTTCAGTCCCCGCACGGCGAGTTGAAAGTGACCGTACCGGCATGGTCCGGTTCCGACCGGGCAATCCGTGTCGAGGGCAAGGGGTTGAAGGACGGATCAGGCGGTTATGGCGACTTTGTCGTGGAACTGCGCATCATTCTGCTGGATTCGCCAGACGCCAAAGTGATGGATTTGATGCGCCATATGCGCGAAGGCCTCTATCTCTAGAGCGGTTCAGCATTCTTGAAGCTCGTTCTCGCGAAAGGCGTGAACAACGCACCCATTGTTACATTCCCTAACATCAGATGATCCTGCCCTGCTTGAACAGGCGTTCTGCCTATGCCATAGGCAAGTTTGATTTAAGTATAGGGAGCACCGAATGGCTCAGACATCTGGCCTCATGGCTGGCAAGCGCGGCCTCATCATGGGCATCGCAAACAATCGTTCCATCGCATGGGGCATTGCAAAGGCTTGCGCCGATGCCGGTGCTGAACTTGCTTTCACCTGGCAGGGTGATGCGCTGAAGAAGCGCGTAGAGCCATTGGCCAAAGAACTGGGCGCGTTTATGGCGGGACATTGCGATGTGACCGACCTTGAAACGATCGATGGCGTTTTTGCAAACATCGAAGCGCATTGGAGCAAAATCGATTTCGTCGTTCACGCGATTGCATTTTCCGACAAGGATGAGTTGACCGGCCGTTATCTCGACACCAGCCGCGATAACTTCAATCGCACCATGGATATCTCCGTCTACTCCCTGGCCGCAGTTGCAAAGCGTGCCGAGCCGGTGATGAACGATGGCGGAGCACTTCTGACCTTGACCTATTACGGCGCCGAAAAGGTCATGCCGAACTACAATGTCATGGGTGTTGCAAAGGCTGCTCTGGAAGCCAGCGTCCGCTATCTGGCCGTAGACCTCGGCAACCGCGGCATTCGCGTCAACGCCGTTTCGGCAGGACCGATCAAGACACTGGCCGCCTCCGGTATCGGTGATTTCCGCTATATTCTCAAGTGGAACGAATATAATGCGCCGCTCAAGCGCACTGTTTCCATCGAAGAAGTCGGCAAGTCCGCGCTCTACCTTCTCTCCGATCTGTCGACCGGCGTGACAGGTGAAGTTCACCATGTTGATTCCGGTTACCACGCGATCGGGATGAAGGCGGTAGACGCACCTGACATCTCCGTTGTAAAAGATTGACATCAAGGTATCTCGCGCAAACGTGTACAGCGGTTTTGCGCGAGATATGCCAATGACAAGCGACATGCACCGCTTCAGGCGCATGTTTGAAAGACCAAGACAGGGGTTTCGAATTGCTGGTCTATGTTATCCGTCACGGACAGACAGACTGGAATGCAATCCGCAGACTGCAAGGTCAAAAAGATATTCCGCTCAATGACTTCGGTCGGTCCCAGGCGACTGAAAACGGCAAAACGCTCTCGCGTATTCTCGGTCCAGCCGTCAATGATTTCGATTATGTTGCCAGCCCATTGGGCCGCACACGTGAGACCATGGAACTGCTGCGTGGAGCGATGGGACTGAACCCGAAAGCCTACCGCACGGATGACCGCCTCGTGGAGATTTCTTTCGGTGACTGGGAAGGTCAGACACTTCCCGAACTGAAGATCACCGAACCCGAAAAAGTAAAATCTCGTAAAACCGCGAAATGGGATTTCATTCCGCCGGGGCAGGATGCCGAAAGTTATGAGATTCTGTCATGGCGTATAGGGGCATGGCTGTCTTCGGTCGATCGTCAAACCGTCTGCGTGTGCCATGGCGGCGTTATCCGCTCGATGTTTCGTCTGATATCCGGCATGGACAAGGACATAGCTGCGGACATTCCTATTCCGCAGGACCGCATCTTGAGGTTGGAAACAGAACAGGGTCTCGCCGAGTGGATCGACCCTGTGGCGTGACAGCTACTGGACGACCTCGAGGTCATCGACGACCCGCTTACCGTCGACTTCGGTGTAAAACACCACAACCTTCACACCTGCCTGCAAGCCATCGAAGTTAAATTCCTCTGGCACCTTGTAACTCTTGCCATCCGCCAGCGTGATCGTCAGCCCTTTGACATCAACCTTGCTGATTGTCGACTCCACGTCCACGCTCTGCGCAAACGCATTGAAGGGCGCGAACAGACCGGCTGTGGCCAAAAGTGCGGCAATCATCAAACGCATCGCTATGGCTTTCTTAAGGGTGCTGAAAAACTTCATATGCGACAAGATTTGCCTCCCGAATGTGGCGGAATTCGCCCGCAACCATGACATTTTCAATCCAATTGATGAACGGATTTTAACCTTTAATCAAGCGTTTAGAGAGCTAACCTCTCGTGATCGTCTGATCCGCATCAATGGCGCTTCAAAATGATGTAGAGCGAGAACTATAGTACTCGATTCAGATTATATTGTATTTTACCCGGTATAGCAGAGAAAAATTCGACGCTGCCGAAGGATAAATCCAGTGACTGTTTGGGCCGATATCGAAAAACGCCTTAACGAAATCGTCAAGCGCCGGATCGCCGCCGCCCTGTTGGCGATGGCAATGGCCGGCATCATGCTCGGAGCCTTCAACCTTATCGATCACCGGGGCGCAGCGACGCTTCGTGACGATTTGGAAACGCATACTCGGTACGCCCTCGATGTCCTGCATGACAAACTGGTCATGCGTTTGAGCCAGGATGTTTCGACACTGACGTCGCTTGGGCATTTCGCGACCCTGTCGTCCGACGAAACGTCAGCCGGGCTGGACAAGATCGCCAGTTATCAGCTGCAGCAATCCCAACATTTCATCGCCATCGGCATTGCGCGCGATTTTCATCTGGAAAAACTTTACACATCGCAATCGGCATCCGACCTCCCCCAAGACCAGATCGGATCGCTTCTGAGAGACCGTCTGGCGAAACTCGCCGCCCTTCCTCCAAAGGATCGCCTGCCGGAAACGCAAGTCTTCGAGCCTGCCGCAGGCGGCACCATCATGGTGATCGTGACGGTTCCTCCAGCTTCGGCCACCAGCCCGGAGAAAAATGATCTGGTCCTGGCGCTTGTCGACCGAAAGAAGCTTTTCAAGGCAATCGGCCACGACACTGCGGTACCGCTGGATGGGAATGCCGGCCAGATCCGTTTCGAAATCCGCGACACGTTGACGAATGAAGTGATGGGCAGCGTTCTGGAACCCCTGCACGAGGATTCCGTCGTCAAAGCGGTGGATTTGCCGGGTTCGCGTTGGGAAATACGCGCAACGCCTGCATCTGGCTGGGATGCGGTAAAGCCCTATTACAAATCCCTTCGCGCTACGCTCGCCATCGCCGCGTTGTCCATGTTCCTGCCCATTCTCGTGGCAGCCCTGCTTCTGTCGGAAAGAAATCGCAACATCAAGACGCTTCGGCTGCGCGAGACGAAACTTGTCGAGATTTCGCAACGTTTCAAGCTGGCCATGGACTCCTCCAGCATCGGCATATGGGAAATCGAAAACGATACATCGCGCTGCTATCTGGACGAACGTGCCGCCAGCCTGCATGGCTTTCCGATGATGGAACGGCGTCCGCTCCTGACCGAATGGCTGACGGCGCTGGTTATTGAAGACCGTTCGAAAGCGGCACGGTTTTTCTTCAACTGCTCCGCCGATCAACAGACATCGTCCGAGGTCTACAGGGTGCCACTGCCGGGCGGAACCGTTCGTTACCTGCGCTCCGCAGGCTCCAGCTACATCAAGCCGGACGGATCGTATCAGACGACCGGCATTTTGTGGGATGTCACATCAGACATGATCATGGCGCAAAAACTGCGCGAAGCAAAAGATACCAGCGATATCAAGAACGCAGAACTCGAATTGGCTCTCCATGAGTTATCGAGCCGTGAGCATGAGCTGGAGGAACTCTCGGGACGCCTGACGCTTGCGCTGGAATCCTACAATTGCGGCATTTGGGAAGCGGCCCACGACTATTCCGAAGCGATCTGGAACGAGCGTATGTGCGAACTCTACGGATTGCCGCCCGAGCCGGAAAGGCATGTGACGAGAGATGACTATCTGAGCTGCCTTCACCCTGACGAGCGACCCTTCGCCCTCGGTGCCGGGTCCACTGAAGCCGACGACCCGGATCGTATCTCGACCCAGCGCGTCCTGTTACCGAACGGCACTCTTCGCTACGTCAAGGCTGTCGGGCGCGTCCACAGCAACCGCAACGGGACCAAGAAGGTTGTCGGGATCGCCTTCGATGTGACCGCAGACGTCCTGCTGTCGGAACAGCTCAGCTTTGCCAAGGACGAGGCGGAGGCGAGAAACGCCGAGCTCGAGCAGGCGAAAACCCGCATCGAGCACAATGCTCTGCATGATCCGCTCACCGGACTTGCGAACCGCCGCAAGCTTGACCAGCAGCTCGATGCACTTTCGTCCCCCGCATCTGGAGAGCGCAAACGGTTTGCCATCCTTCATCTCGATCTCGACCGCTTCAAGCAGATCAACGACACGCTTGGTCATGCGGCTGGCGATGCCGTTCTCATCCATGCAGCAAAAATCCTGGCCCGGAATGTCCGCGAGGGCGATATCGTCGCCCGCATCGGCGGCGACGAATTCGTGATTCTGCTCTCGCAGTTGGGTGAAAAGGACAGCGTCAAATCGATAGCGACGAAGATTATCTCAGCCTTCAGCTATCCCTTCGATTTTGAAGGCTTTACCTGTCGCTGCGGCGTTTCGATCGGTATCGCATTTGCAGAATCCGGCTCGGCCGATGCGCGCCGCACGTTGATCAATGCCGACCTTGCTCTCTACCGCGCCAAGGCAACCGGCCGAAACCGATACGAGTTCTTCACCCAGAACCTTCAGGCAGAAATCGTCAATCACAAGCGAACAGCGGACGAGATTCTTGCTGGACTGGAAAAAGGCGAGTTCGAAGCCTGGTACCAGCCGCAATTTTGCGCCAACACCCACGAATTGACCGGTGTGGAAGCGCTTGTCCGCTGGCGCCATCCCGTCAAGGGCATTCTGACACCGGACAAATTCCTGAAAATTGCGGAAGAACTCAACGTCGTATCCGCCATAGATCATATCGTCCTGCAACACGCGCTGCACGACAAGGAAATCTGGCGTCTGAGAGGCATTGATGTGCCGCGCGTATCGGTCAATGTCTCGGTCCGCCGCCTGCACGACGACCACCTTATCGACAGCCTTAAGCGGCTTGCCATCAAACCCGGCGAGATCACGTTCGAGCTCGTCGAATCCATTTTCCTCGATGAAAACGAAGACATCGCCACGAGCAATATCGAGCGCATCAAGGCTCTGGGTATCGACATCGAAATCGATGACTTCGGCACGGGCCATACGTCGATCATCAGCCTCTTACGCCTCAAGCCCAAGCGTCTGAAGATCGACAGGCAGCTGGTCATGCCCATCATAGCGTCGCCGCAGGAACGGTCGCTCGTCCGCTCGATCGTCGATATTGCACGCTCGCTGGGTGTGGAGACCATAGCCGAAGGCGTGGAAACACATGACCACGCCGTCTTATTGCGGCAGATGGGTTGCGACATGCTTCAAGGTTACGCGTTCTCCAAGCCGCTGCCGCCGGAAGAGTTCTCGGCTTTTGCAACCGCCAAGGAATGGCGCATGGTTTCGTGAAACGCCTTGCCTTATGCGTAAAGGGAACGGAATTGTCGAAAGAAAGCCTTTTGCCTTCCCTGTGTTTTACACTATGAAAAGGCCGCCTCGTTTTAGAAACGCGTTCCGCAAGCGGAATGCCACTGCCTCGGTCTGATTATATGTCGCATAACACTTTCGGTTATCTCTTCCGTGTTTCCACCTGGGGCGAAAGCCACGGTCCGGCGCTTGGTTGCGTGATCGATGGCTGCCCTCCCGGCATTCGCTTCACGCTGGCGGAAGTTCAGCACTGGATGGACAAGCGCAAACCCGGGCAGAACCGTTTCGTCACCCAGCGTCGGGAAGACGACATCGTCAAGATCCTCTCCGGCGTGATGATGGATGAAGACGGTGAGACGATGATCACCACCGGCACACCGGTGTCGATGATGATCGAAAACACCGACCAACGCTCCAAGGATTACGGCGAGATCGCCAAAAGCTTCAGACCCGGCCATGCCGATTTCACCTATGATCTGAAATACGGTATTCGTGATTATCGCGGTGGCGGTCGTTCATCGGCGCGTGAGACGGCAGCGCGAGTCGCTGCCGGCGCGCTTGCCCGCAAAGTGGTGCCCAGCCTTGATGTTCGCGGTGCGCTGGTGCAGATCGGCAAACACAAGGTAAACCGCGCCAATTGGGACTGGAATCAGGTCGATCAGAACCCGTTCTTTTGCCCGGATGCCGAGATGGTTCCCGTTTGGGAGGCCTATCTGGACGGCATTCGCAAGGCCGGCTCTTCCATCGGTGCCGTCGTTGAAGTCGTGGCAGAGGGCGTGCCTGCCGGTATCGGCGCACCCATTTATGCCAAACTCGACCAGGATATCGCGTCCAACCTCATGTCGATCAATGCCGTCAAGGGCGTGGAAATCGGTGAGGGCTTTGCTGCAGCTGAACTGACAGGCGAGGAAAACGCCGACGAAATGCGGATGGGCAATGACGGCAAGCCGATCTTCCTCTCCAATCATTCCGGCGGCATTCTGGGCGGCATTGCGACCGGACAGCCTATCGTCGCGCGCTTTGCCATCAAGCCGACCTCTTCGATTTTGACAGAACGGCAATCCATCAATACCGATGGCAACAATGTCGATGTCCGCACCAAAGGCCGACATGACCCCTGCGTGGGCATTCGCGCCGTGCCGATTGGCGAGGCGATGGTGGCCTGCACGGTTGCCGACCATTATCTGAGAGACCGCGGCCAGACCGGCCGTCTGAAATAGGAATATGAACCACCATGGCATATGATCAGAAACGTGTCGTTGAAGCTATCAGGGCCTTCGAGGCCGGTGAGATCGTTGTCGTCATGGATGATGACGACCGCGAGAATGAAGGCGATCTCATCGTTGCCGCCGTGCATTGCACCCCTGAACAGATGGCGCTGATCGTACGCCACACCTCCGGTATTGTTTGTGCGCCCATGCCGAAAGAGGAGGCGAAACGCCTCAACCTCAACGCCATGGTCGCGGAAAATGACAGTGCTCACACCACGGCCTTTACCGTATCGGTAGACTTCAAGCACGGAACGACAACAGGCATCTCCGCCAGCGACCGCAATGCGACGGTCCGCAATCTGGCCAACCCCAATGCGGGCGCTGACGATTTCACCCGCCCCGGCCACATATTCCCGCTCATTTCGCGCGAAGGCGGCGTGTTGATGCGCTCTGGACACACAGAAGCCGCAGTCGATCTCTGCAAGCTGGCTGGCCTGCCGCCCATCGGTGTGATCAGCGAGCTGGTCAATGACGACGGCACCGTCATGCGCGGGCCGCAGGTTTCAGCCTTTGCCGAGAAGCACGGCATGAAGCAGGTTTCGGTGGCCGATCTCATCGCCTATCGCCAGCGCAAGGAAACCTTGGTCCAAAAGGAAAGCGAGTTCACGCTCGACACGCCATTCGGACCTGCCAAGGCACAAACCTATTCCCTGCCGTGGGACCCAATGGAACACATGGCGGTTATTTTCGGTGATATCCGCGATGGCGTCGATATTCCCGTGCGCCTGCACCCGGAAAATGTGGCCGACGATATTTTTGGCCGCAAGCAGCCCGTACAGCATTACATGGAAAAGATCGCAGCCGAAGGTCGCGGCGTCATCATCTATTTGCGTGAAGGTTCCGTTGGCGTCGGACAGGTCGCCGGACGGCGCAAATCCCGTGATCCGGAAGAAGCACATGCCCAGGCCCGGTCCCGCGACGACGAATGGCTGGAAATCGGCCTTGGCGCGCAAATCCTCAAGGAACTCGGCATCAGCTCGATCAAGCTTCTCACCTCACGTGAGCGCCACTATGTCGGCCTCGAAGGTTTTGGCATCAAGATCAGCTCGACCGACATTGGGTGAGCTTATAATCTATTTGCACGTCTCTAATCCCTCATTCCTGTCCTTGTGACAGGAATGAGGACTGTGGAGCGACATCGCCAGTTCACCCCAGCCACCCGTCCAGATAGCGCACACTATCCACACCGGTAAATTTTGCCAGCCGGTTCAACTCGGCATCCAGCTTTGCAAGCCTCCCGGAAGACGCACGCACGCCCTTTTCAAGCCACAGGCGCCTGATATCCAGCGTTCCGCCTTTGCGCTCCGCCTTCATATCGATGCGACCGATCAGGCGGTCACCTTCCAGAAGCGGGAAGACGTAATAGCCATATTGCCGCTTCGGCTCCGGCACGAAAACCTCGATGCGGTAGAAGAAGCCGAACAGGCGTTCGGTGCGGGCGCGGTTGCGCAACAGCGGATCGAAGGGGCTGAGAACGCGGATGCGGTTGGGGGGCTCGATATCGGCTTCCGCGTCGCCCGCGAACCCTTCGAAGGCATAGGAGACGCGTTCTTTGGCACCGTCGGAAGAGGCCAGCGAGACCTCGCAGAGTTCATCGCGATGCGCCGCCACCCACGCCCGCGCTTCCTGAGGCGTGATGATGTCGAAGAAGGCGGATATCTCACCCGATGTGGCAAAACCCAGCCGCGTCAGCGCCTCTCGGCAGGCCCAGTCTACGAAGTCCTCGTGATCGACCTCCCGGCCGTGATGCTCGGCTGGAATGACCCGTTCCGCCAGATCATAGACCTTTTGAAAATTAACGCGGCCCGCGACGGCCAGCTTGCCGGTGTGCCAGAGATATTCGAGCGCCGTCTTTGATGGATGCCAGTTCCACCAGCCACCGGACTGGTGGCCCTCAGCCTTCATGTCGCGTGACATGGTGGGACCGTTTTCGGCAATGCGACGATAGGTTTCCTCGAAGGCGGAATCGAAGCCTTCGCCGTGCCAGTTGCGCCAGCGCTCCTGAATGATCGGTTCGCGGCGGCGGAAGCGGTGCTTCCAGAAAGGGTAGAACGTCGCGGGCAAAATCGAGGCGTCATGCGTCCAGTGTTCGAACAGCGCCCGGTCTTTTTCCAGCAGCTCGGTCAGGTGATGGCGCTTATAGGTCTGGTTGCGGGAAAAGATGATCTGGTGATGCGCCCGCTCCACCGTGGCGATGCTGTCGAGCTGCACGAAGCCGAGATCGGTAATCAGCTTCAGCAGATCGTCCTTGCCCATCGCACGGCTGGGCGATGCGGACAGTCCCTGTCGCGCCAGAAAAATACGTCGTGCTGCTTCATTGGAAACCAGAATCGTCATGGCAAAAGCCTATGGTTGCGCAGAGGAAAAATCAATGTTCTTTTTTTGTTCCTTGTTTCGTTTGGCGCCCCCTGCGACTATAGAAACAGTCAGAGCATTTTTAGGGACTGGCCGTTGGATATTCGTTTTCACAATGCGGGCGTGGCGTTTGACGGCAGAGCGGCGGTCGAGCCGCTGACGCTTGCCCTCACCGAGCGGCGCATCGGCATTATCGGCCTCAACGGCTCCGGCAAGACCACCTTTGCGCGGATGATCAACGGCTTGACGAAACCAACCAGTGGCCATGTCAGCGTCAACGGACTGGATACGGTCAAGGATGCCTCAGAGGTCTTGAAGGATGTCGGCTTCATCTTTCAGAACCCGCAAAACCAGATCATTCTACCCATTATCCGGGACGACATCGCCTTTGGCTTGAAAAACAAGGGGCTGAACAAGGCCGCTATCGATGCGGCTGTCGATGCCATCTTGCAGCGTTTCGATATCGAGCATTTGGCCAAGCGCCGTGCGCATGAGCTTTCTGGCGGTGAGTTGCAGCTATCGGCCTTGGCGGCGCTGACGATCACCAATCCAAAAATCCTCATCATGGACGAGCCGACGAACCAGCTCGACCTGAGGAATCGTGACCTCGTGGAACGGACGATGGCCGGTTTGGAGCAACATCTGATCGTCATCACCCACGACCTGCCGTTGCTGGAAAGCTTCGACCGTGTGCTTCTCTTCCATCAGAACAGGCTGCACGCCGACGCATCTCCTAATGACGCCATCCGGCTTTACCGTGAACTGGCGCTGACATGAAAAGCCTGCACGTCGAAGGAACGGGGTGGCTTTACAAACTCTCGCCGCGCCTCAAGCTGGCAGGCCTCGCTGTGTTCAGCGTCGCCCTGTTTCTCACACGCGATCCGCTTATCCTTTCTGTCGCTGTGTTGCTGGCGGGGTTTGTGCTGTGGCAGGCGCATCTCGGCTTTCGAGAAACCATGGCACGACTGCGGCCTGTTCTGCTCACCATCGCTATCATCGCCGTTTTCAGTTTCCTGTTCATTTCAGCGCTGGACGCAACGATTGCGCTTTTGCGTTTGACGGCGTTGACGCTGCTGGCAACGGCGATTACGGCAAGCGTCAGCATTTCGCAGTTCATGGATGAAATCGCCTTCGCACTCCGTCCGCTGGAAAAACTGGGCCTTGCCAATGCTGCCGATGTGGGATTGGCGGTCGGGCTTGTGGTGCGTTTCGTGCCAGAGGTCATCAACCGTTACGATACGCTGCGCGATGCCCACCGTGCACGCGGAATGAAGGTGAGGCTACATACGATCCTCGTGCCGCTCATCATTATGACGTTGAAGGATGCCGACGCCATTGCCGATGCCATTGACGCGCGCGGTTTCAGAGGTCAAACCTCACAAGAGACAAAAGGGAGAGTTCCATGAAAACCCGTGACCTCGTTCTGATCTCGCTATTTTCGGCCATCATCATTGCGCTCGGCCTGCTGCCGCCGATCCCGCTTGGCTTCATCCCGGTCCCGATCACCGCGCAGTCGCTCGGGGTCATGCTGGCCGGTGTGGTGCTGGGTGCAAAGCGAGGCACGCTGGCCGTTCTGCTGACCATTCTCATCGCCGCAATCGGCCTGCCGGTTCTGTCGGGCGGTCGCGGCGGTCTCTCGATCTTCTATACGCCCACCACCGGCTTTCTCATCGGCTGGATCGCTGCCGCTTTTGTTACCGGTTATCTTTCCGAGCGGCTGGTCAAAGCGAATGTCTCGGCCATACGCCAGTTTATCTACTTCTGGGCAGCAAGCGTGACCGGCGGCATCGTTGTGCTTTATGCCTTTGGTATTACCTATCTAGCACTCGCAACCGGTCTTGGATTTAGCAAGGCTTTGCTCGGTTCGCTGGCCTTCATTTCGGGCGATATGCTGAAGGCCGTGCTTGCGGCTCTCGCGGGGCGCGCCGTCATGGCAGGCTATCCGCTCCTGCCGCGCCACGCCTGACCCTCCGGCAACCCCATCTTAAGGAGGTCGCATCATGGCCACACGGCTTTACGAGCATCCCATATTCCTGGAGCACATCACCCCTGCGGGCCATCCTGAAAGGCCCGACAGGTTGCGCTCGCTCAACATCGCGCTCGAGCATCCAAATTTCGAGCGGCTGGAACGTAGCCAAGCACCCCAGGCCAATGAAGATGCGGTTTTACTGGCCCACCCGGAAAGCCACCTGATTTCGATCATGCGGCAGATTCCTGAAGAGGATGGCGAAATCAACCGCATCGAGGCTGATACCTACGCCTCCCCCAAAAGCCTGCAAGCCGCGCTCACCGGCATCGGCGCTGCCATGGCGGCGGTGGATGATGTGTTTTCAGGAGCCGCCGACAACGTCTTCGTCGCCAGCCGCCCGCCCGGCCACCATGCCGAGACGGAAAAGGCGATGGGCTTTTGCCTGTTCAACAATGCCGCGATCGCCGCCCGCCATGCGCAGAAGGTGCATGGCGCGGAGCGTGTCGCCATCGTTGACTGGGATGTCCACCACGGCAACGGTACGCAGGATATTTTCTGGAACGATACCTCTGTCCTGTTCTGCTCCACGCACCAGATGTCGCTTTATCCCTGGAGTGGCGATAAAAAAGAAACCGGCATCAAGAACAATGTGGTCAATGCGCCATTGTCGCCCAATACCGGCAGCGATCATTTCCGCGAGGCCTTCAAATCCCGCGTGCTGCCAGCACTTGCCGATTTCTCGCCCGATCTCATCATCATATCCGCAGGGTTCGATGCGCATCACCGCGATCCGCTGGCGCAGATCAATCTGGTGGGCGAAGATTTCGACTGGGCGACGGGGCGAATTCTGGAGATGGCCGACAAATATGCCGCCAACCGGGTCGTCAGCCTGCTTGAAGGCGGTTATGATCTGGAAGGGCTGGCGGAATCGGCGGCCATGCATATTTTGAGAATGATGAAGGGTTGAACATGACGGAAAATGCCAACACAGCCGATGTCAGCGGTTATTCTTTCGAAAAGGCCGTCGCCGAGCTGGAAAGCATTGTCGCCCGTCTGGAACGCGGCGACGTGGCGCTGGACGAATCCATCGCCATTTACGAGCGCGGAGAAGCTCTGAAGAAACATTGCGAGACTCTGCTGACTGCCGCTGAAAAGCGCATCGAGAAAATTCGACTTGACCGTGCTGGCAAGCCGGTTGGTTTGGAACCACTGGACGGCGAGTAAGCTCTCTCGCCAACACCTTTCCAGGTGGCGGCACCACTAGAAGACATCGTTTATTAATGCGTCCTCACGAACGCTGTGGATCATGGTAATCTACCGCCTCATCGCAGGAGATTGCCATGTCGTTTTTTCCCGGGAGAGACCCCGCCATAGGTGACGCTTTCGCCTGCGATGCCATCGAAAACCTCATCATACCGCGTTCCAGCGACATTGGCGGATTTGCCGTGAGACGCGCCCTGCCCACGCGCGACAGGCGCATGGTCGGACCGTTCATTTTCTTCGACCGCATGGGCCCTGCCATTCTGAAAGCCGGGGAGGCGCTGGATGTGAAGCCGCACCCGCATATCGGGCTTTCGACGGTGACCTATCTGTTCGATGGCGAGATCAAGCACCGCGACAGTCTCGGTACCGAACTTACCATCCGGCCGGGTGATATCAACCTGATGACGGCAGGGCGTGGCATCGTGCATTCGGAGCGAACACCGGAGAACCTGCGGGGTCATCCGCTGTCCATGTCCGGCCTGCAAACATGGCTTGCCCTGCCCGACAACAAGGAAGAGATAGCGCCGGAATTTTCCCATACCGGGCGTGGAGCCATGCCGGTCATTGATGTCACGGGCGCATCGGGCCGCGTTGTCATTGGCACCTTTGCGGGGGAATCGTCGCCCGTCGAGACGTTCACGGATACGCTCTACGTCGACCTGACACTGGGTGCGGGGGTGAAATTCCCGTTTGCCGCCGATCATGAGGAGCGAGCGGTCTACATTCTCTCCGGCTGCCTGGAAGTGGCGGGCGATGTGTTTGCGGCAGATCAACTGATCGTGTTTGGCTCTGGTGATGACATTACCCTGAAAGGTGGCATCGCTGGTTGCCACATCATGATCTTTGGAGGCGCTGCGTTGAATTCAAAGCGTTATATCTGGTGGAATTTCGTCTCGTCATCAAAAGAACGCATAGAAAAAGCCAAGGAAGAGTGGAGAACCGGCCGCTTCGACATCGTACCGGGGGATGAGGAAGAGTTTGTCCCTTTGCCGCAGGGTTGAAAGTCGTTAAAAGGATTTAAATCTTGCCGAAGGCCACGCTACACACCATCTGGTAGCCAATAGGTAGAACGATAGAGACGAAGGCCGAACGATTGACCGGAATGCCAGAGACACCATTGCTTGACCGGGTGAAATTCCCATCCGATCTCAAGTCCATCGAAGATCGCGACCTGCCACAGCTGGCGAGGGAATTGCGCGACGAGATGATCGACGCCGTGTCCACCACGGGCGGGCATCTGGGTGCGGGTCTGGGTGTCGTCGAGCTGACCATCGCCATTCACAAGGTCTTCAACACGCCTGAGGATCGACTGATCTTCGACGTCGGCCACCAGTGCTATCCGCATAAAATCCTGACCGGTCGTCGCGATCGCATCCGCACGCTGCGACAGGAAGGCGGCCTGTCCGGCTTTACCCGTCGCGCTGAAAGCGAGTACGACGATTTCGGTGCTGGTCACTCCTCCACCTCCATTTCCGCCGGCCTCGGTATGGCGGTCGCGGCTGAACTGGATGGAAGCGACCGCAAGGTCATCTCCGTTATCGGCGATGGCTCGATGTCTGCGGGTATGGCCTTCGAGGCGCTGAACAATGCCGGTGCGTTGGACGCCCGCCTCATCGTCATCCTCAACGACAATGACATGTCGATTGCGCCGCCGACCGGTGCCATGAGCGCCTATCTGGCGCGTCTTGCCTCTGGCCGGACCTATATGGGCTTCCGGGATTTTGGCAAGAAACTGACGGCCTATCTCGGCAAGACCATCGACCGCGCCATAACCCGCGCCGTAACCCATGCGCGTGGATATGTGACCGGTGGCACGCTGTTCGAGGAGCTTGGCTTCTACCACATCGGCCCCATCGACGGTCATTCCTTCGACCATCTTCTGCCTGTTCTACGCAATGTGCGCGACAACCAGAAGGGCCCGGTGCTGATCCATGTCGTGACGCAGAAGGGCAAGGGTTACGCGCCTGCCGAAGCTGCCGCAGACAAATATCACGGCGTCAACAAGTTCGATGTCATCACCGGCGCGCAGGCCAAGGCAAAGCCGAACGCGCCGAGCTATACCAGCGTCTTTGCCGAAGCGCTCATTCAGGAAGCCACGCTCGATGACAAGATCGTCGGCGTCAGCGCCGCCATGCCCAACGGCACAGGTCTGGACAAGCTCGCCGAACTTTTCCCGACACGCAGTTTCGATGTCGGCATTGCCGAACAGCATGCGGTGACCTTCGCCGCTGGCCTTGCTGCCGATGGCTACAAGCCGTTTTGCGCGCTCTATTCCACCTTCCTGCAACGCGGTTACGACCAGCTGGTGCATGATGTGGCCATTCAGAGCCTGCCGGTCCGCTTCCCGATAGACCGCGCCGGTTTCGTCGGTGCCGATGGCCCCACCCATTCCGGCTCATTCGACACGACCTTTCTCGCAACACTGCCGGGCATGGTGGTGATGGCCGCTTCGGACGAAGCGGAACTGAAACATATGGTTCGCACCGCTGCGGCTTACGACGAAGGTCCGATTTCCTTCCGTTACCCACGCGGCGAAGGTGTGGGCATCGAAATGCCTGTGCGTGGTGAAATTCTCGAAATCGGCAAGGGTCGCATCGTCAAGGAAGGCTCCAAGGTCGCGCTCTTGTCCTTCGGAACGCGCCTCGCCGAATGCCTGGCTGCCGCCGAAGATCTGGATGCGGCTGGCCTCTCCACAACGGTTGCCGATGCGCGTTTTGCCAAGCCGCTCGACCTCGACCTCATTCGCCAATTGGCCAGCCACCACGAAGTGCTTATTACCATCGAAGAGGGCTCGGCGGGCGGCTTCGGCGCGCATGTGCTGCACTTCATGGCAAGTGCCGGTCTTCTCGATACGGGTCTGAAGGTCCGTACGCTGACACTCCCCGATCAATGGGTCGAACAGGCCAAGCCTGAGATCATGTATGCCAATGCAGGGCTAGACCAGGCCGGCATCGTGTCCGCCGTCTTCAATGCGCTGGGCCAGAAACAGGCTGGCCTCGGTGTGGCCGGCTGACGTCCTTTCGCTAAAAAGACGCTTCTTCTCGGACAAGACAACAAAAAACCGCCGGATTACTCCGACGGTTTTTTCATTTCAGATTTTGCCTGATCTCAAAACTCTTCCCAGTCCTGAGCAACTGGCTTGGCAGCGGCCTCGGCCTTGGGTGAGAAGGCTTGCGCCAGGCTCTGGCCCAGTGCGCGGGCGGGCGACGAGACCGGACGGGCGGTTGGCTGCGCGATCCTAGCGGCGGGACGTGGAGCAGCAGCGTAGCTCGGCTTCGGTGCTGGTGCGGAGGCTGAGCGCGGTACGCTGTGCTGTGCAGGTTTGAACGACGCAGCTGAACGTGCGCCGTTGCCGAGATTGAACTGACCTATGAGTTCGTTCAGGCCTTCGGCCTCACGTGCCAGGGCGTGGCTGGCGGCAGTCTGTTCTTCCACCATGGCGGCGTTCTGCTGTGTGCCCTGATCCATGGTGTTGACGGCGGTGTTGATTTCCTGCAGGCCGGTTGCCTGTTCACGGGCGGCGGTCACGATGGTTGCGACGTGCGAGTTGATTTCCTCGACTTCGGTAATAATCGCCTGCAAGGCTTTGCCGGTTTCACCCACCAGGTTCACACCGTTTTCGACCTGCGCGCTGGATGCGCTGATCAAAGCCTTGATTTCCTTGGCAGCATTGGCGGAACGCTGTGCCAGTTCACGCACTTCCTGCGCCACGACCGCAAAGCCCTTGCCAGCTTCACCAGCGCGTGCCGCTTCGACACCGGCATTCAGCGCCAGAAGGTTGGTCTGGAATGCGATGTCGTCGATAACGCCAATGATATTGGTGATCTCGCCGGAAGACTTCTCGATTTCCTGCATGGCGGCAACAGCCTTGCGAACGACGACGCCGGAGTTTTCCGCACCGGAGCGCGCACGCTGAACCAGAGCGCTGGCCTCTTCGGCACCCTTTGCACTGTCACGGACAGTTGTCGTGACCTGCTCCAGTGCCGCGGCGGTCTGTTCGATGGAAGCTGCCTGCTGTTCTGTGCGGCGGGATAGGTCATCTGCGGACGACAGCATTTCAGATGCGCCGGCATTGATGGCCGAGGCGTTTTCACCCACGTTGCGAAGAGCGTCCTGAAGCTTTTCCAACGAGGTGTTGAAGTTGATGCGCAGCGGCTCGACGAATTCGGAGAATGGCGTTTCGATGCGGTAGACTAGATTGCCGTCAGCCAGCGCTTGCAAGCCCTTAGCCAGTTCTTCGCGAGCGAACATCTGCTCGGCTTCCGCCCGGGCCTTATCCGCTTCGTTACGGCGGCGGTCTGCCTCCGTCGAAGAACGCAAGCGATCACTTTCATCTGCAAGGCGCGACTTTTCGATACCGGCTTCCTTGAAGACCAGAACGGCCTTCGCCATCTTGCCGACTTCATCACCACGGTCGAGTGCTGGAACATCCACGCTCGTGTCGCCACCGGCAAGGCGGCTCATGGCTTCCGTCATGCCGACAATCGGTGCGACGATGGTGCGCGACAGCGCCCAGATAAGAAGTATAGCGGCAACACCGGCGGCAGCGCCGCCACCCAGAAGTGCCAGTTCAAGATTGTTGTGAGCGCGTTCCTGAACAGCGGTCTGCATCTGCGAAGCAGCAACCAGTTGCTCCTTGATCTTCGCAGCGGCGGCACGGAAGCCATCCAGTTGGCCCTTGGCCTGATTGCGGCCAATCTCGATGATCTCGGAAATCGGTGCTTCGGTGGTCTTGCGGGCTGTCATCTGTGGCTGAGCAAGCTGCGTGTAGAACACGGTTGCCGTTGCCTGCATGTCGTCGATGGACTTCAGGATCTCCGGCTGACCGGCTGCCAGCGCGCGGGCCTCGTCCAGCTTCCTCAACATCAGGTCGCGCTGGGCAAACACGTCATTGTAGGTGCTATCGCTGCGAAACAGCAGAAAGCCGCGCTGATTGACCGCCTGCTCGAGCATCGCAGCCTTTGCGTCATCGATGTTTGACATGATCTTGGCTGTGTTCGTCTGTTCTACCGAAGCCTTCTTGGCCTCTATGGTTTGCAGAAAAACAACCGCCGATGCCACAAGACACACCGCCATCAAGGCGAGGAATGTGGCAACCAGCTTCAGGTTGATGGGAAGATTTTTCAAAGACATCGAGAGCTCTTTCGACACGCTTTAGGTGTGACCGATCGTGAAACGACCTGTGCTGACACTTACTGTATTGGGGAGGTCCGCCTTCATGGCGGCAATCTTGAGCCTGAACTCAGCTTTATCAGATAATGCCATCAAGCCGTTTATTTTCGCTTAAACGCATACAATCACCAATCCTGATATATCTCCCTGAAATCATCATTCATGCTTCGCATGCCGCTAGAGCCTTACAAAAGGCTTGCTTTCCGGGCTTTTGACAGTCATTGACACGGCCATGTCTAATTCATCTGAAAATCACCGGCTGGACCAGCTTCTGGTCGCGCGCGGCCTGTTCGCCAGCCGCTCCCGTGCACGCGATGCGGTCGCACGCGGCACCGTTCGTGTTAACGGCAAGGTCGTGACCAAGCCCAGCCTGACATTTCCTGGAAATGTCGTCTTCGAAATCGACGATCCTGCGCAGGATTATGTATCGCGGGCGGCTTTGAAACTGGTTGCGGCGCTCGATCACTTCCAGATCGACCCACGCAATTGCGAATGTCTCGACGTCGGCGCGTCCACCGGCGGCTTTACCGAAGTCTTGCTGAAACGCGGTGCGTCTCACGTCACCTCCATCGATGTCGGCCATGGCCAGATTCACCCGCGCATCGACAACGATCGTCGTGTCACCAGCATTGAGGGTTTCAACGCCCGCTTTCTGACCAGTGACGATATCGACAACCGCCCGATCAATTTCATCGTCTCGGATGTGTCCTTCATCTCGCTGAAGCTGGCGCTGGCTCCTGCACTTGAGCTCGCAGAACCGGAAGCGCTGACCATCCTGCTCGTCAAACCGCAATTCGAGGCCGGGCGCGATGCGATCAGCAAGGCCGGTCTTTTGAAGGAGCCGGAGACGGCACCGGCGGTTGCCGCAGAGCTTGAACGCTGGCTTGTGGAAGACATGGGCTGGGTCAGCCTTGGCCTCATCCCCTCGCCCATTGCAGGTGGAGATGGAAACGAGGAATTCCTTCTCGGAGGCAGAAAGCCATGACCGCGCAGACCGTAAAAATACAAAGCCTTGGCGCGCAGGGCGACGGCATCGTGCACTGTCCGGAGGGCACCGTCTATGTGCCGTTTGCCTTGCCGGGCGAAACGGTTGCGATTGCCCGCGTGAAAGACCTTGGTACGATCATGGCGATCACCGAAGCGGCACCCGAGCGGCGTGAGCCCGCCTGTCGCCATTTCGGCCCCGATGGCAAGAACGGCACCTGTGGAAGCTGCTCGTTGCAGCATCTGGCCGATGAGCCATACCATGTGTTCAAGCGCAGCCTCGTCGTTTCCGCATTGAAGTCCAAGGGCTTGGATGTCGAGGTCGATGCGCTGGTGCAATGTCATCCCGGTCAAAGACGCCGTGTCGTCTTCACCGCCCGTAAAACCGAGAAAAGCCTTTTGCTGGGCTTCAGCCAGGCAAACAGCCACCACATCGTCGCGATCGAGGAATGTCCCGTCACCACCGATGGCATCGTGTCGCGCCTCGATGCGATCAGAGCGATTGCGACGCCGCTTGCCTCCAATGCCGAGCCGTTTCGCATCACCGTCATGGAGACGCTCTCGGGCCTCGATATTTCCTTTGAAGGAATAAAGTCTGCCAGTGACAAGCAGCGTCGGTCCGTTACGGAAATCGTGCTGTCGATGCGCGGCATCGCCCGCGTTTCGCTTGCAGGCGAAATCCTGATAGAGCCGCAAAGGCCTGTCATCGAATTCGACGGCGTCAACATCTCACCACCTTCAGGTGGCTTTGCGCAGGCAACCAAGCAGGCCGAAGATGCCATGGCCGATCTCGTGCTCGCCCATGTCGGAAAATCCAAACGCATTGCCGATTTGTTCAGCGGGTCCGGCACATTCGCGCTGCGGCTTGCACGTCTTGGCAAGGTGCACGCGGTTGAAACGGAAGAAAAAGCGCTGAAGGCCCTTGATCTGGCGGCTCGTAACACGCAGGGGCTCAAACCCGTTACCGTTGAAAAGCGCGACCTTTTCCGCCATGCACTGACGGTCAAGGACTTGAAGAACTACGACGCCGTGGTCTTCGATCCACCGCGCGCGGGTGCCGAAGCGCAATGCAAGGAACTGGCACGCAGCACGGTGAAGAAAATCGTTGCCGTCAGTTGCAATCCGCTGTCGCTTGCACGTGATCTCTCCATTCTGGTCGAGGGTGGCTACCGCATTACCACGGTTACGCCCATCGACCAGTTTCTGTGGTCTCCGCATGTGGAAGCCGTCGCAACGCTCGAGAAGTAAGCCTTACCAGGCCGTATCGATATTGCCATTGCCGGTCACGCCATCGCAGCGGCACCGACCGCCAACACGGCCCTGCTGGATAGGGCAGATGTAAGGGCGAGAGCGATTGGCGCTTTCGGGCGGCGTGACCACGCAAACGAAGCGCGGGTGGCGGCGGTCAGAATTGTTGTTCCGGTTCGACTGCCCAGCCTGACTGTTGAAATCCTGCACTTTGATGACATCGCTTTGGTCTGGCTGCGACATCTGGAGCGGCGGGACATTTGCTGCTTCCGCAAAGCTGGAGAGGGACATAAGGGCAAGCGTTGTGAAAACGAGTTTGCGCATGGCGGCGGCTTTCTACGAGATGGGCGTTATCCCAAGGAATAACCGCCATCTCTTCCGGTTCCGTAAAGGCCTTCAGTTTTCTCCAGCAACGCTTAACGACGCATGAACGCCTCAAAAGCGGCCCTCGCCTCGGCACTTTGCAACTGTGCAGCAAAATGGACGATTTCGGCGTCGATGCGCGCCCGCACTTCAGCGCCGTCGCCCCGCAGCAGATCACGAGCAATTTTCAATGCCTGTGGCGGCTTTGCTGCCAGGGATGTGGCGATTTTCAATGTTTCCGTCTCTACATCGGTCTCGGGAACCACCTTCCAGATCAAACCGGCCTGAAGCGCCTGTTCCGCCGAAAAGCCCTCACCTGCGGCCAGAAGCGCGAATGCCCGCTGGTGCCCCGTGATGCGCGGCACGAGCAGGCTGGATGCGGCTTCCGGAACCAGCGCCAAATCCACAAAAGGCGTTTTGAACAGGCTGCGACTTGACGCGACCGTCAGGTCGCAATGCAGGTGGAGCGTCGTGCCTATGCCGATTGCCAGACCGTCGACGCCGGAGACGATGGGCTTGCCGACATTGACAAGGGCGTGCAGGAAATCCCCCGCTGCCAGCCGACCCTTGCCACCGGCCATCGCGAAAGCCATGAAGTCGGCCATGTCGTTGCCGGCTGAAAAGCATCCGTTTGAACCGAGAAAGGCGATGACCCTGATGTCATCATCCGAATCGGCCGCCTGCAAAGCCTCGATCATGGTGCGATACATCGCGTCCGTGATGGCGTTCTTCTTGTCCGGTCGGTTGAAGCGAATGATCTGCACACCGGGTGCGGTCTTAGGGCGTTCAACGAGGATATGATCGTCAGACATGAAACCTCCTTAAGCCAGCACCGCACGGGCCGCTTCGAGGCTCGCAGCGCCAGCAATCACACGGTCCTTCAAGGCAGAGGTTTCCGCCAGAAGATTTTCGGCCGTGAAACGGCAAAGCGCCAACCGGTTTGTCCCCTGCCCGTCGTCAACCGACGCCAAAGCGCCCTTGGCGAGATAGACACCCGTCAAAGCCAGTCCGAACAAACGCTGGTAGGGCGTGGCACCGGCCAATGCTGCGGCGGTGTCGCCCTTTGCCAAGGCTGACAATAACCATTCGGTTGCGTCTTCCAGATCGGTGATGCTCTGGTCGAGATAACGCGCGGTTTCGCCAAGCTCCGGCTTGTTGGACGCCTTCACCGCTTCGGCCTGCTCTTTCAGCTCAGCGATGAAACCGCGAACCTGAGCGCCTTCCGAAAGCGGCAGCTTTCGTGTGACGAGGTCGATGGCCTGAATACCGTTGGTGCCTTCATAAATCGGTGCGATGCGCGCGTCGCGCAGATAGCGAGCAGCACCGGTTTCTTCGATGAAGCCCATGCCGCCATGCACCTGAATGCCAAGCGAGGCCACATCCACACCGGCGTCTGTGGAAAAGGACTTCGCAATCGGCGTCAGAAGAGCAGCACGCTCCTGCCAGAATTTGCGTTCCGTCGAATCGTTCTTGGCGTGGCTCATATCGATGGCATGGGCGCAAGAAAAGGAGATGGCGCGCGAGCCTTGCGTCAGCGCCTTCATCGTCAAAAGGGTTCTGGCAATATCGGGATGTTCGATGATCGGGCTCATGCCGGTCGCCTTGGTGCCGGGCGCCTTGCCCTGCGTGCGCTCCTTTGCGTAAGCGATCGCTTTTTGCGTGGCCGCTTCGCAGATCGCAACACCCTGCATGCCGACAGCCAGACGCGCATTGTTCATCATCGTGAACATGCAGGCGAGGCCTTTGTTTTCCTCGCCGACAATCCAGCCAATCGCGCCTTTCTCGGCGCCGTAACGGCCATCACCAAAAATCATCGTGCAGGTGGGAGAGCCGTGAATGCCGAGTTTGTGCTCCAGCGCGTGGCAGAACAGATCGTTGCGTTCACCCGGATTGCCCGCTTCATCGGGCAGGAATTTCGGGACGAGGAAAAGCGAGATGCCGCGTGTCCCAGCGGGTGCATCCGGAAGGCGGGCCAGCACAAGATGGATAATGTTGTCGGCGGCGTCGTGCTCGCCCCAGGTGATGTAAATCTTCTGTCCGAAAATGCGGTAGCTGCCGTCGCCGACGCGCTCGGCACGCGATTTCAGCGCGGCGAGATCCGACCCGGCCTGCGGCTCGGTCAGGTTCATCGTACCGGTCCAGACGCCGGAGACCAGCTTTTCGAGATAGGTGGCCTTGAGGGCTTCGCTGCCATGGGCAGCAATTGCCTCCACAGCACCCATTGTCAGTGTGGGGCAAAGCGCAAAGGCCATGGAGCCCGAATTCCACATTTCCAGTGCGGCGACATTCAGCAGATGCGGCAGCGCCTGCCCGCCGAACTCTTCCGGCGCAGTCAAGCCATTCCAGCCGCCTTCTGCCCAGCGCCTGTAAAGATCGGCCCAGCCGTCCGGCGTGCGCACCGCGCCATCCACCAGTTTGGAACCCTGTTTGTCACCGATATCACCAAGTGGCGCGACTTCATCTGTGGCAAAACGACCGGCTTCGTGGAGAATGGCATCGACGGTGTCTTCATCGAGATCACCGAACGCCCCCTGATCGAGCGCGGATTTGAGACCCGCCACATGTTTCAGCGTAAAAGCGATATCGTCTACCGGTGCGATATACATCCTGCCTCCTCCCGAAGCGTCAGCTTGCAATGCGATTGCCTTCGGGGCTAATTGATTTTTACGTAAACGTCAATTTGAAAAATCCCCTAGATGGATCAGCTGACTGTGATCAAACTGTCATAAAACTCTGGTCAGCATAGTCAGTCGCAGACGTGGACACTTGTGCTGCCCCTCACCGCGATTGTCGTTTCAGGATCATGCCCATGGATATCCCGCTTCCCGCCATACCCGGCCTCGTCTGGGCCTATCGTTTCCATCCTGCCGCCGGACCGTGTGTCCGCTTATCGCCGGATGTGCAACTGGCGGAGCTGGAGGCAGACGACGGGTTTTTCTGGCTGCATCTCAACCTCGCCGACGCGCGCGTCACAAGCTTTCTGGAAGCGATGCCCGACCTTGACGACAGCGTGAAGGCCAGCCTGACGACCCATGAAACCCACCCCTCCATCGTGGTGGATGATGGTGCCATCTACGGAACGCTTGTGGATTTCCAGCGCGAATTCGACCAGGAAACGCGCGATATCGGCTGGCTGCATTTTGCGCTCACCGAACGCTACATCATCACCACACGGCTACAGCCGCTCCGCTCCGTGGACAGGTTGCGTGCGGCAATCGACAAGAATCCGAAGCGGTTTTCGACGCCGTCTCACGTTTTCGAGGGAATGGTCGCCGAGTTTCAACGAAGCCTGATTACCCTCGTCATGGAAACCACCGAAGAGCTCAATGCCATCGAGGACATCGTCTATGACAGCACGCCGCGCGACGAGCGACGCAGGCTGGCGCCTGTCCGGCGCACCGTCGTGCGCCTGCACCGCCATTTGCGCACGGTTTTGACATTGATGCGCAGGGTATCTGCAGCGGATGAGGAGGACATGCCTGAAAGCTTCGAAGACGTCGCGGCGCGGCTGACAGGCCGTCTCGAAGCTGTGGACCACGATATCTATGCGCTTCAGGAGCGCGCAAGGCTTTTGCATGAGGAAGTCGATTCCAAGCTGTCGTCGGAAACCAACCGACATCTGTATATCCTGTCGCTCATGACAGCATTCCTCTTGCCGCCAACGCTGGTGACGGGCTTTTTTGGCATGAACACGGGCGCCCTTCCCTTCACCGATGGCACAAGCGGCACGATCTATGCGGCGAGCTTCATCGTTGCGTCTATTCTGTTTGCTTGGTTCATCCTGAAGCGCGTCGGTATTCTCTGACGCAAAACGCCGCCCGGATGGAGCCGGACGGCGTTTCTTGCTTCACTGTATCAATCGATCACCCGTAAGGCGAATAGCAGGTCTGGCGTGGGCCGTTATAGGGCTGGAACGTGTTGCTATAAGCGTCATAGGAGCGGTAACGACCGAAGCACCAGTTGACGTGGCTTTGGCTCAGGCCGACGCGTGGCGCTGCACGGTAGACCGGACGCGGGCGATATTCCGGCACGGGACGATACACTTCGCGTGGCTGCGCCAAGGCACCGCCTATTATTGCACCGGCACCGAATGCCGCGAGCGGGAACCAGTAACCGTTGTGGTGACGATAACCGGGACGGTAATCGCGGTAGCCACGATGACCTCGGTAATAGCCACCGCCATAGTAACCGCGGTCACGCCAATACTGGACATTGACGACGCCGTTGTCTGCCTTTTCGACAGCTGGCGGTGCGACTGTGATCGGCATCGCCTGCGCGGGCACAACAGAACCCGCCGCTGTCATGACCGCGAAGCCGGCGGCCCACATGGTTTTCATATAATTTTGCATCTGATTTCCTCCATCCACGACCGGTTACTCTGCCGGCTCATTGTGAACAACGACGTTTCTCTTACTGTATTTCAAACTCACAAATGGTGAGGTTATTTATATGTTAGATAGAATAGAAATAGCTAGCTGAACCCAACATTAACAATACGTTCACAGTCGCTTGATGGGCTCTTAATAAATAAAACAGAAGAAGCCCGACCATAGCCGGGCTTCTTTAGAGCACTAAAGGTTATGGCGAAACGCACTGACGGCGTGGGCCATTGTTAGGCTGGAATGTGTTGTCGTAGGCGCGGTAAGAGCGATAACGGCTCGCGCACCATTGCTGGTGGTTGCTGCCATATGAAGGGCGTGCGCCAGATACGGCACCACCGATGATGGCGCCTGTGGCAAAGGCCGCCAGCGGGAACCAATAGCCGTTATGCTGACGGTAGCCACGGCGGTATTCGCGATATCCGCGGTGGCCATTGTAGTAACCCTGACGCGCATAGGGGCGACGGAAGTCACGATCACGGTGGCGATACGCCCGGTCGCGGTAGAAGCGGCGCTCACCGTCTCGGAACTGGACGGGAACGACGACATTATCCGTTGTTGCCTGAATAGGCTTTACCATTGGGACTGGCACTTGAAACGCCTGTGACGGCGTGAAGCTCGTCAGGAGCATGACGAATGCGGTCGCAACGCTCGTTTTGCGCAAATTCAGCATGAATTTCCTCCGTTATTGACACGACGCGTTCAACCGCGTTTCGATGAGCAATTAACGGGAAATCGGGATATTGGTTCCATTGTGCAAAATGGAACCAAGTATGATCAGGCTTCTACTTGCACATCCGTCAAGGGTCGTGAGCAGCAGGCGAGAATATAGCCTTCTTCGACATCTTCATCGAGAATGCCACCATTGTGGTTCATTTCGACTTCTCCGGACAGTTTCAGCACACGGCAGGTCCCGCATATGCCGGATTCGCAGGCGGCACCGATACGCACACCAGCGGCACGCGCCGTCATCAGGATCGTTTGACCCGGCTGGCATGGCACCTCTTTACCCGACAGCGTGAAACCGATCTTGGCCAGCACCTCGCCGTCTTCAGGCAAATCGCTTTCGCCGACCGCCACGGGCGTTGCGGGCGAGAAGCTTTCCTGATGGTAGCGCCCCATGTCGAAGTCCGAGGCATCCAGCATGGAGCGGATGGCCGCCATGAAAGGTTCTGGCCCGCAGCAGAACACGGTACGATCCATGAAATCATGCGACAGCAGCGCAATCTTCGCCTTGTCGACCATGCCCTTCAGGCCCGACCAGAGATCGGTGCGTCCACAATTTTCGACGATGAACCCGAGCGAAAGATTGGGCATGAAGCGGGCGAGATATTCCAGCTCGTGCCGGAAAACGATGTCGGAGGGAGAGCGCGAGCAATTGATGAAGGAAATATCGCTTTGCGGCGCGCGGTCGCTCATATCGCGCACCATCGACATCATCGGCGTGACACCGGAGCCCGCCGAGATGAAGAGATATTTTTCGCCGGGATGACGCACATAGGAGAAATCCCCCAGCGGCCCCAGCGCGCGAATGCGCATGCCCGGCTTGAGGTTGTCGAACATCCACCGTGTGCCAATGCTCGTGGCCTGGGCCTTGACGGTCACCGCCAGCGCATAGGGACGCGACGGGCTGGAGGACAGCGTATAGGTGCGAAACAGAGGCTCCGGCCCCACCGGCAGTTCCAGCGTCACGAACTGGCCCGGAAGATAGCGGAACCAGTTCGGGCCTTCGGAACGAAACAGAAAGGTCATTACGTCAGGCGTCTCGGGCGTGACAGAAATGCATTCCAGCATGTGAAGCTTGTCGCTCCACGGCTTCATCTCATCGATATGCTTGTATGTCGTCTTCATGTTCACGACCGTCATGCGACAGCCGAGAGTTTTTGCTTGTCGCCAGAGAGACGGTCGATCATGAAATCGGCATACCAGTTCACGAACTGCATAACGCCACCCTCGTCTTCCATCGAATACGGGCCTGGCTCATAAGCAGGCGAGCGGATACCGAAGGCATTTTCCTCGACGATGCGGCGATCCTGATCATTCGTCTCATTCCAGACGTGGGTCAGGTCCTCAAGATTGTAATCCACACCTTCCACGGCATCTTTGTGCACCAGCCATTTCGTGGTGACCTGCGTTTCCTGCGGACCAAGCGGCAGGACGCGGAACGAAATGAGGTGGTCGCCAAGGAAGTGGTTCCACGTCGTGGGGTAGTGGAACAGAAGCAGCGTACCGATATGGTCTATGGTCACATCGTCGGAAAGCGGACGGCGCACGGCGCGCTTGCCGGACATGGTATAGCTTTCGGCCTCACCGATTAGCGGCATACGCGCCACGCGGAACTGTCCCTTAGGGTCGATCTTGAAACGGCTTGGCAGACCGGCTGCTTCGCAACGCGCCCAGTGGCCGCCAATTTCCGGGTCGCTAGCACCGCCATCGGTGCCGGTCACACTCGGGTTTTCGGGATAGGTGCGGCAAAGCTCGGGGTGGTTGGCGGCGCAATGGTAGCACTCGCGGTTGTTTTCCCACACCAGCTTCCAGTTACCTTTTTCGATGATGGTGCTTTCATGGGCGACCTTGGCCTCCCAGATGCGGTGCGGCGCCATGTAGGCCTCGACTTCGGCACGCACAGGCGCGAAATCGAGCGGCTTTTCCGCCAGGCAAATGAAGACATATCCGGCAACGGATTCGCAGGCGATCGGCTTCAGCCCGAAATCACCCTTGTCGAAGTCATCGCCCATATGACGCGCAAACAGAAGCTTGCCGTCCAGATCATAGGTCCACTGGTGGTAAGGACAGACGAGACGGGCGGATTGGCCCTTCTGGCTGGTGCAGACGCGGGAACCACGGTGGCGGCAGGAATTGTGGAACGCGCGGATGACGCCATCCTTGCCGCGAACGATGACGACGGCATAGTCGCCGATCTGTACGGTCGTGTAGGCACCGGTCTTCGGCACCTCGCAATCATGCGCCACGAACAGCCAGTCCCTATACCAGATGTTTTCCATATCCAGCTGGAAGTAGTCCTGGTCCACGTAGAAAGGCTGCTCCAGCGTGAAGCCCTCGCGGCGGTTTTTCAGTTGGCGCAGTACGGTTTCACGCAAATCCATGGCCATATCCTCGAAAAGTCGCGGTCCGCCTCCAAGCATACGCCGCGTTAGATGGAATTATCTAACCATTCGCGCTAATCTTCAGCACCACATACAGCGACATCGGCTTCCGCATTGGCGACAAATTGCGACATGGCGCATAAATGCCAGAAATCGTAATTTCGTTTCGAAAACAGCGGCTTATTCTTTGTTTCCTTGGGAAATCCGTCGCAATATGACACAAGCGTCGTCATCGCAGTCGTTAACGCGCACAACGGCACAACAAGAAAATCTTAACTCCCTTCCCGTAAAAACCTATAGACCCGGCAACAGGAGCTCTCCGATGGAGAAGGGAACGCAGATCCGTTACTTCGATGCGAGTGCACGTATGACCGCGCCTCCACGAACGAAAACTGCTCACTCGGATTTTCTGCGCACCGGTAAAATCGCCCGCTATGAACAGAAGTGGATTCCCCGCGAGCCGCGCTATCTGACCCATGATCAGGTCGCGGAAATAACCGGGCGCAAGCTGCAAGCCGCAGGTGAAATGACCCATTCACGGCTGAACGCCTTTCACAGTTCCATCCGTTTTCCACAGATGGTGTTTCACCGGACCATCGAAGCAAGCCCACATCTCGGCTATTGCCACGTCACCGCATCGCGCACCAGTTTCGACATGCAAAAGCAGGTCATGTGGTCGTTTTACTTCGCCAATTTCTTCTCGGAACTGTGCGGCGAAGACCAGTTCTTCGAAAACATAGATCCCCGCCACTCGCGCATGTATTTCGCCGTGGCCATGGATGTGGCAGCCGACAAGACTGTCCAGATCGATAAGACCATGCACCGAGATGGCCTGCTTTTTCGCACGCATGATCCGAAAATCGCGCTCAAGAATGTCCTGATGCTGGGCACTCGCTCCCACGAAATGCGCAAGTTCATCCGCACCCTTTAGAGCCAGACCGCAAACGGCTTTTCAATCCTGCTGAAAACCTCTAAAGCATGCCGCGCGAAGGGTGGCGCTTCAGGCGGCACGCCTGAAAGGCTCAAGCATCCATGGCGCGTCATATCGATATAGAACAAGACAGAGAGACGGCACTTCGAGAGGCCGTCAGGGTTCTGTCATCCGGCCACACCGTCGCTATTCCCACCGAGACCGTTTACGGCCTTGCCGCCGATGCGACCAACCCTGCCGCCATAACCCGTATTTACGAAACCAAGGGCCGCCCGCAGTTCAACCCGCTGATCTGCCATATGGCGAGCATTGCGATGGCGCAAGATCATGCGATCTTTGACGCCACATCACGCAAGCTGGCGGAAACGTTCTGGCCGGGACCGCTCACGCTCATTCTACCGCTGAGGCCTGAAAGTCCCATTCACGCGCTGGCAACGGCGGGTCTCGATACGGTCGGCATTCGTATTCCCAAAGGTTTCGCCAGCGATCTGATCGCTGCTTTCGGCAAGCCGCTCGCCGCGCCCAGCGCCAACAGTTCCGGCAAGATCAGCTCCACGAGCGCCGCTCATGTGGAGGCGGATCTGGGCGACAAAATCGGCCTCATTCTTGATGGGGGTTCCGCCCATGTCGGCGTGGAATCCACCATTATCAAGGTTGAAAAAGACGGCTCCGTCCGGCTGTTGCGGCCCGGTGGTCTCGTTGCCGAAGATATAGAGCATATGATCGGCACCAAACTCGTTCGCGCCGAGAAAGCGTCTGCTGCCATCGAGGCACCCGGCATGCTAGCCTCTCATTATGCGCCCGGTGCGGCTGTCCGGTTGAATGCGGTTTCCATCGAAAAGGGCGAGGCGCTGATCCGCTTCGGTGGGCAACCCGTCGCAAACCAGGAAAATGCCGCAATCATTCTCGATCTCAGCACGAGTGCCGACCTGGCCGAAGCGGCAACCAACCTTTTCGATCATCTCAAGACTGCCGATGCCAGCGGTGCCGATAGCATCGCCGTGACCGCCATCCCAAGTACAGGGCTTGGCGAAGCCATCAATGACCGGCTGGCACGTGCTGCCGCGCCACGCAGTTGACAATTTCATGAGGATTTCATGCCGATGACCACTTTGCCTGACGAACTGATCCAGCGCTTCGTAACCATTGTCGGAGACAAGAACGCCATCCGCGATCAGGCCGATCTTGCCCCGCATCTGGTGGAAAATCGTGGTCTTTACAAAGGTGCCTCGCCGCTGCTGTTGAGACCCGCCTCGACGCAAGAGGTCGCCGAAATCATGAAACTCGCCAGCGAGACCGGCACGGCCATCGTGCCGCAGACGGGCAATACCGGCCTTGTCGGCGGCCAGACGCCGCGCAGCGGGTCCAGCGATGTCATTCTATCACTGGAACGCATGAGCCGCGTGCGCGATATCGATCCTGTGGCCAATGTCATCGTCGTGGATGGCGGCTGCATTCTGGACACTGTCCATCATGCGGCCGACAAAGTGGAGCGGATGTTTCCGCTATCGCTGGGATCGCAAGGCTCCTGCCGCATTGGCGGCAATCTCGCCACCAATGCCGGCGGCACCGCCGTTCTGGCCTATGGAAACATGCGGCAATTGTGCCTCGGGCTCGAGGTGGTTTTGCCGACCGGTGAAATCTGGAACGGTCTTCGTCGGCTGAAGAAAGATAATACCGGCTACGATCTGCGTGATCTGTTCATCGGGTCCGAAGGTACGCTCGGCATCATCACCGGCGCGGTGCTGAAACTCTTTCCCAAGCCCAAGGGGCATCAGGTCGCTTTTGCGGGGCTAAACTCACCAGCAGACGCCTTGACGCTGTTCGACCGCGCTTCGACGCTCTGCGGCGCGGCTCTCACCGGCTTTGAGTTGATGCCACGCATCGGCATCGAGTTTACCGCAAAGCACATTCCAGGCGTCCGTGATCCACTGGAAACGCCGCATCACTGGTACGCGCTGATCGACATATCGACCTCTGACACGGCAGAGACGGCCCAGACCATGGTCGAAACCCTCTTGGAGCAGGGCTTCGAGGCTGGGATTGTGCATGACGCTGTCATCGCCTCGTCTGAAGCACAACGTCAGGCCCTGTGGCACATGCGCGAAAGCATGTCGGACGCACAAAAGCCGGAGGGCGGCTCCATCAAGCATGACGTGTCCGTACCGGTTTCGAAAATCCCGGACTTCATGGCGGAAGCAGAGGCTGGCGTCTTGCAGGCCATTCCCGGCGCGCGCATCTGCGCCTTCGGTCATCTTGGCGACGGCAATATCCACTACAACATCTCCCAGCCGGTCGGTGCCGACAAGGCAGAGTTCATCGCGCGCTGGCGCGACATCAACCACATCGTCCATGGCATCGTGCTCTCCCATGGCGGTTCTATTTCCGCCGAGCATGGCATCGGCCAGTTAAAGCGTGACGAGCTTGCCGATATCCGGCCCGGTATCGAACTGGAATTGATGCGTCGAATCAAGACAGCCTTTGATCCGGCAGGCGTCATGAACCCCGGCAAAGTGGTCAGCGTCTAGCGCCAGATTTATCGCTTGCGTCCAAAAATAGAGCGCTTCGGCCTTGTGCCGGGCGCCCATCGTCTTGCCTTTTTTTGGGCTACACGCAGGTCATCCCCATCCATTTTTGGCTTTCGCATCCCTGGCAATTGCGGAAAGCGACTTGCCCTGCGCTAGCTGTTTTCAAGGCGATCTGCGCGGGGGCGGCAAACGCACAGTCTCTGAATTTACGTGAACTGAAAACAAGATCTCGGCACAGGCGACCGCACAATAGCGCTCGTGCCAATTCAGGATTTCGAAACCCTATCAGACTGCGTTTTGCTAACCATTTGGGAATGCAAAGTTTTCTTAACCTCGATTTTTAAGCTGTCACGAAGATGCGGCCGCTATCTTCTCCTTATCAGAGGACGAAAAGTCCCGGACGAGGCCATGAAACGGCTCTCAGGTAAAACAAGGATAGCATGATGACCAACACTGTTCTGAAGCCCGAATGGGCAGGCGCGACACTCCGGCTAGACCCTACACGGTTTCCGCAGCAGATCACCTACGGCAAGGACAAGGGTTCAGCCGATGTGGCTATCACGCTCGATGAGCGCGGCGCAGTTCTTCGCAAGGTTCTCAATTCCAGCGGTCTTCCGCTCTCCTTCGCTCTGCCTGCTCGCGCCTTCAAGGGCGTTGCAGCCCGCGCCATCGACCATGGCGATGGCCAGGTCACCGTCACGCTCGAACTTCACCACGACGATCCAGACCTCTGCATCCCGCTGCTGGTGGCGCACGACCTGTGCGACATTGCTGCCGATTGGCGCAGCTGGTCTGAAGCTTACCGCATTCCCATGCTCATGGTCGAAGCGGATGGCGTCGCTCGTCCGTTGGAAGACCATCTCGGCCACGTTCGCACGAAGCCAACACGCTCGCGCCGCCGCCATTCCTACTTTGCGGAGCGCCGCCCCCGCTTTCTCGTGCGTCGCAGCACCGGCTCGCTGGGCATGACCATGCGTATTCAGGGCAAGGAAATCATCGCCCGCAGCTGATCCACCACGCTTGCGGACAGACGGTGAAACCCGGCGCGTTATCCGACGCAGCCGGGTTTTTCATGTCAGCGAACAAGCAAGGGCAAGAGCAGGCCAGCGAAGATCAGCACGCCGACGCGATTGTTGGATAAAAATAACGCGTGGCACTGTTTGACATTGTCGATATCCAGCACCCAGACTTGTCGAAACAGCAGGAACGCTGCGATGGCGACGCTGATATAGCCGAAAATGCTAACCCCAGCGGTTGCGAAGGCAAGCAGAATACAGACAAGCGCTGTGCCATAAAGACCGACCAGCCAGCTATGTGTCTTATCTCCGAACAGCAGAGCGGTGGAGCCGATGCCCGCAGCCGTGTCATCTTCCCTGTCCTGATGGGCGTAGATTGTGTCATAACCGATCGTCCAGGCGATAGCGCCAACATAAAGCAGCACCGGCGAGACCGATAGCGATCCGAATTGACCCGCCCATCCCATCAGCGCGCCCCACGAAAAGGCAAGGCCCAGAAAGAACTGCGGCCAGTTGGTAAAGCGCTTGGCGAAGGGATAGATCGCCACGAAAACAAGCGATGACAGACCGACGAGAATCGCAAAGCCGTTGAAACACAGCAAAACCATCAGCCCGATCAGCGCCTGAATGACGATGAAAATCTTCGCCTGTTTGCGGCTAACCCGCCCGGACGGCAGTGGTCTGGAACGGGTTCTGGCCACGGCCATGTCAATCTTGTGATCGACAAGGTCATTATAGGTGCAGCCCGCGCCACGCATGGCCACCGAACCCGCAAAAAACAGGAAGAGGTGGAAAATCAAAGTGTCCCAGGAGAAGCTGCCGATATGCAGCGCGGCATTCGCCGCCATCGCCGCCGACCAGAAGCACGGCCACATCAGCAACTCCCAGCCGATGGGGCGGTCCCAACGGGCCAGTTGCGCATAGGGCCAAAGGGTTCTCGGCAAAAACCGATAGACCCAATTGTTGGATGGTGCGTCGGAAACGCGGCCGGAAAGATCACCTTGGTCAATCATGTCAAGCGTTCTACGCTTGGCATTTACGAAGCGTCAAGCAAAACGCCATGGCGGCCGCGCCCGGCACGTCAAAACAAAACTTTTTCCAAGGGTGGCCGCGTCTTTTCGAATTCCAGCAATCGCGCTTCGTTCCTTGCGATGTAATCGCGGTTATCAGGTACGGCGTCTCCTCGCTTGGTCAGCTGTATCTGGAAAATGTAGAAATTCTCGTGCGTGAACGCCATTTCTGACCCGGCCAGATAAAATTCCCACATGCGGAAGAAGCGCTCGTCGTAGATCGCAACGGCCTCTGCCTTGTTGGCGACGAAGCGCTCCCGCCACTTGCGCAGCGTGTGAGCATAATGCATCGGCAGGATTTCGATATCGCGCACAAGCAAGCCGGATTTCTCCACCGCGGGCAAAACTTCTGCCAGAGACGGAATATACCCGCCCGGGAAAATATATTTTTCGATAAAAGGATTGGTCGCGAGCGCCGGAGATGGCTGGCCGATGGAATGCATCAGCATCACGCCGTTTTCATCCAGCAATTCCGCAGCTTTGCTGAAATATTCGCGATAGTGTGTTGGTCCGACATGCTCGAACATGCCGACTGAAACGATGCGGTCATATTTGCTGGAGGCCGGCAGATAGCGATAGTCCTGCAATTCGAAACGCAGCTTGTCCGCCAGCCCGCGCTTTTGCGCCCGGTCGCGCGAAACCCGCAATTGCTCCTCGCTGAGCGTGATGCCCGTGACATCCACATCCGAGCTTTCGGTCAGATACATGGCCATGCCGCCCCAGCCGGAGCCGATTTCCAGCACCCGATGCCCCGGTTGTGGCATCAGCTTTGCCGTAATATGCCGCTTTTTGGCGACTTGCGCCTCGTAGAGACTGATGCCTGGCGGGTTGAAATAGGCGCAGGAATATTGCCAGTCCTCGTCCAGAAACAGATCGAACAGCTTGGCGCTGAGATCGTAATGATGGGCGACATTGTCCTTGTTGTGATTGACCGGCAGATGCATCTTGATGCGCGACGCAATAATGCGTGCCATGCCCCGCCAAACCATGCCGAAGGTCAGCGCTTCGCTTAGCGTATTGCCTTTGATCAGCGCCAGAAAGTCATAGATGTCGCCTTCAACGACAGCCATGCGGCCTTCCATGTAGATTTCCGCAAGCTTCAAGGCTGGATCGGCGGCAATCGCATCCATCGCCGGATCATCCGTAAAATTGAGGACGACGCGCTTTCCGGTCCCGTCGCCGTAAACATGCCGCCCGTCTGGGCCGGTAACGACCAGATTGCCGGTCTTGACTATTTTTCCAAGCAAAGCATGCAGAGACGAGGCCATTTTACCCCCTAATAAGCTAAGTCTCACTTATCAATAGGGATTCAAGCTACCGCTTTCATGTAAAGTTTCAAGCCGCTCTATTTTCAAAAATATTGAACGATTTCATGCCGCAACGGACCTTCACGTTTTAAAGAGAGGCACTGTTTTCAACCTTTGATCAGCGTTTCTTCATCGCTTCAGCCAAAGCCGCCGCCAATGCACCGCCGGGTTGCGCTGTTTCACTGCGCGGCTGCGGTTTGGCGCTGGCGTGGCGCATGGCGTTTGCATTGCCTTTTTCACGCATCGGCTGCGGTGCTGCTTCGCCGCCATCCTTGCGCATGGTAAGGCCAATGCGCTTGCGCTTCACGTCCACTTCCACAACGCGCACCTTCACGACGTCCCCGGCCTTGACCACCTCATGCGGGTCTTTGATGAAGCGGTCTGCCAGTTGGCTGACATGGACAAGGCCATCCTGATGCACGCCGATATCGACGAAAGCGCCGAAAGCTGCGACATTCGTCACCGTGCCTTCCAGCAGCATGCCGGGTTTCAGGTCTGTGATTTCGTCCACGCCGTCGGCAAAGGTTGCGGTCTTGAAGCTCGGGCGCGGGTCACGGCCTGGCTTTTCCAGCTCGGCGATGATGTCCTTGACTGTGGGAAAACCGAACTGCTCATCGATAAATGCCTTGGGATCGAGCGCCTTCAAGGCTGCGCTATCACCCATGACCGAGCGCAGATCGCGACCGCAGGCAGCAACGATCTTCTTCGCAACGCCATAGGCTTCAGGGTGCACAGATGACGAATCCAGCGGCTCCTTGCCATTGGGAATGCGCAGGAAGCCTGCGCATTGTTCGAATGTGCGTTGCCCCAAGCGTGGCACTTTCAGCAACTCCTTGCGGCTGGCAAACGGCCCCGTCTGGTCGCGGTGCAGAACGATGGCATCGGCAATCGACGCGCCAAGGCCTGAAACCCGAGACAGAAGCGGGGCGGATGCCGTGTTGAGATCGACACCGACGGCATTCACCGCATCCTCCACGACGGCATCCAGCGAGCGCGACAGCTTGCCCTGATCGACATCGTGCTGGTACTGGCCGACGCCGATGGACTTCGGCTCGATCTTCACCAGTTCCGCCAGCGGGTCTTGCAGACGGCGGGCGATGGAAACCGCGCCACGAAGCGAGACATCCAGATTAGGGAATTCGGCAGCAGCACTGGCAGAAGCGGAATAGATCGACGCGCCCGCTTCCGATACGATGACCTTCGTGGGCTTTGAACCGCTCAACTGGCCCAGCATGTCAGCGACCAGACGTTCCGTCTCACGGCTTCCAGTGCCGTTACCAATAGAGATCAGCTCGACATTGTGTTTCTTGATCAGGCTTGCAAGTTCCGCCTGTGTCCCGCGAATGTCGTTTTTCGGCGGGAATGGATAGACCGTCGTCGTCTCCAGCAGCTTGCCGGTGCCATCGATAATGGCCACCTTGACGCCGGTGCGGATGCCCGGATCAAGCCCCATGGTGGCACGCGAACCGGCAGGTGCGGCCAGCAGCAAGTCCTTGAGATTGCGGGCAAAGACGTGGATCGCTTCTTCTTCTGCCCGTTCCCGCAACTCACGCATCAGGTCGAGCGACAGAGACATGGATAGCTTGACGCGCCATGTCCAGCCCGCAACCTCCATCAGCCAGGCATCAGCAGGTCCTGCGCTGCGAATATCAAATGCGCTCGCGATGGTGCGTTGGGCGGGTTTGACGGGCGACGGATCATCCGCATCCACGTCGATGGTCAGCGTCAGCACTTCCTCGTTCCAGCCACGCAGCATGGCCAAGGCGCGATGGCCGGGCACGGTCGACCATTTTTCGGAATGGTCGAAATAGTCGGAGAACTTCTCGCCCGTGGCCTGCTTGCCATCCACCACCTTGGCGCGGAAGGTGGCGTTGTGGCGCATGTAATCACGCAGCCGCTTGAGCAAATCGGCGTTTTCGGTCATGGTTTCGGCAACGATATCGCGTGCACCCTCAAGTGCTGCTTTCACGTCTGCGACTTCGCCTTGAACGTAAGCTGCGGCCAGTTTTGCCGGGTCGGCGGCACGGTCTGCCCATATGGCCTCAGCCAACGGCCCGAGACCGCGCTCACGGGCAATCTCGGCACGGGTGCGGCGCTTGGGTTTATAGGGCAGGTAAAGGTCTTCGAGTTCCGCCTTGGTCGTGGCCGAAACGATCTTGACCATCAGCTCATCGGTCATCTTGCCCTGACCGTTGATGGAATCGACAATCGAGGCACGCCGGGCGTTGAGCTCACGCAGATAGGACAGCCGTTCCGCCAGCGTGCGAAGCTGGGTGTCGTCAAGACCGCCCGTCACTTCCTTGCGATAGCGGGCGATGAAGGGCACGGTGGCGCCTTCGTCCAGCAGCGCAATCGCCGCCTTCACCTGTTCGGCGCGGGCGTTGATCTCGGAAGCGATAAGGGGAGCAAGGCGGGCATTATCTGCGGACATATGGTTCTCTGAACTGTTTTCAAATCTGCCCGAACATAGATGTTGATTATGGCATGACAACAAGAAGCTTCCGCGATTCCACAGAAAAGCATGCGCTGCGCTTGACCTTTCAGCCCTTGGCCCTTAACGCCCCAGCAACACGATAAAACGCGAGATGACAGGGGTGTTGACCATGAAAGTTCTGTTGATCGGTTCCGGCGGGCGCGAACATGCCCTAGCGTGGAAAATCGCCCAGTCTCCGCGCCTCACGCAGCTTTTTGCGGCCCCCGGCAATCCCGGCATTGCCGACCATGCGACGCTGGTAGACGTGAATGTCGAAGACCATGCCGCCGTCATCGCCTTCTGCCAAGAGAACGATATTGACTTCGTCGTGGTCGGCCCGGAAGCGCCTCTGGTTGCCGGTCTTGCTGATGATCTGCGCAGCGCTGGCATAGCCACCTTCGGACCATCCGCCGCCGCCGCCCAACTCGAGGGTTCCAAAGGTTTCACCAAGGATCTCTGCGCGCGATACGACATCCCAACCGGTGCCTACCAGCGCTTCAAGTCCGCCGAACCGGCCAAGCAATATGTCCGTGAGCAAGGTGCGCCCATCGTCATCAAGGCGGATGGCCTGGCAGCTGGCAAAGGCGTAACTGTCGCGATGACCGAGGCTAACGCTCTTTCGGCCATCGATGATTGTTTCGATGGCGCATTTGGCGCTGCCGGTGCCGAAGTCGTCGTGGAAGCGTTTTTGGACGGCGAGGAAGCCAGCTTCTTCTGTCTTTCCGATGGCAAGACGGCACTGGCACTGGCGACCGCGCAAGACCACAAACGCGTTGGCGATGGCGATACCGGCCCCAACACCGGCGGCATGGGTGCATACTCCCCTGCCCCGGTCATGACGCCTGCGATGGTCGAGCGCACCATGCGCGAGATCATCGAGCCGACCATGCATGGCATGGCCAAGGATGGTCACCCCTTCTCCGGCGTGTTTTTTGCCGGTCTGATGATTACCGCAAAAGGCCCGGAACTGATCGAATATAATGTCCGCTTCGGTGACCCCGAATGCCAGGTGCTGATGATGCGCCTGAAGAGCGATCTTCTGCCCATCCTCCATGCCACAGCAACAGGCACGCTGGATCAGGTCAGCGCCCAATGGCGTGACGATGCAGCACTGACCGTGGTTCTGGCGTCCAAGGGCTATCCCGCATCTTACGACAAGAACACACCGATCGCGCATGTGCCGACCGAGCGCGCCGACGCAAAGGTCTTTCACGCGGGCACAGCGATCAAGGACGGCCAACTGGTTGCCACCGGTGGGCGCGTGCTGAACGTGACTGCGTTTGGCAAGACCGTGACCGAAGCCAGAGACCGCGCCTACGCCTTGGCCACCGAGGTCAAGTGGGACAATGGTTTCAGCCGCAGCGATATCGGCTGGCAGGCCGTGGCCCGCGAAAAGGACGGCCCGGCCAAGGGCTGATTTCGCTCAATTTTTACCATTATTCCTGACGGTATGGAAAGGAAGTCTCGGTAAAATTCCCGCCAAATATTGCAGCGAAAAGCTGCCCATGACGGGGATTTCCATGCGCGAGACTTTGCTGACGATTGCAGTTGTGCTGGCAAGCAGCAGCGCCATGGCTTCCTCCATCGAAGTCATCGGCCAGAACAGCACGGGCAATGGCAGCATCCTCTCCCTATCCTGCGATGGCTGCCCGCCACTCAAGCCACGACAGGCGCCAAAACAGCCCACCCCCGTTCTCAACCCCGGCACGCAGGACATTTCCATTCGCGATATCGGTGGCAAGAAGCAAATCCTGCGCACGGAAGCGTGGCTCGGCGGCTCGCCGGTCACCTATGTCAGCAACAATCCCACATGGCTGCCTGCGCCGGAAATGGGCGTCGCGGCTCCCGCACTCGATACAGTGGATAGGACAGTGAAGACCTCTGCTGTCGGCAAAGCAATCGGCGGCGAAATGCCGGAACCGGTGGCTGCAGACGCGGTCACGCCGCTGTCGCTGGATGGCTTCACGCTGCGCCAGTGACAGCACAACAAACCATTCTGAGTGACAACTGATATCACCGACACCTATCGATGGGATTTTATTGTCATATATTTGACAGATAACAAACTATTTTGCCCGGCAACGTATTCAGTGAGCCTAATTTAAGCAATTATTCAAATTTTTGAAGCTTCATCTAAACCATCAGGTGCGATGAACGCGTCTTTATAGCGCATCAGGCGCCCACCCCACATCGTCCCGAGATTGCTCCGTTGCCACTGCTGCGGTGCCCTAGCCTGTGAGCGCATATGAAAAACCTGCCGATTTCCCGACAACTGATCCTGCTTGTGGTCGCGCTGATGGCAGCATTTGCCGCCACCACCTATTTCCAGATCAGATCGTCCGTCAACGCCATTTACGAGGAACGGTACGGGATGCTGCGCACGCAGGTGCAGTCGTCCATCTCCATTCTCCAGTCGTTCTACGACAAGGAAAAGGCCGGTACGCTGACCCACGAACAGGCGATGTCGCAGGCCTTCGCCATCGTCGCAGCCATGAAATATACGCCCGATGGATATATGTTCGGCTATGACTACGATGTCAAAATGCTGTTTCACCCGGAAGCCAAGCGCGTCGGCCAGAGCTACAAGGGCAAGCCGGACAGCCAGGGCTTCAACTACCGCGACGAGCTGGTTCGGCTGGCCCGCGCAGGCGGCGGACAGACCAGCTTTTATGGTCCTAAGCCCGGCGCGGAAGGCGATACCTATGCGAAAAGCTCCTACGCGATGGCTTTCGAGCCATGGCAGGTGGTGGTCGTAACAGGTGTCTATATCGATGACTTGCAAGCGCAGGTTCGCTCCACCATCATCAGCGCCATCTCCTTCGGTCTCGGTGTATTCCTGTTAGGTCTTGCCGCCGCCTATGTGGTCATCCGGGGCATTTCCAAGCCGCTCGATGATATTCACAAGGCACTGGGAGAAGTGGCCAACGAGAATGTCGATCTGGCCATTCACCACACCGGCATGAAGAACGAAATCGGCCTGATGGCCAAGGCAACAGAAGCGTTGCAACAGAAGGTGCGCGAGCGCCACACCATGCAGCGCCGTCAGGACGAACAGCAGAACCAGCTCGACACCGAGCGCCAGACCAACCTCGATATGCAGCGCGATGAGGCCGAGTTACAGGCCCGGGTCGTCGCCACCATCGGCGAGGCACTGGAAAAGCTGGCGCAAGGCGATCTGACGGTACGCTGCGCCGATCTCGGTTCGCGTTATGCCGCCTTGCGCGACAATTTCAACGAAGCGCTGTCGCAGCTCGACGCTGCCATGGAGAAGGTCAACGTCAAGAGCGTGGACATCGGCGGCTCCAAGGATGAAATCCGCAAGGCCTCCAGCGAGCTTTCCCAGCGCACCGAGCGCCAAGCTGCAAGCCTCGAGGAGACATCGGCTGCTCTGGACGAGCTGACGGTTGCCGTACGCCAGACCGCAGATGGCGCATCGGAAGCCGCCAAGCGCGTGACCTCCATCAGCACCGATGCGAACCGCAGCGACCAGATCGTCGAGGAAGCCATTGGCGCGATGAGCGGCATCGAACAATCCGCTGTCGAAATCTCCAAGATCATCGGTGTCATCGATGACATCGCTTTCCAGACCAACCTTCTGGCGCTGAATGCGGGCGTGGAAGCTGCCCGCGCGGGCGAAGCGGGCAAGGGCTTTGCCGTCGTTGCCCAGGAAGTGCGCGAACTGGCCCAGAAATCCGCCGCCGCTGCCAAGGAGATCAAGACGCAGATCGCCCGTTCCTCGACACAGGTGGAAAATGGCGTGCGTCTGGTGGGCGAGGCAGGCGATGCGCTGAAACGCATCTCCAACCAGATTAAATCCTCCAGCGACATCGTCAGCAAGATCGCCCATTCGGCGGCCGAGCAGGACACCACGCTGCGTTCCATCTCGTCCTCGCTCAACCAGCTGGACGCCGCCACCCAGCACAATGCCGCCATGGCCGAGGAAACCACCGCCTCTGCCGAAGCGCTTGCCGCCGACACCGAGGAACTGCTGAACCTCATCCGCACCTTCCGCGTCTCAAACTCGCAGAATGGCAGCCTACACGGCATGGCGCATCAGATGCGTATGGCAAGCTGATCGGGTTTAATGTCTTGAGATGAAACGCCGGGGAGAGATCTCCGGCGTTTTTATTTTGAGGGAGTGCTGGGGCACCACGATACCTGCGCATCTCACTTCATACCGCGCTTGACCAATATCCAGCAGCGCCACGCCCTCATTCACCCATGCCGGGCCGCCTCGATCTTTGCCACATCGATCTTCTTCATCGTCATCATGGCATCGAAAGCCCGTTTTGCCTCGGCATCACCAGCGGCCATGGCTTCAATCAGCACGCGTGGCGTGATCTGCCACGAGATGCCCCACTTGTCCTTGCACCAGCCGCATTCGCTTTCCTGCCCGCCATTGCCGACGATGGCATTCCAGTAACGGTCGGTCTCCTCTTGGGTTTCCGTAGATATCTGGAAGGAGAACGCCTCATTGTGCTGGAAGATCGGCCCACCATTGAGGCCCACACAGGCGACACCGGCGACCGTGAATTCTACCATCAGCACATCCCCCTGCTTGCCGGAGGGATAATCGCCGGGGGCGTGGTGAACCTTGCCGACGGCGCTATCGGGGAAGACCTCCGCGTAGAAAACGCGCGGCGGCTTCAGCGTCCCTGTCGTACCAGACGCAAATCGTGTTCTTGGCCATTGTGCATTCCTCCCTGAATTCAAGATGGCGAAAGCATCATGCCGCAAAGGCCGGGAAGTTGCTAGGGCGATGCTGCGTAGGGCTCCAAGGCTGCAACAAGCGCATCGATCTGCCCGTCGGAAAACACCGTGATGCCCGACTATGCGAACAGTGCTGCGGTAACGCCATTGCCTGCATGCTTGCGGCCCGAAAATGAACCATCATAGACCGCAACCGATCCACAGGACGGACTGCCATCGATGAGCAGCGCGTATCGGCAACCATTATCCTGCGCGAACGCCAGCGCCTTTCGCGCCCCGGCCACGAATTGCGCCGTCACATCGCCGCCGGTGATTTCGATCACCCGCGCACGGCCTTCCAGCACATCGAGACCGGAGGCTCCATTTTCGATTTCCGCAGGCGGACGCGGAACAGCCATCCCGCCCGCCATTTCAGGACAGATCGTCACCAGCCTGCCCTCTTCGTTCCAGCGCTCGATGGCCGGGTGACAGAGCAGCTTGTCCTTGCCGTCATAGCGGACGGCGTGGCCGAGCAGACAGGCGCTGATGAGGATTTTGGAAGGGTTGTCGTTAGATGTTTTCATGCGCGGCTAGCCCCCCTCTGCCCTGCCGGGCATCTCCCCCACAGGTGGGGAGATCGGGCCGTGGCGAGCTCTCGGCCATCTCTAAAATTGCGCACGCGGTGCGTGGTGGCGATGCGGCTGAACAGAGGAGCATTCCTTCGTCTAGCCAATCTCCCTCCNNGGAGATGTCCGGCAGGACAGAGCGGGTGAGCCACACGCACAACGCCCCTTATCCACCTCATCCGCTGATCTTCGAGAAGTCCGCAACCGTTCCTGTTGCTTCGCGGATGGCCTTGAGCAGGGCCAGACGGTTGGCGCGGATGGCGTTGTCTTCGTCGTTGACGAGGACGTCTTCGAAGAATTTATCGACGGGTGCGCGGAGCGTCGAGAGCGCCTGCATGGCAGAGCGGAAGTCCTCCGCTTCGACCGCCTTGGCGGCATCGGCGGAAGCGGTCTTGATGGCGGCGTAAAGTGCTTTTTCGGCGTCGAGCTTAAAGAGCTCTTCCGAAACGCTGTCGGCCACCACGGTGCCCTTCTTTTCTTCTGCGGCCAACAGCTGGGTGGCGCGCTTGGTGCCAGCCAGAAGGTTGATGCCATCCTGATCCGTCACGAAAGCCGTCAGCGCCTCGACGCGGCGGGCGACCATGAGGAGGTCGTCGGTCTCAGGCGTGAGCACGGCTTCGATGAGGTCATAGCGCGCGCCGAGATCGCGGAGGTAGACTTTGAGGCGGTCGTGGAAGAAGGAGAGAAGGTCCAATACATCACGGTAGACCCATCGACCTTGTTTCTCAGTCACTTGACCATAGTAACTAAGAGCGGGAGCACTTTTGATGTCGGCGGCTCCCTGAACCCCTAACTGAATGAGTTCGTCAGCTAATTCCTGCTGCCTCTGCGATTCCATGCCGACTTTTTTCAGCAACAACTGTTGCTTAATAACTTGGCACTGTTCGATAAGATTCAGCCGTAAGTTCCGCTCGAGGATAATCCGCACAACACCCAGCGCAGCACGGCGAAGAGCAAACGGGTCTTTGGAGCCCGTCGGCTTTTCATCGATAGCCCAGAAGCCAGCCAGAGTGTCCAGCTTGTCCGCCAGCGCCACCGTGATCGCAACCTTGTCAGTCGGCACGCGGTCAGACGGGCCTTGCGGCTTGTAGTGCTCCTCAACGGCCGCCGCCACGCTTTCGTTTTCGCCCTGAAGTGTCGCATATTTGCGACCCATCAGCCCCTGCAATTCGGGGAATTCGCCAACGGCTTCGGTGCGCAGATCGGCCTTGGCGAGAACCACGGCGCGATCCACCAGTGCGGCATCGGCACCGGTGATGGGGGCGAGTTCACGCGCCAGTTCGCGAATGCGCGCCACGCGCTCACCCTGCGTGCCGAGCTTGGCGTGGAAGGTCACATCAAGCGCATCGAGCTTCGCCATGCGCTGGTCCAGCGGCTTCTTCAGGTCCAGATCGAACTTGGCGGCAGAATCCGTCAGTGTCTCCAAATCCGGCAGATCGCCCTGGTCGCGGGTCCAGAAATGCTTGGCATCCGAGAGGCGCGCGCGCACGACCTTGCCGTTGCCATGGATGATTTCCTTGCCGCCATCGGTCGCCTGAATATTGGAGACCAGAATGAAGCGGTTGGAGAGACCTTCCGTCGCGCCTTGCGGGCGGGTGACGAAGCACTTCTGGTTGGTCTTGATGGTGAGGCGGATGATTTCGGCGGGGATTTCGAGGTAATCTTCCTCAAACGTGCCGATCAGCACCTGCGGCCATTCCACGAGGCCGGAGACTTCTTCGAGCAGGCCTTCGTCTTCCACGAGATCGAGGCCGTTGGCGAAAGCCAGATCCTTGGCGTCATGCAGGATGATGTCCTTGCGGCGTTCGGCATCCAGAATGACCTTGGCCTTTTCGAGGCTCGACACATAGTCTTCGAAGCGGCGCACGGTGATGGCTTCGGGCGCGTGGAAGCGGTGGCCGTAGGTCACGTTACCGGCCACGATGCCATCGATCTCGAAGGGAATGACCTGCGTTTCGTCGTGTTCGGGGCCGAACAGGCAGACGATGGATTGCAGCGGGCGCACCCAACGCAGGCTTTCAGACCCCTTGCCCTCAATGCCGCCATAGCTTGAACCCTTCGGCATGGAGGCCGGGCCGGAGCGCATGGATTTCGGCCATGCAAAACCTCTGATGATGCCGGGCATCACATCCGCAATGATCTCTTCCGCCGCACGACCGGGCTTGTTGACGATGGCGATATAGAAATCACCCTTCTTCGGGTCGGAAACGACCTGCGCCTGCGAAATATCGGTCAGCCCCGCACCGCGCAAAAAGCCTTCGATGGCCTTTTCATTCGCATCGGTGCGCGGCCCCTTCTTCTCTTCGCGCACATCGGCGGAGCGCGCATTGAGGCCGCGAATATCCAGCGTCAGGCGGCGCGGCGTCCAGTATTCGCGCGCACCCTCATAGGTCAGCCCTCTTTCCACCAACGCATCGGTGACGAGTTTCTTCAGATCGCTAGCAGCCTTGCGCTGCATGCGGGCTGGGATTTCCTCGGAACGAAGTTCGAGCAGAAGATCAGGCATTTTGGATTTCCGATATCGTGGCTTTTACGTTGGCCTCTGCTAGCAAAATTTGCGGTGGGTGCACAATGGTAATATCGGTCATGCGCATGGCTTCCTTCCAAGCAAGCTTCGCCGTTCACGCGGCAGCACCTGCCCGTGGCTTGATCTGTTCTCACTGCCCATCGCCATTCGCGGCTATGGTATGTCGGACGGGGCGCTGCAAGCTGCCTCGTTGGGTAGTCTAAAAATGGCACCTCTCAGCGCCC
>UCJU01000024.1 GCA_900472925.1 Hyphomicrobiales bacterium
CAGGGCCGCACTCTCATGCATGTTTATCCAGCAACCCATGGCCCGCATAACCCCAATCTCGGCCACTCGGTCGGCATGGCTGGCGGACAGAACAGTTTCAATATCTCATCCCACAATTATGACCAGATGGAAGAGGGTATGGTGTTCGTGCTGCACACGCAATGGCTCGAGCCACTGTCGGCAGGCTGTAATGTCGGTGACATGTATGTCGTCACCAAGGACGGGTTTGAAAACCTGTCGCGCCACACACCGCTTGAAACCCAACGCATCGCTGCCGAGGCCTGATATGACCGACCACACCCATTTTGATTTCGCTAAGCTCAATGAGCGGGAACGTTACAAGATTCTGATCGGAACCGTCATTCCGCGTCCAATCGCTCTGGTAACCACAGTGAGCAAGGACGGGATACCAAACGCTGGCCCGTTCAGCTTCTTTAATGTCCTGACCCATGATCCGGCCATCGTCGCCATCGGCGTCGAGAACTACTCGGACATGCGCTTCAAGGACACCGCCCGCAATATCAGAGAGACGGGCGAATTCACCGTCCATATCTGCGACAATGCGCTGGTCGAGCAGATGGAAGTCTGTGCCATCAAGTTTGGCCCCGAGGTGGACGAAATGGAGGAGGCGGGCCTTGCGACCGTTCCCGGCCAGATGGTCTGCAGCCCTCGTATTCTGGCGGCTCCGGCGGCTCTGGAATGCCGCCGCCACACAACACTTCAGGTTGGCGCGGCCCGCGAAATCATCCTCGGCGAAGTCGTTGGCGTCTTCGTCCGCAGTGATGCGGTTAATCCTGCTAACCTGCATATCGACCAGCAGCTCATGGATGCGGTCGGACGCATGGGTGGGCACACTTATACCCGCACACGAGATCAGTTCGACATTAAGACGCTGACGCCGCAGGAATGGGAAAGCCGGAAGGCGGATGAGAAGGTGGCGGCAGAATGAAGTCACTTAATCTTTAAAATCAGAGGCATATCTGATTTGGAAAAGCTAAGATTTGTTTGGTTACGGTTCGTATCCGTTCAGGGGATAGAAGCGATCAAACGCGTTCATTTTAAGCGCCACGGCGGCAATGCACCAAAAACGGTCATCTAGGGGCTGTCATTGTTTGACCCAGGCGAGCTCCGGCTGGAAGAGGATTGCGCCATCAATGGCAAACTCATGCCGACCGTACTTGTCATGCTCGACGGAGAGCAGCCAGTTGGCATGGTTACGCTTTGCCTTGATGATTTGGAAGGGCGACCAGACCTAAACTCATGGCTAGCCGGGGTCTATATTGATCCGCAATACCGTGGAAAAGGATATGCTTTGCGTCCTGTAGAAGAACTCGAAGCGGTGGCTCAGAGTAGATGTCTCAGATAAAATTGCCGCGAATGACTGGTTCAGCCGACAGCGCGATGGACAAGAGCCTCTCGTCGGTGCCAGCCGGTCCCGAGAGCAGGAAGCCGACCGGCATGCCGGCGTCGCCCGTACCGCAAGGGATGGACACACCGCACCAGTCGAGGAAATTGCCCAGCAGCGTGTTGCGCAGCGTCCGGGCGTTGGTTTTCACGAAAAGGTCGTCGTCGGTCATCAACGGCGCGATGGGTGGGGCCACATGCGGGATCGTCGGAAACGCGATCAGCCTGCCACCGACCAGCCGTTCGACGTCTTCGATGAGGCGGGTGCGTGCACTAAGGATATCGATATAGGCGGAGAGGCTGATACTGGCTCCGAGCTTGGTGCGCGAGACAACGCGTGGGTCCATCGACAGCGCATCGTCGCTTTCAAGACGGTGCCTGTGCAGCCAGTACGCCTCCGCCGTCACCAGCGCGCCATGGCTCGACATCAGCGCCAGTATCTCATCGAAAGCGGTGATTTCGACCCGAGCGACTTTGACACCGGTGTCTATCAGGCGTTCCACGGCACCTTCGAAGGCCGCAAGTACACCGGCTTCTACGCCATCGAAAACTACATTCTGCGGGATAACCACCTCGACCCCGGTTAGCGGCTGCCGGCCAACAGCTGGTGTCGTCAGACCGCGCATAGCCGCGTCGACCCAGACGGCATCCTGTACCGTGCGGCACAGTGGCCCAAGGGAATCGAGGCTTTTGGCGAGCGGGAAAACACCGTCCATGGCATAACGCCCGCGTGTCGCCTTGTAGCCGACGATGCCGTTGAAGGCGGCGGGTATGCGGATCGATCCGCCGGTATCCGTGCCCATGGCGACGGGCACGAGACCTGCCGCTACCGCAGCCGCCGAACCGGAGGACGAGCCGCCGGTGATACGCGGCACATCAGTGCTGCGCGGATTTTCCGGTGTTCCGTAATGCGGATTAAGTCCGAGCCCGGAAAATGCGAATTCACTCATGTTAAGCCGGCCGATAGCGACCATACCCGCGGATTTCAACGCATCGACAACTGCCGCGTCTTTGGTCGCCGCAGGCTCTCTGGCCAGAACCTTCGATCCGGCCGTCGTCGTCATGCCAGTCATATCGAACAGGTCTTTCCAGCCGATAGGAATACCATCGAGAATACCAAGCGAGCGACCTTCACGTATCCGACGCGACGACGCTTCCGCCTCTGCCAGCGCCCGTTCTTTCGACAGTGCGATGAAGACAGCTGGATCGGCTGCCGCAATCGCGCCAAACGTGGTTTCGGCCACGGCGACCGGATCAACAGCACCGCTCTGGATGAGCGCTGAAAGCTGGGCAATGGACATGGCGTTAAACGTGCTCATTGTTCAGTCCTATTGTAAGGCCGCTGCAAACTTCATACAACGGCGCGCAAGGTAGTTGTATCCGTCCCTTGTGGTACTCCAGACGGCAATCGAGTTGAAGCGCTGCCAGCAGGCACCACTCCTTCTCACCGCTCTTGTCCTGATGCGCGCCGGACCATCGGCCAGGGAGATCATCGAGTGGCTTAAGACACCGATCTCGACGGTGCAACTGTATGCGTTCATGGAAAGAATTGCGCAGAATAAACAAATCCAAGGACAATGCCGGATCTCCTGTGCCGTTATTGTTTATACTCAGGTCAAATGAGACGCCTGGCGGCAAGCCTCAAGCCCGCGTCCACCACGCGCAAACGGGCAGGGGACTTTGAAAGGACAGGCTGACCACTCAAGCCCCTGTGTTCCGGATATGCCGTTTCCGGATCGCAAGAACCGAAAGAGTAAACCCGATGACATCCGTCGATTGGTTTTGTTTCCGTTTCAGATTGAGTTTGATCAACTCGATTGGAAACGAAACTTGCTTTCATGGCCAATTCAGCCGATAAACCGCTGTCCCGCCATTTCTATGATCTCAACAGAGCCATTAGATGTCGGCAAGGTTGCCAAAAGCCAGGTATTCCTGCCGCGCACTATAAAAGAACGCCCGCGCCACCGGCTACCTGAACCGCCAGAGTTCCGGCGTGAATTCCAGCTTCAACACAATCTGTGTTTGCTTCGCCATTCAGCCATGCGTTGATGAACCCCGCATTGAATGCGTCACCTGCGCCTGTCGTGTCGACGACGACGACGGGTTGCGCAGGTTTATGCACCAACTGTGCGCCAGACAGCATCCAGGCACCTTCCGCTCCACCTTTTAAAGCAATGACGGGGAAGGATCCTGCCAGTTTCGCCAAAGCGTTTTCAGGGGTGCTCTCGCCAGTGATAGCGTAAGCTTCTTCCATGTTTGGCAGGAATATGTCGACGCCCGCGCAAGCGTGCAACAGATCTGGCTGATAGATCAGCGTTTCATCCCAACTTGGATCCAGCGAGACGGTCAATCCGTTTTTTTTGGCACGTGTGACGAGGTCGGGGATCTCATGGAGCGTGGCATATTCAGCAATGTGAAGATGACGTGCTTGGCCCCATTCAAAAGCTGCTGCCAATGTGGAAGGTTGCGCGGGTCCTGCGCGTCTTGTCAGAAACGCTCTTTCGTCTCTTACAACAGCCGCGACAGTCACTTGCGGACCAGCATCCTCGGCGCTTTCGACAAATTGCAAATCGATATTCATCGAGCGGATCTGTTTTTCGATTTCCCTGGAAAGGGCATCCGTTCCCAGCCGCGCTACAAGCGCGGAGTGGCGGCCGACATGTGCCATGTGAGCTGCTGCAATGAAGGCGCCTCCACCTGCGGCTATCTCCATGCCGTTAGCAAAGAGCTCGCGGCCGAGCACCGGCAGGTTCGATAGTCCTGTGAATATCAGATCGCAATAAACGCGGCCGATACACAAAACCGCAGACGCGTCAGTCCTGTCTATCATTACCAGCGGCCCAGTAGCTTTTCTGATGCAACGTCAAAAAGATAAAGGCTGCCGACCGGGGCGTGGCAGATTGCATGATCTCCAACGACCGGAGCAAACTTGTTCTGCGCCGTGGCAATGACATCCTGACCGTCCACGTCCAGATGGACGAGGGTTTCGGGTCCCAAAGGCTCCACCGCCGTGACCAGACCGGATAATTGCAGAGCAGATTGCTCCGTACTTGCGCCGGTGGATGCGATGAGATCGTGAGGACGAATGCCCACCAACAGCTCGCCATCAATGGACGTCCGTATGCCTTCGGACATTTTCGAGCCGCGGACAAGGTTCATCGAGGGGCTTCCGATGAAGCGCGCTGTGAACACATCCGCGGGGGTATCATAAAGCTCTGACGGTGTCCCGACTTGCAGGATCTCGCCGTCCTTCATCACTACGATACGATCTGCCATTGTCATGGCTTCGATCTGATCATGTGTCACGTAAACGGTCGTGGTCCCGAGGCGCTGGTGCAGCCTTTTTATCTCGATGCGCATCTGCGCACGCAGCTGTGCATCGAGATTGGAAAGTGGCTCATCAAAGAGAAATGCCGATGGGTTCCGAACCATAGCCCGGCCAATTGCGACACGCTGGCGTTGCCCGCCAGATAGTGCTGCCGGGCGCCTGTCCAGCAAGGCTTCCAGGCCCAGAATTTTTCCGGCTTCCTCGATACGCCGGTCTTTCTCGGCCTTGTCGAGCTTGGATGTGTAAAGACCAAAGCTGATGTTTTGACGCACCGTCATATGGGGATAGATTGCGTAGTTCTGAAACACCATGGCGATGTTTCTCTGTTTTGGATCGCGCTCATTGACGATCTCGTCGCCGATCTTCAGCGTTCCGCCGGAGATTTCCTCAAGCCCTGCAATCATTCGCAGGGTCGTCGATTTACCACATCCGGAAGGGCCGACGAAAACCACGAATTCCCCATGAGCAATTGATAGGTCGATACCTTTGACAGCATCGACTTTTCCGTAACGTTTAACCAGTTTCTGAAGTTCGATCGTGGCCATCAGCAGGCTCCCTTCAGAGCGTTGAATTTTTGCGAAAGCTCGGCTGCCGCCGCCGCAGCTTGCTCCGAAGCCATTGTGGCATCTGTCTCGAAGGCCGATAGTTTTTTGCGGTAGGACCGGATGGCGTCGGACATTGGCTCGAGCGCAGGTCCACCGAAACGCGCCCGCACCGCCACGAAATGTTCGGGCGAGACAATTTGTTGAAATGTCTCAAGATCGATGGATGGCTTGCGTCCAACGGAGTGTTCAAATGAGGAGAGGAATGGTTCAAAGCCATCATTCGTTAAATCGCCCTTTGTAGCCACAACGCTTCTTGCAACAGCAGAGGCGATTTCGTGCGCTTCGCGGAACGACAGGTCTTCCATACGCACAAGTGAGTCGGCGAGTTCGGTGATGGTAATGCAGGAGCGGCGTATATTTTGCTCAACGCGCTCTGGATCGATGCTGATATGGCTGATCAGGCTGGCCAGAAGATCGAGAACACGTGATGCTGATGCGAAGGCCTCATATCCCATGCCCTGGGTTTCACCTTCGCTGTCGTTCATATCAGTGAACGGGGTGTTGTGCATCACATCGAGCACCGTGCGCGCTCTGCCCATGGTCTGGCTGGCAAGATGACGCATGTGTTCTATAGGAACGGGATTGCGCTTTTGGGGCATGATCGAAGATATCTGTACAAGCGCATTCGGCACATAGATCTGACCAACTTCGAAACTTGTCCAGAACTGGAAGTCCTGGATCAATCGTCCAAGATGCAGAAACATCAATTCGATCGAGGAATACGTCGAGGTCGTGTAGTCTACTGCGGCAATGCAGGAGTAGGAGTTTCGCTGAGGGCCGGAAAATCCCAGAAGGTGTGCGACACGAGCCCTGTCGACGGGAAAGCCGGATGTTGTGATTGCAGCAGCACCCATTGAAGAGAGGTCTACGATCTTGCGTGCTTCCGCAAATCGTTCAATGTCGCGTATCAGTATCTCTATAGCAGCAGACAGATAGTGTCCAAATGTCGTTGGTTGCGCTGGTTGGCCGTGTGTATAGGCGACTATCAGAGTGGCTTTTTCGCGTTCTGCGGTGTCGATCATAGCCGCAAGCAACCCGCGCGCCTTTGCCATCAAGGCATCTATCTTCTCCTTCAGGGCAAGTTTGAAGAGAGTGTGATCAATGTCATTGCGGGAACGGGCAGTATGGAGCCGCCCGGCAACATCTGCGCCGATACGTGCTTTAAGTTCTCGTTCGATGAGGAAGAAGAAGTCCTCAACCTCTCCGGTATAAACAAGTGTAGACGGTTCCACCTCACGATCGATAGCGTCGAGCGCTGTGGCAATTTGTGCAGCCTGGTCGCGATCAATGATGCCTGTTTCAGACAGCATCACCAAATGAGCACGGTCGATCGCGCGGAAACCCTTGACGTGATGAGTCTTTGCTCCGTCGAACAACGGCCGCAGCACGGTTTCCTTGTAAACCGGATCAGGAAATGTGCTGGTGTCAGAAACGCGCAAGTTTACATCCGCCACGATCTTATCCTTTCAGGCCCGCCAGCATGACGCCACGGACGATGTAGCGTTGCAGGACGAGGAATACGAGTAGGGTTGGAAGGGTCGCTATCGCGGCGCCTGTCATGATCATTTCCCACTGGATCGCCTGTTCAACAGCGAAGCTCGAAAGGCCAACCGGCAATGTGTAAAGCTCCTTGCTGGTGGTGACGATCAACGGCCAGAAAAAAGCGGTCCAGTTGCCCAGAAAGGTGAAGATAGCCAGAGCGGACAGTGCCGGAGTGACCAGTGGCATGGCGACTTTCCACCAGATCTGAAACTCGTTGAGGCCATCGACCCGCGCGGCTTCGAGAAAATCGTTTGGCACCGTCTCGAAGAATTGCTTCATGAGAAACGTGCCGAAAGCCGTCATCATGCCGGGAAACATGATACCCCAATAGCTGTCCAACCAGCCAAGCTGGCTCGACATGAGGTACCACGGAATAACCAGCATTTCGGTCGGGATCATCAGTGTCGAAAGGATCGCAAGGAAGATGAAATAGCGTCCGCGAAATTCAAACTTTGCTAATGTGTAGCCAACCAGACTGTCGAAGAAGCAGTTGGATATCGTGACAACGACTGCGATGAACGTTGAGTTGAAAAACCATCGCAAAAAGCGGCCGTCGGCCAACACTGCAAGGTAATTCGAAACTGTTGGAGCCGCCGGGATCAAACGAAGATCATAGACCTGATCGGCAGTCTTGAAGGATGTCGAGAACATGAACACGATCGGGGCGATCATGATCAGCCCGCCGATCGCAAGCAGGGTCCATGCAATGATCCTTCCCGGACGAATATCGCGGCGATAAAGTGTCGGCTTCTCGCTCATTTCTTTTCCCTCAGGATCCACAGTTGCAGCAGTGAAATGACTAGCAGGATCGTGAACAGCACGACGGTTTGTGCGGCGGCATAACCCATCGCATATGAATTGAATGCGGTCTGGTAGATCATCAGCACCAAGGGCTTTGTCGATCCGAGCGGCCCGCCGGGGTCATTGGTCGTCATGTTGTAGACCTGATCGAATATTCGCAGAAAACCGATCGAGGAAAACACTACCAGAAACACAGTGGTCGGCTTGAGCAAGGGCAAGGTTATCTTGCGCAGGATTGCCCACTCGCCAAGGCCATCGATGCGGGCAGCCTCATAGAACGTATTGGGAATAGAGCGAAGCCCGGCCATAAAGATAATGATCTGAAATCCGAGGCCCGCCCATATGGCGGTTATCATCACCGAAAATAAGGCTTGATCCGTGGAGCGAATGAAGGGCTGCTGGGGAATGCCGATCATCCCGAGAACATCGTTGATGATGCCGATCGGTGGTGGCTGGTAAAACCAGCGCCATACCCAGGCCATTGCCGCCGCCGTTGTCAGAAACGGCAAAAAATACAGGGCGCGAATGAAATTGTGCATAAAGCGCACGCGATCAAGGAAGTAGGCCACGACAAATGCCACAATGAGGCTGATCGGGGTGCCTACGATCAGATAAGTGAATGTGTTGCGGAATACTTTCCAGAACTGAGGATCTGAAAAGAGTTTTGTATAGTTCGCCAGGCCGATAAATTTCGCCGGACGTAGCAAGTCCCAGTTCGTGAAGGAAAGCCAAAAGGCCTGGAATGTCGGGTAGAATCGAATGATACCGTAAAAGAGAAGGGGCACGGCCAGAAAGCTCCAGACCCATGCCAGCCTGCGCGTACGCATTGTGAAACGGTCCCCGAAGGAGCTGCCGGGACGGCCAGGTACCGTCCCTTGCTTTTCAATCAAAGATGTCATGTGCTTGTGCCTTCTTACGGCTTGGCCGCGTCGATCAGTGCCTGCTCGTCGGTGGCTGCCTGAGCGATGGAATCCTCGACCGACTGTCCTTCTAGAAGAACACGGTTGGTCATGTCGATTGCAGTCTGACGCTGGCCCGCTTCGTCAAGGAACAGGGTTGTATGAGCATATTCCAGACCCTTGAGGAACGGCGCAAAGACTGGGTCGGCAAGGTTGGCTTCCGTCAGGGCGGCTGTCCGGCGGGCAGGCAATTCGCCGACTGTCTTCAGCCAGATGTCCATGGCTTCGGGAGACGAGATATAGGCGAGGAATTTCTTCGATGCCTCCAGCTCTTCGCCGGTGGTTTTGGCGCTGATGGCATTGGCGAAGTAGCTTGCATAGTTTGAACGGACGCCTTGTGCGTTGGCGGGCAATTCTGTCACGCCCCACTCGAAATCCTTGATGGTGCGGAACGAGCCCAGACGGAAAGTGCCATCAATTGTCATCCCTGCCTTGCCACCGCGGAATGCAGCCTGCCCCTCATCCATGAAACCGGCCTGACCAATCTTCTTTTCCAGCTGTAGGCTGGTATAGAATTTCAGAGCCTGAATACCGGGCTCGCTGTTGTAGGCGACTTTCTGGTCGTTGTCGGTGTACGGTTCGCCACCAAACTGGCGGATCAGAACCTCGCGCCACCACTGGTGGTCCTGCCCACCCATGTCGAGCGTTGATCCGGCAACAGTCAAATTGCCTGAGCCATCGTGCTTGGCGATCTTTTCACCCGCAGCAACAAACTCATCCAGTGTCTTGGGCGGATTGTTCGCGTCGAGGCCGGCTTCTGTGAAGAGCTTTTTGTTATAGAAAAGCGCCAGCGAGCGGACAGCTGTCGGAAGGCCATAATAGTCCTCGCCACGCTTCATTGCACTGACAATCGGGAAGAAGTCTTTCTCGATTGCTTCATGAGGGAAGGTATCTGTTGGCAGTGGCTGGACAAGTTTGCCAGCGACGAATTTGTCCAGCCAGCCATAGAACAGCTGCATGACATCCGGCCCTTTGCCTGAAAGGTTGGCGGCAATGACACGGGTCTGGTAATCAGCGTAGGGGAAAGTCACCTGCTTGACGGTAATGTCGGGATTGGCTTTCTGGAACGCGGCGATCAGTTCATCCATCGCCTTCACGCGCGTGTCGAAAACATACTGCCAATATTCGATTTCAACCGCCTGAGCCGAATTGATTGCGAATGTGCTGAAACCGGCGACAAGTCCGGCCAGCAAAGTTGCCTTACGCATATGAGCCTCCGTTGTAACCCCGCCGGCTGATTCCGGTCTCAAGGGCATTCGTTCCCTGCGTTCGGCTGGACCAGATGGGCGCGCCGCCGCCATTTTTATCAACCGCAACGAGACGTGCAGCTATGTCCTTACGGTTCCCCGAGCAGGCCAATTTGTCAATAAGATAATTTACTTGAATTAATGTATTGCGCCGCGATGTCTCCCGGAGTTATGAATTTGATGACTAAAAAGGTTCGCAGATGACGATACAGATAACCGGATCCCATTCCGTGGCTATCGGCAAGAATCCCGAGCGAAGCCGCGAACATAATCGTCGGGTCGTGCTTGATGTTGTGCGCAGGCACGGCACGTTGGGACGTTCCCACATTGCTCGGATCACGCAGCTTACGCCACAGGCGGTGGCGAATATCGTCGATGAACTGGTCGGCGATGAGTTGCTCATGGAGACCGGCCGGTTGAAGTCCGGAAGAGGCCAGCCGCCAGTCCAGTTTGCGGTAAACCCGAAAGGTGGCATCACGATTGGCGTAGAGTTCGCTGCTGACCATATGGTCACGGCCGTGCTCGACCTAGCAGGATCTCTACAGGCAAAGCGCCTCATCCCGCTGAAGGAAACCGCGCCTGATCACATACTGGCAGCATTTGCGGCAGAAATATCTGCGCTCAAGCAATCTTCAAAGGCGAAGCTTCTGGGGATCGGCGTGGTCATGCCTGGTCCCTTTGATGTTGACGGTATGACATCGGTCGGTCCGACAACATTGCCGGGTTGGGCAGGCATTGATGCCGCAGCCGCACTTGGTGAAGCCTGTGGCCATAGTGTCGTGTTGGAAAATGACGCGACGGCAGCAGCGGTTGGTGAGCGTCTGTTTGGCGCGGGTTTGGCAATCTCCAATTTTTGTATGATCTACTTTGGTGTTGGCGTCGGACTTGGGATTATCCAGGACGGTACTCCCTATCGCGGGGCTTTCGGCAATGCCGGAGAAATAGGCCATGTGATGGTCGCCCCGAAGGGCAGGTCATGTCCATCTTGTGGCCAGCGCGGTTGCCTCGAAGGATATGCCTCTCTTTACGCGCTGAAGCAGAAGTTGGAGGCCGCCGGCATCATGGAAACCGAATTCTCGGATCTCGAGGCACTGCATTCTTCAAACAATCCGGTCTTGATGGACTGGATCGATGACGCGGCGAGCTATCTGGGGCCGATGGTGGCCATGCTCGAAAACATTCTCGATCCGCAGACCATCATTCTGGGTGGCGCGCTTCCAGATGCAATCATTGACGGGATCATCGTGCGCATGAGCCCGCTTCCAACATCGGTCGCAAGTCGTCGCCAGAGAGAGTTGCCGCGCGTTCTACGTGGGAAGACGGGCCAGCTGATCGCCGCGCTCGGTGCTGCCGCCCTGCCGCTTTTTGATGTCGTGACGCCCAAGCTGGAAACTTCGCTTGCGGTATCAGGCATTCCTGACTGATCGGAGGAGACCTGTCATGTTGACCGCCCGCGAACGTATCGAAAGACAAATGGCCGATCCCGCATTGATCCGGCTACATCGGAAGCTTTCGAGATTGAAATCAACGATCACAATGATGAACACCGGTGCGCATCCTGATGATGAGCAGAACGGGATGCTCGCCTGGTTCCGTTTCGGACTTGGCATGCGGGTTATCATAGCGTGTTCGACGCGTGGCGAGGGCGGGCAAAATGCGCTTGGGCCGGAACGGCTCGGTGCGCTCGGGGTCATCCGGTCGCGCGAGCTGGAGGAGGCTGCCCGCGCCATAGATTCCGACGTTTGCTGGCTTGGCCATGGACCATCGGATCCCGTTCATGATTTCGGGTTCTCAAAGGATGGCGATGCTACATTCGACCGTTGGGGGGAGACAAGAACGGTAGAACGCCTGGTGCGCGCTTATAGATCGCAGCGCCCCGATATTGTCATTCCGACTTTTCTCGATGTACCGGGTCAGCATGGACACCATCGGGCAATGACGCGCGCCGCAGAAAAGGCAGTGTATCTCGCGGCAGATACTGAGGCCTATCCCGAACATTTCGCGGACGGGCTTAAGCCCTGGTCTGTGGCGAAATACTATCTGCCGGCATGGTCTGGTGGCGGAGATACCTATGACGACGAGCTGCCGCCGCCGGATGTGACGCTGACCGTCAAGGTGGACGGGCGCGAGCCCGCTAGCGGAGCAGATTATGACCGGATAGGCGAATGGTCCCGGTATTATCACGCATCTCAGGGAATGGGGCGCTGGCCCCGAAAGCCGAACACCACTTGGCCTTTGCATCTAAAAAGTTGCAGTTCGTACCGAGATGAACAATCTATTCTTGATGGCCTGCCATCCTCTCTCATGATTCTTGCCGGTACACCGGACCTTGGTGCTCAGGCTGCGGAGGCCTTGCGAGCTGCTGACGATTGCATCGCTACTGCCACTGCGGCATTTCCAGACCGCGACGCTATTATCACAGGACTTCGCGAGGCTGCAGATTGGCTGGAGAAAGCCGAATCTGGCGCATCAGCCTGGTTCCTTTCACTGCATGGCCACCGGATAACAAGAAAGCGCCATGAGGTCGATGCTGCAATTTTGGACGCGGCGGAAGTCTTCGAACGAGCGTTTGCAGAGCCATCTAGCATTTCACCAGGCTCAACATCTACGCTGACCGTGGAACTGGGCGAGGGGGGAGGCCGGTTCGACGTCGAAACCACGCTTGCCCTGCCTTCAGGGGTTGCTTCTGTCCCCCAATCCCCGTCTGACGAGCAGGACTTTGTTCTGATGGCGGCGGATGACGCTGCTATTTCCGCGCTTTATCTTCCCGCGTGGTCTGCTCTTGGTGGCAATGGCCATGCTCATGTCGAGATCTCGGCGACGATCAATGGCCGCCAGGTGTCTGGCATGTTCGATCTGGAAGAGCCTTTCCTGGTCACACCTGCGCAATCCGTGATGCTGAAACCCGATACACTGATTATTTCCCTCGCAGAAGGCCAGAAACGGTGGCCTGTAAACGTCACCGTTTCCGGGGCGAATGCTCCCATCTCATTTGATACACCAAACGGATGGACCATGAAGAAATCCGGCGAGGGATGGGTTGTTACGTCGCAGGGTGATGTTTTGCCGGGGCTTTCGGAGATCATTCCAAAGATCCATGGTCGCCCTGCCTATCAAGTGACGCCCACAGATTACCCCCATATCGGACGCACCAGTTTTCGTGCCCCGGCCACATTGAAGTTGCTGGGCATCGATTTGAAGCTGCCCCAAGGCGCTCGCGTTGGATATATCGGCGGCGGCGCTGACAGAGTTGGCCTCTGGCTAACTCGCATGGGAATCGAGGTAGTCGAACTGGATGGGGCGTCGCTCGCCAGTGATCTGTCGCAATTTACCACCATCGTCGTTGGTATATTCGCTTTTGGCATACGCAAGGATCTGGCTGCGGTAACGAAGAGGTTGCATCAGTTTGTCGAAAACGGCGGTCATCTGGTGACGCTCTATCACCGACCATCTGACGGATGGGATCCTGAGAGGACACCCGTTCGTCGGATTGACATTGGTTCGCCGTCTATGCGCTGGCGCGTCACCGACCCGGCGGCGGACGTGACCGTGCTGGAACCGGATCATTTCTTGCTGAAAGGTCCAAACCTCATCGGACAGCAGGATTGGCAGGGATGGGACAAAGAGCGAGGTTTGTACTTTGCATCCCGCTGGGATGAGGCATACCAGCCCCTTCTTGCCATGCATGATGCCAACGAGCAGCCGCTCAAGGGCGCGTTGATATCAGGCGCAGTCGGCAAAGGGCGCCATACCCATACCAGTCTTGTGTTGCATCATCAACTCGACAGGCTCGTACCAGGCGCATTTCGATTACTCGCAAATCTCGTGCAGCCCGCATGAGCGGCCAGAATGGTTCCGTGGAAAGTAACGGAAGCCATCCCTCCTCCACCCGAGAGGCCGTATTGTGGCTCTTGGCGGATATGACCTTTGTCGCCGGTGGCATGAATGCTCTCGTCAAGGCTCAGGGCGTTACATATCCTGCCTTTCAACTGGTCTTTATCAGAGCGATGATCGGCCTGCTCTTCATTCTGCCACTGATCTGGCATCAGCGCGCCGAAATGCGCAGGATCCGCGATCCATGGCGCAACATCATTCGCATCTCCTGCAATGCCATTGCGTTGTCGAGCAGCTTTCTGGCGATCACGATGTTGCCGCTTGCCACATTCAACGCTGTGAGTTTTTCAAGGCCGCTCGTTACAATGTGCATGGCGGTCGTCATGCTTGGTGAACATGTCAGCCGGATACGCTGGATGGGGGCCGCCGTTGCTTTCGCCGGTGTATTGTTCATCATTTCACCGGGACCATCGGGCTGGAATCCCGGGATGATGGTGATGTTGCTCGCAGTCGGCTTCGGTTCACTGGCAATCATTCAGACCCGTGCCCTCAAGGACGAAAACACCACTGTCATGATGGTATTTTACACCGTCGGGCTGGCGGTAATCATGGTCGGTCCTGCGGTTCTCGTCTGGCAAACCGTCAAGTCTGTCGACTGGATTCCATTGCTGGGGATAGGATTACTTGCCCAGCTGGGACAGTATTGTTTTCTTCGAGCCTACCGTATGGCAGATGCCAGTATTCTAGCGCCTGTCGGCTATCTATCTATCGTGTTTTCGATTGTCGCAGGCTATGTCTATTTCGGCGAAATACCGGAGGGGAGGGTCGTTGTCGGTGTCGCCATAATTCTGGTTTCCCTTCAAGGCGCTGCTTGGCTGGATCGAAGGGCGACGGAAAAAGCATCCCACTAGTCCTGTATCAAGGCGGCGGAGTTCAGAATTTTACCGCACGTCTTTTCGAGGCAATCGCGTAGGGTGCCATCGGCGGCTCCAAACACCGACGACGACAATCTGGAATCGACATGGGATCAGAAGCGCTCGGTTGCAGCAGCGAGAGATTTGTTGCACTTATTCATCCGCATAGGTTTGGAGCTCGCCCGTGATGACCAAGTCACCCACTGCCATTGATATCCATGTTGGCTCGCGCATTCGCATGCGCCGCACGACGCTTGGCCTGAGCCAGGGGACGCTTGGTGACGCTCTCGGGATCACGTTTCAGCAGGTCCAGAAACACGAAAAGGGCGTAAACCGCGTGGGTGCCGGCCGATTGCAACACATTTTTGGACTTTTGAATGTACCCGTTTCTTTCTTCTTCGAGGGTGATCCTGGCACGTCATCTGATAAGGCCTCGGTGGGAACAACCATTGTTCAGTTGGAGTCACGTTCGAAAGAGACCATCTCGCTCGCCAAGGCATTTCTGGCAATTGACGACGACGGCATTCGCCAACGGGTTCTGGATCTTATCAAATCTCTTGGTGATCGAAAGGAGATGGGAGTGCTGCTCAATGCTGAACCATCGCCTGCACGACCCGACGACGCATGATCCTGGTCATGCTCAAAGTCGGTTAATGTCGCGGTAATATCGGCGTTTTTTGCTGATGATGGTTTGGTTCGAGCAGTTCTGGAAGCGATGTCCTTTTTTCTTGTCACGCACACATCCCTTGTCGAAGCCGATAACGAGGCTGCTGCAGCCCAGAAGGTCGTTGACGAACTCAGATCCGGTTGCGGGGTGTCTATGACGGTTGAGTCCGATGAGGTGTCCTCGAGAGCTGTTGCCGGTGGGGCAATGCCGTCTGCCGCGGTAGCACACGCGACGACGACAGACACAACAAGCGATGTCGTGTCCTCAGCCTTGAGTGTCGAGCGATCGTCATGGGCTGGGGAACCTGTCCCCGTCACCGCCGCACACACGCCAGGCCGTTTGCCGGCGGTGAGGCAGGTCATCGCTCTCAGCATGGTCTTGGCAATCGCGATCTGGTTTCTGATCTAGCTTCTTGTCGCCAGATGGATTCGATCGTTACAGGCGCGATGCGCTATGGGCTGCGAGCATTATCGATGATTGACTGCGTTCCGCGTGTTGATTTCGCATCCTCAAACCCAGGCTTTTCGTCAGCGACCGCTTGAGCTCGTATCGATGGGTGAGGTCTGCATTATAGGCGCGCTCAACGATGCGAGCGACGTGTTTGATCTGGTCGAGTTGTTTGGCAAGGTCCGGCTCCAGCCGGAGCGCCTCTGGTTTCAGGTTACCACCATGTCGGCCTCGTCGATGACAAGGATGTCGCCGCGCTTAAGTTCGCCTTTGCCGTTTTGCCAGCCGTATTCCCATGATGCCAAAGTGCGCGCAGCAATGCCGGATGACTGGGTCAATCCTTCGGCTGCCTTTCCGGCAAGGGCTGCCCCATGGACGCGATTACCTTGTGCCTCCCAGGCGTCGCGCTCTGCCGACAGCATGGTGGATTTGCCAGCACCGGCAAAGCCGATCACGGCGGCGATCTGTTGGGGGGAGGTGATGTGACGAGCAGCAGTCTGCTGCTCGTCACTGAGGCCCGAACCCGGCAACATCGCATACTGGCGATCAAGCGTATGATCCACATGGCCTGGTCTCACACCATGGCTGTCTCTGGCTGCCATCCGCAGCGCACTGGCTGCCATCGAATGTTCGATGTCGATCAGTGTGCCGAGTACCGTGCCAGTTCGCCGTCCCGTTCGGGCTGCAACTCGATGAGCTGCGAAGACGCCATGACAGCGGCAAAGTTGGGTTGGAAACTGTTATTATCGGTGATGTAGCGATGGAGCGTACGGGCAACATCATGGCACCTATCAGGAAGCACGGACTTTGGTTGCAACCATTCCCCTCGATGACGGCGATGCTCGCCCGCAATCATCGCCTGCTTCGAGCAATACGACCTCCACCGTGCGGTAGGTGACATTGCCTGTGAAGGCTGGATGTTGATGTCACTGGAGACCAGGGTGTACGAAGGAAATCTGCGGGACTGGGAGAGGCTGGAGGACGTCGTACGCCAGCTTGTCGGCCTGCTGCCGGTCGGGACGTGGATGGTCCATTGAGCCCATCCCGTAGTCCGTCACCAACTACGGTTCTACCGAGACTTTACTCGTTCGTGCCTTCCGGCTTTGAAAAGCGGACGCCGACGCCACCACCGTTTTCGGATAAAGGAAAGCTCCATGAAAACCGTATGATGCTTTCAATCCTTGGGCTCGGACCCTGAAATTTTATTCTTAATCGCTTCGCGCCGCTCCAGTTCGTTTTCGACAGCTTCGCGGATGAATGCCGAGATCTGGTAATTACCGACCAAAGACGCGATGCGCTCTCTAGTCTCGGAGGACAGGCGTACCTTAGTTTCTAAAAAATTAAGTGGCGGACGTCCCATTTAGATTAAACACCAGCCCATAAGTACCGATAAAAACAAAAAATGCAACATAAAGGTCCCCGTTTATTGACAATATAAAAGGGTCCGTTTATTCTCGGTCCCAAGTTGGCTAGAGGATGTGTTTGCCCACGTCCTCCAGCCTGACCACAACCCAGCTATCAGGAGCTTGGATCATGGCTGATTCTGAGAATAGCAGAACTTTGTCTACAATTTCTCGCGGAAAAAAGAGAACGTCGAGCAGCGTATCCAAAAAAATGCCGTACGTGATCAACCGCCGAAACCTTCTTCCTGTCGCAGCGCGTGTTTTGGAGCAGCGCCTTGCGGAAATTCCCCGCCGCACCGTGAGTGGTCCAACGCGTGTGTGTGAACTCTGGCCAGACTGGTGGGGCCTTTATCAGCAGCGGCTTCAGGCCACCGCTTTGCGTGAAGATCTTGAGCATCAATTGATTGACGCGGTCGGTGGGCGTCCCGAGGTCAAGATTGAGGTCGATGGGGAGGGGGAGCTGCGGATTATGTCGTCGTTGAAAGAGATAACCGCGCTGACCGGCTGCATCGGGAAGGAGCCGGTGGCGCAGGCGAGGGCGCTGTTGCGGCAACGCCAGCGCGATTGGAAAAAAGCTGATGAGCGGATCGGCTATAGTGCAGCACTTTTGGCGGAAGAGGACATCAAGAGATCAGAGGGGATTTCGGGGAGGGTGCTGCTCGTCATGCAACCGCACCATCTGATCGAAATGGCTGCCAAGCTCCACTGCTTGTTTGTCATGAAAGACCCTGATTTGAAACGTGAGCAGGATCCCTGGCCACAACTGCGCATGATGCTGAAGGAAATCATCCAGCCACGGTTTATGGCCGCCGAGCCTCCAGCCATCTTGCCTGCTCACAACCCTAGCGTCGTGAGTTTTCGACAGCCCGAAGCGTCGATGGCACGTACCGTTTGACTGGAGGGGTCTTGAAACTGCCGCTGGGCGGAATATGCCGTGCAGTGATGAAGATGAGTATCCCACGGGGCGGCTACAGCAGTTTGTGGCCTGCCGCTGCTTTTGTGCTGTCGCGGTTCTGCAATCATATGATAATAAGGGCTTGCCGATGCCACGAGGGATGTCGACCATGCGTCCCACGTCCATGGTCGCTGTGGCGTCCTAACTTTTGCAGCAGGATAGCTGATGCGCGTCTTTCTTGTTCGCCACGGCGAATCCCTGGGCAATCTGGATGAGCGGGCTTACAGCCAGTTTGGCGATCACAACGTACCGCTGACGCAATGGGGATATCGCCAGGCCACGCAAGCCGGGGCTGTGATCGCGGGTTATCTGGACGGCCTTACAGAACCGGGATTGCAGAAGCTGCGCGTGTGGTACTCACCGTTCCTTCGGACCCGACAAAGCAAGGACGCTCTGCTTGAGGCCTTGCCTGTCGAGCGCGTCGGCAAGGTGCGCGAAGACTATCTATTGCGAGAGCAGGATTTCGGGCTCTTCACTGAGATTTACGATCACGCCGAGCGGAAGCAAAAGTTTCCCGACGAGTTCGAGAAATGGGCAAGACTGCGCAGCAACAACGGCAAATTCTACGCCCGGCCGCCCGATGGCGAGAGCCGCGCCGATGTCGCGCAGCGCATGCGGCTGTTCCTGCAGACCATCATGCACGAGGCCCGACATGGCCACGACAATGTGGTGATCGTCGGCCACGGTGTCACCAACCGTGCCTTCGAAATGAGTTTCTTGCAGCATCCCGTCGACTGGTTCGAGCGTTCCGTCAATCCCGGTAATGCCGACGTCACTCTTATCGAGGGAACGCGTGAAATGGGATATACCTCGACGCTGCTGCATCATTCAAATGACCGTCAGCCTGGCCAGAACGATCTGCGCCAAGCCTATGGCGCAGAGGTCACGATACGGCAAAAGCCCGAGCCTTGAAATCCTGTGCAATGGGAGCTCTGGCCTCGCATATATCAGACAATGCTCGCTGAGCTAGGGTAGCGTTCGCTGGATGACGACACCCTTAAAATTCCGTGCATCGGTTGTGTGGTGATGCTGTTGGATCACAGAGAAAATCAAAGCGCTAATTTTGGTATTTTTTGCTCCGCCGAGGCTTGAACAGTCGGATGCGTGCGGCATTTTTCAACCATGAGCCTGACGACAGATTTCATTGGTGACCTTGTTCGAGATGCCAATCGCATCGACCGGCTCGATGCGTTTCAAAAGCGTCGGATGTTGGAGCGTGCCGTCGCAACGATCAAGGATTTGCGCGAAGCAGTCGGTATTCCGAAGGGCCCAGGCCGTGATATCGTGCTTGATATTCACACGACCGCATTATCCATTGAGCGGGGATGGCGCGATGACAGCCAGGTTCGAGACACATTTCTTCTCGCTGCTGGCATGATCAGGGACCTGCACATTGTTCTGGATAGCGGGACGACGGTGTCCCTGGTCTGAGATAGTCCGGTGTGTTGCGCTCATGCCTGAAACACCAGGTTCCTGTCGGCTCATGCCTCGTCGTCGTCTTGCGCCACCATGCCGGTTCGCAGGAAATCATTTATCCGCTCCTGCCAACCCGGTCCGTCTTCCTGAAAATATGCAAGAACATCACTGTCGATCTTTAAAGACACCAGTTCTTTCGTATTGGGGACAGCGCGTTTTTCCACGGCGGGTGCAGCCGCTTTCTTGGGTGCTGCAAACAGGGCTTCGGCGGCGTCTCTGGGGTCTAATGGTCTGCGTGGTTTCGTCGCCATGATCGTGCTTCCTTGAAGTCGGTGTTTTTACGCAGGCTAACGCTGGGTTGATGGCAGTGAAGTCCATTCAACTTTCTTCCAGATAGCTATTGCCAGTTTCTCTTTGCATCAGCAATGGCTTTTCAGGACATCAATTTGTTCCGGAGATTATGCGCGGTCATCGCCCGGCGCGTTCCAGTTCCCGCCGTCATTTGAGCGAGAGCCCCTGGCTTTTCGTTTGCCGCAGGGTCTCGGCCTGTCTGAGCGCTTCGGCCGTTCGTTCATGCGCGCCAAGCTGCTGGACCGTTCGCATGGAATTCCACGCGGACTGGACTTCAGCCTTCTGGCCAACGGTCATGCCTGATGTGACGGTCTCGAACGTCTTGCCATCAGTGTCTTTCGCGGCCAGAGGCAGGAAGGTCCGCTCCCCGAAACGCTCGGACACCGCCCTGGCGAAACCCTCGAGTTCTGCTTTTACCATTTTGTCGGCAAGGGCATATTCGAGACCTGCGGACAAGTCGTTGCGATCGATCGCGTCACGCACGCGTTCAAGCGTTTGCCTGGCAGATGGAGAGAGTGCCGGGATGTCGACCGAAACCTTGAGCCGGACCGCGCGCTCTTCATTCTTATGTTTGACTTCGGCCTCGGCCCGCTCACGAAGGTAACGTTGAAGATTTCGGGCGAGCGCCGGCACATTGGCGATGGCCTTTTCCCGGTCCTGCCTGTCGCCACGGCTGGCGAACAGGCCGGTCTTTCCCTTGAGGGCGCCGAAGCTTTCTGGCTCGTGCGCGATTTTTGCCAGGGTGGACTGCGCGATCGACTGGTCCTTCAACATGGTGTCGACATCGATGGCCTTGAAGGCTGCTTGCGGGTTCGCATAGACGAAATGGAAGCGGGTCGAGACGTCGTCCCATTGCATCTTGAGGCCGGAGTCAATGGTGAGCTTGTCCTCGACAGCCTGGTCGAGCGATGTCGGGAAGATGGTGATGCCTGATACCATGGGCCTGGCCTCCTTGATTGTATCGGTGATGGCGTGTTTGTTGCTGCCGCGGACCAATCCGAGCGCTGTGCCGATGGCGGCAAGACGGGCACCGAGGTCGGCGAGTTTGTGTTTCTGCCGGACGGCCCATTGAAGACGATCCTGTGCGATCGTGCGGGCGACGTTCATGAGGTGCAGGCCGCGGGCCTCGGCAAATCGCAACGCGTGGGCGTAGAATGACGCCTTCTCGTAATCGAGGGTCGTCTCCTTGGTGTTTTGGCGCGACAGGATTGGAATGAGGCCGCCCGCCTTGGCAAAGGAGCGACTGCCGTAATAGACGGCGAGATCCTCACGGTGGCGGGTCATGGCCACATAGGTGAGATGCCGGTCCAACGAGAGGGAGGCCAGGACCTTCACCCGGTCGACGGTGGCGCCCTGGGCTTTGTGGATCGTCGTCGCATAACCATGATCGAGAGTGTTGTAGAAGCGCTGCTCCACTGTGACCTGGCGACGATGCTCGCCGTCTCCAACCTCAGCAACGATACGGCCAGGTGCTGCCTCAAGCACTTTTGCGAGCATGCCGTTCTTGACGCCAAGGCTACCTTCGTTCTTGAGGAACACGATCTGGTCGCCGGTGGCGAACATGCGAGATCCGTCCTCTGTCCTGAAGGCAAAACCGTCTTCGACGACGCCACGCTCGACAAGTCTGGCGCGGGCCATGTCGTTGAGCTTTCGCACATCACGACGAAGGTGTGCGAGGATCAGGCTGGTCCTGGAAGGATCGTAATCGCGATCCCAATCGGCGATCAGGCTTTCGACGGCCTCGTCCTTCAGCCTCAAACCAATCATTCGACCTTGGGCGGTGTAGGCATCGACCGCCTGGCCGACGTTACCGCGCGCCAGATCAAGCGAGGCGTCGCGCATCCATTGCTGGCGCTGACGATAGATCGTCTCGAGTTCGGCATAGCCGATACGATCGGCGATCGCACGGAAGGCGGCGCCCGCTTCGATCGGTTGAAGCTGTTGCGGATCGCCGACAAGGACGAGCTTGGCGCCGGCCTTGGTGATGGCTTCAACGACGAGCGCCATCTGCCGTGACGAGACCATGCCGGCCTCGTCAAGGACGAAGACGCATCTGTCATCGAGCTGGTTGCGGCCCTCGTTCCAGCGCAGCTCCCACGACGACAGCGTGCGGGAAACGATGCCCGCTTCTTTCTCCAAACCCTCGGCGGCTTTGCCAGCCAGGGCACCGCCGACCACACGATAGCCGGCCGCTTCCCAGGCTTCGCGCGCCGCCTTCATCATCGTCGTCTTGCCAGCGCCGGCGCGACCGATGACAGCGGCAATCCGCGTGGGCGCAGCGACATGGCTGATCGCCGTTCGCTGCTCCTCCGACAGACGGGAATGGCGCGCAAAGGTCGCCTGCAGCACCGCCTCACGGACGCCATGAGAGGTGCTGCCGGACAGCCAGATCGCGCGATGGGCCATCTCGGCTTCAAGCCGGATCATCTCGCGCGTGGTATACTTTGCTGGACAACGAATGCCCGTCGTAAAGTTAATGCGCTCGCGCTCGAGCCGGAGCGCTTCGGGACTTTGCAGAATGCGGACCATCAGACTTTGGAACAGAGCGACATCGTCGATATAGCGATACAACACCTTCGCGACATCGCGCTCGTCGAAGACACTCTTTTCCCGCGTGATCAGGTCGAGCACGATCTCCGGACGGCGCTGGATGCGACGGGCGTTCTCACTGCGACGCTGCTCCTGGATATGGACGCGTTCGAGGTTGCTTGCAAGCCTTTGCTGCTTCCGATCGGTCTCCTCGGCCTTGCGTGCGATGGCTTTGGTGCCGACGCCGAGGTGGATGGTTGGCTCAAGCTCGATGCGCTGCTTTTCGAAGGAACGGCCATCGATGCGAAGATCGAGGCCGGCGAGCGCCAGATGTCTGTTCTGGCAGGCAAACCAGCCGTCGCGAAACGCGTTGAAGTCCTGCGTGTCACCGGCCCATAGCTGATAGACGATCTTGCCGGCATCATTGCGGATTGGCGTGCCATCCGGGCCTGTTACCGCAACCTTCTTTGAACC
>UCJU01000036.1 GCA_900472925.1 Hyphomicrobiales bacterium
TCCCCCACAGGTGGGGAGATAGACTGGCGGCGAGCTTTCGGCCATGTTCTATGCTAGGTGGAGCGATGTCGGAGAGCCCGGCTAATCTCCCTCCTTGTGGGGGAGATGTCCGGCAGGAAAGAGGGGGGTAAAGCCACACCCACCGTCCGAACGGACACCCTGCCCCCTCACCTCACAACTTCACCCAACCGCCATTCTGCTTCGATGACGCGATACAGGCCTCGACAAAGGCCACGCCTTTCACGCCGTCATCGATGGTGGGGTAAACCACTGCGCCATCCAGCGCCGTGCCACTGCACCGTGCCTCGATGGCGTTGGCCGCTTCGGTGTAGATCGTCGCGAAGGCCTCGAGGTAACCTTCCGGGTGGCCGGATGGAATGCGGCTAACGCGGGCAGCGGCTGCACCGGCTCCAGCTCCACCACGGGTGATGAGCTGTTTTGGCTCGCCCAGCTTGGTGAACCACAGATAGTTCGGGTCGGCCTGCGTCCACTCGATGCCAGCCTTGGTGCCGTAGATACGGACCTTGAGGCCGTTTTCATTGCCCACGGCCACCTGGCTGCACCACAGCAATCCCTTGGCGGGCATCTTTCCGTCTTTTGCCTTGAAGCGCAGCATGACGTGAGCATTATCGTCCAGACGGCGACCGTCCACGAATGTGTGCACGTCGGCTGCCAGTTCATCGGCCTCAAGACCGGAAATGAAGCAACCGAGATTGTAAGCATGCGTGCCGATATCGCCGGTCGATCCGCCTGCACCCGATTGCGCCGGGTCGGTGCGCCATACCGCCTGCTTTGCACCGGTCTGCTCCACGGGTTCGGCCAGCCAGTCCTGCGGATATTCCATCTGCACCAGCCGGATATCACCGAGCGCACCGGTTTCTACCAGTTCGCGCGCATGACGCGCCATGGGGTAGCCGGTGTAATTATGCGTCAGCACAAACAGCGCATCGGCCTTGTCAGCGACCGCTTTCAACTTCTTTGCATCCTCCAGATTGGAGGTCAGCGGCTTGTCGCAGATGACATGGATTCCGCGTTCCAAAAACGCCTTGGCGGCGGGATAATGCACGTGGTTTGGCGTAACGATGGAAACGGCCTGAATGCCATCCGGCCTTGCCGCTTCCTTTTCCGCCATTTCCTCATACGAGCCGTAGCAGCGGTCTTCGTCCAGACCCAGCTCCAGACCGGATGCCTTGGACTTTTCCGGCGTCGAGGACAGCGCCCCTGCCACCAGTTCGAAACGGTTGTCCAGCCGCGCCGCCATGCGGTGCACGCCGCCAATGAAAGCGCCGGAGCCGCCGCCCACCATGCCAAGGCGAATGCGGGCATTGGCCTTATCGGTCGTTTTTCCTTCGATCGTCATTGTGTCTCCTCGGATTTATGACAGGCCGAGCATGCGGCGGTTTGCGGCATCATCGGTGCCTGAAGATGCAAAGTCGTCGAACGCCTTTTCGGTGACGCGAATAATGTGTGCCTTGACGAACTCGGAGCCTTCGGCAGCACCATCTTCCGGGTGCTTCAGCGCGCATTCCCACTCGACAACTGCCCAGCCATCGAAATCATTGGCGGCCATTTTCGAGAACACGGCACCGAAATCCACTTGCCCGTCGCCGAGCGAACGGAAGCGTCCGGCGCGTTCGACCCAGCCCTGATATCCGCCATAGACGCCCTGGCGTCCTGTCGGGTTAAACTCGGCATCCTTGACGTGGAACATCTTGATGCGGTCTTTGTAGATGTCGATATTGTCGAGATAATCCAGGCATTGCAGCACATAATGCGAGGGATCGTAGAGCATGTTTGCGCGCTTGTGGTTCTTCACACGCTCCAGGAACATCTCGAAGGTCACACCGTCGTGAAGGTCTTCGCCGGGGTGGATTTCGTAACAGACATCCACACCCTGCTCATCGGCATAATCGAGGATTGGCGTCCAGCGCTTGGCCAGTTCATCGAAGGCTGCTTCTACCAGACCGGCGGGACGCTGCGGCCACGGGTAGATGAAGGGCCAAGCCAACGCGCCCGAGAAGGTTGCGTGCGCGCCGATGCCGAGATTGCGTGATGCCTTCAGCGCCATCTTCACCTGCTCGACAGCCCATTCCTGACGTGCTTTGGGGTTGCCGCGCACTTCCGGGGCTGCAAAGCCGTCGAAAGCTTCGTCATAGGCCGGATGCACGGCGACAAGCTGCCCTTGCAAATGGGTGGAGAGTTCTGTCACTTCCACGCCGTTCTGGCGCGCCACACCGGCAAACTCGTCGCAATAGTCCTTCGATTCCGCTGCCTTTTTCAGGTCGATCAACTGCCCGGCCCATGTTGGCACCTGCACGCCGAGATAACCCTTCTCAGCGGCCCATTTGGTAATGCCATCCCACGTGTTGAACGGCGCGGCATCGCCCGCAAACTGACCGAGAAAAAGGCCCGGTCCCTTGATCGTCTTCATGAATTTCTCCTCCTGCATCGATACAGTTCAGCGGTTTGAGCCTCCACCCGCCACCTTCGCCAAAGCTAACCGCTGATAAATTTCGTGCAACCCTCAATCATCACTGTGGCATGAGAATTTGCATTTTCACTTCGCCAGCAGGGGCGGAAGCGGCAATGTCGAACGCCTTGATGCTGTCTTCGAAATCGAAAGCTCTGGTAATGAGCGGCGCGACATCGATGGCGCCCGAGGCCAGCATATCGACGCAACGGCCAAACACATTGGCGTAACGGAAGACGTGTTCGACACGGGCTTCACGAATTTGCGCGGCCACCACGTCATAGGCGACAAGCTTGGTCGGCATGCCGACGAAAACCACCGTTCCGGCAGGTCGCAACGGCTCGAACACGCGGGTAATCGCAGCTTCCGCACCGGAGCATTCGAAAATCACATCCGCGCCCCAGCCTTCTGTGGATTTCAGCACGTGTTCGGCAAGGTTCTGCTCTCGCACATTCACGGTTTCGACCGGGCCGAGACCACGGGCCATATCCAGCTTCACCGGATCGACGTCGGATACGATGACGCGAGCGCAACCGGCTGCAAGCGCGGCCAGCACGGTAACGAGACCAATGGGACCGGCGCCGATGACGACGGCGATATCACCCGGCTTGACCTTGGCCTGCGTGGCCGCCTGTACGCCAACGGCCAGCGGCTCCACCATCGCACCGGCGGCAAAGGACACATTGTCAGGCAGCTTGAACGTATAGGCAGCCGGGTGAACGACGGATGCGCGCAACACGCCGTGGATCGGTGGCGTGGCCCAAAAGCGTACCGCAGGGTCGAGATTGTAGTGGCCGATGCGGCTTGCGCGGCTGATCGGGTCCGGGATGCCGGGCTCCATGCAGACGCGATCTCCAACAGACAGGTTTGTCACGCCGGAGCCGACTTCGGTGACCGTGCCGGACGCCTCATGGCCGAGAATCATCGGCTCGCGAACGATGAAATTGCCGATGGCGCCATGGGTGTAATAATGCACGTCGCTGCCGCAGATGCCAACGGTGTGAATGGCAATACGCACGTCATGCGAGCCAACCTTTTCGTCCAGCGGAAAGGGCCGTAGAGACAGTTTTCCAAGCTCTTCCAGAACGAGCGCGCGCTCCTCCCCCGAAACAGATATTCCTTGCGACTGCATGCGGTCCTCCTCGACCATGAACTGTGCGTTTGCGATAACAAAACCGGGATCGGCTTGAATAAGCAAGGTCGAAAAGAAACTTTTCTGGCCCCAACCGGTTTGCTTTTCTTGGACATCCACCGGGAGAATGAGACATGTTAATGACCAGACGCGCCGTCATGGCCGCCACTGCCGCAACGGCCGCCGCAGCGACGCTTTCCGCGCCATCGATTGCCCAGGCGGCACTCCCCTTCAAACAACCTGCCCTTCCCTTCGCCGAAGACGCGCTGGCCCCGACAATCTCCGCCAAAACCGTTGGCCTGCACTATGGCAAGCATCACAAGGCCTATTTCGACAAGCTGAACACTCTGGCCAAAGGCACGCCTTACGCCGACATGGAACTGGAAGACATCGTCAAGGCATCTGCCGGAAAGACCGCAGACAAAAAGATTTTCAACAACGCAGCGCAGGCGTGGAACCATGTCGCCTATTGGGAGCAATTCACGCCCGGCGGCCCGAAGCGCCCGGAAGGCAAGGCCGCTGAGGAGTTGAATACGACATTCGGCGACTACGGCAAGTTCATCGAAAAAGCGGTCGCGACCTCCGACGAAGTGTTCGGTACCGGCTGGGTCTGGCTGACCCGCGATGACGCCAACAAGCTAGCCCTTGTCGGCTATGAGGATGGCAACAACCCGGTGGCGGTCGGTCGTCCTGCCTATCTCGGCATCGATATCTGGGAGCACGCCTATTACGTCGATTACGAAAACCGCAAGCCAGAGCACATCAAGGCGGTGCTGGAAAATCTTGTCAACTGGCGGGTTGTGGCCGACAAGATGGCTTGAGTGTAACAAAAAAAGCTGTTTGATTGCGAAGGCGTCCTGAGACATCGAGGGCGCCTTCTTTATTTTAGACCTTCTAGACGAAAACCATCGTATTTTTCAGAATTTCAAGACGAAGATTCTAATCTAACCGCCTAAATTAGTATCAAAATCGCGAGAAGTTGAAGTTTTGGTCAAAAACCTCTGAATTCACACAGGTTGACCGCTTGAGTATGTGCAAAGTTTCTTATAACCACGGTGCATCGGTAGTCGCGGAATAAGCGGGCCGGAGACAAAAATTGGGAGCTCAATCATGAGATTTAAACTTGGCCTAATCGCTGCGGCGCTGCTGTCGGCAACGTGCTTTGCCCCTGCGGCAAGCGCAAAAACATTCGTCTATTGCTCGGAAGGTTCCCCGGAAGGTTTCGACCCCGGTCTCTACACCGCCGGCACCACATTCGATGCCTCGGCCCACACCGTTTACAGCCGCCTGCTGGAATTCGAAAAGGGCACGACCAAGCCTGTTCCAGGCCTCGCAGAGAGCTGGGAAGTTTCCGAAAACGGCACTGTCTACACCTTCAAGCTCCGCAAGGGCGTCAAGTTCCAGACAACGGAATTCTTCACACCGACCCGTGAACTCAATGCAGACGACGTCGTCTTCTCCATCGAGCGCCAGATCAAGACCGACAATCCATGGCACCAGTATGTTCCAGGCACGTCCTGGGAATATGCCGAAGGCATGGGCTTCCCCAAGCTGATCAAGTCGGTTGAAAAAGTCGACGACATGACGGTCAAGTTCACGCTCAACCGTCCTGAAGCACCGTTCCTCGCCAACCTTGCCATGCCGTTCGCTTCGATCATGTCCAAGGAATACACCGACAAGCTGGCTGCCGAAGGCAAGCAGGCACAGCTGAACCAGATGCCAGTCGGCACCGGTCCCTTCGCTTTCGTCGGTTACCAGCAGGACGCCGTCATCCGCTTCAAGGCCAACAAGGACTATTGGGGCGGCGCGCCAAAGATCGACGATCTCGTCTTCGCCATCACCACCGATGCCGCCGTTCGCTTCCAGAAGCTGAAGGCTGGCGAATGCCACCTGATGCCGTACCCGAACGCAGCCGACGTTTCTTCCATGAAGAAAGACCCGACCCTGACGGTTATGGAGCAGGAAGGCCTCAACGTTGCCTACCTCGCCTACAACACCACGCAGGCTCCTTTCGACAAGCCGGAAGTGCGCAAGGCGCTGAACAAGGCCATCAACAAGAAGGCCATCGTTGACGCCGTGTTCCAGGGCATGGCAACACCTGCCAAGAACCCGCTGCCACCAACAATGTGGTCCTACAACGACAAGGTCGAAGACGACAAATACGATCTGGAAGCAGCCAAGAAGATGCTGACAGACGCAGGCGTCAAGGACCTTTCGATGAAGGTCTGGGCGATGCCGGTTTCGCGCCCATACATGCTCAACGCTCGCCGCGCTGCCGAAGTCATTCAGTCTGATTTCGCCAAGATCGGCGTGAAGGTCGAGATCGTTTCCTACGAATGGGCCGAATATCTCGACCGTTCGAAGGCAAAGGACCGTGACGGTGCCGTGTTCCTCGGCTGGACAGGTGACAATGGTGATCCGGACAACTTTCTCGATACTCTGCTGGGTTGCGATGCCGTCGGCGGCAACAACCGTGCTCAGTGGTGCGACAAGGACTTCGACGGTCTCGTGAAGAAGGCCAAGATCACCACCGATCAGGCAGAACGCACGAAGCTCTACGAAGAAGCTCAGGTCGTGTTCAAGAAGCAGGCACCTTGGGCCACCATCGACCACTCCCTGTCCGTCGTTCCGATGCGCAAGGAAGTCACTGGTTTCGTCCAGAGCCCGCTGGGTGACTTCACCTTCGAAAACGTCGATATCACCGAGTAATATTCGACGCATCTGAAAATGCCGCGTGTCTTGTCTCAAGGCGCGCGGCACTTGCGTTCTGAAGCAAGATACGCAACAAGCCGAGCGCCCTTTACGCGACCTCAAGGTCTCAGGGCGCTCTTAACAACAAAGAAGCAGACCGAAAAGGTCGCTACTGCCAGCGCATAGGTTCCAGGCGGAACAGATCGAAGGTTTTTCATGATTGGCTTTCTCGTGCGGCGCATAGCCGTGCTCATCCCGACCTTCATCGGGGTTTCTATTATCGCTTTTCTGTTCATCCGGCTTTTGCCAGGCGACCCCGTCGCACTGCTATCCGGTGAGCGCGTCATGTCGCCGGAGCGGCATGCGCAGATCAGCGCTGCTCTGGGCATGGATCGACCCATGATCATCCAGTATCTGGATTACCTCAAGGGTATCCTGATGGGTGATTTCGGCACGTCCATCGTGTCTAAGACGCCTATTCTCACGCAGTTCAAGGCGCTGTTCCCGGCAACCGTGGAACTCTCCTTCTGCGCCATGCTCATCGCCATCGCCATCGGCATTCCGGCAGGCATCATCGCCGCCATCAAGCGTGGATCGGCCTTCGATCAGGGCCTGATGGGCGTTGCCCTTGTCGGCTATTCCATGCCGATCTTCTGGTGGGGCTTGCTGCTCATCATCCTGTTTTCAGGCATCCTGCAATGGACACCGGTATCTGGCCGCATCTCGCTGATGTTCTTTTTCCCGCCTGTCACCGGCTTCATGCTGATCGACTCGCTGCTTTCAGGGCAGAAGGGCGCGTTTTCTTCGGCGCTCAGCCATCTCATCCTGCCCTCCATCGTGCTGGCCACCATTCCGCTGGCCGTCATTGCGCGCCAGACTCGGTCTGCGATGCTGGAAGTGCTGTCGGAAGATTATGTCCGTACCGCCCGCGCCAAGGGTCTTGCACCCTTCCGCGTCATCGGCATCCACGCGCTGCGCAATGCGATGATCCCTGTGATCACCACCATTGGCCTTCAGGTCGGCGTCATGCTGGCCGGTGCCATCCTCACCGAAACGATCTTCTCCTGGCCGGGCATCGGCAAGTGGATGGTCGATTCCGTCTTCCGCCGCGATTACCCTGTCATTCAGGGGGGTCTCCTGCTGATTGCGGGCATCATCATGGTCGTCAACCTTATCGTTGACCTCCTGTATGGCCTCATCAATCCGCGCATCCGGCATTAAAGAAGAGGATCGTTTCATGGCCGATACCGCCATTACAAAAACAGCCGAGCCGGTTTCGTCTTCCGCCATGCGCAAGCAGATGCTGAAGGAATTCTGGTTCTATTTCTCCGAAAACAAGGGCGCCGTCATCGGTCTTTATGTTTTCGTCGCTCTGGTGATCGTGGCTGTCTTTGCGCCCGTCATCGCACCGCATTCGCCGTTCCAGCAGTATAGTGACTTCACTCTGCTTCCACCGTTCTGGATGGAAGGCGGCAACACCTCCTACCTGCTCGGCACCGACCCGGTCGGCCGCGATATCCTGTCTCGCCTGATTTACGGCGCGCAATATTCGCTGTTCATCGGTGTCTTCGTCACGACGCTGTCGTTGACGACCGGCATTCTGATCGGGGTCATCGCTGGCTATTACCGTGGCTGGCTCGACACGATGATCATGCGTCTCATGGACATCATTCTCGCCTTCCCGTCACTTCTTCTGGCGCTGGTTCTGGTTGCCATTCTCGGCCCCAGCCTGACAAACGGCATGATCGCCATCGCACTGGTCCTGCAGCCGCACTTCGTGCGCCTGACCCGCGCTGCCGTCATGGCCGAAAAGAGCAAGGATTACGTCACCGCCTCGCGTCTGGCCGGTGCCGGACCCATGCGTCTGATGTTCAAGACCATCCTGCCCAACTGCACCGCCCCGCTCATCGTTCAGGCGACGCTGTCCTTCTCCAATGCCATTCTCGATGCGGCAGCACTCGGCTTCCTGGGCATGGGCGCACAGCCACCGGCACCTGAATGGGGCACCATGCTGGCCGAAGCGCGTGAGTTCATTCTGCGTGCCTGGTGGGTCGTTACATTCCCCGGTCTTGCCATCCTCATCACCGTTCTCGCCATCAACCTGATGGGCGACGGTCTGCGGGATGCGCTCGACCCGAAACTGAAGAGGTCCTGATATGGCGCTTCTGCAAATCGATAATCTCACCGTCGAATTCGAAACGGCCAGTGGCTGGTTTCGCGCTGTAGACGGCGTTTCCGTCTCCGTCGAACAGAGAGAAGTTCTGGCCATCGTCGGCGAATCCGGCTCGGGCAAATCGGTGTCGATGCTGGCCGTCATGGGCCTTCTGCCCTGGACCGCCCGCATCACCGCCGACCGCATGCTGTTTCAGGGCAAGGATATCCAGAAGCTCAGCGCCTCCGACCGGCGCAAGCTGATCGGCAAGGATATTGCCATGATCTTCCAGGAGCCGGTAGCCAGCCTCAACCCGTGCTTCACGGTCGGCTTCCAGCTGGAAGAAGTCCTGCGCATCCACATGGGCATGGACAAGAAGACGCGCCATGCGCGCGCTATCGAACTGTTCAAGCTCGTCGGCCTGCCCGACCCGGAAGAACGCCTCAAGCACTTTCCGCACCAGATGTCCGGCGGCCAGTGCCAGCGTGTGATGATCGCGATTGCCATCGCCTGCAATCCGAAGCTCCTCATCGCCGACGAGCCGACAACCGCGCTCGACGTGACCATTCAGAAGCAGATCCTTGACCTCCTGATGAAGCTTCAGGCCGAAACCGGCATGGGCCTCATCATGATCACCCATGATATGGGTGTTGTTGCCGAAACGGCGGATCGCGTGATCGTGCAATACAAGGGCAAGAAGATGGAGGAAGCCGATGTGCTGTCTCTGTTCGAAAACCCCAAGAGCAATTACACCAAGGCGCTTCTGGCCGCCCTTCCTGAAAATGCAACGGGTGATCGCCTGACCACCGTGTCGCAATTCTTCGACGGAACGCCAGCACCTGCGGGAGAACAGGCATGACCGACACCAAGACCATGCTCGAAATCCGCAACATGAAGCGGGACTATCACCTGCCCGGCGGCTTCATGAAAAAGGCCAAGACCATTCATGCGGTGAAAGGCGTTTCCTTCTCGCTCGAAACCGGCAAGACGCTGGCCATCGTCGGCGAAAGCGGCTGCGGCAAGTCAACACTTGCCCGCATGCTGACCTTCATCGACGAACCGACATCCGGCGATCTTCTGATCGACGGCCAGAAGGTCGACACCCGTCCCGGTCACCTGTCGCCCGAAATGCGCCAGAAGGTACAGATCGTCTTCCAGAACCCCTATGGCTCGCTCAACCCGCGCCAGAAGATCGGTGACGTTCTGGGAGAGCCACTGCTCATCAACACCAAACTGTCCGCCGCCGAACGTCGCGAGAAAGCGAACGACATGCTGGTGCGCGTCGGTCTGGGACCGGAGCATTACAACCGCTACCCGCATATGTTCTCCGGCGGTCAACGCCAGCGTATCGCCATCGCGCGCGCGCTGATGCTGAACCCGAAGCTGCTGGTGCTGGACGAACCCGTCTCGGCGCTCGACCTTTCGGTGCAAGCGCAGGTGCTCAACCTGCTCTCCGACCTTCAGGACGAGTTTGGCCTCACCTACGTCTTCATTTCCCACGATCTTTCCGTGGTGAAGTACATCGCAGACGAGGTGATGGTGATGTATTTCGGCGAAGCGGTGGAATACGGCACACGAGACGAGGTCTTTTCCAACCCGCAGCACTCCTACACGCGCTCGCTGTTTGCAGCAACGCCCAAAGCCGATGTCGACTCCATTCGCGCACGCGTTGCCGCCAAGGCTCTTGCGAAGGCGGGGTAACCGAAGTCTTTGAATGCCGTGCGTCCTTGCAGGCGCACGGCATATTCAAAAACTCTTCAGGAAAATCAAAGCCTTGCGAAATAATCGCAAAATCTCAAAAAAGTTTTCTCCACGGCAGCAAAACCGCGCGCACAATGATCCCGCGTCCATTGCACACATGTATCGCGAGACATGCGGGCAAATGGAAGCAGGTGCGATGATGACTGGCTGTAACGTGCGGGCAGATATCAGCGTCGCCTAAGGGTGAAACGACGTGTAGCGAACCATGTTCGAAGACCGAGACCGGCTTCGAAAGGGCGAGCTCACATGGTTTCATTGATCGAACCTTTGGTGAAGGACAGGTTCTTTTACGACCTGTCCCCAGCCTTCTGCCAAAAGCCACGCAAATGCGGCCAACGACAGACTAAACCATACCAGAGACATCCCGCATTGGCGTGGCACTCTCCGGGTTAAACAAGACGGCAGTCCACGGGAGCTCAGGCACCGCGTGAACGCGAAACTGCGTCCAAGGCAAAGACGATTGGTGAAGGGCATACCTGTGAGTACAGCCGCGCTGATCGTCTTTGACCCCCGCACAACAAGTGCCGATAGTCGATTGCCTCGACAGGCTAAAAATAAAAAAACTCCGGCGAACCGGAGTTTTTTCATGTCATATCGGACGAAAGCGTCTGCGTTATTCCGCAGCGTTTTCCAGAGTGGAAGCATCGCCGCCTTCAGCGCCTTCCGGTGCTGCTGCTTCACCCTCTTCACTGCCAGCGGCGCGACGGGGGCGACGTGGGCGTGGGCTGGTGCTGCGAGGACGGCGAGGTGCGCGTTCTGTGGCAGACGTCGCACCCTGTGCTTCTTCTTCCACGGCAACTTCCTTTGGCGTGCCCTCGATAACCGGCTGCGGTGCGGAACTTGCGTCGTAGACAGGCGCGCTCACCGGAGCCTGAACAGGAGCGGCGGCAACGGCAACCGCGTTCTCGTCGTCGCCTTCACGAGGCTGACGTTCCTGACGGGCTGGACGTTCGCGACGGTCACGGCGCTCGTTTCTGTCCTGACGGTCTGGCCGGTCCTGACGTTCCTGGCGCTCTGCACGTTCCGGCCGATCCTGGCGCTCAGCGCGGTCGGACCGCTCCTGACGTTCTGGCTGGTCGTTGCGCTGAGGTTGATCGTTGCGCTGCGAACGCTGGTCCTGAAGATCCTGCATGGATGGTGCGGAGCCCATGCCGTCATCGTTGTCATCGCCGTCGATATCGTCGCCGTCACGGTCCTGCTGGAACTCGCCGCGGTCATCGCGCTGGAAGCGTTCCTGCATCTGTGCCTGGGCGGAGGCAATGATACGGTTATAATGTTCAGCGTGCTGAAGGTAGTTCTCAGCCATGACGCGGTCGCCAGAGCTTTGAGCATCGCGGGCCAGCGTCGAATATTTTTCGGCTATGTGCTGGGCAGTACCGCGAATTTTAACGTCGGGGCCCGAACTGTCGTAACTTCTGGTGAGCGGATTGCCGCCCTTGCGGTTGAAGTTGTTGTTGTTGTTTCCGTTACCGCCGCCGCCATTGTTATTGTTGTTGCTACCACGCCCCCGGCCGCGCTTGTTTTGCTGCTGTCCTGGCCTCATCAATTGCTCACCTGAATTCTGTTTTGCTGATAATCATCGTTGTTTCGATGCAATGGCGGAATCATGGGACAATTTCCCTGTTTTCCGAAACTGCGCCCACCGCGCGCCATGACCACAAGGACAAGACGTCGCGTATATTGCCCAGATGCGCAAATGCTGCATCGAGCCGCCTGCGAACAAAGTTTACTGAGTCACACGCCAGGAACGCCCAGCCTTACAGAGTTCTCAAAAAGAACCCGCGTCGGGACTGATCTTTACCACGGCGAATCTAAAATCCGCCCTCAGCCACCCGGCATGTGGCGGCAAACTAGCCCGCTTCCCTTGGAAATCCAAGCCTTTTCTTTTGCTTTGCAAAATAACCTTGAACAAAACACATATAGGATCGATTCGGCCTATCTGCAAAAGATCAAAGCGCGATCATTCCCGCCATAATCTGTGATTGCTTGCGCACAGCCATACGCGTTGCTTGCGAATATAGCCATCACATCCATTTTTTGATCGTAACCGATTTCCACGCCGATAACGCCACCTTCGTTGAGGAAATCCACCGCTTTTTCGGCAATAGAGCGGTAGGGCGAAAGACCGTCCTCACCGCCGTCGAGCGCCAGCATGGGGTCGAAATTGCGGACGTCGCGATCAAGCGTTTGGATGATTTCAGTCTTTATATAAGGCGGATTCGACACGATTATGTCGAAACGACCCAAAATCTGTCCGAACCAGTGGCTTTCGACCGCCTCAAACCTGTTTTCGAGACCATTGCGTCTGGCATTGTTGAGCGCCGTGTCCAGCGCATCCCGTGAAATATCGCTGCCAACGCCGGTGGCGTCAGGACATTGATGGAGAAGGGCGAGGCAAATGGCGCCCGTGCCGGTGCCCATGTCGAGAATGCGCACTGTCCCCTTTTCAGCGATGAGGCGCTTTACATGAGGCAGCAACGCATCCACCAGCACTTCGGTGTCTGGCCTCGGCTCCAATGTTCCCGCTGAGAGCATGAAATCAAGGCCGTAGAATTCACGGTGGCCGAGGATGCGGTGCACCGGCTCGCCACATTCGCGTCGCGCAATCATGGCCTCGATACGCGCTATCTCGTCTTGACTGACCGGTCGCTTGCCGTTCAGCACGAAGTCCGTCAGCGAAAAGCCGATTGCCTCACCGACGAGGAGACGTGTGTCGGTGAGCGGATCGGTGATGCCAGCCTCGGCCAGACGCTTGCGCATCTGCGACGCAAGCTCATCCACCGTCAGTGACGACTGGGTCACGACTGCTCGCCGAGCTGGGCCAGCCGCCCGGCCTGATAATCGGAAATCAGGGCATCCACCATCTCATCGATGTCGCCCTCGATCATGCGATCCAGCTTGTAGAGCGTGAGGTTGATGCGATGATCGGTGATGCGGCCTTGCGGAAAATTATAGGTACGGATGCGCTCGGAGCGATCGCCCGAGCCGACCTGGCTCTTCCGCTCGGCAGACCGTTCGCCATCCACCTTCTGGCGCTCGATGTCGTAGAGACGCGAGCGCAGGACCTGCATCGCCTTGGCACGGTTCTGGTGCTGCGACTTTTCCGAAGATGTAACGATAAGGCCGGTGGGCAAATGGGTGATGCGGACCGCAGAGTCGGTCGTGTTGACGTGCTGACCGCCTGCACCCGACGCGCGCATCGTATCGATGCGAATGTCTTCAGCCCGGATTTCGATGTCGATTTCTTCGGCTTCCGGCAGAACGGCGACAGTGGCCGCCGAGGTGTGGATACGGCCGCTGGCTTCCGTATCCGGCACGCGCTGGACGCGGTGGACGCCGGATTCGAATTTCAGCTTGGAGAACACGCCGCGCCCGGTAATGGTGGCGATGATTTCCTTGAAGCCGCCCGCCTCTCCTTCGCTGGCAGACAGGATTTCCACTTTCCAGCCTTTGGTGCTGGCGAAGCGCTCATACATGCGAAACAGATCGCCTGCGAAAAGAGCGGCTTCAGAGCCGCCGGTGCCAGCGCGAATTTCGAGAATGGCGCTTTTCTCGTCGGCAGCGTCCTTGGGCAGAAGAAGGATCTGCATGTCCTTCTCGAGCGTTTCGATATGCTCGGATATCTCCGGCAACTCGGCCTCGGCCAAATCCCGCATGTCCCTGTCTGTGGATTTATCCGCCAGCAGTGCTTCAAGATCGGCCGCTTCGGCCAGCGCCTTTTCGTAGTCGCGGATTTTGTTGACGACCGGCTGTAGCTCTGAATATTCCGATGCCAGCTTCACATAGACATCGGCCGCAGGGCCAGCCGCCATACGCGCTTCGATTTCACCGAAACGCCGCTCAAGCTCACGCATTTTTTCGACGGGGAGCTTGGCCACCTGTCACACACTCCAATTGTTGTTGGCTTTCAGATAGGGATAGAATGCGTGGCTGCAAAGCGCAAAAGCACCTGCCGAGTGCTTTCCACCGACTTTTGATCGTCCAGCGCTGCATCCAGTTCAGCCGCGAGAGCGCCGACATCCAGCCCCAGCAGCATGGCCTTGACCGGGCCGATTGCCGTTGGCGACATGGAGACCGAGCGAAAACCCAGCCCCATCAGCGCCATGGCCGAGAGTGGCTTGCTGGCCATTTCTCCGCACAGGGTGACGAGCGTGTTATTGCGCACGCCGGCACGAACGATGTCACGGAGAATGCGCAAAAACGGTTTGCCCAGAGTATCGAACCGGTCGGAGACGCGCGCATTTCCGCGATCCACCGCCATGGTGAACTGGAACAGATCATTGGAGCCGACGGAGACAAAATCGACTTCCTGCATCAACTCGTCCAGCTGCCACAGCAGCGCCGGCACTTCCAGCATCGCGCCGAATTGCAGTTTGCGTGGCAGGGAATGGCCGAACTTCGACAGATGCTGCACTTCCTTCTGCAGCAACTCACGCGCTGCGCGGATTTCGGACACTTCCGTAATCATCGGCAGCATAACACGCAGTTCGGCACCCGAAGCTGCACGCAACAGCGAGCGCAATTGCGTGCGCATCAGGCCGGGACGATCCAAAGACAGGCGGATGGCACGCCAGCCCAGCGCCGGGTTTTCCTCTTCCTGACCGCGCATATAGGAGACGACCTTGTCGCCACCGATATCCAGTGTGCGGAACGTAACAGGCTTGCCCTTGGCGTTGCGCAAAACGCTGCGATAGAAGGCTTCCTGCTCCTCGCCCTTCGGCATGTTCGATGCGATCATGAACTGAAGCTCGGTGCGGAACAGGCCGATACCGTCAGCGCCGGATTCTTCCAGTTGCGGAAGATCGACAAGCAAACCGGCATTCATTTTCAGATCGACGCGCACACCGTCCTTCGTGACGGGTTCGACGTCCCGCAGCGCCCGGAACTGTTCCTGACGCTTGGCGCGCAGACGAACTTTCTCCTCGTAGGCGCGCTGCAAATCGATGACGGGCCGCAGATGAACCTGCCCGTCATCTCCGTCTATGATGATCGCATCGTTGTTTTCCGCCAGTGCAACGATGCCCACGGCCTGCCCGATGATGGGAATGCCCATGGCGCGGGCAACGATGACGACGTGGCTCGTGACCGCGCCGTCTTCCAGCACGAGACCGCGCAGCTTTTCACGCGGGTAATCCAGCAGTTCCGCAGCACCCATGGCGCGGGCGAGAACGATGGCATCGGTCGGAAAATCCTGCTCCGGCGGGCGACCGCCATAACCGATCAACTGGCGCAGCAAGCGGTTCGCCAGATCGTCGAAATCGTGCATCCGCTCGCGCAGATAGGGATCCGTCAGACGCATCATCCGCGCCTTGGTATCGCTCTGGACTTTTTCGACTGCCGCTTCCGCCGTCAGGCCGTTGCGGATCGCTTCTTCCATGCGCCGCACCCAGCCTTGGTCGTGGGCGAACATCCGATAGGTCTCGAGCACCTCGCGGTGTTCGCCTTCGGTCGCGACATCCCGGCGCTGGAGCATATCATCGATGGACAGGCGCAATGAGCCGATCGCTTCCGCCAGACGGCGGATTTCCATGTCGGCATCTTCGTTCAACAGGTTGGTGACGACGATGCGCGGATCGTGCAGCACGACATGGCCAAGGCCGATGCCTTCGCCATAGGCATCGCCATCGATGGACACGGCCCTTGTCAGGTCCAGTTCCACGCCGGGACGGGTGATGGTTTTCAATTCGCCGCTCGCTACGATTTCCGCAATGAGCATCGCAGTGGTCTCAAGTGCCTCAACTTCATCCTCCCGGTACGTTCGGCTGGTCTTGTTCTGGACGACAAGAACGCCAAGAGTGCGACCGGATCTCAAAATCGGTACACCCAGGAAGGAATGATAAATTTCTTCACCTGTTTCAGGCAGATAGCGGAATGCAGGGTGGGCCTGCGCATCGGAAAGATTGAGCGGTTGGGCGGATGCGGCGATGGTGCCGACCAGACCCTGCCCCATTTTCAACTGGGCCAGATGGACTGAGTCTTTATTGAGTCCTTCGGTCGCATAAAGCTCCAGCACGCTGTCGGAGCGCAGCACATAGACCGAGCACACTTCTGCGACCATGTTGCTGGCAATCTGCCGAACAATCTGGTCAAGACGCTCCTGCGGCTCAAGGTGCTCCGCCATCATTTCGCGAAGCCGCTTGAGGAGGACGCGTGGACCTGCGGAAAGGTCTCTCATCGCGTGTGCTCCCTGATGTCTTCATCATGCGGGCCGAGATGATCCGCACGGCAATCAATCAAAATCTATGCCACCTGCACAGCAAACTGCAAGGCAGGGATGCACAGCCGACCGAACATCAGGCACGCCACAAGAAGAATCGGATGACGTGTATCGACGTTACGGAATCAACTCTTATCCAGACCGTAAGCAGAATGCAAAGTACGAACTGCAAGTTCCGCATATGCACCATCAATAAGAATGGAAATCTTGATTTCCGAGGTGGTGATGGCCTTGATGTTGATATTCTTCTCGGCCAACGCCTTGAAAGCGCTGGCAGCAACGCCAGCGTGGCTGCGCATGCCGATGCCGATAACCGACACTTTGGCAAGGCCGGTTTCGTTCTGAACGACGTCGAAGCCGATCTGGCTCTTGTTGTCTTCCAGTACCTTGATGGCCTTCGGCATATCGCCTGAAGGAACCGTGAACGTCATGTCGGTGCGAGAGCCATCTTCCGAAATGTTCTGCACGATCATGTCCACATTGATGTGGGATTCGGCCAAGGGTCCGAAAATGGCAGCAGAGACACCCGGCCGGTCCGACAGGCGGCGCAGCGAAATCTGTGCTTCATCCTTGGCATAGGCGATGCCGGTTACGACTTCCTGTTCCACGATTTCTTCCTCGTCACAAATCAAAGTACCGGGCGGATTGATAAGGTCACCCATGCCCGGCGCATCAGGATCCTCGAAACTGGAGCGCACGAAGGTCCGAACCTTGTGCACCATGGCAAGCTCGACCGAGCGAACCTGCAAGACCTTTGCGCCAAGCGATGCCATTTCGAGCATTTCCTCGAAGGCGACCTTCTTCAGGCGGCGCGCCTTTGGCACGATGCGCGGATCAGTGGTGTAGACACCATCGACGTCTGTATAAATATCGCAGCGATCTGCCTTGACGGCAGCGGCGATGGCAACAGCCGATGTATCCGACCCGCCACGACCTAGCGTCGCGATGCGGTTATCCGGACCCAGACCCTGGAAACCGGCAACGACGGCGACCTGTCCCTCGCCCATGCGGCGAACGATATCGGAACCGTCGATCTCCAGGATGCGGGCAGCGCCGTGGGCATTATCGGTGCGGATGGGAATCTGCCAGCCCTGCCAAGAGCGTGCATTGACGCCCATGGATTGCAAGGCGATGGCCAGAAGACCTGAGGTGACCTGCTCACCCGAGGCGACGATGGCGTCGTATTCACGCGCATCATAGAAGGACGTTTCCTTGGAGCCGGCCACCTTGGGGGTGTTCTGGACCCAATCCACCAATTCGTTGGTTTTGCCGGACATGGCGGATACGACCACGGCCACTTCATGGCCAGCATCCACTTCACGCTTCACATGCCGCGCGACATTATGAATACGTTCGAGATTTGCGACGGATGTACCGCCGAATTTCATGACAATGCGCGCCATAGTTTGACCAGTACCATCCCATTATTACCGCCCGAACGGCGGACAAGAGCACAACCCAGTCGGCCCCTCTTAAAAAACGGCCTCAGTTGCGGGTCTCATAGCGAAAAGGCAGGGGCCACGCAATGCCGTTTATGAACCGTGCGGTACGCCTTTTTGCCGAGGCTAAGACCTATTGACGACGTTCCAACCGAGTGAGCGTACCGCTTTGGTCTGTACAAACGAAGCTAATCGCAGTATGAGCGCGTCAATTCAACTGGCTGAATGGCCGAAATGGCCCGTATCGGCTGCTTTATGACCCTTATAATCTAATGGTTTCGAGCGGATGCAGGCAGCCCAATATCCGAAAGACGGTAGATGACAGAAACCCAGGGTATCGCCCCGGCGATTGCACAGGCGTTGGAAAAACGCGGCTACAAAGATTTGACCCCTGTTCAGAAGGCCATGCTTGCCCCTGAACTGGAAGGACAGGACGCGCTGGTTTCCGCCCAGACGGGCTCTGGCAAGACCGTTGCCTTCGGCATGGCCATCGCGCCGACGCTGCTGCAGAAGAATGGCCGCTTCGGCCAGGCTGGCGCGCCACTCGGCATCGCCATTGCGCCAACACGCGAGCTTGCGATGCAGGTTATGCGCGAGCTTGAATGGCTTTATGAGTTCACCGGCGTTTCCATTGCGTCGTGTGTCGGCGGCATGGATATCCGAAGCGAGCGCCGTGCGCTGGAGCGCGGTGCCCACATCATCGTCGGCACACCGGGCCGTCTTTGCGACCACATCAAGCGCAAGGCGCTGGACCTGTCGTCCATTCGCGCCGTGGTGCTGGATGAGGCCGACGAAATGCTCGACCTCGGCTTCCGTGAAGATCTGGAATTCATTCTGGAAGAATCACCATCCGACCGCCGCACACTGATGTTTTCGGCGACCGTTTCGCGCAGCATTGCAAAGCTTGCCGAAAGCTACCAGAAGAACGCCGTGCGCGTGGCAACGACATCCGAGCAGAAGCAGCACGTCGATATCGAATACCGCGCCATGGTGGTTTCACCGTCAGACCGCGAAAACGCGATCATCAACGCGCTACGCTTTTACGAAGCCCGCAATGCCATCGTGTTCTGCTCCACCCGTGCAGCGGTCAACCATCTGACAGCCCGGCTGAACAATCGTGGTTTCTCCGTCGTGGCACTCTCGGGTGAATTGAGCCAGAACGAGCGCACACATGCGCTGCAGGCCATGCGTGATGGCCGCGCCCGCGTCTGCGTGGCGACCGACGTTGCCGCACGCGGTATCGACCTGCCGGGTCTCGAGCTCGTCATCCACGCCGATTTGCCGACGAATTCCGACACGCTTCTGCACCGCTCTGGCCGTACGGGTCGTGCGGGACAGAAGGGCATCAGCGCCATCGTGGTGCCCATGAGCCAACGCCGCAAGGCCGAACGCCTGTTGGAAGGCGCCAAGGTGAGCCCCGCCTGGGTTCGCCCACCATCTGCCGAAGAAATCACCCAGCGGGACGGCGAACGTCTGCTCGCCGATGCGTCGCTGACGGAAAATGTCGGTGATGACGAACGCGATTTCGTTGCCAAATTGCTCGAACAGCACGGCGCCGAAAAAGTTGCTGCTGCCTTCGTGCGCCTCTACCACGCGGGCCGCTCCGCACCTGAGGACATTGCCGAAGTTTCGCTGGATGGTAGCCGCAAGCCACGCCGCGACGGTTACGAGACCGTTGAAAACAACGAGCCGCGCCGGGACCGCTCAGACTTTTCCGACAGCGGATGGTTCACGCTTTCAGTTGGCCGCAAGCAGAATGCCGAGCCACGCTGGCTCATTCCCATGCTGTGCCGCTTCGGCAAGCTAACGCGTCAGGACATCGGCGCGATCCGTATGCAGCAGACCGAGACCTATGTGGAGCTGGCCGCAGATGCGGTGGACCGTTTCACGTCTGCGCTCGGCAAGGACATGATGCTTGAAAAGGGCATCCGCGTGAAGGTCATGGACGGCAAGCCCGATATGACCGGCGGCCACCGCGAAGACACGCGTCCTGCAAAGCCGCAGCGGAAATTTGCCGACAAGCCGGCGGGCGGTGGCGAACGCCGCACCGATGACAAGCCCTGGAAAAAGAAGGCGGCACCCGCCGGTGACAGACCGGCGAAATTCGATGGCAAGAAAGACAAGCCATTCGAAAAGCGTGCTCCCAAGAAAAAAGATCGCACATAACAAAAACCCGGCGGAGATGATCCGCCGGGTTCTTTCGTCAAGCCGTCCGAGACTTATCTCGCGATCTCGCAGCCGGGTGTTCCAATAATACAGGCGGACGGGGCGCCGCCCTGCTGCTGTTGTGGTGGCGGTGGACGATTACCGTCTGGACGACCTCTACCTTCATCGTTCTGACGACGTGGATCGTTTTGGTTCATATCGCGGTTGCGATCCCGGTTGAAGTCCCGGTCTCTGTTGCGATCACGATCACGGTCGCGGTTGTCGTTGTCCCAGCGCTGGCGGTCGTTATCGCGGTCCCGCATGGGCGGGCGCTGACGGTCATTCTGGTTCCAGTCGCCGTGGCGCTCTTCCCAACGTCCGTCATTGGGACCACGATCTCTGCGGTCGTCACGGCCACGCCAATCGTCGCGTGGACGTGGGCGGTCGAAGTCAGCGCGTGGTGGCGGTGCGTTCCAGTAACCACCGGATGGGCGGCGCCAGCGGTCAAGCTCGCGGTAGAAATCGCGGTCGCGGTAATAGCGGTCCCAATAGCGACCGGCCTCAAAGGTAATGATCGGCACGCCGAGATCGCGGTAATAGCGGGGCTCTACATAGACGCGGTTCTGGCGGTAGACGGCCTGAACGTAACGTCCGGCAACCCAGCCGCGACCATAGCTGAAGGACACGTCGCACCATGGCGTATCCGACAGGCAGCCATGAATTGTCAGAGGCGCGCCAACGGGAATGACGACCACGGCGGGGTAGGCCGTGCTTGGGCCAGACCGCATATTGACGTTGGCGGTGGAAAAGCCTTGGGTCGCCGCTTCAGCCAGGGCCGGGGCGGCGACAAGCGCAAGCAGCGCGAAGGCACCGAACAGTTTCTTTTTCATTTCTTCTCCCTCAAGCAAACGCTTGGCAGCCGATATCGGCATGTAACATTTTCGAAAATACGCGTGTCATGATGAACGCAGCATGAAACGATAATCCCCTGATAACGGTTCCTTTCGGGTGCGCCAGAGCCAGACATCAGAACCGTCCCCTTGACTTTGCGCACCAAGCATCCGACTTCAGGGACAGAACACGGATGGAGTACAGCCATGAGCGAAACCGCAAAAACGACCATCGACCAGAGCGAAGTGGACCGGTTTTCCGCCATGGCCGCAGAGTGGTGGAGCCCCACTGGCAAATTCCGGCCTCTGCACAAGTTCAATCCGGTTCGTCTGGAATATATCCGCAATCGCACCTGCCAGAATTTCGGTCGCGACCCGAAAGCACACCGCCCACTGGAGGGTTTGCGGGTTCTCGATATCGGCTGCGGCGGCGGACTTCTTTCCGAGCCGATGGCGCGCATGGGCGCCGATGTGGTAGGGGCCGACCCTTCCGAAAAGAACATCGGTATTGCTTCGACGCATGCCCGTGAAAACAATATTTCCGTCGACTACCGTGCCGTGACCGCCGAGCAACTGCTGGCAGCGGGTGAGACGTTCGATATCGTCCTGAACATGGAGGTGGTGGAGCATGTCGCCAATGTCGAGCTATTCCTGACGACATGCGCGAAGATGGTACGCCCCAACGGACTGATGTTTGCAGCAACGATCAACCGCACCTTAAAGGCTCGTGCCCTGGCGATTTTTGCAGCGGAAAATGTCTTGCGCTGGCTTCCGCGTGGAACGCACCAGTACGAAAAGCTGGTACGTCCGTACGAACTGGAAAAGCCTCTCACTGCCGATGGCATGCATGTCGTTCACCGCACCGGCGTCTTCTACAACGTCTTGCAGGACCGCTGGAACCTGTCTCCGGATATGGACGTGAACTATATGATTCTGGCGAAACGCCCGGCGTAACCGCGACGACCGTCAGTTAACGTCATCAGGCAAAATCGGAAGGGGCGCAACGTCTATGCCCTCTTCGATGAGCGCCATGGCTTCCTGCGGAGATGCCTCCCCGATAATGCCGCGCTCTTCCACTTCGCCATAGTGGATTTTGCGAGCCTCTTCGGCAAACCTGTCGCCCACATCTTCGGCATTGGCGCGGATGGTGTCCAGCGTTTCCTTGATTTTGGCGAAAGCCTGTTTCTGTGCCGTGTCCAGAGCCAGCGTACGAGTAGCGTCTTTCTTTCGGGCGGTCGACACGGATGGCGCCATGAGCATTTTTTCAACGGATGATGAGCCGCAGACAGGGCAGCCGATCAGGCCGCGCTGGCGCTGGTCGTCGAAATCGGCACTGCCGGAAAACCAGCCCTCGAATTCGTGAGCATTTTCGCAATGGAGCGAATAGCGTATCACTGTACGCTGCTCCCTGCGCCTGCATTGTTTCTGACCGTAACGAGGTTGAAATCGCGGGCATTCTTGAGATTGGGGATTTTGCCCCGCGCCGATGCGACGGCATCTGGATCGATATCGGCGAAAATGATCTCTTCGCCAGAGCCACCGGCGATGGCCAGAATATTGCCCCAGGGATCGACGATCATCGAGTGACCGAATGTTTCACGCCCGTCTTCGTGCACGCCCGCTTGCGCTGCGGCGATCAGGAACGCACCGTTTTCGATGGCGCGCGCCCGCAGCAGAACCTCCCAATGGGCTTCGCCGGTCTGTTTCGTGAAGGCAGCGGGAACGGTGAGGACCTGCGCGCCCGCAACGGCTTCGGTGCGAAACAGCGATGGGAAGCGGACGTCATAGCAAATCGCAAAGCCGAAGGTTGCTAGCGGCAATTCGGCGACGCGGGCCTCGGTGCCGGGCTCATAGGCAGCGCTTTCGCGCCAGCTTTCACCATTGTCGAGATCGACGTCAAACATGTGGATTTTGTCGTATGTGCAGATGCGCTCGCCATCCGGCGCGAACAGGAAACCGCGATTGGCGATCTTGCCATCGGCGCGGGCGATTGCCGTGGAGCCGACATGAATGTAGACGCCCAGTTCACGGGCAAGCCTTGCCGCTGTCACAACGATGATATCGACCTTCTCGTCCTTCAGAACGGCGCGGAGGGCTGCGCGGTCCTTCTGGATGGCGCCAGTCATCTCCGGTGTCTGCACGTAGACGGCACCTTGCGATACGGCATCACGAATGAGGCGCTCCATGCTGGCGGCGTTCGCTATCGGATCAACGCCCGAACACATTTGAATGGCAGCAGCCTTGAAGCTCATCTTTTCTGTTCCTTGCATCGTCGTCGTACCCAACTCAGCCCGCTAGAAGCGCGTCCAGCTTGCCGTCGCGGTCGAGCGCATGCAGATCATCGCAACCGCCGATATGGTTCGTACCAATGAAGATTTGCGGGAAGGTATTGCGCCCGGATTTGTCCATCATCTCCTGACGATAATCAGGATTCGTGGTGGCGTTGAATTCGGCGAAATCTACGCCCTTGCTTTCCAGAAGCGCTTTTGCACGGGCGCAATAGCCGCAAAAATCGCGTGTATAAATCGTAACGGATGCCATCGGCTTCAACCCTCGCACTATCGATCCAACCCAGTGTCTCCCGTGTCATATAGGCCCGGAAATCGCCATTGCAAAGGTCAAAACAGTCACATCCGACGCACCGGCCTTCTTCAGCCTGCGCGCCGCTGCCGCGACCGTGGCACCTGTGGTGTAGACATCATCGATCAGGACGACGCGCTTGCCGACAATGTCGGCCTCCCGCCCTTGCGCTATCGCAAAGGCACCGCGCACATTCTTTTGGCGTGCACGGGCGGAAAGGCCCACCTGCCGGCTCGTCGGCTTGATGCGCAGCAGGGTAGAGGACAGAAATGGCTTGCCCGACAGCGCCGCGATGTGACGCGCAAGTTCGGCCGACTGATTGAACCGACGCGCAAGAAACCGTCGCCTGTGCAGCGGCACGGGAACGATGCAATCACACGCGGCAACGGTGCCATCGCTTGCCCGCAGCATCCATGATGCCATCATCAGCGCAAGATCGGTGCGGTCGAGATATTTGAGCTGGTGAACCATTTTTCGGGCGGGTCCATCGTGAATGGTGGCCGCGCGCAGGCGTTGAAACGGTGGCGGTTCGGCAATGGCCTCGGCGCTCAACATGCCCGGCCCATAATCATGTGCGAAGGGAATGCCCAGCACTTCGCAATAGGGGCGTTTGATGAAACAGACCTCCCCCCAGCACTCCACGCAAAATGCGCCACCGCTTTTGGTCATGCGCCCGCATCCCACGCATGACGGGGGATAGACGAAATCTGCCAGCGCGCGCCAGACCATGCGCAGCGCACCGACCCCACCCACGTTTAAAAACAGCTTTTGCCCTTGGCCCATATGGTTGACAATAGGCGCGAACGGGTGCCTTTGCGACAGCAAAGTTTGGATGGATGACCGCATGGACATGATTTTCGACCCGGCGCTGGTGGAGACGAACCGCGCGCGCGCGTGGCGCTCCCGAGACGACAAGGCTCTGTTTCTGCTGGATATCGCAGCCGATGAACTGGCGGACCGGATTGCCATCGTGGAGCGGCATTTCGATATGGCGGTCGAGCTGCACGGCGCAACGGGGGTGACGGCAAGACGCATGCTGCAGACCGGCAAGGTCGGGGCTGTCACGCGCGTGGAAACCGATGCCGCATTTGCCGAGGGATATCCGGATTTCAAGGTTGCACCTATCGAGGAGCTGCCACTGGAACCGGCTTCGGCAAATCTGATCGTGTCCCCCCTCACCCTGCACCTGACCAACGACACGCCGGGAACCCTGATCCAGATCCGCCGCGCGCTTAAACCCGACGGCCTGTTTCTGGCGGCCATTCCCGGAAGCGGCACCCTGCAGGAACTGCGTGACGTGCTTCTCACGACCGAAATAGAGCTGAGCGGTGGCGCAAGCGCCCGCGTCATTCCCTTTGCCGACGTGCGGGATGTGGGAGCGCTGTTGCAACGCGCCGGTTTTGCGCTGCCGGTGACGGACGCAGAAACCTATACCGTGCGCTACGATTCCATCCTCCCGCTGATGCGCGACCTGCGCGCCATGGGCATGGCCAACCCCTTGGCAGGTCGTAGTCAGAAGCCGCTGACCAAGCGGTTCCTGATGCGAGCTGCCGAAATTTATGCCGAAAAATACAGCGATGTCGACGGGCGTATCCGCGCGACCTTCTCGATCATCTACGTTTCGGGATGGGCGCCGCATGAAAGCCAGCAGAAGCCGCTCAAACCCGGCTCGGCAAAAACACGCCTCGCTGATGCGCTGAAGACAGCGGAGATCAAACTGCCGTCGAAGGGCGACACCTAACCGTTTGCGTTGATGAATGCGTCCGAGATGGTTTTGAAGATGGCCAGAAGATTGTCTCGGATGCTTTCCATGCCGAAAATAACCGACATGGAGATGATGCCGATGATCAGGCCGTATTCAATGGCGGTTGCGCCTTGCCGGTCGGCATAAAGGGCTGACAGTTTCCACACCACGAAGTCCAACCTGTCCGCCATTCCCCAAACCCTTGATCCATTCAGTGAACGACACGTCACAGTGAAACCCATCAGCACGTTACCGTAATAAAGTGTGTAATTTGTTACGTACTTTATTAGGATTGTGCATCCGATAAGGTTGCGGCGCCTCGCACAGTGCATACGGGCGTAAACTGCAGCGGAAGCCTTTCTTAAATCAGCATATTATCGTAAACATCGATACCAATGTTTGAACGATGAGCCATATGCCACAGCTTGAAATCGACCAATCGCTTCAGGATTTCTTCCAGAAATCATCCGTCGCTCTTGCTCTGTCCTATGCGCAGGACGATCAGCATCTGGCCTTGGTCAACGAAAAATTCCGTACGCTCACGGGTTACGACAACGAGGACGTGCTGGGTAAGAACTGCCGTATGCTGCAGACCAGCCCCGACGGGACACATGCAGAGAACGAGGACGCACGCGCGAAAATACACGCGTTTCTACAGGTCGATGGACCCGCGACCGTTCGCACGCCCATCGTCAATTTTCGGAAAGACAACAGCCCCTTCGTCAATCTGCTTTTCATGTCGAAGCTGAAGGCGACCTCCGGCCAGGTACGCTATATTCTGGCCTCGCAGTTCGAGGTCAGTCGCGCTCACGCCCATTTGTTGCAGGACTACGATATCGAACTCGACCAGACACTCAAGACGATCAAACCTATCCTCGATGACCACAACATCATGATCGAGGGCACGCTTGCGACGATTGCGAATTCGACCATGACCATTGCCCAGGCAAAACTAACGCTGGCGGAATGGGAACAAAACTCCCCCTATTGATCGTTTCAGTACCGAAATTTCAAGGACGCGTGTTTGTCTCAAGATTATAATGTTTCTCCTGTTCCCGTCGTCGGCATCGGCTCTTCGGCCGGTGGTCTGGAGGCGTTGCGCGAAATGTTGAGTGCCGCAGAGGTTCCGACCGGGCTCGCATTCGTCATCGTCCAGCATCTCGATCCCCATCATGAAAGCATGTTGGCGGAACTGCTGGACCGGCACACGCAGTTGAGCGTTCACCAATGCGAAGGCGGCGAGACGCTGGAAGCCGATACGGTCTTTATCATTCCGCCGGGCAAGGGTCTTAGCATCGAGCAAGGCCGTCTCGTTCTCAATGATTTTGCACAGCCGCGCGGTCTGCGCCGGCCAATCGATGACTTCTTCATCTCTCTCGCCAACGACCAGCAATCGAATTCGGCCTGCGTTATTCTGTCCGGGACGGGTGCTGACGGATCGACCGGGCTCCGCGCGATCAAGGAAAATGGCGGGCTATGCGTCGTTCAGGAGCCCTCGACGGCCAAGTATGACGGCATGCCCGTCTCGGCAACCGGCACCGGTCTGGTCGACTTCATCAGGCCGCCCCAGGACATTCTCGCCTGCATCGGCGGGTTCTTTTTCCGAAAGAGCCAAGGCGCCGATAAACAGGAAACCGCAAAGATCGCCGATATCGTCGGCGACCTGTGCACGGCTCTTCGGCGTGCCGTCGGTCATGATTTCACAGGGTACAAGCAGACGACATTCGTGCGCCGGGTAGAGCGACGTATGCACGTGTTGGGGATCGACAAGGGCTCCGAATATCTGGCCCGTGTCCAAACCGACCATAGTGAATGCGAAGCGCTGTTTCGTGACTTGCTGATCAACGTCACACGCTTCTTCCGCGATCGTCAGTCCTTCGATGTCCTGAACGACATCGCCATCACCAGCCTGATGCGCGACGCGGCTGGCAGCGAAGAGGGTGTGCGGGTCTGGATTCCCGGCTGCTCGAGCGGAGAAGAAGCCTACACGATTGCAATTCTGTTTGCGGAGACGGCCAGAAACCTGAACCTGCACTGCAATGTACAGATATTTGCAACGGACATTGACGAAAGCATGCTGAAAATTGCGCGCGAGGGATCTTACCCGATAGCCTCGCTCGCCGACATACCGCACGAATTGCAGGAGCGTTATGTCATTCCGCACAAGGAGCGTTTCAACTTTATCGGTCAGATCAGGGATATGATCCGCTTTTCCGGGCACAGCCTGATCAAGGACCCACCTTTTTCAAAGGTGGACCTCGTTTCCTGTCGAAACCTGCTGATCTATTTCGATGACAAGCTGCAAAAGACGGTCATGCCGCTTCTGCACTACGCGATAAGACCCGGTGGCTTCCTGTTTCTGGGCTCATCGGAGACGGTGGGCCGCTTCGACAACGTTTTTTCCGTGATAGACCAGAAAGCTCGATTGTTCGAGCGCCTGCCGGGCTCGCCGACCTACCCTATTCCGCTGCCCGGAGAGCGCCACGACCGCCGCCCCGCCAAACCCAGAGCCGAAGTCGAAAAGGTGTCTGGCTCGATAGACGAAATGGCTGCAAGCCGCCTGATGGAGCGCTACGTACCCGCCAGCGTCGTTCTGGATAATGACGGGCAGATCGTTGCGGCCTATGGCCGATTGAGCCGTTTCTTCGAATTTCCCGTGTCGGGAACCAACGAATCCAGTGCTGCGACCCTGGCCCGCCCCGGCGTGAAGGAGCAACTGGGTGCGCTGGTGCGGCAGGCAAGTGCGGCAAAGCGGCGCGTCGTTGCCCGCAATGTCGATGTGGTCACGGACTTTGGGACCCTGAAAACCGAGATCATCTGCGATCCCTTGGACGATAACGCCTATCTGGTGGTCTTTCAGGAAGCGGCCATGTTCACGCCGCTGGAAGCCATCGACGTTGTTGAACTGGAACCCGGCGACGGCCATGTGGAGGCGCTGGAAAGGGAACTGCGATCCACCAAACACCGGCTGCGATCAGCAACCGAAGAGTTGGAGACGGCCAACGAGGAGCTGAAAAGCTCCAATGAAGAAATGATGTCGATGAACGAGGAGCTTCAGTCGACCAACGAGGAACTGACAACCGTCAACGACGAGTTGAAGACCAAGATCGATGAAGTCTCGGTGGCCAACGCTGATCTGCGCAATTTCTTCGACTCCACCAGTCTGGCCGTGATCGTTCTCGATCATGAGATGAGGCTTCGGTCCTACACCAAGGCGGCCACGGAGATTTTCCCGTTGCAGCCGACCGATCGGGGTCGCCCACTATCCGACGTGGCCAGCCGGTATCCATCGCTGGACTTCACCGCTCGCGTCAAGAGCGTGATGGCCAATGGTGCCGAATATAACCAGACGGTCATGGACCCCGAGCAGGAGCGGACGTTTTCGCTGCGCATTCTGCCCTACCGAACTGTCGATGGGGCGATAGACGGTGCGACGATCATCATGACGGATATATCGCATGCGCTGAGCGTCGAAAGCCAGCTGGCCGCCGAGCAGGAGCGTCATGAGCTTGCCGTCGAGGCGGCAGGCATAGGCGTGTGGGAGTATCTGCCCGACAATGGTGAATTCGTGCTGGGGGGAGCGGCGATGGATCTGCTGCAAACCCGCGATGGTAGACCCGCGCTGCAAGCCGTTCTTCAGAATTTCAGCGAGCCGGACCGGCAGCAGTTGCGCGATGCGCTGGATTCAGCCGTTCACAATCATACCGGTTTCGAGCTGACCTCCCGCATCATGGGCAATGATGGACGACCAAGATGGCTGAAGACTTTCGCGCGCCATGTCGCGGAGAGCGATCCAAGCCGTGTGATTGGCGTGAGCGTGGATGTGACGGCCGAACACGAGTTGGCCGAAGCGCGCGAGCTGATGCTGAGCGAAATGAACCACCGCGTGAAAAACCTTTTCGCGATGATTGGTGGGATACTGCGTATGGCAGCGCGCAAGCACGAGACCGTCAAAGGCCTTGTTGAGGATGTCGAGGGACGAATTCTGGCGCTTGGCAGCGCACATTCACTGGCCTCCAACCAGAAGAGAACCTCTGCGGTTCCGATCGAAGAACTGATCGACACCATCCTTACACCCTACAATCGGCATGCCGAAATCGATATTGACGGGGACAACTTCCTCATCGCCGTGAACTGCATCACGCCGCTGACCCTGATCCTGCATGAATGGTCGACCAACGCGTTGAAACACGGCGTTCTCGGCAGGCCGGGTGGGCAATTGCGCATCAGCTGGGAAGAAAAAGAAGATTACATCGAACTTGTCTGGAACGAAATCGGCACAGAGCCCGTTGAGGGGTCAGGAGTTGCCGGATTTGGGACAGTTCTGTTGTCAAGCGCCGCGCGGCAGATTGGCGGAACCGTCGAAACGGACATTAGCGGGGTGAGCGTCACGCACACCCTCACGATGCAGAACAAGGTAAGACATGACGGATAAAACTGTGTTGCTGGTGGAAGACGAGATTTTCGTCGCGATGGATATCCAGATGACACTCGAAGACGAGGGCTGGACCGTTGCAGGACCTTTTCCCAGCACCGCAGATGCCTTGTCCTACCTCGACAAAAACATTCCTACCTGTGCCATCCTGGACGTTCGCTTGACGGACGGCGACGTCTTTCCCGTCGCTGACAGGTTGCGGGAGACCAACGTACCGTTCGTGTTCCACTCCGGCCATGCCGATGGTAAGGCGCTTGAACAGGTTTATCCCGAATCCGCTTTCTGTCAGAAGCCATGTCTGCCGAGCAACCTTCTGCGACAGGTCATCCAGCTGCTGGATCGCGACGAGCCCCGAAAGCGCGTTGCCGCACGCTGAGCGATTCACGAAATCGTTAACCACGTTGACGGCACGGAACGATAACGCCTTTCAATCATTAAAGCCTTATATACGGCGAAGCTTGCGTCCTGGTGACGTTGGGCGCGCCGCTTTGTGATTCACCCATCGAAAGGCTTGCCCGTGAACCAGAAAACATTGGTCGAAGTCTCGGTGCCCGACATGAACGGAACCATGATCCCTTATGGCATCATGAACAGCGAACAAGCAGCCGAGCTACCCGACGATTACGAGGTTTTGATTGCCCATCCGGCTGTCGAGCTGAAGGCACTGCCCGCGGAGCAGGTAGCAGAGGCTGTGAGCTAAACGCTGAGCCTCACCACACCTATGAGGCTCTCGCCGCTGGCTAGGACCGTAAGGCCGAAATGGCCTTGTTGCTGCTCAGGCGCGTTCAATGTCCCCGCAGCCATCGAGACGGGCTCGAGGCAGACGTATTTCTCCGTCCGGTGGACTGCGAGATGGCCGAGAGCGGGGTCAGCTTCCAGCACCAGCGAAAGACCATCCCCACGAACAATCTTTGCTTTTGACCAGCGTGTGAAATGCTTCGTATAGCCAGACGCCGCTGGTAGTATCGAGGTATCCCGTTGAACGGGCGGCTCACCTGTTGGAACGTCTGATCCGTCCAGCGGGTAGGCCAACTGCGCATCCGTTGATGCTTCACACGCCAAATCTGCCGCGAAATAGGGATGCCAGCCGATGGCGGCTGGTGCTGCAACGTCTGATCTGTTCGTCATCGTAAGCCGTATGCTCAAACCGTCTGGGTCAAGCGCGAAGGATTGCTGTGCTTGGAAAGCAAAAGGCCATTCTGCATCTGCTTCATAGGCGAGTGATAGAACGACATGCGTTTCCGTCATGGATGCAATGCGCCATGGGCGCCTGTGCGCCGGACCGTGGATTGCATCGGTTCCGAGGGCTGGATGCGGCGGCACAGTGTGTTCGATACCCGCATGCACGAAGGACGCCCCGTAAAGGCGATTATGATAGGGAAACAGCGGATAGGCACCGGCCTTCGGCCAATTCCACGGCTCGAAAGCACCAGCCGTGGTCGGCACCAGAATATCGCCAAACGCCGCATGGGTGAGATGCGTCATGCGCCCGCCCCAGCGAGGCCAGATGTGGGCCGATAGAGACCCGCTGGCAATGGAAACCGTTTCAGGCGAAGGCATAGGAGCCATCTGGGCGCTTCGGAACGCGGCGCTGCCAGTGGACGTAACCATCTTCCTGCATTGCCTTCTCATCCATCTCGACACCCCAGCCTGGCCGATCCGGGCGCAATTCGAGATAGCCGTCCTTTGGCAAATAGGGATCGACGACGTAGCGGGTTTCGTCCTCGCGCTTTTCCAGATCCGTGCCGCCATAGACGTAGCATTGCCCCTTTGGCAGGCGGTATTCCAGAATGCGGAAATTCTGCTGTGCAGCGGAGAAGTGAACGTTCACTGCAGTGGCGAGCGGCCCCATCGGATTATGCGGCGCGATACTGACGAAATGCGCCTCGGCCAGCGTCGCAATACGGCGCATTTCCGAGATGCCGCCTACGACGCAGATATCCGGCTGGATGATATCGGCACCCTTGACCTGCAAGAGCCGCAGAAATTCATTGCGGTTATACAGGCTTTCGCCGGTGGCGAGCGTGCAGTTCAGCCCCTGTTTAAGGTCACCCCACATCTCGATATTCTCAGGGCGCAACGGCTCTTCGAAAAACAGAGGATCATAGGGTGCCAGCGCGTTGCCGAGCTGACGAGCGGCAGCGGGTTCGAAAATCTTGGCATGGGCATCGAAGGCGATGTCGTAATCGGAGCGCACGGTTTCTCGAAGCGTGCGGAAATAATCGGCCGAACTTCTAACGACCTCACCCCAGCGATGGGCGTGGATATCGAGACGCCAAGGGCTGAGCTTGAAGGCGGCAAAGCCCCACTCCTCGTTCAAACGATCGAACTCTTCCTTCGCCGCTGGAGCATCCGGTGCGGTGTAGACACCGGCATAGACCTTGATGCGGTCACGAACTTCCCCGCCGAGCAATTTGTAGACCGGCACGCCTGCGGCCTTGGCGGCGAGATCCCACAGGCAATGATCGAGTGCGGACATGGCGGAGAGGCCCAGCGCGCCCGGTGGAAACCGGTTCTGCTGGAGCATGAGATTATAAAGATATTCCACCCGCGTCGGGTCTTGGCCCGCGAGGAAGTTATAGAGGTAATCGAGGATCGGCGGCAAGGCGAGGTCAGGGCCGTGATTGTAGCATTCGCCCCAGCCGGTCAGCCCGTCATCGGTATCCAGTGCAACGACGACACGCGGGCGGTCCTTGTCGCGGGTGACGAATACCCGCATGCGATCGATTTTCATGCTCTTGTCTTCCTCATGGATTTTAGACGCCGCACCGTTTATCCAGCCTTGCTTTCCGGGTTGACGGTTGAAGGAGCGACGTAACGGAAACGGCGGGTGCGGTCCCGGTCCCGCGGATCGGGGCGCGGAATGGCCGAGAGAAGCGCCTGGGTGTAGGGATGATCCGGCGCGTTGCAGACCTTTTCCGCATCGCCAACTTCCACCAGCTTGCCGCGATACATGACACCGACACGGTCGCACATATATCTGATGACGCCGATATCGTGGCTGATGAAGATGTAGGCGAGGCCGAGCTCGTCCTGCAGCCGCATCAACAAATCCAGCACCTGGAAGCGCACGGACACGTCGAGCGCCGAGGTCGCCTCGTCGGCAACGATGATGCGAGGCTTGAGCGTAATGGCGCGGGCAATGCCGATGCGCTGGCGCTGGCCGCCGGAAAAGGCATGCGGGTAGCGTTCGCGCCCAGCTGGGTCCAGCCCGACCTGATCCATCAATGCGCAGACACGCTCATCCAGTTCCTTGCCCCTTGCGATGCCATTGACAAGAAGCGGCTCGCCAATGACTTGCGCCACCGTCATGCGCGGGTTGAGCGAGCCGAAGGGGTCCTGAAACACCATGCGCAACTCCCGCCGCGCGGCTTTCAGTTCCGCACCTTCGATCTTGGCGAGATCAATCACGCTGCCGTCGGTCTTGCGATACAACATCTCGCCGCCGGTCGGATCATAAAGCCGCATGATGGAGCGGCCCATGGTGGTCTTGCCGGAGCCGCTTTCGCCGACGATGCCGAGCGTTTCGCCCGGCAGAAGCTTGATGGAGACGCCGTCCAGCGCCTTCATCTCGCCGAAGTGCATCGAGAGGTCCTTGACCTCCAGAATGGGTGCGGCGGTCAGATCAAGCGGCGGGCGGGCGAGCCGTATCTCGGCCTTCTGTTCGAGCTTCAGAACGGAGCCGATCAGCATGCGGGTATAAGGATCCTGCGGGCTGTGGAAGATTTGTTCGACCGTGCCGTATTCCTTGGCAACGCCGTGATGCATGACCAGCACGTCATCGGCAATCTGCGCCACCACCCCCATATCATGGGTGATGAACAGCACGGCCATGCCATGCGCCTTTTGCAGGCGGGCGATAAGGTCGAGAATTTCGGCCTGCGTCGTTACGTCCAGCGCCGTCGTCGGCTCATCGGCGATCAGCAATTGTGGTTTGCAGGCGAGCGCCATGGCGATCATGGCGCGCTGGCGCATGCCACCCGAATATTGGAAGGCGTATTTGTCCAACGCGGTTTCCGGGTTGGGAATTTCCACCTGCCGCAGCAGTTCGATGGCTTCCGCCCTCGCCTGCGCCTTACTCATTTTCAGATGCAGACGCAGCACTTCGGTGATCTGATCCCCCACCGTGTGGACCGGCGACAGCGACGACATCGGCTCCTGAAAGATCATGGAAATATCGGCACCGCGCACCGAGCGGATCGCGCGGCTGCGCGGATCAAGCTTTGCCAGATCGAGCGTCGTGCCATTCGCACGATTGAGGATGATGGAACCGGAGGTGATATGGCCGGGGCTGTCGATGATTTGCAGGATGGAGCGTGCGGTGACGGATTTGCCCGACCCGCTTTCGCCCACCACGCACAAGGTCTTGCCGGGATCAATCGAGAAGGACAGGTCGTTGACAGCACGGAAGACGCCGTTGCGGACCGGAAATTCCGTGACCAGATTGCGAACTTCCAGAAGCGGCTTTGTTGGCTTGATCGCGCGGATATCGCTCATTTTCGGCCTCACTTGTTGTAGGGATCGGCTGCGTCGCGCAGACCGTCACCGAGCAGGTTGAGCGCCATGACGGCGACCACGACAGCGACACCCGGCAGGAACAGCCAGGGCGCGGTTGCTATGGAGCGAATATTCTGGGCTTCACGCAGCAGCACGCCCCAGGAAATCGTCGGCGGTTGCAGGCCAAGGCCGAGGAAGGACAGCGACGTCTCGGCAAGGATCATCGCCGGAACGGCCAGCGTGACAGAGGCGATGATGTGGCTGGAGAAACTGGGCAGCATGTGACGGAAGATGATGCGTCCCTCAGGCACGCCATCCAGCCGCGCGGCGGCCACGAACTCCTCCGTTCTGAGCGACAGGAAGCGGCCGCGCACCACACGGGCAAGCTGCGCCCAACCGGTGAGCGACAGGATGATGGTGATCATCATATACTGAAGCGTGGCAGGCCAGCCCTGAGGCAGCGCTGCGGCCATGGCAAGCCAGATGGGAATGGTGGGGAGCGACAGCACGAAATCGATGACGCGCTGCATGACGAAATCGATGCGCCCGCCATAATAGCCGGAAATACCGCCCAGGACGACGCCGAGCAGCAGCGAGAAGAACACGCCGACGAGACCGATGGAGAGCGAAATCTGCGACCCCTGCACCACGCGGCTGAAGACATCGCGCCCCAGACGATCTGCCCCGAACAGAAACAGCGGACGTGTCTTATCGGTGGAAGCGAAAAGGTGGATGTTGGTGTTGAACAGGCCGAGCACGGAATATTCGTAGCCGCGACCGAACAGCTGGATCGGGATTTTCTTGCCTGTGTCTTCCACGAAGACGGCAGCCAGCGTTTCGGGATCACGTGTCAGCTTGAGCGGGTAATAATGCAGGCCGACGGAGAAACCGTCTTTTGTGTCGATGAAATGGACCCGTTGCGGCGGATAGAAAGTTGCTCGGGCATTTTGCAGCACCGGGTCGTTGATGGCAAAAAAGCCCGGTACGAGTGCCACAATATACATGGCGATGGTGATGAACAGCGCGGCCATGGCCAGCCGGTGGCGTTTAAACGCCCACCAGATGAGCTGCCACTGCGAGGCGACGGCGGCACGGTCCGGGCGGACAGCGGTGGTGATGGCAATGTCACTCATGACGCCCTCCTATTCAAGACGAATGCGCGGATCGACCAGCGCCAGCAGAATGTCGCTGATGAGCGATCCGATGAGCGTCAGCGCGCAGATCAGGAGCACGAAGGCCCCGGCGAGATACATGTCCTGCGCCATCAGCGACTGCAAAAGCAGCGGTGCGGCGGTGGGCAGGTTGAGCACGATAGCGACGACCACGGAGCCAGAGATGAGGTTGGGCAGTAGCCACGCGATGGTTGAGATGAACGGGTTAAGGGCAATTCTCAGCGGATATTTTGTCAGCAGGCGAAACTCCGACAGGCCCTTGGCGCGTGCCGTGGTGACATAGGGCTTCGGCAACTCGTCCAGCATATTGGCGCGCATGACGCGGATCAGGCTGGCAGTCGAGGAAATGGCGAGGATGGCGACCGGCAACCAGATGTGGGCCATGAGATCGACCATTTTGGCGAGGCTCCATGAGGCCGTTTCATATTCCGGTGAAAACAGCCCGCCGACATCGGCCCCGAATTCGACCGCCGCGATATACATCAGCACCAGCGCCAGCAGGAACGATGGTACCGAAAGACCGAAGAAGGAAAAGGCCGTGAAGAGATAGTCGCCGATGGAATATTTGCGAACGGCGGAGAAAACGCCGATGGGTAGGGCGATGGCCCATGTCGCCAGAAGGCTTGCGACCGCCAGCACCAGCGTCAACGCCATGCGTTCCCAGATGAGACCCGACACGGGTTGTTGCCACTCGAAGGATATGCCGAAATCGCCACGGCTGATGATGCCCCATATCCATTTCAGATACTGGATCATCATCGGGTCATCGAGGCCGAAACGTTCACGCAATTGCGCTGCCGTGTTGTGGTCGATGACTTCGTTGGAGGCAGCCAGCGTGGCGATATAGGTCGTCACATAGTCGCCGGGTGGCAACTGGATGAGCACAAAGGCCAGAAAGCTGACGGCAAACAGGGACGGGATCATCCACAGCAGGCGTTTTACGATAAAAATCAGCATGTCGCTCTCGCAATCACATTGTACCGCACACGCCACCGTCACTGAACGACGGATTGCGCGCGGTCGACACAGTCTGAAAAGCGTCGCCGCCTCGAGACGGCGACGCCCATGTGGCGTTGTTAGCTTGTGAAGGTGAACTGTTGCGGCAGCGCCGGACCGGGGTTCGGCCACGTCCAGCTGTCCGGTTCGGTTTCCGGCACGTTGCGCAGATTGTTGCGGATGATGCCGAAACCACCAACGGCGAGGCAAAGCCCGATCGTTTCGAACTCTTCCGCGGCAATGTCGAAAATCTGCTTCATCTTCTCGCCGCGCTTGGCAAGATCGGCTGTCGAACGAGCCTCATCGAACAGCTTGAAGCGTTGCTTCTGGCTTTCCGGTGGCTCTTCACCCCTCTGGCCGTTCGAGGTGTACCACAGCGCCCAGGGAATGGCGTAACGCGAGCCCTGCGGATGGAAGGCGAAGAAGTCGCGCGGATCGAGCATCGGGTCGAGACCACCGGGACCTGGCCACACAGCCGCATCATGGGCGTTGTCATCGCCGCGTGTGTAATACAATGCGCGCTCGATGGTGTTGACCTTGATATCAACGCCGATCTGCGCCCACTGCGCCTTCACCAGTTCGAGCGAATCGACCAGATCGGGATAGAGTGTCGGGATGACGTCGATGGAGAAGAAGACCGGCTGACCATCCGGCCGCAGGCGCATGCCGTTGTCGTTTTTCTTGTCGTAACCGGCCTTGTCGAGCAACGCGTTGGCTTTGTCGGCATCGTATTCGGTGTTCTGGCGGGCCAGTTTTTCATGATACCAAGGGTGGGTCGGACGTGGACCGGCCTGGTATCCCTCGCTTTGGCCGAAATACACGATGTCGATGATTTCCTGCCGGTTAAGGCCGATGGACAGCGCCTGTCGGAAGGACTTGTCGGCGAACATCTTGCGCATCGCCGGGTCTTTATGGGTAATGTTGAGGTAGATCTGGCATTGCTGCGAAGCGGAGGGGACCAGCGTCATCAGGCGATAATCGCCCTTTTTCATGTTCTGCGAGAGCGTCGGCTTATTGGCGAGGACGCTGATATGACGCTCCTGAATGTCGATCTTGCCGGAGATGACGTTCAACATCAGTGATTCCACGTCCTGGGAAATGCCGAAATTGACCTCATCGATGTAAGGCAACTGGTTGCCTTCGGTATCGACCTGCCAGAAATACGGATTGCGGGTCATGACCACGCGGGTGGCGCCGCCTGAATAGGGCTCCTTGACCACCCAGGGATCGAGCGTCGGCTTGTCGACATTCGACCAGCGCGAGGGGATTTCGATATCGCCGCACTTGGCGCGGAAGAGCTCTGTCCAGCTGGACGCGCCTGCCGCTTTCACATCGCCATCCAGCGCCTTGTTGTATTTCGGCAGGAACTTGCTGCAATAGTGCTTTGGAAACATCGTCGGATGCTGGCCGAGCGGCGTCGCGAGGTTTTCGAGATAGAGCGCGTTCGGTGCAGCGAAGGTGAACTTCACCGTGAAATCATCGACTTTTTCAACAGTGACCGCCTTGCCCGCGACGGACAATTGGGCCGGTGCGGAGCTGTAAAGCTCTGTGTTCTTGATGCAGTCCTCGATGGCGAAAACGATGTCATCTGCGGTGAATGGATGGCCATCAGACCATTTGGCGCCCTCTATCAGATGGAAGGTGAACTGCGAAGCATCGTCGCTGACTTCCCATTTTTGCGCGAGGTTCGGCAAAACTTCGGTGAAATCCATGTTCCAGCGCACCAGACCCTGGTTGCCGACCATGCGCAAAATGCCGTTATGGTCAGACGAACCGCGAAGGCCGCGACGCAGGGTGCCACCATAGGTGCCGATTTTTTCGTGCGGCGTCACCACCATTGGATTTTTCGGCAACCGGTCTGACAGCGGCGGCAGTTTGCCGTCCTTTACCATGGCGGCCAGAGCAGGTGCTTCCTTGCCGGTCGCGGCCAGCGCAGATGGTCCGAGAACCGAGACGGCGGCAACGCCTCCAAGCCCCGCGATAAAGGTTCGGCGCGTTACGCCCAGCGAAAACAGATGCTCGTCGCTCATCATTATCCTCCCAAAAAGTCACCGGCAGCAGCAGAGCTCTCGCCCCGTCGCAACGACCCTCCCGGTCAGCCAGCATGCCAATCCTCCATCGGCACGCAGACCATATGGGCGTTTTCAGATGATTACAAGTATTGACAGATTTTTACAGATTTTTTATTGATGGCTGATGTGTGAGCTTTCGCAGAGCTCAACGTTTCGATACGTATAGATATTAAAAACATAACAAACTCAGCGGTTTGCAACCCTTAAAGGCGCGCTGATGGACAATCTGGCGACATCTGCCCCTTCGCGAGGCGACACACGTTTCAGCGATATCATCTACGAGAAGATCGTCGGCATGATTTCCGACGGACGCTTCCCCGTGAACGAACGCCTGCCCTCCGAACAGAACCTTGCCCTGCTGTTTGGCGCGTCAAGGCCTGTCGTGCGTGAGGCACTGGAACGGTTACGCAATGATGATCTGATCGTGTCTCGGAAGGGTTCCGGCTCCTATGTGCGCCAGCAGCCGGATTCATCCGTGTTGCAACAAATCCCGGTGGGATCGCTGGCAGATGTTCAGCGGTTTTTCGAGTTCCGGTCGGGCCTGGAAGCAGCTGCCGCGGAACTTGCGGCACGCAACTGGCAGAACGCCGATCGGGCACGGATCGAACAGGCCATTACCGCCCTTGAGACCTGTCTCGAGAATGGCGATCTCGGTGCGGATGAAGACTTCACCTTGCATGAAGCCATTGCCATGGCGAGCCAGAACCAGTTTCACATCACCGTCCGAGCCTGGTTCAAACCCCATTTTTCCATCGGACAATCCGTGACGCGAAGCCTGAGCCTGAAACGGACGCCACAGCGTGTTCGCGATGTGCAGAACGAGCATACCGCAATCGTAGACGCCATCTTCGCCCGGCGTGAACAGGCGGCCCATGACGCCATGAAAAACCATGTTCTGAAAGCACGCGCACGCATGTTCGAAGGCGTCGGCAACTGAGGTAGATCGAATATGAGCCAACCGCGCATCATCGAGCCAACTTTTCACCAGTTGATCGATGTCCCTCTCAAGGTGGGTGAGTCGCCGGTGTGGGATGACCGCACGGATGCGCTGTGGTTTGTGGACATTCTGGCGCCTGCGGTGTTTCGCCTCGGACCATCCGGGCATCTCGATCGCTTCGACATGCCAGCGCCTGTGGGATGTCTTGGCCTTTGCGAAAACGGGATGGTCGTGGTTGGCTTGCAAACGGGCGTTCATCTGCTTGACCCGGCAACGGGAAAGCTGGACCATCTGTGCGACCCTGACGGTGGACGGCCAGATAGCCGTCTCAATGACGGCAAAGTCGGGCCGGATGGCCATTTCTGGGTCGGCACGCGTGACGAGGCCGTGCCGCAGACCGGCAACGCCAAGCTTTACCGCGTTGCGCCGAACGGTAATTTTACCTGTGTGATCGATGGCAACATGCTGACCTCGAACGGTCTGGCCTGGAGCCCTGATGGGCGGCGGATGTATCATTCCGACAGCAGCGGGTTGCTGCTGCAAGCGTTCGATTTCGACCCGCAGACCGGACGATTGGGGCCAGCGAAGCGACTACACGACTTCGCACCCGGCGAAGGAAGACCTGACGGGGCAGCCATGGACAGTGAGGGTTTCTACTGGAGCGCCGGGGTTCAGGCAGGTCGCCTCAACCGGTTTTCGCCAGATGGCAAAATCGTGGAAATCTACACGTTTCCCTTCAAGGGACCGACCATGCCCTGCTTTGGTGGGCACGACCTCAAAACGTTGTATCTGACGAGCCTGACAACGGAAAATGGCGGCACCAGCATTGCCGGTACCGTCATTTCATTTGAAGCTCCCGTCGCTGGGGCGCCCGTCAGCCGGTTCGCGCTTTAGGCGTCACAGCACACGGGGAATGTCGTCATTCTCATCCGGATTGGGAACTGGCAGGTCGTCGGGGAGGCCATCGGGTTCCGGCTCCTTGACGGGAGGAACATCTGGCTGTGGTGGAAGGGGTGTGGGTGGAACCTGACCCGGAACGGGCTCAACAGGAATGACAGTCATGGACGTCTCCTAACATAAAAGCGGCGGGCAACACCTCTTCGAAATTGCCCCGCGGTCCACTTTCGCTCGCCGCTACAGGTCCATTCGAATTCAGTGTCGCCCGCCTCGCGGGTATCGTGGAGTAAACGTCTCTGGCCCGTCAGGGTTCCGGATTGTTTCAAACTCAGGCAAAGCCCAACGAGTTTCTGGCGACCTCGCGGCGATCTCCATAATCACGTGTATGGGATTCATGGCCATGTTCGCGGGCGACCATGCGGCCGACCTGCATGACGGGCATCTGCAGAAGGGCGTCGGCGTAAGTGCCGGTCTCTTCCTCCGACGCGATCGTGTTCTGCGCTGTTTTCAAGAAATCGAACATGGCTTCCTCCCAGTCGAGCGTTGGTTAATAACGCGTCAGTTGCGTCTCTGTTCCCTCCCAGAAAAGCGAAACAACCGTTGTAGATCAAAACAAGAATACAACACAATTTTTTGACAATCCGTTACGGCAAATCGTCAAAATACTGTCATTTCGCCGGACCTGACGATTGCCGCAAAACCAGATCGACCGGCCATAGTTCCTGACACTCCTTGACCGGGCGGCCAGCGATGATCTGCAACAGCAAATCGGTCACCCTTTCCCCTGCCATGCGCTGGGGCGAACGGGTGGTCGATAGCGATGGCAACATGCTTTCAGGCGTCAGATACGGGAACACGTCATCATGCGCGATGACGGAAACGTCTTTGCCGATGGTGAGGCCGAGCTGGCTGGCGGCACGGTAGACACCCTGTGCCGTCATCATGGCGCCCGCCACGAAAGCGGTGGGACGCGGGCTTTTTTCCAGAAGCGAGCGGGCGAACTGAAACGCCGTTTCCTCGCTGAAAGGTGACGACAGCATCATGCGCGGGTCGGCTGCGATATTCATCGTCTCCAAAGCATCGCGGTATCCTTTTTCGCGATCGATGACGAAGGTTCTGCCCTTGGGGCCGTTGATGAACGCAATGCTGCGATGACCGCGTTCCAGGAGATGCACGGTAGAGAGATAGGCCACGGAGTGATTGTCGATATCCAGCCACGCATGTTCGAACTTGGTGGCGGAGCGCCCGTGGACGATGAAGGGCAGACCGAGTTTGTGCAGGAGCGCAATGCGCTCGTCATCAGGGTGCGGAGAGTGGAGGATGATGCCATCGACGCGGCCACTCTGGGCCAACCGACTGAAGATGCTGAGTTCCTCATCGAGGTCGTTGTCGGTGGTCACACTGACGAGGATGTCGGTATCCTCCCCTTCCAGCCGACTGGCCATGCCGCCCATGAATTCCGAGAAGAAATGGCCACCGCCGCTCCTGCCCATGACGACGCCGATGGCGCCTGCCCTACCCGTGACAAGCCGCACGGCATTGGCGTTGGGGCGGTAGCCCAGTTTGCGGGCGGCCTCGGCGACACGGTCGCGGGTTTCCTGCCGCACTTCCGGGTAGCCACCCAGTGCCCGGCTGACCGTGGTGGGTGACAGTCCCACTTTTTCCGCAAATTCCTTGAGTTTCATTGTTCCCGCCGTTTTCTCCTGAATGCGGCCAAAGGTATTAAGTTTCAAGCTGCAAAATTTGAAATCGATTTCAATATACAAATATCGACATCAGAAAATAGTCAGGCAACACTGAAACCATTACAGACATTTTCCGTTATCGCCGCATAAAATCTCTGATAGTGGACGGATTGACACCGCTCCCCGAATTTGACAGCTTTGAAAAGTCGAAAGCGTTTTCAATTTAGAGGATGATTGAAGACGACATGGAGGAGTTTTGACAATGAACGTTTCAATAAAAGTTTTGGTCCTGTGCGGCAGCGTCCTGTCCACAGGCTACGCTGCGCAAGCCGCCGAAATTTCGATGGCCGCGAACTCGACGGGTAAAAACCTGAATTTCATTCGCGAGCAACTGGTGGAGTTCGAAAAGCAAAGCGGTCACAAGGTGAAACTCGTCACCATGCCGCCATCGTCCAGCGAGCAGTTCAGCCAGTATCGCCTGTGGCTCGCGGCCGGCAACACCGACGTCGACGTCTACCAGACCGATGTCGTCTGGGCACCGCAACTCGCTGACCAGTTCGTTGATTTGAGCGAGGCGGCCAAGGACGTCGTTTCCAAGCATTTCCCATCCGTCATCGCGTCGCAGACGGTGGATGGCAAGCTGGTGGCAATGCCGATGTACACGGACGCCCCGGCCCTGTTCTACCGCAAGGATTTGCTGGAGAAATACGGCAAGCAGCCACCCAAGACATGGAAGGAACTGGCGGAGACTGCCAAGGAGGTCCAGGACAAGGAACGCACCGCGGGACAGAAAGACATGTGGGGTTTCGTGTTTCAGGGAAGCGCCTATGAGGGCCTGACCTGCAACGCGCTGGAATGGATTGCATCTGCTGGCGGCGGCCACATCGTCGAAACCAACGGCGATATCAGCATCAACAACGAGAAGGCCGCAGCGGCCCTCGACATGGCCAAGAGCTGGATCGGTACCATCTCGCCACAGGGCGCGCTGGCCTACAAGGAAGAGGAAGCGCGCGGCGTCTGGCAGACAGGCAATTCCGTGTTCATGCGCAACTGGACCTATGTCTATGCGCTGGGCAATGGCGGCGACAGCGCCATCAAGGGCAAGTTCGGCGTTGTGCCTTTGCCAGCAGGGACTGAAGGCGAAGCCGCAGCCTCGACGTTGGGCGGCTGGAATGCTGCCGTCTCCAAATATTCCAAGAACCAGGAAGCAGCGATCGCGCTGGTAAAATTCCTAGGCTCTGAAGAAACACAGAAGAAGCGTGCCATCGAGCTTTCCAACATGCCCACGATTGCAACGCTCTATGACGACAAGGACGTCGCCGCGGCGCAGCCCTTCATGCCGCTGTGGAAGCCGATTTTCGAGACCGCCGTTCCGCGTCCCTCAGCGGCAACAAAAGTAAAATACAACGAGGTGTCGGCAAAGTTCTGGGGAGCCGTGCACAACACCTTGTCCGGCACCGGCACAGCTGCGGAAAATCTCGAGCTTCTGGAAGTCGAACTCACCGATCTCAAGGGCGACAGCTGGTAATTCGGCGTCACCCGTCAGGTGGCCGTTGCCGGTCACCTGACGCTCTTAAAACACGGTGGGAAACGATATGAGCAAGATAAACCCAGGCCCGACTGCCTCAGCGCAGGTGATTGGTTCCGACTTACAATCGGAACGTCTCCGCTCCGCATGGCTGTTTCTGGCGCCTACATTTTTAACACTGGCACTGGTTGCCGGCTGGCCTCTGGTCAGAACAGTCTGGTTCAGCCTGACCGACGCATCTCTGACCAATCTTGGCGATGCGCAATTCGTCGGTTTGAAGAACTATCTTTCATGGATCACACTCAGTAGCGGTCGCACCGTCTATCGCGGCCTGTTGGCAGACCCCGCCTGGTGGGGTGCCGTGTGGAATACGCTGAAGTTCACGCTGATATCCGTGTCTGTCGAAACCGTCTTCGGCCTGATCGTGGCGCTCGTCCTCAATGCAGAGTTCAAAGGTCGCGGCCTCGTTCGCGCCGCCATTCTTATTCCATGGGCCATTCCGACCATCGTGTCCGCTCGCATGTGGGCATGGATGCTGAATGATCAGTTCGGCATTCTCAACGACATGATGCTGAACCTTGGCCTCATTTCGCAAAAGATCGCCTGGACCGCCAATCCTGAAACGGCCATGACCGCGGTGCTGATCGTGGACGTCTGGAAAACCACGCCTTTCATGGCGCTGCTCATTCTGGCCGGACTTCAGATGGTGCCGAAGGATATGTACGAGGCGGCCAAGGTGGATGGTATTCATCCGATCAAGGTTTTCTGGCGCGTGACGCTTCCGATGATCCGCCCTGCCCTGATGGTGGCGATCATCTTTCGCATGCTGGATGCGATGCGGGTCTTTGACCTCATCTATGTTCTGACGCCCAACAATTCCCAGACCAGAACCATGTCGGTGCTGGCCCGCGAAAACCTGTTCGACTTCGATAAATTCGCTTATGGTGCCGCCGCATCCACCATGCTGTTCCTCATCATCGCTTCCGTCACCGTTATTTACATGTGGTTGGGCCGGGTCAACACGGATGGAGGAGCACGATGACAGCCTCTGATGTTATCAAGACAGCGGCGTTCTACGCCCTCGTCGCCATTATCGTCATCATTGCGGTCTTTCCGTTCTATTACGCGATCATCACCAGCTTCAAAACCGGAACGGCGCTGTTCGAGATCAACTATCTGCCCACGGCGATCTCGTTCAGCAATTATAGAGACGTGCTGGGCAATGACAGTTTTCTGCGCAATCTCGGCAATTCCCTGCTGGTCGCGTCCTGCGTCGTGGCGCTGTCACTGTTTCTTGCCGTGACCGCTGCCTACGCCCTGGCTCGGGTCCGCTTCAGAGGCCGTTCGCTGCTGTTGCTCACCATCCTGTCCGTATCGATGTTCCCACAGATTGCCGTCCTTGCAGGCCTGTTCGAGCTGATCCGCTGGGCGGGTGTCTTCAACACGCCATTTGCGCTGATCTTCTCCTACATGATTTTTACTCTGCCATTCACCGTGTGGGTTCTGACGACCTTCATGCGCGATCTGCCCGTCGAAATCGAGGAAGCGGCGATCGTCGATGGCGCATCGCCATGGGTCATCATCACGCGGGTCTTCATGCCTTTGATGTGGCCCGCATTGGTAACGACGGGGCTTCTCGCCTTCATCGCGGCTTGGAACGAGTTCCTGTTTGCCTTGACCTTCACCTCGTCAAACGAGCAGCGCACGGTGCCGGTGGCCATCGCCCTTCTGTCGGGCAGCTCTCAATTTGAAATTCCATGGGGAACGATCATGGCGGCATCCGTCATCGTGACCGTGCCCCTCGTCATCCTCGTTCTGATCTTCCAGCGGCGCATCATTTCCGGCCTCACGGCTGGTGGCGTCAAAGGTTAGGAGACATATTCATGACCAGCATAAAACTGCGCGATATCCGTAAATCCTTCGGTGCCTTCGACGTCATCAAGGGCATCGACATGGAGATCAAATCCGGTGAGTTCATGGTTTTCGTCGGGCCATCCGGTTGCGGCAAATCCACATTGCTTCGTCTCATCTGCGGGTTGGAGGAAATCACGGGTGGCGAGCTTTCCTTCGAAGGCGAAGTGGTCAACCGGCTGACGCCCGCCAATCGCGGCGTGGCCATGGTTTTCCAGTCATACGCGCTTTACCCGCACATGACGGTTTTCGAGAACATGGCCTTTGGTCTAAAGCTTGCCGGTTCCACCAAGGATGAGCGCCGCAAGCGGGTCGAAGCAGCAGCGGAGATGCTGCAACTGACGCCTTATCTCCAGCGCCTGCCGAAGCAGCTTTCCGGCGGACAGCGCCAGCGCGTCGCCATTGGCCGCGCCATCGTGCGCGATCCGAAGGTGTTTCTGTTCGATGAGCCGCTATCCAACCTCGACGCCGCACTGCGGGTGGCAACGCGTCTCGAAATAGCCAAATTGAACCGCAGTATGCCTGACACGACAATGATCTATGTTACCCACGATCAGGTGGAGGCCATGACGCTTGCAGACAGAATTTGTGTGTTGCGTGATGGCCGTGTGGAACAGGTTGGTACACCGCTGGAACTCTACGAAACACCGGTCAATACATTCGTTGCGGGCTTCATCGGCTCTCCGCAGATGAACTTCCTGACCGGCAAACACGCCGAGACCTATGGCGCCCACACCATCGGCATAAGGCCGGAACACATCGTTGCCGGAGACGGTGCGAATGACTGGACGGGCGACATCGTGCATGCGGAAATGCTGGGTTCCGACAGCTACATCTATGTGGACATCGGTGCTGGCGAACCCGTCGTTGTACGTGAAGACGGCGTTTCCAATCGGCAGACGGGCCACAAGCTGTCGATCGCACCGTTGCCAGAGCACATTCACCGTTTCGACGCGCAGGGCAACGCTTTGCCGAAAACCCAAATGCGCGCCGCCTGATACAATCGAGACCCCTCTTCACCGGCAGTCCTCTCAAGTGCCGGATCATCAAGGAGCATACATATGACTATCAACACCGTCGTCTGGGGCGAAAACATTCACGAGCATGTCAACGAAACCGTTCGTGCAATCTACCCCAACGGCATGCACACCACGATTGCCGATGCCTTGAACAAGACACCTGACATCAACGCCACGACCGCCACGCTTCAGGAGCCTGAACACGGGCTTTCGCAGGAGCGGCTGGACAAGACCGACGTTCTGGTCTGGTGGGGTCACAAGGACCACGGTGCCGTTCAGGACGAGATTGTCGAGCGTGTTGCCAAGCGTGTCTGGGAAGGCATGGGCCTCATCGTTCTGCACTCCGGCCACTTCTCCAAGCCCTTCAAACGGCTGATGGGCACACCTTGCGCACTGAAATGGCGCGAGGCGGGCGAGCGGGAGCGCCTGTGGAACATCAACCCTCGCCACCCGATTGCGGCTGGACTGCCGGACTCTTTCGAACTCGAAAACGAGGAAATGTACGGAGAGCAGTTTTCCGTACCGGAACCACTGGAAACCGTTTTCATCTCCTGGTTCCAGGGTGGCGAAGTGTTCCGTTCCGGCCTGACATGGCGTCGCGGTGCGGGCAACATTTTCTATTTCCGCCCCGGCCACGAAACATACCCGACCTATCACGATGCCAATGTGCAGAAGGTCATCAGCAACTCCGTCAAGTGGGCGTATAATCCCGCAGGCGCCTTGACCAGCATTCATGAGGCACCGAACGTTCCTGTCGATCAGGCACCCGAAAAGATCGAGGAACGCGGTCCCAAACTCCATCAGGCTGGTGAAGCAGGTTACAGGTAATCGATATGAGACTTCTTATTCTTGGTACTGGCGGCATGGCCAACACCCATGCCATGCATTTCTCTCAAATTTCCGGCGTCACGCTTGTTGGCGCGGTGGATGTGGATGATGTTATCGTGCGCGCTTTTGCGGCGCGCCACGCGATCGACACCACCTTCACCTCGCTGGATGATGCCATCGTATGGGGCGAATTCGACGCGGTGGCCAACGTCACGCCGGATTCTATCCACCATCCGACCACGCTCAAACTGCTGGCCGCAGGCAAGCATGTTTTCTGCGAAAAGCCTTTGGCTGAAACATACGCCAAGGCAGCCGAAATGGCGGATGCGGCGGAAAAATCCGGCCTCGTTGCCATGGTCAATCTGACCTATCGCAACGTGGCACCGTTGCAGGCCGCACGGAAAATGGTGACCGAAGGCACCATCGGCAAGCTGCGGCATATGGAGGCGTCCTACCTCCAGAGCTGGCTGGTTTCCAAGGCCTGGGGTGACTGGATGACGGAAAGCAAGTGGCTCTGGCGTCTTTCTACCAAGCACGGTTCCAACGGCGTCCTCGGCGATGTCGGCATCCACATCCTCGATTTCGCGTCTTATGGCGCGGGCAGCGATGTGGAGCGTATTTTCACGCGCCTGAAAACCTTCGACAAATATGAGGGCAACAAGATCGATGTCTACGATCTCGATGCCAATGACAGCTTCACCATGACGGCTGAACTCGAAAACGGGGCGATGGGCGTGATTCACGCCAGCCGCTGGGCAACCGGCCATCTGAACGAGCTTCGCCTTCGCCTGCATGGGGACAAGGGCGCTCTGGAAGTGATCCATACGCCCGAATACTCGACGCTTCGTGGCTGCCTGGGTGACGACGTGGAAAAAGCCGTCTGGAGAGACATCGAGGTCGAAGACGTCGAAACCAACTACCAGAAATTTGCCAAGGCGGTGATGGAAGGCGGCGAGGCCGACCCGAATTTCCGCCATGCCGCGAACCTGCAGAAGGTGCTGGATCTTTCTATCGTCACCGACAGGGAACGACGAGAAATCGCAGTTTCAGCCTGATGTGGGCTTTCTGAATATAACGAAAAAGGCGGCCTTAATGGCCGCCTTTTCTGTTTATAGCGCAATCGAAAATGAGTGCGGTGCAGCATTGAGAATATGCTTGCCTAGAAATGATAATATGACTTTAATGGCGATAGTATCAGTTCGCGGGTTCATCATGCGCTCCAGCGTCAGTTCCTCTCCAAGCTAACAAACGACGTCTGCTCGCGCCCTGTCGCGCGGCCTTTTCCGTCGAACAATCATAAGCCATGTAAGGGAAGAGCAGTGAAAATCGCCATCGTAGGCTGCGGATCACGTCATAAGATGTTCCGCGATTCCGTCACCGAAAATTACTCTGATCAGCACGAGATTGTCGCGTTGTGCGACAGCAACGCCCATCGGTTGGGCGAGGCTGCAAGGGCGATATCCAAGCCCGGAACGAACGGTGTTCCGACCTATCTTGCGGAAAATTTCGATCAACTGATTGCCGAACAGAAACCGGATACGGTGGTTGTTGCGACCCCTGACTTTCTGCATTCGGACTATATCGTCCGCGCTTTTGAAGCGGGTTGCGATGTCATCTGCGAAAAGCCGCTGACGATAGACTTGTCACGACTCAAGCAGATCGTCGATGCGCAGGCGCGCACTGGCCGAAAGGTCATGGTCACATTCAATTATCGCTACGCCCCTGCCCGCACGCAGATCAAGGAAATGCTGACGTCAGGTGTTATCGGCACGGTCACCGCGGTCGACTTTCGCTGGCATCTGGACCGGGTGCATGGTGCCGATTACTTCAGACGTTGGCATCGACATAAGGAAAATTCCGGCGGGCTTCTGGTTCACAAATCCACCCACCATTTCGATCTTCTCAACTGGTGGCTGGCATCGGCACCGACAGACGTATTCGCCTCCGGCCAGCGGGCGTTTTACCGGCCCGAGACAGCCGTGGAACTGGGATTGCAGGACCACGGCCCACGATGTGCAGACTGTCCCGTGGCGGAGAGATGCGCGTTCCGCCTCGATCTCTCTGCCGACGAACAGTTGCGGGCTCTTTACCTAGAGGCCGAAGACGAGGATGGCTATTTCCGCGACCGGTGCGTGTTCGATGCCGATATTGGTATCGAAGACACCATGCAGGCCCATATTCGTTACGCATCCGGTGTGACTGCCAATTATACGCTGACGGCCTATTCACCCTGGGAAGGTCTGGAAATCCGTTTTCAGGGCACGAAGGGTGAAATCACGCACAAGCACATCGAAGTCCATGGCGTGTTCGGCGGGGTGCGCGACCATGCAGACGATGAGGCAATCACCACCGAACTGCATCTGGCAGGCGAAAAGCCGAGGATGATCGAGGTTCCCAAAGCAACCGGGGACCACGGTGGCGCCGACCCTGTCATGCTGGGCTACATCTTTGCGCCTGAGACCATGGAACCGGACCGCTTCAATCGCGCCTCCGACCACATCTCAGGGGCGTGGTCCATTCTGACAGGCATTGCTGCCAATGTCTCAATCGATAGTGGATCGGTCGTCAACATCCAGTCAATGTTGAGATCACGCGGCATTAAAATTTGAGAGGGTGCTAAAAAGGAAAAAGCCTGCCGCGGGAGGAGGTGCGGCAGGCTTTAAACTTGATCAGCAACTGGGAGGAGGAGTGCTGCTGATCCACATCGTGCGACGCTGGGAGGAGGAGTGCGTCGCTTCGATGATTTGAATATAGCCCTCCTGGAAAAAATGAACAGAGCAACTCTCGCAAGGCAGCAATGCATTATTGCATGGCTTAATGCGGATTGCCTGGTTTTTCATCACTCCCACATATATTGATCACTGCGTATCGCGATGGACCTGAAACCCGGCAAATGACTGATTGACCGGCATCAATTCGATGCTGTTGATGTTGATGTGCTTGGGCTGCGACGCGACCCAGTGGATCGTATTGGCGATATCTTCGGAAACGATCGGGTTCACGCCCTTATAGAGGTTATCGGATGCTTCCTGATTGCCGCCTGTTCGCACAACGGTGAATTCCGTCTCGCACATACCGGGCTCTATCGAAGTGACGCGAATGCCCTTGCCGTGCAAATCCGAGCGCAGCCCCAAGGAAAACTGGCGCAGAAACGCTTTGGTAGCCGCATAGACATTGCCGCCTGCATAGGGCCAATGGGCGGCGACCGAAGACATATTGATGACCATGCCGCGACGCTCGATCAGCCCCGGTAAAAGGTGATGCGTGATATTGAGCAGGCCGGTGATATTCGTGTTGACCATGGTGTGCCAATCCTTGAGCGGCACCTGTGGCGCAGGCCCGGTGCCGAGGGCAAGACCGGCATTGTTGACAAGGACGTCGACATCTCTGAATTCGGCGGGAAGCGCTTCGAATTGCGAGCGCATTGCTGCCTCATCTGTGATGTCGAACACCATGCCGTGGAAAGCTGCTCCAAGCTCTGCGCCCAGCTCTGCCAGACGATCGGCACGGCGCCCTGTGCCGATGACCTTCCATCCATCCTTTGCAAACAGCCTGGCTGTCGCCTTTCCGAAACCGGATGTTGCGCCGGTGATGAGAATTGTTCCGCTCATAGTCATCGTCTCCGCTTATCTGTCTGTCTTTTAAAGAAGTGCTTTCGCCGCCTGTGCCAGGCACTCCTTGAAGGCTGCAAGGTCGGTGTAAACAGCGTCGGCTGGCGCGTTGCCGACCACGACGACGCCGCCACGCCTGATGACACCACCGTGCAGCATCAGATTATCGGCCATATCGAAATTCTCGATCGACAGGCCATCGGCGCCTCTGTAACGACCGGTTTCATCCTGATGGGCGACCCCGCCATTATAGCCCATGATGCGGGTGAAATGATTGGCGGCCACATTCGTATAGGCAAAGACGGGCTTGCCCAGAGCGCACATGAACCCGAGTTCGAAGCTGGTGCCCGTATCGGCAGCGATACCTCTGAAGGGCGTGAGGTTGGCAATGACCGCATCCGCTTCGATCATCATCTGCTCATCGACCGCATTGATGTTGCAGCCGTGGCCGATTTTCGTATCGGCAGGTGGAATTTCGAGATCGCCAGGGGAAAGTGGAATAAATCCGGCTTCGCGTGCAAGCGCTGCCTTCGCATCCAGCATTTCACGGGCATTCGACAAAAAGACTTCTGGTCCGGCAAGATAAATTTTAACGGGCATGAGTATGCGGCACTTTTCAAAAGAGAAACATTCTCACCAACTTAACCCCTCGTTCGACCGCTATGCAAGGCCACGACGGGGGTAGAAAAGCAGCATGAACCGGTATCGCTGATACGCGCGATCAGCTATAGCCGCCGCAACAGTTTACCGATGGAGACAGGAATGGCCGCGACGATCCGTTACCATGAAGGCGATATTTCGCTCAGTGATGCAGCCCGTTATACCGGCGCTATTGCCATCGATACCGAAACGCTGGGCCTCGTTCCACGCCGTGACCGGCTTTGCGTGGTTCAACTGTCTCCCGGCGATGGAAGTGCGGACGTCATTCGTATTGCCTCCGGACAGAAAGACGCCCCCAACCTCGTCGCCATGCTGGAAGATCCGGCCCGCCAGAAGATATTCCATTATGGCAGGTTCGACATCGCGGTTCTCTTCCACACATTCGGCGTGACCTCCAACCCGGTATTCTGCACCAAGATCGCCTCGCGCCTGTGCCGCACCTATACGGACCGTCACGGGTTGAAGGACAATCTCAAGGAAATGCTGGAAGTGGATATCTCCAAGGCACAACAGTCTTCCGACTGGGCGGCTGAAAAGCTGTCGCCTGCGCAGCTGGAATATGCGGCGTCCGACGTGCTTTATCTCCACGCCCTGCGGGACAAACTGACAGCACGCCTGCTTCGTGACGGACGCTATGAGCATGCCGAAGCCTGTTTCGCATTCCTACCGACCCGATCCAAGCTGGATCTGCTCGGCTGGGATGATACGGATATTTTCGCCCGTAGCTGACGCCCCTCTGCGCGCACCAAACCACGGTTAGCGGATCATTAATCTTTGAAGACCATTCTTCACTGAGATGATTCGGTGCATTTTCATGCAACTGGACAACCAGACTGGCGTTAGAGCCGAGTACCGCGCCGCATGAGCGGTCGGGAATAACACCTGCGTCGTGACCATCGCCCAACACCATCCGGGTCGATCCAACAGGACACGTGCCGGCAACCGCCGCTGACACCTGTTGCCAAGAAGGGAGCGCACCATGCTGCCACCTGTCAGCGCCGTCAGCCCGGTCGATGTGCCCTTTTCCACATCCACACCTCGCCAGGATGTCGTTGTCGCCGCTGTCACACCGGCAGCAGAGCCACAGGCCGAACCGGCAGATGTCGTCAACCTGGCATCCGGCACAGGCATACGCGCTGTTTCCGGTGAGCTTCAACTGTCCACCAACGTCAATGTTCTGGCCGAAACGCTTGGCAAACTTCTGAACATCGCCCGCATGGATGGAGAAGCCGCAGACGCCTATGTGAACCGTCTTGTGGCCAATATTCAAACGCTGCCCGCAGATCAGAAAGCGACACTGGAAAAGGCGCTTGCCAGCATTCTGCGCGGCATCAGTCTCGACACACTATCCAATCTTCTGAAGAGCTCGGCGGGGCCGGAAGCTGCCCGGCTTGCCGTCATGTTCGAGCTATCACGCTCCAGCGCATCCGCGCGTGCTCCGAAGCCATCGATTACACCTTATCTGCAGGATATCCTGCCCGACAGCCCGGTTATCAGCCAGATCAAGGCCGCCAATCCGCCCTCCCCTGCGGCTGCAAACAAACCACTGCCAGTGACCGCAGGCGAAATTCCGGTCTTGGCTCAGCCAAAAACAAGTTTGGTTATCGACACACAACCAACGGCCGTGCCTTCCAGCAAAGCGCCCTCGCCTGAGGCCCATGACATCACAGCGCTTTCGAATGCCGCGATCTCGGCGAAAGTCGCATTACCTTCTATTGATCAGGACGCAGCGCAGCCGACCTCTCCTAGGCCTGCGCAAGCACCGGTAGAAAACACCAGCCTTGCGACCGCTATCGGCAAGGTGCCGCTCGATATCATAAAGACGGCACTGGCAGAGGCGTTCACCCAGCCCAACGCTGCGCAGCCACCATCTGCTGACATCGAGCAGCCTGTCGACCTGCCGCCCGGAAAACCAATTGACCGGCAGTCCCTGCCCACAATCGCGTCCGACTTTTCGGCTGCGACACCCAAGGAAATGGAGAATCTTCTTCTTGACGTGACGCTCGCAAAGCTGCCCTCCCGTGGTGAGGGCTCGATACCGGAGGCAATGCCGCACCCTAACACCCATGTGGAAAGCGAGCGTGCCGTGAAACCGCAGCTGGCGCATCCGCCTCTTTCTCCGGTGAATGTTGACGCAGCGGAGCATGACACTGCTGTTGCCGATCGCCGTCCAGATATTGCGGCCATGCAGAGAGTGGCACTGGCAGAAGACATCAAGGCAGCGATTATGGATCAACCAGCTCTACAAGCCGCCGTTGCGGCGATGATTTCCAAGGAGGGAACGGGGCTTCCTTTTGTCAGCTATCCCTTTGCGAAGGACGAAGACGACTCGGACGCCCCTCACCGCGGACGCTGGCCCTCTTCCGAAGGAGGGGCCGAAGACGAGGGCGAGGGTCAACAGCCAGACGAGAGAGCCGAGCAGGAAAAACGCACCGCTGCGAATGACGAAGTGATCGATCACTCCCTGTCGGAAGGCGCCAATGATGATGGCGCCGCTGGCAATGCGGAATCCTACTATCTCAGGATGAGCGGCTTTTCCTGATATTTCCAGCTTTTAAAGCGCAAAGAAAAACCCGCCGGATCGCTCCGGCGGGTTTCTTATGTCAGATGATCGGGACGATTACTCGCCGCGGTTCTTCAGAGCCGCGCCAAGGATGTCGCCGAGCGAAGCGCCGCTGTCGGACGAACCGAACTGTGCAACTGCTTCCTTCTCTTCTGCGATTTCCAGAGCCTTGATCGAAAGCATGACCTTGCGATCCTTCTTGGAGAAGTTGACGACGCGAGCGTCGAGAACCTGGCCAACCGAGAAACGCTCTGGGCGCTGATCGTCACGATCGCGGGCCAGGTCGTTGCGGCGGATGAAGGATGTGAGGTCTTCGTGGGCAACGAGCTTCACTTCGATGCCGCCTTCGTTCACGCCGATAACTTCAGCGGAAACAACAGCGTTCTTGCGCAGTTCGCCAGTCGTTGCGGCGTCGCCAACAGCGTCCTTGCCAAGCTGCTTGATGCCGAGCGAGATGCGTTCCTTTTCGACGTCTACGTCAAGAACAACAGCCTTTACGGTATCGCCCTTGTTGTATTCTTCGATGACCTGCTCGCCTGGACGGTTCCAGTCGAGATCGGACAGGTGAACCATGCCGTCAACGTCGCCTTCGAGACCAATGAACAGGCCGAATTCGGTCTTGTTCTTGACTTCGCCTTCGACTTCAGTGCCGGCTGGATGGCTGAACGCAAATGCCTGCCATGGGTTTTCAAGCGTCTGCTTGAGGCCCAGCGAAATACGACGCTTGGAAGGATCGACTTCGAGAACGACAACATCGACGTCCTGTGTTGTGGACAGGATCTTGCCGGGGTGTACGTTCTTCTTGGTCCAGGACATTTCGGAGATGTGGATCAGGCCTTCGATGCCTGGCTCCAGCTCAACGAATGCACCGTAGTCAGTGATGTTCGTGACCGTACCGGAGATCTTCTTGCCGACTGGATACTTGGCAGAGATGCCATCCCAAGGATCAGACTCGAGCTGCTTCATGCCGAGCGAGATGCGGTGGGTTTCCTGGTTGATACGGATGATCTGAACCTTGACCGACTGGCCAATGTTGAGGATCTCCGAAGGATGGTTGACGCGGCGCCAAGCCATATCCGTGACGTGCAGCAGGCCATCGATGCCGCCGAGGTCAACGAACGCACCGTAATCGGTGATGTTCTTGACGACACCGTCAACAACCTGGCCTTCTTCGAGGTTCTGAACGATTTCAGAACGCTGCTCGGCGCGGGACTCTTCGAGAACCGTACGGCGCGATACAACGATGTTGCCGCGACGCTTGTCCATCTTGAGGATTTCGAACGGCTGCGGGTTGTGCATCAGCGGTGTGACGTCGCGGATCGGACGAATGTCGACCTGCGAACGTGGAAGGAACGCAACAGCGCCATCCAGATCGACGGTGAAACCACCCTTGACCTGATTGAAGATAACGCCTTCGACGCGTTCGCCAGCTTCGAACTTGGCTTCGAGCTTGACCCAGCTCTCTTCGCGGCGAGCCTTTTCGCGCGAGAGAACGGCTTCGCCCAGAGCATTTTCAATGCGCTCAACGTAAACTTCAACTTCGTCGCCGACCTTCAGGCCGCCGTCTTTGGAACGTGCACCAAATTCCTTGAGCGCGATGCGGCCTTCAACCTTGAGGCCAACGTCGACGATCGCAACGTCCTTTTCAATCGCCGTGACGATACCTTTGGCTACATAGCCTTCAGCAAGGTCGTTGGACGAAAAGGACTCTTCCAGCAAGGCTGCGAAATCGTCGCGCGTGGGGGTAGCTACTGACATTCAATCTCCTGAGAGTGTTCACGCAGTGAACACAAAGCGCCGGGGGTTCGCGTTGATGATTCCCAAAATCCATGCCCGCCTCTTACATTATGAGGCTTTCCGGCGCAGGACATGCTTTCGGGATATTCCAGTATAAACAGGGACCGAACGTGCCGGTTCCCCGCAAATGTCATTTCTTCAAGGCGGCATCGATAATCGACTTCGCTGCTTGAAACGCCGCCTCTATACCCATTTCCGACGTATCTAGCAAGTGCGCGTCTTCAGCTGGTTTCAAAGGACTATCGCTGCGCCCCATATCGCGCTCGTCACGCTTTTTTACATCCGCAAAAACCGCGTCGTAATCCGCAGCACCGCCCGTTGCGATAATTTCCTCATAGCGCCGCTTCGCCCGAACCTGTGCCGATGCCGTCACATAGAGCTTCACGGGCGCCTTTGGGCAGACCACAGTGCCGATATCTCGGCCATCCATGACCGTTCCAGGCTCTTTGGCTGCGAAGGCTCGTTGCGCCTCAACGAGCGCGCGGCGAACGGCGGGCATGACGGCTACTCTGGACGCCGCCTCGCCGACCTCGTGTTTCGCCAGCACGTTGCGGTCCAACGAAGACAGATCGAGCCCCCGTGCGATCTCTGCGGCGACCGCCTCGTTATCCAGCGGCAAGCCCGCATCCAGCAGCGCTTTTGCAGTGGCGCGGTAGGTCAGGCCGGTATCGAGATGATGAAACCCGTAAACCTCAGCTATCTGACGCGAAAGCGTTCCCTTGCCGGCTGCGGCTGGTCCATCGATAGCGATCGTGAATGTCATGACAGCTCTATTCTGCTCCGGATTTGGCGAGATTGCCTGGCACACGGTTATTATAAGTCTCGAGATCGTTCATCAAGAGACGTTCGGCGGATGCGTCTGTGCACGACTTGTAAAGTTTATCTTTGACAGGAAAGACATCAGCGATTAATGGGACCGGCTAGAATTTTACCGTCTACTGCCGGAAATACGGCGTAAACACCGAACTCATCTCACAATTCGAGGCTTAGACAGTGGCAAAAGTGGACCTTGGAACCAAGCGTACAGATCCCGATACCGGCAAGAAGTTTTACGACCTGAACCGCGACCCTATCGTTTCTCCATATTCGGGCAAATCCTGGCCGCTTTCCTTCTTCGAGGAAACGACTGCAGCCAAGAAGATGGAAGAGCAGGCTGAAGAGGAAGAAGTCGCCGAAGTCGATACCGAAAATACGGAAGTCGAACTGGTGCCTTTGGAAGATGCCGATGCAGACGCCAATGGTGACGACATTCCAGACATCGAAGGCGACGACGATGTCGAGCTCGACGATGACGACGACACGTTCCTGGAAGCCGACGAAGACGAAGACGACGATGACGTTTCCGGCATCATCGGCGTAAGCGACGACGACGAAACCTGATTTCCACAGAATTCATCGCCCGGCGTCAAAAAAATGTCGCCGGGCGAACTTTTCGGCTTGCCATCTTCCAGAAGCACAAGTATCAAGCCGCCACCGACGCAGACAATCGCTTCGGTTCCCGGAACCGGATCAAGAACACCGGAACCCTTATGGGGCTATAGCTCAGCTGGGAGAGCGCTTGCATGGCATGCAAGAGGTCAGCGGTTCGATCCCGCTTAGCTCCACCAAACCCCTAAGAAGTAAAATTCCGCTTTAAAAACAACCGTGTTTCGTGCTGGCGTTTGCTGTCTCTTACACGAGTCCGCAGCACCGCTCGAGCCCTGCTTCTTGCTTTACGTAGCGATCCAGAAGCCCGTATGTGGTTTCAAGGAGTTCGAGCCGCAGCGGGTTTCCCAGAGACTATTTCGTGTACATGACACCGCTACGTCTGGTTCGAGACCTGCTTCTGCCTTGAAGCGGACAGCAATGGTAGAGATCTGAGGATTTGTCAGATCGCCGCGCCTGAGACTGTAATCCTGTGTCCATCATCTGTTCATAAAGCAGCCACGTCGGCTTCAGACTGGACATCCATATTCCTGTGGTCGCTCACAACGAGCAATCAAACAGGAGACACATATGCGTTGGATAGCCAAGGCGATCGCCGTAACAGGAACTGCTCTGCTGATGACCGCCGGTGTCACAAACGCCGTCGAAATTCACAATGGAGCCATCAGCGAGGCTGAGGTCCTTCAAACACAAAAAGCCTGGGGCGAGGCTCTTGTCGCCATTTCCCGTGAATACGAAGAAAAGGGTGCAAAGCCCGCCCATGACATGGCGGCAAAGGTGATCGATGCGGCCTATGGCTATCAATTGGGTCCGGTTCTTTTCAAACCGACGTTGACGCAGGAACCACAGACATTCCGTACCGATCGTGAGGGCGCCCTTTCTTACTTCGTGGGCCAAAACCCGAAATATCCTGCCGATACGGGCTTTGCCTTGAAGGGGTGGCGTGAAGTCGACGTCAAGAATGCTGCGATTCTTCTGGATGGCGAATACGCGACAACCCTTGGCAAGGTGTCCTTCACCGACAAAGACGGAAAAGTGACGACCGTCGACAAGTCCTGGACATTCAAGAAAGATGATCAGGGAACGATCCGTATCGTTCAGCACCATTCCTCACTGCCTTACGCCCCCAAATAATGGGGTCTGAAGCAGGCAGCGCCTACCGATCTGTTTCAAGACGGTAGCCGATACCTCGAACAGTTGTGATGCAGGATCGACCCTCCGACGAGCGGTCGATCTTTGCTCGCAACCGGCGTACATAGACATCCACGACATTGGTCAGCGGATCTTCGCCAGCGCCCCAGATATTTGCCAAAATCCGCTCCCGGCTGAGCACGCGTCCCGGCGCCGACATAAAGAGCTCAAGAAGTGCGAGCTCCTTGGCGGTCAACGAAATTTCGTCGCCTTCGACAGTCACCCGCATGGATTCCCGGTCCAGTTCCAGCACGCCGATACTCAGCGTCTTTGGCCCCAGGGGGCGCAGATCAACCGGTCGGCGCATCAACGCCTCGATCCGCGCCAGCAGTTCTTCGAAGGAAAACGGCTTGACCAGATAGTCGTCAGCGCCCATTCGCAGGCCAGAGATACGATCATTCACCGAACCCAAGGCTGTCAGCATCAGGATCGGCGCGGATATTCCACTGGCGCGAAGCGTCTGACAGACATCGGAACCATTTATAATGGGCAACATGACATCGAGAAGAATGGCACCGCTTGCGCCCGTCGAGCGCCATTCCTGCCATAGCTCATGGGCTCGCTCGATACCGGTCGGACCATCGCGTGCAACGGTGACACCGTAGCCTTCCGCACGCAGTCCACGCTCCAGAAAGTCGGCTACCCGTGGATCGTCTTCTATGATCAGTATGTTCACGTCATTGACTCCGAAACGGGTTCGATAACGGTGCCATTTCCAAGCAGTGGCAACCTAAGCATGGCTGTCGTTCCCTCGTCACCATCGCTGGAAAGCGTAATCGTACCGCCGTGCGCAGATACCAGATGTTTGGCAATGGACAACCCCAGACCCGTGCCTTCCGGTCGATGAAGCCTTGCATTGTTGCCACGAAAATTACGGTCGAAAACATAGTCGATGGCGTCAGGCTCGATGCCTATGCCGTTGTCCGAAACGATCAATTTCCAAGCGTCTTCGTCAACTCTCGAGGTCACCTCGACACGCCCATCATAAGGCGAATAGCGGATGGCGTTATCGAGCAGAATCGTGATGACCTGCCGCAAGCGAAACGCATCGCCAGCCACGATCGTTTCCGCATCCTCGATATCCGTTGCAATCTTCACGCTGCGCTGATTGGCCAAGGCGGTGGCGCTCAACAGTGCCTCTTCAAGCGGACCTGCAATATCGATCGGCTCCCTGTTCAACGCCAATGTCTCGTCTTCGCCCCGCGACATCATCAGGAGATCATCGATCAGGCTTCCCATCTGGCTTGCCGCCTGGCCGATGCGGGCAAGCGATCCGCGATAATCCTCAGCCGCCTTTTGCCCCCGCAGGGCGATTTCCGCCTCACCGCGGATTGCCGTCGTCGGCGTGCGCAATTCATGGCTGATATCCGCCAGCAGACTGCGCCTGCGCCCTTCCGACGCGCGCAGTCGTGACAGGGCATCTTCAAGCGCGGACGTGCGCTCTCTGACCTGCTGCTCGAGAACGATGCGATGGCTCGCTTCCTCATTGCGCCTCAGCAAAAGCTCGGACGCCATGCTGTTGATGCTGGCCGCAAACCGGCCGAATTCGTCGGTGGTCGTCACAGGGATGCGGTGTTCGAGCTGACCTGCCTCATAAGCTTTCGCCCCTTCCGACATCTGCTGGAGCGGCCGGCGGATGGCGTTGGCGATGGCATAGGCCAATCCCATGCCGATGACGGCGATGATGAACGTCATGAAGGCAAGAACGTGATTGAGCTGCAAGAGCGCCGCATCCGCATTCGCCCGCGTGATCACGAGTTGCGACCGCTCCTTGGATATGGTGTCGTTGAGAACTTCGCGAAGATCGCGTCCGGCGCCCTGATCGAAAATCTTCTCGATAGAGGCCCAGGCCGTTCGCGCATCATCTGCTCCCGCGTGCGATCTGATGTCTTCGATGGCCGGTTTCAATGCGATGACGCTGCCCGAGATCAGTTGCAGGGCTTCATCGCGCGCGTCGTCATCATCTGCAGGTGCACCGGCCAGATGATCCATCGCCCGCGTTTTCTCGCTGATACGCTGAAGACGCTCTATAGTGGTGGCCATGTGGGCGCGAAGCATCTCACCATCACCGGGCGCATGGTCTGCGCCAATCAGCGCACGCAAGGACCATGCGCGCAGCCGCTGCTTGGTCGCCGACAACTCCAGCAAACCGGAAAGAATATCGCCTGCATAGCGCCCGCGAATGACCTGCTGCTCCGCCTCTATGGCGATGTGCCTGTTGAGAAGACCCTGGGACACGATAAGGACAGCCAGAACAGCGAACGCCGCGATCAGCCGTATCGTAAAGTCAAACCCCTTCATGCATACTCTCCCTCAGGCAATCGCGGCCCGCCCGTATCTCACCTTATCGAAGAGCAATCCGCGCTGAGTTTAAAAACCACGTAAAATGGACTTTGCGGTTTTTATCTGGCTGATCAAGCCTCGCGGCCTGAGGTGTCGAACAGTCCCCGTGGCATGGTGTTCATGCAATCCACTCCGGTCGGTGTCACCAGAAACTGGTCCTCTATCATGAGAGCCCCGAAATTCTCTCCGTAGAAGGGCGCCTCGAGCGCGACAACCATATCGACTTCGATGATCTCAGGATTGTCGGCAGAAAAGAACGGCCACTCCTCGATACCGACGCTTCCGCCGACCGAATGGCCAAAATGACCGCGATAATATTCGCCAAAACCGTCGCGGCGCATAGACATGAGCATCGTCTGATGAACCGCGCCGAAGCTATTGCCCGGTTTAATGTCTTCCAGACCTGCCGCGAATGCAGCTTCCAGAGCCTTGAAGATGTCCTGAGCGAGCGGTGCGACCTGGCCATAGGAGAAGGTCCGCGCGCCGTCAGAGGAGTAGCCATCGACCAATGTCCCGACATCGGCCTTGATCAAAGCTCCAGGCCTGACGATGGCAGACATATCCGACAGGTCCGGGCCGACCGAGATGAAATCCCAATGCCCGCTCAAGGCAAAACCGTGCGTTCTCGCTGTGTCATGCGTACCTGCCTTCCAAGCAGCGGACAGATCGGCTACCGAAGCACCCGGTTTTATGATCTCCATCATGCGCGTGAGGCCTCCCTCGGCTGCACTGGCGGCGCGGCGTAATCTGTCGATCTCAGGTCGTGTCTTGATGGCGCGCAGGCGACGCAGAACGTCCGATCCATCCACCCATTTTATGTTCGGAAGGGCACGCTTTAACGCTTCAAAGTCTGCTGCAGGCACAAATTCGAGATCGACCCCGATCCTGCCGTTTACAAGATTACGCTCTTTCAAGAGATCGAAAAGCAGATTGAAACTGGCAACTCGGTCAAACGTCTCTGGCCTCGGTCCCGCCAGACCGCTGCGCTTGTAGAGCGGGTCAATGTCGGCGACTGTTTCGGCACCGGTCATATCCACCCGATCAATCCAGATACGGTGGCTGCGAAGATCAACGGACGGTGCTTTTTCGACAATCAGACCTGCGGCATGGTCGCTAGCGACAGCTCCTAGAGAAACCGAGGGATCGGCGGGGACGAGCGCGATCGCGGCCCCTGCCCTGCCCCACATCGTTGCGACACCGGCTGGTGCACCGACCGCATATCGGAAGGCCTCGGGTTGAAACAGGACGAGGGCATCGAGCCCGGCTGCCTGCATCAGCTTTTCTGCACGCTGTCTATCGATATCGCCCATGGCTGTCTCCTTGCACGTCTCCGCCCATGACTTAGCGGAGCTTTTGGCGAAGCACTAGCATTCGGAAAGAACTTCCTCAGACGCAGCCATCATCCAAATAATATGGCTGGCCTGATCCACGCAACCGACTACTATGACAGGTTTGAGATCATCGAATATGGCGGTTGATGCAATGCCCAAAAAGGAAATTCGCCTGAACGCTTTCAGCATGAATTGCGTCGGCCACATCAACCACGGTCTCTGGACCCATCCGCGAGACCGATCCGCCGACTACAAGACAATCGGTTACTGGACGAACCTTGCGCAAACGCTCGAGCGCGGTCTGTTCGATTCCATTTTTCTGGCCGATATCCTCGGCGTCTACGACGTCTATGGTGGCTCCGTCGATGTGCCGCTTCGGGAATCGGTGCAACTTCCGGTCAATGATCCTATGATGCTGGTCTCGGCCATGGCGGCAACGACGAGGCATCTGGGTTTCGGCATCACGGTCAATGCCAATGCCGAGCCGCCTTATCTTTTCGCCCGCCGCATGTCGACACTCGACCACCTCACCAGTGGACGCGTGGGCTGGAATATCGTGACCGGCTATCTCGACAGCGCCTCCCGTGCCATTGGCCAGAGCGCGATGAGCGGACACGACGACCGTTATGAACAGGCGGACGAAGCGCTGGAACTGCTCTACAAGCTTTGGGAGGGCAGCTGGGCCGACGATGCCGTGCGTGCCGACAAGAACGCACGCATCTATGCCGATCCCGCCCGCGTCCGGGCCATCGATCATCAGGGCACATTCTATCAGTCTCAGGGTTATCACCTCAGTGAACCGTCTCCGCAGCGCACGCCGGTGCTGTTCCAGGCGGGAAGTTCCGAACGGGGCAGAGCGTTTGCAGCGCGGCATGCGGAATGTATTTTCATTTCCGCGACGGATCGCACTGCGGCGCAAAGAACATCGCGCCTGTTGCGTGCTGAGGCCGTGAAGGCAGGACGCCATCCCGACGACATCAAGATTTTCGTCGGCATCAACGTTATTCCGGGCGTGACGGATACGGAAGCGCGAGAAAAACATGCCGTTTATTGCCGTTATGCCAGCCCCGAAGCAGGCCTTGCGCATTTTTCAGCAGGGTCCGGCATTGATCTTGAAAGTCTCGGTTTGGACGATCCAATCATCAAGGACAGCGGCAAGGGCAATGCCATCCAATCCGGCGTCCAGACCGCGCGTGAGCGTGGCTGGACGAAGCGTCATCTGCTCGAAAGCTTGGCTCTTGGTGGCCGCTACCCGACATTTGTCGGCACGGCATCCACAATCGCGGATGAGCTGGAGGCATGGATCGATGAGGGCGAGATTGACGGGTTCAACCTTACCCGGACGGTCGTGCCGGAATGCTACGAGGATTTTGTCGACCTCGTCATTCCCGAACTACAGTCACGTGGCCGCTACAAGACCTCCTATCAGGAGGGAACCCTGCGCAGCCGCCTGTTTGGCAGGGGTGATCGACTGACAGCGCCGCATGTGGCGGCGCAGTGGCGCTTTCCATCCGACGTTTGAAGGCATGCCGGGAAGCAAGCCGGGTATGTTTCGGAGTTCAAATGGCGCCGTGACGCGGCGGCAGGGTGCCGTTGAGGTAGAAATTGCCGATATGGTGGTATTTCCAGCGGACGGGATCGTGCAATGAATGCGTCCGGGCATTGCGCCAGAAGCGGTCGAGACCATAGCTTTCCAACGTCGAACGCGCGCCGCCGAGTTCGATGAGCTTCGTTGACGCCAGTTGCGCCACCTCCGTCCCCAACGCTTTCACTTCCGCCACCGCAATGGAGGCTGCCGCAACGGTTTTCTCGTTGGGTGAAGCCGCAGCCTCATCGAGGATGCGCCCTGCCCTTGTCAGCAGCGCATCGGCTGCGTGAACGCGGATGGCCACATCGCCCACGGAATGAATGGTGTGCGGGTCTTCGTAGCCATGCTCGATATCAAGTTCGAAGAAGGGGCGGGCATGGGTGCGAACGTAAGAGAGCGTTTCGGCGAGAGCACCTCGGGCAATCCCCACCTGAACGGCGGCATGAATGATCTGTGCGAATGGCCCCATGGGGGTTGGCCGCTCGAACACACCCTGCTGATCCACCACCTGAAACGGCGTGATCTCCACATCATCGAAGGTGACGCTGCCGCTGCCCGTGGTGCGCTGTCCGAACGATGTCCAGTCATCGATGATGTCGAGGCCAGCCGTCGATCTGTCGATGAAAACGATGTTCACACGCTCATCCGGACCCTTGGCTACGGCAACGATGATGTGCGCGAACAACGAGCCTGTGGAATAGAACTTCTGCCCGTTGAGCAGCAGTTTTCCGTCTCGTTCTGTGAAATGCGTCTTGTAATCGACCGGCGTCTTTGTCCCGATTTCGGTGAAGGCGTTGCCGAGCCGGTCACCATTTAAAACGCGCTGGAAATAATGCTGTTTCTGCTCTTCGCTTCCGCCAAGTCGCAATGCTTCCACCATGTAGAAATGGTTTTGCGGTATCTGGCCGATGCTGCCATCGGCAGCCGAGATGATGGCGGTGACGTCCGCCAGCGTCACCGCCGAGACCTCCGCACCGCCATATTCTTTCGGGACCGTGATGGCCCAAAGGCCGCTTTGCGAGAAGCGTTCGATCTCCACTAGCGGCAAGCGCCGCTCCCGGTCACGCTCGGCAGCGCCCACAGCAAATTCGCGGGCCAGTTCCTTGGCGATCGCGATAGCCTCGTCATCGCTTTTGATGACATGCGAGGGCGTCTGGCGTGGCGGCACATGCGGGGCTGGCCTGCCCGCCGTCAATGCGGCCTGCCGGTGCAACGTTCTATCCGTTGTTGTCATGTCGTTGAGCCTCAGTTCCAGGCGTGGCGCGGAGGATGCGCACCGTTGAGGTAATAATTGCCGACATGATAGAACTTCCACCGAACGGGATCATGCAACGTATGAACACGGGCATTGCGCCAGTGTCGATCCAGCCCATGCTCCGCAAGCGTAGAGCGCGTTCCCGCCAGTTCGAACAGCTTGTTTGCGGCGAGAATGGCGATTTCCGTCGTCAGAACCTTTGATTCTCCAGTTCTGATCGTCGCTTCCGACACCGTTTCCAACGTGGAATTGGCGCGCGCGATATCGATGCTGCGTCCTGCGATGTCCAGCAGCGCTTCTGCCGCGTGTAGCTTGATTTTCAGATCACCAATCGCGGCAATCGTGAACAAATCCTCACTCGCCTTTTGCTTGCCACTGTCGATCCAAGGACGGCTATAGGTATTGATGAACGAAATGGTGTCGTCAATCGTGCCGCGCGCGATGCCGGCATCGATGGCCGATTGGATTATCTGCGAGACAGGGCCACCGACGGTCGGATGATCGAAGGATGTGACTTTCAACGCCCGCGCCTTCGGTACACGCACATTCTCGATTTTCACCGATCCTGACGCCGTCGTGCGCTGGCCAAAGCTCGACCAGTTGTTTGTCACGGTCAGTCCCGGCGCATCCCGATCGGCAAAGACCAAATAGCCCTGGCCTGTTTCATCGACACCGACAATGGGGACGATGTGAGCCAACAGCGCGCCTGTGGTGTAAAATTTTTCGCCGGTCACGATGACGTCGTCACCATCGTGAACCACCTTGGTCTCGAAATCGGCCACCGTCTTGCTTTTCAGCTCGGAAAAGGCATTACCGTAGCGAAGGCCCTGAAGGGCCCAACCGAAGAACAGCTTCTTCTGCTCTTCCGTCCCATCCAGATCGACCGTCGCGATGATGGCGAGATGGTTCTGCGTGGTCTGGGCAATGGCAGGGTCGGCCGCCGCCATTGTGGCGATAACCCTGGCGAGCGTGGCGTAGGAGACGTCCGGGCCGCCATAGGCTTTGGGCACATTCATGCTCCACAGACCGCTTTGCGAATACTCATCCAGTTCGCTCACGGGCAAAAGCCCCTCCCGGTCGCGCAACGCAGCACCCGATTTGAACTTTTCCGCAAGCCGCTCGGCGATCTCGATGGCTTCGGCATCAGAGCTGACAATATGGGCAGGAACCAAGGGACGCGGTCTCGGCGCTACCGGGTCTGAGGAGTTGACGCGCGGGTGAATGGTGTAATCGATTTTGGTCTCGGAAATCGTGCCCATGATGGATGCCTCACAAACGGTTTAAAACGGCTGCGTAGAGCATCGCACAGGTCGAATAGGTTAAAAGTTATTCTATGTTTTTAATATAATAATATGTGGAAGGTTTTTCTTTCGCGTGTTCGATACAAGGTATGCACGCTCTTCCTCATCATCACCGCCAGCCCGTATCGTCGCGGGACACAATTGTGGAGTTGATGATGAGCAAACCCATCCGTTTCAACGCATTCGATATGAATTGCGTCGGTCACCAATCACCCGGTCTATGGGCGCATCCGCGTGATAAATCTTGGAGATACAAGGACCTGGACTATTGGCAGGACCTGGCCCGTACGCTGGAGCGCGGCGTCTTCGATGGCATCTTCATCGCCGACGTTATCGGCTATTACGATGTGTACAAGGGCTCCAACTACCACGCCATCCATCAGGCAGCACAGATCCCCGTCAACGATCCGCTGCAACTGGCTGCCCCCATTGCGCTTGCGACGAAACATCTGGGCATCGGCATCACCGCCTCCACGTCCTTCGAGCATCCCTACACATTCGCGCGAAGGCTCTCCACCGCCGACCACCATACGAAAGGTCGTATCGGCTGGAATATCGTCACCTCCTACCTTGAAAGCGGCGCTAAAAACGTCGGTGAAGGCGGATTGCGGCGTCATGACAACCGTTACGAAGTTGCGGCCGAATATGTCGAGGTGCTTTACAAACTCTTCGAAGGCAGTTGGGAAGAGAGTGCGGTTTTGCGTGACCGCGAAAAGCGCATCTTTACCGATCCGTCGAAGGTCCACGAGATTGGCCACAAGGGCAAGTATTTCGACGTTCCCGGTTATCACCTGAGTGAGCCGTCACCACAGCGCACGCCGGTTCTCTATCAGGCGGGTGCCTCCGGGCCGGGCAAGGCGTTTGCCGCTGAACACGCCGAATGCATTTTTGTGGCAGCCCCGACCAGGTCGGTCCTCAAAGCCCATGTCGCCGATATGCGCAAGCGCGTGGCGGAAGCCGGGCGTGACCCGAAGAAGGTCTACATTTACACGCTCATCACCATCATCACCGATGAGACCGACGAAAAGGCCCAGAAGAAATTCGAGGAATATCAGAAGTTCGTTTCTTATGATGGCTCTCTGGTCTTCATGTCCGGCTGGAGCGGCATCGATTTCGGACAATATGCGCCGACGGATACAGTCAGAAAAATCGAAACCAACGCCATTCATTCCTTTGTCGAACATGTCGCCGGTGGCGACAAATCCTGGACGATCGATGAACTGGCAAAGTTCGGAGGCATCGGCGGGCTTGGTCCGGTGTTCGTCGGCTCACCCTCGCACATTGCCGATATCCTGCAGGAATGGGTCGATGATACCGATGTCGATGGCTTCAACATCGCCTATGCGGTCACGCCGGACAGTTTCGAGGATATCGTCGGATATATCGTGCCGGAACTTCAAAAACGCGGCGTTTATCCCACGGCCTACAAGCCCGGAACGCTGCGCGAAAAGCTGTTCGGTGCGGGGGACTATCTGCCCGAAACTCATCCGGCGCACCTCTACCGCGACATTGAAGCGGTCAAGAGCGAGGAGGCTGCGCTGAGAGCGTCTGCGCCTAAAGAAGCCGTCGCCTGAAAAGCAGAGCGCCACCGCCTTGAAAAGCGGTGGCGCGTTTTCGTGAAACCGGAAAACTTAGTGACGTTCCAAAGCCCTGCGATTGGCCGCACCGGCCACCAGCACGAGAAAAATCAGCACACCGGTGGCCACCTCTTGCCAGTAGAAATTGAGGCCTGACAACAAAAGACCGTTGGCGACGATGCTGAGCAGCAACACGCCCAGCACGGTGCCGGCCACGTTCGGTCGACCGTGGGGGTTGAGTGTCGTGCCGATGAATGTCGCGCCGATGGCGTTGAGCAGGAACGCGTTGCCAGATGAAGGAATGTAAACGGTCACCGTCGAGGTAACGATCAAACCGGCCAGTGCAGCGATCAGAGCCGCAACGATGTAGGTCGTGGCGATCTGTAGCGACCAGCGGATTCCAGAATAACGCACCACACTCGCTTGAATGCCCGATGCAATCACGACCCTGCCGAACCGGCTTCGCGACAGCACCGCCCATGCGGCGACGATAACGACGAAGGCGATGACAAGCGGGGCGGGAATGCCGAGAAGATTGCCATGACCAAGAGTTTTGAAGGCATCAGGAATCGTCGCAGGCGGCAGATAGACGGGGTTTCCGCCATTGGTCAGAAGCTGCTGGATACTGCGTCCCACAAACAGCGTGCCGAGTGTTGCCAGAAACGGCGAAATACCGATTCCAGAGATGAGAATGGCATTGAACACGCCGACCAGTCCGCCACCCAGAAGACCGGCCAAAGCGGCAACCCAGACAGGCTGACCGGCAAGCACGAGAGAGACGAAAAAGAAGCTGGCGAAATCAATGGATGTGCCAACCGACAAGTCGATGCCACCTGATGCTACCACGAACGTCATCGCGATAGCCGTGATGGCCAGCAGCGTGAAATTGTTGACGAGCAGGCTCGTCAAGTTGGCCGATGTCAGAAAACCCGGGGCGCCATAGGAAAACAGGATGAAAACGGCCACGAGGATGATCGGCAATGCATATCGCGTGATGAGGGATGACTGGCTTCGTGCCGGTGTTTCCGCCTTTGGAAGAGACGTGGTTTGAAATGCCATCTTAGCGGTTCTCCCTGCGCAGAAGGGTCGTGGCGGAGACCACCAGCAGGATCAGGACGCCCTGGATGCCATTGACCAATGTGCTGGAAATATTGAGCAACTGAAAGCCGTTGATGAGACATCCGATGAAGATCGCCGACAGAAATGTACCGGTGATTGTCGGCACGAGCCGTCGCGAAAACACAGAGCCCAACAGTGCGATGACGACTACGGGCAGCAGCATTTCTCCTGCACCGGTCGTGCTTCCGCTCAAATACGATACCGAGAGAATACCCGCCACACCGCCGCAAAAGCCGCTGACCAAAAATGAAGCCGCAACGAACCGTTTCACCCGCAGGCCTGATGCCCGTGCCGCTTCGGGAAACTCTCCCACCGCGTAAAGCCGCAAGCCAACTGGTGTGTACTGGACGATGGCAGCTGCAAAAATGGTCATGAGCACAAGCATGTAAGCCAAGATCGGAATGTCGAAAGGACCATAACCGGACAGGGCCGAGAGGGCATCCGAGGATGCTGATATGACCGTGTTCTGCGTGAGCACGAGTTCCAGACCGGCCACGATGTTCATCACGGCCAGTGTGGCAAGCAAAGGCGCTATTCCGGCAATCGTCACCGCGAAAGCGTTGACCGCGCCGATCAGCAGCCCCACACCCAACGCGCCTGCTGCGGCGACACCATCGCCATGCCCGGCCTGCAGCAGCGTGGCATAGACGGCCGCACTCAGCCCCATATTGGCGGCAAGCGACAGATCGATGCCGCCTTTGACGACGTTCGACCCCCCCGCAATCAAAACGACGGTGAGCCCGATGGCGAGTACACCGGCAATGGCGGATTGCGACAGAACATTGCCGAGGTTTCCGACGGACAGAAAGAATGGCGTCGCAGCTGAGAAATAACCGACGACAAGCCCGAAAACGGCCAGCGCACCACCGCGCAGAAACAGGATTTCAAAACGCTTCGACAAAGCAAGTCGAGCAGGATCGGCGGCACGCTTGTCATCGAACACCGTAGCGTCCTGAAAAGATGTATCAGCGACCATGGTCATGTCCTTCCAAAGCGCCCGTGACCTGCGCCAGCACCTGCTGCGGGCTTGTCTGCGATGACTGGAACTCGCGCGTGATCCGACCGCGATAAAACACAAGAATGCGATCCGTGATGCCGAGCAGTTCTTCGATATCCGAAGACAGGACAATGACCCCCGCGCCGCGCGCCACCAACTCACTGATCAGAATGTAGATTTCGACTTTGGCTGCGATATCGACGCCCACCGAAGGCTCGTCGAGCAGATAGATTTCCGATTGGCGGCTGAGCCATTTTGCAAGGGCTACCTTCTGCTGGTTGCCGCCCGAGAGCGTGCGGACCATCGCATTGGGGCCATCGGCCTTGATGTGCAATCGCGCTATAAGATCATTGGCATGCTTGCGCTCTTTCTTCTGGTCAAGAAAACCCAGACCCGAAAATCGCCCCAGGCTTGCCAGCGTCATGTTTTCACCGACCGTCATATCAAGGGCAATGCCGTCACGCCTGCGATCTTCCGGCACGAGGGCAATCCTGCGGGTGGTTGCAGTTGCGGGCGACGGCAGGGACCCAATGTCTCCCAGCACCTGGATCGACCCGGTGGACGGCCTTTCAAGGCCAAACAGCGAGCGGATCAATTCTTTCGCACCCGAGCCCACCAGACCGGTCAAGCCGACGACCTCCCCCCGCCTCAAACGGAAACTGACATCGCGGTACTTGCCCGCAAGCCCCAGCGCTTCGACATGCAGGAGCGTTTCCCCGAGCGCTACGTCTGCCTTGGGGTAAAGCTCATCGATCGTCCGGTTGACCATGAGTGTGCCGATGTCGGAGGCAGACGTCTTGGACACGGGCAGTGTCGCCACATCGCGGCCGTTGCGCAAAACGGTGACCGTGTCACAGATGTCCACGATCTCGCCAAGGTAATGCGAGATGTAAATCACGGTTATCCCCTCTTCGCGAAGCTTGCGAATGAGACCGAACAGAAGTTCGGCCTCCCGCCGCACCAGCGCTGCCGTCGGCTCGTCGAACACCAGAACTTTGGGGTTCGCCAGCAGCGCGCGCGTGATCTGAACGATCTGTTTTTCAGCCGCAGTCAGTTCCGAGATCAAGGCGGAGGTTGGCAGTGTCACGCCAAAATAGTGCTCCAACGTCTGCGCTGCCCGCCGCCGCATCAGTCCTCGGTCTAGAAACGGCGTGCCCGCGATGCGTGGCTCCCGGCCGAGAAAAAGCGCTTCGCCAACGGTAAAGGTCGGTACCAGAAGCCGGTCCTGATGGATGAAATGAACGCCGAGACTTTCCACCAGATGCGGGGTGAGCTTGTCATAGACCTGACCGTCAATCTCGATCACACCACTATCGAGGGAGTGAAGCCCGGCGAGCAGTTTGATCAGCGTGGACTTGCCCGCACCGTTTTGCCCGACCAGCCCATGTACTGTTCCGGGCTTCACACTGAGTGAAGCATGATCCAGCGCCTGCGCACCACCAAAAGCCTTGCTGATATTTTCAAAGCGAATGATGGCTGCGTCCGGCGCGGGCACATCATTGTCCGTATCAAGGGCAAAAGCCATGACAGGTCTTCCCAGAGATTGCGCGCTACAGCGTTAACCGATGCCGAGTTTCTTCGTCACCTCGGCAACATTCGCCTTGTTGGCTAGCAAAGCCGGTACATAGGTTTCACGCGCAATCGCCTGCCCAGCTAAATGACGCGCCACGTTGTGGATCGCTATTCTGCCGAGTTCGGCCGGTTGCTGGGCGACATCGGCCGCAGCTGGCGAGTTGGGATCGGCGACCAGTTGAAGAACTTCGGGGCTACCATCCACGCCGTAGGTCTTGATCTCCGTTCGACCAGCGGCGGTCAGTGCCTGCGTCGCACCCAGCTGAGGAATATCCCAGGCCGACCAGATAGCCTTGATGGAGCCCTTCTCCGGATACTTGTTCAAAATGGCGGTGATCTGCGTGAATGCGTCCTGCACCGTGTTGGGTATGACATCGCGCAGTTCCGGCTGAATGATCTTGATCTTGGGAAAATACTTGGTGACGTTGACCAGTTGATCGTAACGGATTGCGCAAGGCGTGACGCCGTAGAAACCGTTGAAGGCGACAATATTGCCTTCACCGCCGATGTCGGACACGAGTTGCAGCGCCAGATCCTTGCCGATACCCCAATTATCCGACGTCGAGTTGTTCAATGAGTTGGTGGAACCGACATCAATGGTAAAAACAGGAATGCCAGCGTCTCTTGCCCGTTTCAGCCAGGGATCGATCACGCTCAACGTACCCAGCAATTGCACGATTGCGTCAGGCTTTTGCGCAATCAACGTCTGTAACTGCGAGACAAGCTTGCCATCATTGCGCCCGGCATCGACGGCGATGGGCTCCCCACCCAGCTTCTTCACCTCGGCGATCTGGGCGTTGTAGGCCTGTAGATCGAAAAAATGATCCGTGCCCGTCGCGCTGATACCGATGCGCTTGCCTTTCAAAGAAAGACCGTCATCCGCGAAAGCACCATTTTTCAGCGTCATTCCGACACCCGCTGCAACACCAGCAACCGTTGTGAGCTTGAGAAGATTGCGGCGGTTGAGGCCGGAGATAAAATCATTCGTCATGGTAGCGCCCCGATTAATTTATATAATCCATAGATATAATCAACTATTAGGCGCTGACAGGCAGATTTTTCCAAAAGCGCGGGCATCGATAAAAATTCTGCAATATATGCCTGTCACGAGAAAAACGAAGATGACTTCAATTCGCCTCGACCGACTTGAAATCGCTGCCGCACGTGGCTTGATGCAAATCGGGACCGCTCAAACCATTTCACCAGAAATCCATCATCGAGCCATAACCGCCACGCGGTACTGCATGGCGGTTATGGCGACTGTCGTTATCACGAGCCGGAGGCGACCTTTACGTTGCCGCCATGGCCACCGCCACCAAACACCTGAGCCTTGCCGAAGGACGAGCGGATTTGACCGCGCGGTCCCTCGATGCCTATTTCCGGGAACAACAGTTCGGAGACGCGGTAAGCCTCTTCCAGATGTGGATAGCCGGACGCAATAACGGTATCGATCCCGATTTCCTGATATTCGCGTAGGCGAGCGGCTATGGTCTTGGGCGAGCCCACCAGGGCCGTTCCCGCACCGGAGCGTACGAGGCCGATGCCAGCCCAAAGGTTGGGCGAAACCTCCAGCTTATCGCGGCGGCCACCGTGGAGAGCAACCATACGGGCCTGCCCAACAGAATCTGAGTTCTTTAAAAAGACCTCCTGTGCAGCGGCGATGGTGTCATCAGATAGTTTGGAAATGAGCCGGTCTGCCGCTTCCCATGCCTCCTCATCCGTCTCGCGCACGATGAAGTGCAGGCGAATGCCGAAGGTCACGTCGCGACCGACAGCGGCAGAGGCCTTGCGAACCTTTGCGATCTTCTCCGCCACCTGCGCTGGGGGTTCGCCCCAGGTCAGGTATTTGTCGATGATGCCAGCCGAGAAATCGATGGCAGCGTCAGAAGAGCCTCCGAAATAGATCGGCGGGCGCGGTTCCTGCACGGGTGGTAGGCCAAGCTCCGCATGGTGAGCCTGAATATATTTACCATCCAGATGTGCGCTTCCTGTCTCGACAAGTTTGTTGAAGACCTGAAAGAATTCGTCGGCATGATCGTAACGTTCGTCATGCGGCAGGAAAATGCCATCCCCTGCCAGTTCCTGAGCACTGCCACCGACGACGATGTTGAGAAGCAGGCGACCGTTGGAAACGCGGTCCAGCGTCGCGGCAAGACGCGCGTAATAGGCGGGCGAGGCAACGCCTGGGCGAATGGCTACGAGGAATTTCAGCTTTTCTGTGTGAGCGGCCAGATTGGCGGCAAGGATGAAGGATTCTTCGCAAGCCACACCGGTTGGGATCAACACGCCGGAATAACCGAGGCGATCCACCGCCTGGGCGATCTCGCGAAAATAAGCCGGGTCCGAGGGACGGGCGAGATCATCCGAACCGAGATAGGCACCGTCTCCCGAGGACGGAATGAACCAAAGAAAATCGAGGGGCTGATGGGTCTTGGCCATGGTGAGCATCCTTATTGTGATCAAACCGCTAGACGGCGGGAATGGGGATTTGCATTCTGGTGACGTGCCGTATCCGGCGAAGGTGCGTGCGCGGCGTCCGTAGCCTGTGCGACCTTGCCGGCCACAAAGACCGCGTGTTCGGTCACTTGCGGCAACCCCATCAGTTCGCCGAAGGTGCCCCGGGCAAGGGGGCCAGCGATGAACAGCGTGTCAACGGGAGCACCGCGTCCATCGAGTGCTTGGGCATCGAGATCGCAAGCAATTCCAAGGCCGGTTTCACAGGCGCTGATATGGCCGTCTTCAGCAAGCTGTCTGAGGAAAGGTTGCGACTGGAGAATGTGGTTGTGGGCAGGTCCCGTCGTTACGACGATGGCATCGAAGTCCAGGGTTTCCGTGCCCGACACACCCCGCCCCGCCAGCGTCACGGCAAAGCCATCCCCCTGCTGCACGACCTGTTTCAGGCTTGCAGCGCGTAGCGTCAGACGCTCGGTGGCAATAGCACGGTCGAGTGCGTCTTCCACCTGCGGTGCGATACGAAAACGGTGCGCATCCCAGAACGGGCGCGCCAATCGCACGATGCGACGACGCTCTACGACAGGCAAGGCGCGCCAGATCGCGAAAGCCTGCCCACGCACGGCATCGAGAACCGCGTGCCAGGTCAGTCCATAAGCACGGGCATCATCGATAGATCGACGGATATGGCGCAGTAAAGCGGAGGCGGTCTTAGCAGGCTGCGATGTGAAGTCACCGAACGGTTCCTGCACGACAGGCGCATGACCGCGCGACCGGAGACCCCGCCGGGAAACAGATTGAATAATACCCCTATGTCCGCGCTTTTCCAGAGATGCCACCACATCAGCGGCGGTCAACCCGTTTCCGAGGATCAAGACGCGGTCATCTGGTGCGATTGCCTCCAGTGCCGCTGGTATGGTGACGTCAGAAACCAGTTTCGGGTGATTTTTGAACGGCAGTAACGGGCGCAGCAGCGCGGGTGACGGATGGCTGGCCGCCAACACGACGAACTGGGCGCGCAACTGCCCTCCTGTACTATCTGTCACCAGCCAGTCCTGCCCTGACCGCCTGATGGAAACAACGTCTGCCTGTCGATGTTCGACCGTGCCGGATGACAGCAGTGGCGCAATTTCTGCGGCGACATAATCTCCGAAAACCAGACGGCGGGGATAGGGCTGGCCGTCGCGGCCGATGAGTTGCGCATCGGTGACGTGCTCGTCAGTCGTGGCAAGATAGCGCAGGAAGCTTTCAGGATCGTCCGGGTAGACCGACATGCGCCCTGCCGGCACGTTTATGCGATGTGCGGCGTCTGTCGTACTATAGGCGAGGCCCGCGCCCAGGCGGTCGCGGGGTTCAAACACCACGATGCGAACCTTGCCTGCGCTGGACGCCGTCAAATGGAGAGCAAAGGCAGTGCCGGTGAAACCACCGCCGATAACAGCAACGACTGGCAGATCAGGCGCTGACGACATTTCAAACTCCAAAACCACGTACAGGAAACACGGATGACATCGACGGTTTTCTCAATCTGGAAACATTCACTTCAATTGGTGCGCCTGCGCACTTAATCGTCAATGAATTCAAGAAGATCAGCATTCTGTTCAGCGGCTCAACCGTGAAAGCTTTAACTCTCATAAGGTCACGCCGTAACACTGTGTTTGAGATCGGACAGAGACAGCGCCAAAAGCTCCGAAAGGTGTTTGCGCAGAGCGGCGAAGGCTGGTGATGTGCGATCACGCTTGCGCGGCAGATCCACCTTGACTTCCTCAAGGATGCGCCCCGGAAACGGCCGCATGACGACGACACGATCCGCCATGATGATAGCTTCCTCGATATCATGCGTCACCAGCAACATGGTGGAACCGGCTTCGCTCCATAGATCGACCAGATGATCCTGCAGATCAGCGCGCGTCATTGCGTCCAGCGCGGAAAAAGGCTCGTCCAGCAAAAGAACCGATGGTTCCGTCACGAGCGCCCGCGCCAGCGCGACACGCTGGGCCTGTCCGCCCGAGAGTTGCTTGATCCATCGCGTCTCGTAACCGGGCAGACCGATTTTCTTCAACACCTGCTCCACCCGCATCCGGCGCTGGTCGCCATCAAGAGAGCGCAGGCCGAAGGCGATGTTGTCGGCAACCGTCAGCCAGGGAAACAGCCGGGGTTCCTGAAAGACGATGTTGACGAGTGGATCGGGCTCTTTCAGTGTATTGCTGTCGAGCCGTATTTCGCCCTGGCTTGGGGTTTCAAGCCCCGACAGCAGGCGCAAAAGCGTGCTCTTGCCACAACCCGAGCCGCCAATGACCGCGACGACCTCTCCCTGGCGCACGCTGAGGGAAAAGGCATCAAGAGCATGCGTTCCGTTGGGATAAACCTTGGAGAGATTGCGGATATCCAGCATCAGTTTGCGCTCCCATGCGTGTCCTGCCAGCGCAGGAAAGGCGCCGCCACCGCGATGAGAATGCTGTCCGTCACCTTTCCGACCACGGCGAATATTAAGATGGCGGCGAGAATCTGGTCCGGTTTTCCCAATTGCTGCCCATCCACCAACAGATAGCCAAGGCCTTCGGATGCGCCCATAAATTCGGCTGCGACCACGAACATCCAGCCAAGACCAAGCCCGGACCGCAATGCCACGATATAGCCGGGCAGGATCGACGGAAGCAGGATGCGCCGAACAAGTTCGAAACCCGAAAGACGATAGATGCGCCCGACTTCAACGATACGACGGTCGACACCGACGATGGCGCCGTAGACACCGAGATAGACCGGGAAGAAGACGCCGACGCCGATCAGAGCGATCTTGGAGGCCTCGAAAATGCCGAACCAGAGAATGAAGAGCGGCACCCAGGCAATGGAGGGAATGGCGCGAAGCGCCTGCAAGGTCGGGTCGAGGAGGCGTGCTGCCCTTGGCAGAAAACCCGTCAATGCTCCCAGAACCGTTCCGGCCACCGCCCCCAGCGCAAAACCGAAGAGCACGCGCTGCAAAGTCACCCAGACATGGGTGAGAAGGTCGCCGGAGACAGCAAGCTCATGCACCGTGGCCAATATCCGCGACGGCGGAGGC
>UCJU01000025.1 GCA_900472925.1 Hyphomicrobiales bacterium
GGCAGGGCAGAGGGGGGCGGTCTTGCTCCAGCGTCAGCGATATCCGCCCCGCCACATCAACCCTGCGGCTGCTTCGTCTTGCGCAAATACGGCAGCACCGTATCGAAGGAGCCGAACCGCGTGATCGCATCCTCATTGGAAACGGCTGCCGTGATGATCACATCCTCGCCCTGTTTCCAGTTTGCCGGTGTCGCCACCTGGTGCTTGGCGGTCAGCTGGATCGAGTCGATGGTGCGCAGGATTTCATCGAAGTTGCGGCCCGTGGTCATCGGGTAGGTCAGGATCAGCTTGATCTTCTTGTCGGGGCCGATGACGTAGACGGAGCGCACGGTGGCGTTGTCGGCAGGTGTCCGTCCCTCGGCGCTTTCACCGGCATCATCGGGCAGCATGTCGTAAAGCTTGGCGACCTTGAGATCCTTGTCGCCGATCAGCGGATAGGCCACCTCAAAACCTGTGGCCGTCTGAATGTCCTGTTTCCATTTGGAATGGCTCTCTACCGGATCGACCGAAATGCCGATGACCTTGACATTGCGCTTTTTGAATTCGCCATCCAGACCCGCCATCGCACCGAGCTCGGTCGTGCAGACCGGCGTGAAGTTTTTCGGATGAGAAAACAGCACAGCCCAGCTGTCGCCGATCCACTCATGAAAACTGATCGACCCCTGGGTTGTATCGGCGGTAAAATCCGGGGCGGTCTGATTGATACGCAACGTCATGGCATGCTCCAAGCATAGGGTTAGACACCGATTTTCTCTTGTTGCCTCTTCAAAGTCGCCAAATAAACATCCACAAAACCGGCATTTGCGAGGAGAAAAATTCGTCTTTCGCCATATGGAGACAATGACTGTGCGCTGCCAGTTTCCGACGCGGCAGTCCGAGAAATCTGGTCCGGTCGATCGAGCCGCTGCTAGCGCTACCTGTGGCAACTCTGCCGCAGCCGGAGGTTTAGTTGGCTTTCGACGAAAAACCGACTTGGCCTTTCTGTCCGATGTGCATATTATGTGTGCATCAACATGAACGAGGGAGGTATCTGATGGCATATTTTTCAAACTCCCCCGTGGCGTCGGCCAATCACGGCTGAGAGCCCCATCTCTTATCATCAAGAGATCGCATCGTAACGGCTGGCTAAGTCAGCTCTTCCTTGATTTTTCCTAAATCCTTTCGCGCATCTGTCAGGCGCGGATTCCGTTTTCCTTCTTTTATGGGACCGGCTCTCCGCCGGATGCTATCAATGTCTTTTGGTTTCAAAATGCGCCGAAGTCAGGCGTTTCGCAGCGTTTTTCGCTTCTGTTGGCAACATTGGCGTCAGCAACCCGGTCGCGTCGGCTTCATGCTGTGCGCCGTGCTGTTTTCGACACTTGCCGATGTGTTGACGCCCATGTTTGCCGGACGGCTGGTGGATGCGGTGGTGTCAGGCACGGCTAGTGATCCGGCCGTGTGGAACAGTGCTGTCACCGCTTTCTGCTGGCTCATGGGTCTTGCCGTGCTGGCTGTCATTTTGCGGCACGCCACCTTCATGACGATCATCAGCTTCACGCTGAGGTCCATGGCCGATATTGCCGCGGATTCGTTTCATCGCATCCAGCGCTTTTCCTCGGACTGGCACGCCAACAGCTTTGCCGGTTCGACGGTGCGCAAGGTCACGCGCGGCATGTGGGCGCTGGATTTGCTGAACGATACCGTGTTCGTCGCGCTGTTTCCTTCCGTGATCATGCTCATCGGCTCGACTGTTCTGATGACGTGGTACTGGCCGATGATGGGGCTGCTCGTCGGGCTGGGCTCTTTGCTCTTCGTCATCATTACAATGTGCATGGCGCTGGGCTATGTCGCGCCCATGGCAAGCCTTGCCAATGCCTGGGACACCAAGCTCGGTGGCTCGCTGGCCGATGCCGTCACCTGCAATGCCGTGGTGAAAGCCTTTGGTGCGGAGGACCGGGAAGACGCCCGGCTGACCCGCGTCATGGGCAAGTGGCAGGACCGGACACGGCGGACTTGGACACGCGGCACCATCAACGGCACGCTTCAGGCAGGCCTCCTCAGCATCATGCGTGCGGGCGTTGTCGGTCTCGCGCTGATGCTGTGGGCCAGTGGCCAGGCGGATGCGGGCGATATCACTTTCGTCTTGACGGCCTTTTTCATTCTGCAGGGATACCTGCGTGAAATCGGCATGCATATCCGCAACCTGCAGCGTTCGGTGAATGATATGGAAGAGCTTGTTTCCATCCACTCGCAGCCGCTCGGCATTGACGACCTGCCAGATGCGAAGACGCTTGTCATCGATGAAGGAAAGATCGAGTTCGACCGGGTGAGCTTCCATTACGGAAAGCATCTCGCGCCGCTCTACAAGGACTTTTCCGTCACCATCCAGCCGGGTGAACGGGTGGGACTTGTCGGCCATTCCGGCTCGGGCAAGACGACGTTCATCAAGCTGATCCAGCGTCTGCATGATGTCAGCGCCGGCACTGTTAGCATCGACGGTCAGGATATCTCGCAAGTATCTCAGGCGTCGCTGCGCCAGCAGATTGCCATCGTGCAGCAGGAGCCGATCCTGTTTCACCGGTCGCTCGCCGAAAACATCGCCTATGCAAGACCGAATGCCACGCAGAGCGAAATCGAGAATGCGGCCAGGCTTGCCAGCGCGCATGGTTTCATCAGCGCGTTACCCAAGGGTTATGGCACGCTGGTGGGTGAACGCGGCGTCAAGCTGTCGGGTGGTGAGCGTCAGCGCATTGCCATTGCCCGGGCGTTCCTGGCGGATGCTCCCGTCCTCATTCTCGATGAGGCGACGTCCAGCCTGGATTCGGAATCGGAGATGCTGATCCAGCAAGCCATGGAACGGTTGATGCAGGGGCGCACAACACTGGTCGTGGCGCACCGTCTTTCGACCGTCCGCTCACTCGACCGTCTCCTGGTGTTCAGCCACGGCACCATCGCGGAAGAGGGGACGCATGTCAGCCTCATCCAGAAAAAGGGTGGCATCTATCGCGGGCTGTTCGAACGACAAGCGCTGGAACTGACGAAGGGTCTCGTGATGGACGGGGCCGAATAAGGCCGCAGGTCCACTGCATCAAAGGATGCCGTGGACCGCTTTCCGATTAACGCCAGCCGAGTTCCGGCGCGACATGTTTCAAAATCGAATCGAGGACGTGGACATTGTAGTCAACGCCCAGCTGGTTCGGGATCGTCAGAAGCAGTGTATCGGCTTCGGCAATTGCCTCATCCTGTGCCAGCTCCTTGATCAGCACATTCGGCTCTGCCGCATAGGAACGACCAAAAATGGCGCGCGTGGTGGCATCCAGATAACCGATGCTATCACTCTCCTTGGACCCATTGCCAAAATAGGCGCGGTCGCGGTCATCGGTCAGCGCAAAAATGCTGCGGCTTACGGAAACACGTGGCTCGCGGGCGTGCCCGGCTTCCTTCCAGGCCTGCCGAAAGGCGCGAATTTGCGCAGCCTGCTGCACATGGAACGGCTCGCCAGTTTCATCGTCCTTGAGGGTGGAGCTTTGCAGGTTCATACCCAGTCTGCCTGCCCATATGGCCGTTGCATTGGAGCCAGCACCCCACCAGATCCGGTCGCGCAACCCTTCAGAATGCGGTTCCAGACGCAGTTTGCCGGGCGGGTTGGGGAACATCGGACGCGGGTTCGGCTCGGCAAAGCCTTCACCCTTCAGCACTTCCAGCAAAATCTCCGTGTTGTTGCGGCCCATATCGGCGTCGCTCGAACCCTCTTTGGGCTGATAACCGAAATACCGCCAGCCATCGACCACCTGTTCAGGCGAGCCACGGCTGAGGCCCAGTTGCAGGCGCCCGTTGGAGATGAGGTCGGCGGAACCTGCATCTTCCGCCATGTAAAGTGGATTTTCGTAACGCATGTCGATAACGCCGGTGCCGATCTCGATCGTCTTGGTTCTGGCGCCGACAGCGGCCAGCAGCGGGAAAGGCGAGGCCAGTTGGCGTGCGAAATGGTGGACGCGGTAATAGGCGCCATCGACGCCGATCTCTTCAGCGGCAACGGCAAGCTCGATGGATTGTTGAAGCACGTCTTTCGCGGTACGGGCCCGCGAATGAGCTCCGGGGCCCCAGTGACCGAAAGACAAAAAGCCTATCTTTTTCATGATAATTCACCTGAATCTGACTATGTTTCGTTGCCAAACATATAGTGCGCAATTCAGGGAATGTACGGATAGGATTGTGAACAGTCTGTTCAGGCCTTGGCCCGAGCCACATCTGTTACGTCGCAATGATCGATATCGGTTGTCTTCACGTCGACAATGGCGCTGGCAAGTTGCCGGAAGGTGACAATCCCCACTGGCTTGCCTGAAACGTCGCAAACCATCGCCTGCTCATCACCGCTGCGCGCCAGCATTCGCATTGTGTCCTCGATGCTGGTGCCGACTGAAACCTGCGGGGCGACCGCCGGCAATCCGGGCGCGACCGGCGACATCACTGCTTCGACATTGATGACCCGGCCTCGGTTCACTTCCTTGACGAAGTTGGCGATGTACTCATCCGCCGGGCGCAACACGATATCCTGACTGGTGCCCTGTTGAATGACTTCACCGTCGCGTAGGATTGCAATCTGGTCACCAAGACGTAGCGCCTCGTCCAGATCATGGGTGATAAAGACGATGGTCTTCCTGATCTCCTTCTGGATATCCAGAAGCACGGATTGCATGTCGGTGCGGATCAATGGGTCGAGCGCTGAGTATGCTTCGTCCATCAGCAGCACCGGGGCATCGTTGGACAATGCCCGCGCCAGACCCACGCGCTGCTGCATGCCACCCGAGAGCTGGTTCGGAAAGCGCGTCTCAAAACCCTTCAATCCCACCCGTTCCAGCCAGCGCATGGCGATATCAACGCTTTTTGCGCGTGCAATGCCCTGCACTTCAAGGCCATAGAGCGTGTTGTCCAGGACGTTTCGATGCGGCAGAAGAGCAAACTTCTGGAACACCATGGCCGTCTGGTGGCGGCGAAAGCTGCGCAACTCTTTCGCATTCATCTTCACCACGTCGACGCCATCGACCAGCACTTCGCCAGCCGTCGGGTCAATCAGTCGGTTGATGTGTCGGATCAACGTGGATTTGCCGGAGCCTGACAAGCCCATGATGACCTGAATGCAGCCGGAGGGAATATCGATGTTGATATCCCGAAGGCCGAGAACATGACCGTGTTTCTCGTTGAGTTCGGTTTTCGTCAGCCCATTGCGAACCGCGTCGATATGGGCTTGCGGTTTGACCCCGAAAACCTTGTAGAGGTTGCTGATCTTTATGCCGCCAAATGTCGTGTCAGCCATGGGCAATCTCCTGATGTTTCTGGAGCCTTTTGCCATAGGCCTGACTGATGCGATCAAAGATGATGGCGATGCCGACGATGGCGAGGCCATTGAAGATGCCGAGCGTGAAATACTGGTTCGCGATGGCCTTGAGGACCGGTTGGCCCAGCCCTTGCACACCGATCATCGAGGCAATGACGACCATTGCAAGCGCCATCATGATGGTCTGGTTGATACCGGCCATGATGGTGGGCAGTGCCAACGGCAATTGGACTTTGAACAGTCTTTGCCAGCCAGATGATCCGAACGCATCGGCGGCCTCCAGCACGTCCCGGTCGACCAGTCGGATGCCGAGATTGGTCAGGCGGATCATCGGTGGTATCGCGTAGATGACGACCGCGATCAGCCCCGGCACCCTGCCGATGCCGAGTAGCATGACGACGGGTATGAGATAGACGAAACTCGGCATGGTCTGCATGACGTCCAGTATCGGATTGACCACGCGCTGCAGGCGGTCGGAATGCGACATGGCGATGCCGATGGGAAGACCGATGGCGATGGACAGAACCGTACAGACGAAGATCATTGAGATCGTTCGCATCGTATCTGTCCACATGTCGAAGTAACCGATAGCCAAAAGCGTGAACAGGCAGCCCAACACAATCTTGAAGCTGCGACTGCCCGCCCAGGCGATCCCGAGAATGATAAGAATGATGACCGGCCACGGCGTTTGCGTCATGAAACGCTCGGCCCAGATCAGAAACTGTTGCAGCGGTGAAAAGAAGCTTTCGATGCTTCCGCCCCAAGCGCGTGTGAACTCACGAAAGCCATCATCGATGATCTTCTTCAGATTTCGAAGCGTATCGTCGTTCATATGCGGAAATTTGTAAAACCAGTCCATGCGCGTCCCCTGTGATCGCGGCGACATGCGATCGAAATATCAATCGCATGTCTCTTTGGCACGGCTGCCGAACGTTGGTCAGGCAGCAGGGCAAGTCTTCAGAGCGAAGCCTTGATTTTTTCCGCAGCGTCCGCCGACACCCACTTGGTCCAGATGTCAGGGTTTTCCTTGAGGAAGTGTTTGGCGCTATCTTCGCCGGTCGCCTGGTTATCCGTCATCCAGGCCATGAGCTTGCTGACAGTCGCGTTGCTCCACGAGCGTTTGTTGAGGTAATCCATGACCTCAGGGCCAGCCTTTTCCGAGAAAGGCTTGGCAACCAGCGTGACGACCTTGTCGACCGGCCACGCGTTCGGCTTGGGATCAGGGCAATCTGCAACGGTGTTGCAGCGTTTCCACTCCGCAGCATCTGCCGGAACGCCAGGCTCGAGCTTCACCATTTCGTATTTGCCGAGAAGCGCGGTCGGCGACCAATAGTAGCCGACCCATGGCTGCTTGCGCTCATAAGCCTTGGCTATGGAGCCATCCAGACCGGCGGAGGAACCACTGTCGATCAGATTGAAACCAGCCTTTTCAGCGCCGAATGCCTTGTAAAGCTGGGCCGTGACAACGGTACCGCCCCAGCCCTGTGGGCCATTGACGATCGCGCCTTTGTCAGGATTTTCGGCATCCGGGAAAAGCTTGGGGTTCTTCATGAGATCGCCGATCGTCTTGATCTCGGGATGCGCTTCGGCCACGTATTTCGGTATCCACCAGCCCTGAATACCGCCGTCCGGCAATGCCGTTGCGGCCACGACGAGCTTTCCTTCATCCACGCCGCGTTTGACAACATCAGGAAGCAGGTCGGCCCATGCCTCCGGTGCAATGTCCGGCTGGCCTTTTTCAACCATGGAGGTGATGGTCGGGACCGTATCACCGATAGTGATATCAGCGCTGCAACCATATCCTTCATTGAGAATGATCTTGTCGATGGCAGAAAGAACTTCTGCGCTCTGCCAGTTCATGCTGGCGATGGTGGGGCTACCACACTCTGCCGCGCTGGCCGCAGCCACGCCACCGAGCAAACCGACCACCAGACAGGTGGATGCAAGCAATGTCTTCATATCTGTTCCCTTTATTGGCGACGCTTATAAAGAGACGGACCTGCCGCTTGGGTCTGCCCCTGTCTTTGTCTTTGCAAAGTTGAAAAGGATGATGGCTTGAAGCTCGTTCACAACCTACGCAAAATGCGACGGCTTCTCGCTTAGATACGACAGCGACGAATGTTTGCGTGAATCACTGCAGCTAAGGATCGAAGCCGTGGAGGCGAAAAACGCTGCCTCAAACAGCCGTTTTTGGGCTGCCGCACAAAAAAGTTTCGATCCAAATCGTTTGAAAAATCCTTGGCGTCAAAAAAGGCTTGGATAGTTATCTCCTTCAAGACAATAGTGTTTCCCGTGATGAGAAATCGATCATCTGCTCTTTTAGAGGTCATCGATAACGACGGTAAACATTAACGAGGGGGAAATACCTTGGCACGAATTACACTCCGCCAATTGCTCGATCATGCAGCCGAACACGGTTATGGCGTACCTGCTTTCAACATCAACAATATGGAACAGGCGTTGGCCATCATGGAAGCGGCGGATGCGACGAATTCGCCCGTTATCATGCAGGCATCTCGCGGCGCACGTGCCTATGCGAACGACATCATGCTCAAGCACATGATGGATGCCGTTGTTGAAATCTATCCGCATATTCCTGTGTGCGTCCATTTGGACCATGGCAACGAGGCGGCAAGCTGCATGACCGCCATGCAGGCTGGCTTCACCTCCGTCATGATGGACGGCTCGCTAAAGGCTGACGGCAAGACCCCCGGTGACTGGGATTACAATGTTGGCGTCACCCGCCAGGTCACCACCATGGCCCATTACGGCGGCATCTCCGTCGAGGGTGAACTGGGTGTTCTCGGTTCTCTGGAAACCGGCATGGGCGAAGCGGAAGACGGCCACGGCGCCGAAGGCGTTCTCTCGCATGATCAGCTGCTTACCGACCCGGATGAGGCCGTCAAGTTCGTGCAGGAAACCAAGGTGGATGCGCTGGCCGTTGCCATGGGCACCAGCCATGGCGCTTACAAGTTTACCCGTAGACCCGATGGCTCCGTGCTGGCCATGAATGTCATTGAGGAAATCCACAACAAGCTGCCGAACACGCACCTCGTCATGCATGGCTCATCCACGGTGCCGCAGGATTTGCAGGACATCATCAACGCCTATGGCGGCGCCATCAAGCCGACCTGGGGTGTGCCGATCGAGGAAATCCAGCGCGGTATCAAGAATGGCGTGCGCAAGATCAACATCGACACCGACTGCCGCATGGCCATTACCGGCCAAATCCGCAAGGTCATGGCGGAAGACCCGGCAGAATTCGACCTGCGCAAGTATCTGAAGCCTGCGCGTGAGGCGATGACAAAGCTCTGCAAGGAACGGTTCGAACTGTTCTGGACGGCAGGTCAGGCTAGCAAGATCACGCCTATTCCGCTGCGGGACATGGCGAAGCGTTATGCATCGGGTGAACTAGACCCTATTGTTTCGTAATGTATTGAAAGAGCGCGAAAGTGACAGTCGTCATCCTCGGGCTTGACCCGAGGATCTGCTACGGTTCCTCTCTCGCGACGGTAGTGGCTGCTTAAGCAGATGTGAAAACCAATAAAAGCCGGAGGCGCTGAATTTGCCTCCGGCTTTTCCGTTTCTGGCACCAGTTGAAGTCGAAGCCTGCGTAAACAGCGGTAGACCCTCGAGACAGGCCCGAGGGTGACGAACGTGGGGGTGGCGCCACAAAAAAACCGGAGGCAGCGAACTGCCTCCGGCATACTTTCAGTCAGCAAACTTACTTCTGCCAGCTCTTGACCAACTCATCATAGTTCACGGTCATCGGCTTTTCTTTTTCGTCGGCGATCTTCAATTGTGGTGCAAGGTGGCCCTTGGAAACGGCGTCCTTGTTCCAGTATTCAAGATCGTGCTCTTCAGCCAGTTTCGGGCCCTTGTCGCCCTGAACGCCTGCGCGTTCCAGGCGCTGCATGACCTTTTCCTGTTCGGCGCAAAGCGAGTCCATGGCTTCCTGCGCAGTCTTTGCGCCCGAGGACGCATCGCCCACGGCCTGCCACCACAGCTGAGCCAGCTTTGGATAGTCAGGCACGTTGGTGCCGGTTGGCGACCACTGAACGCGAGCAGGCGAACGGTAGAACTCGATAAGACCGCCGAGATCCTTGGCGCGCTTGGTGAAGCTTTCGTGGTTGATCGAGGATTCACGGATGAGGGTGAGGCCGACATGGCTTTTCTTCACATCCACGGTCTTCGATGTCACGAACTGGGCGTAGAGCCATGCAGCCTTGGCGCGGTCTGTCGGGGTGGACTTCATCAGCGTCCAGGAACCCACGTCCTGATAGCCGAGCTTCATGCCATCCTTCCAGTAAACACCATGCGGGGAGGGAGCCATGCGCCACTTCGGCGTGCCATCCTCATTGACGACGGGCAGGCCCTTCTTGACAGCATCTGCGGTGAAGGCCGTGTACCAGAAGATTTGCTGCGCGACTTCACCCTGCGCCGGAACCGGGCCGGATTCGGAGAAGTTCATGCCCTGTGCTGCTGGAGGCGCGTAAGCCTTCAACCAGTCGAGATACTTCTGGATCGCATAGACGGAGGCCGGGCCGTTGGTATCGCCACCGCGTGCAACGCAGGAGCCGACCGGCTGCGACTTGTCATTGACCTTGATGCCCCATTCATCGACGGGCAGACCGTTCGGCAGGCCTTTGTCGCCGTTGCCGGCCATGGAAAGCCAGGCATCGGTGAAGCGCCAGCCAAGCGACGGGTCCTTCTTGCCGTAGTCCATGTGCCCATAGACTTTCTTGCCGTTGATTTCACGGCCGGTGAAGAAGGCGGCGATGTCCTCATAGGAAGACCAGTTGACGGGAACGCCGAGTTCATAGCCGTATTTGGCCTTGAAGTCGGCCTTGTTTTTAGGATCATTGAACCAGTCGTACCGGAACCAGTAGAGGTTGGCGAACTGCTGGTCGGGAAGCTGGTAGAGCTTGCCGTCTGGCGCCGTCGTGAACTTCGTGCCGATGAAGTCCTTCAGGTCGAGACCGGGATTGGTCACGTCCTTGCCTTCGCCTGCCATCCAGTCGGTCAGGTTGCGGGCCTGCTGGTAGCGCCAGTGGGTGCCGATCAAGTCACTGTCGTTGATATAGGCGTCGTAGATGTTTTCGCCCGACTGCATCTGTGTTTGCAGCTTTTCGACAACGTCACCCTCGCCGATGAGGTCGTGGGTGATCTTGATACCGGTGATTTCCGAGAATGCCTTGGCCAGCACCTTGGATTCGTATTCATGGGTCGTCAGCGTTTCCGAGACGACCTTGATATCCATGCCAGCGAAAGGCTTCGCCGCATCGATGAACCATTGCATTTCCTTTTCCTGGTCCGCACGGGAAAGGGAAGAGAGGTCGCCGACTTCCTTATCGAGAAAGGATTTCGCCTCGTTCATACCGGCGTGAGCCACGCCAGCGATTGCCAGCAGCGCCGCTGCCGTCGTTGTTAGAAGATGCATCCGCATTCTAGTCCTCCCAAGGTTTGCGATTGCTTCAGATCAGTCCTGCCGGGTCGTCCTCCGTCCCGGTATTTCGTCGGTCGCTATACGAAGCGGAACACCCCCACCGCATAGACCACCGAAAGTGCGAGTGCCCACCAAAGACCCGGGCCGACAAGGCCGAGCCAGGCCAGATTGATGAAGGCAGAGCCGAGAAGCGAAACGAACAGCCGGTCGCCGCGCGTCGTTTCGAACCGGAGAATACCCACGCGCGGATTGCCCCCGGGTGAGAAATATTCCGACGCTGCCATGCCGATCAGCAGGCACAGGATCGTCAGGAAAAACAGCGCCGTTGGCAGGGTCCATGCCATCCAGGAAAAATTCATGGTCGTTCCCCTTTCTTAGACGCGGCCCAGGGCAAAGCCCTTGGCGATGTAGTTTCGGACGAAATAGATGACCAGCGCACCGGGGATAATCGTCAGCACACCCGCTGCCGCGAGCACGCCCCAGTCCATGCCGGATGCGGAAACGGTTCTTGTCATGGTCGCTGCAATCGGCTTGGCAGCTGTCGTCGTGAGCGTTCTGGCAAGCAGCAGTTCTACCCATGAGAACATGAAGCAGAAGAACGCCGCGACACCGATGCCACTTGCGATGAGGGGCATGAAAATCTTCACGAAGAAGCGCGGGAAGGAATAACCATCGATATAGGCCGTCTCATCGATTTCCTTCGGCACACCAGACATGAAGCCTTCGAGAATCCAGACCGCCAAGGGCACGTTGAACAGGCAGTGGGCGATGGCAACTGCGATATGCGTGTCGATCAGGCCGAACGCCGAATAGAGCTGGAAGAAGGGCAGGGCGAAAACGGCGGGTGGTGCCATGCGGTTGGTCAGCAGCCAGAAGAACAGGTGCTTGTCGCCCAGGAAGCGATAGCGCGAGAAGGCATAAGCTGCCGGAAGCGCTGCCGCCACCGAGATGATCGTGTTCAACACCACATAGATGATGGAGTTGATGTAACCATTGTACCAGGATGGATCGGTGAAGATGATGGTGTAATTGCGCAATGTCGGGTTCTGAGGCCAGAGCGAGAAAGCACCCAGAATTTCACCGTTTTCCTTGAAGCTCATATTCACAAGCCAATAGATCGGCAGCAGCAGGAACAGAATGTAGATCGTCGGAATGAGGAAGGAGAAGCGCGTGATTGACTTTGAATTGCTCATGGTGATCTCCTTTCTCAAGCCTGTTCGTCGCTGTTGGTCATGACGGTGTAGAATATCCACGAAAGCGCGAGGATGATCAGGAAGTAGATGATCGACATCGCCGCTGCAGGTCCAAGGTCGAACTGGCCGACTGCCATTTTCACAAGATCGATGGACAGGAAGGTGGTGGAGTTGCCCGGCCCGCCACCGGTGACGACGAAGGGTTCGGTGTAGATCATGAAGCTGTCCATGAAGCGCAGCAGCACTGCGATCAAAAGCACACGCTTCATCTTCGGTAGCTGTATGTAGCGGAAGACGGACCAGCGCGATGCGCCATCGATGCGCGCTGCCTGATAATAGGCGTCAGGGATAGAGACCAGACCGGCGTAGCACAGCAACACGACAAGGCTCGTCCAGTGCCAGACATCCATGATGATAACGGTTGCCCAGGCATCCACGGGGTCTTGGGTATAGTTATAATCGATGCCGAGCATGGAGAGATAGTGGCCGAGAAAGCCGATATCGACGCGACCGAAGACCTGCCAGATGGTGCCGACGACGTTCCAGGGAATAAGAAGCGGCAGCGCCATCAGCACGAGGCAGACGGGAACGCCAAGGCCAGTCTTCGGCATGTTCAATGCGATCAGAATCCCGAGCGGAATTTCGATGGCGAGGATGACGAGTGAGAAGATCAGGTTGCGCATCAGCGCATCCCAGAAGCGCGGCGAATGCAGCATCTGCACGAACCAGTCTGTCCCCGCCCAGAAGAATTCGTTGTTGCCGAACGTATCCTGAACCGAATAGTTGACGACGGTCATCAGCGGTATCACCGCCGAAAAGGCGACGAGAATGAGAACCGGGATGACGAGGAACCATGCCTTGTTGTTGAAGGTCTTTTCCATGGCTCAGGCTCCTGTCCCGACGCGCCAGCTATCGGCGTATATACCGATGGCCTTCGGATCGAAGGTGATGCGTGGCTCTGATGGAATTTCCCGGTCTTCCGGCACGACTACCGTCAGCGGATGGCCGGCAAAGCTGGTGCGGATGATCTTCTGGCGACCGATATCCTCGACCTTGTTGACCGTGACAGGCATGCCTTCACGACCGAGGGTGATGAACTCCGGGCGAATGCCAAGTTCGGTCTTTGCACCCGCATCGACACTTGGCGCAGTGGCCAGCGTTACATTCTGGTCGCCGATCTTGGCCTGCGCGCCGTCCAGTGTTACCGGCATGAAGTTCATGCCGGGAGAACCGATGAAATAACCGACGAATGTGTGGCTTGGTCGTTCGAACAATTCGGCAGGCGTGCCAATCTGCACGATCTGGCCATCATACATGACCACGACCTTGTCCGCGAAGGTCATAGCTTCGGTCTGGTCGTGCGTCACGTAAACCATGGTGAAGCCGAACTGCTTGTGCAGGCGCTTCAACTGCGAACGCAGCACCCACTTCATATGGGGATCGATCACCGTCAGCGGTTCATCGAACAGGATGGCGTTGACATCGTTGCGGACGAGACCACGGCCCAGCGAAATCTTCTGTTTCTGATCGGCGGTCAGGCGGTGCGCCCGGCGCTTGGCCCAGGATGACAGGTCGATCATCTCGAGAATTTCGTTGACGCGGCGATCGACTTCATTTTCCGCCACACCGCGATTTCGCAGCGGGAAGGCCAGATTGTCATAGACCGTCATCGTGTCGTAGATGACCGGAAACTGAAAGACCTGCGCGATGTTGCGCTGTTCAGTCGGCAGGTTCGTTACGTCCTTGCCATCGAACAGGATACGGCCGTCGGACGGATTGATCAGCCCGGAGATGATGTTAAGCAAGGTCGTCTTGCCGCAGCCGGATGGACCGAGCAGCGCGTAAGCACCGCCATCGCTCCACTCGTAATTCACCTCCTTGAGGGCATAATCATTGGCTGCCCTGGCTTTGGCGTTATAGGCGTGGCGGATATGATCGAGACTGATGCGTGCCATGGTCTCTCTCCTCACGCGGCTGCTTGTTGCGGGGTGGCAAGCGAGCGGCCATTCGCATCGAACGCCATCAGATGGCGGGTGTCGAGATAGATGTCGATGGCGCGGTCCGGCTCGATATCGAGAATGCCGCGCGTTAGCATGACCCAGCGATTGCCTGAGAAATCGACATGAACGAAGCTTTCCGAACCGGCAATTTCGGAGATCAGTGTTTTCGCAGCCAGCCTCACCGCGCCGCCGGTCTGGTCCGGGTATAGGTGGTGCGGATGAAACGCAACGGTCAGGGGCCCATCAACGATGCCTGAGAGATGCGCTGGAACCGGGAAAACAGCTTCGCCATGGTGGAGAAGCGATCCCCCAGAACGGGTCAGTTGGATGATGTTGAGTGGCGGGTCGGCAAAGGTCTTTGCGGAAACGAGATCGATAGGGTTTCTGTAAAGCTCGATCGTGCTGCCATACTGCGCAATGTGGCCCTGATGCATGGTGGCCGTGTTGCCGCCCAGAAGCAGTGCTTCGGAAGGCTCGGTCGTCGCGTAAACGAAGATCGCCCCAGACAAGGCAAAAATCTTCGGCAATTCCTCACGCAGTTCTTCGCGCAGTTTGTAGTCCAGATTGGCGAGGGGCTCGTCCAACAGCACAAGGCTTGCATTCTTGACGATAGCGCGAGCAAGCGCCGTGCGCTGCTGCTGGCCGCCCGAAAGGTTCAGCGGCGTGCGCTCCAGATAGGGCGTCAACCGCAACAGGTCGGCAGCGCGGCGCACTTCGCGGTCTATGGTCGCCTTGTCTTTCTTGGCGATCCGCATGGGGGAGGCGATGTTCTCGTAAACGGTGAGCGCCGGATAATTGATAAATTGTTGGTAGACCATGGCAACGCTGCGATCCTGCACGCGCTTGCCGGTCACGTCAGCGCCGTCGAACAGCAACTGTCCCTCGGTCGGCTTGTCCAGACCGGCCATCAGCCGCATCAGCGATGTCTTGCCAGACAGCGTCGGCCCCAGCAGCACGTTGAGCGTGCCACGCTTGAGGGTCAGATTGGTTGGGTAGATGTGGTAATCACCACCCACCATCTTGGCGATATTGCGTAATTCCAGCATGCTGTCCCGAGGCCTCCCAACCTGCAAGATATCTGCTTCAAATGTTCAAACGCATGCCCGGGAGGGCATGTATCAGGCGGCGATAGCTGTCGCCATGTAGTCATCGAGCGCGGCTGCCTGCTCTTTCGAGAAATGCAAGCCCTGCTTGGTTCTGCGCCACAAAATGTCGTCGCTGGTTCTCGCCCATTCCTGCCGCATCAGCCACTCCACTTCGCGCTCATAGAGATCGCCGCCGAAGTGCTGGCCAAGCGCCTCCATACTCGTGCAACCGCCGAGAATGGCATGGGCCTTGGTGCCATAGAGGCGGACGAGACGTCGTGCCTGCCGCTCCGAAAGGAAAGCATATTTCCCTTTGAGCTTGGCGACTTCTGCATCGTAACCCGTTGGCGGGAAGTCTCCACCCGGAAGCGAGCTTTTCGCCGTCCAGGGCTTGCCCTTGTCGCCAATGGCTTCCGCTACTTTTTCCAGCGCATGTTCTGCCAGGCGACGATAAGTCGTCAGCTTGCCGCCGAAAACATTGAGAAGCGGCGCTTCGCCCGAGGTGTTTTCCAGCTTCAGAACGTAATCGCGTGTCGCTTCCTGCGCGCTGGACGCTCCGTCATCGAAGAGCGGGCGCACTGCCGAGTATGTCCAGACGATATCGTCCTTGGTGACAGGTTCGGCAAAATATTCGCTGGCGGCATTACAGAGATAATCCGTTTCCTCGCCGCTGATTTTCACATCGGCGGGGTCGCCCTTATAGTCCCGGTCGGTGGTGCCGATCAGGGTGAAATCGGTTTCGTAGGGAATGGCGAAGATGATGCGATTGTCAGGGTTCTGGAAGAAATAGGCCCTGACATCATTGAACTTCTTCTTCACCACGATGTGGCTGCCCTGAACGAGGCGCACATTGTGAGCGTTGTTCTTGCCTGCCGCATTGGAAAGGACATTATCCACCCATGGGCCGGATGCATTGACCAGCATGCGGGACTTTACGGTCTTTACCGCGCCGCTGACCATATCCTTCACATCCACATTCCACAGGCCGTTGTCGCGGCGAATGGAAACGACCTTGGCGCGGCTCATGATGTCTGCGCCCTTGTCGGCAGCATCGCGAGCGTTCAGTACCACCATGCGCGCATCATCCACCCAGCCGTCGGAATATTCAAAGGCTTTGGTGAAGAGCGGCTTCAGCGGCTTGCCAGCCGGGTCGCGGCGCATGTCGAGCGATTTCGTGGCAGGCAGCAGCTTGCGTCCACCGAGATGGTCATAGAGAAAAAGGCCGAGGCGAATGAGCCATGCCGGGCGAATGCCACCCTTGTGAAACGGCAGCACGAAACGCATGGGCCAGATGATGTGCGGGGCCATGGCCCATAGCACTTCGCGCTCCATGAGCGCTTCGCGCACAAGGCGGAACTCGTAATGTTCGAGATAGCGCAGGCCGCCATGGATGAGCTTGGTTGCGCCGGACGACGTGCCGGAGGCGAAATCGTTCATCTCCGCAAGGGTCACGGAATATCCGCGACCGGCAGCATCACGGGCTATTCCGCAGCCGTTGATGCCACCACCGATCACGAAAATATCGCGGACCGCCTGCTCGCTCACCTGATCTCTCCCTGACGCGACATCCGCCGCTTATTCTTGGAATTCGAAATTGAGGCGAGTTAAAATGAAAATAAAGTGAATGTCAAACGAATGTTAATCGTTTCAGTTTCGAGGCTGAAAGCTTTCGGTTTCGATCAACCGAACGTCGTTTTCCTTGCATATGGCTTTGACAGATGAAAGGGGGCAGTGATCCGTAATGAAGGTGTGAACCTGCGAGAGATGACCTATCCTCACCGGTGCCGTGCGGTCGAATTTGCTGGAGTCGGAGACCAGAATGACGTGCCGCGCATTGGCGATGATGGCCTGCGCCACCTTCACCTCGCGAAAGTCGTAATCCAGCAGCGCACCGTCCTTGTCGATGGCCGATACCCCTATCACGGCATAATCCACCTTGAACTGTCGGATGAAGTCGACGGCAGCTTCACCAACAATTCCGCCATCCGTACCGCGCACCACGCCACCAGCGATGACGACCTCGATACCGGGGAATATTCGTAACCTGTTGGCAACATTGATATTGTTGGTGATCACCATCAATTCCTGGTGGTCCACCAGCGCTTCACCAACGGCCTCGGTGGTGGTGCCGATATTGATGAAGAGCGATGATTTGTTGGGAATGAGGTCGGCTGCGGCGCGGCCGATCGCCTGTTTTTCAGTCGCAGCAATCGAGCGCCGCGCTTCGTATTTCACGTTTTCCGTACTGCTGGGAAAGATGGCACCACCGTGGATTCGAGTCAGCGCACGCGCCTCGCAAAGGTCGTTCAGGTCCTTGCGAATCGTCTGCGCCGTCACCGAAAATCGCGAGGCCAGATCATCCACGCTGACCTTGCCTTCGGATTTTGCAAGTTCAATGATATCAATCTGGCGCGATGAGAAAAACATGGAGGCCTCTACCCGGCAATATCTTTGGATTTTCGTTTTATTTCATTTATGTGAAAAACGAAAGTGCACTGAGACGCGTTTGCGGGCACGGTTTTCCACAATCGATACGCTTACGAACCGTATAATGTGTCCGCATGATAAATATTGGGGTTGCGCCTCGGCGGATTTTGTCCTTGTTTGCGCGCTCTCACACTTCATGGGGAAATTAAAAAAATGAATTCTATAAAAACAACAACGCGCGCCGCAATCCTGCTAGGCTCGCTTCTGATTGGCGCCAGTTCAGCTCTTGCGGAAACCGTTCTGCACCGCGGCAATGCCGGGGAACCACAAACTCTCGATCAGGCTCAGACCTCGATTGATATTGAAGCCTTCATCGTGAAGGACCTTTACGAAGGTCTCACCACCTACAGCGCTGACGGCAAGATCGTTCCCGGCGCTGCCGAAAGCTGGACCTTGTCTGATGATGGCACGGTCTACACTTTCAAGCTGCGCGAAAACGCAAAGTGGTCTGATGGTACGCCTGTCACGGCGGAGGACTTCGTGTTCTCCTATCAGCGCGTCGAAGATCCGAAGACTGCAGCGAAATACGCCAACATTCTTTACCCGATCAAGAATGCCGAAAAGATCAATAAAGGCGAAGCCAAGCTTGAAGAGCTCGGTGTTAAGGCTGTAGACGCCAAGACGCTCGAAATTACGCTTGAGCGCGCAACACCATTTTTCCTTGAACTACTCGCGCACCAGACCGCGCTGCCAGTTTCAAAGGCCAGCGTCGAAAAGAACGGTGCTGATTTCGTCAAGCCAGGTGTCATGGTTTCGAACGGTGCCTACACGCTTCAGGCCCATGTTCCCAACGACAGCCTGACGGTTGTCAAGAATCCGAACCACTGGGATGCGGCAAACACCAAGATCGATAAGGTCATTTTCTACCCGATCGACGATCAGGCAGCGTCTGTGCGTCGTTTCGAGGCCAAGGAAATGGACCTCGCCTATAACTTTTCGGCAGATCAGCTTGATCGCCTGAAGAAGTCTTATGGTGAGCAGGTCCACGTGTCTCCGACACTCGCGACCTATTATTACACCTTCGACACACGCGAAGCGCCTTATAACGACGTTCGCGTTCGCCGTGCGCTGTCCATGGCCGTTGACCGCGACTTCCTCGCCAAGGAAATCTACAGCGGCTCGCAGCTTCCATCCTACTCCATGGTGCCGCCAGGAATGGGCAGCTACGGGGAGCCAGCAAAGGCCGATTTCTCAACGCTTTCGCAGCTGGATCGTGAAGACGAAGCTATGAAGCTCATGAAAGAAGCCGGTTACGGTGAAGGCGGAAAGCCGCTGTCCATCGAAATTCGTTACAACACCAACCCGAACCATGAGCGTGTGGCGACAGCCATTGCCGACATGTGGAAGACGACATTCGGTGCTAATGTCTCGTTGGTGAACCTCGATGTCGCCTCTCACTACGGCTACTTGCAGGAAGGCGGCAAGTTCAACGTCGCCCGCGCTGGCTGGACTGCTGACTACGCGGATGCCGAAAACTTCCTCGCTCTGTCCGTCTCTTCCAACAAGACCTTTAACTATTCGAAGTTCAACAATCCCGAATTCGATGCGTTGATGAAGAAGTCTTACGACGAAAAAGACCCTGCTGCTCGCAACAAAATCCTGCACGAGGCTGAGACGATCCTCATGAAGGAACAGCCGGTTGCTCCGTTCCTGACACAGGCTGACTTGTGGCTGGTTTCCAATCGCGTCAAAGGTTGGGTCGACAATGCCAATAATGAGCACCTCAGCCGCTACCTGAGCGTTTCCGAGTAAGCAGTGCTGCCACGGTGGTTCTGAAACATGTCGCGCAAATGCTGTAGGGCTTTTGCGCGACATGCTGTAAGAATGGGTGAAGGTAGCAGCGCGACGACGACGTCGCTTTCCACCTGAGCCGCCGTGCCATGCCCGGAGCCTAAATTCTATGATTTCTTTTATCCTGCGCCGTTTGGCGAGCGCCGTGCCGACATTGTTTATTGTCGTCACGATTTCTTTTTTTCTGATGCGATTTGCGCCCGGCGGCCCTTTCAATCTTGAGCGTCCGCTGCCTCCGCAGACCATGGAAAACCTGATGAGAACCTATCATCTGGATGAACCATTGTGGCGTCAGTATCTGATCTACATGCAGAATGCCGTGACTGGCGATTTCGGCCCCAGCTACATCTACAAGGACAACACTGTTGCCCAATTGATCGCCAAGGGTCTGCCCTATTCGCTGGAGCTTGGTTTCTACGCCCTGCTGCTGGCGCTGATCGGCGGCGTTCTGGCGGGTACCTTCGCGGCCTTGCGGCAGAACAGTTTTTTCGATTTCTCCCTGATGTCGTTTTCGACGGTTGGCGTGACCGTGCCCAACTTCGTCGTGGCACCCGTGCTGACGCTGGTCTTCGCCGTTCTGCTGGGTCTTCTGCCCGCCGGAAGCTGGGGCGATGGTTCGTTGCGCTATCTGCTGCTGCCAATGATTGCACTTGCGCTGCCGCAGCTTGCGGTTATTGCGCGCCTCACACGCGGCTCGATGATCGAGGCTTTGCGCATGGACCACATTCGCACGGCAAAAGCATATGGACTTCCCAGCCGCACCGTCGTCATCGTTCACGCCATGCGCGCGGCGATGCTGCCTGTTGTGTCGTATCTGGCACCTTGCGCTGCAGCGTTGCTGACCGGTTCAGCCGTGATCGAAACGATCTTCACCATCCCCGGTGTCGGTCGATACTTCGTGCTGGGCGCTATCAATCGTGACTATACGCTTGTCATGGGAACCGTCGTTCTCATCGCGCTTTTCGTCATTGTTTTCAATCTTGTGGTCGATATTCTTTACGGCCTTCTTGATCCGAGGGTCAGACATGACTGATATCCCCGGCACTGTAGCCGTTTCTCCTTCTCTGAAAAGCCGAAGCCTATTCCAGCTCGCGACCATGCGTTTCAGACGAAACACAGCAGCTATGGCCGGCTCGGTCATGCTGGTGCTGATCACGCTATTTTCGTTTCTGGGTCCACATTTCCTGACGCATACCTACGATCAGGTCTTTTCGTCCTACGTCTCTGTCCCGCCAAGCCTTGAGGCACGTCCTGATGTCACCAATCTTCAGGGTGTCATGGAGGGTATCGCAGGTCGGGCGCGTGTGGACCTGAAAGAGTTTGCCGTAGAAGGTCATACCTTCACCGCGACAGTGACGTCGGCAACGACGGTCGATCCGCGCACCACGCGCTATTTCGACCGTGCCAATGAGTTTGAGAACACCAAGGTCGTCGCCACCGAAGACGATGGCCGCACCCTGAAAATTACAGGCGATGTGAACCGCGAATATTTCTTCTTCGGAACAGACAGCAACGGTCGCGATCTTCTCGTCCGCATCATGCTGGGCGGTCAGATATCGATTGCCGTTGGCGTGCTGGCCAGCCTCGTATCACTGGGCATCGGCGTCGTTTACGGTGCGACCGCCGGTTATATTGGCGGCCGTGTCGATAATGCGATGATGCGTTTCGTGGAAATCCTCTACTCGCTTCCTTTCGTGTTTCTCGTTGTCGTGCTCGTCGTTTTCTTTGGTCGAAGTTTCATTCTGATCTTCCTCGTGATCGGGGCGGTGGAATGGCTCGACATGGCGCGTATCGTGCGCGGACAGACGCTGGCGCTGAAGCGGCGTGAATTTGTGGGCGCCGCACAGGCACTGGGCTTGACAGATTGGCAGATCATCCGCCGTCACATCATTCCCAACACCATCGGCCCTGTCGTTGTGTTCGTGACTGTCGTGGTGCCGAAGGTCATTCTTCTGGAAAGCTTCCTCTCATTCCTGGGTCTGGGTGTCCAAGCGCCATTGACCAGCTGGGGCGCGCTGATTTCCGAAGGTGCCAGCAATATGCAGTCGGCGCCGTGGCTGCTGATATTCCCGGCGACCTTCTTCGTACTGACGCTGTTTTCCTTGAACTTTGTGGGTGACGGGTTGCGTGACGCGCTCGATCCCAAGGATCGCTGATATGAATACGACATCTGACACCATACTTAATGTGCGCGGTCTCAAGGTGAATTTCACCACACCCGACGGGACGGTAAGCGCTGTCAAAGGCATCGACCTCGATGTGAAGCAGGGTGAGACCCTGGCCGTCGTCGGCGAGTCCGGTTCGGGCAAGAGCCAGACCATGATGGGTATCATTGGCCTGCTTGCCGGCAACGGACAGGTCGAGGGTTCTGCAAAATACCGGGGCCGGGAGCTGATCGGCCTGCCGGTCAACGAACTGAACGATATCCGCGGTGCAAAGATCACCATGATCTTTCAGGAGCCGATGACGTCGCTCGACCCACTCTACACGATCGGCAAGCAGATTGCTGAACCCATTTTGTATCACCGGGGCGGTAGCCGTAGCGAAGCGCGGGCCCGCGTCCTTGAATTGCTACAACTGGTTGGCATTCCGGACCCGAAACGACGCATCGACAGCTATCCGCATGAGCTGTCGGGTGGTCAGCGCCAGCGTGTGATGATTGCCATGGCGCTTGCCAACGAGCCGGATTTGCTGATTGCTGACGAGCCAACAACGGCGCTCGACGTGACAATTCAGGCACAGATTCTCGACCTTCTGAAGTCCTTGCAGAAGCGCTTCGGTATGGCTGTCGTCCTCATCACCCATGATTTGGGTGTTGTCCGGCATTTTGCCGATCGCGTTGCCGTCATGCGCCGTGGAGAGATCGTTGAGGCAGGAACGACGGAAGACATTTTCGAGCGACCGCAGGCGGACTATACCAAGATGCTGCTGGATGCCGAACCGAGTGGCCACAAGCCGCAGGTCGGACCGGAAGCGCCGGTTATTCTGTCTGGCCAGAACGTAACTGTGGATTACGAGATACCTGGCGGCCTCTTCACCAAGGCGAGCGCCTTCCGGGCAGTTGATGGCGTCACTGTCAGTCTGCGACAAGGCCAGACCATCGGCATTGTCGGAGAGTCCGGCTCCGGCAAATCCACACTTGGACGGGCGCTGCTAAGGCTGACGCCGTCCACTGGTCGGCTGTTTTTCGGTAAAAAGGACATTTCCAGTCTGGACAGAAAAGCCATGCGGCCCATGCGTCGCCAGCTCCAGCTGGTGTTCCAGGACCCCTATGGGTCGCTGTCTCCACGCCAGACAGTGGGAGAGATCATTACCGAAGGGCTTTACGTGCACGCGCCGGAACTCAGCCGGGCGGAACGGGATAAACGCGCTATCGAAGCACTGACGGAAGTCGGGCTCGATCCTGCTGCACGCAATCGCTATCCGCATGAGTTTTCCGGCGGCCAGCGCCAGCGTATCGCCATCGCGCGCGCGATTATCCTCAAGCCTGATGTGGTCATTCTGGATGAGCCAACGTCGGCGCTTGACCGGTCCGTGCAGGGGCAAGTCATCGATCTGTTGCGCGATCTGCAGAAAGCGCATTCTCTATCCTACATCTTCATCAGTCACGACCTTTCCGTCATCAAGGCAATCTCGGATTATGTCATCGTGATGAAGGATGGAAAGATCGTGGAGGAGGGTGCGACCGATGCGATCTTCAATAACCCGACAGCCGACTACACAAGGACGCTCATAAAGTCCGCATTCACCGCAGAAGTCGCTGCCTGATGGATCGCCCGGCCGCAAGGTCGGGCGTGTTCATTTGCGATACAAAGGAACAAGCAACTCACATCTGCGTTATGACCTCGTGAAAATTAATGTGTGCCAACGCAAGGCACCCGGGAGGAAATATGTTCAAGGTGATCCAGATTGCCGGAATGGCCATCACTATGGCGGTTTCAAGTGTCGTTCTAACGGCACCAGCCCACGCGCAAGACATGGAGCTTCGAATTGGCCGTGACGGTGTGCGCCCAGTCATTCGCGACCGCGACGCAGACATGGATCGTCGCGGACCACCACGTGGACGCGGATGTGGCGAACGCGAAGCCCGCGCAGCAGCTCGTGCGTCAGGTCTGCGAGACCCCGAAATCATCCGGGTAACTCCCCGCCGCGTTGTCGTTGAAGGATTTACGCGCCGTGGCCAGGACACAATTACTTTTGCGAACGAGCGCGGTTGCCCGGAAATCTAACAGCACGTCTTAGCCGTGCAGACTTGAAAAAGCATTCAGTCGTTGAAACCCGCCTTGCGCGGGTTTCTCTGCTTTTTGGGCCATCCACTACAATTTGGATTAGTAATTTCTAAATTTAGCTGTACTAATAGACATAGTCGGTTGCTTCATTGTTGGGGGTGTTGGCCCAGTGTTCGCTGTACTAGAATGTGTTGCTTTGCAACATGATCGACGGATCGTCGTGCTTGCTGGCGTAATTGCGCTTCTTGGAATGCTTTCCTTCTATCATCTGTTGCTCCGTGCAGAAGAAAGTCCGGTCAGGCGCAGACCCTATTGGGTTCTGGTTGCTGCGTTGGCATCTGGCCTCAGTGTATGGGCAACGCATTTCATCGCCATGTTGGCCTATCAGGGTAGCGTGCCGATCGGGTTTGATTTCCCGTTAACTGCTCTCTCGGCAGTTGCCGCCGTGTTCGGTTTCTGGCTCAGCATGCCATATTTGTGGCGTGGCGTCAGCGGTGCGCTGCTATCTGGCGGCGTCATAACGGTGACCGTTGCCGCGATGCATTTTCTGGGTATGGCCGGAATGCTGGTGGCTGCTCACATCGAATATCGCCTGCCACCAATCATCGTCGGCACGATCATTGCCGGTGCGCTGTTCACGCTATCCTTCATTCTTTTTCAGTATCTGCGGAGCTGGAAACGCGTCGTAGCGTCTGCCGCGGCTTCCATCTTCGGCGTGCTGATCCTTCATTTCACGGCAATGTCGTCTACGATCCTCATCCCTGATCCCAGCATGCCGGGTCCGCAAATGGAGGGTTTGGACCGGGTGGTGATGATGGGTGCCATCAGCGGCGTCACCTTTCTTCTCCTTGCTGCCACCGGCGTTGCCGCACTGATCGATCGTCATCTGGTCGACCTGAAGGGGCTGGTCGGCGCTACGCTCGATGGTATGGCGGTGGTGCGCGACGGTCGGATCGTCGAGGTCAACAGCCGGTTTGCGAAATTGTTCGACTCAAGTGAAGCATCCCTCATTGGTGAAAATGCCGAGGAATTGATGCATCCCGATGATGGTATCCCCGCGCATTTGCAGCGCAACGGGGCTGTAGAAGCGGTTCCGAACCGTGGCGATCGGTCTCGCACCTTCGAGCTCGCTGTCACGACCATCGAATATCGCGGTCGTCCCTGCGAGGTCATGGCGGTCCGTGACCTGACAGAAAAGCGCCGGGCGCAGCGCGAGATCGAATATCTGGCGCGCCATGATGTTCTCACAGGTCTCTCCAACCGCACGCTCTTTCAGGAGCGGCTTAGAAATCACATCTGTGTCGCTCAGGAGGACGACGAGTTTGCGCTTCTGGCATTGGACCTCGACAGGTTCAAAGCGGTGAATGATCTCTTCGGTCATGCGGAAGGAGATCGCGTTCTCAAGGATGTGGCACGGATATTGATACAATGCGCCAGGCCGGGTGACCTCGTGGCCAGATTGGGTGGAGACGAGTTCCTCATCCTGACTGCCTTTAGCACCACGAGTGAAGATGCCCGTGATCTTGGTGAGCATATCCTGTCGACATTCAGACGGGAGATGGATTGCATCAGCGATCCCACAGCCGTTGGCGTCACCATCGGCATCGCGACTTTCCCCGCCAATGGAAATGACAGCGAGACTTTGATGCACGCAGCGGATATGGCGCTTTACCGTGCGAAGATGAATGGCCGAGGCGTCGTTGCCTTCTACGACCCCGCGATGGATGAGGAAACTAAAGAGCGGCGTCGGCTGGAGTCCGATCTTCGCCAAGCCATCAGCCGCAACGAGCTGGAGCTGCTTTATCAGCCCGTCCATTCCGTTGAAAACGGCGAAGTCGCCAGTTACGAAGCGCTGGTGCGCTGGCAGCATCCGACACGCGGCACGGTGCCGCCAGACGTTTTCATTCCGATTGCAGAGGAAAGCGGCATCATCATTTCGCTCGGCGAATGGATTTTGCAGGAAGCATGCTCCGCCGCCATGCGCTGGGAACCGCATATCAAAGTGGCGGTCAATGTTTCTCCCGTTCAATTCTCTCTCGCAAATCTCGCCTATACCATCTGCTCTACACTTGAAAAAACGGGGCTGTCCCCATCGCGTCTCGAGCTGGAGATGACGGAGGCGGCACTTTTGAAGGATCGCGGTATCACGCTGTCCACCATGCGGCAGCTGAAGGGGCTCGGCGTGACCATCGTTATGGACGACTTTGGAACTGGATATTCCTCGCTCAGCAATCTGCGGAGCTTCCCCTTCGACAAGATCAAGATCGATCGCAGCTTTATCGCTGCCATGAAGCAAGACGAAAACGCCCACTCTATCGTGCGCGCCATCATCGGGCTTGGTCGCAGTCTGGATTTACCTGTCACCGCCGAAGGGATCGAAACGGACAGCCAGTACCGAATGGTGGTCGATGAGGGCTGCACACAGGCGCAGGGCTACCTGTTTGGCAGACCTTCGAAAGCGCCATTCCGGCAAAAAAAGCCTCATAAAGCCTTGGCCGATTAGCGGGAGAATCACTTGGGATGTGGAAGTTCAATTGACGATGAAATGACCACCAAATTGGCCTTGAGAGCCAGCTCTGGATGATCTCACATCGTGCTTGACGTCTTTCCTTTCCGTACATAAGAAGATTTATCGCATGACGTAACGTTACTGGTTGCCAAACGGCCACAGACGCCGCGCTAACGCTCGTGTCTTTTTCAATTTTCAGCTTCAAAGTTATTGCGAGTTAACGTCTTGATGCTATTCCTGCGTGTAGGTGATTCTATTGCGGGGAAATGGAATGAAGAAGGTTGTCTCGGTACTTCTTTTGGCTTTGTTGAGCGGTTGTGCAAAGCCCTCGGATGGTCCGACTGCCGGAAATATCCGTTCAGCAACGCTTCCCAATACCAATGAAAAAATTCGTGTCATCGAGCTGGCAAACGCGCCCGCTACGCCAATGTCTCCATCATTGATGGAAAGTTCGACCGGTCCCGGTCTGACTGCTTTGCGCAATACTGGTTACAACTCTCAACGTCTGCGCCGTGGTGATGTTATCGACATCACTGTACTTGATACCGGCGAGGATGGACTTTTCTCCTCTACGCAGAGCAAGACCCTTAATCTCGGTCGCTTCACCGTCGATCAGAGCGGGAGCGTCAATCTTCCCTTCATCGGTAAGAAACGCGTGATTGATTCGACACCGGAGGGCCTCCAGTCGCAGGTCGTGACCGGGCTGAAGGGTTCTGCGGTCAATCCTCAGGCTGTCGTCACAGTGGTCGATAAGCCGACGAGTGCCGTCATGCTCAGTGGTGCGGTCAAGACACCCGGCAAGCTGGCCCTTACTGCCCGGCAGGAGCGGGTGTTGGATGCGATCAACCAATCTGGTGGCCCGACGGTAGCGCCGGGTGCTGCTCAAGTGACGGTTGTCCGCGGCACGCAGCGTGCCAGCGCCTCGTTGGACCGCATCATGCGGGAAGATCGCCAGAACATTCGTCTGTCGCCAGACGACCAGATCATGGTCGATGGCGATGCATCGAGCTTCACCTCCCTTGGCGCCTTCAAGAGCGCCGGCGAATTCCAGTTCGAAACCGGCAAGTTGACGCTGGCACAGGCCGTTGGCCGCTCCGGTGGCCTCCTGGATGACCGCGCTGACGCTCGCAATGTCTACGTTTTCCGCAACGAGATTGTTAATGTGCCGACGAAGGCACCATCAGGTTCCAAGGATCCTGTGGCTTTTACACCGACCATGAAGCCGGTGATTTACCACGTGAATATGCGCGATGCGTCCAGCATTGCCTTGATGCAGCTCTTCCAGATGCAGAAGGGTGACGTTCTCTATGCCAGCAACGCACCGCTTGTGGATTCGGCCAAGCTGTTGACAGTCTTCCAGAAGAGTGTGCCGACAGCCGCAGCTCCCCAGCCCGGCGGTTCCAACTGATAGCTGACTAGAGAGGGCGGCGTACACATAACGCCGCTCCAGCCTAGAGAAGAAGAGCAGCGTCCTCGGCTGTTCGAGGGCGCTTCGACGCGTCCTGGTCTGTGCAAAGCCGCGCAAATCTCAATAGTTTTTCATTTCCGTCAGAATTCGTTCCATTCAGTAGCCGCTGGGTGAGCATGCCAACGGAGTAAATGTCATGCAGCGGATGCGCCGCAGCCGAGCCAGCCATCTGCTCCGGTGCGGAAAATTCTGGTGAACCTGCATGGTCGATCCCGTGTATATGGAAGTATTCGCCGGTTTTTAGAGTGATCCCGAAGTCCGCAAGCTGTGCTTTTGCCAGATCGCCATCCGGAACCAGAATGTTTGCAGGCGTAATGTCGCCATGCACATAATCCGCAGCGTGAAGAGCAGCGATGGCCCGAAGTAGCCGGCGCAACGTCGTGGTCATCTCATCCAGCGTCAATTTTTTATTCTTCACCAAAGATGCCAGAGACATAGGCGTCCAAGGTTGCAACAGGCCGGGCCGTCCATCTGGCAAGCGCAGAAGGGCAGACACTTCGTGAACGCAGGGATGGCGCATGGAAAGGCCTATTTCGGCTTCGCGTCGCAGGTTCTGAACAAGAAATGCGTTGTCGCGTGCCTTCTCCGGCAAGGTCTTGATGGCGAATGGGGTGCGCAGGTCGCGGTGCGTCACCTGCAAAATCTGCGTGTTTTCTGTCTCATAGGCGACAGCTTCGAGCGTGAAACTGTTCTCGATAAATGAAGGGACTTGCTGAGACAATGCTGACGCCTTGCGATCAAGCGCGTCACGAATACGGTCTATAATGTCGTCAGGTCTGTCCGACTGTCGTATCGCAGCCCACAGATCGGCGAAATGCGTGGCAACATCGTCAGCGTTGCTCAAGCCGATTTCCGATCACGATCGCACTGATATTGTCCCTGACATTTTCGATCAATGCTTCCTGCATCAGCGCGTTGGCGCAATCATTGACCGGCGTGTCCTGCAAAATTTCTGCAACGACACGCTCTTTCAACGCCTGCATCAGCGGGAAACTGCAGAGCAGCAAACGGTCGTGCAAGCCCCACTCTTCGCCGAAGGCATCCGGACGAAACTGCTGGGAAAGTCCCAGGCATTGTGACAGCTGTTTTTTCATGCCAACGATGACATGATCGCGCGACAGCATATGCATCGTGCCATCACGCAGCAGGTAGGCACGCGCATCGCCAGACCACAGGACGGTCAGCGTATTCTCAACCAGAGATGCGACGACCACGCTCGCCATCGGCCCCTGCGCTTCCTTCCCGAACTGGCGTGACAACAAAAGGCTGTTGACCGTCCCGAGTTTGCCTTTGATGTCCTGCGTGACAAACTCGGGCTGATCGCTGCCTGCAATGTCGGTCAGCGCGTTGGTCGTCAGCCGTGCGGCCTCGACCGCAGCATTGCCGTCTCCCACACCATCAGCGATAGCGAAAAGAGCAGGGCTCTTGGATACGAAAAGCGCATCGGCGTTGACGCTAAGACGCGTTCCCGGATGCGTGGCATAGCTGTAAATGAGTGGAGCGGGAGGTGTCTCATTCGCAGGTGGTTTCGGTGTGGCAACAGGCTTTGGCTGGGCCGCGGGCTTGATGTCGGTCGCGGGTTTTTCCGTGGGCTTCGGGCTCTGCTGTGTATCGCCCTCGTCTGGAGATGTCTGGTCGCGGAAGAGCCGCACGAAGTCAGTCGCTGCGGGCTTGCCTTCGAATTTCATTCCACGGGCGCGGCGCGTGTCGGCGTCGATATACCACCATAGGCTTGTCGGCCCGCCGGAACGGGTCGAAAGCTGGCCCTCGTCATCCTCGCCTTTCGGCTTGGGCATACGCAAGCGTTTGACCGCAGCCGTGAAGCGTTGCATATCGAAATCGGAAGTCATGGACGTTTCGGCCACTGCCTCTGCGGCCATGAACCAAGTATCATCCAGATACAGCGTTCTCGGGTGCTGGTTGAAGTCTGCCATTTGCGCCAGAATGACCAATGGATATTTACGGCCCACCCGGTCGCGGCTGGGCAGAAGGACACCGGCATAGGCGTTGCGACCCCAGATTCCCCGCTCAGTTATGAAGCGTAAGGGAGGGGACGATGTAAAGACGGAATTCCAACGCGACGCAAAGACATCGGCACAGGCGTGCATCCCGGCTTGTACCCAGGCGTCGAGCGCGCCAATCAGATCGCGGTCCATGCCCTCGGAGATAAAATCGCCGTGGCTCTGGATCTTCCCGAAAAAGCCGATCCGATCGCTTTCGACTGCGGTTTTAACCGGGCTGGTGACTTGCTTTGCCATCAGTCAGACGAGGCGGCTCTGCGATGCCGGTGCATTTTCATTGTCATCATCCCCTCCGTTGATCGCGACATTGGTCTGTCTCTCAGAATTGAGCAGGGCAGGTGAAGTTGGCCAGGGCATCCAGTCTGAATGGATTGAGCACCGAACCAAATTGGATATCGAACTCAGCCACCTGGCCACTATTTTCAAACCGAGCTCTTAACAAATCCCCTGCCTGATTTTCGATTTTCGCATCATCGAACAGGCGGAACGGCGACCAGTCGCCATTCTCCGTTTTCGCCTGCTGCCAACCGCCAGGTTGGAAAGCGATGCGTGAAAGATTGGCGGAATTGCTTGCCGACGGCCAAGTGATGGATTTCGCCTGGACGGGACCATGATAATACACAACCCGCTCTCCTTCGATTTCCAGCATGACGGCACTTGATGCCTCGGTCAGCGATACCGGCTTCACATTGATCGAAACGGCCGGAACCTCGCTTCCGTTCGGAAAGAATGCGCGTAAGATCTTGTCGGCATTCTCGAATTGCGCAATGGCATCGCTCGGTATTCCGTTAGCGCCGAAGGTGCCCTTCCAGCCCCATGGGTTCGTCGTCCTGTCTACGAATGGTTCCATGCGCTGCTTGAAGAAGGTCTGGAACGTGCCCTTCGGTCCGAAAAGCCGCGTGAAATCCGCCATTGCAACATCTCTGGGGGATGCGCGGTCAAACGGATAACGACCGGAAACGATGGAAGAACAAAGCGATGAGCCTTCCGCCGCCCAGAGGTCCGCTATTCGGCTACGCGCAGATTTCACAGCAAGCGAACCGACGTCGGCCGCAAGTCCGGCAACCCACACGTCGAGTGGTGCCGGAAGCTGGCGTGCCTCCTGCAACAGGTCCTGGTTGGCTTTCGTCAACTGGCTGTCCACATCGAACACCTTGGCCACCTCATCCGATGTGGTCGAGGATCGCGCGAGTTGCTCGTGCAAAGCCTTGATATCGGCCAGTAGCTGTTCAGAGGGCGAACCTGCTTCCTTGCTGCCATTGGCGCCACCACTGTTGGTCTGTTCGGATGGCCCCGACCCCTTCGCAGCCAGCATTTCGCGAAGTCGTGCGTAGGGATCAGCGGCATCGACGGTTGCCGAGAGGATCGCTGCGGTGTTGTCGCCGTCGGCTGTCGATGCCAGCGTCGTCAAGCTCGCGCCCGCATTGGGACGCAGGTCGGTCGCATCTGCGATGGACTTGGCGGCTTCGATGATGATGTTGCGATCATTCGCCAGAATGCGCGTCGTCTCGACCGCATCACCAAGGCTTTGCGAAGGCTTGATGCGAACATCGGTGAGAAGGTCGTTCCAGCGCTTTTCAAACCGGTCGAAATATATCTGGAGAGCCGCCTGCGCCACCGTTTCCACTGTCGCGCCACGAATGGCATCATCCGAGCCGCGTACCCAGGCTTCGGATAGCGCAACACGAGCGGCGTACGAGACCTGTGGGATAACAACACCGCGATAGCCATTGGCGGTAAACAGGCCTTCGATGCCATCTACCAGCGGCGCTTTACTTTCCCGTTCCACGGCGCGTTCGCCAAGTGGGCCAAATGCAGCCGAAGGGTTCCAGTTTGGAAGCTCACGTGCCTGCGGAAGGCCAGCCAGAATATCATAGGCACGTGCGCCGATAGCTTGGCCTCGGATCGTCTCGCGTGCTTTTGAAATCAATCTGGCGTCGAGTTCAATCGGGGCCAACACACCGCCTGCCAGGGCGCGGGCATGACGATTGAGAGCATCGCGCGCTGCGGCTCGGCCATCACCGGGATAGAGCGACGCGAACATGTCCTTCGACTGAACGGTCATGAAGTCGCGATCAAGGTTGCCGAGACCGCCAAGCATACCGTACAGCTTCAGCGAGTTGAACGTGCGCGTGACATCGCTCTCATCCTGCAACTGCTTTTGCAACTGGACGATCATGCGTGGCAACAGCAGCGCATTCAGCGCCCGCTGATAGGCATCGCGCTGTCGTCCTGCGATCTTTTCCTCCTGGTCGAGCCCGAAACCGACGTTCCACACCCGATCTTTTGCAAAGCCGGAATTCACGTCGCGCAGATTGTCGAGGGCTGGAAGAATGCGCAGAAAATCCGCATCCGAGACGTTGCGAACCTGAATACCCTGAACAAGCTGCTGATAGGCGTTCAGCTTACGGTCAGCCTCCGCCAATGCCTGCGTGTTAGAGAAATAGGTCAATATCCAACCGGTGAAGACGATTGCGACTACAGCCACGGACAAACCATAGGCAATGCGCCGTACCAGAAGCTGCCGACCGGACAGGCGCTTGTCACGCATGACCAGCGCTGCTTCGGGAAAAATGACCTCCTTGAAAAGACGCACGAGGAAGTAGCTGCGATGCGCGCGGGGTGCCGTCGTCCCAGCTTCCGCCTGTGTGCCGGAAGCAAAGTAGACACCGCGAAGCAGGGGCGCTTCGATCAGCGGCGAGCTGGCGCAGAGCTCACTCAACGCCTCATGCAAGCGGTCCTTGAGCTTGGAAAGTTCGGCAGGGAAGCGGAAAATGCGCCCGCGTATTTCGGCATTCTGTTCCTGCTGCAAACGCTCGATCAGCATCGCATCGACACGCTGTTGCAACAGCTCGAATTCTTCGAGAAAGCGCTGCGGCAGGTCCTGAGCGGAATAACTTTCGTCCAGCTTGAACGTGGTTCCCCAGACCTGATGGCGATCCGTCTTGTTGAAACCATCGAAGAATTCGATGAAGCCGTCCAGAAGGTCCGCTTTCGTCAGCACGACATAAACCGGCACGCGGGCGTGCAGGTATTCGTCGAGCTCCGACAATCGCCGCCGGATGGAGCGAAGCTCGTGGCGCTGCTCTTCCGGATCACGCGTCAAAAGGTCGTGAATGGACAGGGTTACGAGCGCACCGTTGATCGGCTGCGATCGACGATAGCGACGCAGGAGGTTGAGGAAGCCTTCCCAGCCCGCCTTGGACGAGCCATCGAGGTCATCCTGCGTGGTATAGCGGCCTGCGGTATCGATAAGGATGGCCTCATCGGTGAACCACCAATTGCAGTTTCGCGTACCCCCAATGCCCTTCACCGCACTCTCGCCTAAGGCATCGCCAAGCGGAAATTGGAGGCCGGAATTGGTTAGAGCCGTCGTTTTGCCGGAACCGGGAGCGCCGAAGATGACATACCAGGGCAGATCATAGATATAGCCGAACCGCTTCTTGGTAACCCGGCGCAACAGGGCAAGCGCTTCTTTCAGCCGGGTTTGTATTTCGCCAACCTCGGCATTCCTGTTGTTCAGGGCTTCCTGCTCGATGCTATCTACAAGTTCCTTGTCCTGTTTGCGAGCGCGGTATGCCGTAACGACGATATAGACCACCCAGATCAGCAAGATGATGCCAATGGCGATCACGCGCGCCTGTGTCGTTCCAAACGGTTTGAACGAACCGAAGGCAACCAGATATCCGTAAAACCAGATGACGACGCAGAGGGCCACGGCCCATAGCAAGGAAATGAACCGTCTGCCGATGAGGGCCGCATAGCTATCGACATATGACCGGATCGTATAAAAATAACTCAGCGGATTCATTGCTGGGCCTCACCTGGTTGCTGTCCGGTTGTCGTTGTTATCGTGGGCGAAAGAATACCCGCTTCGCTCAGTTGTTCGCCTGGATTGGTCAGCACCATGATCTCTGTTCTGCGGTTTTTCTCCCGCCCTTCCGCCGTATTGTTGTCGGCAATCGGATCACTGTCGGCACGGCCCTCCGTCAGGATGGCTTCGGGGCCGGTAAAGTTTGAGAGAATATCGCCGACTGCCTTGGCGCGTGCTTCCGAAAGATGCCAGTTCGATGGGAACTCGATCGTCTTGATAGGTACATTGTCCGTGTAACCGATAACAACAGCGCGGAATTTGTCGGCAGCAAGTGCGCCGCCGATGCGCTGGATGAGATCACGGAATTGCGGGCTGACATCGGCACTGCCGACATTGAACAGGCCGGAATTGTTGATACGCACACGAAGGCGCCCGTTTACATTTGCCAGCGTTACCAGGTTTCTTTGAACCTCCGGCTGAAGGAACGCCATCAGATTATCAAGTCGGGTCGGTTTGGGTGTTTCAACGACCTTTGGTTGCTCCACTTTCGGCTCTTCGACCTTAACCGGTGGTGTTTCAGGCGGGGCAGGTGGCGTTGTGATCAGCACACTCGGCGTGTCCGTCGGCGGTAGAGATGCCAGCCGCTCGAAGGTGGTATCGGAAGCGCTGTTCAAAGACAGAGTGAAGAACAGGTAGCCAAAGGCAAACGCCAACGCGATCAGCGACAGCAACGTCCACAGCGCCGCCATGGTGCGCAGAGGCGTGTGCCGCGCCTCGACACCCTGCCAATGCGGAGACAACTCACGTTCGAATACGCCGTATTGGCCGATCAATGTTTTATAAAGACTGTCGCGAATGCGGGAGAGCTCCAGCGCGCCCTTTGGCGACACGCGGGTGCGCCCCTCGAAGGCCAGGGATAGGCAGAGGTAGAGCAGCAGGAGAAGATCTTTGTTGGCACCTGGAGATTGATGAAAATGGTCGAGAATATCAAAAACGCGGTCACCACCTGTGACGTCATTGTGGAAGGTGGAAACGAGGCCGGAACGTGCCCAGCCGGCCCGGACGCCCCAGGGCTTGCTCAAGATGACATCGTCTACGGTCGCGCAGACCACGTAGTGGGCGGCTCTGGCGCGTTCGGGGCTGATCCGCGCTGACGCAAGATCGCGCTCGTAACGGGTGATGGCTTCCATGCAGGCGCGCCGCAGATGTTCTGGGTCCGGCTCTGCATCGCTGAAGCGCAAAACATGCGCGAGGTTCAGAAGGGGCGCTGCAGACTGCACCAGTGTCGGCACCTCTTCGCCGCCGAAGCGAAAATTGGACAGCAACGTATCTATGGGCAGCGAACTGTCGCTGCGTCCCGCACGGGCCGGCACCACGTCGGTTTCGATGATGTCATCGAGAATGGCCGCCATGTTGCGAGCGTTTTTGTTTCGAAGCCGGCTTTCGTCGGTGATCTCGACCACTGTCGGCAAATCCTGCCATGAAGAGGGCTTGTCGTTGCTCATTCGCGTAATGCCCACATTTCCATCTCAAGGCCGGGGAATTCACCCGCGAGATGCAGCGCGATGGCGCCGGAGGTTTCAAGCTGCTTCCAAAGAGGTGACTTGGTGTCGATCTCGAAGTAAATCGTGCCGGATCGATAAGGGAGCTGGCGCGGAAGAACCGGCAGCGAGCGTACGGGAATTCCCGGAAGCGCCACATTGACCAGTTCGGAAATCCGCTCCACCGGCCCGACCTTGATCTGAGCTGGCAGCTTGCGGCGAATATCTTCGGCGGACATATCGGCGCGCACGGCCAAAACAAAGCCGGAGTCGCGCAGCAGCGTTCTGTCGTGAATGGTGCCGACACGCACGCCGTGTCTGCGCTCCACCAGTTCGATGGCGACAGCCGCCTGCTCCAGAACCGCAGAAAGAGATGTCCGCAGGTCGTCGAAGACGGCTGCAAAGCTTGCTTTCAGGTCATCATGGCGATAGGGCGGAAAATCCGTCGCGCGCTTTTTATCGGTCGTGAAGGTGGCCAGTTCTCCGGCCAGCTGAAGGCAGTCCTCGTAAAACCGGATGGGGTGAAACCGTGTGGCATTGGCGGAAAGATGGGCCAGCAGCGGATCGGCACGATTGAGGATTTGCAGCAGAAAATAATCGCCAACTTCTGCGGTGCCGCGAATGGTTGGATCCCCGATCCGTTCGGAGATTGCCTGCGCCCGGTGGCGAACGATACCGAGAAGCTCTGTCAGCAATTCGGAAAGGCGTGATGAGGCTGCGCAATTGAGAATCGGCGGAATGAAATCAGGATCGAGAATAACCGCCCGGTCGGAACGAACTTCTATAACCCGCGCCAGCCCGATGAGGTCGTAGCCGGAAAGATCGTCGCCGGTTTTGAGAAACTTGAGGCTCAGGCGCCCGACTTCGATAGGGGCGATGAAATCGGTATCCACATTTGCGTCTGACACCTCATATGTGGTCGCTACGACGCGCACGCTGTTGCTATCAGCCTTGGCACTGCTGGACATGTCGGCCTTGCCGGGCTGGCGGGCCGGTAGGGCCAGATAGACGATTGCGTTCTTGACACCTTCATCCAGATCCAGCGGCGGCGGCAGATCGGAGTCCTCAGGTGCTTCGAATGGCGTTCCATCCGGCAATATGCCCCGCAGGTTCGATAGCGCGAACTGGCCGATAGCCAATGCGCTTCGATCGATGCCGATTTCCGCGACGCCCCAGGGATAGGGTGACAGGTTGCGCGTGGTGTTGCGGACCAGCCGCTCCGTCCAACGGTCCGACTGCTGAAAATGTTGAACGCGAAGGAACATGCCCTCGCTCCAGGCAACCCGGTTTTCATGCCTCATTTTGTCTGCTTACCCCCTTGGTATCTGTTTGAAGCGCTTCGTCGGGCGCAGCCTCGCCCCGTGCCGCGCGCTGAAGAAACTCTCGGACCGGCATTGGACGGCCATCGTCTTCGAAGTGCTTTTTGAATGTGGACCAGTAATCGGTCCTCTGGATCAGAGCTCGCCATTCTTTGCGGGCAATCTTGTCGCGCCAGTCGTTTTGGGCATCGGCCTTGGCTTCGATCAAACGCGGTTCGAGCTTTTGCGTGCAGGTTCTGATCAGAGTTTCCAGCGACGATGACAGCAGTCGTTGCTGGCGAATGAGGCCTTCAAGCCGTGCCCGTGCAGATGTTTCATGGGTTTCAGCGCCGATGGCCGTCTGGTCGATGTCGAGGATAGCCAGACATTCGGCGCTTTCCTTTTCCATCTCAAGCAAGAGGTCGTCAATCGGATCGCTGGCCGGGTGTACGGGCGCAGTTTTCAGTTCTACCTCAGTCTCCTCGTCGTCCCCGCCCATAAAGACAGCGTCGAAATCCTCGACGGGAGCCTTTTTCGAAGGTCTGGAAACCAACACCGGAATGTTCATCGCATCGGTATGTTCGTGCTTGGAGCTCTCGACCGGCTCTTCGTTCCAGTCATTGGGCAAAACGGTGCCGACACCGGCAGTGGACGGAGGAGCGTTCCAGCCCACCTCGACATTCCGGGAAATCGACTTAGATTTCTTGCCGGCCAGGTTGGATGCCGTGTCCGGCCAGTCATGATTGGAGGCCCCACCGGCAATGACGCCGCGCGCCGAGCGGCCATTTGGCGCGATATCGGCAAGAATGGCAGATATCGTCATATGCTCATCGCTGACGCGAAGCGAACTCTCAGGATCACCGTATTCCAGCTCAGCCTCGCCGCTGATGATGACCTCGAACGTTTGTCCGCCGATGCCGATCTGCGAGCCATTTTGCAGGCGGACCGTTTCACCCTCCAGCAAAAGGCGACCATCAACCTGCGTGCCGTTTGCGCTTTGGTCGGTGATGGAAAAGCCCTCGCGGTCGCAGCTCAACGTACAATGTTGTTTGGAAACCCGGCGCGCGTCATCATTGACCTGCCAGTCGCAATCGGTGGAGCGCCCGATCACCCGTCTACCCTGCTCGAAGCTCCACTGATTGTGCTTCAGACTTCCGTTGACCTGCTTTTCTTTCAGAACAAGTTTCATTGTATCGTCCTCACGCTGAAAGGACCGAGCCTTCGCGCTCGGTCACGATTGCGTCGGTGCTATCTTTTGCAGCAGGGGCAAGGCGTGCCCAGCTGTTCCATCCCAGCCGTGCAGGAGCATCTTTTTGACCCAGTTGGCAAAAAGGCACATCCTCTTTTTTCAAAATGACTTGAACGTCGAACTCGAAAGCGCTTCCGACGAAAAGCCGTGTGACGGCGAAAATTTCTGCGAGCCGCTTCGACCCAGGCGTCAGTGCAAGGTAATCCGCATAACCGACAGGGCCAAGCACGATCCGGAAGCCACCGCCGAAGTCCTCGATGGCACTTCCGGCGGTGACATTCTGGCCAAGCCGCAAACCGCCGGGTTGCCCCATCCTGCTTTGTTCGTGCACCGGAAGCGGCACCCAGCGTCTGCGAAATTGCTCGATGGTGACGTCGAGGCCTGTGAATTCACACAGCATCGAAGCCAAGGCCGTCGCGTTGCGGTTGCGATTGGCCAGCAGACCGCTGAACCGCAGCAGGACATCCTCCTTCACGCCCACCTTCGCGCTGAGGCCCGCGGTGCCGAAGCCGGTGAGAGAAAGCAACGTCTTGCGAAAGGCGTTGTTTTCGTGGTTCGGCGTCCAGCGCAGCCCGCGCGCCAAGCGGTATTTCTCAGTCGCAGACACGAAGAGCTCGCTAAATCGGGCGGCGAACAGATTAAAGAAACTGGTCAACGCCTTGGAACGATTGCGTTCTTCACGCTGCTGCAATTCGCTGTAGCTTGGTGGCAATGATCCAAGCGGTCCGATGATAGGGGCGAAAGCGGAGCGCAGTTCTGCTTTGCCATTCTTGCCGCGATAGCCGCTGATCGCGACTGGCGTCGGGCGTGCGCCACTGTGGGAACCAATGGTCAAATCATCCTGCTGCACAAGATGTTGTGCCACGCGAAATGCCGTCGCAGGATCGAAGCTGCCGGGATCGCTTTCCAGAAGTGCTGCTTGTTTTTCACGCATGGCCTGAGACTGCATCGCGAACTCCTATAGCAACGGGCGGTCTGCCGCGCGGGCAGGCCACCGGGCCAGAGGTTCGGATTGGCCGCGCATTGTCGCGGTCAGGCGGGTAAAGCTGTTGATCGAGGTGTAGAGGCCGAAGAAGTGATTGAGGACACTGGCAAATACAAAGGCGGCAGCCCTGTCTATCAAGGCGGGGTCGAACTCGAGAGTAATGTCGGTGCCCGGCACCATCGCAGACCCGATCCGGGCATGTGAGTTGTGCGCCTCGACGGAGATGATGGCCTCCACGAGTTGACGGGTCTCAGGCGCATCTCTGAAGGCGTAGAGCGAAAGAATGTCTTTCAAAGGCGCGCCACCATTGTCGAACAGTGACAGGTGATTGAGGAGCAGATGCGAAACCAGACGCCATTCACGCGCAGAACGTTCGTTCATACGCACTGCGGCCGTCGGCGGCATCAGCGCGTGAACGGAATTAACCGCCTCGTTTCCGGCTGCGAGCTGGAGGAAGGGATGGCCGCCACCAAATGGCAATTGGCTGGGCAGTTCCCGGTTGATGCACAGCGTGGTGACGCTTGCGACGACATCAAGCGGACCCAAAGGTCCCCGCTGCTGATCGACGAACGCGATGTCGGTATCGGATGAGCCATCATCATCATCGAACCGGCGATAGCTCTGCCAGAAGACGTTCGATCCATTGCTTCTTTGGGTGCGACCGAAGAATGGCGACGTCTTTTCGATCTGTCCCGTGCGGCTCGTCAACTCAACATCTTCGACGCCATAGATTTCCCGTGTCCTCTGACGCCGGGCGTCAGGCAGCAAGCGATATTCCGTCCGTGTGCCATCAAGGCTCAACGGCTCGCAGCCCTGCTTGAACAGGTTGATGACAGGCGATGCGTTGAGCACGAAATCCTTGGCGGAAACCATGCGCTCAAGCCGAGTCTCGGCAGCATCGAGGTAGATATAAAGTTCGCAGTCGCCGCCATTCCACTGGTCGAGGCCTTCGATATCCAGAAACAGAAATTTCTGCGGCAGCGCGAAAAACTCCGTCAGCAGCCGGTATCCATCGAAGCTGTTTGCCGGGTAGGGCAGCATCGCCTGATCTCGGGAAAAGCCGGAGGGCTTCAGATTGCCAGCGGGTAGGAAGATGGCGTTGCGGTCTTCGGAGTGCTGGGCGAGCGAGATGCCGACGCAATGGTTGGCCAGAAGTTCATACAGCGCCGTCGCTTGCTGCCATGCTGATGAAATGAATATCTGTAACGATGTCAGACCTATCTCGCGAAATGTTGCGGGACGAGGTGAGGTTGTGCGCAACGACAGTTTCAAACAACTTGCCGCACCTGCTGACGACGCCGAAAAGGGTGCGTCGATGGGTTGGCTGGCGAGTGACGCTGCCGCAATCTCCAGAGGAACGACGTCGATATCCTGAGACGTTCGGAATTTGCAGCTTTCGCCGCCGATGGGTTCAGCCAGAATTTCGCTGTGCCGTGGCAGCATCTGCACCGTCGTGAGGGCCGGGCTTGGTGCAAAATGAACGACGCTCATGGATGGCAGCGGTGCGAGGTAATGCGGATAAAGCGTTTCCAGCAGGCTATCGGAAAGCTCGGGAAACTCGTCATCCAGCTTCTGGCGCACGCGTGCGGCAGAGTATGCAAAACTCTGGATCAGCCGCTCGACATGTGGGTCATCAGCGACCTCGCCCGTCATCCGCAAACGGCCCGCAATCTTGGGAAATGCCGCCGCAAAGCGGGATGCACGTTTTCTCAGTGCGAAGAGCTCGTCATTGTATTTATCGAGAAAGCCATCAGCCATTGCTTGCCTCCACCATGAAGCGTTGGGTGGATGGATCTATCTTGGATTCGAAACTGATGGGCGGCATTCCCTCATGCAGACGGAACGTTGCCTGAATCCGCATGCGCAGCGCCCTGTCGCCATCCATCCGGCTCTTCATGATGGTGACGCGCACATCGGCAAGGCGTGTCTCGAACATCGATATCCGTCGCTCGATCGTCTGGGCGAGTTTCGCCTTGGAGGCGTCCGTGACGAGGTTTGCGGAGAGGATGCCGTCCACGCCGTAGCTGACGAGAGCATCCGTCAACTCTTTGAAATCTGCAGGCGGACCGGCGGGATTGCGCCGCGTATTCAGCAGCGACTCGAGATCACGGCGAATGACTTCGCGCATCTCGCGCACCTGATCCGACAGGCTTGCGGGTGGGTCGTTTTCCACATCCGGTGCATCGTCCAGCAATCGGTCCAGCACCGAGCGGGCAAGCGTTCTTTGCTTTGGACGATATTGCTCCAGCGGATCAACCACGCGCAGTCTGCCTTTCTTCGGTGCTTGCATCTGCCGAAAGGCTGGAAATTTCGTGGAACGGCACCAGATCGTCACCGATCAAAAGGCACCGCTGTCCCCGCCCGGTCACCAACGGTCCTTCGTCATCCCACAGGGTTTCGCGACCCAACAACACAGGCGTTGACTTATCAGAGCTATGGTAGACCGCTGGCAGCAACACCGATGCGATGGCGCCGTCCAGCAGTGTGATCTCGGCTGCGCGGAACGCCAGATCGCGCGGGCGCGTCATCGGCTCGATGACCAAAGTGTCGATCCGGCTGAAGTCGATCCAAAGATATTTGCCGCCGTTGGTCAACACTTCCAGTGCGTGGGGAATTCTGTCGTCGAGATCACGGATATCGTCCGCCTTGCCGTCGTTCACGATGATGGACGCTTCTGTACGTTTTTCATCCAGTTCCAAAAGCGCCTGTGCTGCCTCATCCGCCTTGCCGTCGCGCGCGGCGATGTTGGCTTTGATGGCAAGCTGGTCGAGTTCGGATGGGCCATGGGTGAAGTCAGGCACTGCGCCCGTTTCGAACCATGCCACGCGCGCCGCCATGGCGCGAAGATGGTGACGGAACAGCGAAAACCCTACGGCATCCTGTGGGGCGAACGTGGCTGCCAGATTGCATTGCGCATCGGCCTTTTCGTACTCTCCGGCAAGGATCAGCAGATCGATATAGAGGTTGCGGCCTTCCTTGTCAGAAGGGGTCGCCTTGACGTGGTCCCTTGCCCTGATGATGGCTTCATCAAGCTGGTCCTGGTCGAGCAGGCGTGAGATATCGTCGCGCAATGTCATGCGGGTATCCTTTGTGGCTCAGCCGGTGAACGGGCGGTGGACGCCGTGTGCGTGGTCGTTTCGGCAATGAGGTGGAAACTGGTGGAGACATCGTCCAGCTGAAAATGCGGCTGGAGACGGACGGTGCAGGAAAAGCTGCCCGGCTTTCCGGGGATTTCAAAAACGCTGATGCCGGCCGAGCGAAGCGGGTAACGTGTTCGCAGGGACGCCTCGGCGTCGTCATTGCCCAGTGTGTAGGAAGACAGCCAGTTTTCCAGCTTGCGCTCGATGGTGATGGCATCGCTCAACTGGCCGATGTCATCGCGCATGATGACCTTGAGGTAATGCGAGAACCTGGACGCGCACAGCACATATTGCAGCATGGCCGCCAGCCTTGCGTTCTGCCGTGCGCTTTCCTTCGAATAGTGCCCTGGCGCATGGAGCGACTGATTGGCATTGAAAATCGCCATGCTGGAAAGATAGGTTGTCGATACCGGCACGATGCCGAGGTCGGAGAATTGCTGTTCCTGCCCCATGGTCAGTTGCATCTCGACAGGGGGCTGGGCCGACAGGCCGTTGCTCTCGATGCCGAGATCAAGCGGTGGCAGTTGAGACTGGGACAGCATGCCGCCGTCCACCTCGTCCTGTGTCACGCCTCTGATATCGGCAAACCAGCCGGTATCGGTGAAATTGCGCACCACGACGGACGCGAAAGCAAAAGCCGGATTGCCCCACAGCAGCGTCTCGCCATTTTCTGCGATGTGTTCGCGAAACGGAAATGGGTCTTCCCGGCGGCGCGAATAAGGTTTGTGGGGCGAGCGCAGCAGGATACGCGGGGCGACCAGACCCACGAAACGGCTGTCGTCGCGGGCACGCAGTGCATTCCAGCGAAGGCGGGTCTTTTCTTGCTTCAACCATGAGAAATCATGGACTCGGCTGAGTTCAGCGAAGTCTTCAAGGCCGACGGTAGAGGGAGCCGCTGCGGCTATGAACGGGCAGAATGCTGCAGCAGCGACCATGCCGATTTGTGACAGGGCAGTGATAGAATCGATGCCATCGACGTCGTCAGGAGAGAATGTGTAGTCTCCGACCAGGAGGCCAACAGGTTCGCCGCCCGGCATGCCGAATTCTCTGTTGTAGATGATCTCGAAGAGATGGCTCTGGTCGAAGTCGGTCGCACGTTCCATGCTGCGCGCCAACTCCCTCCAACTGGCGTTCAGAAGCTTGACTTTGACTTCCGGGCACCGGCTTGCCTCGACCACCACCATGGCGAGCCCGCGCCATCTTGCTTCCATTCCCTGAAATTCAGGGTGGTGCAAAATGGCGTTCACTTGGCCGTTAAGAGCATCATCGATGAGCGCGATGAGCTGGTCGGCCTGACTGCGTATGTCCGAAACGGACCTGTGCGTCATGAAAGGGCTCCCGGGGGGGGGTATGCGGTAGGTGAGGGGCATTGCTGCCCCGTCACCCTGTTCAGTTCTTGGTTGGAATGCGTGCAACCATACGCAGCGAGGTCGTCAGCTCTTCCATCTGCAACCAAGGACGCATCCAGGCTACCGCGTTATAAGCACCAGGCTTGCCGGGAATTTCCTGCACGGTCACCTTCGCGTCGCGCAACGGGTACTTGGCGCGCGACTCTTCGCCTGCCACGTCGTTGGCATTGACGTAGTTGGAAATCCAGCGGTTGAGCCAGACTTCGCAATCGGATGCTTCCATGAAGGAACCGATCTTGTCGCGACCCATGACCTTCAGATAATGCGCAAAGCGCGAGGTCGCCATCATGTATGGCAGCCTTGCAGAGACGGCGGCATTGGCCGTTGCTTCCGGACGGTCATATAGCTTGGGCTTGTGGGCCGTCTGCGCGCCGAAGAACACGGCGTAATCCGTGTTTTTGTAGTGGCAGAGTGGCAGGAAGCCCAGCTTGCCCAGTTCCGCATCGCGACGGTCGGTAATGCCGACTTCCGTCGGGCATTTGAGATCCAGATCGCCGTCATCGCTGGAGAACACGTGCATGGGGAGATTTTCCACCTTGCCACCGTTTTCCGCACCACGGATGGCTGTGCACCATCCATGCTTGGCAAAGGCGTCCGTCAGCTTTGTTCCCATGACGTAGGAGGCGTTCATCCAGCAATATTCGTCGTGCTGCAAATCGCCGTTGGCAGAGCCGCGTGTTTCATCATAGGCGAATTCGTCAACTGGGTTCGTCTTCGGGCCATAAGGCATACGGGCCAGAACGCGCGGCAGGGCAAGCGTGACGAAGCGAGAATCGTCGCTTTCTCTGAAGCTGCGCCACTTTGCATATTCCACAGTATCGAAAATCTTCTCCAGATCACGCGGACGCGCGAGATCGCGGTAATCTTCAAAGCCGAACATGCGTGGGCTCGCAGCCGAGATAAACGGGGCAAATGCAGCCGCGGCGATCATCGAAACGCCCTGGAGAAGCTGAACATCGTCAAACGAGTTATCGAACTCATAGTCACCAATGATGGCGCCCATCGGCTCACCACCGGGAGTGCCAAATTCATCTTCATAGATGGACTTGAACAGTCTGGACTGGTCGAATTCAACTGCCTTTTCCAGATCGCGGCCGATGTCACGCTTTGACGCATTCAAAACGCGAATCTTGAGGTTGACGCTGGTTTCCGAGTTTTTCACCAGATAATTGAGGCCGCGCCATGTGCCCTCAAGCTTGGCGAATTCCGGCGCTTGCATGATGGCCGCGAGCTGGCCGGAAATGGCCTTGTCGATTTCGGCAATCGCGTGGTTCAACGTCACCGTCAGGTTTCGGTCATACTTGACCGTACCCTTCAGGGCCTGATCGGTCAGGGTGCGCAGCAGGTTCTGCGCGCGGTCCGGTTCGGTCTGACGTGTCGCGGCAACCACCTTGGCAAGAAGGCCATTTTCTTCGGTGGTTGTTGTCTGTGCCTCGTTTTTCAGCAGGCTTTCAGCGCTCATGTTTCAATCCTTCCAAATGCGGTTCTTGTCTTACCGCTAGAACAGGTGAAGCCCCGTGCGCCGGGGCATCTCAACGAAGCAGTCCTCATGTTTCGAGGTCAGGTGCCCGCACTGTTTTTCTCTTTCAATTCGGATACGAGCTTTCCGAGATCGGTCTTGTTCTGGAGAATATCTTCCAAGAGCCGCTCCAGATCTTCCGAGCGATCTGCTTTGGACAATAGGTCGCGAAGTTCGTTGCGCGCATCCAGCAGGGCTTTAAGCGCCGGTACCTGTTCGACGACCGAAGCAGGCAGGAAGTCGTCCATGCTCTCGAACTTCAGATTGACCTGGATATCCGTGCCATCGTCTTGCAGTGTGTTGGGAACGGCAATGTTGAGGCCGGGTGTCATGCGACGCATGACTTCATCGAAGTTATCCCGGTCAATCTGTACGAATTTGCGCTCGCCGAACGGTTTCAGCGGCTGCGTCGGGTTGCCGGAGAAATCGCCCAGAACACCAACCACGAACGGCAGCTCTTTGACGACCATTGCGCCTTCGGTTTCGACTTCGTACTTGATGTGAACGCGAGGTTTGCGAACCCGCTCTAGCTTCTCATGAACACTTGCCATTCAAACCTCCTTGATGCCGTACCGGCATTGCTGACTATAGGGAGCGTCGCATCTCCCTTGATTTTATTATTGTCCGTTGTTCTCGCTCTCGGGCTTTATTCCGGCCGCCGTCAAAACGGCGTGGCGCGCCTGCACTTCGGGCAAAAGCTCTGCGAGCAGTTCTGAAAAATCCATGCGCCCCCTGCGGACCAGTGTTTCAATTGCCAGCGAAATCGGAGAATGCGGCTCCGTCCGGCGGAAATAACGCGCAACTGTAAGAAGAGTTTCAAATGCTTCGTCACGTGACGCGATTTCTTCTGGGCCAGATGACGATTTTTTGGGAACCTCGGGCTGTACCAAAGCGGAATCACTATCCGCTATCCGTGCATTGTTGGCAACGGCAGGCTGCGTGTCATCTTTTCCGCCCAATGTGCGTATGGCAGATGCCACCTCAATCAGGATATTTCTGATATTGGAGCTGGCTGGCGCGTTGTGTCCGCACCGTTCCGATAAAATCTTGCTGATTTCATCGAATGTCGCAAGGCACGCATTTACATCCGCCAGGTGCGAAGACATAGCCGCAATGCCCGCTTCCGAGGCTGCATTATACAGTTCCTCTTTGCGTTTGGTTTCGGAGGAACGCTGCGCAAGCTGGAAATCCCACAGCGTATATTCACCAAATTTGCCACCTGGAATCAGGGAACTGAGACGCAAAGGCTGTATGAGCGTTCCCTCACTTCCAATGCCGTTCAACCCGGCGAAAGGAGCGAATTTCTCTTCGTCGTCATCATCGCTAATCGAGCGGAGAGAGTCCCACTGGTTGCAAAATATATCACATGTAATTCGGTAAACTTCTCGCAGCCCGTGAAAGCCTTTTAGCCTCAGTTCTGCTTCGGCAAGCCATGCCAATATTTCAACGTCCCGGCTTTCGGAATATATAATATGCAATCCGAGATTGCTAACCTCAATCCAGTTGCTCGAAACTCTTAGAACTTCTTGGGGTGAAACAGTGCGCTCTTCTGCGCGCGCTTGATTTCTTTCATCCTTAATTCTATAGTATAGTTCACGAGTTCTTGCGTTGCTTCGAATATTTTCTCCGCAATCACCTAGATATTCTATATCTTTTACCGACTCTTGAGTGGCCAATGTCAGTTTATCCCTCGTTAAGTATGATAGATATGTGTCAGTTACTTCCGTTACGTAAGGTTATTCACCAAACAGACTTATGGAAAATAGGGCCAAATTGTGGCAACTTGATTTTAAACTCGTCAAATAAAAAAAGCAACTTTTGCTGGACAAGTGAGTTTCATCAACCTAACTATGCCACGTCACGTTGTGGAATGATCCAAACCGGAGGCTCGCTGCATGTCGCATATTGATCTCAACCGCCTGGTAGAAGCGCTTGAGCCTGACTTGCGTGTATCGCTGGAGACGGCAGCCTCTGTTGCCGTACGTCGCGGTCATCAGTTCGTCGACATAGCCCACTGGTTGAGTGCGGTTGTGGATAATGATGCATTTTCCGAAACGTTCGACCGTTTAAAAATTTCAAGAGACGATCTTCGCGCTCAAATCGAGCGAGCACTTGACGATGCGGCGGTTGGAGACGGTGAGGCCTTATCGCTGTCCCAGAACATCCTGACAGCGGGCCGAGAAGCTTGGCTGCTTGCTTCTTTGCAGGATGGACGATCACACATCGCGTTGATCCATCTCCTTCTGGCTCTCGATGAAGAGACATCGTTGCGCAGTCTGGTCCGTGCCGCTTTCCCGGCACTTAAGCTTTTGGATCGCGCTGCGTTGGAGCAAATTCGGGAAGAGGGAGACCATAAGGCTTCAACCAGCGATGACGCGATCGTTGGCGCGTTGCAAGGCAAAGATCAGAACGACTTCCTTCGCCTCTATACTCAGGACATGACCGAGGATGCGCGTCAAGGCAAAGTGGACCCCGTCATAGGCCGTGACGACGAGCTTCGGCAGATGGTCGATATTCTCACAAGGCGCAGACAGAACAACCCCATTCTCGTTGGGGAGGCTGGCGTCGGAAAAACGGCCGTTGCAGAGGCACTCGCGCTTGAAATTGTTTCTGGTAATGTACCCGATAAGCTGAAGAATGTACGCCTCCTTACGCTTGACCTATCACTTCTTCAGGCGGGTGCGGGTGTGAAAGGCGAATTTGAACGCCGTCTTCACGGCGTTATCGATGCTGTCAAACGCTCGCCGGAACCTATCATCCTTTTTATCGATGAAGCTCACGGCCTCGTAGGCGCTGGTGGTGCAGCCGGGCAAGGCGATGCAGCCAACATTCTCAAGCCGGCACTCGCCCGTGGAGAAGTTCGAACCGTCGCGGCGACGACGTGGAGCGAGTACAAAAAATATTTTGAAAAAGACGCTGCCTTGACCCGCCGTTTTCAGCCAGTCCATGTCCGTGAACCGGACGAAGCGACGGCTATTCGCATGTTGCGTGGCGTTGCCGACACCTTCGTGAAGCATCACGGTGTGGTCATAAGAGACGAGGCTATTGTTGCGGCGGTACAGCTTTCCGCCAGATACATGCCGTCGCGTCAACTTCCGGACAAGGCTGTCAGTCTTCTGGACACTGCCTCGGCTGCCGTATCGCTTGCCCGCCAGACATTGCCTGAGAAGCTTCGGTCCATGCAAAGCGAAGGTCGGTTGCTTGCCACTGAGCTAGAGTGGCTGACGAAAGAGCCAGCTGATGAGGAAACCAGCGCTCGAATAGAGGTGATCAAAGCTGAGATCGTCAATCTGGAAACATCGACCGACAGCCTCCGTTCGCGCTATGATGCTGAGTTGGCGGAGCTTCTGGAGAGCGAAGCTGAGCCCTCCAATGTATCGAACGTTGCACCGCTCAGACCTGTCACGGCTGCGCCTGGTGATGGCGAAGATAAGCTCGTTCCAACTGTTGTTGATCGAGAGATGATTGCGTCGGTTGTCTCGCGCTGGACGGGCATCCCGCTTGGAAAGTTGTTGGCCGACCAGATTGAAAGCGCAAAGTCTTTGGATGAGCGCATGAAGCAGCGTGTCATTGGCCAGGATATGGCAATTGGCCGCATCGCCGATGCCATGCGTGCCGCCCGCGCTGGACTGTCCGACCCTCGCCGTCCACCCGCTGTTTTCTTGCTCGTTGGCATGTCGGGTACTGGGAAGACGGAAACGGCACTGTCACTCGCCGATCTTTTATATGGTGGGAACAGCCATCTGACGACGATCAACATGTCCGAATTCAAGGAAGAGCATAAGGTTTCGCTCCTTCTCGGATCGCCTCCGGGCTATGTTGGCTTCGGTGAAGGCGGCATTTTGACGGAAGCTGTCCGCCGCCGCCCGTTCGGTGTGTTGTTGCTGGATGAGATCGATAAGGCCCATCCCGGCGTCCATGATATATTTTATCAGGTGTTCGATAAAGGCATGCTGAAAGACGGCGAGGGCCGCGACATCGATTTTAAAAATACGACGATTTTTATGACTGCCAATACGGGTTCCGAACTTTTGACGGCCTTGGCTGCAGATCCCGATACCATGCCGGAAGGCGAGGCGCTTGAAGCCATGCTCATGCCTGAGCTGACGAAGCATTTCAAACCTGCTTTTCTGGGGCGCACGGTGATCTTGCCGTTTATGCCGCTGGGGCCTGAGCAACTGTCGCGCATCGTTGACATCCAGATCGAGAAAATTGCCGAGCGGGTTCGATCCGCATACGGCACGGAACTCACGCTTTCAGATGCTGCACGTGATGCGCTGGTTGGGCGGTCGGGTTCCAGTGAAATCGGCGCACGCGCCATTGAAATCATGATCGGCAGAGATCTGCTACCACCCATGTCCACGTTCTTTCTGGACAAGGTTATCTCGGGTGACCGGGTGAAGCACATCACCGTCGATTTTGATGAGACCGGGTTCTGCGTTCGTGCGGAAGCGGTTGGGGAAAATGATGAATTCAGTGCGGCCGAGCCGGTTGCAGTGGATAAGGTTGCCGCGTCGGAAGGGAAGTCCCGACGCATGCGGCAGTAGTGGAAAGGCAAACGCGGCCTCGAAGCAAGAGGTCTTTTCAGTAATTACAGGAGCTTACAGTATGCCAATTTATTTGCAGATCGACGGCATCCAGGGTGACGCTACGCACCAGGAACACAAAAAGTGGATGGATATCGAAGCCATTCACTGGAACGTAACGCGCAACATGAACACATCCGCTGGTTCTGCTGCAAACCGCGAAGCATCTGAGCCAACTATTTCGGAAGTTATCCTGACCAAGGTCAGCGACTCGTCTTCTACCAAGTTGTTCCAGGAAGCTTGCTCCGGTCGCCAGGGTAAACTCGCGACGATCCACCTCGTCACGACTGGCGATCCAGGCAACACTTACATCCAGTATCTGCTGACGAACACACTGATCGCCAGCTACTCAGTCGACTCCAGCGGTGATCGTCCTGTTGAGACCATCAAGCTCAACTTCACCAAGATGGAAGTCAAGTACACACCTGCTGACGAAAACAACACGCAGCAGGCTCCAATGATCGCCTCCTACGACTTGGCGACTACAAAGGCTGGCTAACGCCTTTGATCCGGTGCCCCTTCTTTGGGGCACCGGATTTTTTATTCCGATTTCGAACGTCTGGTATCTTCGAAAACCGGAAGCGCCTTTAGCGCCAAACATTGCCTGTCCGTTCTCGGATGCTGCTGGGAGAAGCGATCTATGCCCAATTTCTCTGTTTCTACTGATTCCTTTGTTGTGCGTCCGGTTCGGGAGGACGAGGTCGTTCCTGTGAAACGGATGGGAAAGGGACCTGATTTATCATACATGTCTCTTCCTGATGGACCTCGGCAACTCAACGCACGAATGGCTGTAGGCGGTGCAGTCGCTGCTGTGGTCAGTCAAGTTTCGGGAGGTGTCAACGAGTACTCCTTGACCGTTTGGCTGAAAAAGTGGCTTGCTTCAAATGATGCCAAGATCAAGCAGGCGATGCTTTCCAAAGGCCATTCTGCCTTTGCTTTGCAGGTAAACTACGCTGTCGGAAATTCATTCGGTAACCAGATGTTCATGTCGCGAGACATCTATCTGCTGGGTACTGCGCCTTCTGCAAAAGAGATTGGCTCGATCCTGACGCCTGAACTTATGTTCGGCCCGAAGATCGATGATGTGCCCAATTACGCGACGAAGTTCAAATATGCCTATCTCGTTGGAGAGCGCGCCTGATTTGGGCCGTATGAAGAGTTCCATGGCCTCTGCGAGTGTATTCTGACAGTTAATATGGATTTCTTGGAAAGTACTCGGGAGAGATTATGCCTCTCGGCACCTATGCATTGTAAAGCGGAGTTAGCTCATGACCGACCAGCCATCGTCGTCCGATTTCATCCAGGCCAGCCGTGTTTTGAAGGTGAAGTCCCCGCTCGGCGAAGACCAGTTGCTACCGGAGCGGATGGTGATCAACGAGGGTGTCTCGCAACTCTTCGAAATACAGCTGAATGTCCGTGCCAAGAAGGAATCGGTGAAGCCGGAAGAACTGATCGGCCGGCTCATCGATGTGTCGGTTGAGGTGAGCCAAGGTGATGGCGAGGATGGAAGCGGGGTCCGCCGTCCGTTCAACGGTCTGGTGACCGATCTTCATGAAGGCCCGCCCGTCAGCCGTGGGCTTCGTTCCTACGCCATGACGATCCGCCCACAGATGTGGTTGCTGTCGCGCCGCTCCGATTGCCGCATCTGGATGGACAAGACATCGATCGATATTGTCGAGACGTTGTTTTCTGAACACGGCATTCCAGCACCGGATACGTCGGGTGTCATTTCACCGCCACCGGTGCAGCATTACAGTACCCAGTTCAACGAGACCGACCTGGACTACTTGTTACGCCGTTTTGAAGAGGACGGTCTTTTCTACTTTTTTAGCCATGAAGATGGTTCTCACAAGCTGCATGTGGCTGATACCGCCAATGGATGGCTTGGACCATCGCCGTCCGCGCAGGGCGAAGGCAGAGTGAGACTGGCACAGGGTTCGTCGGATCGCAACCACATCAACGACTGGGCTCGCCGCTTTTCCTATGTACCGGGCCAGCGTGCAGGTGCCGACTGGAATTTCGAGACGCCGGGCATGGTACCCAGCAATATGACGCCCTCTTTGGTGCAGATGCCGGATGCGACCAAGCGCGAGCTTTATGAATACCCCGCCCGCATCAAGACGGTGGAAGAGGCCGAGCGCGCCCAGAAGCTGCGGGCACAATCGATCGAAGCCGACCACGACCGTGTCTTCGGCGGATCGACCTCACGCATTCTCGAAGCAGGTCGCCGCTTCACGCCTTACGAAGTGGCCCATCCCGAACATGAATATGAAGAGCATGTGATCATCAAGGCGAGCCACACCATCGTGGATCGCTCCTATGAGACCAACAGCAACGAACCGGAATACCGCAACGCCTTCGAGGCCATTCCCGCTCGGGTTCCGCTGACCCCGCACCGCACGACCAAGCGGCCGAAGATCGAAGGCACACAAGTCGCCATCGTCGCGGGTCCTGAGGGCGAAGAAATCCACCCGGACCAATACGGCCGCATCAAGCTGTGGTTCCCATGGGACCGCAAGGCGAAGAAGGATGGAACTGATACCTGCTGGGTTCGGGTCAGTCAGGCATGGGGTGGTGGAACATGGGGTGCGCAGGTCATTCCGCGTATCGGCATGGAAGTGATGGTTGCGTTCGTAGACGGCGATCCGGACCGACCACTGGTGACGGGCGTGGTTAACAACCCGAAAAATTCGGTGCCTTACGATCTGCCTGCCAACAAGACGCGCATGGTGTTGCGTTCCAATACGCATAAGGGCGACGGCTTCAATGAAATCACCTTCGAGGACGAGGCAGGCAAGGAGAACCAGTTCTTCCATGCCCAGAAGGACCAGACGACACGCGTTCTCAACGACCGCACCAAGCGCATCGACCGACACGAAGTGGCTTCAGTGGGTGGCAACCGTGCCGTCGAAGTCTCCGGCAACCAGAAGCACGAGATCGGTGGCTCCGTGAACACCGTCGTTGGCGGCACTGGACCGATGGCCATGATGGCTATGGCAGGTGTACAGGCGCTCTCAGGCCAAACGGCAGGGCTTCTCAGTCAGGCGGCTCAGATTGCAGGCGGCGGTGGACCTGGCATTTCGGCCTTTGCCACAACACTTGCATCATCGGCCCTCGGTTTCCTCGGCGCTGGTGGAATGTCGTCACGCGAGGGCGTTGTTTCTGGCACAAGCCCGCGCTCTGATGCGGGTACGGCGCTTGCTGGCTCTGGCACTGGTGTTGGATCGGATGCATCTGGCCTTTTCCCCCTCCCCGGCATCATGAACACGATCGTTGGCAGTTTCAAATCTGACAGTGTTGGCGTCGCCCGGGCAGAGCAAGTAGGCGTTTCAAAGGTTACAAATGTTGGTAAGACATTTATTGAAGTCGTGGGGAAAATAAAAAAACTTTTGGTGGGAGGCCGTTACGAAGTCACCGTCGATGACGTGATCTTCTCAAGGTCAAAGAAGGTAATAACCGTAGGATCTGAGAAAATTGTGCTCGCTACTCCTGGCGGCGTTATCGAGCTCGATCAAAAGGGTATCAGCATCCGCGGAAAAAAAATAATCATAAAGGGCGACAAGATTGAGTTCCTTAAGGGTAGCGATGGTTGCGAAGCCAACAGCCCGTTCATGAAAGAATAGGACGGGAGATAGAGCATTGGCTCAAGGCAATGAAAGCGAAGACCGGACTGTTGTCCGAAATCTCGACAAGGCCTACGCTATTGTCGATGCATCTCAAGCATTCGATATAATCTACCAGCTTGAAGGCCTCGGATGCAGATTTGAGCCAGTATTTGGAAATGGTAAAAAGGATTATGAAGCCCAAACACCATATTTGGTCTATCTGAATGAACATTCTTCAGAGACTGAATGGTTTTTTACCGAGGCTTTTGGAAACAATTGGGGCGTAGTCATCGTCACCCCAGACGAAATTCCAGTCATCCTTCGAGACATCAAGAAAGTTGTTTGGGGGAGAATGTTCAACGCAACCAAGGCACTGCTCCGTGTCTATAGGCCGCTAGTGCTGAACAGCTTAATTCCAGCAATAAGCGCCGAAAAACAGAGAACACTTATTGGCGGGAAAGTCATCTACGCAGAGGATAGCCTCGGTCAGTTCTCGCTTAGATACCAAATGTCAAACGGTGTATTGCAGATCGCGAAAATATCCAAACCAGATCTGAAACGCGAAATTTTTGCTTCCACTTTTGGAGACAATCATGGGCCTCGATAAAAAGGTATGGGAAACTGTAAACAGCAGTGGCCTGAAGAAGAAGTTGAAAAATTGTCGAACGACGATTTGTGAATGTATCCAAGAGTTTCTTGAAAATGGCATGAACGATCCTCACCACGGATTGCCAAATCGCTTTAGCAGGATGTTGGCAGACAATGCCGTGTCATCTGGAATAGAAGCTCATAAAACCCAGATCGAAGCTCAGCAACGAGGTATGCAGGAAGCATTGAGAATGTACGATGACAACGGATGCCCTCCGGGAGGTAAGCCTGCACGGGTAGACGAGTACGCTCGGATGGCTCCTCCAACGCAAGCTGATTGGGAAGCGAAGCACGGACGGCCGATGCCAGAGTATTCGACGATGCAGAGGATCGGTTGGGGCGCGGTAGGCGTTGCTGGCATCGTTGCGACAGGGGTCGCTATACTTTCACCTTTTGACGGTCCATTTGGGGATGTTGCAGCGGGAGCTGGAACTGCGGCAGCTTGGTCACGCGCTTTTAACTTGGGCCGAACGCTGTCAACTGCATTTTGATCAAGCTTGAAAGAAGCGTATTTTGAAAAACACGGGTCAATTTGAGAGAGAAAGCATTCTTTGGGAGGAAGCAATCAGTCTTGCTTCTTTCAACGGAATGCAGCCCATATGGGATATCGTACTGGATGGAAATCCAGATACGGGATTAATTAAAGTTGAGGCGAGAAAATGGATTGACTCCAGAAATAAGAACTATGATTTTTTTAAGAATAATTTGCGTCAAAATCGGCAGATTAGTTTCAATGAATTTATTGAAAATTATTTCGAATCTATTGCTGCTTCGCGATCAGATATCGACGATATACTTTCCATATTTTTTATCATTCCTCAAAGATCGGCAAAAATTAAGAAATTCTTGTCCGAAAGGTTCCATTGCAATGACATATCCGCTGAACTACTAAAGCACCGGAACGCGACCTCAGATAGTCGGCTGGTAGAGCTCATTGATAAGTTTGAAGTGCCTATCGCGATGGATGGATCGGACGAATGGGAGAGAGCCTTCATACACACCAAAACTCTGGACCCGTTTGTTGATCTGAGCTACCCGGTATATCGCGGCTATTTGCGGAAAAGCCAACATCGCTCAGTACGAAAGTTAGTTCGCGAGTCTCAGTTCGATCTGTCTACAATGGATACACTGGTGGCTGAATATGAAGCTGAATTTGGTAAATTACCGAATCACCAACTATGGAGGGATCTGACCATATGATTGGCGGACGAGACCTTGGCCAAATGCTTGCGGTATTTGCACTGAGCTATTCAGACGATCTTTTCGAGACGTCGTTCCTCAACATTAAAGAGAAACAGCTGTTCAGGACTCATTGTCGGTTAGCACTAGATTCCATTTCGGAAGCCGAATTCGATCCTAGTTTTTATACTTGGACGGTCGACTTGAACGGAATTGTTAAGAGCTTTCGCAATTCCTATTTTGGTGTGGCGTCGGAGAAAGACGGGAGTGCACTTATATGGTGGATCAAGAACGGTTACAATGGGATCTATTCGCCTGACTTGCTGCTTAATCTTTGGGACAGCACGCTACATTGGGCTAAACACAATGATGTGTGGGCTGAGACCATCGATTCAGCACTAGTTGAACGCACAAAGGCGTTTTTGTGGAAGGTTTCGCACGAGCGGCGATCTGACAAGCATATGGCCATTATCGAGAAAGTCCGTGATCACGAAGACACAGACGCTGACGGGAGGATTAAAACAAAAGTCCATCTCGATTTCTACGATGATTTTGTGGACCCTCTTTTATTATTCACCTGTATGAGAGGTCAGTTTATTTTTCTTAAAAGTCTGAATGAGAACCGCGACGACAGTCAGCTTATAGAAACCCTGAATCGCCTTCCAAGGGAGTGGGTTCGAGCTGAGGGCCATAAATACAAAGATCACGATTATAATGGCGTGGCGGAACACGCGTCGATTGCAGGCCTGCTCAATGCTTAATTTAGAGGATTACGAATTAGGTGCAGCTGAGCGGAGACTTTTCGCTGATGAGTTCAAAGCTTTGGCCAAAAAATATGGCTCAGTAGCGGCTGGATCTGATGCGGAAAAATATGGACATCTTGTTCTTCGCTGTATCACCATGCGATGCCGTAAAAACGGGATATTGGACATTAGAAACATCGAGAAATTTCTGGATGTATTTTTGCGCGATTCCTTAAGTGAAGGTGAAGCACATCGACTGATGACGATTGTCTCAGATCCGGTACGTAGCGAAGATGCCAAAATGGCTGAGCTACGGAAACAGTTTTTCGGTGAGAAGCCATCGGCAGAGGACGGCTTTAGGATTTGGAAAATGCCATAAGGCATATAAACCTGCAAAAATCGATAAATAAGGTGATTTAAGATGGTAGGCTCCTCAGTCACATTGAAAGGCCATATGCATGTTTGCCCGGTGGTCGATCCCGGCCCAAAGCCGCATGTCGGCGGCCCTGTCACATCAACGCAGCAGAACTTCGTCACCGTCGACGGTGTGCCTGTGGCCACCGTTGGAGATAGTCTGACCTGCACGGGCGTTCCAACAACGTCGGATAGAATCACAAGCGGTTCATCAGTCGCCAGCATTCAGGGCAAGAAGATTGCCCGTTTGGGTGATTCCTGCGCGCATGGCGGAAAATTGGTCGAAGGCGTTTCTTGGATTACGTTCGAGTGAGCGGTGTCTGGATTACCGGCCCTCAGCGGGCGTAATGCACTAGAACTTCTCGAAAGGTAATCCTTCGAATGGTCGTTGTTTGACGAAAAACTTACAGCCCTCCGAAATCTCAGAGCCAGCATCGCAGTTCCAAGAAAACGACATGTACGCCATCAACCGGGTTGATGCCGATCGCCACGGTCAGAATGCATGGTTAGTCAACTTTTCGCGTGGTGGCAAGACGTTTCAGATGACGTTTAGTGACGGCACATATGGTGGAGATGAACAGGCGCTAACCGTCGCCGAGGCCTACCGCGATGCAGTTTTGAGCGTCGTTCCGCCTTTGACGAACAGGGATATGCGCATGCAGGTGCGCAAGAACCGTTCCGCAGGCCGCAGCCTGCCTGGCGTCTATTACGTACAGCCCGGTAAACATTATAAAGACGGCTCTTGGATCGCCCGGATTGAGGTGCAGGTTGAGGATCAGGGGAATGCCTCTGCAACAAAAAGACGCCGGAAAGCTATCACCCGCACGTTCAACATCGGCAAATACGGTAACGACGAAGCGAGACGGCTTGCGGAGGAAGAGCGAATCCGCATGGTGCTGGCTGTCGAAAATGGCGACGAACCCGCGCTTCGCAGTCCTGACGCCGTAGCGCTGAATCAGAAATTGAGCGCTACTGAAGAATGAGTGAGTAGCATCTTACGTTTTGCTCGTTCTGGCAAACAGCTATGGGCCATTTAGTCTCAACTAATTTTCGCTCGAGCAAACGCCTTGAGGCTCTTTCCGAGATGGTAATCCCCCGGTAAAAACGGGGGGATTACCGTACGGGCAGGGATATATGATTGTGGGCGATCACCACACGACAGACCTATAGGGTCGAGGCTTGCATATTGCCCGTCCTCGAAGGAATTACTCTCAAGTCGAGGCATCTTTCAACTGTGCTTCAATACTGTCTTCGTGATGAGATTTCGAAATTCGATCCAGTTGCTTGTGTATCCGCTCAACAACAAGCTTATCTGAGTGGCTTGAGAGGACATGTAAAACGTCGAGGGCAGCACTTTTTATCTCAGGGTCTATTTTTCTGTCATCCAAGGGTGAGGCTATCTTCCCGAGCGCCCAAATAGCCTTCCGTGAGAGCGCGTCGCCATCGTCTAGTTCCGCCAAGATCGCTGGCTTTATATCAACCATCTGTCGGAGTGCCTCAATCGTTTTAGGATGCGGAAACTTTTCGAGTTCTGCAACCAAATCTTCGTAGGCACCGTGCCATGTCTGCGAGAGCATCTCGGCTATAAGGTTCAGTAGACGGTCCACTGAAGCCGAATTTCCCTGCACTGCAATACCAGAAAAAGTGTGTCGGCGTCCCAAAACGGATGTAATTGCATCGACCAATGCTTCATTTCGACGGTGACAAGCGACTTCTAAAAGAAGATTTACGTCGTCAACCGTTTTGGCCTTGTCCATGTATTCTGTAACTTTAGATTCGTACTCGTCGTATCGCAGATCTTCGGCGGTCATGGATTCTATTATCTGATCGCGGGTCATTTGCTTGAGCCTTTCCATCAGAGCATCCTAGCGGCACGACCACTGCGCCGTGTAGCATTGTTGTAATAGCTGGAAGCCTGCTGCACCGATCGATGGCGTGATTGCTCCATAGCCTCGGGGAGGGGAATACCGCGATTGGCCGCTTCCGTCAGATATCCTGATCTTAGCCCGTGAGCAGAAAACTCCCCCGGCTCCAACCCAGCCATCTGCGCCCGCTGCTTGATAATCGCATTGACTGACTGCGGATCGATCGCCCGCTTAGACACCGTTCCCCATCTTCCAATCCCCCTGAAGACACTGCCCTTGTCGATCTTCGCCGCCGACATCCATGCATAGAGAGCCTCGACCGGCCGACCTGTGAGATAAACGGTATCGTCCTGGTCGCCGCTCGTGGTTTTCGTCCGCCCGAGATGAATGGCAAGAGAGGGGAGGGAAGGGGCGTCCGGAATCTCGATCGGCGACTCGACGGTCAGTTGCTCCACCCGAAGTCCGGCGATCTCGCTGCGCCGGCGGCCCCCCGACGCAAAGGCGACCATAAGGATCGCCCGGTCACGCAGATCGCGTAAGCCATCGCTCGCGCATGTGGACAGCAGTTTTGCCAGGACATCACCGGTAACTGCGTTGGCGCTCTTTCGACGGCGTGTCCTTGGAACCGCACGAATGGCGTGGCGAATGGCCGACTTGAGGGCAGGGGAGGTGAAGGCACCATCGAGGCCGCGCCATTTGGTTAGTGTCGACCAGTTGGCCAGACGCCGCCGCACGGTGGCTGGCGCATGCGGACCGACTGATTTGAGAAACCCCTGCTTTCGGAGTTTGTTATCCACGTGGGCTGGCATTCCATGATCTGGATCGATGGTTTTTTTCTCGGGGTCCCAGAGATGATGGGCAACGAATTTGAGTAGCAGGGCTTCGGGCGCCGACCAAGGCAAGGATTGTCCGGTGGCTGCCAGACCCCAGGCTTCGAGATAGGCAAGATCGGATGTCAGCGCCCTGAGTGTGTTGGCACCCATACCGGCATTGACGAGGTGGCGCAGGGTCTCGATATCCTGGTCGGTCAGAAGCTCGGCCAGTTCGTCGCGCCGTTCGAGTGGCAGCACGGATGCAATCGTGTCGAGCTCTTTGGCGCGTTGCTCGATGGAGGTCGGTGATGTTGTCGTTTTTGCCACGAAAGCTCCAGAATGGCGGTTTTTTGCGGCCGTTATGGCACGACTTTGCTGCGATTCTGTCTGATTTGCGGCTTCATATCAACTACCATCGATAAGGGAGACTTATCGATGGTTAGAACCCCAACTGACAATCATACCCACTGGCGAACCCTAAGATATATATAGAGTTCGTGTAAGATATCATTTACCATGATTTCAATGGCTTACGATCTCGCGAAAATCAGCATGACAGCCCTGATGCGGCCGGCTTTCGACGCCGGCACCGCGCTTACGCGTCTGGACGAGCGCATCGCCCGTTCGCCGGTCGGCCAGGGCTGGATTGAACGGCAAAATTTCGCCGATGCTTGTGCCTCGCTGTGGATCGACGGCGAGCTCGTGCACCTGGAAGACCTCGTCCTCCACGACGCCACCCGCGACATCCGGAGCCCGACCCACGAACTCACCATCGCCCGCGACGTGTTGCGCACCCGCCGACGCATCGCCGCCCAACTCCCCGGCTGGGCACTGTCGGCCGACGGCGTTCGCACATTGCGAAAAACCTCGGAGATCGGGTCGGGCGGCGGGGACGAGGCGATGACGGCCAAGGCTATTTCGCCGGCGGCCGCGATCCAAGCGGAAGGGGAGGGGGAGGAAGGTGACGGCGTCGAACATCTCCTCGGCGTCGACTATGCTGCCATTGATGCGATATTGGCCCGATCAGAGGCGGCGATCGAGAGCGCCACACGAACCGGCCGTGTCGATGATCGTCCTGCTGAAAAGGATCCGATGATCTATGATCTCGACTGGGACGAGGATGCCCGGCTCGACGAATGGCGCGACGTGCTACGCCAGGCCCAGAACCTGCCGGCGGTGCTGCAGGCCACCGTCGCCCTCGATGCCTGGAATGAGCTCTCCGTGCTGCAGCACGCGCCCTGGCTTGGCCGGCTGTTTACAGCGTCGATCCTTCGGGAATCCGGCATCACCACCGGCGCGCATGTTTCCGCGATCAACCTCGGCCTGAAAACCATTCCCGTCGATCGGCGCCGGCATCGCGATCGCGAAACCCGGCTGTTGGCCATCGCCCACGGGCTTTTGGCGGCCGCCGAGATCGGCATGAAAGAGCATGACCGTCTGGCGCTCGCGCAAAAAATGTTCGAGCGAAAGCTGGAGGGGCGGCGGACGTCTTCAAAACTGCCGGAGCTCGTCGAGCTGGTCATGGCAAAGCCATTGGTGTCGGCCGGCATGGTCGCAAAGACGCTCGAGGTGACGCCGCAGGCGGCGCGGCGGATCGTTTCGGAGCTCGGCTTGCGCGAGATGACGGGGAGGGGGAGGTTTCGGGCGTGGGGGATCCTGTGAATTGGTCTAGTTCAACCGTCAGAGCATCGGACCGGTTGGTAGCGCTGGCGAAAGTTACCACCACCTCCTGAGATTAACTAAAGTCTTGGAAGAGCGAAGGAAAAGTAGTTTTTTCGCGTAGGTGCACTTGCAATACCAAGAACACAATATACGGTTGCAGACGTGATTTGGCCTCCCGGGAAATAACGTGTCCACACCCGCGAACTTCTTTGCCACCATTACTGCTACTGGTGGCGTAGCCGACGTAATATTCGTCCATGGTTTGTCCGGAGATCCGGTCGAAACGTGGACGTTTGAGGGGTCTAGTGAGGCCGAGGGCGGCTACTGGCCACACTGGCTTGCCAGCGATCTCCCGCAGCTCAACCTCTATACCATCGGATTTCCCGCCAGCGTCTTCGCTCAATGGGCGAAAAAAGAGATGAACCTATACGACCGAGCGAAGAACGTGCTCGAGACGCTTGCGAGTTACGAATTTGGCAAACGGCCGCTCATTTTCATCTGCCATAGCCTTGGTGGGCTCTTGGTCAAACAGATTCTGAGGACCGCCAGAGAATCTACTGACGAAGATTGGCAGAGGATTGGCACGGGGTGTGAGAGTGTCATTTTCATAGCCACGCCGCATAGTGGTTCCAGCTTAGCTGGCCTACTCAAGTTCTTCGTCAGCGGATTTACGTCCGTCCACGTCGAAAAGCTCTTGAAGGACAACGCTGAGCTAATCGAGCTGAACGAGAGTTTTCGCGCGCACTGCCAAAGAACGTCGATGGCAGTGTCCGTTTATCACGAAAAACACCTCACCAAAAAAACATTCCTCGTCGTGGACGAGAGAAGTGCAGATCCGGGCGTGAACGGGGTGATGCCTATCCCGATTGATGCCGACCACATCAACATTTGCAAACCGAGCGGCCGCAACGATCTAATCTATACCAGTATCAGGCATCGGCTGCGCAAATTGGTTCCACCTGTATGTTCTTCCGATGAAACGCCAGGCATTGTGTTTGACGACGATGATCTCGATGAGCAGTCGCCGAGTGACAGACGTGACCTTATGTCCAAGATGATCGCCGCGGGTCGGGAACACCAATACCATTTCGCCAACGACTCCCAGAGCAAATTTGCACGCCCGTTTCTTCGGACGGGCCTCAAAACGTCGATTTCGGCCGTCTACAAAAATTTGCTCGCCGATATCGAACAACGTTTTCATAACTTGATTTATCATCCGCTGATATGCAGCGGAGCCGACGAGGCAACAGTAGCAGCCGCAATTCAAACTCAGATTGTCGATCCGCTCAGCCAAAAATATGCTTCAGACAACGCGACCGCGAAAACGGTTGTGAATGCTCTCTATTTTCTGACGGAACGCTGCCATATCCGCTGGGACAAACCATGACTTATCGGATGTGGTATGCGCAGTTGGATATGTTCGACACGGCTCGCCGGTACCTGGCCCTGTTGTCGTCTTGGAAAGTCGAGGCGCCAAACCGGGACCGCCTCTTTGTATCCGACTTCTATTTTGTAAATCCGAGCCTTCTGCATCTCACGCATATGACAGTTGATGTACGTCGTAGCTTCACCACGCTGCGCATTCCGAAGCCAGACGAGACGTTCATTCAATATCCGTCCCCACCAATCCTCTATACCAAGATGGGAGGTATTCAGGCTCAGGCGCTGCACAACCTCATCGGGAAAGGTTTAGTCGATCTCGAACTCGTCGATAAGGACCAATATCAACTGAGCGAGGACGGGCGGCGGCTCGCTGCGGATTTAGGCGATCGACTCGTTCTGGATGGAGAGGAACGAATTCTGGATTTTCTCGTCACTGATTATGTCACGATTGGGCGAGGAAAGGGCGGCCTTCGCGAAATGACCGGACTGAGAAGGATCGGTACCTAGCATGGTTTCATTTTTTGCACTTAAGAGGGTTCGCGTCGCTCAAGGAAAAAATATTGCATACGATGAGGTCTTTCATCGTGGGGTGAACATCATCCGGGGCGAGAACGGATCAGGTAAATCGACCATCGCCGACTTCATATTCTATGGACTCGGCGGCGAATTCGATCGATGGAAAGACGCTGCTCAGAACTGTTCGGCTGTTCGGATCGAAGTCGAAACAGCGCAGTCGATCCTAACGCTTCATCGTACAGTAGCTGGTAAACAGGAACCGATACTGGTCTACTACGGTTCCTTGGACGATTCCTTGGGCAAGGGGATCGATGAATGGCAGCGAGTTCCAATCCGCCGGCCGTCCGGCGGTCTTGATTTATCCTTCACTCAGATCATGTTTCGGGCGGCGGGAATCCCGGAAGCGCCTAACGTTGCTAATTCCAATATCACGATGCACCAGTTGCTACGCTTACTGTACGCGGATCAGCAGACTCCCCCGGGCAAGCTTTTTCGATTTGAGAGCTTCGATACTGGGGACATCCGCGAAACGGTGGGACAACTAGTCATAGGTGTCAACGGATATGATCTCTACGAAAGCCTGATCAAGCTACGGGGAGCGAAAGCCGATTATTCGGAGAAGGACCGGCTCTACAAGGCTGCTGTTATGTCCCTTCCAAACGCTGAAGGGTTAACCTCCATAGCGGTCCTCGACAGGCGTTTGAAGGAGTTAAATGTTCGCAAGGAACAAATCGCAAGCGAGATCCGGAATGTCGACCAAGCCATCGGTGACGATCAAGCCAAACAATTTGCCGTAGAACGCCAGACAATGCACCGCCGCTTGCAGAAATTGGCAGGTGATCTTCAGGTTTCGGAGCAACGAATCAGCGATCTCGCAGACGAGGAACATGAGCTCTATCAGTTCATCGAGCATCTCGAGCAGCAACTCTCTGCGCTTGGCGCAGCAGAAGAATTGTCAACGAAGTTGGGCAATATTGAATTTCAGTATTGTCCATCATGTTTAAAACCGCTTTCAGACAAGGACTCCCAGCATTGCATTGTATGTGCAGAAGTCCTCGATGAGGAAAAAGCCCGCTCCAGATACTTTGAGCTGAAAGTCGACAACGAACTCCAAATTAGAGAATCAAGGCAACTTCTCGCTATGAAAGCGGCTGAGGCCGAGAAGCTTCAAAGCGAGGTGAGGACACTTCGCCGAGCTTATTCGTCCACCATGACAGACTATTCCTCTCGCTACGATACCGCCAATTCTCCGAGAGAAAGTTACCTGGCTCAGCGCTTCAAATCGCTTGGTGGCCTTGAACGAGAAGCAGAATACATGGAGGAACTGCGAGCCACTCTTCAGCGGATCGATGAGTTGTCAGCTGAGCGCGCGAGGTTGAACGACGACATCACGGCTCTCGAGGCGAAGATCAAGCGGCTCGAGGCTTCTTCTACGGCGCGGATTTCAAAGGCGATGAATGTCGTCGGTATGATCGGCAAGCGGATATTAAGGAAGGATTTGAAGCGGCAAGAAACATTTGAGAACCCGACGTCGTTCTCGATCAATTTTGGCGATGACGCTATGCTCGTCGACGGAAAAATGAATTTTGCAGAGAGCAGCAACGTCATCCTAAAGAACACGTCTATCCTTTCACTATTGCTCGGCGCCACATATGACGCTGATTTTTGGCATCCAAAGTTTCTTCTGATGGACAACATCGAAGACAAAGGTATGGAACAGATACGAAGCCACAACTTCCAGAAAATTCTCATCGAGGAGTCGAGAGAAGCGAAGTTTCCGCATCAGATAATTTTCACGACTTCAATGCTCGATCCTGTTCTAGAAGACAGCAAATTAACTGTCGGACCTCATTACACTCGAGAAATGAAGACCCTAACGATTGTTTGAAGGCCCCGAGAGATGCGGTTTGTTCACAAGACTGCCGCTCAGTGTGAGGGTATTCGGTCAGACGGGCAAAAATGAAATGTTCGGTGCCGGAAGTGGTGCGCCTATCAAGTCGGCATAGACTTGATCTGCGAGGTGCGTCAGGAACGGTGCGGCATCGGCCGGTTGGATTGAGAATTTGGGCTCTAGGTTCGGAACAGTGAAGGCCGGCGTCCCCACCAACCCATCGTGCAAGACGATTGCTCCAAACCCGGAGACATAGGTCGCGTTTACATGTGACGCCCCATAGTGACCGTAGAGGGCATAGGACAAGATCGCCATTCGTCGGCGGATGTGGGGGAGCATCAGATCAGCGGCCTCAATGCCATGCTCTTGGATAGCGATGAATGCTGGCCGCGTAGCGGTAAATTGGGTTGCCGCTTTCCGCATCGCCTCGAGCAATGGTTTCGAAGTGTCGTCTTCACGCTTGCTTCGCATGACCAAGAGGGAGCCAAAATCCTCCCCCACGGCCCCCGATACGTGAATATTTTCGCCGAATTCCTTCTTGAGGTTTCGGTATAAGGTCGTCTGGTCTATGGCGCCGACTAGAACATTCCCAAGAGGTCGCCGAAGCAGTTGAAATCCTCGACCATCGATTGTCGTTGGCGCTCCCGCCAGTAAAGCTGTTTCACAGCCCCTTTTGAGATCGCGCTGCTCCGCGAAGTTCGAAGACAAGCGGGAGTCAAGTGTGACGATCAATACCTCTCGCTGCTTTAAGTCCGCGTGCCTCGTCAACGCAGGACTGATAGACTCCATGAACCGATAGAAATCTTTTCGATGAATCGGCCGGCCGGCATCGGCGGACAGACTCTTGCATTCAACCTCACCGGCAAAAGCGCCCCGACTAAACAGGAGGTCGAATTGGCCTCTTCCTTCGAGATCGATGAAGTCAACATCAAATCCGTGATCCATCAGGCGTTGAGCAAGATCGAATTCCAAATAAACGGGGGCGAATCCGTTTTCCGCCTTCAAGGCGTCGCGCAAGCGCCCCTCGAGAACCTGCCGACCCTTCGGTGATAAGCGGGAATGGATTTCCACAGTGATCGCTGCAAAGTTGAGAGAGGCCATAATTAGTTCATCGATCAGATCCGGGCGAAGCTTGCCTTCCTGGGCAAGGACCTCAGCCTGAAATCCAATCGCCATTTCCAACCAGTGATAGTCGGAGACAATTTTCCACCGAAAATACGATGCGTCCTTGTCAGTCGCCAGCTGGTCGAGGCGTTTCATCCAACGCTTTTCGCCAGCTAACGCCATGAACGGATGAATGTATTTGGCAAGTTCATCGAGGGAAGTCGGCACGGAAAGCAGCATGAGATCAAAACCATCATGTTATTAAGGTTGTAGTATTCATTGCAATCTCCAGATAATAGCAACCAAAATCCAGCGCGAGTCTTCGATCCATGTCAGCCGTCTACCGAAATATAAGCTTTGCGGCACCAGGCAGTTTTGCCGAAATCATGAAAAAGGGCGATGAGATTGCGGTAAGAGGGCAGTTGACCCGCGAGATCTGCAACCAGGTCACCGTCCTTGAACGACCTTTGGAACGGTTTCTATTTCTCCCCGGTCGCCTCAACGACTGCTTTGCCCAGATTGCCGAGTCGATTTGGATCGTCGCAGGGCGAAACGATATTGCCTGGCTGTCCCATTATCTGCCGCGCGCGCCGGATTTTTCTGATGATGGAAAGACATGGCGTGCCGGATATGGACCGCGACTTCGCAACTGGCGCGGTCGCTCTGATCAGCTCGATGAGGTCCGAAAGCTGTTGCTCAATGATCCGTCAACCCGACGGGCTGTGATGAGCATCTTCGATCCCGAACTCGATTATGCAGCAAGCCTCGATATTCCCTGCAACAATTGGATCGGATGGCTCATTCGTGATGGTCGGCTCAATATGAGCATCGCGATCCGCAGCAATGATGCGATGTGGGGTTTTTCAGGGGCGAACGCTTTCGAATGGAGCGTGTTGCATGAGCTACTTGCGGGTTGGACAAATACCCAGGTCGGAACGGCTACGTTTTTCGCGGCATCGTTCCATCTCTATGAGCGGCATTTTAAAATCGCCCCAGCCATCGTTTCGAAGTTTCATGGCATCTCACCTTATGATTTCGGCATTGCGAGCCTGCCTCTCTCGGTAAAATGGGCGGACCTTGAAGGCGCGCTGCAGCATTGGTTTGCAGCCGAGGCGCATGCTCGATCCGATCCGGATAACAAAGTTCCTCATCTCGACGTGATCGACGACGAGTTCCTTCGGGAGTCCTTAAAGATTCTCCGACTGAAATGGCTTGAGCCGAGATTGACCGATACAGAGCTTGCCGCACAGATGATTACGCTCGAAGAAAGCGACATGGCGGCCGCAGCCTACCAACATTTCGGCCGACGCCGTCCAGATCTCCTGCGCAACATTGGACATCCTAAAATCGCTTCGTTCTTTCGCGCTTGTGAAACCCGCTGAGCCAACGCTATCGTCGCGTACGTGCGATTTAACCTAGGCTTTGCCGCTCTGGATGAGAGCCCGTCAATTCTCGAAGTCGTTCGGCCTGCCGTCTCACTATTGCAGGTATCATACGATGCCCGTTGCACTCTCAAGAAGCGCAAGGCAAACTCGCCGGCACAACTTGTTGATAGCGCACGTTCGACGGTGCGGCGAGGATATAGGGGGAAATAATGCAGAAGCACTTAACAAGGCCACGTCTGCCGAACAGACGGCACCAATGGTGTGTTCTGACTAAAGGTGTGTTTTGTCGGCAAGCCCAATGATTGCTCCCCGTTTCCTTCTCATAACGGATAGCCACTTCGCGGACGAGGGGAGCGAACTCAAACTCGACGATTTATCTAAGACATCCGTCCGCCAAATTCTTCATCCAACTCGCGAAGCTGAGATTGATAAGCTTTTTGGACGAATTGCAGATGAGCTTCGCCGAAACGGCGAGATGCTCGATGGCGTGCTGTTCGGAGGTGATGCACAGCGAAGAGGTCTACCAGGGGGGCATAGGATCCTTTTCGACTTGATCATCCAACACTTCGGCGAGCGAGGAATATCTCCAAAACGAATTGTTGCGACCCCAGGCAACCACGACGTAAAGAAGTGGTCGGACCCTAGCTCCCGCGAGCGTTATCAAGCTTTCACGGAAGTTTGGAAGGAAATGGGTTGTGTCGTTCCATGGCTTGATGGGGTCGATGACCGATATAACTATGATCCATCAGACCATTTTCTTGCAGCGGATGATAAACGCTGGGTCGTGTTTCCGTTAAATTCCAGCAACTGGTCACAGGTGCAAGTGGCTGTACCGGAATCATTGAGCAGGATCTGGTCAGACATTCCGCAGCGACTTTCTGACGATTTGAAAGAGCAGGAAAGCTTCCGCAGGGCATTCGATGACCTTTTGAGTTACGACATGGCCCACGTATCGGACGCGCAGCTTGAAGTGCTTCGCGCTGTGATGGCGAATATGCCGAGCCCACACGCCGGTCCGCAGCTCAGAATCCTGCTGATGCATCACCATCTGCGCGCACCTGGGCTGCGCGTGGAGTTGAAAGCTTTTGAAAATGTTTCTAACCTCCAGCAAATCCGAGGCTTCATTGCGCAGTCAGGTGTGAATTTAGTACTCCATGGGCACAAACATGAGCATGCCGTCCACTTTGAACATTTCGATGGCCTCGAGAGAGAGCAAACGAAGCGCGTTGCGGTATTATCCGCCGGTGCCATCGACAATGGTCGAGACGAGGACGCCGCCCGAATTCTGTCGGTATCAGGTCTGCCCTACACGCCAACTCTTCACTCCCAACGCTTTGGCCTCGCTCGCAGCGGGCTAGATGCGCCCGTTGTCGCGGAGCCTTCCATCCGGCTTTGGTCTGAACACAGTCTTGCTGGTGGGCCAGCCGTCGTTCAGGGCGTAGACTTCAATGAGGTCTATGCCCGCGCGTCGCATGCCGCCCTCCAACTGGTGCCGCGGGGAACTCTGGTAGTTCATCTTGACCTGCCCCAGACCGAAGTTCGGCTCGATCTTCCTGATGGATATCCGGAAGCGAGTGATAGTTCGCCGGCCGAGCGCTTAGAATGGCTAAAGGAAATTGTCGGTTGGTGGCAATTGCCGCACTCCCATAGAGACAAGAACTTTCCCTACCCGCACGGATCCCGCCTTCGTCGCTACGGAGGGGTAACCGATCAGATCGACCGCTTGGGGGCCATGCTTGAGAGCACACGCTCGTCGCCGACGTTGTCCTCGCGAGCGCTTGCCATTCTCGTCGATCCAATTCGCGACTTTTTGCAGGGCAGTGATAAAGAGGCCTTCCCCTCGTTCACGATGCTACAATTGAAGAAGCGTAGTGAAGGAGGGGACAACCGCCTCGACATAATCGGCTTCTACCGCGCTCAAGAATTTTCGCAGTGGTGGCCCGTTAATATCGCCGAGTTGCGCGCAATTCAGGTGAGGCTGTCCGAAAGGGCCGGCACTAAGCTTGGGCGAATTACCACCATTACAACCGAAGCTCGGCTGGATGAGAAAGCGCCCGGCCAGGTGCATGTACCGATTCTCGACCGCTGGCTGGACCAAGCCCCCGAGAACATCTTTCTGCTTGCATGTTTGCTGGTCGGTCAGATCAAGGACCACCCACAGGAAAAGGTGCTTTTTGATCAGTGGCGGCAGAGCCTCAACGATCTTACATTGGTAGCGAGGGCGCGAAGCGCGGACGGCTCGCCAATATCCTCACAAGGCCTTAAAGCCTTGCGGAACTATATAATTGCGCTTTGCCCAGACGGGCGAGGCCGGCCGCAATTCTTTCCTTATCTCGAAACGCTTGTGGACCAGACTGAGAGCTTCGAGACTTCTGCGAAGGATATCGAAAATTTCGAGCGTTGGGCGAGGGCTATTAACCGGGCTGTGCCTGAGATTTTGAACGCTACAGCCCAGATTTCAGCACATTTGAGGGACGGGGCCTAAGCCAGGAATTACCCGCATTGTCGTGCCGGAAGACGGTCAAGTTTGCTCCGCTTGGAACTTTGTTCTCGCTTGTCCAAAGCGATCTGCAAGCGGTCCAGTCCCCCCTGTGCAACCATTTCGGTACCGGGCTGATCTCCCTTTGCTGGCCTGAGATTTATTTATTTGTCCGCCCAAGGCATACAGAAAAGAGACCGTGTATCGCGGGCGAAGTGTGTCGTAGGGGCAACATCTAATCTGCAGCACGACCTAAAGAAGATGGAGCTGAGCCTCCAATGCCGGTTTTGCTTGAACGCGGTAAAACTCTTCAAGTCCCCCAATGAATTCGCTCTGCCCGCCATAACTCGGATGGCGAACCGCAGTCGCCTCAAGCCCGAGATCGGCGAGTGCAGACTGAGCGTCGCGCCCAATTGCGACAAGATGCTTTGGCTTCAAGGTTTCTATCAGCGTTTGCAGGATGGGTTTGCAAGCCAATCGCTCTTTGCGCGTATGACACCTGTTTGTCATCGGCTCGCCAGGTCCATGTGGATGAAAAGGAAAAACGTTCCAAAGGAAAATGGGTTGCTCGATCGATCGCAACATCTGCCAGATCACGGTTGCCGTACGCTCGGCGACGAGCGGGCCCTTTGTCGCCCTTTTCAGTGGCACTGTTCCCAACAGTTGCGCATGCGAATCCAGGTGTGCTTCATCCGTCAATGCGAGGCCCGTTCGACGCCCCCCACGATATCCAAGGTCGCGGGCAATCCAAAAAGAATGGACTCCTTTTTCGATCGCCGCATTCAATACAGCTTCCAGATTCCGCCTCCGCACGGCAGGTGCATCCTCGGCGTCATAGTCAGCGCACGAGTCGGCATACGGATTGAAGCTGTTTTCGAAATGGAAGGAAGCGAGTTCTTCGACAAAGTGAGCAGGTTTCATGGCGCAAGCTCCTGCACGATCATGTCGCGTTTGTCCAGATCAAGAATGAGACGGCCGCGTCGGTGTTGCCGCAAGAATCGATAGGCTGCATTGCCTTTCAAGATCGCTTCCTCCCAAAGCCAGAGCGGGCAACGTTCCGATTCGAAACCTTGCACGAAACTTCTGACGGTTTTCAGCAGATTGAAATCAACCTCTTCTCGCCCGTCAAAGAAATCATGTTCCTTTGCCCTTGCGAACACATAAGCTGCCACGCCCTCCTCAAGAATGATCGCGCGCGCGCCATCCTCGCCATCATCGACTTTGGTTTTGCTCTTCCTTTTAAGCTTCAATAAGGCGCGCGTCACCGGGGACCAGCCAAGAATAGCGGCATAGGCATAGTGAAAGGCGTCGTGGAAACGATAGAAATCTTCGACGACACTGTTATCGGTCAGCCGGTCGCCGATGTTGACGCCGTTACAGCGCTGATAAACATATTGTTTCGATCCGGACATCCGCTCGAAAATCTGGATTTCAAGCTGTCGCGGCAATTGTTCTTCGGGAGGGAAATCGAGGTCGAAGAGCGGCGGTAGAATGCGATCGGTCGGCCAACGGTCCTGCGCCTTCTTGATGTTGTGGACGGCCGCTTCTCCCAAGGTGACGCCGGCCTCGGTGGCTGCGTGAATGAGATTGTGAAAAATGATTTTAAGCCTGCCGCCCAGCGCAACTGGGTCGAGCGACGATATAGCCTCGCCATCGTCATTGGCGAGATTGCCCACGGAATTTGCGAGTTTCAGCAAAGTGCGCGCAAATTCCGTCGTTGGTGCTGCGAGATTGAGGCTCCGTTGCGGCTGGAGGTTAACGAAGCGAAGAGGCTCGCCTGACCGCGTCCGGTACTCCGCGGCGATGTCTTCAAGGCGAATATTCGCGTGGGCTGCAATGACCGCGAGGTACCAAAGCGCGTCGCCAAATTCCTCGATGACGCCGCTCTCATAAGAATCGTAGGCTTTGGCGTCTCGTTGCTTCTTCTTGACTTCGCTCAGAAGGCTGCCGGTCTCTCCAAACAGACCGAGGATCGGCAAGCTGAGGTTCCCACCTTTGATCCGAGTTCGATCTGTCGTGACCGCTAGATCCTGATATTCGTTTAGCGATAAAGTGGAACCATCCATCGCGAATCCCCCCGGGAGAGATTGCCAGATATAGGCGGCGCCGGGTATCCATCCAGCGGAACTAAAACCTGTTGTTGTATACTGGTCACAGGTTGTGGGTGGCGATGAATGACGTTGTCTCGACCCGAAAATGGCGGCTGCGCTGCACCCACTTGTGACGGATCGCGATAGCAGGCGATGTTCTAGTGCTACCGTGCTACCGTGCTACCAGCGTCCGGGTTCGTCCACATATCCCCGGTCGGGTATGGTCGCCAGCCATGCTTCCACTGCGGCTCGCTGTGCGGCAGAAAACCTGCACTTGTGGCTGGGGCCTTTCTTCACGAAGAACGTCAATTCGTCCGGGATTGCAGGTGCTGACTTGCCAAAATAGGCGAACTCGGCCCCAAGCAGCACCTTTTCTGTTTTGCCCGTATCGCGCTCCCGATTGGAAACGCTCAAGCTTCCGTCGTCTTCGCTGTGAAAAGAATCGAGTTGCTGGAATGAACCGTCGGTGCCGGTCCAATATATGTTGTCGCCATAGCGATGCATCATGCTGCCGCGCATGTTAGGCTTCTTGCGGGTGAAGCGCGGATCGGACCAGTAGCCGTCGAAGGAAAGGATTTCCGATACCCGCATCCAGTAAACGAGACGGCGGGCTGCCTGAATGGTCGCTGACCCGGTGCCAATGATCAAGTCACCAACACCCGCAAACTTGCGAATGTCGGGCTTGCAATTAGCAAGCGAGCAAATCCCCCAGAACGGATTGGGGGCAAAGCCGAGATCGTGCTCGACAACGTAGGAATAGATTCGGCTCATGCCTTAACACTTATTACGTTTGGTTCTAGGGGCCGGGCGCGGTGCGCCACCGGCTTCTTCCCATACGTCCCCTCCCTTGAGGGTGTTGGAGAGTTGGGGGGAGGCAATGTCAACGGTAACACCGTATTTGCCGATGGCGTCTGGGATCCCCGTACCGCTGGTCTCTTCCTTGTGCAGCCAGATGGCAATCACCCGAACGCCCGCTCCAGCGAACGCCTTCGCATGGGCGTCGATCGTTGCTAGGTCCTCCGCGGCGGCGGGAAGGCCGACAACGCCGATATCGTCGTCTGGATCGAGCGATGAGTGATCCGGGGGCACAGCATAGAGAGGATGGAACCCGGCGGCTGTCACGATGGCATCAATCGTGTCGCGATCGGCTCCGCTCAAATGGTCGTTGAAGATGTACGCATTCCCCAAGTCACTAGCCTCCCCAGCCTTTGATAACTACACTGGCTATTACACCAGAAATTGCAGCCACTGCAAATCCACCTGTTAAAGTCAGTATGCCCTTCGTGTAGGAAATGCTGCGCTCAATTTGATCCATGCGCCTGCTCAGCGAGTTCAAGGATGCCGTCTCGGCCGGGATCAGGCTCATCAGTGTTGTGTCGATCTCGCGAAAGCCGCCCTTTTTGCGCGCGTAGACCTCCGTTGCCCCTTCAAGACGGGCAAACCAAATGAGGAATGCATCCTGGCCGCAGCGTACTGTGACCGTCTGCGGCCCGGCGTTGAAGATCGCGAAAAGAAGCTTGCCCTTGTAGCCCGGATCGACATGGAACCCGCTGACATTGACGAGTCCGCTGTTCTTCAGGCCGCTCTTCATGTTGATAAAGCCGAGGAAGTCATGGGGAACGGTTACATGTTCGCGGGTGGTCAAATACGCAAACTGCCCTGGCGGAATGATGATCGGAGCCTTGTGCTCCAGCCGCTGCACAAGGCCCGGCTTGCGTGTGTCGCGGCCTTCCGGGCTCACAAAGGCTTCGTCACCGATACGCAGCGTGTAGGCGGCGCAATCGACTCTCCCCGGGTCGAATGGTGTGATCCAATTAGAGCCGTGCGCTGCGATCATGTTCCCGGAAAGAAACATTACGTCTCCTGTGCATAGACTGCCCGTTGCGCGAGCTGCCGGCGGCGCTCCTCGACGAGGGCGTCGATATCGAACCCGTCAACGGCGGCACTTTCCAGGATCCAGTGCACAAGCGCAGCGTTGGCATTAAGGGCGATCGTCCGAAAATCTTCGAGATGATCGATCTTCTCGCATGCATCCGCAAAGCGCCCGGCCTGATCGGTAAAAAGCAGATCCGACGGGCCTGCCTTGGGGTCCTTGCCAATATCGATGTCGGCCAAAGCCTGATTCAAAGCGTTCGCCGCGCTCAATGCGACGAGAAACGCGTCGACCAGCGTCTCTTGCCTGCTCTTGGCTTCTCGTTCTCCACGGGCCAGGCGTCCGGCATATTTGGCGAAATGCAGTCCATAGTGCTTCAGTCGGTCGAGACGCGACAGCGACAGAATATCGAAATGGTTATGTAAATCGTGCTCGTATTGCGCCTGCTGGCGCTTGCGCATCGACATGCGTCTTTCTCCTTCCTGACCGATTTTCAGGTGGCTACGGCATCGCGGCCGTTCTTTGCCTGCTCAAGTTCGTCGTAGATCAAAATGCCCGCCATCAGCATTGCCTGTATCGGCTCGATTTCCGCCGACACCGCCTTGGTCACTTCGCCTGCAGCAATCTCAAATCGTTCCGCGAGATGACGGGCTTTATCCTCTTCTCCCTCGACGCAGCCGATGACAATCCGCTGTCCAAGAAAGTTGATTTCGATCTGGCCCATATCCTCAAAAGCAGGAAGCTTGGTTTGGCCTTGCTTGCTCATGACATATCTCCTGGTTGCTGCGCTCGCGCGTGGAAAACTGGTCTTGCAAACTTCATCGAACGCCCGCCAGGCGTTGCCCTATGCGCTGGCCGTTATCGATGGTTGCCTCGGGTCGTCCATCGCAGGCGGTGATGAGCGCCGCAACGTCGGCGCGTTGCAGATCGGGATCGAGGCAGGCATGCGTGGATTGGATAGTAAGGGTTCCGACGTCAAAACCCGTCTCACGAGCGATAAACTGCAACAGTCGGCCAAGACCGATAAGGTTTCCAAGGCTACGCTGGACGTAATAATGGTTGCGATAAACCGCCATCATGCTGAGACGCCACACGCCGCCGTTGCGTTCCGGCTTTAGCTCGATGAAACTCAGGCACTGCCGGTTCATCTTCTTGCGCAAATCCCGGGCCGGATCGAACAGGGCAATCTCCGTGACATTACCGAAGAACTTGGCGTCGCCCTGCCGCATCTCCCGCAAGGATCGGATGTTCTCAGCGAGCTGGTTGACTGTGCCGGCATTTTTGCCACTGCCGAGCGGCCAGGCGACCATGCGCTGAAAGTAACGGCCCCACTCGCCTTGGCGATGCATGCGGCGCTCGAAAACCTGCATGTAACGCGCAGTCAGCGCCTCGATTCCGTCGCCTCGATCAAGGGCGGCTGGAAAGATTGTGTTCGCCACAGTGCTGATGCCGCACTTGTCATGGTCGCGCAAGAACACGTCAACCAAAGACACCACATCTTCCTCGCCGGGCAAAAATCCCGTCGGATCTTCGATGTGAAGCATGAGCCCGTGCTGATCACCGTCGGCCTTCAGCCGGCGAGCTGCACTAACCCACGCGGAGACGGGAGTGGGTGCTGGTGTCATTGGATTGTACATCGTCGGACGCTCCATGTTGAATGACGAAGGCGCCGGCAAAGCGGCGGGTGAGATAGGCTTCCGGGAACCAGGCACTGCCGACCCATCCCCAACCCGGTCCCCAGGAATTGCGAACTAGAAAGTAAGATTTGCCGGCAAGCGTGCCGTGCCCGGCAAGAACTACGGCATGCGCCAACGCGGGATCGATCGGAAGACTGTCGTCTGCCATGAGCGCTTCCGTTCCAACAAAACGTGCCGGCGCATAAAACGTGAGAGAGATGAATACCGTAATGACGATGGGCAGGCCGGAATCCAGCTCGCCGCGCCAGCGATCGGCTCTACCGCCGCGGATGCCGGTGTCACATCGAACCACGCTCGGCAGACTGGCCGGTGGATGGTATGGGCTGGGATTGGGGTCCCGTCCCTGGTAGGGCCAGAATGCCTCGTCGGGTTGACCATCATCCACGACGACAGCGCACGTGGCCTCGATCGTCGAGCCTTGATCGGGTCGCAACCCGTCCCGATTGATCGCATGGTAATAAAGCCATTCAGGCGACAGTTCGCTGGCATGCTGATGTGCCGCCCGGTGAGCCGCGCTTGCCGCGAAAGCGAGGCAGGTCGGTCGTCGGCCCTGATCGCGCACGAACTCCAGTTGGTCCCTAAGATCGACGGCAACATCCAACATCAGCGGGCACCGCTCGCTTGTCGGGAAAAGGGGCGGAATAACCCTGCATCGTGTGTGTAGACCGGCCGGTAGTCGAACGACCATTGCTTCGGATCATCGTTGGGAGCCCAGGGCCGACGTTCCCACAATGTGTAGGTGCCATGGGCTGTCGCATGGCCCGCGCGGGCCAGAATATGCCGGATCGTCGGTGCGCCGATGACGCCCTCTGCAACCTGTTCACGGCCATCCTTGAGGATTGCGAACCCTGCCTGCTCCAACTCCTCGAAATTCCAAAGATAGCCCGCGTTGCTGTCTTCCCGCAGCTTTACAACAAATAGGTCATCGCGTCCTGCCTCGATCACCGTTCCTTCATCGCGTTCGGTCAAATGCCAAACATCGATGTTCTGGGTCGTTTCGAGCGAGAGGTCGGCAACGAGCGAGCGCTTGAGGGCAGCTGGCTGAGCTTTTGCAAGCTGCTGGCGAACGCCGGCGCCGATCACCTTGTTGCGCACGAGCGCATAAAGTGTTGCACGATAACTTGCGCCGAGCCGGAGCGCCATCTGGTAGACCGTACCCGGGTCTTGCAGATGATGCGTTGTCCAACCATGGCGGCGCATCAGCGTGCCAATCAGCCAATCGGGGACGAGAAAATAAGATGCGAATGCATCGGCCTCTTGTTCGGCCGGCGGCAAGTGCATGTAGTCCCGTGCCATATCGGGAGAGCGGCGCAGAATTCTGTCGTCGTCGGCGTGGGGATCGTGGTTCAGAATATGGTGACCGAGTTCATGCGCGGCGGTGAACCGCTGTTGCCCAAGCGGTCGGCGCGTGGTCAGAAGGATACCAGGATTGCCATCCTCGCGGAGATAGGCACCCAACAGCGGCTCCAACTTGCGAAACAGCAAGGGCACGTTTTCCTTGTAGATCGCGCCAAACACATCGACGCGCTGCCCCCGCGCTTCACCGCGATCAAGGCCAAGATCTCGCTGCAGGCGCAGCGCGGCACGCATGCCTTTCAAGACCGCTTCGCGCGTGATGCCACTAGCCATCTTTGCTTACCTTTGAACGGGAGCGTAAGAACTCAGCAAAACTCGCCAGTTCGCCTCTGTCGTTTTCCGACAGATCGCTGACAGTGCGTGCTAGAAACGCGACATCCTCGGGAACCTGTTGCTCCGTCTCGCCGGTGAACCAGGACGTCGGGCGCTGGTAGAGAGACGCCAAGCTCTTCATTTCCAAAGCACCAACGCCGCGCTTGCCCGCTTCCATTTCCGAAATGGCGGAGCGGCGGACTTTTAAATGCGCAGCTGCTTCCTCCTGGGTAATGCCCACATATTCCCTGGCTTCCTTGAGACGCTTTCCAAGCTGCAAGGCTTCCGAATCCGGACCTGTAAATCCAACGGGGTTCCGTCCCATGTCAGACCTCCTCGCGAACCGGTTGATTGACGCCCCACAGATTGCGACACGTCTCCATAACCGTTTCAACACAGTGCTCGACGCTGTCGAAGCCCCCCGCCGGCATCACGTCATCGGGGAGATTGAGCGCAAACTCTTCCTCGATCCGCAAAACCACACGGACCATGATGAGCGAGTCGACCGCAGGTTCCCAAGCAGCCTTGGGAACAGGACGGTCATTGATGGCAGATGTAATCTCATCTCGGATCGCATCCTCGAAAGCTTGCGTTGGGAACATGGCAACCTCGCATGTCTATTTTTCGGTCTTAGATCTAACACATGTCTGAAAAACAGACAATGGCTATATGATACTACTGCCTTCGTTGGATCAGTGGGACGAAAAAATATCGAAGTAAGAATTCGAGGCTGACTTCGGCGCAATGAACGCTCTCTACTTCTTGGGCGGGATAACGCGCCTCGCAGGCTAACTTACGTTGCCCGTCGCGCTCAGGTTCTTCAGTCCTTCATGAAGTCCACCCCAGCCATCGATCCATGCTGGCCTGACGCCCAAATGCGTGAGACTTGTTAGGAGTATGTCCTGCGTGAGCGTGTCACTTGGCTTCGGCCGGACCCAGATATGCTGCGGATTGGATCGGTCGGAGTTCCCATGCGCGCGATGATAGTCCTTCGCATCCGCCTCCAGGGAACTCATCCATCGACGGATATTGGTATCCGACATCGACAGGCCACAGAAAACCATATGTGTCGATTGGCCATAAAAGAGATAGACGCTCTGCGCCCAGGCGGATCGGCCGCTCGAAAGAGCGAGATATTCTTCCTCAAGGAATACGAGACGATCGCGGCGATCTCGCGTACGGCTACCGATGCGCTCCAAGGGAGCGATCGAGCCGTGGCAATGATAGATCGGGATCTTGTCATCGTAGGCGCCACCGGTGCCGTTCACTGCTGTGAAGAGGTAGGGCGGATGGCCGTGCGGCGGCGGACCGCGGTAGTGCTCACGACGCAGGTAAAGGTCTATGTAGGTTTCGAGAAAAGTATCTGCGTTGAATGAAAGGACGGCTTGAGGACCGTGTCCCGCCTTGGCGGCTTCGATGAGGAACTGACCGACCGGAAACAGTGAACATCCCGGGAAGCTGTCTTCAAGGAAGTCGCAGACCTCGATAGCTTTCTTTTTCTCGATCGTTTTCGGGTTGTTCAAAACTGCCGTGAGATAGGACTCCAGACCGAGCCCGCGCGCCTTGCTTCTGATCGTGGCATACAGGCATTGCTCAATAGACTCTGTTACATCGGCATTGCTCTTGCCTTTACGCTTAAACTCGTTTGCGGCCGCCTGTATCAGGCCATCGAGCGACCATCCCAGGCCCAACAGGTGATCAAACGTCTTTTGTGGTATATCTTCGCCGAATGCCTGAGACATGAGCTCTTGTGTCAGGCTCTGCCAATCAGGGGCTATTCCTCTTGAAATTCCGGCCCCGAGACAAACCGTGTAGCGGTTTGGCTTGAGATATCCTCTAAATTTCGGATCGCAGGCAAGAACGGGCTTCAGGAGGCCCTTGGCAGTGGAAGCGCTGACAGTCATTGATGTTCCAAATAATTGATTTAGAAAACAAATCGTCTCATAGTTGTGTTTCGTCTCGGTTAACGAGGTCCACCGACATCGCGTGACATGGCGCGAATGCACACGCGGCTCCTGATGGGTCCGGGACCAGCTATGGGTGCTGACGCGGCATGTGGCCCGAGATGCTAGCGCGGCGGCTGGGCAGGTCTCGGCCCTTTTCACAATCGCTTCCATCGGGAAAGGTCAACGCGTTCTTGATATCATCTCAAGAACGATCCGCAGGGGACCAGGCCGCTTGGCCGCCGTGCGCGGGTCGGTGTTGTGCCAGTGCTTGGCTGTGCCGGATCCAAAAACCAAGCCTTCTGTCTCCGCAGCAAGCTGCACGGCACGCCCCCACGCCCTCATCGACTTTTTCGAACTGTAAAAGACATTCAGGTAGTGCAGGTGATCGTCGACGGTCGATTCCACTCTCACGAAGAGCAAGCCAGGAGTCGAGGCTGCAGCTACGGCTCGCAATCACTTCTCGTTCGCGGCCTTCCTATCCATCACAAAGGAAATTATCATGGATATCAGCGTGATGAGCTCACTAGAGATTTGCAGGTCGTAAGTTCGCATCCCATCAAGGCGAATATGTCCCGTTAGCTACAGTTCGACGCATTCGCATCGGTAGCCATTTGGGTTTCGAAGGCAGTGACAACGGCGAGGCGGAAGCAATGAACGTCAAAACGCCTCGTTGCAGCCGTCGTAGATTTGTTGCAATTGTTCGTGCGCACATGTTTGGAGGTGTACCCGTCATGGCAAAGTCAGCCACTGCCATCAATGTTCATGTTGGCTCGCGCATCCGCATGCGCCGCACCATGCTTGGCCTGAGCCAGGGGGCGCTTGGTGATGGTCTCGGGATTACGTTTCAGCAGATCCAGAAATACCAAAAGGGCATAAACCGGGTGGGTGCAGGTCGGCTGCAACGAATTTCCTCATTTTTGAATTTGCCCATTTCTTTCTGTTTCGAGGGTGAACAGAACACAGCTTCCCAAAAGTGTTCAATGCTGACAACCATCGTAAATTCGAACGAGAACATGGATTTAGTCAAGGCATTTATTGCGATTGAGGACGCGGTGTTCGCCGACGGATCTTGGATCGGAGGGCAGAGTGCTAGATGTCGAACATCGACCGGCACGATCCCACGATAGCTGATGCTAGCCCAGTATGAACTAGGGTGATGGTAAGATCGGCGTTTTTTTTATAATAGTTTGGTTCAAATAGTTCTGGAAGCGATGCCCTTTTTTCTTGTCACGCACACATCCCTTGTGGAAGCCGATAACGAGGCGGCTGCCGCCCAAAGCGCAGTCGATAAACTCAGATCCGGTTGCCCGGTGTCTGTGGCGGTCAAGTGTGATGAGGTGACCTCCAAAGTTGTTGCCATTCCAGCAATGCCGCCTGCCGCAGTTTCAGACGCCACCACCGCAGCAACGATGACCGATGTGATGTCACCAGCCGTTATGATGGAGACCGATGCATCGGCTGACGAAACGTTCACCGTGATGGCGTCACACAAGCCTGGACGTTTGCTGACACTGTGGCAGGTTATGGCACTCAGCATCGTCGCGGCCATTGCAATCTGGGTTTTGGTCTAGCCTACCATCGATGGATGGATTTTCGGGATGATTCAAAGCGCCTTCAGGTGGTAAAGTTACATCCTCAATCCCAGGCTTTTCGTCAAAGCCTGTTTGATCTCGTGCTTTTGGGTGAGCTCAGCTCTTTGGACCCGCTCAACGATACGGGCAATGTGTTTGATCTGATCGAGTGTGTTGGCGATCTCTTTCCCCATTCGTAATGGATCGGGTTTTACCCGCCGCATGTCTGCGCTGCCAAATCGCTGTTCGAGGGCGCTGGCGATTGTCTGTGCCTCGGTGATGGCCTGCTTTCCTTCATGCGTGGAGGCGAGTTGCGTCAGGAATGTCTGCCTGTCTTCAAGGGCCAGGCTGTCAAACTGTTGAAGTAGGGCTTGGCTGCGGTTTGTAAGGCCGGGGACTTCGACGATGTCCTGGCGCTCACGTTTCCAGGTTTCTGACTTGCGCTCTGCCTCCAGGCGACGCTGCCAGGTTTTGGCAGCGGACAGGACGTGGTTGCCAAGGGCCTGAGTGTAATGGCGGGCAAGCTTGCGCTCTTTGTTTTCGCCGAACAGCCCAACTGTACCGCGCAGGGATCCGAACTGCTCGGGGGTCTCGATGAGCGATCTGACCAGAACGTGGCCCTCAATGCCCTTGTCGACGATGGCGGCACTGAGCCTGGCTGCTGCCTGTTCAGGATCGAGATAGACCTCACGACCGACGGAGCGGAGAGCCTGCATGTCTTTGACGAGATTTGGCAGGGCCTTTTCACGGGCGATGTCTTCGACAGTGCGATCGTAGAAACGAACGGCGGGAATGAGGGGGGCAGGAATGTCTGCGAGGGCAACGAGACGCGCGCCCTGAGGGGCCATAACGTGCTCAAAACCGTGCGCGGCTTCGACGGCGTTGAGAGCAGGACCAACCAGATCGTAAACCGGTTCCTCGTCAGCCTGCCTGCGATCGTGTGGCTGATACTGCTCCTGGCCCACCGGTTGCCCGGCGGAGTGCTGGACGTCATGCGCAACGATTGCCGGGATTTGAAGTTTTATCTCATCTGTGTCGTTCACCTTTAATGTCAGACCACGTCGCTCGGCAAAGAGGTTTGTGTAATCGAGCGTCGTTTCCTTGGCGCCGGACCGGCTCATGCTGGCCACCATCTCATTCATGTCGCCGAGGTCATCGCGACCAGCATAAAGGGTTGCCTGATGGCGATGGCGCGTCATGGCGACATAGGTGAGATGGCGATCCATGGTGGAGGATGCCATGACGAAGGCGCGGTCAACAGTGGCCCCTTGAGCCTTGTGAATGGTGGTGGCGTAACCATGATCAAAACTTTGGTAATCTTTGACGGGTAGGGAAAGAACACGGGCATTGTTTTGTCCGCTGGCAGCTCCGTCGAGCCGCATTTGTATTGCGTTCGGCTCGACGGCCTCCACCGTCCCCAGCATCCCATTCTTGACGCCGAGATCGCGATTGTTTTCCAGAAGAAGGATGCGATCGCCGCGCGCGAAGGGCCGCTTGCCGTTGACGGTCTGGTAGACGATTTCGCGATCGGTCTGACGGTTGTGATCAGCTTGTAAGGCACCAGCTGTGACTGCGTGTCGTTCCTCTGTTGTTTGACCATCGCCGATCGTTTTGACGGGGCCATTCTGGAGTGCCTGACGATCGCTTTTCGCAGGCAGCCCCTGCACCTGCAGTGCTTGACGGATCCCGTCATTGATGGCGCGAACATCGACGCGACGATGGGCCAGGGCAATGCGGGACGCGGATGGATGTTGGTTAAGATCGGCAAGATAGTCAGCCACGAGTTTTTCTTGAGCCTGGTTGCGGTCATCGGCAAACTGGACTTGGCCCTGTTCAGCGTAAGCGACCAATCCATCATCGGTGCGGTGGGTGGCAAAGGCGATTGACGCCTGTCGCTGCCAGTCCTGTGTCTGGCGACGGATTTCGGAAAGCTCGACCGATCCGATGCGCTCGGCAATGGCACGGAAAGGCGAGCCCGCACCGATCGCCTGAAGCTGCTCGTGATCACCGACGAGAACAAGCTTGGCACCCTGGGCTTCGACCTCCTTGACGATCCGTGCAAGCTGTCGACTTCCCACCATGCCAGCCTCGTCGATAACAAAGATATCGCCGCGTTGAAGCTCACCTTTGCCTTGGTTCCAACCATACTCCCATGAGGCCAAAGTGCGTGCGGCGATGCCGGATGACGACGTCAATCCTTCCGCTGCCTTTCCGGCAAGCGCTGCCCCGTGGACCGTAAAACCTTGGCGCTCCCAGGCGCCGCGGGCTGCCGCCAGCATGGTGGATTTGCCAGCACCGGCAAAGCCAATGACGGCGGCGATCTGCTGGGGGGATGTGATGTGGCGCACGGCCGCACGCTGCTCGTGGCTGAGACCAGAAGCGGGCAGGAGCGCGTCCTGACGATCGAGCGCATGATCGACATGGTCTGCTCTCACGCCGTGACTTTTTCTGCCTGCCATCCGCAGGGCACTGGCCGCCATGGAATGCTCGATCCCGATCATCTCGCGGGTTGAGTAGCGCGCCACGTCGTCGTGTCGTTCAGGCTGCAACTCGACCAGTTGCCGTGACGCCATGACGGCGGCAAGCGCACGTTGGAAGCTGTCATTGTCATTGATACAGCGATGCAGGGTTCGGGCGACATCATGACGGGTGAACACGCTCTTCTCGTCGGTGATGAGGCGCAGGACCTCGTCCGGTTTGCGGCGGATCAGTTCGGCGTTTCGCCGTGCCGCATCCTCCTCCAGCCGGGCACGCGACACATGCAGCCCGCGCCGCATCATCTGGCTGGCATGCACCCCCATATGTTCGGTCGGTTCGATCGACAGGCCACGCGTCAGGTGCGAGCGATGATCGACGCGCACATCAAGACCTGCGCGCATCAGATGGCGGTTGGCATGCTCTGCAAAGGTTTGGCGGATATCGCGCATCTGCCGGTGAGAGGTGGGTAGATCATGGGCGAGTAGCCATTTGTTCTCGCGCTCGATCAGCGTTTTGTCGCCAAGGCCATCCGACGTCACCACCCGCGTTGTCATCATCACATGGGCATGGATATTGCGGGTATCGCTTTTGCCCTGGGGCACGTGGATGGCGAAGTCGACGGCGGCACCATGACGGTTGGCGAGATCCAGGGCAAAGGCGCGCGTCAGCGACAGACGCTCCTGTTCATTCAACTCATGGGGAAGGGCAATCTCGAACTCGCGGGCAACACGCGCATCGCAGCGTTTCTCGGCAGCTTCCGCCGCATTCCAAAGCGTCGAGCGATCGCGTGCCCAGTCGGCATCGATGCCATCGGGAAGCACGATTTCGCAATGATCAACACCCTGCTTGGCGGTAAAGTCATGAACGAGACCATCGCGTTCATTCACCAGCACACTTGCGGTGCGATAGGCAATGGCAGCCACGGCACTGCGGCCACCTGATCTTGAGACCGGCTTGCTGCTGAGATGGTAAATCGCCACCGGCATCTGTCCTTTCGCGGTCCTGGCAACCGGTTGGGTGAAGAACCCTGCAACTCGTAAGTGCGCCCTTATCGCTTTTGTTACAGCACGGCTAGCATTCGCAAATCGTGCTGGCGACATGCAGATCTGCACGTTGCGGGACCTGAGAGATTGGAGTTCGAATAGCCCCAAGGCCAAATCGTCAAAGGAGCACGCCGTCATGAGAAAGCCGATCGCGCAACGCATCAAAGAGCTCGAAGAGCGCAAACGCGCCTTGCAATCGCGACTGGGCAAACAGGAGCGCGCACAGGAAACCCGGCGCAAGATAGTGCTCGGTTCGTTTGTGCTGGAGCGCCTGGCACAAGATGACAATGGTAATACCGGCGGTCACTGCGACCTGAGGCAATGGCTTGCGGCACAACTCCCGGTGTTTCTCGTAAGCGATGCCGATCGGGCCTTGTTTGCAGATTTGCTCTGCGCCCTCCCGCGATCGCCTATGCGCGGTGAGAGTGGTGAGGTCGGGCAAGATGAAACGGGAAAGGGCAAGGGCGGTCAATGTCAGGATGTCTTGCCATGACGCTGGTCCATGTTGCTACAAGGCGCTTGTTGCGGTGGCCCAGAAACGACAGCGTGAGGCCTTACTTTTGCGTGTAACCGTCGACCCAGCAATTGGGCTATTTGTGGTTTAAGCCGCAGCGTGTAAGGTCGGTGGATACCACCAGCGTTAACAGCCAATGTCGTTTCAGTCAGTCGATCAGAACTCCTCTATGATGAAATCGTCTCTTGATCATATTCCGCCTCGCAAGCAACGCGAACTTGCCCGTGCGCTGGAAATCCTGCACGAGGAATTCGAGGATGCGCTTGGCGAGGGAACAGCCGACTTCAAGAAGCGCGGGCGCATTCTCAAAATCATCCTGTTCGGCTCTTACGCCCGCGGTACCTTTGTCGACGAGCCACACACGATGAAGGGCTATCGCTCTGACTTTGATCTGCTCGTCATCGTCAACAATCGCAAGCTGACAGACTTTGCCGAATATTGGTACAAGGCCGCCGATCGTTTGATCCGGGATAGTTTTATCGAAACGCCGGCACAGTTCATCGTACACTCGCTGCGCGAGGTGAATACGCAACTGAAGGAAGGCCATTACTTCTTCTCGGATATCCGTAGAGACGGTATCGTTCTTTACGAACTGGATGATGAGCCATTGGTGGAGCCAAAACCGCTGACCGCAGAGGCACGGCTGCGGGTGGCGCGGGAGCATTATGAAGACCGCTATGAACTGGCACGGTCGTTCCTCCAGGGCGCTCAAGATTATGAAAGGCGGAAGAATTTCCGCCTAGCAGCATTTATGGTTCACCAGTGTCTGGAGCAAGCGTATTCCTGTGTCCTCCTCACCCTCACGAACTATGGTCCAGCATCGCACAACATCAAATTCTTACGCTCGCTTGCTGAGGGCCAGGAGATCAGGCTGGTCGAGGCGTTTCCTCGCGACCGTCACCGTGAACGGGCGTTTTTCAACACGATCAACGAAGCCTATGTCAAAGCTCGGTATTCGAAGCATTTCGAGATCAGCGGGGAGGCGCTTGTCTGGCTCGGGGAGCGGACCGAGCATCTGCTTGAACGGGTCAAACAGGTTTGCGAGGAGCACCTGACAAAACTCGCAGAGAATGCGAATGAACAAGGGTCTCAAACGGGTGAATAGTCCTGCTCTTGGCGTCTTGCTCAAGACAGCGACGGGGTGGTTTCTGGGTCCGTTCATGGCCTTGCGACGATAGATCTGCGTTGCCCCATGATGCTATTGGATCACAGACCAATCGAAACCGCGTCGTTTGGGATTTTTCCCGATGTCTGGACTTGAAAAAACGCAGGCGTGCGGCATTTTCGAGTGATGAGCCTGACAACGGATTTCATTGGCGAACTTGTTCGAGATGCCAATCGCATGGAGCGTCTTGATGCGTTCCAGAAGCGCCGGATGCTGGAACGCGCAGTGGCTACGATCGCGGATTTGCGAGAAGCTGTAGGCATCCCGAAAGGCCCTGGCCGTGATATCGTGCTTGATATCCATACAACGGCTCTTTCGGTGGAACGGGGCTGGCGCAATGACAGTCAGGTTCGTGATGCGTTCCTTCTCGCTGCTGGTATGATCCGGGACCTGCACATTGTTCTCGATAGCGCGACAAGGGTATCCATCGTCTCAAACCATGGCGTCTGTTTGTAACGGAGACCGGGAGGCCTATCCGTCTGTTGGCTCAAACCGTGTTGTCGTCCCGGGCAACATACCGGTGCGCAGGACGTTGTTTATCCGCTCCTGCCAATTCGGTTTATTTTCCTGAAAATATGCGCGGACATCACTGTCGATCTTCAAGGAAACCAGTTCTTGGCTGATGGGATAGCGCGTCTCTCCAGTGTGGATGCCGCGACTTTTGGCGCTGCTACGAATAGAGGCACAGAGTTGCGGTGACATGTTTCCTGATGTGTGATCCGATGATTGTTAAGATGGCGGCGTTGGCGATCAGAGGGCCGACCGTTTACCTCTGTAGGTGATTGGTGGCGGAAGAGCCTCATGGGCCTGTGCAAGCGTTTCAAGCCATTCGGCCAGACCGGCAGGGACGGTGCGTCATTGCCCACTTCCAGGGCCTAAATCCAAGAAAGTTCACATTGCATTGCGGACGCGATGTTGATTGGCGTCCAGCGGATGACCCGCAGGCATTGATTAAAGCGGTCTGGCGACAGGGTGATTTTCGATGCCCTGTAATATCGAGCGATTCAGCTGTTCGATTGTGAGAGGTCGCGCCGACACGCCTGTGGATGTATTTGCTATATGATTTTTAATTTATACATAATTGTCGATATTTATACTCTATATATGGAATATTTTTTCACAAGGCCTCAGGCGAGAATTTGGACAAAAAGTATATAATTACTATCCTGGAGAGGTACTTTTATATATAATATCTTTGATAGGGTGCGATTTTTTGATAGAGGAGTTTGTAAACTTGCTGGGCGCAATCAGCGGTGAATTTGGAAAAGATATCGCCTTTATATAGACAGCCTGCGTGGGTTTATATAGCTTTTTCGATTGATCTGGGAGAGGGCTTGTGAGTGAGTAGGATGGGAGTTTGGCGGATTAAGTGGTGATTCAGCTAGCGGCTTGCAATTATAATAACAGTATCATGATACTGTTATT
>UCJU01000052.1 GCA_900472925.1 Hyphomicrobiales bacterium
GGGGGCATTTGCGGGAGGGGGCGAAATCCTACGCTAAGGCTTGGTGGAGGATTACAGTGCCAATGGTAATTCGAAACTTCGCTTCAGGGTTTCCATTGGAACGTCCGTTTTGACGTTCAGCACGCTTGGGATACGCGTTAGGTGGTCGGCCTGAAAGCGCCAATAGCTATGTAGGTCGGCGGTGACGATCCGCAGGATGGCGTCGCATTCTCCGGTGGTCAGGTAGCATTCCATGACTTCCGGTAGGCGCCTGACAGCTGCTGCAAATTGGAGAGTGACCTGTGCATCCTGCGTTTTGAACCAGACGCGGGCAAACACCGTCAGGCCTGCACCCACTTTGGTCGGATCAAGAACGGCCACGTAGCGATCAATGATACCCGCCTCTTCCAAAAGCCGAACGCGGCGCAGACACGGCGAAGGAGACAGCCCCACCTCTTTCGCCAGGTCGATATTGGAAATGCGTCCATCGCGTTGAAGTACCTTAAGGATCCGCCGATCAATCTCGTCAAAAGTGAATGACACAATATAGCTCCTGATTATTAATTCACGGCATAATATGCCAGAATACCCAGTATTCGTGAACTCTTCGCAATCCCATTGCGTGTGGATTGGCCTATCGTTTCGCCATATTCCATGTGGAGGCGAAGGTGATGACGAAAAAGATCGAGAAGATCGTGCTGTCCTACTCGGGAGGTCTGGACACCTCCATTATTCTCAAGTGGCTTCAGGACACGTATCGTTGCGAGGTGGTTACCTTCACGGCGGATCTTGGCCAGGGCGAGGAGCTGGAACCCGTGCGTGAAAAGGCTCAGAGGCTAGGCGTCAAAGATATCCGTATTGTCGACGTTCGTGAGGAATTCGTTCGTGATTTCGTCTTTCCGATGTTTCGGGCCAATACGCTCTATGAGGGGCAATATCTGCTTGGTTCTTCTATAGCGCGACCGCTGATCGCCAAGCATCTGGTCAGCATAGCCAGAGAGGTTGGCGCCGACACCATCGCCCATGGTGCCACCGGCAAGGGCAATGATCAGGTGCGCTTCGAACTGGCGGCCAATGCGCTCGATCCATCGATTAAAATCATCGCTCCCTGGCGCGAATGGGAGATCCAATCGCGCACGCAGTTGATCGAGTATGCCGAAAGGCATCAGATCGCTATTCCGAAGGACAAGCGCGGAGAAGCTCCTTTTTCCACTGATGCGAACCTCCTGCATACCTCGACGGAAGGAAAGATTTTGGAGGATCCGTCGGAGATCGCACCTGCCTATGTCTATCAGCGAACCGTCGACCCTTTGAATGCGCCGAACGAACCGGAGACCGTTGTTATAGGCTTTGAGAAAGGCGATGCAGTTTCCGTGAATGGCATCACCCTGACGCCTGCTGCACTACTGACAGAACTCAACAGGCTGGGCGGCAATCATGGGATTGGAAGGGTCGATCTGGTTGAGAACCGGTTCGTCGGGATGAAATCTCGTGGGGTCTATGAGACGCCCGGCGGCACGATCTTGCTCGCCGCTCATCGCGGGATTGAATCGATCACACTCGATCGCGCTGCGGCTCATCTGAAGGACGAGCTCATGCCACGCTACGCCGCGCTGATCTATAACGGCTTCTGGTTTTCCCCGGAGCGGGAGATGCTGCAGGCCTTGATCGATCAAAGCCAAACCTATGTCAGCGGCGAGGTGACGCTCAGGCTCTATAAGGGCTCAGCAAACGTGGTAGCCCGCACCTCGGCCGGATCGCTCTATTCTATGGATCTCGTTACCTTCGAAGAGGGTTCGGGTACATACGACCATCATGATGCCGAAGGCTTCATCAAGCTCAACGGTCTGCGTCTGAAAAGCTGGGCTGCCCGCAACGGAAAAGCGCGGCCGGGCCTCGGCGGATCAGAGATTATGTAGGGTTTCTGCTCTGGTGCTGCTCAAGCCCTAGGCCAAGCCGAGGACGCGTTTTCCGTAATCTCTGAGTTCGCCCTTGGGACCGACATACCGGTATAGGGTGACGCGCTCGATGCCGAGTTCCTTGCACAGATCAGAAACGGGTGTGTCGCGTTGCGCCATCGCGGCCTGCGCGAGACGCACTTGCGCTTTGGTGAGGGCGAACTTGCGACCGCCTTTCCTGCCTCGTGCTCTCGCGGCGGCCAGCCCTGCCATGGTTCGCTCGCGGATCAGGTCCCGTTCGAACTCGGCCAAGGTGGCGAAAATACCGAATACCATGCGGCCGGATGCGGTGGTGGTGTCGATCTGAGCGCCCTTTCCGGTCAGAACACGCAGGCCGATCTTTCGTTCTGACAGATCCTTTACGGTGTTGACGAGATGGGCAAGCGACCGCCCAAGGCGATCAAGCTTCCAGACCACGAGTATATCGCCGGCGCGCAGGGATTTGAGACAGCCGGCCAGCCCCGGCCGATCATCCCGACTACCGGACGCGCGATCCTCATAGATGTTGTCCTGTTCGACGCCGGCGGCCCGTAGATCGTCGTGCTGCAGGTCGAGGGACTGCGAGCCATCGGCTTTAGAGACGCGGGCATATCCTATCAGCATGTATCTTAAACGTTGGTTTGAGGCAGTATATCGGACGCGAATGTTTTGCTGGCTAGAATTGTATCTCAACCAGCTTCATAAACAAAGCATCTTAAACATGATCAAATTTTGAAAAAGGAACATAAATGCCGCGTCGCGTCACTCTCACGGATCGGCAAAGGGATGCGCTGTTGCGCCTGCCGACCTCGCAAGCGGATTTGCTGAAGCACTATACTCTTAGCGATGAGGATCTCGGCCACATCAGGCAACGCCGGCGCGCTCACAACAGATTCGGCTTCGCCCTGCAACTGTGCGTCCTACGATATCCCGGCCGGGCGTTGGCTCCGGGTGAACTGATACCGGCAGAGGTCATTGATTTTATCGGAGCACAACTCGGTCTCCATGCCGATGATCTTGTCGAATATGCTACACGTGAGGAGACGCGGCACGAGCATCTTTCCGAACTGCGGGTGCTCTATGGATTCCGCACCTTCTCCGGACGTGGTGCGCGTGATCTGAAGGAATGGTTGTTCCGCGAAGCCGAGATCGCTTTATCGAACGAGGATGTTGCCATTCGCTTCGTGACCGAATGCCGTCGCACGCGCACAGTTCTTCCCGCGACATCGACGATCGAGCGGCTATGCGCAATGGCTCTGGTCGATGCTGAACGACAGATTGAGACAAGAATTGCCAGTCGCTTGTCGCAAGAAACTAGGACGCCATTATTAGCGTTGCTCGAAGATACCGTTGACGACCGGGTAACTCGGTTCGTCTGGTTGCGGCAATTCGAGCCAGGCTCGAACTCATCGTCTGCCAACCGGCTGCTCGACCGGATAGAATATCTGCAACGCGTCGTTCTTCCCGATGATTTGCTGGCCGGTGTCCCAGCCCATCGCGTGACACGTCTGCGTCGGCAAGGCGAACGATATTATGCTGACGGCATGCGCGATCTTCCGGAGGACAGGCGGCTTGCAATTCTGGCCGTCTGCGCGTCGGAATGGCAGGCAATGCTTGCCGACGCCGTGGTCGAAACCCACGACCGGATCGTCGGCAGGCTCTACCGGGCGTCGGAACGGATTTGCCAGGCGAAGATCGCCGACGAAGCAAACGCAGTGCGCGACACCCTGAAATCTTTCGCCGAAATCGGTGGAGCCTTGGTCGATGCACAGGATGATGGCCAGCCGCTGGACGATGTTATCGCGAGCGGATCAGGCTGGGACGGCTTCAAAACCCTTGTCGCGATGGCAACCAGGCTTACCGCCACCATGGCGGACGATCCCCTCAACCATGTGCTGGACGGCTATCACCGCTTTCGCCGTTACACTCCTCGCATGCTGCGCCTGCTCGATATACGAGCTGCGCCAATCGCGTTGCCGCTTCTGGAGGCGGTAACGGCCCTGAGCACCGGTTTGCACAATGCCTCGCATACAGCCTTTCTGCGGCCGAGCTCGAAATGGCATCGGCATCTTCGTGCCCAGGCGGCTGGCGATGCTCGCCTCTGGGAGATTGCGGTGCTGTTCCATCTGCGTGACGCGTTCCGCTCCGGAGATATCTGGCTGGCCAGATCCCGGCGCTATGGCGATCTGAAACATGCACTCGTGCCGGTGCAGACGCTGGCCGAAAGCGGCCGCCTGGCTGTGCCATTGCGGCCGGAGGAATGGCTGGCGGACCGGCAAGCCCGGCTCGAAATACGGCTACGCGAGCTTGGTCGCGCCGCTCGCGCGGGCACAATTCCCGGTGGGTCCATCCAAAACGGCGTCCTGCATATCGAGAAGCTAGAAGCCGCCGCGCCGTCTGGTGCCGAGGATATGGTTCTCGATCTCTACAAGCAGGTCCCGTCTACGCGGATTACCGACATCCTGCTTGAGGTGGATGCTGCAACCGGTTTCTGCGAAGCCTTCACCCATCTGCGCACGGGAGCGCCCTGCGCCGATCGGATCGGACTGATGAACGTCATCCTCGCGGAGGGGATCAATCTAGGCCTTCGGAAGATGGCAGATGCTACTAATACCCACACCTTCTGGGAATTGATCCGCATTGGGCGGTGGCATGTCGAGGGCGAGGCCTATGACCGGGCGCTGGCCATAGTGGTCGAGGCGCAGGCGGCGCTACCTATGGCTCAATTCTGGGGCGCGGGTATCTCGGCATCAAGCGACGGGCAATTCTTCGCAGCAACTGAGCAAGGCGAGGCCATGAACCTGGTCAACGCGAAATACGGCAATACGCCGGGCCTGAAGGCTTACACCCACGTCTCCGATCAATACGCACCGTTCGCGACCCAGATGATCCCCGCGACGGCAAGCGAAGCGCCCTATATTCTTGACGGCCTGCTCATGAATGATGCTGGCCGTCATATCCGCGAGCAGTTCGCTGACACGGGAGGCTTCACCGATCACGTTTTTGCCGCGTGCGCCATTCTCGGCTATCGGTTCGCTCCTCGTATCCGGGACCTGCCGTCCAAGCGCCTCTATGCATTCAATCCATCGGCAGCGCCGGCGCACCTGCGGGCCTTGATCGGTGGAAAGATCAATCAGGCCATGATCGAGCGAAACTGGCCAGACATCCTGCGCATCGCCGCCACCATTGCAGCCGGAAGCGTTGCGCCCAGTCAGATATTGCGGAAACTTGCCTCCTATCCACGGCAGAACGAACTGGCTACAGCCTTGCGGGAAGTAGGCCGCGTTGAGCGGACCCTGTTCATGATCGACTGGATTCTGGATGCCGATCTGCAACGCCGCGCACAGATCGGCCTCAACAAGGGCGAGGCGCATCACGCGCTGAAACGGGCTATCAGCTTTCATCGGCGAGGCGAAATCCGCGATCGTTCGGCGGAAGGGCAGCACTACCGTATCGCGGGCATGAACCTGCTCGCCGCCATCATCATCTTCTGGAACACCATGAAGCTCGGCGAAGTCGTCGCCAACCAGAAACGAGCCGGAAAGCCGTTATCACCCGATCTACTGGCCCATGTCTCGCCACTCGGTTGGGAACACATCAATCTCACCGGAGAATATCGTTGGCCAAAGCCTTAGCGTAGGATTCCGCCCCGTCCCGCAAACGACCCC
>UCJU01000028.1 GCA_900472925.1 Hyphomicrobiales bacterium
CGCTTCGATCGTCGAGTAATAGGGCAGGCGGTGCTCTTGGCATCGCGGCAATAACGTCGGGCTTCGGCCCGTCGGTTGGATAGTGGCCGATGGCGGTGTGGAAAACACCGCCATCGGACGTTTTATAAAAAGCGTCATGGCGTTGCATTTTTAAGGCTTGAAAAATTCTGTGAAAGCGCGTAAACGCGCACTCACACTCACCAGTTGGATTCGCAAAGTATCGCGGAGCCTGGTGATTCAACTTTACAGACTAACGAAATGATTGGAGTGCGGCTTCGCGCTCCTCTTGATTTTTGAAAATCTGCGGCGCCACGATCAACAGGTTCATGTATTTCCGCGTGCGGAAATACAAAGACAAAGAACAAGGACAAGACGAATGAACGGCCAGAATATCCGTATCCGCCTCAAGGCGTTTGATCACCGGATCCTCGATGCCTCTACCCGTGAAATCGTGTCGACCGCCAAGCGCACCGGCGCCAGCGTTCGCGGCCCGGTTCCATTGCCTACACGCATCGAAAAGTTTACCGTTAACCGCTCTCCTCACGTTGACAAGAAGAGCCGTGAGCAGTTCGAAATGCGGACGCACAAGCGTCTTCTCGATATCGTTAACCCCACTCCACAGACCGTCGATGCTTTGATGAAGCTCGATCTGGCTGCAGGCGTTGACGTGGAAATCAAGCTCTAAGACCTCGGTCTGACCTTGCGAAAGTAAGGGCCGATGTAACAAGGCCGGAACTCACCTCTTGGTGAGGGCCATAACAAGGAAGGTACGTGGAGCAATCCAACGTCTTCCAATCCGGAGACCGGAAACATCGTGAGATGTCGAAGGGAACTCCTTAACAAAGGCCACAGAGGGTTTTCCCTTCAAGGCTCGCAAGAGGATTGAACCAATGCGTTCAGGTGTGATTGCACAGAAAGTGGGTATGACCCGGGTCTATAACGACGCCGGCGAGCATATCCCAGTAACGGTACTGCGTTTGGACAACGTTCAAGTTGTTTCCCAGCGCACAGAAGACAAGAATGGCTACACCGCAGTTCAGCTCGGTGCCGGCCAGTCCAAGGTCAAGAATACGACAAAGGCACTCCGCGGTCACTTCGCCGCCGCCAGCGTCGAGCCGAAAGCAAAGCTCGTTGAGTTCCGGGTTTCCCCCGAAAACCTCATCGACGTCGGTGCAACACTGACCGCAGATCATTTTCAGACAGGCCAGCTCGTAGACGTTACCGGCACCACGATCGGTAAAGGCTTTGCTGGTTCGATGAAGCGTCACAACTTCGGTGGTGGTCGCGCATCGCACGGTAACTCCGTCTCGCACCGTGCCCATGGTTCGACTGGTTCGAACCAGGATCCGGGCAAGGTCTGGAAGGGCAAGCGCATGGCTGGTCATATGGGCCACACACGCGTTACTACCCAGAATCTGGAAGTGGTTCTGACCGATGAGGGTCGCGGTTTGATCCTCGTGAAGGGCGCCGTTCCCGGTTCCAAGGGTTCCTGGATCATCGTCCGCGACGCCGTTAAGTCGGCAGCGAAGTAAGGGAGCCTCATCATGGAATTGAACGTCAAAACCCTCGAGGGAAAAGACGCCGGCACGGTATCCCTGTCGGACGAAATTTTCGGCCTCGACCCACGCCAGGACATCCTGGCCCGCATGGTTCGTTACCAGCTTGCCAAGAAGCAGCAGGGAACGCACAAATCCAAGAACCGTTCGGAAGTTTCCCGCACGGGTGCAAAGATGTACAAGCAGAAGGGTACGGGCCGCGCTCGTCACCATTCGGCACGTGCACCGCAGTTCCGCGGCGGCGGCAAGGCCCACGGCCCAGTCGTTCGTAGCCACGCTCACGATCTTCCAAAGAAGGTTCGTGCGCTCGCTCTGCGTCACGCTTTGTCTGCTAAGCTGAAGTCCGAAGAACTGATCATCGTCGATCAGCTCGTCGCTTCCGATGCCAAGACAAAGGGCCTGCTTGGCCACTTCGCAACGCTTGGCCTGACCAACGCTCTCGTAATCGGCGGCGCAGAACTTGATGGCAACTTCAAGCTCGCAGCTCAGAACATCCCGAATGTGGACGTTCTGCCGATCCAGGGCATCAATGTTTACGATATCCTGCGCCGCGGCAAGCTCGTGCTGTCCAAGGCTGCGGTTGAAGCCCTCGAGGAGCGGTTCAAATGACGGATCTTCGCCACTACGATGTGATCGTATCTCCTTCGATCACGGAAAAGTCGACGCTGGTCTCTGAACAGAACCAGGTCGTATTCAACGTCGCCAAAGACGCTTCGAAGCCTGAAATCAAGGCTGCAGTCGAGGCACTCTTCGGCGTCAAGGTCACGGCAGTGAACACGCTTATCCGCAAGGGTAAGACTCGTCGTTTCCGTGGATTCGCTGGTAAGCGTAAGGATGTCAAAAAAGCCATCATCACGCTGGCCGAAGGTCAATCCATAGACGTGTCCACCGGACTCTAAAAGGTTAGGCCCAAGCGGGCAAAGACCCAAAAGGGAACAAATACAATGGCATTGAAAAGTTTCAATCCGACCACGCCAAGCCAGCGTCAGCTGGTTATCGTGGACCGTTCTTCGCTCTACAAGGGCAAGCCGGTAAAGGCTCTCACAGAGGGCCTCAGCTCGAAGGGTGGCCGTAACAACCAGGGCCGGATCACCGTTCGTTTTCAGGGCGGCGGTCACAAGCGGACCTACCGTCTGGTAGACTTCAAACGTCGTAAGTTCGACGTTGAAGGTACGGTCGAGCGTCTGGAATATGACCCTAACCGCACCGCATTCATCGCGCTCGTAACATACACGGACGGCCAACAGGCTTACATTCTCGCGCCACAGCGTCTCGCTGCCGGTGACAAGGTGATCGCCTCCGAAAAGCAGGTGGACGTGAAGCCAGGCAATACAATGCCTCTTCAGTACATCCCAGTCGGATCGATCATCCACAACGTCGAGATGAAGCCAGGTAAGGGCGGGCAAATCGCTCGCTCCGCCGGTACGTATGTCCAGCTCGTTGGTCGCGATGCAGGGATGGCGATCCTTCGCTTGAACTCCGGTGAGCAGCGTCTGGTGCATGGCTCTTGCCTTGCATCGATCGGCGCTGTCTCTAATGCCGATCATGGCAACATCAACGACGGCAAAGCCGGTCGTTCACGCTGGCGCGGCAAGAAGCCTCACGTTCGCGGTGTCGTGATGAACCCTGTCGATCACCCTCATGGTGGTGGTGAAGGTCGTACGTCTGGTGGTCGCCATCCGGTGACTCCGTGGGGTAAACCCACAAAGGGCAAGCGGACTCGCTCCAACAAGTCGACCGACAAGTTCATCATGCGTTCGCGCCATCAGCGCAAGAAGTAAGAGAGGAACTCTCAAATGGCTCGTTCAGTATGGAAAGGTCCGTTTGTTGACGGTTATCTTCTCACTAAGGCTGAGAAGGTACGCGAAGGCGGACGTAGCGAAGTGATCAAGATCTGGAGCCGTCGCTCCACGATCCTGCCCCAGTTCGTTGGTCTCACATTCGGCGTCTACAACGGCAGCAAGCATGTACCCGTCTCTGTCAACGAAGACATGGTCGGTCACAAGTTCGGTGAATTCTCTCCGACCCGGACCTATTACGGTCATGGTGCGGACAAGAAGGCAAAGAGGAAGTAATCATGGCGAAGGCTAAGACCGAACGCCGGCTGAAGGACAATGAGGCTCAGGCCATTGCCCGTACGCTTCGCGTCAGCCCCCAGAAACTTAACCTAGTTGCCGCTCTTATCCGTGGTAAAAAGGTCGATCGCGCTCTCGCCGAGCTCGAGTTTTCGCGCAAGCGTATCGCTTCCACCGTCAAGAAGACGCTGGAATCGGCCATCGCAAACGCGGAAAACAACCATGATCTCGACGTCGACGCTCTCGTCGTCGCCGAGGCCTATGTTGGCAAGTCCATCACCATGAAGCGTTTCCACGCTCGTGGCCGTGGTCGTGCATCGCGCATCGAAAAGCCTTTCGCACACCTCACGATCGTCGTTCGCGAAGTGGAAGAAAAAGGGGAGGCCGCATAATGGGTCAGAAAATCAATCCAATCGGCTTCCGCCTCGGTATCAACCGCACTTGGGATAGCCGCTGGTATGCAGACACTGCCGAATACGGCAAGCTTCTGCACGAAGACCTGAAAATCCGTGCTTACCTCATCAAGGAATTGAAGCAGGCCGGCATCGCCAAGGTTGTCATAGAACGTCCGCACAAGAAGTGCCGCGTGACCATTCACTCGGCTCGTCCGGGTCTGATCATCGGCAAGAAGGGTGCAGACATCGAAAAGCTTCGCAAGAAGATTTCCGAGATGACTGCTTCTGAAACGCACCTCAACATCGTTGAAGTGCGCAAGCCGGAAATCGACGCAACGCTCGTTGCGCAGTCGATCGCTCAGCAGCTCGAACGTCGTGTGGCTTTCCGCCGCGCCATGAAGCGCGCTGTTCAGTCCGCATTGCGTCTGGGTGCCGAAGGCATCAAGATCACTTGCGGTGGTCGTCTCGGCGGCGCTGAAATCGCTCGTACCGAATGGTATCGCGAAGGTCGCGTTCCTTTGCACACGCTGCGTGCGGATATCGATTACGGTGTAGCAGAAGCTACAACGGCGTTCGGTATTTGCGGCATCAAGGTCTGGATCTTCAAGGGCGAAATCCTTGAGCACGATCCGATGGCTTCTGAACGTCGTGGTCTAGAAGGCGATGCACAGGGCCCTGCAAGCCGTGAGCAGCGCGGTGATCGTGGCGACCGTCGCCGCGAAAACGCTTGATTGACGCTGGCGAAAGATAAGCTCGGAGAAGTTAGAAAATGTTGCAGCCAAAGCGTACTAAGTACCGTAAGCAGTTTAAGGGTCGCATTAAAGGTGTGGCCAAGGGCGGCTTTGACCTGGCATTCGGTGAATTCGGCTTGAAGTCGCAGGAACCGAACCGCGTTAACGCGCGCGAGATCGAGGCGGCCCGCCGCGCGATCACGCGTTACATGAAGCGCGCTGGTCGTGTGTGGATCCGCGTATTCCCAGACACTCCGGTGACGGCGAAGCCGACCGAAGTTCGTATGGGTAAGGGCAAGGGTTCTGTTGAATACTGGGCATGCAAGGTCAAGCCCGGTCGTATGATGTTCGAGATCGACGGTGTTTCCGAGGAGATCGCCCGTGAGGCGCTTCGTCTCGGCGCTGCCAAGCTCTCGGTTAAGACGCGCTTCGTTCAGCGCATCGCAGAGTAAGGAGCAGGCACCATGAAAGCCGAAGACGTTCGCGGCCTCAGCGCCGATCAGCTCAAGGACAAGCTTGCCGACCTGAAGAAAGAGCAGTTCAACCTGCGCTTTCAGAAGGCAACCGGCCAGCTGGAAAAGTCCTCGCGCATCGACGAAGTCCGCAAGGACATCGCCCGCGTGAAAACCATTGCCCGCCAGAAGGCGGCAGAAGCCAAGGCCTAAAGGAAGAATAATATGCCTAAACGCATTCTGCAGGGCGTCGTTGTGTCCGACAAGAACGAGAAGACTGTCGTTGTTCGTGTTGAGCGTCGATTCGCTCACCCGCTTCTTCAGAAGACCGTTCGTCGCTCGAAAAAATACAAGGCGCACGACGAAAACAATCAATACAAGGTCGGCGATACAGTTTCCATCGAGGAATGCGCGCCTATCTCCAAGGACAAGCGCTGGACGGTAGTAGCCGCCCAGGCTTAATTTCGACAGAAATTCGCGCGGCACCTTGCTATATGCGCGAAAGTCTGTATGAAGCAGCGCAAGGACGCTCGTTCACGGGCGTTCTTTTGCTTTGATGCGCACGGAAGGTCCGTTAGGAAACCACCCTGTCACGTTTATTCCGCGCGAAAACAGAGACATTTCATAAGCTGGAACAGGGGGCTGTTTTGCCCAACCGGTCCGGTAACAACAAGAAGGCGACCTGACATGATTCAGATGCAAACAAACCTCGACGTGGCGGATAATTCCGGCGCACGTCGTGTCATGTGCATCAAGGTGCTGGGCGGCTCGAAGCGTAAGTATGCTTCCGTTGGCGACATTATTGTCGTTTCGATCAAGGAAGCAATTCCGCGCGGCCGCGTTAAAAAGGGCGACGTGATGAAGGCGGTTGTTGTGCGTACCGCTAAAGACATCCGCCGCGCTGATGGCAGCGTCATCCGTTTCGATAACAACGCAGCTGTTCTTATCGACAACAAGAAAGAGCCGATCGGCACCCGTATCTTCGGACCGGTTCCACGCGAACTTCGCGCTAAGAACCATATGAAGATCATCTCGCTGGCTCCAGAAGTACTGTAAGGAGCGATAGCGATGCAGAAGATTCGTAAAGGCGACAAAGTTGTCGTATTGACCGGTAAGGACAAGGGCCGTACCGGCGAAGTAACACAGGTCTTGCCGAAAGAAGACCGGGCTTTTGTGAGTGGCGTCAACATGGTGAAACGTCACCAGCGCCAGACCCAGGGCCAGGAAGCCGGCATCATCAACAAGGAAGCTTCCTTGCACATCTCCAACCTCGCCATCGCCGATAAGGATGGCAAGCCGACTCGCGTTGGTTTTCAGGTTGTAGACGGCAAGAAGGTCCGCGTTGCCAAGCGTTCGGGAGAAGTGATCGATGGCTGAGTCCAAGTACGAGCCGCGTCTCAAGGCTGAATACGTTTCCCGTATTCGCGGCGCGATGCAGGAGAAGTTCTCCTACTCAAACGTAATGATGATCCCCAAGCTGGACAAGATCGTCATCAACATGGGTGTTGGCGAAGCCACTGCCGACTCGAAGAAGCCAACAGTCGCCGCTGGCGATCTGGCTGCTATCGCCGGTCAGAAGCCAGTCATCACCAAGGCTCGCAATTCCATCGCGGGCTTCAAGGTTCGCGAACACATGCCAATCGGTGCGAAGGTTACCCTTCGTGGCGAGCGCATGTACGAATTCCTTGACCGTCTGATCAACATCGCGCTTCCGCGCGTTCGCGACTTTCGCGGGTTGAACCCGAAGAGCTTTGACGGCCGTGGCAACTTCGCCATGGGCATCAAGGAGCACATTGTGTTCCCAGAAATCAACTACGATAAGGTTGATCAGATGTGGGGCATGGACATCATCGTTTGCACGACGGCGACGTCGGACGACGAAGCGCGGGCTCTTTTGACAGAGTTCAACTTCCCGTTCCGTCAATAACCGTAACGACGAGCGTAGAAAAGGAACTACGATATGGCGAAAACAAGCGCAGTTGAAAAGAACAAGCGCCGCCGCAAGACGGTTGCCTCGCAGGCCGGCAAGCGTGCCGCCCTTAAGGCAATCGTTATGAACCAGTCCCTTCCGATCGAAGAGCGGTTCCAGGCAACTCTGAAGCTCGCTTCGCTGCCGCGTGACGGCTCGAAGACGCGTGTCCGCAACCGCTGCGAAGTAACGGGCCGTCCGCGCGCGTTCTACCGCAAACTCGGAATGTCGCGTATTGCGCTTCGTGAGTTGGGCAATTCCGGCAAGGTGCCGGGTATTGTCAAGTCGAGCTGGTAAGGAGACGGGCACATGACAATGACTGATCCTTTGGGTGATATGCTCACCCGCATCCGCAATGGTGCAGCCCGTCGCAAGTCTTCGGTAAACACACCTGCTTCCAGCCTGCGTGCACGCGTTCTCGACGTGCTTCAGGCTGAAGGCTACATTCGCGGTTATTCCAAGGTCGATTTCGAGAACGGCAAGTCCGAACTCACAATCGAACTGAAGTACTACGAAGGCGCGTCCGTGATCCGTGAAATCGGTCGCGTTTCCAAGCCGGGCCGCCGGGTTTATGTCTCGGTGAAGTCCATCCCGCAGGTTGCGAATGGTCTCGGCATCACAATCCTTTCGACTCCGAAGGGTGTGATGGCTGATCACCAGGCTCGTGAACAGAACGTTGGTGGCGAGGTTCTTTGCTCGGTCTTCTAAGACTGAGCACGGATCTCCTTAACGGACAGACAGGATAGAAATATGTCTCGTATCGGTAAAAAGCCCGTTCAGGTTCCTGCAGGTGTGACGGCCAATGTCGACGGCCAGAAGATTACTGCCAAGGGTCCTAAGGGCGAACTGTTCTTCGTTGCAAACGACGAAATTCAGATCAAGCTGGAAGATAACGCTGTTTCGGTACAGCCAGCCAACAACACCAAGGAAGCTCGTTCCAAGTGGGGCATGTCCCGCACGATGGTCGAGAACATCTTCAAGGGTGTCAAGGATGGCTACGAGCGCAAGCTCGAAATCAACGGCGTCGGTTATCGTGCGTCCCTGCAGGGCAAGAACCTGCAACTGGCTCTCGGTTTCTCTCACGATGTAGTTTACGAGCCTCCGGTCGGCATTACCATTGCTGTTCCGAAGCCGACTGAAATCATCGTTTCCGGCATCAACAAGCAGCAGGTCGGTCAGGTTGCAGCGGAAATCCGCGAATACCGCGGTCCAGAGCCTTACAAGGGCAAAGGCGTCAAGTACGCTGAGGAACGGATCATCCGCAAAGAAGGCAAGAAGAAGTAAGGATCAAGCGAAATGGCTAGCAGGAAAGAAGCACTTGCACGTCGCGCCAACCGCGTGCGCCGCCAGATCAAGGCGGTTGCTAACGGTCGCCCGCGCCTGTCGGTTCATCGCTCGTCGAAGAACATCTACGTTCAGGTCATCGATGATGTGGCCGGCAAGACGCTTGCGTCTGCCTCCACACTCGAGGCAGATCTGCGCTCGTCTTTGAAGACGGGTGCAGACGTTGCAGCAGCTGCCGCAATCGGCAAGCTCGTTGCAGAACGTGCCAGCAAGGCTGGTATCAAGGATGTGGTATTCGACCGCGGCGCCTTCATTTACCACGGCCGCATCAAGGCTTTGGCTGAAGCTGCCCGCGAAGGCGGTCTGAACTTCTAAGACTTTTCCGCCCGGGCAACGTTCCGGGCGGATTTCACCGGATCATCAGGACTTCAGCGATGAAGTGCGATGGTCCATTATTGTTTGCCGTTCCACCCGCAAAAGAAAAAGGAAAAGGACAATGGCACAGGAAAAAAGAGGTTCTCGCGACGACCGCCAGAACCGCGAAGAGCGCGATAGCGAATTCGTCGACAAGCTGGTTGCTATCAACCGCGTCGCCAAAGTTGTTAAGGGCGGCCGTCGTTTCGGTTTTGCTGCTCTCGTCGTCGTTGGTGACCAGAAGGGCCGCGTTGGCTTCGGTCACGGCAAGGCTCGCGAAGTTCCAGAAGCTATCCGCAAGGCTACCGAAAGCGCAAAGCGCGATCTGATCTTCGTACCACTGCGTGATGGTCGTACGCTGCATCACGATGTTAACGGTCGTCACGGCGCTGGCAAGGTTCTGCTGCGCTCTGCAAAGGCTGGTACCGGTATCATCGCCGGTGGCCCGATGCGCGCTGTTTTCGAAACGCTCGGCGTTCATGACGTTGTTGCCAAGTCGACCGGTTCCTCGAACCCATACAACATGGTTCGTGCAACATTCGACGCTTTGAAGCACCAGGTTCATCCTAAGGACGTTGCTGCACAGCGCGGTCTTAAGTATGCGACCCTTCAGTCTCGCCGCGCCGCTTCCGGCAACGCTGCTGAAGAATAAGGAGCAGTATCATGGCCAAGAAGACTATTGAAGCCAAGACGACTGTTACGGTCGAACAGATCGGCAGCCCAATTCGCCGCCCTGCGGTTCAGCGCCAGACGCTGATCGGCTTGGGTCTCAACAAGATGCACCGTCAGCGCACTCTGGAAGATACCCCAGCAGTTCGTGGCATGATCCGTGCTGTCCAGCATCTCGTTCGCGTCGTAGACGAGAAGTGAGACGGAGGAAGTCATCATGAAACTCAATGAAATTAAAGACAACGAAGGTTCCACCAAGGATCGCATCCGCGTAGGTCGCGGTATCGGTTCTGGCAAGGGCAAGACCGGTGGTCGCGGCGTCAAGGGTCAGAAGGCTCGTTCGGGCGTTGCCGTCAACGGCTTTGAAGGCGGTCAGATGCCAATCTACCGTCGCCTGCCTAAGCGTGGCTTCAACAACATCTTCGCTTCCGAGTATGCAGAAGTTTCGATCGGCCGCGTTCAGGCTGCCATCGATGCGGGCAAGCTCGACGCGAAGGCAACCGTCGATGCTGCTGCCCTCAAGGCCGCCGGCGTTATCCGTCGCCTCAAGGATGGCGTTCGCATTCTTGCCGACGGCGAGCTGAAGACGAAGGTTTCCTTCGAAGTTGCCGGCGCTTCCAAGTCTGCTGTTGAAAAGATCGAGAAGGCTGGTAGCTCTATCAAGCTTCTGGTTGTTGCAGCGGAAGCCGCAGAGTAATATAAGACTTCGAACGCCCGGGGTGCTTCATTCCGGGCGTTCGCACTCATAGTTGCGTAAGTCCTTGAATCTTAATCGATTAAAAGCTTACGCGGAAACTCTCAAGCGGCGCGACAGCGAAGCGGGGAGAGCCTCACGGTTCTTAGGTATTCGAATGAATGCTGACTGAACCAACGAAAACAAGGGTGAGGCATGATTTCGGCTTGATAGCTGGCATCCGTCCGAAGCCCGGTTTTTGAACCAGTACCTTTTAGACCTTTTCCGGAATTGCCGGTTTCCGTGCCGCTGGACAAGGGTCATGCGGAGAAATTTATGGCTTCAGCAGCGGAACAACTGGCCTCAAACCTGAATTTTTCGACCTTCGCGAAAGCTGAAGATCTGAAAAAGCGCCTCTGGTTTACCCTTGCCGCACTTCTCGTCTACCGTCTCGGCACGCATATCCCGCTTCCCGGTCTGAACCCGGAAGCCTATGCTCAGGCTTTCAAGGGCCAGGCCAGCGGTATTCTCGGTCTCTTCAACATGTTTGCGGGCGGCGCTGTAGAGCGCATGGCGATTTTCGCGCTCGGCATCATGCCTTACATTTCCGCATCGATTATCGTGCAGCTGATGACCTCGGTGGTGCCTTCGCTCGAAGCCTTGAAAAAGGAAGGTGAAGCGGGCCGCAAGATCATCAATCAGTACACGCGTTACGGCACGGTGCTGCTCGGCACCCTTCAGGCCTACGGCATTGCAGTCGGTCTTGAAAGCGGAGCAGGGCTGGTCGTTGATCCTGGCCTGTTCTTCCGTATTTCCACGGTCATCACGCTGCTCGGCGGCACGATGTTCCTGATGTGGCTCGGTGAACAGATCACATCCCGCGGTATTGGCAACGGTATCTCGCTGATCATCTTTGCGGGTATTGCTGCCGGTCTGCCGACTGCTCTTGCCCGGACACTTGACCTGGGTAAAAGCGGATCGCTCTCGACACCCTTGATGCTGACTGTTCTTGTCGTTTGCATCGGTGTGATTGCCTTGATCGTCTTTGTCGAACGTGCACAGCGCAGGCTCCTGATCCAATATCCCAAGCGTCAGGTCGGCAATAGAATGTTCCAGGGTGATACGTCGCATCTGCCTCTGAAACTGAACACAGCTGGTGTTATTCCTGCGATCTTCGCATCGTCGCTGCTGCTTCTGCCCGCGACGGCAGCTGGCTTCACCAACAGCACAAATCTGCCGCCATGGGTGACGACCATTATTTCGTCGCTTCAGCACGGCCAGCCTTTGTTCATGTTGTTTTATGGTCTTCTGATTGCGTTTTTCTCCTTCTTCTACACGGCGATCGTGTTCAATCCGAAGGATACGGCTGACAATCTGAAGAAGCATGGCGGCTTCATTCCCGGCATTCGTCCAGGCGAGCGTACGGCTGAATACATCGATTATGTGCTGACCCGCATAACCGTGATCGGCGCGATCTATCTCGTGTTCGTCTGTATCCTTCCTGAGACGCTTATTGCCCGGACAGGTATCCCATTAGCCCTTGGTGGTACTTCGCTTTTGATCGTAGTCAGTGTAACTCTTGATACTGTGGCACAGATTCAGGGTCACCTGATCGCCCAGCAGTATGAGGGTCTGATCAAGAAATCGAAACTGCGTGGAGGAAAGAGGGGACGATGAGACTGATATTTTTGGGACCGCCAGGAGCAGGCAAGGGGACACAGGCCAAGCGCTTGACGGACAAGTATGGGATACCCCAACTTTCCACTGGCGATATGCTTCGTGCGGCTGTCAACGACGGCTCTGAGATCGGTAAGCGCGCCAAGGAGGTAATGGACGCTGGTGGTCTCGTATCGGATGATATCGTCAACCAGATCGTATCCGAACGCATCGAGCAGCCTGACTGTGAGAAGGGGTTCATTCTCGATGGTTACCCTCGCACGGTTCCGCAGGCTAAGGTGCTGGGCGAGAACCTGCGCGAGAAGAACCTCGTGCTCGACGCCGTCATAGAACTGAAGGTGGATGAGGAAGCGCTTGTGCGGCGAATCGAAAACCGCGTTGCCGAAACGGTCGCCGCCGGTGGCACAGTTCGCTCGGATGACAATCCCGAATCGTTCCGCAAGCGTCTTTCTGAATACCGTGAAAAGACGGCTCCCCTGTCTAAGCATTATGAGGAGCAGGGGGAACTGGTGGTGCTGGATGGCATGGCTCATGTCGACCAGGTGACCCAGGCAATCGAAGCCGTGCTGGAAAAGGCACCCAGCGCTGAGGCCTCTCTCGCCCGCTAATAAAGAATCTTGACGGGGCAGGTTGCTTTTTTGAACCGATTCCGTTACACCGCGCCAACTCGCGACATCCCAAGCGACTGGCGCGGATTTTCCTCAAGGGAAGGAAAGTCCGAGTTCGGTCGTTTTGACTTGTGACGAACACGAATTTTGAACTGGCGGCAGAAGAGTGCCGCTCAAATGAAAGCACCACTTGCCGGATGGCAACTGGAACGCAAGGAGAATAGACGTGGCACGTATCGCTGGCGTCAACATCCCGACGGCTAAGCGCGTTGTTATCGCCTTGACCTATATTCACGGGATTGGCACGAAATTCGCGCAGGAAATCGTAGAAAAGGTCGGTATTCCGGCTGAAAAGCGCGTTCATCAGCTGACGGACGCAGAAGTCCTTCAGATCCGCGAAGCAATCGACCGCGACTATCGCGTCGAGGGTGATCTTCGTCGTGAAACGTCGATGAACATCAAGCGTCTTATGGACCTCGGTTGCTACCGTGGTCTGCGTCACCGTCGCGGCTTGCCCGTGCGCGGTCAGCGCACGCACACCAACGCTCGTACTCGCAAGGGTCCAGCGAAGGCGATTGCAGGTAAGAAGAAGTAATCTTCCGGTTCTCCGGAGAGGGGAGGCTGGTGCAAGCCGCACCAGCCTTTCTGAGTTTGGCGAGAGGCTTCTAGGAAGCGGATTGCCGGTGTAGCCGCTGGTGTTACGGCGGTGCAGAGATCAATGAAAGGTAGACCATGGCCAAGGAAGCCACTCGCGTTAAACGTCGCGAACGTAAAAACATCACGACGGGCGTTGCGCACGTTAACTCGACCTTCAACAACACGATGATCACCATCACCGACGCACAGGGCAATGCTATTGCCTGGTCGTCTGCTGGTGCAAAGGGCTTCAAGGGTTCGCGTAAGTCGACACCTTTTGCTGCTCAGATCGCTGCTGAAGATGCCGCCAAGAAGGCTCAGGAACACGGCATGAAGACGCTGGAAGTTGAAGTTTGCGGTCCGGGTTCCGGCCGTGAATCTGCACTTCGCGCTCTGCAGGCTGCCGGTTTCATGATCACCTCTATTCGTGACGTTACGCCGATCCCACACAACGGTTGCCGTCCGCGCAAGAAGCGCCGCGTCTGACGCGACCGTATCTTGAGAATTCCGCCTTTCCCTCGGTCTGGCGGAATTTTCGCGTATGTGGCGTTTGGCCTGCCGGCGTAGCCGGTTTTCCTACGCTTAGAACCCTCCGATGAACCTTTGGTTCCTCTCGGTGATGATGCTCGGTCCGCCACGATTGGATGGTGGCGGCGAACGGAAGGTTTAAAGATGATTCAAAAGAATTGGCAGGAACTGATCAAGCCGAACAAGGTCGAGTTCACGTCTTCCAGCCGCACCAAGGTGACGCTGGTTGCTGAACCGCTGGAGCGCGGCTTCGGTCTGACGCTCGGTAACGCTCTTCGTCGCGTTCTGATGTCGTCTCTGCGTGGCGCTGCTGTAACGGCAGTGCAGATCGATGGCGTTCTGCACGAGTTCTCGTCCATTCCCGGTGTTCGGGAAGATGTGACGGATATCGTTCTGAACATCAAGGAAATCGCCATCAAGATGGATGGTGACGATTCCAAGCGCATGGTCGTGCGCAAGCAGGGTCCAGGTTCCGTGACTGCTGGCGATATCCAGACGGTTGGCGACATCGAAATCCTCAACCCCGACCACGTTATCTGCACGCTGGACGAAGGCGCTGAAATCCGCATGGAATTCACCGTCAACAACGGCAAGGGCTATGTGCCTGCAGAGCGTAACCGCGCAGAAGATGCACCAATCGGCCTTATTCCGGTGGACAGCCTCTACTCTCCGGTCAAGAAAGTGTCCTACAAGGTGGAAAACACCCGTGAAGGCCAGGTTCTCGACTATGACAAGCTGATCATGACGATCGAGACCAACGGTTCGGTTTCCGGCGAAGATGCCGTTGCCTTTGCCGCTCGCATCCTGCAGGACCAGCTTGGTGTGTTCGTCAACTTCGACGAACCGCAGAAGGAAGCAGAAGAAGAGTCTGTGACCGAATTGGCATTCAACCCGGCGCTTCTCAAGAAGGTCGACGAGTTGGAACTGTCCGTTCGTTCGGCAAACTGCCTGAAGAACGACAACATCGTTTACATCGGCGACCTTATTCAGAAGACCGAAGCCGAAATGCTTCGTACTCCGAACTTTGGCCGCAAGTCGCTGAACGAAATCAAGGAAGTTCTCGCTTCCATGGGGCTGCACCTCGGCATGGAAGTGCCCGCATGGCCGCCTGAGAACATCGAAGATCTCGCAAAGCGTTACGAAGACCAGTACTAAGCCGTCTCGAGGAAGATCGCATCAGCGATTTTCCTCTTGCAGGCTGCATCAACAAGAACCCAGATAAGAAGGCAGACCCGTTACAGACTGCCTTTCCCCGTCAAACAGCAGGCCCCGTGACAGAGATTGGGTCGCCTGCATGTGCCAGGAAACGGCAGGCCCGGATAGGGAACCTGCATTAAAGGAGAATAGCAATGCGCCACGGAAATTCAGGCCGCAAGCTCAATAGAACCGCCAGCCACCGCAAGGCAATGTTTGCCAACATGGCTGCTTCGCTCATCACGCATGAGCAGATCGTAACAACTCTGCCAAAGGCGAAGGAAATTCGCCCGATCGTAGAAAAGCTGGTCACTCTCGGCAAGCGCGGCGACCTGCACGCTCGTCGCCAGGCGGTATCCCAGATCAAGGATCAGGACGCAGTTCGCAAGCTGTTCGATGCCATCGCTGAGCGTTATGCCACCCGCAACGGCGGCTACCTGCGCATCATGAAGGCTGGCTACCGTCAGGGCGACAATGCTGCCATGGCTGTTGTCGAGTTCGTAGAGCGCGATGTAGATGCCAAGGGCGCAGCCGACAAGGCTCGCGTTGCTGCAGAAAACGCTGCTGCCGAAGCCGCATAATAAAGGGCGCTGCGAAGCGCCGGTCATCAAAGAGCCGGGTGAGCGATCACCCGGCTTTTTTTGTTTTTCCTGTCCGCGATCTCATGCGCCAGCGCTGGTGCGGACGGCTGCAATTCTCTCGCTTGAGCCATAATTATGCCAGCTTTGATTGAATAAATTTCACTACGGTTCTTGCCTGAATAGCATTTAACGTGTTTGGCAGGGAACTTGATTGAGTGGCGGAGTGAACACAATCATTGACGCGCCACATCCAGAGAGGGTGAGGAAAACAGAAATGGTGCGTCCGATCAGCGATAAAGAGATAGAAGAAGCGAGCAACTTTTCCCGTGCCAAGGAGGAGATGAAAAAGAACGCCGATAAATATGGCTATGACCCTGTAGGCTTATTTGGTGTTTGGTCAGCATGGAGATTAACCCATGCTCATGCACATAATCAAACATACGAGGATCAGGAGTTCCTAGCTAATGCATGGTTTTATCTTAAACATAAATCTGATAATTCTGTAGCAGCCGATAATTTGGCGCATTTTCTATCCGGAACTGGAACCAGCAAACGTCTGTCATTGACCCAGCTCTTTCAGGAAGACGGAAAGCTATCAAAAAAATTTAGCTTAGAAGTTGGTAAGCAAATTCACCGTGGGGAAAGTGCCTATAAGGTAAAAGGATCGGCAGAGCTGTCGCTCGAAGAATTTTTGAAGGCAAATTTACGCCAGTATGCTGATGCACCTCACAACAGTCCCGTTGATTTCAGGAAAGATTACGGCCCATCACCTGGTCCATATGACGGACATGTTGAACTGGATCAACCGGATTTTTCAAATAACACATGGAGGCTGGCGACCGGTGGCCTGTCAGTGTTGTGGACTTACCTCGGTGCGACCAGAACGAGTGGTCATAAGCAGCACCGCGTGTTTGCTTGGTGCTTCAAACGATATAAATGGCATCCTCATGAAGCGAGGTTTTCGCGGCTTGTACACATTGCGGCCGAGAATGCGAAAGTGCCAGCAATCGATACCAGTCTGGGCGCATCGCAGTCATCAGGTGTTCCTGGGTACGCAGGTTATTTGGCTAGCCCGTCACCAGGAAGCGGTTCGATCCGCTTGGGATCAGAAACGATAGGGCAATGGAAAGATGACGGACATACACGGCAGACGATCTACAACCCTGCAAAAGAGTTCCTACTGATCTTTCCACCCGTGGAAAGGGTCGTCCCTGTTTATATACCAGGGGTGACTGGTTCTTGATGAGTCCAGGCCGATGGCTGCTTTGTTTTTCCGTCACATTGCGAAAAAGCTGTGAGGAATACGAGGCAATTGCTCATATTGCGCGGTTGCTGACGAATAAAGAGACCATCCTCTATGCTCAATCCGATGCGCCATCTTCATCCGGAATATTATGGTCTGCCCAAATCTCTTTCGATATCGGGTCCCCCAGCAAAAACTCAAACGCGTCTACCTTCTCTTTATTTTTATCCAGCTTGCATTTGAACTGAAGGCGAAACCAATCGCGTTTGCTGTGCAGTGCCGCTCCGTTAGCAACAAAATCGCTGCCTGATATCTTGGTGTCGGCCATGGCATAGGCCACGATCCGGTCAGGCTGAAGTTCCTTGTTCCATGCGCCAACCTGGGCCATCGCTTCGAGATTACAGAGCTGTTCGATCTGATCAACTGGTGCCAGCTGCTCCAGCGCCTTTTTCGCTTGGCTGCTGCGGCGATCTGCGAGGACCGCTTCCGACAGCATGTGCGTGGGTTTGATGAATTTCGGTTCGTTACTTCGGGTGGGGACGTCCGGTGGAGTGACCGCTACGCCTTTTGGCGGATCGGTGCTCTGAGCCGGATTGGCCGGCTGAGACGCGGGTGGCGGAGTTGGTGTCGGCCGAAGTTCATTTGCCGCCGCAGGTGAGGGCGCTGGCGTCTTATGCTCACCGATTGGTGGTGAGGTTACGATTTCGACATCGATGCTGTCTTCTGGCACGGCGGAGATGGTGGAAGGTGACGGCAGCAGAAAGAGCAAGGCGCAAAGAAGGCCATGGAGCGTAGCTGATAGGGTGATACTCCATCGGTTGAAACTGTGTCTTGCTGTCTGGGCTTCACGCATCTCGATCAGCCGAGAGACACCCTTCGCAAAAATTGATGAGACGTGCGCACTCCGTTGCTGTCTGCTCGATCAATGTGCGTACAGCAAGGCTCTGTGCCTCTGCAACTTTCATAGCGCGCTCCAATTCACTCCGGCACGGAAATGCGGCCTTTGATGTGCTTCAGGTGCGAGACGATGGAGAATGTCATGATGACCAGCAGCGACCACGAACTCCATTTGCCGATATGCACTGCAGACCACGCGCCGAGTTGGTTGGGGTAACTCCAGATACCGAAGAAGGTGGAGATGTTTTCTGCCAGCCAAACGAAGAAGCCGATCAGGATGAAGGAAAGCAGTAGCGGCATTTTGCGATCGCGGTCATAGGGACGATATATGACCGTTGCGCGGGCATAGAGGCCTACCGCACATGCTGCGATGTACCAGCGATAATCGCCGATGAAGTGGTGGGTAAAGAAGTTTGCGTAGATGGCGATGCCCATGAGCGACGCCATCCAATAGGGCGGATGGTGGCGAATGCGGACATCCAGAAGGCGCCAGGCCTGAATGATGTAGCTTCCGACGGCCGCATACATGAAGCCAGAAAATAAGGGCACGCCGAAAATTTTGGTATAGGCAAAGTCCTGATAGGACCAGGACTGTATGGCACTGGACGTCTTGAACACTTCCAGCGCAAAGCCGACAGCGTGAAATAACAGTATGGCCTTGGCTTCGTCCCATGTTTCCAGCTTGCTCCAGATCATGAAGAACTGAATGGCAAGTGCGATGACAAGTAGAAGATCGTATCGTGGAATTCCAAAAAGGCCGCCGCGCGGAACCAGGAAAATGGAAATAAAAAAAAGCCCCGCGAACATGCAGGCTCTTGCTTCCTTAATGCCGAAATATAGGAACTCGACGGTGAAACGCTTTACGCCTTTCAATTCGCCCCATGGCTGTCTGTCGCATAAAAGCGCGTCGAGGGAGGACAGGCGGCTGGCGGGGTAGGCGGTTTCGGTCGTCAACACCACAAATCCTTTTTGCTCGGCAAGATTGTATCTGTACACCAAGAAATAAAGCGACATGATGGCCAGACATTGCGGCGAATGCTATCCGCGGACGGAAGCTGCCTCACTGCTGATTTTGGCGTAGCTGATCCTTCGGCGGAATGATGCTTACCGGGAAGCGCTTCTCGCAGATAAAGCTGCCTTGCGGGCACGCTTTCGCGCCATGATCACCGGCCGTATTGAACGATAGCCAAGCAAAATAAGCATCAGCGTTAGATAGAAGACCGGCTCGAGCGTCAGGGATTTGCGTGCGAGAACAAAGTGCAGCACGCCGGCGATGAGGATGAAGTAGGATAGTTTGTGCAGGGTGTTCCATCGCGAACCGAGACGGCGGATTGACCAGCGGTTGGAGGTCAACGCCAGCGGGATCAGCATCACGAGACCGGCCATGCCGAACATGATGTAGGGCCGCTTGAGAATGTCCGAGAGGATGGAGCTGAAGACGAGGCCGCGGTCGAGAACGATGTAAACCGCAAAATGCGCCAGCACGTAATAGAACGCGATCAATCCCAGCGCTCGCCGATAGGCAATGAGGTTGATGTTGAACAGATCGCGCAGCGGCGTAACCGCGAGACCGATGCACAGGAAGCGCAACGCCCATATGCCAAGCAGATGCTCGAAGTCCTTGACCGGATTGAAGCCCAGCCCACCGGTGGCTGCGAGGTAGAAGTACCAGGCGCCGGGACACAGACCGACCACATACAGCGCCCATATGGCCGCTGGTTGATACCGCTTCGGCAGAGAGGGAAGCGAAAGCGCAAACGCCATGATCAGTAATTCGCCTTCAAATCCATGCCGGTGTAAAGGCTCGCGACGTCTTCATATCCATTGTACATCAGCGTTGGACGTCTTTGCGTGCTAAAGAAACCGCCTTCGCCGATGCGCTGCTCGGTAGCCTGGCTCCAGCGGGGGTGGTCAACCTTTGGGTTGACGTTGGAATAGAAACCATACTCGCGGGCGTTCGAGTTCTTCCAGGTCGTCTCCGGCTGCTTGTCCACCAACGAGATACGCACGATGGATTTGATGCCTTTGAAACCATATTTCCATGGCACGACGAGGCGAATGGGGGCGCCGTTCTGGTTGGGCAAAGTTTCACCGTAAAGGCCAACGGCGAGGATGGTCAACGGGTGTCTGGCTTCATCCAGCCTCAGCCCTTCCACGTAAGGCCAATCGAGTGGCTGAAAAAGTCCGCTCTGGCCGGGCATCTCTTCGGGACGCACCACGGTTTCGAACGAGACGAATTTCGCGCTACCCAGAGGCTCTACCTTATCCAGCAGGGTGGACAGTGAAAATCCGACCCAGGGAATGACCATGGACCAGCCTTCCACGCAGCGCATGCGGTATGTGCGGTCTTCCAGCGGATATTTCAGCAGATCCTCGATACCGAATTCCTGTGGCTTGCCGACGAGACCATCCACTTTGACAGTCCATGGCGTGGGCTTGAATTTTCCCGCGTTCTCTTTGGGGTCGGACTTGCCCGTGCCGAACTCGTAGAAATTATTGTAGCTGGTGACGGCGTCGAGCGGCGTCAGCTTTTCATCCAGCTTGTAGGCACCCGGCTTTGCAGTCAGGGGAGCCGCCAGCGCGTCGTGACCTGTCAGACCCACAGCCGCCAGACCGGCAGCCGTTCCGAGAAAGTTTCGCCTGGAGAGATAGACGCCGCGCGGGGTAATTTCGGACGATGGAATGTGTGGCGGATGATAGGCGGGCATCAAAACCTCCTGCGGAGCCAAATCAGACAAATGCTATTCAATACCCTTTACGTTGGACACGTAAGAAAAGTTTTTAGTAAGGAGTAAAAAATATTGAGAGCATGTCACGCTCCGCCAGCGGCGAATTTGCGACGAAGATCGCCAATGCCTAAAATAATCTGAGGCTATCGGTAAAATCTGCGAGAGCGGGAGGCGCGCCCGGCAGAGCGCACCTCAACGTTTTTATGTCTCAGAGAACAAGACGGAACTTCGCAAAGCCTTCAGCGCCATCTCCGGCTTCCTCTATCTTCGCGCCCTTGACGTCCTTGGCGTATTGACGTGCCTTCGGACCGGTCTCGAAAATCGCCGTCGTGTTGGCAACGGGCGCAAAGGACCAGTTGTCGTCGGCGGCTGGATTGATCGTACCCTGACTGATGATGTAGCGCACGATAACATCGCGGTTGGTGTCAGGCGCAACGAAGATGATCTTGTCAGCCGCGATGCCGGGGAACTTGCCACCGCCGCTGGCGCGGTAGTTATTCGTCGCCACCACGAATTTCTGTTCCGGATCGATCGGCTTGCCTTCAAATTGCAGGCCGACGATGCGGTTGCTATTCGGGTTGATCGCCTTGCCGTCCTTGTCGAACTTAGGTGGTTTCGACACATCGATCTGATAGGTTACGCCGTCGATGACATCGAAATTGTAGGACGGGAAGTCGTTGTTGAGGAGCGGTGCATCCTTGGCACCTGCTTCCACCTTCTTGAACATGCCTGCCGACATTTCAAGCCAGTCCTTGACCTGCGCGCCGGTTATCAGCACCGCCTGCACTGTGTTGGGGTAGAGGTAGAGGTCGGAAACGTTCTTGATGGCGATGTCACCGGCGGGGACATCGGTGTAATAATCGGCACCGCCGCGTCCACCCGACTTGAATGGAGCCGCGGCTGACAGCACCGGCAGGTCCTTATACTGGCCCTCCTTCAGCATGTCCTTGATGTACCAGGTCTGGGCATTGGACACGATCTGGACGGAAGGATCATCCGCCACCAGCGCGAAATAGGAATAGAGCGGCGCAGACGTCTTGCCCACCGGGCGGCGGACATAGGCGAGGGTGGCTTCGTGATCCGCCTTGACGGCCGAAATGATCTCCGGCTTGTCCTTCACGTCGGCAACGATCTTGCGGTTATCATCACGATGGTAGATCGGGCGTGCTTCGCTTGTGAAGTCAACGATCTTCCAGGTCTTGCCGTCTTTCTCCAGCAGCAGGTCGATGAGGCCCATATGCGAGCCCCAGAAGCCGGCCATGACGGCTGGCTTGCCCATCAGCGTGCCCTTGACCGGATCGGCACCTTCTATGCCCTCCCAGGTTTTGGGGCCAGGGAAGACGAGATGCTGGTGGCCGGTAAAGACCGCATCGATGTCCTTGACGCCCGCCAGATAGAGCGAGGCGTTTTCCATGCGGTCGCTCTGGCCTTTGCCATCGATGCCGGAGTGGGACAGGGCGATGATGATGTCGGCACCCTGTTCCTTCATGACAGGAACCCAGGCTTTGGCGGCATCGACGATATCGCGAGTCTGCGCCTTGCCTTCGAGGTTCTTTGCATCCCACATCATGATCTGTGGCGGGACGAAGCCGATGATGCCGATCTTGACCGGGCTCGTTGCGCCGGAACCATCCTTGATCTGTTTTTCGAGGATCACATAGGGCTTGAAGAAGAGATCGTCTTTCTTGGGATCGGAAGCAAGCTGGCCCTTGGTGAGGTTCGCACAGACGTAAGGGAAGCCAGCGCCGCCCAACGTGTTGAACATGAAGTCCAGCCCGTAATTGAACTCGTGGTTGCCAAGCGTGCCGCAGTCGTAGCCCAGCACATTCATCGCATTGATAACGGGATGCTTGTCACCAGCCTTCATGCCGCGCTCATAGGCGATGTAATCGCCCAACGGGTTGCCCTGAAGGAAATCGCCATTGTCGACCAGCATCGAATTTCCGGCTTCTGCACGGATGCTGTCGATGATGGAGGCCGTGCGCGCCAGCCCCAGCGTGTCGTTCGGCTTGTCGGCATAATAATCATACGGGAAGACGTGGACGTGAATGTCGGTCGTTTCCATGATGCGCAGATGCGCCTGATTGCCCTGTGCGCGCGCCGCAAACGGGTGCAGCATGACGAATGCGGAGGAGGCGGCGATGCCGCCGAGAAGGGAGCGGCGCGTAATGGGATGAAGGCCGATAAGCGAAGACATGGAAACTCCTCGATGGAATTCAGGCTGCATGGAAAGGTTACAGCCTAGGACGAATTCGCAAGGAGTCCATCATCAAAATAACAGGGTTATGACTTGTCCCGGAATTTTAAACCGTCCGGTAAAACATCATTTCACCGCGCCAGCGTCGGCTTCACATCTTCGTGGAAAAAGCGGAAATACGAGGAAAGCTGCGCCAGTGTGTTTGTCGAAAGCTTCAATTGCAGGCCAAGCCGGTTCATGTGCTGCCACTGCACGGTGCCCTCGATGAAGCCGAGGTCATCGCTCTGCACCTTCACCTGGCTTCCTTTGGCGGCAGCGAAGGATCCATCCAGCTCCAACGCCATGCCGGTGGCCGAAAGGTCGACCACACGGCCTTTCACAGACTGATTGAAATACTGAACTGTACCGTAGATGCGTGTCTGGCTGCGATCTGCGCCGCGGTTTTTCATGCTCAGATTACCGGTCATAGGGTTGGCTTTCCATTTTATCTTTGTGCCAGATTTGCACGGAAGATTTGAAAGCCATTTATGATTTTCGGTAAAATTACGTGCAGTTCCCAATTGAGGCACGGTCAATTCGGCATTGATAGCAATTGTTGCGCGCGGAGCGGACATGCACATAGGCGATGTCGTCTCTCAACAGAAGCTGCTGCGCATATGTGGACAGCCGGTCGGTCGGCGTCACCGCACCTGTACCGTAAACGATGCGGTCATTGAAACCATAGCCGCGAACGAGGTAGTCCGGGCCCTCGAGCATTGGCGGGAGAATTTCCTGCGCCTCGTAACGACTGCAAGCCTCTGCATGAATAAAAATCGGACCGGTCTCGGCAAATGGTTGAAGGGACGGAAACGGGCGGTAGGACAAGAGCAGCATGGCTTCGCCTTCTTCTATCTGGCCGAGGCAAACACGGCAGGGGTAGGTTCCGGCCGCGAGTGAGCGCTCCGGCTTCTGGCCATTGGCATCGGGGTTGCCATTGCGAAAAGCGTCTGCCTCTTCGGCGCTCATGGCGGTAAAGACAATATTGGTCATAGCGGCTCCTTTGCGTTGCTTGTTTGTCGCTATGCCTCTCAAACATTCGTATATCCACCCGTTTCTTGCGTCAGCAGGCAACTACCCCATTGCTTGTGCCGCTCAGTTTAGTGATCAATCAGACGTCCTCATTTTGGAAAGTTGACGTAGATGCTGCGCAGGTTGATGACCGCTACCCTGGTCACCGTTTTTTCTTTCACGACACCTGCCGCCCATGCGCAAACAGCGCCTGCGCTTGATGATTTATCCGACGAACAATTGCAGCAGACGGTGAATTTCGTCATCGGAAACGCGATTTTCAGCCTCTACCACGAGGCCTCACGGATGCTGATTTCCGATTTTTCCCTGCCGGAAGCGGGAACGGTGAAAGATACCGCCGATCAACTGGCCGCAACGATGATGCTGGAGGCAAATGAGGAATGGCTCGATACAGCCATCGTCAATGCCACGGATAGCTGGTATCTCGCCCGCTCTGCTCAGGCTCTGCCGGATCATAACGCGCCGATTTACTCGACACTCGTTCCCAACAAGACGCGTGACAGCCAGATGGCCTGCCTGATGGTGGGCAAGGACGCCGGTGGTTACGGTGATCTGGCCGACATGATGGGATTGCCCAAGGCTGACTGGAAGGCTTGCGAAACGGCCTATCCGCAAACCGTAGCCTATTGGAACGAGACGCTGAAGCCTCATGCGGCCAAGGCGGGGACCACAAAGTTTGTCACCAGCTATGAGCCCGCCCGCGATCCGTTTCTGGATCTCTACGCAACGATCGTGAAAGAATCGAAGGTCCTGGATCTCATCGCCCGCAGCTTTAGCGCCTATGATCTCAAAGGGGATGTCAGACTGACGGCGCGCACCTGCGGAAGACCGGATGTCTACTGGTCAGCCGAAAAACGCGAAATCACCTATTGCTACGAAATGGCGAAGTTCCACGGCGAGCTCATCGCTGCTCATCTCGCGACTGGCGGCGCGGAGAAGGAAAGCGAGCCGGCGAAAGAAATTCCAACGGCTGTCAATTTGGGGCAAGAGCTTTAAGCGGGCCTAGCTCTCTCGATAGGAGCAAGCATTGAGGCTTTGCCCAACGGGCAAAGCACTGTCTAGGAGGCGACTGCGCGACGAGCGCTCAGCCGCGTTTGGATATCTCCAGAAACTCGCTGTCCGTCAGAGGTTCGACCCATGTCTCATAGGTGCTGACCGGCGAAAAGCCCATCATCTGGTAGAGCTGAAGCGCGCGCGGATGGTCCAGCGTGTTGGTGGAGACGGTAACCCGCTGCGGGTTGTCCTGCCATGCCTGGTAAAGCGCCTGCAGCAGGAACCACTTGCCCACGCCAGCGCCGATAGCTTCTTCCATCAGGCCGAAATAGGAGAGTTCCGTCACCTCTTCGCTTGTCTTGAACAGTTCGAAGAAGCCAGCCGGTGAACCATTCATATAGAGAACGGTGACGCAACTTCTGGGGTCACGCAGAAGCGCTGTCAGTTCGGCGTCGTTCATGCGCATGCGGGTCTGCCAATGCCAGCGCTTTCCAACGCGCCAATAAAGGTAGCGATAGAAGTGCAATGGAATGTTGGTCGTGCGCATGATTGCGGTCTGGATGTTGACCGGCACGGGGAGGCTGACCTTTGGCGCGGACGTCATTTCGAGCTGGGTGACGTTCGCCTTGATCGGCCCTTGCCTTGGCGTTGGCACAGGCTCAGCGGGGCCGGTGACGATGGCCGTATCCGGCTTCGATCCCCATTCGGCCCATGAGCCGTCATAAAGTGAGTTGTCCGTGTGGCCGAGTGATTCCAGCGCAAGTGTGATGACCGCTGCCGTCACGCCTGAACCGCAGCTGGTTACGACCGCCTGGGTGAGGTCGATGCCCGCATCCGATATCATCTTGCGGATTGTCGGCAGGTCCTTGAAGTGGCCGTTCTCGGAAAAGGCGGTGGCGGGCAGGTTGCGGGCACCCGGCATATGGCCGGAGCGCATGCCAGCGCGTGGCTCTGCTTCCTCGCCGGTAAAACGACCCGCGCCGCGTGCATCTGCAATCTGCTCTTCGCCGCTATCGACCAGCGCCAGCATATGCGAAAACGACGTTACGCGCTTTGCATCGAAATGCGGCTCGAAGGTCGAGGGTTCAATGGTTGGTATGCCTGATTCCAAAGGCTTGGCCGCAGCCTTCCAGCCATCCAGACCGCCATCCAGTACATAGACCTTGTCAGCGCCCATCACGCGCAGCATCCACCAGACGCGCGGTGCGGAAAAGAATCCAGGGCCATCATAGACGACGATCGTGTCGCTCTCACCGATCCCGAGCTTGCCCACTTCATCTGCGAAAAGTTGCGGTGAGGGCAGGGAGTGGGGCAGGCCGGTCGTATGATCGGCAATGACGTCCTGATCGAAGAAGACGGCGCCGGGGATGTGGCCGGCTTCGAATTCTTCCTTTCCGTTTCGTTTATGCGCAGGCAGATACCAGGAGGCATCGACCAAACGAAAATGTGGGGTGCCGAGTTGCTGCTCAACCCAGTCCGCCGAAACGACGAAACGGCTCTTATCCGTGCTCACGATATTTCTCCCAGAAATCAGGCGGATACATCGGGTTTGCCGAAACGAATTCGGAAACGGCGATTTTCCTTGCCCTTCTTTTCGATCTTGGCGATGTGGATTTCGCCCACTTCTTGCGTCTCGGCAACATGAGTGCCTCCGCAAGGCTGGCTGTCAACAGCGGAATTTTCGCCGATACAGACGAGGCTGACACGCCCTAAACCAAGGGGCGGGCGGACATTCTTGGATTTGACGATATCCGGATTGGCGGCAAGTTCCTCATCCGTGATCCATTTCAGGAAAACGGGATGGTTTTCTTCCACCAACGCCATCAGTTTAGCGGTCACCTCGTCCTTGTCGATTGTCTCGGACATGTCGAAATCGACCCGCGATTCCTCCTCGCCAACCGCTGCACCCGTAATCGGCCACGGGCAGACGACGGAGAGCAAATGGCAGGCGGTGTGCATGCGCATTAATTTGTAGCGACGCGGCCAATCGACGTGCAGTGTCAGCGTCTCGCCGATATTAGGCAAAGCTTGTCCCTCGGTGGGGACATGGATGATGACGCTCTTGTCTGTCCCGTGTTTGGTGGGGTTAAGCAAGATTTTGGAGCCGTCTGCCCGTTCGAGATAACCGGTATCACCGGGTTGACCGCCGGAGGTGGCGTAGAAGCACGTCTGATCAAGCTCGATGCCGCCGTCTTCGTGAACCTGTGTCACCACTGCTTGGCATGTGGAAAGATAGAAGTCGTCACGAAACAGGGCATTCACAGGCATATGGGCATTGACCTCAGACGGTTTCGTACGGAACCGGAACCTCCCGCTTTTCCAACAGCCATGTCGGCAAGGGTAGCCCCTTGGACCGCAGGAAATCAGGGTTGAAGAGCTTCGACTGGTAACGGTTGCCGTAGTCACAAAGTATGGTGACGATTGTATGCCCCGGACCGAGGTCGCGGGCAAGTCGAATTGCACCGGCGACATTGATTCCGCTCGATCCGCCCAGGCAAAGACCTTCTGTCGTTACCAGATCATAAACGACCGGGAGCGCTTCCGCATCCGTGATGCGGTAAGAGAAATCCGGTTCGAACCCTTCCAGATTTGCCGTAATGCGGCCCTGGCCGATGCCCTCAGTGATGGAGGAACCTTCCGATTTCAGAACGCCGTTCTTGTAGAACTCGAACAGTGCGGCACCCTCGGGGTCGGCAAGCCCGATCTTGATATCGGGGTTGAAGTCACGAAGACCGTCAGCCACGCCAGCCAATGTACCACCGGAGCCGACAGCGCAAATGAAACCATCGACTTTGCCATCCGTCTGATCCCAGATTTCCGGTGCCGTGGTTTCAATGTGAGCCTGACGGTTGGCGATGTTGTCGAACTGGTTGGCCCAGACTGCGCCATTGGGGTCTGTGGCTGCCAGTTGCTTTGCCAGTCGGCCGGAAATCTTCACATAGTTGTTGGGATTGGAGTAAGGGGCGGCGGGCACCTCGACAAGCTGCGCGCCCAGCAGTTTCAGCGCATCCTTCTTTTCCTGGCTCTGCGTTTCAGGAATGACGATAACTGTCTTGTAGCCCAGCGCATTGGCAACAAGGGAAAGGCCGATGCCGGTATTGCCGGCCGTGCCTTCTACAATGGTGCCGCCGGGCCGCAATTGTCCGCGACGTTCCGCATCCCGAATGATGTAAAGCGCTGCGCGGTCCTTGACGGACTGACCAGGGTTCATGAATTCGGCCTTGCCGAGAATTTCGCAACCGGTCGCCTTTGATGCCGCGTTGAGACGGATGAGCGGAGTGTTGCCGATTGCGGTCAGCACAGAGGTATGAATAGTCATGATTGGCCTTCTCGTTCAGTCCGCGAATAAATACCGTTATCTCGTCGCCTGCATCCGTTGTGACAAGAAAATTTCTTCCAGTGAACTGGGGGCGCACGCAAAATTTTGCCGATACCCCCTTTTACTCACTTTTCTTTATCGCCGAGTAGGCCGCCAAGGCCCTTTGTCGGGATCGGTTATGATCGACAACCGGTTTCGGATAATCCTTACCCAGTTCGATGCCTGCTTTTTGCAGGACGTCCTTCGGTGCATCGAAAGGCTTGTGAATGAACTTCTTATCCAGCTTTGCCAGTTCCGGTACGAAGGTTTTGACATAGTCACCATCAGGATCGAACTTATCTCCCTGAAGGATGGGGTTGAAAATGCGAAAGAACGGTGAAGCGTCGGCACCCGAACCGGCGACCCACTGCCAATTGGCAGCGTTCGAGGCGGGATCGGCATCCACAAGCGTATCGCGAAACCATGCCTCGCCCTCTCGCCAGTCGATCAACAGGTGCTTGATGAGGAAAGACGCTGTGATCATCCGCACGCGATTGTGCATGACGCCGTGCTTCCACAGCTGGCGCATACCCGCATCGACAATAGGATAGCCGGTCATTCCCGTCTTCCACGCCTTGAAACTCGCCGTGTCCGTTTTCCACTCGAAAGCATCGAAGCTGTCGTTCCAGTTCTTGGTATCCAGTTTGGGGAAGTGGAAGAGAAGATGATAACAAAATTCGCGCCAGACGATTTCCTTGCGAAAACGGCTTAGATCATGGGACGGAATATGGTGTGATATCCCGCGCGTGGCATGCCAGATCTGGGCCGGTGATATTTCGCCCATGGCCAGATGCGGGGACAACATCGATGTTGCTGGCTTGGCAGGAAAATCGCGACCTTCCTCATATCCCTTCAGGGAGGTGTCTATGAAGCTCTCGAGTTTTTCAGCCGCACTTGCTTCGCCCGGTGTCCAGACGTCCGAGAATTCCTTTGCCCAATCGGGCTTGGTCGGCAACAGCTTCCAGTCCCCAAGCGCCTCCGATTTCGGCCAGTGGGAGGGCGACACCAGTTTCGAAGGCGCAGATAGAGGCTCGTCAGGCTCCTGTCCCGCCTCCATCGCTCTCCAGAACGGCGTGTAGACGCGGTAAGGGCCGCCTGTTTTTGTCTTGAGACGGGACGGTTCATGCAGCAGTTGGCCCGCGAAACTTTCGACTTCCAAGCCCGCATCGCGAAAGTTTGTCTTGATCTCGCTATCGATCTCTATTCCCTGCGGATCGTAACGCCGGTTCCAGAAAATGCTCGAAGCTCCGGTGTCGGAAACAAGCTTTTTCAAGACTTTTTCCGCATCACCACTGAGCAGGATCAACTTGCTGCCAGCCTTGTTCAGCGCCCTGGAAAGGGCTTCGAGAGAGTGATGGAGCCACCACTCCTGGGCGCCTCCCAAAGCGCCACTCAAACCGTTTTTGTCGTCACGAATATAGACAGGGATGACCGCACCACCATGGTCGACTGCGGCTGAGAGCGCATGGTTGTCCGAAAGACGTAAGTCCTTGCGAAACCATAGAATAACAGGATTTTTATTTTCAGCCATATGCCCACTCGGTTCACTTCAGGTTGAATGATTGTTGAAGAGCTTTGTTCCCGCAACCGCGTTATAATAAGGTTCTTAAAACCGACAGGGATTCGGCACAAAAGTAATTGTCTCTTGAAACCAAATTAGGCGGAACCATATGCCGGGTTCAACGTTAGTGGCGGGTTAATTGAGTATGGAAGTCCAATCAATGATGCTGAACGACGTCAAATGGGAAACCCCAGTGGTCATCTCACTGCAAAACGGTGCCCCCAGAACCTTCAATGGCGCTTACGAAGCCTTCGATTTTTTGCAACACGAATGGCCCAGCCGCCAGGGTAAGGTGTACGAGCAGGCGTTACGATTGTGCAGGGCTTCTCTGATGGGTAGCGTCGGTGGCGAGATCGCCCGTACCGCATTCGTCGAAGCAAGCCGTGACGCCCATTGCCTCGTGGAGAACCAGAAGCTCGCGTCCTGAGCGTTACGACATCAATACAAAGGCCACCCGCTTCACCACGGGTGGCTTTCGTGTTTTCAGATATTGATTTTTTACTAAAATTGCTCGCAAGCGACGGTTCTTGGAAAAATTTTGTAAGGTTTTGGTAACTTTTCTTCTAATTTTTGCCTATATCTGGTCAAATTGTCGATGAATTAGGCGAATAGACCAAAACTCGGCAGCGACGGATAGCGAAAGCTAGCGTTATCAGCTGCTACACTTTGAATATGCACATCGGACTTCTGACGGGGCAGAGGCGAAGCCCGTGTGCTTCTAAAGGGCGAGAATTTGAAAGTAACTGCGTACGTTCTGGCCGCTGCTCTGTGCGCGGCTTTCACTGCACCTGCATCTGCTTCACCGGGAATGCTTAATCAAGCGGAACAATATTCCGGGCTTCACGAGGGAAAAAACAACAAGACGCTCAAGGCAATTTTGGGGGTCAATCCCCGCAAGACACCGTGGTGCGGCCATTTCCTGAGTGTGGTCGCAACCAAGTCTGGACGAGAACCACCGAAGTCCTCGGCAATCGCCAAATCCTGGACATCGTTTGGTTACGCGGTTCCAACGGCCGCCGCCAAACCCGGTGACGTCGTTGTTGTCAGAACCGGCAAGCGCTACCACGCCGGTATCTTGAAAAGCATGCACAAGGGAACTGCCCAAATACTGGGTGGAAACCAGTCTGGACGCGTCCAGGTGTCCAATTTCAGCCGCAAGTCGATCGTCTCGGTTCGCCGCTAACATCCAACCCGCCTATCAAGGCTGCTCGCGCGTCCCGGGGGCAGCATCGCGCTGGTCGTCGTCTTCGAGATCTGTTGCGACGATGAAGGCGTCTTCGTGCTGTCTTGCTGCCTGACGGCGTGCTCGCAGGTTGATCGCTTCATCCGGATCGACCTCTTCCGCATCGCCCCTAAGCTCGCGCTCGGTATGAAAATCTGCGACGTCTTTGTCGTCGATATCCAGTGCCTTTGTGTGTTTATCGTCCATTCTGAAACTCCTTGTTGTGTGGATTAACGAGGAGGTGCGCTGCGAAGTTCCGTGCAGGATTGTTGTATCTCGCAGGAACAAAAGATTGGATGTGATTGTTTATTTCCCAACCAACGTAATGGGAGAAGACACATGACATCTGACCGCGAATCCGAAATCCGCAAAAAAGCTTACGAAAAGTGGGAAAGAGAAGGCAGTCGAGACGGTGACCACGAACGCCATTGGTCCGAGGCCGAGCGTGAGGTGAATACAGACATCGAGGATGGCTCCGACCCTGATGACGGCAAGGAATCGCCCGCAGCAGAATCCCTCCACAACGAGCGCGCCGCTGCCGATAGTAAGGGTAGGGATGGCGATCTTGAAGAGGGTCTGGAGGATAGCTTCCCGGCCAGTGACCCGGTCTCTGCGACGTCTACGACCGTCTCCGGCGGGGCGGGCAAGAGTAGAAACTCCGCAAAATCGCGTTAAAGAAAATGGCGTCCTGCTCCCCGCAAGACGCCATTACTTTTTTCGGACCCACCAGATCAGTAGAGCAAGGCACAGCAGCGCTGCTGGCCAAAAATCGGTCGCCTGATCCCAGGACCAGTCCCACATATAATACCCATCGAGATGAGGCGGCTGCATGTGTACCGACACTTCATAGTCGCGCTTTTCTCGTCCGTGGAAGTGGCCAGCGGCGAAGGCCAGACCGACGATAACGCCATCCCGCCACTTTACGATGAGACGCGCCAGCAAGGCCACGACTAAGGCCATGATGATGGCCTCCAGCATATGACCGGCCCAGTCCCAGTCCCGTTGTATGATCGTCCAATCAATATGCATGGCACAATCCTGTCGGACTAAGGTATCGTAGGAATTTATATGGAATGTTTGCAGCGATGATGTTGCAAGTGTTCGTGCAACATAACCATTTCAACTCTTTAGAAGAAATGGCTCCCCGGGCCGGATTCGAACCGGCGACCTGTCGATTAACAGTCGAATGCTCTACCGCTGAGCTACCAGGGAACGTGCGCTGCTTGGCGCGGTATGAGCGGGGTAATACAAACGCTTTGACCATTTGCCAAGCGGTTTTTTCAAAAAAAACGAATTCCTCTTGTTTTATCCACTGAAGCCCCCATTTTCCGGGCATGTTGCCACTGAAAAAAATTCTGAGCGCAGCTCCAGTCGAAGGCGTATTGAAATGACTTTTGGTCTTCATCCCCAAACAGGGCGTCTTCATCTCGGCAAATGGAGCATACCGATGCCGCGTTCGCGAGTCGGACGCATCATCATCGGTGTTTTATTGATCGTCGGCGGGCTGCTTGGATTTTTACCGATTCTCGGTTTCTGGATGGTGCCGCTGGGTCTTCTGGTCCTGTCGCAGGATCTGCCCTATGTGCGGCGCCAGCGCAGGCGGCTGACTGTGTGGTGGGCAAGGAAGCGGCGCGCCAGAGAAGCGCGCCGTGGGGGCATTACGCGCTCGTGAGAGAGTTGCTTAGCCCCTGTCCAGCCCAGAACGCTCCATAGCCCAAGGCGGCAAAGTAAATCATCGTCAGAACCAGAAAGAGATAGCCCCCCAGAACCGTCGCACCATCGCGCTGGATCATGCCGGCGGAGAACAGCAGGATCGCCACACCCGGCAGGGTATTGGAAAACGGGACGAAACCGAGCGGCATCATGAGCAGAATGCCAGCGGTCATGATGGCGATGCCGTTGATGCGTGCCATGACGGTTCCAGTGGTGAAGGCGGGCAGGCGAGGGCGCATATAGCGGTCGAGCTTGGAAACGATGCTCACGCCCTTCTGTAGCGCTGGAACAAGACGCGCCGTTTCCATCTGCTTATCCAGAATGCGTTTCGGCAGCCAAGGCAACCTGTTCAGCGTAATTGCGAGGCTGATCATGACGATTGCCGCGCCAAAAACCGTGCTCACGCCCGGAATAGACACTGGAATCAGAAAGGGCAGACACGCTATGGCGCACATCAACAGCAGGCCTTGTTCGCCAATGGCTTCCATCAACTCGCGCAAGGTAATCGTTTTGCCACTCAAATTACCAATGAGCCGCTGCAAGACTGCGCTGAGGCTCTCAGTCGTATCCGTAAACGTAAAATTCTGCGTCATTCTTTATCCCGAAGCTATTTCGATCCGGGATAGATAACATTCGAGAAATGTCATGCCTATGGCAAACGCGAACGCCTGTTGCATTGACGCCCTTGTCGCATGATGTCTCTGCAAATTTAGAATTTAGTGCGAAACCCAGGAACTGTAAGCTCCCGCCAAAAGCACGAGGACCAGGAGTCCAATGATGAACGGGTTCAGCGAAGTAACGAAGCCGACATAGTCCATAACTCTTTCCTCCTCCATTTATTCCCGCTTGTAGTCTACATCCGATGCCCAATATTTACTAGCATAAGTTGATTTTATGCTGCGATGCACCATGACTTCCAAAGATGTGTTGAAAATAGCCATCGCGGACAATGCTGCGCTGCGGCAGTTGTTTTGATGACATGCCTCAAATTCGCCCCGCAAGATTTGCCATAGGCCATCGGTGCGGTTAGATCTGCGGTGAAGGGGTGCGGAATGCTCAAAAGATTATACGCTTGGACCATGGCGCTCGCAGCCAAGAAAACCGCTGTCTGGTGGCTCGCCGTTGTCGCCTTCGTCGAAAGTTCAGTGTTCGTCGTGCCCGCGGATGTGCTCTTCATACCGATGGTTCTAGCCAAGCCGAAACGCGCCATGTTCTATGCGTTGGTTGCGACGGTCGCTTCGGTCCTGGGGGGTATAGCCGGCTGGTACCTCGGCCACTACGCGTTTGAGAGCGTTGCGCGGCCCATTCTGGAGTTTTATGGCAAACTCGACAGCTTCGAACACCTCAAGGCCTCCGTGGATTATGAGACGATCCTGCTGCTGCTGGTCACATCAGGCATCGCACACCTGCCACCGATCAAGGTCGTGACGATTCTCTCAGGTGCTGCCAACATCAGCCTAGGCTTGTTCATCCTGTCCGCAGTCGTCACCCGCGCCGGGCGGTTTTTCATTCTCGCCGGATTGCTTCAGCGTTATGGCGAACCGATCAGGGATTTCATCGAAAAGCGCCTCGGCATGATCGCCGCTTGTGTAGCTGCAGCGTTGATCGGGATCTATGCCACCTATGTCTTTATGCGGTGACACCGCTTCGTACGGCCTGAGCATCTAACGAACAAGCGGCGACCCCATTCAGCGTCATGTCAGTATTCAGCGTCATTTTCCTGTCAGAGAAACAGGAAAATGAGAGAATGCGTAGGATTTTGTTTCGCGGTGTTTTGTGGCTCGCAGCCTTCCCATTGGGGTTTTTGATCTATTTCGGCGTTTTGCAACTGTCTGGAAATTTCCATGAGGTTATTGCTGGCCAATTGTATCGCTCCAGCCAGCTGACGGAAAATCAGTTGGCCGATTATGTGATCGCCAATGGCATCAAGACGATCATCAATCTTAGGGGCGAAAGTAGTCGAGCCGAATGGTATCGAAACGAAACCGCGACGGCGGAGAAGCTGGGCGTTGAACACCTCGATTTTGGGATGTCGGCCTATAAGGAGCTCGAGCCGCAGCGTGTCGCCCAACTCATCCAGATCATGCGCGATGCGCCAAAGCCCATTCTTCTACACTGTCGGTCCGGTGCAGACCGAACGGGCCTTGCATCGGCCATCTACGTCAATCGCGTCGCCGGATTGGACGAGGACACCGCCGAAAAACAGCTTTCCATCTGGTTTGGCCATCTTGCAATCCCGTATCTGTCATCGGCCTATGCGATGGACAGAAGCTGGGAAGCCATGGAAAGCGCAACAAGCGCTTCAGGCCAGGTTGTTTTGTGATGGCTGATCCACTGGCGAGGTGACTGGCGCCAGCCAGGCGACGTTCTTCAAATATCATGGAAAGCCCGTGCGCCTCGGTTTGATGCGCGACCTTGCGACCAGTGCGCAGCCTCATTTTACCCCGATCGGGCATCTGGGCGGTTCTGCTCCAAAGCATGTAATATCGCATTCTACAATGCCCGGAGGAAGGCGGCCTGACCGCCTCAACCGGCTACGCTTTGGGAAGGTTGTCCAGGTTGTCACTCTCCTTCCCGTTTGGATCGCTGCGGAGATACTTCTTGTTCTCTCCGCTCACGGCGTGGACGTCTTTTAGGCCACCTCTTTCAGCAATCCTCACCGCCTGATCGAGTGGCGTCATACGCGCATTTCCGTCTATAAGAACGTGGGTTATATCGCCATCCTTGTCTTGGCGGACTTTCGTTATCTTGCGTTGATCCTTGGTCACCACTAAACTCCCCTGGTCTTTCTTTTTACCATTTTTCTTTGATGTACTTGCTGGCAGGGTCCGATAGGTTGTTCCAGCCCGCAGTATTTTTCGTTGCGTCGACCACATAAAGTGTGTCGTTTTTATCCATTACTGCCCAAACTCGATCGCGTGCTTGCGCAGCGGTGAGATATGACTTCACATACCAAAACGATTTGTGGACTTTCGCCCAGCCTTCAAGGTCTTTGATAGCCTCAATGACCTTCTCATAGTTCTGCCCCGGATTGTTCAGGTCGTAAGAAATATGCAAATTATTGGCCATGCTAGATTTACCCCTTTTGTTAAGCAATCGTTAATTTGCCACACGCAAAGTTCAAGTCGATACGGCCTGTATAAACGCAGGGTAGAACCGCGCCCCCTTCTTCTGAAGCATCCTTGGTAGTGCGCTGCTATGATTCTGTGCTTAGTCGTGACTTCATGGGTCATACGGTAGTGGTGGCTCGAGCCGGGATTGTCATCCCATTTCCGTAGCCGCTTACAGCCGTGGTCTTCGATGGGTTTCAGCGCGCAGCTCCACCCCTGCAAATTTGCAGATTGACGGTGATCCGGCACCTTGGCCATATGGAAACGATTATTCGCGCAGGATTTGAATCCGGGAGTTTCACCGTCGAAAAGGACATGACGATCGATGAGCTAATCGACGTCATCGTAGAGCACGTCGACAGTCTTGCTGAAGCTATGAAAGCTGCCGACATGCTTGGCTCAATCTGGAATGCCGGTAGCTACGAAGGGACAGGCTGGCGGGTCTGGTTTGTGAAGCAAGACCCCGTGCCGGTGCTGCACTAAATCGCTCAGCTAGATGAGCTATGAGCCTAAACCAGATTGTCGAGATTGTAGTTTGAGCCGGAGAGTTTTTGTTCGTCTTCAATTGCCCGATCTAAAAATTCGATATCGCGTTGCGTCTCAATAAGCTTTTCTAGCTCACCCTTTTTTGAAAGGCTTCCGGCACCCCGTGGGTTAAGCACGGTGTCAGCGAAGTCCCGGCGCTTGGTCACCAGTTCGGAACGAATTGTTTTTAACGCGTCAAGAAATTTTTCGTCGGCCATTTAAGGCTCCTGTGTTCGTACCTTCCGGAATCATTATGTGCCTGCCACAAATTGAACTCATCGAGTTCGACTAGGAGGAAGCAATAAATGTAGGTTGTGAAGGTCTTGAACATCGAGCGTTTGGATATTCTGATCCCAAAACGCAGCCGCCGCATCCGGCTCTGGCTCAAAATTTGTGACTCGAACGCCGTCTTTTGACGCTGACACCGTCCGCTGTCCGCCGAGTATCAAATATTTTTCAGCGAGTGTCCTGAGTTCATCGATGAGCATGCCTATCTATCTCCTCCGTCAGGTCCGCATTTGGTACAAAAAAACGCACCGGATATTGAATGCCACTTCCACCAGAATAGCTAAAACCATCAGGCAGAAAATCAACGCGGGTCGACTGGTCGCGCATAAAGGACCAACCGTCTTCTTGAGAAAATTTGGCCAGACCTTCGGTGCCACACTGCTTACAGCTAACATTCTCAGTCATTCTGTCACGTGCGGTCATGCTGTCACCCTCGCGTTAGAGTCGCATTACGACACAAAAGCGGCCCGTAGGACAGCAGCTACTAAAATGGAGGGGCGGTACGTTGTGGATAAAGTCGGGTAACGACGTAAAGGGCTGCGTTACACTCTGTGTTACCCTGTGAGAAATCTGGGGGATTTCTAAGCAGGCTGGACTTGCCGTAAGTCCTTGATTTTTCGATGGTCGGAGCGGCGGGATTCGAACCCACGACCCCTTGACCCCCAGTCAAGTGCGCTACCGGGCTGCGCTACGCTCCGACACAGGAAATGCGTTTATATAGATGGCCCTTCATGCGCAAGCGGAAAATTGCAGCTTGGGGAAAAACGGCACCGCCGAATATTTACGGATCGACTAAAGTAGGTGATACTCCATGAGTGCTCTCAATGGTTGTTTTTAAGGCAAAATGAACAATTATTACGCAAAGTGAGCGCCATGATCTTGCCGTAATCTCTTTGCCGTGTTTCTATGTATTAGCCCTGACTGGAGGGGTAAAAGGTTGAGACCCGCCATCTGCTGGTGGGACAGCGGCGGGTCTCCCACTTTCTTTAGCGTTATGCTCCGGTATTTTCTCTCGGCCAGGTGAAGTAACGAAACTTGCTTCCGACTGCGCCGAAATAGGCGCTTTCGCCAGTCATCATATCCACGTAGCTTCCGTCTGCATCCTTTGCGTAGGATAGGCCATCGGCACGTTTGACGTGCTGCTTCAGGAACTCACTCCAGCCGACCGCATCTATTTTTTCGCTTTGGATCTGCGGTGCCCGGGCGGAGGCGGGGTCCCAAGCCACGATAACGGACCCCTCGATCGGATCGAAGACCTTGAGGACGCCAAGTCCCAGAGCGCGCCACATAGCGTTTCCCTGTACGAAACTCGTCGGATCTACGGATAGGTCTGCAAGCCAAATCTTGAGCGTTTCCATGAAGGCGACGATCGTATCGTCGGCTTCAGCTTCACCTGAGCTCGGCACGACGAGTGACAGGTTCGCTCTTGCGCCGGATAGCGCTGGCTCGTCCGTGGTGGTGACTGGCAGTGGGGTGTGGGGGTTTTGCAAGACATCGGATGCATCAGGCTCAAGATGCTGCGGTGTCACAGGATTCTGATTCTCAATCGCCTTCAAGGCGAGCTCTGTCGAGAGAAACTGGACGTGCGAAACGAGTCTCGAAAGCATCGTTGACGATTTCCTGATCATACGCATGTCGCATGTCATCTGCGCCAGTGCGTTCGCTTCCTCAGAAGCGAGCATTCCTGTTGATCTCTTCTCATAAAAAGACCGGTTTGTGTCATGTGATAATCTGACACAAACCGGTCTAGTTTTCTCAACCTGCGCGAAGCTGGATGCGATCAATTCTCTTGTACGGAAACTCCATTTGGTCCGATATTCATTTCAATGCCCTTGGGCTTGCTTTCCTCATGCCATACGTAAGCACCGGCGCCGATGAGGGCGACCACGAGTGCTCCGATAATGAGATAGAGGTTGTTTGTTCGAGTCATGAAGTTCCCCTGTGGTAAAAAATCAGCAGCAGCCAAACGCATGAAATCGCAAGAGGTTCCGCGAATATCAGTAGGCGTTGTCTGATTTGAGCAGGCGGATTGGGGTCAGGACGAGAATTTTCAAATCGAGCCACAGAGACCAGTTCTCGATGTAGTAAAGATCATGGGCGGTGCGGTTTTTGATCTTGTCACCATGGTCGATTTCACCACGCCAGCCGTTGATTTGGGCCCAACCGGTCACGCCGGGCTTAACCTTGTGACGTGCAAAATAATGCTCGACGACCTCAGTATATTTCAAATCCCCCGTCTGAGCATGGACCGCATGGGGGCGGGGACCGACCAACGACAGGTCGCCGGCAAGAACATTGAACAGCTGCGGTAGTTCATCGATAGAAGACTTACGCAAGAACCGGCCGACTGGCGTAACGCGCGGGTCGTTCTTCGTCACGGCTTTCTTGGCGGTTGGATCGCTCATCTCCGTGTACATGGAACGAAACTTCCAGACGTTGATCGTTTCGTTGTTGAAGCCATGGCGTTTCTGCTTGAAGAGAACAGGACCCTTGGATGTGCTTTTCACCGCAATCGCGGCACCCACCATGATCGGCCACAGCAAGGCGATGCATATCAGGCTGAACACGACGTCGAAGGCGCGCTTTGCGACGGAGTCCCAGTCGCGGAGTGGCTTGTCCATGACGTCAAGCATGGGGACGCTGCCGATGTGGGAGTAGGAGCGTGGGCGAAAACGCAGCTTGTTGGCGTGTGCCGCAATGCGGATATCGACTGGCAGCACCCATAGCTGTCGGATCAGCTCCAAGATGCGCGCTTCGGCACTCATCGGAATGGAGATGATCAACATGTCCAATTTGGTCAGGCGAGCGAACTCGACCAGTTCTGCAAATGTGCCAAGTTTGGGATAACCGGCAACCACCTCCGGAGAGCGCGCGCTTTTCCTGTCATCGAAAATGCCGCAGATGCGGATGTCGTTGTCATCATGTTCTAGGGATCGAATCAGATCCTTGGCCGACTGGCCACCGCCGACGATGACCGCGCGCCGTTCCATAACGCCGTTGCGACCCCAATGCCGCATCATCAGCTCAACAATGATGCGCTCGACCAGAAGAAAGACGGCGCTCGCGCCGTACCATATTCCCCAGGTTTGCCACGAGTAGCTATCCTTGGGTAACAGAGCGGCCGTAACGAGTACGGTGAGAGCAAAGGCCGCCAGAAGTGACCCCTGGATGCGTGGCATCGACTCCATGGAGCGGCGGAGGGCAGGAAGCTGATAGGAGTCTGCGATTTGCAACAGGATGGAGCAGAAGGCACCGTTCCAGAAGCAGATTGCAAGCAGTGCAATCCGAGAGCCGAATGCATCCGGCGTCTCAAAGGCATTAATTGATATCCCGAGGATGGTCAGAATCACGAAATCGAAAAGCCGCAATTGTCCGATGACAATGTTTGGGGAATGACTCGTGGCGCGAAGCTGATTGGCGACTTGCAGCGCCAGCGGGTTGAGCGTCACCGGTTCGGGCTTCTTCGCACCGCTATCCTCAAAACTGCGGGAAAGCTTCTTGCGTAAAGCGTCCAGATCGATCGGGTCGTTTTCGCCGCCGGTCTTGCTCATCGTGTCTTTCCGCAGTCTTCAATTTTCGTGATCTTACAAAGAACTACCTAAGAAACGCTTAGGCCGAAAGGCCTAAAAGCGTCGCTTTCCACCAGCATTCAGTGTATATGTGGTTTTTCTAAAACTCACAATGGCGGTTTTACCGCGAAGTGCATTGATGCACATATTCGTGAAAAAGGGGGCGGGATACGCAATACTTGTTTACCCGCAGCCATGGAGCAGTTTGGTGGCGGCGATATCTATGCCGCGCTTCCAGACTGCAAATTGGATAGGAAATCCTTGTCGGTGGGCCGCTGTTTGAGTGATAGGACGTTGCGGCTTAGAAGAAGCGTTCGCGGACATAGATAGTATCGCCGGCGATAACCGGTGCCGATATAATGATCCTGCCTGTCAGCACGTTGGCGTTGATCTTGCGGGTAACATCGACATCACGCTGATTGGCGCGAGATGTGAAGCCGCCAGCAATTGCAATGGCGTTTTGCGCGGTCATCCCAGGGACATAGGAGTATTGGCCGGGTCTACCGACTTCGCCCATGACGAACACGGGACGGTAGCGATCGATTTCGATCGTCACGTCCGGGTTTTTGAGGAAACCCTGTCTCAGCTTCTGCGCAATGCCCGATTCAAGCTGGGCAACCGTCTTGCCGCGCGCAGCGACCTGTCCCACCAGTGGGAAAGCGACATAGCCAGCCTGATCGATCGTATAGGTGTTTGTCAGACCGGTCTGGTCGAACACATTGACGCGAAGGCGATCACCACTATCCAGCCGATAGGGCTGAAGCGCAGCTTCATTGAAGGCGCGGGGTGCGGGCTTGTAGGCCGAGCAACCGGTGAGCATCGCTGCAAGAACGATGACTATGGCGGCTATCAAACGTGGGGCAGCGAACGTCATCCGCAATCATGCTCCAAAGACATTTCTTCATTCGGTTATCAGGCCTTTATGGTTAATAGCCGGTAAACAAATGAATTTTCGATCTTGCTGTCATAGGTTTTCTGACGAATGGCGGTTGGAGTTTAACGCTTGCGTTACCGGAGGGTCGTACAGTCCCCTTCAATATTGACCTTGTCGCGTTCCAACGAAACAGAGAAATGCCGTGGCTGAACACGCTCCTCGTGAAGATGATTTCGATGAAGTGACACAAGATCGCTTCAGCCTTTCTGTGAATGGCGTTGCGGATTTTCTCTCCATGCGCAGTGCAAAGCCAACCGTTTCCTTGCTGTCACCCAGTGGCGACGACGGATCGACGGCCAGCGTGATGTTGGCGAGGTCCATCGCAGAACTCGGTCGGTCCGTCGTCTTGGTCGACATGACCGTTTCCGGATGTCCGACGCGGTTGATGGCACAGGAAACCAAGCTTGCGGGCATTTCAGATCTCTTGTTTGGTGAGACACCCTTCGGCGAAACGATCCATCACGACCGTTTGTCGAATGCTCATCTCGTGCCACAGGGCAACGCGCCGCCAGTTCATACGGCGGGACTTATCGAGCGGCTGACGATGGTTCTGAATGCACTCGCAGACACCTATGACACGGTCCTGCTGGAATTCGGTGCCGCCGACATAGAAGGTGTGACAACCTTATTGAAATATATCGATACCGAAGTCGTCCTGTCCTTGCCGGATGGAGATGACCAACGGACCGCTGAAACATTGCTGGAACTGCGGACGCTCGGATATTCTGAAGTCGTCGTGATGAGCGGCTCGCATTCGGCTGATCGAACCGCAGCCTGAAACTATTTTTGCTGTTTGGGGCCGGCCATCCATTTGATGACCAGCATCGCTGGTAATATCCACAGCAGCCCTGATCCCATGAAATATGCCAGATGCACCCACCATGGTTGCGTGGCCAACGCCGCCGACGCGAAGCTGGTGGCTACCACTGCATAAATGACCACCAGGCAGATGATAATGATGGTGCCGATGAATGATTTGAGGCGCGTGGGCATGCCGTATTCCATTTCCTGAATCTTGCATTCACTTATACAGCCGCGACCCAATGCCGCAAAGCTTTATGCCGCTGGGCAGGGGACTAAGGGCTTGTTTTGCACGGTCTGTTGTTGCAAACCAAGGCAATGACTGGTGGAGTGTCAAGAATGCAGGCGAACACGATGGCTACGGCTGAAACTTCTGTCGAACAGGGCCGGGTGGCGTTGGACAGACAGGAACATAACCGTCGCCTTTTGCGCATCTGGCTGCGTGTGGTGCTGTTCACGCTTTTCTGTCTGGTCCTGGTGGGTGGCGCCACACGTCTGACCGAATCGGGCCTTTCCATCACCGAATGGAAACCGATTCACGGTGCTATACCACCCCTTTCCGTCGCCGAGTGGGAAGAGGAATTCCAGCTTTACCAACGCATTCCGCAATATCAGGAAATCAACAAGGGCATGTCGCTGAGTGAGTTCAAGACCATCTTCTGGTGGGAGTGGGCCCACCGGCTTCTGGCGCGGACGATCGGCCTGATTTTTGCGTTGCCGCTTGCATATTTCTGGCTTACGGGGCGTGTCGAGAAACGCCTGAAGCTGCCTTTGGTCGGTCTGTTGGCGCTGGGCGGCTTTCAAGGTTTCGTTGGCTGGTGGATGGTGTCTTCCGGCCTCGTCAACCGCACGGATGTGTCGCAGTACCGCCTCGCGACCCACCTGACCATCGCCTGCCTGATCTTTGCGGGCTGCATGTGGATTTTGCGTGGCCTGTCTCTGCATTCGGCAGAAGCGGCCAATGAAAAAAAGGGCAGGGGTTTTGCTGCTCTGCTGGCCTGTCTCTGTCTGTTCCAGATCTATCTCGGTGCACTCGTTGCAGGTCTGAATGCCGGGCTTTCCTATAACACATGGCCGCTGATGGATGGCTCACTGATACCCGGCGATCTCTTCATCCAGCAGCCGTGGTGGATCAACCTTTTCGAAAACCCGAAGACTGTGCAATTCGTGCATCGTCTTGGGGCATACGTCATTTTCGCTGCAACGCTGTGGCATATGGTCAGTATGGCGCGCGCGCTTCCAAACACGCCACACGCACGCCGATCCATCTTGTTCTTCGCAATGGTCTGCATACAGGCGACACTCGGCATAACGACGCTGCTGACACATGTGCATATTCACGTCGCCCTTGCACATCAAGGCATGGCCCTTCTAGTGCTGGCCTTTGCAATTGCGCATTGGCGGGGTTTTATCGGCGAGTATCCCTTGGCTGTGCCCTCTGAGATCAGAGACTGATTTCTTATAGAAGCCGTGCTGCGACGTTGAAAAAGGCAAGACGTTCACGAGCGTTCTGATTGCCGGAGACTGAATCTGCCGACTCTAAAGACCAGCAGATGGACAGCCCGGCATGTGCCAGCGCGTAGCGCAGTATCTTGTCTTCGCTACAGCCAAGCACATTGGAAAACACCGTCATCAGGTCTGAAATCCGCGCCACATCGATAATATCGTCAAACGCCCCCAGCGGATTTCCGAACACGTTGGCGACATCATATGCTGGATCGCCGAACAATCCCTGTGGGTCGATGGCCAGCCAGCCGCGGTCGTTGCTGTGAATGATATTGTCGTGGTGGAGATCGCCGTGTAGCGGACGAACACTCGTCTGGTGCGAAAGCAGTTCGTCCGCGATGCTGGCAGCCTGGCGTAATCTGGGTGATAACTCAGCGTCCGTCTCGTGCTGAGCCCGCTTGAAAAGGGCGTGAAAATGCTGCCGTAGCGGCGTCAATTCGGGCGGCGCGCTGCCACCGGCTGAATGGAGATCTTTAAGGACATCAACGATAACGGCGTTGCTGAACGTTTCGCCCTGTAGCAGGCGCTCGGTACGCAGGTTCAGATCGCCCGCGTCTTCCAGAAGACACATATGGTCCGCGCGATCGATCAATCGAACCGCTCCCGAACCAGCCCGCCATTCCAGAAATGCCATGCCGGGCAATTCACCCATGCCGTTTGGCTTCAGGATTTTCACGATCGCGCTGGACCTATTGAAGAGGGTCACACGGTAGACAAAGCTGGACGGCGTGTCGGCAATAAGAAAGGCGGAGGATATACTCCACCGCCTTGCAAGTTCATCTGGAATACTGGTCTGGCTCTGGTTTCCGCTCATGCCGAAAGCATGAGTTCCATGTTCTGTACGGCTGCGCCTGATGCGCCCTTGCCGAGATTATCCAGAACCGCGACGAGGTTGACATGATCGTCAGTTCCGAACACGAAAAGCTTCATCGTATCCTGATTAACCAGTTCCTCCGCATCGATCCGGCCAAGCGACTTGCTGTCCTCCAGCGGAACGACCTGAACGATGTTCTGTCCTGCATAATGCGCGACGAGCGCGGCATGAATGCTCTCGACACTCGTGCCTTCTTTAAGGTCGGCCAGAAACAACGGTACCTGCACGATCATACCTTGCGCAAAGCGGCAGACGGAGGGTGAAAAGAGCGGCGAGCGGTCGAGCTGACCGTGGATTTTCATCTCCGGGACATGCTTGTGCTTGAGCGTCAGACCATAAAGGAAATTGTTGGCCTTGATGGAATCATCACGGCTCTGGTCTTCCATCTGCGCGATCATCTGCTTGCCGCCACCGGTGTAGCCAGACACGGCGTTGACGCTGACGGGGTAGCCATCAGGCAGGATGCCGGCGGCGCGAAGCGGGCGGATAAGCCCGATAGCACCCGTGGGATAGCAGCCCGGATTGCTGACGAAACGCGCAGAGCGCACCTTCTCGGACTGTCCCTTCTCCATTTCGGCAAAGCCATAGGCCCAGTTCGGATCCACGCGATACGCCGTCGACGTGTCGATGATCCGTACCGTGTTGTTGCCCAAGACCATCGAAACGGCTTCCCTGGAGGCATCGTCGGGAAGGCACAGAATGGAGATGTCTGCGGTGTTCAGCATATCCTCGCGCATTGCGGCGTTGCGCCGCTCCGCTTCCGGAATGGACAGCAGTTCGATATCGCGGCGGTCGGCAAGGCGGGTGCGAATTTGCAAGCCTGTGGTGCCGTGTTCGCCATCGATGAAAATTTTCGCTGTCATGTCCTTGTCCTGAACTTTCAATAGGTTACGGGTATGGGCGAATCAGTTTGCCATGCACTTGAATCAATCTGTCAGCTTGCTTTCGCAAGCCGTTCTGCACGCAGGCCAAGCATATACATCGCTACCGTTGCCCCGGCAATGGCGGTAATATCCGCGTGGTCGTAAGCAGGGGCAACCTCCACCACATCGGAGCCGCGAATATCCAGCTCGCCCAGACCGCGAAGGATTGCCAGTACTTTTGCGCTCGAGGGCCCACCGGCAACAGGTGTGCCGGTGCCGGGGGCGAAGGCCGGGTCGAGGCAGTCGATATCGAATGTCAGATAGGCCGGACGTCCGCCGGTATGGTCTATGATCAGGGACGAAATATCGCTCGCCCGCATATCCTCGACCTCATGACCGTAGATCAGCTTGATGCCGCAATTTTCGGGCGCGTGCGTACGAATGCCGATCTGGATCGATCTTTCAGCGTCGATCAGCCCGTCGCGCACCGCCCGCGTCACGAAGGAACCGTGATCGATGCGTTTGCCGTCATCGAACCATGTGTCCTGATGTGCATCGAACTGCGCCAGTGCGAGCGGTCCATGCTTTGCGACATGTGCTTTCAGAAGCGGCCATGTGATGAAGTGATCACCGCCCAGCGTCAGAAGGTAATCTGCCTTGGAGAGAATCTCGGTCGCTTCGTCCTCGATGGTTTGGGGCGTTAGCCAATGGTTGCCGTAATCCAGCAGGCAATCGCCATAGTCGATGGTCGGCATCGCCTCGAACAGGTCATGTCCGAATGGATATTGCGGATCATTGTCGAAAATCGCCGAAGCGCGTCGAATGGCCTGTGGGCCGAAGCGCGCACCAGGGCGGTTTGAGGTCGCAGCATCGAAGGGAATGCCCCATATCGCCGTCGACACGCCTTCGAGGTGTTTCGTGTATCTGCGGCGCATGAAGGACAGGGCACCGGCATGTGTAGGATCGGTTGCAGCCGATGTCAGAGATAATGCAGTGAATGCGTGATCGATCGATTTTGACGGCATTGAGCACCCCTGATGTGAATGGTCTTTGTCGTCTTCAATAACGCATTAAGCTGTTCGGGATAAGCTGCATATCTGTTATTCACGCCGTTGAATATTCTCCTTCGGCGTTGCTTGGAGCGCTTGCACCACCCGTGGATTTTCATGACGTATAGAGCCGAAATAGATGGCCTCCGCGCCATCGCTGTGCTGAGCGTGGTTCTCGCGCACGCCAATTTTTCGGCTTTTGGCGGCGGCTTTATCGGCGTCGATATCTTTTTCGCCATCAGCGGGTATCTGATAACGACCATTATTCTCGATGATTACGCCAATGGCACGTTCTCGCTTCGTGGCTTTTATGAGCGCCGGGCGAGACGAATTTTGCCCGCCCTGTTCTTCGTCTTGTTTTGCACTGTGCCTGCCGCGTGGATTTGGCTCTTGCCAGAGGCCTATGAGGCTTTTTCCAAAAGTCTGGTGATGGCCACGGTCTCGCTTTCCAATATCTACTTTTTGAAGAAGACCGACTACTTCGCGCCCGATTCGACAGAAGTGCCGTTGCTCCATACCTGGAGCCTTGGGGTAGAGGAGCAGTTCTACGTTCTTTTCCCGCTGCTCTTTCTGTTCAGGTTAAACGGGAGAACGATTTTCAAAATCGTTCTGGCCACAGCAATCGCGAGCCTTTTTGTCAGTGACTTCGGTGCACGGCATTTTCCGTCTGCCAATTACTACCTGTTGCCCACCCGTGTGTGGGAAATTCTGGCAGGCTCGCTTTGTGCGTTCTCTGTCTTCGGCAAAACACGATGCTCGAACAGCGCCTTGGCCTTGGCCGGGCTCGTCCTGATCATGGTCGCGGTCTTTCTGTTCGATCCCACGACGCGGGTTCCTTCATTCGCTGCGTTGCTGCCTGTTGGCGGAACATGCGCGTTCCTTCTGTTTGCGACCAGAGAGACAGGGGCAGGTCGTCTGCTATCCTGTCCACCACTTGTATGGATCGGGCGCTTCAGTTTCAGCATTTATCTATGGCACCAGCCGGTCTTTGCTTTCTGGCGGATCAGAAGCGCGGAGCCGCCATCGCAATGGGTCATGTGTGCTTTGATTGTTGTGGTTCTGGCGCTTGCAGCTTTCACCTGGCGGTTCATCGAGCAGCCATTGAGATATGGAAAGGCAGGAATCCGCAAAGTTGCGGCTTTGGCCACGACCTGCGCCCTTATACTCGTCGGTTTCGGCGCTTTGGGCTTTCTGAAAGAGGGATTGCCGTTTCGGCTGGCGCCCGGCGTGCAAACCTTTATCGAAAAGACGACGTGGAGCGAAAACTGTCTGTTTCAGGTCAAGGACGGCACGCCCGCCATTCCCGATGACAAATGTATGTTCGATGCGAATGCGGGCAAAACATATGCAGTCTGGGGCGACTCGATCGGCGCGTCTTTGTCGCCAGCGCTGGTGGAAGCATTAGAGCTGCGCCACATGGGCATGGTCCAACTGACCCACGGCTTCTGCGCGCCCATTATTGGCGTTTCGACTGCGCGAGAAGAGGGCGCTGCAGATTGCGATGCCTTCAATCAGCGGGCATTGACCTATTTGACACAAAGCAAAATCGATACCGTCGTGATGGTCGCGTCCTGGGTCAATTTCTTCAACGCGCCGTATTTGCGGATCGATGGTGCAGAATATTCTGCAGCCGACACCCCCATCTCGGCCGTGGCGAAGAAACTGCAGGAAACCGTTCAGGCACTGGAGACCAGTGGCACGCGGGTCGTGATCATTTACCCAAGCCCGCGCTTCGACAAGCCGGTGGTCGACGTCATGGCAGGACGTATCGTCAAAGGGGATGCCTCACCGGATTTCGAGTACTCCATTGCCGCTTTCAAAGCGAATACAGCCCACGCCTATTCCGTGCTGAATGCTGGAGTGCCTGATAGTGTGACCAAGATTTTCCCGGAGCAGATATTCTGCCATCAGTCACAGTGGGACATGTGTTTCTTTGGGCGGGATGGTGTGGCTTACATTGCCGACCGCGGGCACTACACGAAGGCGGGCGCGACGATGATTGTCGACCAGTTGATGAGGGAGATAGAAAACCCTGATACACGCTCTTCCACGGGCGTCACGATCAACTGATATCCAGCCTTTGGACAGGGTCTTCTGGGGTGGTCACAGTGACCAATAAAAAAGGCGGAGCCGAAGCCCCGCCTTTTCGTATTTGTCGTATGTGAGCGATTAACGCTTGGAGAACTGGAACGAACGGCGAGCCTTGGCCTTACCGTACTTCTTACGTTCAACAACACGGCTGTCGCGGGTCAGGAAGCCACCCTTCTTCAGAGCGCCGCGAAGGGCTGGCTCGAAGTAGGTGAGAGCCTTGGAAACGCCGTGACGAACTGCACCGGCCTGACCGGAAAGACCACCACCGGCAACAGTTGCGATGATGTCGAACTGGCCAGAGCGTGCTGCAGCGATCAGAGGCTGCTGCAGGATCATCTGCAGAACCGGGCGTGCGAAGTAAGCGGAGAAATCACGACCGTTGATGATGATCTTGCCGGAACCGGCCTTGATCCATACGCGTGCAACGGCGTTCTTGCGCTTGCCGGTCGCGTAGGCGCGGCCGAGTGTGTCAACCTTGCGGACGTGCACGGGAGCCGAAGCTTCCGATGCAGGGGCGAGGTCTTTCAGGGAGGAAAGATCGGCCATTATCAGGCGCTCCTTACGTTCTTGCTGTTCAGCTTTGCCACTTCAAGAACGGCAGGCTGCTGTGCTTCATGCGGGTGGTTCGAACCAGCGTAAACGCGCAGGTTCTTCATCTGGCGACGGCCAAGAGGACCACGGGGAATCATACGCTCGATTGCCTTTTCGAGAACGCGCTCCGGGAAGCGGCCTTCGATGATCTGGCGAACGGTACGTTCCTTGATGCCACCTGGGTAACCAGTGTGCCAGTAGTACTTCTTGTCGGAATATTTATTGCCGGTGAAGACAACCTTTTCCGCGTTGATGATAATGACGTTGTCGCCATCATCTACGTGCGGCGTGTAAGTTGCCTTGTGCTTGCCGCGCAGGCGGGTTGCAACAACGGTGGCGAGGCGACCAACAACGAGGCCTTCGGCGTCGATGATGATCCACTTCTTCTCCACCTCAGCGGGCTTCTGAACGAAAGTAGACATTCTTTTAACTTTCTCTAGGACCCGTCACACTCCAGTGGAGCATGCAGGCGTTTTTTGTTGCTTAAGGCTGAACACATGCGCGCAGCCGGAATGACCGTATTTCCGGGGAAATTCTGTCTGGCGCGCTTATAGGCGGTAGATGGAACCACGTCAACGACGCGAAAAAGAGAGGTGCGAAAAATTACCTTTTGGAAACAATGGCTTATCTATGTGGTTTTATAATACCACAAGAAAGTGCCGTCAAAATCAGCCAAGACGCATGATCAGGACGCCGGAAGCAATGGTTGCACCGGCGATATAGCGCCACAGGCTGGCCTTTTCCTTGAGGATGAGAACCGAAATGACGATGGCAAAAAGGATTGATGTTTCGCGCAAGGCTGCGACCACCGCGACGGGGGCTTTGGTCATGGCCCATAGCGCCAGCCCATAGGACAGGATGGAGCCCGCACCGCCTGCAAGCCCGCGCCACCAGTGGCGACGAACATGGGTCGATACCCGTTCCCAGCCTCTCTGATAAAGTGCCCAGGAAAATAACAGGAGGGGTGGCAGCAACGACATCCAGAGCGTATAGGAAATCGCGCTTGTCGAAAGTCGTGCGCCAACGCCATCGACAAAGGTGTACCCGGCGATAACCACCGCATTGGCCAGCGCCAACAAGATGGCGTTCCTGCCGCCATGTCGGGCCTCGAATGCAAGGGTCAGAATGCCAGCGGAAATCACGGCTATGCCGGCAATCGACGCGGTGCTGAGAGCTTCGCCCAAAAACAGATTGCTGCTGGCTGCGACGATGAGGGGCGCGACCCCGCGCATGATGGGATAAACCAGCCCGATATCGCCAACCGTATAAGCCGCCGCAACGAGCCGAAAATAAGCGAACTGCAGAACGGCTGAAACAAAAAGAAAGGGCAGGGCCACCGCACCTGGTAGCGGCAGGAACGGCAGAAAAGGGATGGAGCAGGCCGCAGCACCTGCTGCGACCAGGGTTGCGTCCAGCGCCTTTTCCGTGCCGGATTTGACGAGCGCGTTCCAACTGGCGTGAAAGATGGCGCCCAGCAAAACCAGCAGCAGAACATCGACAGGCACGGGCGACTCGCGATTTGTTTCCTTTGACCATTGCTTATGCCTTTTGGTCGCCGGTTGCACTGGAAAGCGCTTTGGAGGGCAGGAAAAACAAATCGGTTGACGTGCTTTTGACCCGATCAATTTGGTTGGTATGTGCTCGGTCTTTTGAAGTGTCGGTCAACAACGATTAAAAGTGAGATGGTTTCAAAGTGAAACAGATTTCTCTAATGTAACTATGAGTAGTTTCTAAAATGCTGATGAACAGATGTGGTACAAAGAAAGTACGATTAAGGATTGTCAGACAGGTTAGCGCAAACATTATAGTTGTGCCTGTTTTCGTGAAGTTTGAGCTTTGTAGCCAAGGGTTTCCAAACCCTATATTGGTGTGACGAACATCTAAAATGACTGCTTTTCGGGAGGAAGACATGAACCACGACGCCTATGACGACGACTATATTCGCCGCGTTCTGAAAGACGTGAAGACCATTGCTGTGCTCGGCGCATCTCCCAATCCTGCAAGGCCCAGCCATGGTGTCATGAAATTTCTGCTGTCCAAGGGATATTCGGTTTTCCCCGTCAATCCAGGGCAGGAGGGCAAGGAGATTCTAGGGCAGCCTGTCTACGCCAAACTCGCGGATATCCCCGATGCCATCGACATGGTCGATGTGTTCAGGGCGCCCGAGAATCTGCCTGCCGTGGTGGACGAAGTTATTCTGATGTCGCCACGACCCAAGGTCATCTGGGGTCAACTATCCGTCCGTCATGATGACGCTGCCGCCAAGGCTGAGGCCTATGGAATTGAAATGATTATGGACCGATGCCCGGCAATTGAGTATCCGCGTCTCAATATCGCATCATAGTTGGCACACGTTGCGCTTACCTTTCGCGCCGGGGACGCTATCATCCCTTCGCTCTTAGGCAGGCGAGACTATATTGGAGGGACATATGTCAGGCAATAATCCGGGCTTTTCGACGTTGGCAATTCACGCCGGTGCAGAGCCAGACCCCACGACCGGTGCGCGCGCAACCCCCATCTATCAGACGACGGCCTATGAATTTCGCGACTCGGATCACGCAGCCGCATTGTTTGCTCTGAAAGAATTCGGCAATATCTATACCCGGATCATGAACCCCACCCAAGCGGTGCTGGAGGAGCGCGTCGCCGCCCTCGAAGGTGGCACGGCAGCCTTGGCGGTGGCTTCGGGACATGCGGCGCAATTGCTTGTCTTCCACACGCTTTTGCAATCAGGCGACAACTTCGTTGCGGCCCGCCAATTGTATGGCGGCTCCATCAACCAGTTCGGCCATTCCTTTCAGAACTTTAATTGGCAGGTGAGATGGGCGGATGCCATAGATCCGGCCAGTTTTGAAAGCCAGATCGATAACCGCACGAAGGCAATCTTCATCGAAAGCCTGGCCAACCCCGGTGGCACCTTCGTTGATATCGCAGCGATTGCCGAGATCGCCCACAGCCACGGCCTTCCGCTGATTGTCGATAACACGATGGCAAGCCCGTATCTGTTGCGGCCTATCGAGCATGGGGCCGATATCGTCGTGCATTCCTTGACCAAATTCCTCGGTGGCCATGGCAATTCCATGGGCGGTATCATCGTTGATGGAGGTACTTTCGATTGGTCGGCAAGCGACAAGTATCCTGCCTTGTCGAAGCCGCGTCCAGAATATTCCGGTGTCGTCCTGCACCAGACATTCGGCAATTTCGCCTTCGCCATCGCAGCACGGGTGCTGGGTTTACGTGACCTTGGGCCATCCATTGCCCCCTTCAACGCATTTCTCATCCTGACGGGTATCGAAACGCTGCCGCTGCGTGTTCAGCGCCACTCCGACAATGCGCTCGCCGTCGCCAAACGGCTGAAAGCGCATCCGAAGGTCAGCTGGGTCAACTATGCGGGCCTCGAAGACAGCGAGAATCACGCGCTGCAACAGCGTTATTCTCCCAAAGGCGCAGGCTCCGTCTTCACCTTCGGCGTGAAGGGTGGTTACGACGCCGGCAAGGCATTGGTCGAAGGCCTGCAACTCTTCTCACATCTCGCCAACATCGGCGACACCCGCTCCCTCGTCATCCACCCGGCATCCACCACCCATGCACAGTCGACACCGGAACAACAGACCGCCGCCGATGCAGGCCCGGATGTGGTGCGCCTGTCCATCGGCATCGAGGATGTGAAGGATATTATTGCTGATCTGGAACAGGCGCTGGGCTAACGGGTAATCTGCTCACGATCATCCGCCGCAGCGCCGATAAACCAAATGGGTGCGAGAGCGATGTACCAGGGTTCGACGCGCGTGAATTATGATGAGACATGTCGTTTGGGGTTGGGAGCCCGAAGGCGTCTTCGATTTCATCCGCTTCGATGCGAAGGTCATTATTGAGGTCGATGGTGCGCAGCATGCGGAGAATGCTGCCGATATCCCACGCGATGCGAATTTTTGCCATGAGAGGCTTTGGGACGCTGCGGTTTTGGAATGACGAAATCGAGAAAAGCCCGGATTTTTCGTGTCTTAGCGTTCTGGAGTGTTTGCGGGTGGCGTCAGAGCGCGGTGCGAGACCCCTCTCTTGCAATTTCTAACACTTAGCCGTTGCTAAGATGTTGAAATCGCTTTCTCTTCCACAGGGGAGAGATAAGGGGCGAGTCGCACTCTTTTCTAAATATTTGCGCTAATTTCCAAGAATTATCATTCAAAACCACTAATCGATTATTCGACTAACGGCGGTTTGGCTCGTATTTAGTTTCTAATTTTCCATTAAGAATTCTGTAGCCAATATTTTTAGGTGCAGGTACTCCAAAGTTTTTTGTGATGAATTCGATAGCAGGTGGTTGACGGGTAAAAACAAATCTTTTTGCCGTGCCTACGGCTATTTTATTCATTCTTGCTACGCCTTGATTGGTCATTGTGGATATGTGAGCAATAGACAAATCATCTTTGAAAGGTGTGGGTAACACCTGTACGGCTATGTCAGGCGTCAAGGGAATATGTAGGTCAAAAGGTATGCCGTAACTATCGCGCCATGGTTCTGTCACGCTCAGCCCACCATCAGAATAAATAAATTCTGAGTCGCCGTCGCGGCGGATGATCATGATCGTTGCTCGCTCTATCACTGGTTTGTAAATTCGATATATAGAGAGCATATTTTCTAGAGCAATATTCTTTATGTCTTTGACTGCGTTATTGTTTTCGTTGTGAAACTTAGTCAACTTATCCAAATAATATGGATTGCGGACCAGCAAGGCCGAAACGTACTGAGATATCGCCGTTCTTATTTCTTGTGGCAGGTGAAGGTATTCAACGTAACTATTCACTCTATAGCCAACTTCTTTTGCAAGTTTTACCTTTGCAGGATCACCTTTGTAATTTCTACGACGGATATGGGCAGAATTTGTAAGAAATTCGATCATATCGCGTGCTGGGCTGTCAATCTCAGCTGAAAACCATTCCTCTATCGACGTGTCTTTTGTGTCAACGTCACCAAACCTAGTATAGAGTTCAGACTCGACGCCAATATTTAGAGGTGATGTAGTGAAAACGTCACCATTGCATCGAGTTACATGAACTAGCCCTTGTGAATTGGTCCACGTCCGCGATTGAACTTGTGGCCACCAGTGATGGCGTTTGGGTCTAGACATTTGTGTATCAAACCCAAAGGGTTATCCTAAACTATGTTTCTCCAAAAGTAAGAACGCGGCGGCATTTTTAATGAGAAACCCAACCGAGTCCTGGCCAATCTTTCCGTAAAGGCTTGAAAAATCGCGTTCTAATCTTAACGCTGGAAGCAACTCTGTCCATGTTGGAAGCAAGAACTGGCCAAATGCGCAAGCCAAGAAAAAAGCCGGAAATTTCCGGCTTCTACTGTCAATTACCTAACGTTAGAATTTGAAACCTTTAACCTTTCGAACCAAATAGAATTTCTTCTGGGATGCTGTGAAAGCAGGAAATATGCCAGCCTGGGCCAAGCGCTCCTCGACCCCCGCAGGCTTCCTGCGGTTTCGACGGGCCAACGTGCCCGAAGATACGAAGGTTTCGATGAAGCGAGCCAACTCGTCAGGGTCTACGACAGTCTGCGTATGCCGCTTCCAAGGATTTGTCTTCGCGACAGTAGCAAGGTGGCCACCCTCGATAAGCGCCTTTACTACCTTATGGGGCGCGGGGATCGCTGACTCGAGATCGCGGAGTGTGAGGCAGCGATGTAGAACACCCCGCGTTTCTTTGCGAACCTGGGAAGTATTCACGCTGATAGCGTCCAAGCCTGATCTGCCTTCAACTCTTGCGATGTCCAGCTTTCCATCGAGGAGAAGAAGTACCACTTCGCCATTCTTGCAGTTTGCCTTCTTGGCAGCTTGGCTTACGCTTACGAAGTCTTCCGTAGATGGACACGCGGGAAGGGTGTCGAGGCGACGACCCAACTCCTCCACGTCCGCGCGCCGGAAGCACATTGTCGCCGATAAATGAACCTTTTTGTTTGGGTCGCTAACGCCTGCCACGGCGTCTTCGAAACGATGTAGAATCCCGACTTTTACGATGCTTGTTAGCTGCGATCGTTCCACCCCGAGCATAGCTACCGCTTTCTTGAAGCTGACCGCTTGCTTCATATCTAGGCAAAACTTCTCCATGTCATCAGCATCGAGAACGATCCGGTGGTACGATCTGCTTGCGCATTCGACGCCGATTTTTCCGCTCAAGATCAGCAGGTTTCGAATTCGTGAAGGCTGTACGTCGTATTCCAAGGCAGCGGAGTGCACGGAATGCAACCTCCGGCTCGGGACCGGCCCTAGATTTTCAGCACCCTTAGCCAGCGGAATGGTATTCAACGTGACTTCGCGCATCACCTTCCGAAACGGCTCGTACTCCTCCGCCGGCGTCGCTGTCGCCAGAACGTGGTACAGATACCCGAAGAGGCCTCTTCCCTTCATATCCGAACCGGTCCGCTGAAAGCGCCCAGCCAGCCTCTCGAGGATTGCCTGGAAATCGGATTCCCCTCCCTGGATCATGTCGTAACCCAATGCTGCGGATTTTGTCACTTCAAGCTCGTCCAGCTTTCCATACTGCACTTTTATGCCGGAGCGTTCGACCACGCCTACAGCCTCGCATACACGTCCCACCACGTCGAGCGGGAAGCTGTCCAGCCAACGGTTTCCTTTAGGTCCTAAACGAAGACGTCCCTCGACATATCCTTGATAGGCATTCGGATCGGATTGAACCTTGGTGCCAGCGAGGGCCGAAATCTCCTCCCTGAAGAACAAAAGCTTACTGGCGAAGTCGTTTTCCAACTGGTGGAGGGCCCCGTCACATCTGAACGTGGAAATCGAACACTCGTGCTCCCTGCAAACGCTTACCGGACCCACTAGCCATTCAATCCTGCCAAAGGCTCGATAGCCACGACGCCCAGCGGCATTGCGTTCGTCCTCGAGAACGCAGCGAGGGCAAATTCTCAGGTGGGCTCTGCGTACCATAGCGCGGCTGAAGCGCTCCCCAGAGATTGTCAGGAACGGATCGTCTCTCGTAACAATGCCGCGCGCAAGCGACGCTCTAGACGTACCGAGCGCCAATGCAAATCGTGCAACAGCCTCCTCGTTACCCGATCCAAGCCCGGTGAATTCGAAACCGAGCCTTCTTGTGAATACCTGAGCGCTTCTATAGCCACAGGCCGCAGCTAGACGGGAGCAGTAGCTCATTATGGACTCCCCTTCGTTGAAGGGAAGTAACTCAGCCAGTCGGGTCATTGCGGTCGCACTCCATATTTCGTGGCATTCTTGCCTTTGGCCCTAAGACGCGCGTCTTCCCAGGCCCGATCCTCATCCCTCAGCAGCGCGAGCGAAGGCTCAAGATCCTGCCAGTTGGAGGCCGTGAAAATGTTTCGGTTCGGTCGGCACCCTGAAAAGGACGCATAGGTATCGACGAAATCCTGGAGAGAAACAAAGTCTCGCCCAGCGAGGAGCGCGACCTCGACCGCTCCGCGTATCATCTGAATGATGGACCCGAACTCCGCTTCGCAGGAGTGAGAGAGACGCTCGCGAAAGGCTTTCTCCCTATCCTGGAGATCGATGTCGATCTTCAGTCCACCATGCTTCGTCGCCACGGTGGCGAGCAGTGTTCCGATGAGGTCGTCATCATCAGAGATGGAGACTGGTTCGAACGGCACCACTGTACGGCGGTTGTAAAGCTGCTTGCGCGCGAGAAAGAGAGCGAGAGGCGGAACTCCCGCCATAACAAGACGCACGGGCCAGTCGGACATCTGCGTCAGTCCTTTCAGAGAGTTTCCGATGACGGTCGCTTCTCGCAGCGTCGCCGTCTCGATCGCGTGCTGGGCCTCGTCGATGAAAATCCACATCACCTTGTGGACCTTCACGAGCCGACGGAACTCTTCCCAAGCTTCGTTCTCCTTCATATTGGCGCTGGGGGCGATGCCGAAGGCCTTCAACCCGGTTAGCGCCATAAGCTTTGGTGTGCATGGAGAAGGGCACTCGATGCAGATCAATGGATGAATCTCGACGCCGTCTTCATCGATATAGGAGGCCGTCGCCTTCAAGCTCTGGAGATGCTTGATGACTGCCGTGGTCTTGCCCGCACCGGAATTGCCACATACGGCGACAATCCGACGCTTGTCCGGTTTGCCGGTGATCGGCGTCGCGACGCTGTTCACCATGGCTTTCAGCGCGTTGTGCAACAGCTCGTCACGTGTGAGTGGAATGTACTCCGCGTAAATCATCGAGATGCGATCGGCCACCGTCAGCCGCTCCTCGCCGAGCAGGCCGCGGATACGGTCGATCGCAGCCTGACTGCGTCGCGCTTCATGTTCCTTGTCAAATCTAGCCATGGGGATGTCCTATTCGTCATTGAAGATGTTGTTGCTGATGATGCGGACGGGTGACGTCTCTTGATCGTCATCGTCCACAGGGGGGAGGTCTGAAGTCGAGCTCTCTGGAGGCATCCCAATCGCAGGGCGGCCACCCGCTTCTGCTTCCTGGCGAAGTTCCTTCACTGTCCGTGTCTTTGCGTAGACCACCGGATCGATGCGCAAGGCCGCGAAGAGTTCGTCGGACGGATGCCACTCGCCGACCGGACGGGGTTCGCCCTTGACGGGGCTGTCCATGATGTCGAAGACATGATCCATCTTCTTCTCGAAGCGCAGATAGTCATCGTCGGTCAGAACCGGGTTGACGAGGCCGGCCTCGAGCCGAGCCATGCCCGCCTGTTGCTTGAGCCATCCGAAGGTGTCGAGCATTGTCTGCCGGGAAGCTTTCCCGTTTTCGGCGTTGAACAGCTTCAGGCGTTCCGACGCCGCCAGCCATTGCCAGATACTCACGCCTCGAAGCTCAGGATGGACACAGGGAACCTCGATCCACCCGTCCGGTGTCAAAATCGAAATCGCGCCGAGATCGTGATTGCTAACGCGGCCAAGGAGCGGGGCTTTGTTCCGCTTTCGGCGCATCTGCTGGAGTTCCTTGCTCTGGAAATAGAGACCCGCTACCCGGCAGCCTTTCTTGGAGGCCTTGCGGGTAAAGTAGGTTCCGAACAAGTGGGTGCGTAAGGCGCCGGTCGGACCCGGCTGAACACCGTGAACACCTGCTAGCTCATACCAGGTATTGAGCGGCGTCGCCCCGTTGAGCTCTGAATGCGGCGCGTTATGATAGGCGTCGACGCACCAGCGGATCATGCACTCTGCGACCTGATCAGCGACCATGTTCGCGTATGCTTCGGCGTCGTAGTCGCCTTTTTCCTCGGAAGACGACCAGGTTCGACCATCGAAGTAGTTGAACATCTGGTGACTGAATGTCTGAAACCAGCGTTCAATGAAGCCACGCCAGGAGGCGTCGCCCGCGCGAGGCAGAAAAATCTCGACCCCGGCGTCGTTCAGGGCGACACGATAGGGTCGGTGCGCGAAATACATAGCGCTATCCGTCGCCACGGTTTCGTGGGTCCCGCCCTGCGGCCAAGCAGACTGGCAACCGAGGCGTCGGGCGCCTTCGGTCTTGTCGCGTGTCGACATCTCCAGGGCGGTCATGGCCGATTTAAGGGACGGGGGGTCGCAGCTTACGTGGAGGGCGACGACGCCCCGGCTTGCCACGCAGATCATCGCCGAAATGGTTAGGCGAACCCGCTTGATCTTGTTTTTTTGAGCCTTCGAGAGCTTCTTCCAGATGCCGATCTTTACGAGGAGCGTCTGGAGGTCCGTCTCGTGATCGTCGCACTCGACCCGTTCAAGTGGGCGGATAACGTCGAGGCCGCCGTACTCGGGCTGCCATTCCCGACGCGCGGCCTCTTTTCCGTTGCGACCGAGGTCGCGCCACATTTCCGGCTGCGCGTTGAAGCGGTTCCGGAGCGTCTCCTCGCATGGAATGCGGAGCTGGTCATCCGGCCCGCGGAACTTGTTCTCTGTCTCGATTTTCCGTTCCATCTCGCGATGGATCGCCGCCAGATCCGGTTTTGTCCGAGAGCAAGCCTCCCGGATGGCTTCGCTGAGATGTACGAACTCGTCCGGCGTGAAATACTCCGGCCGGTCACGCCTGTAGTCGTTCTTGAGGCAGATGGGATTGAAGTCGTTCATCTCCATCTCGAGAATCCAGCTCTTGACGGTGGAGGGCTTGGGTTCGAACAGAGCGACGCTAGCTTTCGTTCGGTAGGTAAGGGCTTTTGCGCCCCTGACGCGGGTTTGCATGTCCCGCCACTCGAGGGCGATCTGCGGGATGATGCGGAGCAGCGCCTCGCGCGACTTGCTCACAACGGCTGGCATCGGCATGCGGTCGATGCGGGCGAGACGCCGCTTCTCGAGATAGTCCGACCGCATTTCGAAAAATTTGCGGACGAAGAATTCCTTGCGGAGAACGTCCTCCTGATCGTCGGGCGCCAGAGTTGAGAGGCTGCTGGAACCGGATAGCCGCGCCTTCGCCTGACTGTTTCCGAAGTACCCGAACTCGACCGTCATCGGATGGCTGGGACGGTTGAGCCTTTCGTTGAGTTCAAGCTGGGTGAAGCTGACGTTGGCGTTGGTCTCGTCCATGCGGCGCATAACTGCGCCGCTACGGTCGCAGTGAAGGACGCAGTATTCGATTCCCATGTCCTTGATCCGGGCATTCTCCGGCAGGCGGACGTAAGGAAGTGATACTGGATTGCACTGCAGAGCGAGGATCTGTCGTAGGTCGGCTTGCATGTTGGACCTCTCAGTTTACGTGGTTGAATTTGACAAAGGGCGCGTCGACGAGCTTCAGGTCCGGGCGGGCCGGCTCCAGGATCTCATCGTGAATGAGGCACCAGACTGCGTTCCACCCGTGAGCAGGAATTTCCCATCCGGCCAGCAGGTCGCGGATGTGGACGGTGCCATGGAACCGTGCTGCATATTCTCGCAGACGGTCGTTATCCTCTTCCACGGCATGCTTGAGGGCGCGTAGGATGCTCTTCGCGTTCCAACATCGTGCTTCCGTGGCTTCCTTTTCGGTGATGATGGTGGCGCCGTCTGCAAAGCCCTGTGGCAAGTTCTGGTCGAGGGTGCCGATCGTGAAAGCCAAGCCGTCCTTTTCGAGCATGTCGGATGGTCTCACTCCAACGACGATCACCGTTCCCGTAGACATGGTGGCCCGGTAGTCTACCGTGTGCTGGAAGGTGCCGTCTCCCTGGTGGATGGCGACGGATGACGGCTGGTCTTCGACTAGCACGACATGCTTGGACGCACACATCATGTAGGCCAGGTTCCGCTCGTAGGTGCTAGAGAACGTGATAGCCTTCCTCGTCTTGCTATTTACGAGAGTTCCGCGGCTGTGGGACTTTGTGCGAGCTGGGTACCAGCGCGACGGCGTCGGTTCCTCGGTCGGCTTCCAGACTGTCGGAATGCTGATCAGGTGTTCGAGTCCTTCGTCGTCCACATCCGAGGCGTCGAACGGAAGATATTGTCCCGCAACTGGTTGCGAGGCGCGAAGGAAGAGTGTTTCGGAAGGGATCTCTTCCAAGGTCCGGTCGTAACCGGATTCCAGTTCCTTCATGTAACGGATGATCTGTCGAATGCGGGTCATTGCAGCTCCTTGGGCGTGCGTTTCCCCGTGCCGACCAGGAAGGATGGTCGGTTTGGGAATGTTGATGAAGGGGGAAGGCGCCGCACTTTCGGAAGGTAAGGTGGGCACCGGATGCCGGTGTCGTTTCTAGTTGGGGCGGCGACGCGCGCGGAACGCGAAGTCATGTGCCGGACCCGAAGCAACTGCGGAAATGGGGTGATGGCGGACGGAGACGAAGTTCATCGGGGGCTCCTTTCGAGCGCGCAGGTTTCCTGTCCCGGCCACGTCGTGGTCGGGACACTGATGATTTGCAGTCAATTTCCGGAAGGCGCCGCTATGATGTGCGGCGAGGCTCTTCGAAGTCTTGGTTGAGTGGCATCGTTGTCTACCGATCGGTTGCCGAAGCCTTAGGGATCACATCGTCAAGGTCTGGAATCTCGATGCTCCGAAGTACCGAACCAAAAGTCCGACCATCGAACACGGCAATGTCGGCACCCAGGCTCGAACGGTATGCTGCTCCCCGTCTTTTCGGTTTCTCAGCTCGGAGGTTGGTGGCGACAGCGACTTGCGCGCGTTCTACACGGCGCCGGAACGTGCGTTCGGAAGGCAACATATCGGCGTTCCCGAACTCTTCCAGAACCGCCCGTTCCAGCCGTAGATAGTGGTAACGAACTGACTGGTGTTTCAAACCGTTTACGCAAGAGGCGACCGCAGCATCGAATTGGGACAGCGTCCCTAAGCGGCGCGCTTTGCTGGCGTGCGTCTCAAGGCGAAGGCTCGCCTGAACAAGCCTTTGGAAGATTTCCTCGACCTGGGGTTTGAAAATCGGCATGCAGAGCGTGTGGTGAGAATACTTGTTGTCCATGTTGGTCTCCTTCATCCCGCGCGCCACGCCGTAGATGTTCAACGGTTCAGCGGCTCGTTTCTCCTGCGTTCAGGGACCTTTTAGCAGCGTTCGAAACAGCAGTGCGCAACCACTTCGATTTTGTGCTTACGGAACGAAAACGGGATATTTAATTAGGTTTTTCTAATGTTGGCCATCCGTGATGGCGAACAGATCGTGAGCGCAGTGCAGCCGGCGCAGCCTTTGTCAGGCTATTATGGAGAACCTTATTCGATGAACTCTCATGCCACGAACCCCAGATGACTGGATGAAGACGCTGATTCAGTTATCTAAAAATAAGTAAAAAGTCCACAAAATTAAATTTCCTTCTATGTATTGACGCCAGTTATCAAATTTTATGAAGTATACGCGCGCGTACGTAGGCGACTTGTTCGTTTATACATTGCCGAATTGTCAACATATCTAGGGAATCAATTTCGAGAATTGTCAACAATTACGAATCCTTGCTTGTGTCTTGCAAGACTCGACCGAATCCTCTCTTAAAATATTGGAGGGAAATATGGCCAAGTTCATCAGAAATCGGCTTGACGAAATACAAGATCGTCTTGGGCCCACGCTACGCCGCATTGGACATAAGCCGATCGCGCGCCGTTCAGGCACGTCGTTCGCTATCGGTCTAGTTCCGGTCAAGGGTAATGTCTTCTCGTCGCCAGTTGAGATCATCTTCGACGATAAGAGCATTTCAGGGCTGTCGGAGGCGTCGTGGAAGCATGCTCACATGAGCGAGTACGTCTACAGCAGACGCGTGCTGGGAGATACGGGGTGGGAGTCGTGGAAGTATCACAGGGAAACTCGTCATGAGATAGAGGGGGAAGGCGACGCGATGTTCGAGTGGCTCTCGGCTTTCATCGACGAGCGTGAACTGATCCCCGACGCTACAATAGCGCCGAATTGCCTTGTAAACTCGAACTGTGGAGATGCATATCTTTCGCTCGTTCAGAATTTTTCCGACGTGGAAATCGAAAGACTTCCATTTCTCGATGGAGGGATGGTCGTTGAGGCTTTATCGTTCGAAGACCACGAAGGACGGGAAGTGAACATAACGATGAGTGCTGGTAGTCCTTGGGCGCCGATCTATATCAATCAAGAAAAGGTCGCTGTGTTTTGGCAGAACGACTCTACCGATCTCTGCAGGGTTATCCTCGGGCAAGAACGGGAAGCCGGCTTCCCGCGGTAGGACTTCCTCAACCTGGCGCCTCTTCCGGATACGGAGAGGCCTCCCAGGCGGCGATGTCCTCAAGCTCGCGACGAAGACGTTCGGCCTCTTCATCGCGCTGCCATTCCTCCTTCACGAGAACCATTGCACGCCTGACCCCAGCTCTCCGTTTGTGATTTCGCTCCACTTCGTTGAGATACTCCCCGCGAAGGACTCGCACAGCTTTTTCATATAGATCGTCCCTAGGCAGATCGACAGGCCTTGGCCCGCGACGTCGACGAACGTTCAGTCTCAGCGTTCCGGATCTAATGGGTTGCGGAGTGACGGCGCGTTGCGGACCTATTTTTGAAGGGTCGATTACCGGCATCTTCACCTCACTGTCGAGATCGAAGACCTCACCAGTCAGCGCGCTTCGCACGGCCAGTCCCACCATACGCGCCATGACCGGAGGTAAGGCCGCCTGGATCATAGCCAATCTTTGGTTTTGTCCCTCCGCCTGGAACTGCCATTCCGGCGGAAAGCCCTGTGCAGCCGCCAAGGCTGCGAACGTGATGCGCGGTTTGAAGCTTGTGTCCTTAACCTCATCCAGAGATGGCGGTTCTTCTACGACGCGCGGTCCCAGAAAACCGGCCTTCAACCATGATTCCGCCTCTGCTTTGCGTTTTACTTGCAGACGGCCCGCCTGGGATTTGGGCGCGTCAGTCGTTTGCTTCGATGGGATGTCAGGAAGCATCGACATGCGGTGTGAACCGCACCGGGTTTG
>UCJU01000029.1 GCA_900472925.1 Hyphomicrobiales bacterium
AGCGCCCAGAAGGGCCAGCCAAGAAAAATACTTTTCATGCCGTTTGACCTCCAACCATACCACGCACCAGCGCCATGCCAGCGAACACTACAATGAATGCCAGGATGACAGAAGCGCTGGCGTAGAGGATGGCGGCGCTAACCTCTCCCCTTTCCCAAAGCCCTACAGCATCCAGCGAAAACGTCGAGAAGGTCGTAAAACCGCCAAGAATGCCGGTTGTCAGAAACAACCGCAGTTCCTGCGGCAGCCCGGTTCGAACGACAAAAACCTCCGTCAGCATACCCATCAGCAATGACCCGATGATATTGATCGATAAGGTTGCCCATGGAAAACCAAGTCCGAGCAGATGGGCCACCATAAGGTTCACACCATGGCGGACTGCACCAACGACGCCTGCACCCAGAAATACGATGACAAATCCCATGATCGCTTCCTCAGAACGTGCTGGATGACGACAAGCGACCCGACAGCGTGTCTTGCGCAGCAATCACATCACTCAGGACTTCCCACTGCTCGATATGCTTGTAGATGACCACCTTGCGGCAAAGCAGCTTACCGTGCGTCCGGCAGAAGGTCTCGAGATCCTCCTTCGGCGCGATCAGCTCGACGCACATAGTGAGGTCTGGGTTTTGAATCTCGACGCCTTCGGACTGCGGTTTGCCGTGATTGCTGTAACCGAACGTCGTATGATGAGCTACCGCATTGATGATCCCTGCCGCTTTCGCCTGGATCACAAGTTCACGGTAAAGCGGCTTGCTGCCGAACCATCGCTTTGCCGCCCTCACTTTCTCGCCGGGACGAAGGTAAATGCGAACCATTCCGAATTCGCGCGAAGAGACGGTGTGGGTCATGACGATAGGCCTTTCGGTCAGATTGGCGTGAATGGCGAGGGGATTTGCATACGTTGTGACAGGCGCGGGCGTTCTGCCGCTCTTCGTGCGGATCGCGCGCACCGGAACACCGGTCGGCAGGTCCAAACCAGCCGATTTGACGACGCCGATCCGCTGAGACAAATAGATGCTCGAATGACCGCTGAAGAGGTAGGCGAGAAAGCAGGCGGTGGCGATATAGACGCTGTGCGTAGCCCCGAAGAGCTCGATCCCCATGACCATGCACGCGAGTGGCGTGTTCGTTGCGCCGGCAAAGACGGCGACGAAGCCAAGTCCCGCCATCAAATCGACCGGGGCGCCGAGAAGCCCGCCGAGCGCGCTGCCAAGCCCCGCCCCGATGAAGAACAACGGCGTGACCTCACCTCCCTTGAAGCCGGCCGACAGCGTGATGATCGTAAACAGTGCCTTCCACAACCAGCTCCAGTAATCGACGTGATCCAGGCGGAAGAAGCCTAAAATGGTCGGATCGGCAGGATCGGGGGACCAAACCCCCAATCCGAGATAGGCTCGGGTTCCCAGAAGATACGTCAGGCTGATCAGAACCAATGCGGCGAGGATGGGCCTCAGCGGCGCGTACTTGATCAGCTTTTTCAAGAGGGCCGACAAATCGTGGCTAGCCTCGGCAAAGAGATGGGCGGCCAACCCGAATATCACCCCTGCGAGAGAGACTTTCGCCAGCAGCCAACCATCGAGATTGAAAGCGCCGCCGATCTCGGAGTTTGACAGGTAGGCGATATGATACGGGATATGACCGATGCCCCAGGCATGGCAGGTCCAGTCCGCCACGATCGCAGCCATCAGGGCAGGCAGAAGCGCTTCATATTGTATACGCCCGATGGTCAGCACTTCCAGCGCGAAGATTGCGCCGGCGATCGGCGTTCCGAAGACCGCTCCAAACCCTGCCGCGATACCGGCCATCAGCAGGATGCGGATGTCGGCGTTTGATAGCTTGAACAGTTTTGCAAAGGCGCTGGCGATACTGCCGCCGAGCTGGACGGCCGTTCCTTCGCGTCCAGCCGACCCTCCGAAAAGATGAGTGAGCACAGTCGAAACGAGGACGAAAGGCGCCATGCGCAGCGGCACGCCGCCCCCTGGCTCATGGATCTGGTCGACGATGAGATTGTTGCCGGCCTCAGCCGTACCGCCGAAGCGCCCGTAGGCCCAGACCATGGCAAAACCGGCGATCGGCATCAGAAAGATCAGCCAAGGATAGGCGAAGCGCAGTTCCGTGGCGCGATTGAGGCTCCAGAGGAAAAAGGCGACAAGGGACCCGACAATCATCGCCATCGGGACGGTGACCGCAACCCATTTGCCGATGCTCTGGATTTGCTGAAGGCGCAGGCTGGAAAACTGACGGATCATCACGCGAGCGCTCCCAAAAAAGCGCACACCACGACGGCGGTCGAATTCGATATTTGGTTATCAGACACGACTCTACTCCTCTGCCGACTACGGCAAATTGAGTAGGAGTCATCAGCTTCATCCCGTGAAGCGGTTCGGCCACCATGGCCCGGCAGAATCCATTACCGAAAAACTAAGTAGATGAAGTCTGTTGCCGCGTCAACATGGCCGAAGCTTCAGCGGCAGCCGCAAAGGCGCAGGTCTTAGCCGCTCGTCATGCGACGCAAGACATCTGTCTGGAAATAGAAGCACCCCACCTATCACCTTCGAATTCCACCTTGCAGAAACCCGTAGGCAGACGCGCTAGACATCGCTGGAACTCTAGCAAGCCGTCGTGGGGCCAGAGACTAGAACTTGTCGTCGTCATCCAGAGTACCTGGGAGTTTTGCCCAATCCTTTACAGGCATCTTTCCCGTTCGGCTGAACGTCAAAACGAAGTGACCGTCGACATCCTCTATGATCTGCGGACCGTCTTTCGACGCGTCGAACAGCTCTTTCGGGTCACTTTCCGCTCGCTGCCGAGTCCACGCCTTATTCATACGAGTTGGTACCCTCAAAGTCCCATGAGACCAAATATTTTGACGCCGGTTCAATTGTACTGTTTTCTGCCGACAACGGCAAATCGATCTTTGGAAAGACGATGCTAAAACAGGATGCTAAATCCAATAGGCGGATGCTGCTTCTGGACACGACGATCCTCAGCGCTCGTGCAAGGAAGCGTCCACCTGAAGGCCTAAGAGATTGGCTGGCGGAAGCCTCCGAAGTCGCCCACCTGTGCATATGCTTTCCAGTTCTAATGGAGATAAAGCGCGGTCTTTATCTTTCAAGAGACGAGGACACAAAAGCTCGTGTCCTACGGGCGATTGAGGATATTGAACAATCGGATTTCTTCTATTTGGGATTGGGGCGTGAAACGGAAGACATACTTGCGCAGATGATGGCTAGTCCGGCGCTCAAGAAGTTTTGGTTTCCCAACCCCGCCCAAAGACGCCAAAGGGTAAGTCACGACTTGATGATCTCAGCGGTCGCAATCACCTACGGAACGCCCATCGTGACGACCGACGGAGATTTTGCGGAGATCGACCGTTACTTCAGCCTTCCAGGCGTCTACAACCCTTTGACAGGAAAATGGGTAGTGATATCCGTTGAACCCATCGAATTGCCCAGAATAAAAGGGTCCTTAGCTGATCCAACAATGTAATCCGACCACACCTCTGTCTTAGCGAGATAGAAGCCGTCTGTGTAGACCCCTGGTAGCCCCACCTCGTCCTGAAAGGGACGTCTCCGGGATTAATTTTCCGTATGATAGCAAGTCGTGCCGGTGGCACCGCTAATCGTGTCAATTCATGGTTCTTTCACTTTAGCTTTTTGGGTTAGTTCAACCTTTGGATGGTACAGGTCGCCCATGCCTTTCGGAGCCGCTCCATGACCACCAACCAAATGCTATTCGATCAGAAAGCCAAACTGTCCAAGATGGCGAACAAACTGATCTCGATAAATAAAGAAATCACGAAGCTGTACGTTGATGCCGCGCTTTGTTTAGATGACCTAGCTGGACTGGATTCGGCGCAAGTCCAGACATTCCTGTCGATGCACGCCAATATGTCCCTCCGGGAGATCGAGCAGCTACAGAAGACTGCAGCCATCTTAAGTCCAAAATCGTCTCCCTTCTCTATTCATCGAGAACTTCTGATCGGCAGCGGCATTTCGATCGCCGCGATCAACGAGTTCGCAGAGGCTACCGAGGTCGCGCAACGCGAAACCATCCGCCTCCTCAACAAATCGAAGGTTCTGCGTGCCGACGAAGTAAAAAATGTTCGAGATGCAGACAGGGAATGCGCGAGGTCAGAGGCAAGTCGAAAAGCCGTGCTGAGTTCTTACTCCACCGATGTGACAAAGCGGAAGATTGAAAGATTGGAGCGCCAAAGCGAATCCATCGCGCTTGACCTCCAAACTTTCCAGGAATCATGGGATCACGGCGAATTCGACGAAGACGAAGAACTGCATGCATTCTGTCACAAAAAACTGGCTGCCGCAGCGGCCGAGGCTATGGCATCGTACACTGATGTGTTCGGTGACGCGCACACGCTCCTCGAATCGTCCGACGTCGAAGCACGGCAGCTAGCGGCACCATATTTCGCTCTTCGTCAGTTGGCTGACGGAAAGTTCGGTATGCGTGGTGGCCTGGATTTGCTGCGGGACATCGGCGAAGGTCGCCTGTCTCTACTTGAAGCGCTGTCGCCGCTGCTCTCCCACGAGGCGTTCCCAGCGGGGACTGACTCAAGGCTGGAAGTTCTGGAGTTATGCGCCGGTGCCGGTGGGATGTCGATCGGGCTTCAGGCCGCGGGATTCAAGCATGTGGCGCTTTTTGACAAACACAACCCGGCTGTCGAGACTCTCAGACATAACCAGCCTCACTGGCCTGTCACCAAGATCAATGTGAGAGAGCTCGGCGAGAAGGAGCTTTCGAGGTTCCGTAATGTCGACCTTTTCGCTGCCGGCCTTCCTTGTATGCCGGGTGCAAAGCACTCTCGCAGACCTGACCTCTATCCTGAAATGATCGATATCATTCGCATGATATCGCCGAAGGCATTCATATTAGAGTGCGACGCCGGGGCCAGAGAGAAACACCCTTTTCTGCTGCTTCGTGCCGGAATCGTAAATACCCTGACAGCGTGCGATTACAACGTCGCCGACTTTCCGCTCGACACCAAGGAGTTCGGACTTCCTCACTCAACCGACCGGCACTTCTTCGTGGGTATCCACAAGGACTTTCCCCGTCTTTTCGAGAAACCGCAGATCATGACGGACAGCATTGAAACTATAGCGGAACGGCTCAAAAAGAACCCTTGGTATACGGCGCCACCGCCCGGATACATCAAAGGTACCGGGCAAGTGCTCGCCGAGACGATCGCGCCATACGAGACCGAAAGTCCAAATGATGAAAAGCAGGAGTTCTACAATAGTTGGATAATGCGGTGGTGCGCCGATCACTGAACCGCACCGGGTTTGC
>UCJU01000030.1 GCA_900472925.1 Hyphomicrobiales bacterium
CCCGTCCCGCAAACGACCCCGTTAATGCTTACAAGATTACCGAGAGCGGGTTTAAAACCCTGTTCACGGGAATTGTAGGCCCATCCGGCTTTCAAGTTGATTCCATCGCTCAAATCGCAGGCCGCTCGACCGTTGTCTGGCCTACAGGGCCGGGGGACGACCCTATCATCCCTTGGCCCACCGTAAAGATGGCGGGAGACGACCGGTGGGTGCCATGGCCATTAAAGTTGATATCGTCCGATGAAGAAACCAGCAAACGTGGGCTAACACAGGTCATCTCTGCGGTCACAAGTAGTGCCGACTACCCGTTTCTAGTTAAGGAGCTGATTGGGCGGCCAGTGCGCGTCTATCGTGAGGGAGATCCATATCTCACGGATTTCGTCCAAGAGCGGGTCAACATTGTCGTATCGCCCAATGACGGGAAAATTGCCAAGATTTGGTACGGCTGAAGACTGGTAGCTCAAGTACCAGTTTGATAGGAGACGGCGGCTGCGCGTCTGGTACGGGCGCGCAACCGCGACAGGCTGGGAACCGTGGGAGCATTGAGACGGCTACCGTTTCGACGCCGACCGCGCCGGGTTGAAAAACAAGCGGACAATGCCGCTGTTCAAATAGCCCCCCAGCCGCGCCGATCGCGCGGCACGTCCATCAGGAGGACCGACATTGAGCCGATATCCTGTAACCGTAAAATCAGAGCTTCAGACCGATGAAAACGCGGTAATCGGATTTGACCCGCCGTTGCGCACGTATTTTCTGCAGGCCTTTCCCGACGAGGCGACGGACGCCTGCGCGTTGTGGCTCGGAGGCTTTCTTGAAGAGTATCCAAGCCTCGAATCGATCATCGATGCGGCTCGCTGCGAGGGGCTATGACGTTCACGGGCTAACCCGTGATGTCAAAAGGCGGGAAGAGACGAAGCCGAGTATTGCGGAGCGACTTGGGATAGTTCGATTACCAACCACTTCAAGCCAGACTGGCCCCATCTTCGTATTCGCTGGTCGGACATCGAGCGGCCCAGGTCCGAACGAGGGGAGCCCTTACCCCTCCCCTCGGGCTCCCTCCCGCCCGTGGCTTTAGGTCTGTGCCGCGAGAAGAGACTAAAATTAACCGCCAGCAAGACGACCAGAGCTTGGGCCAGAGCGACTATTTCCCCGGAAAGATCTTGAGCCCATTGCGAGCATATGCAATTCGGGATATTATAATATCCTCGAAAGGATATGTATCATGCCGCTCTACATAAAAGACCCGGAAGTCGATACGCTTACCGAAGAGCTGATCCGCTTGACCAAGACATCCAAGGTTGATGCCGTGAAGACGGCCCTCCGGCGCGAGATCGCCAGCCGCAAGGGCAGCTTGCCCATGCGCGAGCGCCTGGCCAAGTCCCTCGCGATGGCTCGGGACGCCGGTCCGTTTGCACCGGGGGATCACAAGCGCGAAACCGATGAAATGTGGGGCGAAGACTGATGCTCTTCGTTGACGCTTCCGTGGCCGTTGCAATCCTTGCCGGCGAAGACGACGCCGGCGAGCTGATGCAGCGGCTCGAACAGCATGATGGCCCCTTTTACGTTTCGGCCGTGGTCCGCATGGAGGCATCGCTTTCGCTGACGCGGCGCATGGCGGAAGCGACAGGCCGGGACCGGCCCGCTACGCCCGACATGATCGTTAAGGCGCGAAGAATGGTCGATCAGTTCTTTGCCGACCTTGAAGCCAAGGAAGCCATGATCTCGGGAGATGTGGGGACCAAGGCGCTGGACGCTGCACAGCAGTTCGGGAAGATCGTCAATCACCCGGCAAAACTGAATATGGGCGATTGTTTCACCTATGCCTGCGCCAGAGCTTACCGCACGAAGATCGCTTACAAGGGCAACGACTTTGCCGAAACCGATCTCGGCTGGTGACCGTCAATACCAACGCGCGAGGTACTCATGTCTGAAGATGTAGCCCAGATTTTCTACACATATTCTCCATGCCGCTGGGCTGAAGGCGAACGACGCTGGAAAGATGACCACGCCGGCTTTGATTTTCGACACATAAGAAGCTGCGAAGGAGGACGCGCTGAAGCCCCGAGAAGACATTTGGGTGAGAGACACCCTGGACCCCTGTCCAGATCGAGAAGCTTGTCATTGCCCCCATGAACAGGGAAAATTTTCTGCTTCTTTCCAATTCGGGCGTTGAGGCCGCTGTCATCGAGCACGAGGTGTTGGACGTGATCGAATAAGGTCAGCCACGACGAGCGGGATTTTCACATCCGGCGTGGAGCTCCGAGGAGCAAATCCATTTCCTGCGGCGTCAGAACATTGCCGGTTTTGAGAATGTAAGCTGCGGCATAGGTCAGCTTCTCATTCACCTCGTTCTCACCTTGCGGACGGTATTGGAGGATTGCCTGTCGGGCTTCCGCTTCTTCTCTCATCAGGGCGTCGTCAAACTGAGCGCCGTCTGCCATCGCATGGAGCGTGGCGATGTGCTGATCAATCAACTCCGCGAGGCGAGTCTCAAGGGTCTCCTTGCACACGAGCACTTTGTGCGTGCGATGACGGGATGAGCGTGGATCGGATGACGACAAATCTATCATGGCTGAACAACTCACTGATCTATGAGCGTCCTAGCGTAGACCACTGCTTGCGGATGAAGGCACGATACACTACGAAGTTCCACGAAACGAAACGAAATCAGCGCCGGTAAGCCTTTGGAGAAGAACGCAAAGTTTTTCATCGCGCCCCCTAAGGACGGGCGGGATTTCAAGGAACTGTTCAAGCACCTTGCCGCTGCGGGGGCTGGACGCCCCTTGGACAGCGACGGGTTTCCGTCGGGTCCGTGGACGCCAGAGCTTCTGTCCGAAGCCATATCGCAGATAGATTCCAACCGTGCCGGCGTTGATTTGCGCACGGTCCAACTCTGGTTTCAGGAGAACGACAAGGGTGTGAGCGCGGCCAACATTCGCTGGCTTGCGAGAATTTTCGGGTGCGATGATCCTTTAGCGACAAGCGAATGGCAGATGGAGCTCATCGCGGCTCAATCCCGGTTGGCCGCAAAGAGGCGAGGTTCGAGAAAGCCGGAAAACCGCCCCGATCGGATTCCGGATCTTTCGCTTGCCGAGGTCGAGCCTGTTGAGATCGTCTATGCGGCGGAAGGCGATGCGCAGACCCAAAAGCCGCGCTTCAGTCTCGGCCGAATGTCGGAGGCGGTATTCACCCGCGGCTCGCCCCTGAACCTGCCCGCTTCGGTCTTTGCAGGCGCGTCGGCTCTGGGGTTCTTGGCGTATATCCTGGGCATTCACAGCGCGATCTACACCCGGGCCGATGGCATTGTTAAGCAGGTCGGGTTCCTTTGGGCACCCAACTGGACCTTTCTGTTCATGGTCCTCCTGCCCGTGTTTTTCGTGCTGGTAACGGAGCTTCTGGTTTACTGGAAAAACAATGGCCGGATGGTGCTGGCAGGCCATGGTGACAGGATCCAGAGTAGCCGCGATTGGGAACATCATCTGAAGGCCTATTCCTACTCCTATTGGGCAGTTTTTGTCATCTGCATTCCCTTCGCGGGCATCTTCCAATGGATTGCGGTGGATCTGATGCCACTGCTGAAGGGAAAAGGCGATTATGCGATAAGTTGGGGCACTTTGGCGCTCATTCGGCCCGAGGTCGTCTCGGTGCCAATGTCGATCGTCTTCACAGGCCTTGCATATCTCTACATGTGCCTCTGCTTCTATCTTCTGTTCGCAGGGCTGATCCTGCTCCATACGATCCTTCATGACCTCTGGACAATCGAGGGTGCCACACAGTTGCGTCCGGATGAGTTTCAGCGGGAAGCCGGGGTGATCGCCTTAAGAGTGATGGAGGGAATATTCCGGTGCACCACGGTTGGTATTCTGGTCGCCATCTGCATGAAGCTGCAAAGCGCCTACCTCGCCTCGAACGGCAAGGACATCGTGACGTGGCTCGTGAACGATAGCTCCGTTGTCATCGACGGCTATGCCAATGGCCGCAATGGCTTCCACTACAGAATGCCAACGCATTTCAGCAGTCTGTTGGTTGCGATCTCCTCCTGTGTAGGCTTCCTGTTCGGTTCCGTCCGGTTTGCAAGACGCTTCCACATGCCGCTATGGCGAATGTCGGCGGTCGTCGCGTTGCTTTTTGCAACCTACATGCTGATCGATGCCTTTGACGGCTTCTCGATCCTTCTGGGTATCGCAACCCTGCTTGCGACATACGCCCTCTTCGATCCGGAGTTCGGGCGGTGGCGAACAGACGAGATAGAAAGCGATCAACGTGTTTCATAGGTGGCTTGATGGTTGGGACGAGCGGCGCGCGCAGCGTGGTGACGAGGCCAAGAAGACGACTCCTTTCGTGATCGACGCCGATCGCGCCTTTCCCGGCGCGCAGAGTACCGCGTCTCTGGAAGAATTTTGTCTGCTTGCCGACAAGGCCGCTTCCGATCCGGGTTTCTTCGAGCGACCGAGCGTGAGCGCTGACGGCTTTGACCGAAAAGACGGGTGGCTCAAGTTCCCGTCCGACATCGCGACGGACGTTGACGAGAACAATACCGTGTGGGCGAAAATCACGGAAAGCGCGTCCAGTAAAAAGGCATTGGTGATTTTCCACCACTGGAATGCTGACGCCCGCAATGCCCAGATCGCGACATTGTTTTCGAGGCGCGGCATCACCGTGATCGAGATCGCGATGCCCTATCATTTCGAGCGCAGCCGTCCGGGCTCGCTGTATGCCGACTACATCCTCAGCGCCAATCTCGGGCGAACGCTTCAATCCATGAGGCAAGCGGTTTGCGATGGCCGGAAAGTCATCGGCTGGCTGAAAAGAGAAGGCTATCGCGAGATTTCGGTTCTTGGCATGAGCCTGGGCTCGTGGGTCGCAGGATTGATCACGGCGCACGAGCCTGCCGTGTCGAAAGCCTCGCTGTTTCTAACAGCCGGTAGCCTCGCGGACATGGTTTGGACAGGCCGCGCGACACGATCCATTTATGACAGCCTTGCGCCCCATATCGGGCTGAACGATCTCAGAAGAGCGTGGGGACCGCTCAATCTGGAGAACTACGCGCAAAATTTGGCGCGGCCCGATTTAAGGCTTCACATTGTCCTCGCGAAACGAGACACGGTCGTTTTGCCCGATCTATCGTCCCGATTTATGCAGAAGCTCAAGAGTGTCGGCGCTTCGCCTCACATCCTGGAACTGAACTGCGGGCATTATTCGCTTGGTATTCCGCCTTACATCCTGCTGGCTGGCCTGAGCTTGAACAGGTTCCTGTCGCGCTGATCAGTTCCGCCATCATGTCTGCGGCGCTCGCCCGCCGAGTGCCGAGGATTATTAACCTCAGAAGGCCATCTTGATCGTACGAGGATCCGCACCTTTCAGCAGTGCTTCTCGTGCCTCCGTAGCTTGAGCAATTACATCTTCAGGGAAGTCCCTCACGAGATACGGCAGCTTAATTCCCCGCCGATTGCTATTCATCACGCCGTCGGCCTCAATCCAGACGATATAATAGTCGGGTGCGAACTTCAGGCGAGCCGGATCCGGGTGAGGGGTGATGCAATGCAACTTCGTCTGGGACAGGATAACCGAATGCAAATAAAATATGCCATTCCGTTTCCACCAACCCGATATACGACGGCTTTCCCCTGAAGGGTCGAGCTTCGCGTATGCTGCCGCGTTCTGATGGCAGCGCTGTGGTTCCATCTTCATGTATCTCAACTGAGCGCCAGGCACTCGGTCGAACTCGTAAAATTCCAGAGCGCGGATTTCCTCGTTGAGCGCATCTTCCTCTGGGGAGGTGGGAGCCATCAGCCGTTCCAGCTCAGAAAGCATTGCCAACCGCAGCTTTTCTCGTCCCTTTTTCGCTTCCCCCACACCACTCTCCTCACATCTGTTCTCGGGTTACTCGCCGCGCGCGCTGGTGATATAGAACCCGAAATCACAGATTGGTCGAGATGACTTCATCAACTTCTGGGTGTCCGGCTGACATGAGCGTAGTGAAATCGTTCGGCTTGATCGTCCGACGAACCTCCGGCGGATAGCAATTTCCGCCCCCGGTGTAGTCCCTGAAAGTCGCACGGGCTTGCTCGTTGGTCAGGACATAGAACGTCGGGGCCATCGTTCTCAGATCGAGTTCGATAAAGACGAAGAAATCCGCACCGCCTTTCTTATCCCACTCGACAGGCCAACGCGTAATTTCGGTCGGTCGCTTCAGGAACTGCCGCGTCTTAACCTCTATCGATTTCGGCATGCCATCCACCACGACGATAACATCGTGTCCAGGTGCGCCCTCCGGACTCATGTAAGCTGCCAGCCCCATGGTATTTAGCTTGGCAACTGTCAGCAGCTCGCCCAGAGTGCCGGATTGTGGGGATGATAGCTTCTGCAAGTTCAATTACTCCGGCAACTTTTTAAGCATCAACAGTCGATTGCCGGGGACATAGGTTATGATCTTGTCCTGCTCAAGCGCATCCAGCACGGCCATCGTTTCTTCCTGACTGAAGCCAGCCGCAACCATAGGCACGCCGATGTCGTAAAGATTAATCGACATCTCCGGCGCGGCCTTGAGGGAGCGTAGCCGCTCAAGCAGGGCGGCTTCTGTCTCTGAAAATCTTCTCATGTAAGCTTCTTAACGTTTTTCCGGCTCAATTGTCTCCATGACAAAGCCGCCGCGTTCAAAACCTCTTCTGCGAGATGCCGAGGCACCCTTACGGTCGAAGCCTCGGCGCCGCCGTGATCCGGCTCAGCCGAACCTTCTCCTCGACCCTATGCCGACCCGGGTGGAGCCGTGCCTGGCACTCCTGAAGTCGAAGCCACCCGAAGGTGATGACTGGGCTTATGAAATCAAGTGGGATGGCTATCGGCTGGCAATCCACATCGAGCCGACCGGAATCCGCATCCTCACGAAAGCCGGCCACGACTGGACATCGCGCTTTCCAGAAATAGAGAGGGGGGCGCGGGATCTGGGTGTGGCTTCCGCGATCATAGACGGCGAGGCGATCATGTACGACCAACAGGGGAGGAGCGATTTCAATCTCCTTCAGTCATCGCTTGGCGGCCGAGCTGGCAAGAAGACATCTCCGGCACAGTTTGTGGCGTTCGATCTCCTGTATCTGGACGGTCACAACTTCCAAAACACCGAGCTTCGAGTGCGCCGCCATCTTCTGCAAGATCTGATCGGAAACCACGAGGGATCTAGCATCAAGTTTTCCGAAGCCTTCGACACCGACGGTGCGACCTTGTTCCAAGCATCCTGCGATCACGGTCTCGAAGGAATCATCGCAAAGCATCTGGATAGCCCATATCGGTCCGGCCGCCTTGGCGACTGGATAAAGGTCAAGTGCACTCAGTCCGAGAGCTTCTTCGTGGTCGGCTACGAGCCTTCGGCAACAGGCGGCTTCAGATCGTTGTTGCTGGGTGCTTATCGCGGCAATCAGGTCGTCCATGTCGGGAGTGTCGGAACTGGCTTCAAAGAGGCAACGTCTCGTCAGCTCCGATCCATGATGGCCAAGCTGCCGTGGAAGAAGACAGCTCCTCCTGTCCTATATTCCGGTACGAGCAGCGTGACATGGCTGCAGCCGACATTGATTGCCGAGATCGAGTATCGCGGATGGACTTCGGACGGCAAGCTGCGGCATTCCAGCTTCAAGGGTTTGCGCGAGATGCAGGACAACGCAGAGGTCTACACAATCGAAGCTCCATAGTGGCTTTTGCCGCCAGCCGACATCACCACTCCACGATCGCGTTCACAAGTCGGGATCTTCTCCTCATTGTAAATTGCGTATATGTCGCCGGCGTCCGCTGGCTCGTGGCCAACGAGTGGTTTGGATCGTGCACAGCGAGTGTTAGCTGTGATTCGTAGCCATCGGTGATTTTTGGTAGCGTCGGCTTGCTAAGAACCCACCCGAAGTACACCACCGATGACCGGGAGGACCGCAGAATGTTGATTGAACTCGAATCCCACCAGAAGCGCCAGTACGACAAGTTCCGCATCTCCATCATGGACATAGCCCATGCTTTGCAGTGCGCGCGTTTCCTCATCAAGAAAGGCTGGCACTCGCACGAGTGGGAGCGGCGCGGCACCATTTACCTGCAGCAGTCCGCATTCACCACCTCGCTGGTGGTTTCCTACGCCCGGCCGTTCACCCCTGCCCGCGGCCTTTCCGGTCTGCCAGCGCGGCTTATCAAGTGGACTGTTGAGGAAAAGGCGTTGCACGACCGGATTCTGACGCTGCGGAATGAGGTCTACGCGCATTCTGATGGGGCGTCCTATTCCTTCCAGCCATGGCAGGCTGAGGGGCTGACCACGGTCATCGAAATGAGGCCGCAGAGGCGCCTGTCCAAGGAGGACACCTTGGCGTTCGAGGCCATGGCCACTCGTATCTTGGAGGCACTGCGCGAGCGCATGCGGAGCATCTTTCCAGCACATTGAGATCAACGCTACGGGACCGCAATTTCCCTAGAAATGCTTTTTCGGTATGGTCAAAATTGATCTCACTTCACGAGGAATATTCGGACATCCTTAAAGCGGTCCGCCAAGCAGGGGCGCATCCCCTCATGCATCAGGAGTCTCTCACTATCGCGTGCAATATGCTCTAAAACACTACGGCAAGAGACCGGCGGATGGGACGATGACTTCAATAGCGCAACTATTGGTTAAAGTGCATGACATCGCTGATCCCTGCGAAGAACTCCAGCAGGGGTTTCGTGCGTTGGCAACTGACCCCTCAATACCATCAGATGTACAGCAAGCCTCTCTCGATCTGGCTGACGCTATCGAGAAGGTCTTTCTGATAGCGCAGCACTACATCGTGAAAGAGAAACGTCAGCTTCAGGTCATTGAAAGCGAATGCGGTGCGTTTTTGCCGGAGGAAGTCGGTCCCGGCTTCCGCTTCGCGGCGCAAGCTAAGCCTCCTGCGGCTTCCCTTTTTCCGGCAAAAGCGCGTCGAGAATTCCCGCTTTCCCGGCCTGAAGAACGGCCGTCGCTATGCTGAAAGCTCCGATACTCTTCATTGCTCGTTTGGCTCACGGCCATGGCGACTGGTGATAGAACTAGCTGACGCTCAAAACCTTCTGGCCGATGTATGTACCAACACCACCACCTATGGCCGCTGAGACCATCGTGACCAAGTGCGACGCCTCAAGACTCTGGGCACCCCACACAGATAAACCGGCAAAAAGTCCACCAAAGAGACAGGCAAAGAACGGTTTCATGTAAACCACCTATCCTCATTTTCACCCGCAATAGTGGCCATGTTCCCGCGATATTGCAAATTCGACAGACAAAATTCACCTGTGCGCGTGCTCGCCGGCCGCCCAACACTTTCTCATTTGGCTGAATCACCACGAACCAGATCTGCCCGGGAAGCGGAGCGCCCAACACTCGGAGCGCAGCGGGCAGATCGATCCTGGGAACCGGCCCGCCGGTTCACTTCTGCAATGAGCGTCCGAAAAGCGGACGCACGATTTTTCATACATTTCCGCTCTTACGACAGGTCGCGGATCGCGCCAATGGGCAAGCGCGCAAGCGCTGTCCCTCGTCTGGAAAAACGGTTTTCACCGCCGAGCCGGCGAACCTTCCGTTTTTCCCTCCTCCGGACCCATGACCCGCTCCACCCCCTGACGGGAGCGGGCTGCGCCCTCCCCCTTCGTTCCGCCGGATGTGGGGGCACATCCTACGGAACGTAGGCAGAGGCTTCGCCCACTAGCGGGGCTTGCTCCCAAGGAACCGGGAAAACTTTGGAGATTGACCTATGACCGAGATTATCAGCATTCCGCTTAGCAAGCTTGATACGGACCCGAAAAACGTCCGCAAAACCTACAAGGCCGAGGGCGTCGAAAGCCTCGCAGCCTCCATTCTCGCCAATGGCGTTGTTCAGAATATCGTCGTGCGCAAGGCTTCCAAGGGCCGCTATTTCGTTACGGCGGGTGGTCGTCGGCGGGCTGCTCTCTTGCTCCTTGCCGAGCGCGGCCAGATCGCAGCTGATTATGCTGTAAACGCTATCGTAAAGACCGCCGACGAGGCGACAGAGCTGAGCTTGACCGAGAACGTGCAGCGTGAGGAAATGCACCCTGTGGACCAGTATGTGGCGTTTCAGGCCATGGTCAACGAAGGCAAGGCAATCGCGGATATCGCTGCACGGTTCGGTGTGACTGAAATCATCGTTCGCCGCCGTTTGGCCTTAGCGAAGGTCTCGCCGGTCTTGCTGGACCTGTTTCGCAACGACGAAATGACGTTTGAACAGCTAACCGCCTTCACGGTCTGCGATGATCATGAGCGTCAGGAACAGGTCTGGGAGTCTCTCGATCGATGGAGCCGCGATGTGTCGCGGATCAAGTCGGCACTGATGACAGACGAAATTGCCGGAACCGACAAGCGTATCACGTTCCTCGGCGGCCTCGATGTCTATGAACAGGCAGGAGGCGCGGTGCGCCGCGACCTGTTCGACGCGCAGGGCGGCGGGTTCGCGCTCGACGTAATACTGGTTGAAAAGCTAGTCAGCGAGAAGCTGGCAGCGGTGGCCTTGCCGTTTTTATCGCAAGGCTGGAAATTTGTCGAAACCTACATGCAGCGGCCCGACTGGATTTTCGGCGTCCCTCGCGCCTATCCGAAACAGATCGAGCTTTCCCCTGATGAACAATCGGAACGTTTGCGCCTGTGCGCCGAGCACGATGAACTCGTAGAGCTCATGGACCGTGACGAGGGCGGGGAAAACCATTCCGAGCGCATCGATGCCATCAGCGCACGACTGGATGAACTGGAGTCGATGCAGGAAGTCTTTTCCGACGAGGACAAGGCAAAAAGCGGGGTGGTCGTTTCCTTGGACTACTACGGGAGGCCAGACATTGCCGTTGGCATCCGCAAACCGGGTGATGACGAACAGAGCGAGCAAGCGGAGGCGGAGGATGACGACAGCGGGTCCGAGGCTTCCGAAAAGGTTGAGGAAGTCGGCCCGCCGAAGATCGTTCACTCTGCTGTGCTGGTCGAAGACCTGACAGCGCAGAAGACCGCAGCGCTGCGCGTCGAACTTGCCAACAATCCCGATGTTGCTCTGGTCAGCGTCGTTCACGCCATGCTGCTCGATCTTGTTTATCCCGGCACCTATGGCCGTTCGCGAGGGATGACCGCGTTGCAGATCGCGGTGACGCATGAGCGTCTGCAAGGTTCGATGAAAAGACCGGATGCAAGTCGGGCGACCGAGGAATGGGACCGGATTGCCGAGAACTTCGGTTATCATCTCCCCGGCGAGCCGGAAGACCTATGGGAGCATCTCCTCGATAAGCCGCAGTCGGAGCTTCTGGGACTGCTGGCCTATGCCGCAGCGCACACCCTTAACGCTGTCGAGACGAAACATAGCTTCCGCAAGGACGCATGCGCCCACGCCGACCAGATCGGGCGCACCCTAAAGGTAGAAATGAACGACTGGTTCGAGACGACAGCCGAAAGTTATTTTTCGAGCCTGAACCGCGCAGGCATTCAGGCGGCGGTGGCAGAAGTGAAAGGGGCTGATTTCGCTTCGCGTGTCGCAAGTATGAAGAAGGCCGAGGCGGCGGCCTTTGCCGAAACCGCAATCAAAGGGTCCAACTGGCTTCCGTCGCTGGTGCGGATCGCGCCTGATCAGAAGGCCGAGAACGAACAGACTGAACCCCGTTCAGAAGATGAGCAACCTTTCGCGATAGCAGCGGAATAGCCGCGCTGCTGTCAGCCGGTCACGTCCTCCAGCGTGACCGGCTCCCCTCTCGTTACGAGGCAAAGTCATGTTCGATCACCTACCCGACCCTACCAAAGCAGCGGAATGCTGCTGCCAATTGATTCAAGCGTACCTGTCCGATCCCGAGCACGTGGATTGGAGTGACGTTCAAACGGCAGTTAACACGGCGCTGGAAGCTTTCAATCTTCCGCCCACGTTCTTCGAAGAACAGGTTTAAGCCGTTTGATTCTTGGTTTGTACCGCCCCGCCCGTCTTTGGCCCGACACCAGAGGCGGGCGTTCTGTTGTCCGTAAAATTAGTGCAATACGGAGATGAAACCCCGCTTCTTAGTGGCCCGGATCGTCGCGAACCGCGCCCCTCCGTTGAGAGGAGGCCCAGGCCCCCTCCTCTCAAACTCTCCTTCCCACCCGTGGTCAAAAGCCTTCGAAAGGTGCTCTTAATCGAGAAGCTGCGCCAATTTGGTAACGCAGCGGCGCGTTGAGGTGCACGTGAATATGTCTATGAACCCTTGAATTGTAGCCTTAATTGGGGAGTTAACGCCTCTCGATGGCGAATGGAATCTGAACGAGCGCTCAAATCTTGCGCCAAGTTGGATAATCAAGCTATGTATTGCAACTAGCCGGAATCACCTACTGCTCCGGCTCGCACCGTTTTTAATCCAAGTGTGGAGAACACGCAGGCCCAGAAAAGAGAAAACCGCTCCCGAGAAAACCCGGAAGCGGTCTGCAAAAAAACCAAATAATTAAGCAGATTTGTTTTCGCAGACCACCCTTCCCCTGTCAATAAGAAAAGCGCCTTTCGGGTAACGGCGAAGCTTTGTCTGGTCCCTTGAACAGGAGACAGGACAAATGAGGGAAACCCTCACGAACAAGCGGCTAACTGGCCGTAGAATTACAAAGGAGAGAGCCGAGTTCCGGCGACTGGCACAGTCAACGGAAGTCGGAACGGTGACGCGGGGCCAGTTGGCAGTGTTGTCACAGAGCCTTCCATGCACTGGGCTAATTACCAGTACCGAAAGCCATCTCCTTACAGTGATCATCAACACCGCCCGGGCCGACGCCTTCGACAAGGGTGGGCGACCGATTGTGTTCAAGTCCAACAATCAGCTGGGGTTCGAGATCAACCGCTCGCCTGGGCGGGTCAGCCGTATCCTGTCGAAGTTGTTCGACGCCGGGCTTGTCACCATGCAGGACAGCGCGAATTTCAAGCGCTATCCGATCAGGGACGGCGAAGGCGAAATTTCAGACGCGTGTGGCATCGATTTGCGTCTGCTGATTGCCCGCTACCGTGAGCTCGACGCCCTAGTGCGGCAGAAGCGACAGGAGAAACGCGCCAGCGACGCCGCTGCCCGCCGCTTTCGCGACGCACTCAGGAGCGCCCGTTACGCGCTGGTGAATTCCGCCGATTTGACGAAAACTGCGCTCGCGAGCCTTGCATCTCGCATCGACCGTATCGCTGCCTTTGTTGGTATCGTCGGCAGAGCGCCCGCTTTTGTTTTGAGGCGTGCAGCGAGCCTGCTGGAGTGGCTTGTTGGACGCTCCCTCAAGGCATCGAGGCGGCCGCAAAGCGTGTCTGATTATGATAATATGACATGCACGAATGTCGAAAACGACATGCACAAACAGATTACAACCCCCCATCCCTTTGACTTGAGTAAAGATGAACGGCGTCCGGCTTACGCCGGACAACACGATTCGGTTAAGGCTGGCTACGCCAGCAAGAGGGCTTTTGAAGAAAGCCTGACGAGAGGATCCGACCCAGACAATAGGCAATCTCGCCCGCAGCAAGGGATTGTTGCTCTTGATGACGTGTGGAGGGCGGCGCCATCGTTGAAAGGCTATTTCACCACCGCCCCACGCAGTTGGTCCGATCTCGCCCGCATCGCCCCGCAGATTTGCCGCTTGGCGGGTGTCTCCGAGGACGCGCGGCTTCGCGCCGTCGATCAAATGGGCCAACAGGCGGCCGCGATCGCCATCGCGGTCACGTTCGAGAAATATTCTCGCCAAGAAGTCAGCTCGCCCGGAGGGTATTTGCGCGCCATGACGGACCGGGCGGCATCTGGTAAACTTCATCTTTCGCGTTCCGTCTTCGGGCTTGCCGCCCGCGACTCTATGGAGGCCTAAAATTGAGAAAAAACCCTGTTTTTGCGGCACTTTTGTTCGCCCTGCTTTTTTCACAACCTGTTAGCGCGACGGAATATTCCGGCCGAGCACGCGTGATCGACGGTGACACCTTCAGCATTCGACAGCAGCGGATCAGGATTGCGGCGATTGACGCCTGCGAGCGCTCGCAAAAGGGCTGGAAGAATGGAGCCGAATGGGCGTGTGGTGTCGAGGCTCGCAGCTATCTTTCTCGCCTTATCGACGGGAAGCATGTGACATGCACCATCATCGACGAGGACCAATACCGTCGCCTAGTTGGACAGTGCTTCATCCAGCAAACCGATATCGGCCTTGAAATGGTGAAGGCAGGTCAGGCTCGACTCCTGTTGCAATATCTACCGCGTGGCAACTCAATGTCCCTTGACGCTTACCACCAGGCCGAAGACACCGCCCGCGGCAGACGTTTGGGCCAATGGGCGGCCGAGATCGACGCGCCGAGCAACTATCGCCGTTCCAATTCTCATCACTAGCCCAATGACAATTGGACCTGGAACTGTCGAGATCTGCTTTTCATAGCGCCAAATTGGCTAACTGGTGGAGGAAAACACCGTTTTTTTCCGGTTGTATGCTTGCGAAAGATGAATAATATTGGCGCAGGAAAATGCGGTTATTGTTGTTGAACGTACAGGTGACGTTTGGTAGACGCTTTCAGTGGCCACTCCTCCAAGACGGTTGCTCTTGATGCCCGTTCGCACAGCGACGCGGTTTGCGCAAAGCTGGCTGTCTACCAAATTTCCCCGCCTTCGGCTTCCTCGCGAAACAAATTTGGCAGCCTTCCAGCCTCCTCCGCTGCGCTTCGGCCTCCGGTGCGCACCGCTTTCCGCTGTGCCTTGTGAACGCTCATCGCAACCACCAAAGAGGAGTGACCACCATGAAAAACATCACCAACTACATCCAGTTCAACGGCGACAACATCGAAACCGCAGACGGTACCGGCCTCATCTCCACCATCGAGCGAGACCTCGAAATCACGGTAACGCCTTTTTCTTCCACCAACGAGAGAGCCCCGACGCACCGCGTTTATGCAACATCTCCCGCAGGTCACAAGCTCGACGTGGGCGGCATCTGGAAAAAAGAGAACGGCGAAGGCAGGCCCTACTACACGATCTCGATCAAGCGCATGGGCTTCAACGCCAATCTGGGCCGGTTCCCCGGCCAGGACGATCCGACCCTTCAGGCAATCATCGAGTGGGAACCCCGCGATTGATTGCGCAGAGAAGCCCGGTTCATGGCCGGGCATCTCACCTCGAAAAGGCTAAAAATCCGCCAAATAGCTGGATTTTTGGCCCTTTTCGTGTTAGGTTGAAAAGTAATTGGAGATTTGTCGATGAACATTCATTCCACCCGTCCCGACCGCTCCCCGGAAGCCGTAGCGGCTCGAAAGAAGAGCACCGATCAGGCTCGCGCGATGAACATTCGCCAAGGCTATCAGGAAGACGACGCCCTGCTCGAAGCGGCAACCGCTGCTTACGTTGCCGGCGATCTCACCCGCGAAGAGTATCGCGCCCGCATCTTGCCGCAGCCCAAGGGCTGATCATTTCATTCAAGTCTCAAGAGGCTCAAGGCCGTCTGCTAGCGCAGACGGCTTTTTGTTGGTTTACGCATGGCTGAAGAACACCCCAAGGGTTCCTACACTTATCCCAACACGTCAGACGATCCGGATCGCCAGAACGTCCTTCGTAACAAGTTCGGTATCGAATCCAAATCGGAGCTTCGCACGGTCGAGTACCGTGCAACGCAGGACCGAATTTCGGAAATCCTTGAGGGTGATGGTCCCAAGGGGAACTTTGATGCCGCTCATCTCAAGGCGATCCACGGCCACGTATTTCAGGATGTGTACGAATGGGCGGGTCATACCCGAAACGAAAGCCCGGTGGTTGACGGAGCTCATGTCGAGCCGATTGGTGGCCTCTCAAAAGGCGGAACGTCTTTCCTGCATGGCGCGCGTATAGACTTGGGCCTGAATGAGGCGCTGAAGCCGATCAGCGATCCGCAGGCACTACGAGCCGCCAGCAGGGAAGAATTCGTTGAGCGGGCCGCAAAAGCGCTGTCAGAACTGAACTACGTGCATCCATTTCGCGAAGGCAACGGAAGGACCCAGGAAACCTTCATCACGGAACTCGGCCGGCATTACGGGCACGACATCGATATGAGCGTGATCAGCAAGACCCGTATGATTGAAGCGTCCATTGCCACGACAAATGACCCTTCCAGCCCGGCGCTGAAGCACGTCATCGAGGATGCGATAGACCCCAACCGCCGTGAGGCGCTGCGCGGTGCCTTCGCGGATCTGGAGCAGGTCGGCGAGAAGCCCTTCGAGCACTATGTTCGGACTGCCCGCCCGGGCGAAGAGATCGAGGGCCAGGTGTTCGGTCATGACAACCGCGTTGCAACCCTTGTAACCGAGAACGGTATTATCGCTGTCGATCGCGCTGACCTTCCGGACCGGATTCCGGCCGACGACGAAGAGGTGAAGTTCACCGCCCGATCTGACTTCCGAACCCTGGGGCGGCCGGAGCAAGAGGCCCAAGCCCAGCCTCAAAGCGTCGAGCAAAAGGCTGAACAAGCGCCACAGTCGTCAAATCACAATGCAGAGCTCAAGGCCGCCGAAGCGCAGCATTTGGCAACCCGTCAGCAGCAGAACGACCGGGACGAGCGGGATCGCTAGCCCGGCCTCCTCCCCCATGCAGCACAGGCAAACTAGCGGCGTTAGTGGTCCTGCTCTCTTGTGTTTGCCGTCTCCCGTTTCGTTGGGTGATTGACGGACAAGCTACGATAGCCCCTCCCCCATTCAACCGCTCCGCGGTCCTCCTCTCCGTTGCGGCCCTCCGGGTGCATGGGCTCGTCTCGGCTATCTCCGTTTTTTGCCGTCAACCAACGAAAAGGAGACGGCTATGCAGAGCAAGGACACCTACCAGCGCATTACGGATGCCATCATCGAGCAGCTGGAAGCAGGAACGAAACCTTGGATCCGCCCTTGGCGCGGAACCGTCCGCCGCTCGCCGGTACCGCTGCGCGCCACCGGCGAAGCCTATCGCGGCATCAACGTAATCATGCTGTGGCTTTCCAGCCAGCTCGCCGGCTACGACGAGAACACCTGGATGACCTACCGGCAGGCTCAGGGTCTTGGGGCCCAGGTCAGAAAGGGCGAACAGGGAACCCTCATCGTCAAGTACGGAGCCTTCACGCCCAAGGAGCTCGAAGCCGACGACAAAAGCATCCCTTACCTGAAGGGCTACACCGTAAGCGGTGTGCTGCACCCACATTGTGCGCTGTCACCTGATCTGTGATCGAGTTTCCATGGACGAGTGATAGGAGTTTCTCCATGGAGACTACGTTGGAGGTTCTCACGACGCGGCAAGGCCGACGTGAGGCGCATCGCCACTGGACTGACGAGGTCAAGGCGCGGATCGTGTCAGAGAGCTTGCGTCCGGGCGTGACGGTAAACGAAGTGGCGGACCGCTACGGGATGAAGGCCAACCACCTGTCGTCCTGGCGAACGCTGGCCCGGCAAGGCAAGTTGCTTTTGCCGCAGCCGGAGGATGCGGTCGAATTCACTGCCATGATTGTCGAGCCGCCGCCGTCGACTGACGCGCCTGGGCAGCCGTCTACCAAATCAGTCTGCCGTGCCGAGATCGTGGTGGGTCCGGTCACGATCCGACTTGAGGAAGGGGCGTCGGCCGCCCGGATCGCGGCCATCGCGCGTGCCTTGGCGGCGGCGAAATGATCTTTCCATCGAATCGGGTGCGGATCATGGTGGCAACCAAGCCCGTGGACTTCCGTAAAGGTCATGACGGATTGGCGGCCTTGGTAAAGAACGAGCTGCACAAAGACCCGTTCACGGGAACGGTCTTCGTGTTCCGGTCTCGCAAGGCAGATCGGCTGAAGCTGATCTACTGGGATGGCTCGGGTATCGTCATGGCCTACAAGAGGCTGGAAGAGCACACCTTTACCTGGCCCGGCATCAAGGACGGACTGATGACGCTGACCCACGCCCAGTTCGAAGCCCTATTTGCTGGCCTCGATTGGCGGCGGGTTCATGCGGTCAAGACGAGGACGCCGGAGACAATCGAATAGCTGCGGCACGATGACTCAGGGCCGCAAATTCCAAAGACAATCCAGGTCGGGATTTGATAGGTTCTGGCCATGCTTGATACCGCCGATCTTCCCAATGAAGTTACCGCCCTGAAGGCGATGCTGATTGCGGCGCAAGCACGCGAGGCGGCCAAAGATGTCCAGATCGTGCGTAAGGATGAACGGATCGAGCGGCTGGAGAAGTTGGTCGCGGCCTTCAAGCAGGCAGCCTTCGGGCGCAAGTCTGAGAAGACTATTGCCGACCAGTTCGATCTGGCTCTGGAAGACCTGGAAACGGCCATGGCAGTGATCCATGCCGAGGATGAGGCGGACGCTCCTGTCGGGAGCAGGGTTACCAAGCCACGCGCAATCAATCGCGGCTCCCTTCCGAAGCATCTTCCCCGTGTCGAAGAGGTCATCGAGCCGGAAAGCCTGATCTGCGCCTGCGGCGGGTGCCTGCATTGCATTGGCGAAGATGTCTCCGAGCGATTGGACGTGGTCCCGGCGCAGTTCCGCGTCATCGTCACCCGTCGGCCCAAATATGCGTGCCGTACCTGCACCGACGGCGTCGTTCAGGCCCCGGCTCCAGCACGGCTGATCCCGGCAGGCCTGCCGACCGAAGCGACCGTCGCCCATGTGCTGGTCTCCAAATATGCTGATCATCTACCGCTCTATCGGCAGGCCCAGATCATGGGCCGCCAGGGCGTCGATCTTGACCGCTCCACGCTCGCCGATTGGGTCGGCCGGGCAGCATTCGAATTACGTCCGGTCTTCGATGCGCTGATTGCCGATCTGAAGCGTTCAACCAAGCTGTTCATGGACGAGACCCGTGCCCCGGTTCTCGATCCCGGCTCGCGCAAGACCAAGACCGGATACTTCTGGGCGCTGGCGCGGGATGATCGACCTTGGGGCGGCGGCGCTCCACCGGGCGTGGCCTTCACCTATGCCCCTGGTCGAGGAGGCATTCATGCCGAACGGATATTGCAGGGCTTCTCCGGCATCCTGCAGGTCGATGGTTATGCCGGATACAACAGGCTGATCGGGCCAGATAGGATTGGCCCAGACATTCAGCTTGCCTATTGTTGGGCGCACGCTCGTCGCAAGCTGGTGGAGATCAGCCGCAACGGCTCAGCACCCATTGCCGAGGACGGCGTCAAACGGATCGGGGAACTCTATCGGATCGAGGCCGAACTGCGTGGTCTTGATCCGGACGCTCGCCTTGTGAGGCGAAGGGAACGGTCAGCGCTACTGGTGTGCGACATGCAGGCTTGGCTCGTCCATCACCGCGCCCGTGTTGCGCCCAAGTCCCCACTCGGCGAAGCTCTGGTCTACATAGCCAAATACTGGGATGGCCTGAAGCTCTTCCTGTCGGACGGACGCATCGAAATTGACAGCAATACCGTCGAGCGAACCATCCGGCCGATTGCTCTCAATCGCAAGAATGCACTTTTTGCCGGACATGACGCCGGGGCCGAGAATTGGGCGACCATCGCCTCGCTGATCGAGACTTGCAAGCTCAACGCCGTCGATCCGCTTGCCTATATAACCGACACTCTCACCGCCATAGTTAATGGCCACAAACAGAACAAGATCGATGGCCTTTTGCCGTGGAATTATTCAGGGCAAATGAACGGTTGAAGTCTGTTGTTGGCCCGAAGCGGACTGATTGAGGACAGATTCGAACAGCCTGCGGCGATTTACTGTATTGGCATTCATGGATCAAGACGGCTAGGAATGCGTTCCGCGCAAGCCTAACAGCGATTAATGGATTCACGATATGAAGTTGACGATTTTGCAGATCGATGCGTTTAGCGAAAAGGTCTTTGGAGGAAATCCTGCCGCAGTGTGCAGATTGGATCAATGGCTTCCAGATGCCGTTCTGCAATCGATAGCAACGGAGAATAATCTTTCCGAAACTGCTTACTATGTCGAGAAAGCTCCGGGAGCATACGACCTCCGTTGGTTTACTCCAGGGGTTGAAGTCGATCTTTGCGGCCACGCAACATTGGCAGCAGCGGCAGCAATCTTCGAAGACCCCGAATTGAAGGTTGATATTCTTCGATTTTCCACGCGGAGCGGCGAACTGCGCGTCTCGCGATCAAAATTCGGACTGTCCATGGATTTTCCGTTAACGAAGCCAATCCCTATCCCGACGCCTCCTGGGCTGTTTTTGGCGCTGGGCATTGAGGCAGGTGAGGTTCTGGAAGCAGATGATTACGTCGTCGTTGTCAATGATGAGTCAATCATCAACGGCCTGGCACCGGATTTCGTCGCACTGCATGCATTTCCCAAGCGAGGCATCGCCGTGACTGCACGAGCCAAAAACTTTGACTTTGTTTCACGTTGGTTCGGCCCGAGAGTTGGTGTCAACGAAGACCCAGTAACAGGCTCAGCGCACACATGGCTCGCTCCATATTGGTCAGAAGTCCTTGGTAAAACGATCATGACCGCTCAACAGGGCGGCGTAAGGAAAGGGACCCTTGTATGCGAGGTAAAGGGCGAGCGCGTGGTTATCAGCGGTAAGGCCGCATTCTACCTACGCGGCGAGATAGAGATTTAACGTATGTAGCCGTTACTGAAACGGATGAGCATCTCTGGGTAAGATGACCGCTCCTGGCGCAATCCTGCCCTCAATTTTACTGCATCATTTTCGGAACGGTCTATCGCGCTTTGTCAATGTGCGAGGGAAACAGCGCTTACGCTACACCGTCTTCAACATCGAGCAAATCGATGGCCTACCCGACCGCTACAAAAGCCCGGTCGAAGACATTCCGGAGGGCGTCACGCCGCTCCTCGCGAATGTCGAAGACTTCATTGGTCGAACCGGTGCGAAGATCACCTATGGAGGCAAGCACGCCTGCTATCGTCGAGGTCCCGACGACGTCGAGATGCCGGCGCGTGAACGCTTCCTAAGCGACGTCCATCTTTGCAGCACTCTTCTGCACGAGCTCGGTCACTGGACCGGCGCAAAACAGCGTCTGGATCGCGATCTTTCCGGCCGGTTCGGGACGGAAACCTATGCCGTGGAAGAGCTCGTTGCCGAACTTTCGGCGGCCTTCGTATGCGCAGACCTTGGCGTTGAGCACGATCCGCGCGAGAACACAGCGACCTATCTCGAAAGCTGGCTGAAGGTTCTCAAGCAGGATAAGCGGGCAATCGTCACAGCCGCCGCAAAGGCTCAGGCTGTCGCTGACTATCTTCACAGCCTTCAAAGCGCAATGGATATCGAGGCGGCCTAGCGTCCCCTCTAACACCAAGACAGTCGTTGGGACGAGGTTCGAAACGGAGGCAATTTGCCTCTCTTTCATACCGATTCTCTTCAACTCGGAGACCGTCAGATGATAAGGACGATTCTCAAGCAATCCGTTGTCAGCTGACAATTGAAGTAACCATATGAAATGTCACATGAAATTAAGAGGCCGCAAATGGTTAATTTCGGTTAACCAAAAACTGCTTGACGGCTATGCGGTCTATGAGATCATTTGCGCAAATCGAAGAGAATTGTCAGGTTTACCGTGAATGGCGAATAAGAGCGCAAAAAGCACTAAAGTAGACAAAATCGAGCGCGTCTCGATTGATAAGACTATAGCCGATGATGCCGCGAAGCTCAGCAGCAATCTTCAGGAACTTTCCGCTCGGCTGTTTTCACCTGATGCGCAAAAGGCACTTCGCCGATTTAGTAGCACGGAAGCCGCAAAGCTGCTCGGGGTAACGGACAGCTACGTGCGTCATCTGGCGGCTCAGGAAGATTCTGTTACCTCCGAGAAGACGTCGGGCGGCCGGCGGACTTTCTCCTTGTCCGAAATCAACACGATCCGCCAGATTCTGGGTAAGACAAAACCAGCCTATCTGTCCGGACGCCGGGAAAGCGAACATCTGCAGGTTATCGCAGTGACCAATTTCAAAGGCGGATCGGGTAAGACAACGACCTCCACGCATCTCGCTCAGTATCTGGCTCTGCGCGGCTATCGCGTCCTCGCTGTCGATCTCGACCCGCAAGCTTCGATGTCCGCAATGCTGGGCTATCAGCCGGAATTTGATGTCGGCGAAAACGAGACACTGTTCGGGGCCATCCGATATGATGATCTTCGTCGCCCGGTAGGGGAGGTGGTTCGCGAAACCTATTTCCCCGGTTTGGATATAATCCCGGGTAACCTTGAGCTCCACGAATTCGAGCATGATACGCCGCGAGCGCTCGCAGAAAGAAACGGATCCGAAACCGACATGTTTTTCATGCGCGTCGGCAACGCGCTGGCTGACCTCTCTGACCGATACGACGTCGTCGTAATCGACTGCCCACCGACCTTGGGGTTCCTGACGCTTTCGGCGCTATGCGCTGCGACGGCAGTGCTAATCACTGTCCATCCCCAGATGCTGGACGTGGCATCCATGAACCAGTTCTTGGCAATGACATCGGACCTTCTTTCGGTGGTCAAGGACGCGGGTGGCAATCTCGAATATGATTGGATGCGCTATCTAGTCACGCGGTACGAGCCAAACGATGGCCCACAAGCGCAGATCGTTGCTTTTCTACGAAGCTTGTTCGGAGATCGTGTTCTGACCTCGATGATGGTGAAGTCTACGGCTATTTCTGACGCCGGGCTCTCAAAGCAAACGATCTACGAGGCTGCACGGGAATCGATGAATCGGCAGACTTATGATCGCGCTGTGGAATCAATGGATGGGGTGAACCTCGAAGTTGAGGCACTTCTCAAGAGTTCATGGGGGCGTGCATGAAGGGCCGTGACATTCTGAAAAATATGGTCAGTTCAGCGGGTAGCGAAGGGCCACCTAAGGCAACCATTCAATCTCAGCCACAGCACAAGCCAGCTGGCGCGGTGCGAGCCATGAACTTGTCTCTTGGTCGTCTCGGTGATGAAGCCGCTGCGGCCAAAGAGCTACGTTTGGCGCTTGCAGCCGGTGACAAGGTCGTCGAGTTGTCCCCGGCGCAGATTGACGCATCCTTCATTCAGGATCGCATCCCGACGGACCACGATGCAGCCCTTGAGGATCTTATTTCCTCTATGCGCGAGAGCGGGCAGCAAGTCCCCATCTTGGTGCGGCCACATCCCACGAAGGAAAACCACTACCAAGCGGCCTACGGGCACCGCCGATTGCGCGCGGCCATCGTTCTGGAACGCTCAGTCAAAGCCATCGTACGCCAACTGACCGACGAGGAACTTATCGTCGCGCAAGGCCAGGAAAACGGGCCGCGCGTTGATCTCAGTTTCATCGAGCGCGCTCTTTTTGCGAGGCGGCTCGAAGAGCACGGCTTTGATCGCGACCGCATATCTCAAGCGTTGTCTGTCGATAAGCCTGAAACCTCGCGGCTCTTACAAGTGGCCGACGTCATTCCAACAGAAATCATTATGGCTGTTGGGCCCGCATCTAGAATCGGTCGCCCACGCTGGCTGGCCTTCGCCGAACTGTTGAAAGACAAAGCGGCGGCGGCACGGGTAGCGGATTGCATCGCGGACCCTCATTTCAGAGCAATCGATACGAATGAAAGGTTCGCTCGTCTGTGGAACCAGGCTCAGGATGCAAAACTGCCGAAGAAGAGCACCGCGGGCAAGATTCGCACGCGCAAGGGTATCGTGCTTGCATCGATAGAGCGAACCACCAAGGGCACCAAGATCACAGTTACATCAGAAGAATTTTCAAAATTCCTAGATGCTCGTATGAGCGATCTCGTTGACAGGTTCGAAAAAGAAAACGCTTCTGAAACAAACCATTAGTTCGATTGTCAGCTGACAATCCGATCGCAACTAGGAGATCAAATCCGCAAAAGAAAAAGGCCCCCAAACGTTGCCGTCGTGGAAGCCCTTCTCATATGTGTCGCAACTAGAGAATCGCATTTCCCCGAATCCCAGTCAAGAGTCTTTGGCGCTGTTTTGGCGAGCGGATTTCTTTTGCCTTTGTGAGGGCTGAAGAGATGCAAACAGGAAGTGTAACGACGCCCTTTGGGCGGCGACCGATGACGCTTGCTCTGGTGAAACGGCAAATAGCCGTCTCCGAGATCAAGTCGGGTAAGAGCGCTGATAAATGGATGATCTTTCGAGACGTCAAAGAAGCGCGCGAGTTCTTCAAGCTGCCTCCTTATTCGATAGCGGTGCTTGATGCGCTGCTGACGTTCTATCCGGAAAAGGAATTGCGCCAGGGCGCGCAGTTGGTGGTATTTCCTTCCAACGCCCAGTTGATGGTACGCGCCAACGGAATGTCCGGAGCAACCCTTCGGCGGCATTTAGCGATCCTTGTCGATGCAGGGATGATTGTCCGCAAGGATAGCCCCAATGGCAAACGATACGCCCGCAAAGACGGATCAGGGGAGATCGAACGCGCGTTCGGATTTGATCTTTCGCCGCTTTTAGCTCGATCCGAGGAGTTTGCGTTGGCCGCTCAACAGGTGGCGACCGATCGCCGCGAGTTCCTCAACGCCAAGGAAAGTCTTACCCTGTGCCGGCGGGACGTTCGAAAGGTCATCAGCGCCGCGATCGAGGAGGGGGCCGAAGGCGACTGGGAAGCAATAGAGGCTGTCTACCTCGACATCGTCCGACGGATTCCCCGCACCCCGTCAGCGTCCGACCTGACGAAAATCCTCGACGAGATGCAGCTTCTTTACGAAGAGGTCATCAACCGGCTGGATTTGATGGATAATTTGGAAGATATAAGCACCAATGGTGCTCAGACAGAGCGCCACATACAGAATTCAAAACCCGAATCCATCAATGAACTTGAACCTAGCTCTAGGAACGAGCAGGGCGCGAAGCCGAGTGAAATCAGTCGACCGAAGAGGGAGCCGATAAAGGCATTCCCACTCGGTATGGTGTTGAGGGCTTGCCCGCAGATAAGCGATTACGGGCCGGGCGGCCAGATCGCAGGTTGGCGAGAGCTGATGTTAGCCGCTGTTGTCGTTCGTTCGATGCTCGGCGTCAGCCCGAGCGCCTATCAGACCGCCTGCGAAACCTTGGGACCCGAGAATGCGGCCGCTGTCATGGCCTGCATTCTGGAGCGGGGGGGCCAGATCAACTCGGCAGGCGGTTACCTCCGTGATCTGACGCAACGGGCGGAGAAGGGTGAGTTTTCGCTAGGTCCGATGCTTATGGCCTTGATGCGTGCCAATGCTGGGAGTGACCGACAGGCTGGATGAGATGGTTATATTCCGCCCTGTCTCCGGCTCACGCAACGCCGGTGAGGAAGTTATCCAGCAGGACGTTGAACTCCCTGTGCCTTTGCCAGTGGAGACCGTGTCCGGCATTTTCCACACGAACCGCTCCACGGTTCCAGAGGTTCGCGAAAGCCAGGCTGTCAATGTAATCGAGATTGATCACGGGGTCGTCGGCGCCGTTGACGATGGCCAGCGGAACAGGCGAAGTTTCGACAAGGGTTCGTTGATCGGGGTGCTTTCCGGAAAGGGCTGCATCGATCATCAACTCGCGCGAGCGCCCGTCTGTTCGTCTGACAGCGGTTTTCCAAAACGCATCGTGGACGGCGTCCGATCCGAGCGCCAGCGCAACGACCATGTCAATTTCCCGGTCGGTGAGGGTCTGCTTTCCCGTATATCCGAAGTCCGGATTGGGAACGAAGCCGAGCGCAGCACCTTCAGGGCCCGGTGGGATTGGCGGTGTACCAAAGATCATCGTCCCGGCAATCTTTTCTGGCAGGAGCCTCATGAGTTCCAAGGCGACATGGCCGCCCAGAGAGTGGCCGAGTATGGCGAAACGATTGATGTGGAGCGCTTCGACCACTTCGGAGATGGTATCGGCATATCCATTGAAATTGTAGGTGCGTAGCGGATCGACGGCGTCGGAAGATTGACCATGACCCGGCAGGTCGATAGCGATAATCCGGTGTTTTCCGGCAAGTGCCTCGATCTGGAAATGGAATGTTTCCTTGCAGACGGAATTGGCGTGGATCATGACGAGGGGGATTTCACCGCCGGCTGTGTCGTAGACTGCGATCCGTCCATGGGATGTTTCGATCGTTTTTTCACTCATCATCAATGCTCCACGTTCACCTTCAGATTCTCGTCCTGACCATATTGCCGAAGGACCTAAACGATCTCTGTGACCACAATCTGAAGCTCGCTTCGCGTAACACCCTCAAGCCGCTATCCGGGAAGATCCCGCCCACCTTAACGGTAGAGGCCATTTTTCCAGATATTGGGCACATAAGTCGACTTTTACGAAAGTGTTTCAACCTTCCTTAAATTCACGAGGTTCATAGAATTCCATATTTCTCACGGTGATATTTATGCGTCGTATTGTAGAAAAATCGATTGCCACCGGATTGCTATCGGTGTTGGCCTCGCTGGCGATCTCGTTCAGCATTGTGCCGTTGTTGGGCGGTCAAGTGGCGGGCGCGGGCCTGCTCATGACCATATTTTGTCCGCTGGCCATATCGATCCCGGCGTCGGCGCTGCATTTCAAACAGTCGGAAAAAGTGCGACGGGCAGAGGCAGCGACGAAAGAAGCTCTAAACAAATTGGCAGATGCTTATGAAGCCCTCCGTATTCAGTCTCGAAGCGACGGCCTGACCGGCGTTCTCACAAGGAGCGCATTCATGGAAGATCTGGCTATGACAAGCCAGCGAGGTGGGACCGGAGCCCTGCTGTTCCTGGACCTGGACCACTTTAAGTCGATCAACGACCGGTATGGTCACGCTACCGGTGATGAAGCTCTTCGCTGCGCCGGACTCGTCCTCGCCCGCTACCAGAGCCAAACGAATTTCGCGGGACGCCTTGGCGGTGAGGAATTTGGACTGTTTCAGAGCGATCTGGCGTTCGAACAAATGCGAGGTCGATGCGAGGAGGTTCGGGAGGAGATCGCCCGTATCGTCTTGAAAACACCGTCTGGCACCCAAGTGCGGATCTCCACGAGCATAGGTGCGTGTTATTGCCAGCAGGGCTTTGATCCATCGGACTGCCTGAAAGCAGCGGACGAAAATCTCTATCAGGCTAAAGCCTTGGGCCGAAACAGGGTCATTGCATAAACACCGTCCGCGATGCCGAATGCTATGTCGCGCCCTTGAAGTTCAAGTGAGTCTCGTTCCGTGCGGCTTTTGCAGAATCCTAAACTGCTATTGTTCCAGCCCCTAATTGCTCATCACCATCATTACATCCTGAGTGAGATTGTAAAAACGTACAGCATCAACAGGCTCAACGTCGCGGCCATGTGCTGCTGCATTTCTCAACTCAAGCAGGCTTTGCAGTGTTTGGAATGTGCCGGTTGGAATGAAGCCCATTTCATAGATCCGCTTAATGTTTTGGCCGGTCGACTGCCTGTGGATCTCTTTAGTGTTCGTTGAAGTTATCAGTTTTGCAAGCTCTTGGATCTTTAGTTCCACCGGTCTCCAAGCATCAAGAATTGCGGCGTTTGGAGATAGTGCGATCAATTGCTGTAGTCGTGGATCGGGCAGTTCGTTCGCGTTTAGTCTCACGCCCTCCGGCTGTGCGTCAGGCATCGGCGCTGACTCTTCGATCTCGTCCAGCTTCTCCGCGAAATCTAGTACCTTGTCGCCCCAGGTCAGTTTCCTAACTTTAGCGAGCAGCCCTCCAATCTGCGAACGGAAGAACCACGCTATGATGACTGCTGCCAGCGGCCATGCCAGCGAACTGACAATAGACGCTACGAAGTCCATGCCACCCATGCCGCCCGCGCCATCGGCAACCTGTCCAATCTTCAATTCCAGCATTAGATCCCCACTTCCCCGCTTTAAATCCGGCGCAGCAATTCAATAACGGCAATGATTTAAACCCGCCTCGATTGGGGGAGGGGGGATCAGATGCCAATAGCTCTTCCAAACGACCGCTTGCCGGAGCCATCTCCTCTGTGTAGCAATTCAACATAAGGTTGATTTTGGAGGACAAATTGGGACAGGCCAAGCAAAATGCGAAACTATTGGACGGTTGGAAAAATACGCTTTCGTTAGACGAACGCACCGTATTTGATGTTGCTTTCAGATTGCACAACAACGTCATTAAGCCGCGTAAATCAACCGGCATGTGCTATCATTCCGTGTTTTTTCTGTATCTCTATCTCAAAGAAAAGCATGGGATTACAGCTTCCCCTGTCATAGCGTATGTCAACGATGGTACCGACCACATCTTCATTTCGCATGCTTGGCTCGAATTTAACGGTAAGCGCACTGATGTTAGTTTAGCCGTGACAGATCCTAGAATAGGATTGGCAGGCCAACTTATCATTCTGGACCGGGTCTTCAAATCCGGGCACGAATACGGGTATTTCCATGAAATCCCCGAGGTTGGATTAAAGCAAAATGAAGCCCTTCGCTTAGGAGGGAGCCGGACCCTGCTAGAACGCAAAGAAAAAGAGCACGCGGCCATGTTGAAGCGCGTGGACGACGACGATGCGATCCGCTCATATCTGGATGCGGAGCCAAGTGGCTTCGATTACCAGAAAATGGCGGCCTTAATCTGATGGCGCTCCAATTGCCATGCCTGTGAAAATACCAATGGCAAAACGCCGGAAACGAGTGAAAACTGATGCCAATCTTTATTAGCCACAGCCATCAGGACAAGGATTTTGTCGATAATCTCGCGAAAATGCTAGTCATCGCAAAGCACCATGTCTGGGTCGATCGCTGGGAATTGAAGCTCGGCGACTCCCTGACGTCGCGTATCCAAGAGTCGCTTACGGGTTCAAGTGCGATCCTCGTCATCCTTTCCAAAAGCTCCGTTGCGTCAGAGTGGTGCAAAAGAGAACTGAATGCTGGATTGATCCGTGAATTGGAGGAAAAGAATACCATTGTCATGCCGGTCGTAATTGATGACTGCTCGATCCCGCTCTTTCTCAGAGATAAATTATACGCGAACTTTAACAAAGACCCTGACGAGGCGTTCAATCTGATTGATAGTTCGCTAGCGCGGATATCCAACCCAACGATGTCTAGGTTCCTGCAGCCAGAACACAAAACAGACTATGCTTTCGACTGGCGTAGCGCGCCAGCAAATGAACTACACGATGGTTGGTTGCTCCGTTGGACGTTCATCGACCATGCAGATTCAATGGAGTTTTCTGTCCTTAGCGAGTGCCGCATTTATGCGCCTCAGGACGCCGAAGAGGCTTTCTATAGGGCCGCGAAAAACGGGCGCCAGATTGAATTTGGACGCGACGTTTTGGCAGCTATCGGTGCGATCCTCGATAAAAAACCGCTCGTAGAAAATATTGAAGACAACCTGCCGAAATTTGTAGCTTTCCAGGTTAAATGCATGGGTCAAAGCTTCGCTGTCCAATATAATTATCGGCGGCTGGGTGTGGATCAAGGCACTGACACCATCGTCTACTTAGACAATCACATCAAATTGGCGCTGGATTACATGAATTCGGTTATAGGCGGCGTAGACAAGTGATGTTACCGAACCCGTGAAACGGAACCTCCGTGAGATTTAATGATCGCTCCGCGTCGACTGCGGTCATCAGGCAGTCTCAATCATCCCCAGCTGAGCCGGCCTATTGGGGCGCATCCTCCCGGCGTTTTCTCAGAGGCATAGCTCAAAGACATGTCGATGCATCCAATGGTATCGGGGACACAGCGGGGTCTCTTACGCCAAGCGATTTCTGCTTGATCAGGTAATTAACCGCGCCGCCCGTCCCATCTTCCGTTCTGTATTGTTATAATAGCCCGACGCCTGCGTGACCGACTTGTGCAGGGACTGCTGCATCGCCTCGGGCAGGGGAATGCCGCGGTTCGCCGCTTCGGTCAGATAGCCCGAGCGAAGTCCGTGCGCCGAAAACTGGGCCGGGTCCAGCCCGGCCTGCTTGATGCGCGTTTTCAGGATGAGGTTTACAGACTGCGGCGTCATCGCGCGCCGATCGAGGTTGCCCCACTGGTCGATACGCCGAAAGACCGGACCCTCTTCGATCTTTGCCTCCGCCAACCAATGCTTGATTGCCGTCACGGGCCTGCCGATCAGAACCACATGCTCGTCGTCATCCGCTGAAGTGGTTTTGGTGCGGCCGAGATGGATCGTCAGGCAGGGGAGGAGAGGGGAGTGCTCGTCAGCCGGATTGGCGCGAACCTGTTCCTCGTCCACCAGATCTTCGACTCGCAGTCCTGCCACTTCGGATCGGCGTCTGCCGCCGGATGCGAAAGCCATCAGGAGCAGAGCCCGATCGCGCAGATCGACCAGCCGATCGCCCGCGCAGACCGCCAACAGTTTGGCAAGGATATCACCGGTGACTGCCTTCTTGCTTTTTCTCTGACGCGGCCGATTGCTGGCGCGAACCGCTAATCGGAGTGCGCTTTTCAGCGACGGCGCCGAAAACGAGCCAGTCAGACCACGCCAGCGCGTCAGGATCGACCAACTGGTTAGCCGACGGCGAACCGTGGCCGGCGCATGCGGGCCGGTGCTTCTCAGCAAGCCCTTAAGGCGGAGAGCGATCGCGACGTCCTCGGGCATACCGTGATCGGCGTTGGTTTCCCGTTCGACTGGATCCCACAGATGGTGGGCGACGAATTTCAGAAGCAGGCTTTCGGGTGCCGGCCAGGGGAGAGGAGTGCCGGTGGCGACGGAACACCAGGCTTCGAGATAGGCAAGGTCGGACGCCAGCGCCCGCATGGTATTGTCGCCAATGCCCTCGCTGGCCAGATGTTTGAGCGTCGCGACGTCTTCATCGGTCAGAAGTTCGGCGAGCTGGTCACGGCGATCAAACGGCAGGATGGCATCGAGCGCATCCAGTTCCTCTGCGCGCTTCAGAACTGTCTGGTCTGCCGCAGGCACGATCTGCGAATTTTGCTTCATCTCACACGTCCTGTCGATATCGCGAGTTTGCAAATGTTCCGGAAATCCCGTATATTCCGGAACAAAGGAGTTTTATCATGACATCCACGGTTACCGCTGCGGCGGTTTCGAAAAATTTCGGGGCTTATCAGGATGCGGCCGTTCGCGAGCCGGTGATCATCACCAAGAATGGTCGGCCCCGCACGGTTCTGATCGCCTATGAGGACTATGTGCGTCTGGCAAAGCGTGACCGCCGGGTCGAACTTTCGGCGATGCTCGGCGACGATGAGCTCGACGCTATCGAAGCATCGCAGATGGAGTCTGGTCTGGATCATCTCAATGCCGAACTGTTGACGGACAAGCATGCTGCCGACTGAACCCAAGGTTGGCTGGCTGTTTCGATATTCGTATCTCTGGCATTGGCAACATCTCGAAGGCCGGGAGGAAGGCGACAAGGACCGTCCCGTGCTGGTGCTGGCGATTGTTGCTACACTGGAAGATGGAACGCCTGCGGTGCGGGTTCTGCCTGTCACGCATTCGCCACCGTCCGATTCGCAAGACGCTGTTGAAATTCCGGCGGCCACCAAACGTCGCCTGGGACTTGATGACGAACGCTCCTGGATTGTTCTGACCGAAAGCAACCGCTTCGTCTGGCCCGGTCTCGACGTCAGGCCGATGGACGGTGAAACCGGTTATTACGGCGCGCTGCCACCAGCCCTGTTTGAAGAGATCAAGCGCCGGTTTGTCGAACAGGCGCGGGCACAACGTCATCGTGCGACGGCCCGAAGCGAATAGCTGCCCTGTAGCGGCGTCATTATCTATCCCCGTTTGGTCGCTGCGACCGTGATTTGCCCGAACTTTACACTGTCCAGGAGTCGAAATCCATCACTATCGATACTTGAATATTATCGATGGTTAGCCATTCAACTCACAACCATACCATGTGGCGAACTACAATATTTAGATAGAGTTCGTTTAACAAATCATTTACCATGAATTCAATGGCTTACGATCTCGCAAAAATCAGCATGACAGCCTTGATGCGGCCGGCTTTCGTGGCTGGTGTGGCTTTTAGCTCCCGA
>UCJU01000033.1:0-34611 GCA_900472925.1 Hyphomicrobiales bacterium
TGGGAGGATGTCATGTCTGTCAGGATCGTCGTTACAGGTCATAGAAATGAAAAGTCAGTGTTTATATCGGACGAGGAGTGCTCCGGTTATGCATTTGCCTCCATGCCGGGAATGGTACAAAATAGTCTCTGGGCAACTGAGGCTCTTCCCCGGAGTGGCTCTACGGGAGACAAGCAAGCAATAACTTCGCTTGTTCCACCTTCAGGAGGAACCCGCCTTTCCTTCGTCACCCTTCCTCCCGACAGCGTAACGACTTCGTCTGCTTTCGATCCATCTGCCATGGTCGCCGAATTCGACGCTCATCTTCCCGGATTGTTTCAGGCATTCGAGCCGGAAAATCCGGGAATGCATCGAACGCCGACACTCGATTATGTGATCGTCCTTTCCGGATCTGTTGTTCTTGAACTCGACGATGGTGCCACTCGTGAATTGAAGCCAATGGACGTCGTTGTTCAGAACGGCACGAGGCATGGCTGGCGGAATCCCTCTTCGACACCTGCGACTCTGGCTGTCGTGATGATCGGGGAGAGTGTAGGATAGGTTTTTGATTTTACGGTTCCGCCAACCCTGGCGGTGCTGAGCCACGTCGAGAAGGGCTTGTTTCAGAAATGGGGGGACACATGAATCAACTATTCCGCGTTGTCACAGGGGCGGTTACGTGGTCCTCTCCTGTCTCGGCAAGGCTGAACACATCGCTCCTGCCGACAGCGTCTGCTTGTTTGACGCTATAGTGCCACGCGAGACATGGCAAAAATCAACGCATCCATGAATGCATCTGGGGAACGGGACGGCTTCGGCCGATTTAAAATGACATTAAAGATTGGAACGCCAAGGGAAAGCGCCCTTGGCGAAGCGCGCGTCGCGATGACGCCTGACAGTGCAGTGCACCTTCAGAAACTTGGCTATAAGTGCTTGATCGAGGCCGGCGCGGGGAAGTCGGCAGGCTTCTCTGATGAGGCTTACCGGAGCGCGGGTGTCTCCGTGCTCGACGGTGCCTCTGTATATGATACCGCAGATATCATCGCCAAGGTTCGACCGCCGGAGCCGGGCGAGGTCGGGAAACTCACGGCTGGAAAGACCCTCATCTCCTTCTTCTACCCGGCGCAGAATGCAGCGCTGCTGGAACAGGCGGGGGCGACCGGCGCCAATGTCATTGCCATGGACATGGTGCCTCGTATTTCGCGGGCTCAGAAGATGGACGCGCTTTCTTCCATGGCGAATATCGCCGGATATCGCGCGGTTATCGAGGCGGGTAACAATTTCGGGCGTTTCTTCACCGGACAGATTACAGCCGCTGGCAAGGTCCCACCCGCCAAGGTGCTGGTTATCGGTGCCGGTGTGGCGGGTCTCGCTGCCATCGGCACAGCCACTTCGCTTGGCGCCATCACCTATGCTTTCGATGTTCGTCCTGAAGTGGCCGAGCAGATCGAGAGCATGGGCGCGCAGTTCGTCTATCTCGATTTTGACGCCGCTCAGGATGGTGCAGCGACAGGTGGCTATGCGGCCCCGTCCTCGCCGGAATTCCGCGAGAAGCAACTGGCAAAATTCCGTGAGCTTGCGCCTGACGTCGACATCGTCATCACCACGGCGCTGATCCCCGGCCGAGATGCGCCCAAGCTCTGGCTGTCTGACATGGTCGCAGCGATGAAGCCAGGTTCGGTCGTTGTCGATCTGGCGGCAGAGCGCGGCGGCAATTGCGACCTGACCGTGCCAGACCAGAAGATCGTGTCCGAGAACGGCGTGACCATCATCGGCTATACCGACTTTCCAAGCCGCATGGCCGCCCAGGCTTCAACGCTCTATGCTACCAACATCCGCCACATGATGACCGACCTGACGCCGGGCAAGAACGGCGTTCTCATTCACAACATGGAAGACGATGTCATTCGTGGTGCGACGGTTGCCTTCCAGGGCGAGATTACCTTCCCGCCGCCGCCGCCTAAAATCCAGGCGATCGCTGCCGCAAAGCCGAAGGAGAAGGTCAAGGAACTGACGCCTGTGGAAAAACGCGCCAAGGAAGTTGCCGCGTTCAAGACGCAGACCCGCAACCAGGTCGGGCTGCTGGTGATATCCACTCTCCTGCTGCTGCTTGTCGGTGCTTATGCGCCGGAAAGCTTCATGGGCCATTTCATCGTTTTCGTTCTCTCCTGCTTCATCGGTTTCTCGGTGATCTGGAATGTCAGCCACTCGCTGCATACCCCGCTGATGGCGGTGACCAATGCCATTTCCGGCATCGTCATTCTGGGTGCGCTGCTGCAGGTCGGCTCCAGCAACTGGCTGGTGGTGATCCTGGCGGCTTTGTCAGTGCTGATCGCGACGATCAACATCGTCGGTGGCTTCCTTGTAACACGGCGCATGCTCGCCATGTTCCAGAAGTCGTGATCAGGGAGGGGAAAAGACTATGACAATCGGTATCGTATCTGCGGCCTATATCGCCGCTGCTGTTCTCTTCATCCTGTCTCTCGGCGGTCTGTCCGGTCAGGAAAGCGCCAAACGCGCCGTCTGGTATGGCATTGTCGGCATGGCGCTTGCCGTCGCAGGCACCGTCTTTGGCCCCGGCGTCGGCAACGGGTTCATCATCCTGGTGATGATCGCCGGCGGCTCGGTCATGGGCTACTATGTTGCTGCTCGCGTCCAGATGACAGAAATGCCGCAGCTGGTCGCGGCGCTTCACTCGTTCGTGGGTCTTGCCGCCGTGTTCATTGGCTACAATGCCGAACTGGAACTTGGCTCGGTTCTGGCGCTGAAGGCGGCCGGCGGTGAGCTGGCGACGCTTTCCGGCTTTGCTGAAAAACTTGCCCATAAGGATGCCGTCGAGATCGCCATCCTGAAAGTCGAGGTTTTCCTCGGCGTGTTCATCGGTGCGGTCACCTTCACCGGCTCGGTCGTCGCTTTCGGCAAGCTGGCAGGCAAGGTTGATGGCAAGGCCAAAAAGCTTCCAGGAGGGCATTTCCTCAATGCAGGGGCGGCGCTGGGGTCGTTGATCCTGCTGATGATGTTCTTCAACGGCGCCGGCATCTGGACGCTGGTGCTGATGACGCTGCTTGCCTTCTTCATCGGATGTCACCTGATCATGGGTATCGGCGGGGCCGATATGCCGGTCGTGGTCTCGATGCTCAACAGCTATTCCGGCTGGGCTGCCGCTGCCATCGGCTTTTCTCTCGGCAATGATCTGCTGATCGTGACGGGTGCGCTGGTGGGATCGTCAGGTGCGATCCTGTCCTACATCATGTGCAAGGCGATGAACCGTTCCTTCATCTCGGTCATCCTCGGGGGCTTTGGCGGTACGACGGGACCGGCGATGGCGATCGAGGGCGAACAGATTGCCATCGACAGCGAAGGTGTCGCCAGTGCACTGAACGATGCCGACAGCATCATCATCGTTCCAGGTTACGGTATGGCCGTTGCCCAGGCCCAGCAGGCCGTTTCAGAACTGACGCGCAAGCTGCGGGCGGCTGGCAAGACCGTGCGCTTTGCCATTCATCCGGTGGCCGGTCGTCTTCCGGGCCACATGAATGTGCTGTTGGCGGAGGCCAAGGTGCCCTATGATATCGTCATGGAAATGGATGAGATCAACGACGATTTTGCCAGCACCGACGTTGTCATCGTCATAGGCTCCAACGACATCGTCAATCCAGCGGCAGAGGAGGACCCGAACTCGCCCATCGCCGGCATGCCGGTGTTGCAAGTGTGGAAAGCCAAACAGGTCTTCGTGTCCAAGCGCGGGCAGGGTACCGGGTACTCCGGTATCGAAAACCCGCTCTTTTACAAAGACAACACTCGGATGTTCTACGGCGATGCCAAGAAGTCCGTGAGCGAGCTGCTGCCGATGATCCGCTGACTTGTGGGATTGCAAGCGAGTTCGTTTACAATCAGGTCAGCGAACTCCTCTATTCGATAACTTACTTTCGGTTCGCTTTCGATTGATTAGCAAGATCGGCTGGATTTTCGGGTTTGGATTTCTTGCTTCGCGATGGTGCACAACGCCATTGGGGACGGTTTTGGTTTAGGTTCAACGGGCTACAAGTAATGGTATGTCCAAGGGTTTCAAGCAAATACCAAGTGGCGTCATGCCGCCCAGATGTCTACTTGATAAGCAAAAGTTCCATAATTATGGTTACGTGATTTTTGTAATAGTATAACATTCAGGTTGACGTAATGCTATCACCTATTGAGAAAGCGTCCCTACTCTGGATTACGCAGGGCAAAAGTGTGGACGATATTGGGCTGCTTGCCGGTCGACCAGTCGCTGAAATCAATTTTCATTTATCGAACGTCTGCGCTTCACTTGGAGCAGTGTCACTAGCCGATGCCATTGAGAAGGCAAAGTTGTCGCACGAAGATCCAAAGGACAAACGCCGGGTCGGGCCGTAGACGCCCAATCCGGGCGACGCCGAGGTCGGCATCCGAGCCTCTTCGCGGCGCCGAACAAGAGGGCTCAGTTGAGGAAAAACTCGCTGAAGCGCTTGGCATAACATTCCAGCAAGTCCAAAATATGGGAAGGGACCGAACCGCATTGGAGCGAGTCGCCTTAAAGACCTTGCGAACGTGCTTCGGGTTCCGGGATGGCACTCATGGCAACAATTGATTGTGAAACGTATACTGACCTTGTCGTAGGCCACGGCCTCCTCGCATTTCTTCAATCGTTTGAAGGGAGAGAGTTGAATGCCGAATTTTCTAAAGTGAAGTCCCCAGCTGTGCGAAAGCGTGTGGTCGTTTTGGTAAAAGCAATCGCCTCCTCCGTCCCGGAGGAAACCTCTGAAACGAAGTAGCGTCGCCCGTTACCCCTCAGGCATTGGTCAGGCGGCCAGTGGCGGAACAACCTTGAGACTTGTGCCATGAACGATACTGGACGTCTTTCAAAGTCGCTGACCCTTCTGCAGTCGATCGACCATTCCGATCAGGTGGAAAAGGTATTGCGACAGATCTGTACGCTTTTCAGCCTTAAGCACATGACATTCCTGGTCGTTCGTGCAGGAGCCGCCCCGACGCAATATCCCTACTATTGCACCACCTATCCAAAGCTTTGGACAGAAACCTATGTTGCCGGCAATTTCTTTGAAGTAGATCCGGTAGTTGATATTTTGAGGTGGAGCAGGCTTCCCGTTGACTGGTCGGCGCTGCTCTCGGGGCGAACCAGCCAGTTTTTCGACGATGCTCGTCGAAGCGACGTCGGCTCTCATGGGATGACTATACCACTCAGGGGTCCTCACGGGGAACGGTGTCTGTTCTCCGTGTCGTCGGATTATCGTCATTCCGAATGGTCCAGGCTAAAAGCAGACAGCACGCATGAGCTCTCCATCATCTCACATTTGCTCCATGAAAAGGTGCTTTCGGAACTCGATCTCGCAATTCAGCGGCCGTGGCGGGCGCTTTCGCGCCGAGAGAGGCAATGCCTTGAACAGATTGCGATCGGTTTCATTCCAAAACAGATCGCTGCGAAACTCTCGATTTCGGAAAGTTCGGTCCGGCTCTATCTGCGCTCTGCGCGACGAAAGCTTGATGCAAAGACAAGCCATCAGGCAGTGGCAAGGGCAAGTTTTTTCGAGATGATCAATATCTAACGAACGATACGGTACGAATTCCAGCAATTCTCACGTCAATCTGACGAATTCGATAGGTTGCGGCATGTTCCGTGGGGTCCGATCATAACGTGGGGCAAGGTGGATGTTGCGGTGCGGCACCACGTATCCAGAGTAATCCAGAGAGGAGCTTGCCGCGCGAACGAAAGGAACGATCCATGGTTGCCAAGCATGTTCTCGAGCAGTGGAGAAATGCGCCGCGTCTGACGTCACTCGCGGAATTTTTCGAGCGGACTGCAAGCGGCCTGGGAGGCGCGCCTGACCGCGCTATTCCCACGGTAGACCTCGGCCTCCTGGATTTCGATCTCGAATGCGCTGTCTTTTCAGACACGCATCGGAGCTTGTGGGGGCCGTTCGACAAACATTACTTCGCAAGCATCCCCTATCGATTGGAAGAGGAATGCCGCATCGGCTCTTCATTGCTGGCATTTGGTTTGAGACAATGGGCTCGGACGCACACGTCTGCCAAAATCTACACTCTTGGCACCGGCACAGGCTGCCTTGCGCGCACACTTGCAACGCTCGGGGGTGGTCGGATCGAAACTATGTGTTGCAGCCCCACCGAAGCCAATCGCGCAGCTTTCCACGCAAATCGCGGCAGCCAGCATGCGCATTTTTTTCATGGCCCGTTCTTCGATCTCGATGACGATCGCTATGCAGCGGATCCAGACCTGCAGCAATTCCGCGAGGGTTTCGACATTCTCATGGAGGATACGACCTTTCAGATGTATGATCGTGACCGTGTAAGTCAGCTCGATTTCATAGCGCCCCGCGTGCGTCCCGGTGGTCTCCTAGTCCAGATACAGAAGCTTGCTCATGGCAATGCCGAAATCTACCAGGAACGCGAAAGGCAGAAGGACGATTTGTTTAAATCTCGCTACTTCTCGCCGTCGAAGATCTCAGACAAAAGAGACGAGGTTCTCGATACGATGGACAATCTTCAGGTCGACCTGAAGACGACAGCCGCCGCTCTTGGCAGCCTCTTTCGGTACTCGGTGTTGATCTGGAATAGTGGAAACTTCTACACGATCGTTTCGTCCAATGCGCGCCAGACGATCCTTGATTTTGTTTCCCTCATGATCGAGCCTGCAATTCCCCCCGCCTACTGTCATCATTCACTGCCTGCTGTTTTGAATGACACGGAGGCGCAACCGCTTGCAACCGCATTGAAATGGCGGTCTCCCCATCCGATGACGGAGGCCCTGCCCCGGCTTGTAGCCTCTTGAATTGGGGGCGTAATGTCTTTGACGCCTTCCCCCCATTGCAGTGCCAACGATATTCGGCGCGCGTTGACGATCCTAATGCCGTCGATCGAGCCATATTGGAAAATGCCGCTGAAGAACTATGCCGCTGCGGCTTACGATCTTCGGCGGCAAACGACATCAATTACTGCTCGCGACCAAGCGATGCGACTTGTGCAAACGATGGTGGAGCGGGCTGCGCAAAAGGCGGGTTATGGTCCGGATGATGCCAGAAGCGCCAGCCTTGAGTTGACCGCCTCCCCTGTCTTGCAGACCGGCCCACATTGTCTTTTGCTTTTCGAGCCAGACGCTTTTTACACTCACCTGTTCAGCCTGATGGGATTACAGTCGAGTGGTCGACGCTGGCATGTCACCTACGCCGGATCGACCATGTCTTTCAAGGAGTCGGCCAAAAAGGGGCCAGGATGGCTCAGGCTGGAAGGGGAGGCGTTGAACCTGTTCGGATTGCCGAGAAGCAGAATGGACGGGCGCAGCATCTGTTGCCCTGATGGCCCTTACCAATTTGTACTTTCGAACTCCGCGGGCACCAAGGCGCCGAATGGCTCTGCCAAGCGCTTACTGACGGAATTGCCTCCTGCCCCGTCTCCTTCTGCAGCAGAAGCGATCAAGGTCGCCAATGACAAGCTCTGGAGGTCGCATTTCGGCAGTTCCACGAACTTGCTTCAAATCGATGATTTCGACGTTGCGAGCCTGATCGCCGATCATCTGGAAGATCCGACCTCCTGGCTTTCCGAGTTCTTTATCGCGGAAGCTCGCACGGCGCTTTTGCCGAATGCGATTGATCGTCTCAACGAAGGGCCCTGGCGTGGCTGGGTGCGCCGGACAACGGACTACTTCTGGTACGTCGGGCCGGAACGAGTGTTGCCGTTGGTGCTTGATGAAGGATATCTTAGGAGCGTGGCATCGCCGGATATCACGGTGAAGTTCTCGCCGCATAACATCGCAAGCGCAATCCGAGATCGTAAGCTCCTCCCTACCCTCTTCCTGGCATTCCTTGTGCTATCGATTCTTCCAGGGATCAGAGCGCTTGGTGGCTGCAGGCAGCCAGTCTACCTGCCTCTACTAAGATACCTCACCGCTGTTTGTGTCGAACGATCAAGCGATGGCGATCTGCTGACAGTTTTGCAGGACGATGATTACCCGGGGATGTGGGGACATCGCGTGTTAAGACCGACTGGCGGTGATCCATTCCATGACGTCGAGGTCTCTGGAGGGATTTCAACTCTCCTCGAAATCTACGGCTCGATACCATTATTCGAAGCGAGCGGCGATCTCGCTAGCTTTACGGGAGACATCCTCTGGGCAGAGATGAGCAAGCATCTTGCTTATGGGGAGATCAAATTCTCGTCGGCCGAATGGAAATGGTCGGGCGTGGAGTCAGCGGCTGGAGATGAGTTCGCTCGGTTCATGGCACGCGGCAGGCTTTAAAAGAGCGGCTAGAAGGTGCTGCGACTGCGCGTCAGGAACAATCCCAAACAACCGCGTGGAAGTCCTTGAGTTTCTTGAACCCGAAAGCGATGCGGAAACTTAGCCGCCGAAAACACGTAGCTCAAATCCACGCCCGTCGCTAACAAAATTCTAGCCTCCGCAACCGGCGCGGAAACCGTGCCGGTTTTTTGTGGTGGCGCGAGAGTGTCACTCCGTCCCTTTCGCAGAGTTGCCGCCTCTATGCACCTCAGGCGCACTTTCAAAATAAGCTATCATTGCAACGATGAAACTTGTTTGTAATGAAAAATTCAATTACTTTGTGCCCGTTAGTTTGCGAAAGGAAATCCAATGACGACATTGGCAGTAACGATGAAAGGACAGGTCACGCTCAAGCGAGATCTCCTGCAACATCTTGGTATCAAGCCAGGTGAGCGGATTGACTTCGACAAGTTGCCGGGTGGCGAGCTTCGGGTGAAGGCTGCAAAACCTGTCGGCACGATTGATGGCTTCATCGGCAGGCACGCATCCAAGGTCAAGAAGCCGTTGACGATTGAGGAAATGAACGAGATTGCCGCCTCTGGTTGGGCGGGCGAGGAATGAAAATTTCGGTCGATACGAACGTGTTGGCTCGCGCTGTTTTGCAGGATGATGAAGAACAAGGCCGCGCCGCAAGTCAACTCTTGAGAGAGGTTTCGCTGATCGCCGTTTCGTTGCCCTGCCTGTGCGAGTTGGTTTGGATATTGCGTCGGGGCGCGAAACTGTCGAAGGAAGACGTCGCGGTAACGATCCGCGATTTGCTGGATGCAGGAAATGTTGTGATGAACAGGCCTGCTGTTGAAGCGGGGCTTGCGATCCTCGAAGCGGGCGGAGATTTTGCGGACGGCATCATGGCCTATGAGGGTCTTTGGCTAGGCGGTGAAACCTTCGTCTCGTTCGATAAACAGGCGGTCGAATTGGTGATGCAGCAAGGGCAGGCCGCACAACTCCTTTCCTGATTTGCATCGGCCCTTTCGATATTTTTTCGCGTTGGCCTCTTTCGCGGCTTCGTGCCCATCAGGCCAACTTGTGGAAACGCAGATCCTAAGTCCATTGCAAGCCAGCTCAACGATGACAACCGCGCAAAACTATGAGAGGAGATTTTCGAGTTTAACGAGGGAATAGAACAGTGACCACAACAAACGAAATTGCAGACAAGATCGCCGCCGATCACAGCCTCACCAAGGCCCAGGCAAAAAGTATTGTCGAGGCCGTGATCGCTTCGATCAGCGAAGCCGCCGTTGCCGGTAACGAAACGAGCTTGCCCGGCTTCGGTAAGTTCAAGGTCAAGGCAACCCCAGAGCGCGAGGCTCGAAATCCCGCGACTGGCGCGACGGTCAAGGTGGCTGCCGCCAAGAAACTGGCTTTTACGCCAGCCAAGGCGCTTAAGGATGCAATGAACAAATAAGTCTGGGCAAACGCTGTTCGCGAAGGAAGCCCGATCTCCTGTGAGATCGGGCTTTTGTTTTGACGCTCCACGGTGAACCACGATGGGTTCAGACAGCCTGCGCGGATCAACGTCCCCTCGCTCTGATGTTACGGATTCTTGAACCTCACTCCGACACCGGCTCCATTGGTCGGTATGAACTCAATGCCAGCTGCCTCAAGCGTCATCTTTATAAGTTTTAAATTTGCAGATGTGATCGCGGGCAGACCGTTATCGGCTTCGGCGCGCCGTATTGTGGAAATTCCTACGCTGGCTGACTCGGCAAGATATTCAGCCGTCCATCGTAGTAAAGCTCTCGCTGCTCGAATTTGAGCTCCGGTAATTTCGCTCATCTGCAACTGTTTCTCATTGAAACTTTTTCGTTCATATGATATATCCTAGTTCAAATCGGTCACGCCCGGTGTTGAAGCCACCGGATGTGACCTGACCAAACCCTAGCTGTCTGGAGCTCGGATCATGGCTGATTCTGAGAATAGCAGAACTTTGCCCGCAATCACGTGTAGAAACCCTCTACAGACCGCGGAACGGTTCCTGTCCAACAATTTTTCTGACCAAGAGGGCTGGGCGCCGAGCATACGAGATCCCGCCTTGACGAAATGGCACGCCTGGAACCGCGCTTTTCAGGAGCTAGGTGATCTTGGACGAGCGCAGCAGAAGCTCGAAAGCCGCTTATGGTCCATAGCACCAGCGCCGCTGGTCGAAATCACTTTGACGGACAGCGCCGCGCCTTTCTTTACCTCCTCAATCTCCGAGATTCAGTACCGGTTGAGAGGGGATGCCTTTGCGGCGGTCCGAGCAAGTGCTGAAGCAGATTTGCTTGCCAAGCGCCAGCGTTGGGAGGCAGCGGATCAATCCGTCGGCTACAGCCGGGCAAAGCGGGCGGAGGACGAGGCATCTCTCATAGAGGAGCGTTTGGCGGACGAACTCCTGCAGACACCAGCCATGAGCACTGTTGCAGCGGCTGCGAAGCTCCACTGTATTTTGGAGCGCGGTTCCCCTCGCCCAGACAGTGACGAGTTTCCTTGGCCTCAGATCAGGTCAGTCCTGATCGATGTTCTCGCAATGGATGGCATGTCCTCAATGGAGACCTGTGCCGGTTAAGTCCCGACGCTCGGCCATCTTCTGTGTGGTTGAGAGTCTAACCCGCCATCGTGGCAGTTCAATACTTCCGATCAACCGCCGACTTTTGAAACGGTCGTGAAAATTTTTCAGATTTTCCACTTTTCATGATCAGTACAGTGTGCAATGTAGAGTATACAACGACATAGCATACAATGCAATTAGAGCGGTATCTGGCCTGAGGCGCACGACATGTGCCGCGGGAAGGATGACGTGCGCAGTAAAAACTCACTGCCAAGAATGAAGTTGAAGAAATCAAAAGAAGGGAACGACGTAATGCAATTTATGGAAGGATTCCGCCCGCCTCTCCTGGCTTTGGCATTCGCGACGGTTACCGCCGCCGCACTTGCAGGGACGACCTCCGCTTTGGCAGAGGAACTGCGGGTAGGTACGCAGCTTAAACTGATGACGCTCGATCCCCACTACGCGGATCTTAATGAGAACAACGCGCTGCTAGCTCATATCTACGAGCGCCTCGTGCGGCAGGATGAGCATCTCAATCCCCAGCCTGCCCTTGCGGTGTCATGGAAGCGCCTATCCCCGACCGAGTGGGAGTTCAAACTGCGCGACGGTGTTCGTTTCCATGATGGCTCGGCATTTTCCGCTCAGGATGTCATTTACTCGATCGAGCGCGTCCGTGATTTCCTGAAACCTCCAAGTGGTGGGTTTCAGGGTTACACCAAGCCGATCAAGTCCGTAACAGCACCGGATCCCATGACTGTGGTCATCGAAACAAGCGGAGAGGCCCCTACCCTTCCATTGCAGATGACCACGTTGTTCATTCTCCCGCATAAGGCGAGCGGTTTTGCCACCACCGAGGAACTGAATGCAGGTGCGCAGCCAAATGGAACAGGTCCTTATAAATTCAAGGCGTGGCAGTCCGGTGAACGTCTGACGCTATCGAGCAATCCAGATTACTGGGGAGGCGCCCCGCCATGGTCCGATGTCACCTTCCGCATCATCGAAAGCCCGGCTGCGCGCGTGGCGGCGCTCACGACCGGTGATGTTGATCTCGCTGACTTTATTCCGGCACGAGATGTCGAGGGTCTCAAGGCACGCAAGATCGAAATCGACAGCACGGCCGCGTCCCGGTCCAACTTTCTTCAGTTCGATATCGGAAGCGATGAGCCTCCAGGCGTGACGGGCAAGAACGGAAAGCCCATCGGCAATCCCTTCCGCGACAAGCGCGTTCGCCAGGCGCTGACAATGGCAACGGATCGATCATTCATCACCGATCGGATCCTGTCCGGTTACGGCACTGCCGCTGCACAGCTTTTTCCACCGGGCCTGGGGGGAACCTCGGATAGGCTGAAAGTCACCCCGCCTGACTATACCGGGGCCAAGGCTCTTTTGACAGAGGCCGGATATCCTGACGGTTTCAACGTCGTGCTGGCAGGTCCAGGTGGCCGCTATCCCGGCGATGCGGAGTCGCTGCAGTCGATTGCCCAGAACTGGGCTCGTGTCGGTGTCACGGTCCAGCCTGTCGTCTCACCCTTCTCCGTTTTCATGACGAAGCGGTCTAACGGCGAGTATTCCGTCTGGTACGGCGGCTGCTCTGGAGAAGCGGTCACACTTTGTCTTGATGGCGTCCTTGCATCGTCAGATGCAGCACGAGGCACCGGGTCGCTCAATTACGGCCACTACGAAAACAATGCCTTCGACGAAATGCTCGCCAAAGCAAAGGCGATGGAAGAAGGGCCGGGTCGTCGCGAGGCTCTGGCACGCGCGACGGAATTCGTGATGAGCGACTATCCGATCATTCCGCTTTACCACTACCACCTGATCGTCGGGCATGGGCCGAAAGTCGGTGCCTACACCGTGCATCCGCGTGGCTGGACGACGGCCATGCAAGCCGCCTCACGGACAGAGTGAGGGCAGCGCACATGGTATCGACAATCATTGGAAGGCTGTCACAAGCCTTTCTTCTCCTCCTCGTCATGTCGCTCATTGGCTTCATCGGCATCCACAGTGTCGGCAATCCGGTCTTCAATCTCGTCAACATCGAGACTGCGACTCCCGAGGACATCAGAAATGCGACCATCGCGCTCGGACTGGATCGGCCTGTCTGGCATCAGTATTTCCTGTTTATCGGAAACGTTCTGAGCGGTAATTTCGGGACATCCTATATCTATCATCTCCCGGCGTTCGAACTGGTGATGAGCAAGCTGCCCGCCACCCTCGAGCTTGCAATCGTCGCGATGTCGATTGCAGCGCCGGGCGGCGTGCTTCTGGGGTTGCTTGCGGGCCGCCGGAAAGGAAAGCCGATTGATCGTGCGATCCTCCACGGAAGCGTTATTGCGCTGAGCATTCCATCCTTCTGGCTGAGCATGATGCTTATCCTGATCGGTGCCATTCTGACGGGCTGGTTCCCGTCCGGTGGCCGCGGCTCCACCGCCGCTTTGTTCGGCGCAGAGTGGAGTTTCCTAACGCTCGACGGTCTTCGGAAGATGACGTTGCCAGCACTTGCGCTCGCGATCCCCAACATCGCTTTGATCGCAAGGCTAACGCGGTCCGGAACGATCGAAGTCGAAACACAAGATTTCACACGGTTCTGCCAGGCGAAAGGCCTGTCGTCACGACGGATTCTCTTTCGTCACACGCTACCAAATATCAGCGTTCCGATCGTGACGATCATTGGCATGCAGTTTGGTGGGATGCTGGCATTCGCCGTCGTGGTCGAGTCCATATTCAACTGGCCGGGTGTCGGAAAACTATTGATCGACTCGATCCAGCTTCTCGACCGGCCAGTCGTCATGGCCACCCTCACCTTCATCTCGATTGCTTTCGTCGGGCTCAACGCGCTCGTCGACCTCTTCTACGTCGTGCTCGATCCGCGCACACGCCGCAGCGCATGAAAGGGAACCCATGAAAACCGACACGTTGCGCGCCTTCTGGAAGCGCCCCGTCCTATCCCGTATCAACTTTCCGCTGGCGCTCCTCGCCGCCTATATTCTCCTGGCGCTTGCGGCATCGCTCATCGCACCTCAAAACCCCTATGACCCTTTGCAGATTTTCACATGGGAGTCGTCTTCACCCCCGGGAACCGCCAGCAGCGTTGGCTACACCTATCTTCTGGGGACAGACGGGCTCGGCCGCGACATTTTCAGCACCGTGCTCTACGGACTGCAGATCAGCCTGTTTGTGGCAACCACCAGCACAGCGCTTGCGGCCTTGATTGGAATTACGGCTGGCGTCACTGCCGCATATTCCAACCGGTGGATTGATGCGCTCATCATGCGGATTGTCGATCTGCAACTGAGCCTTCCAACGATCCTTGTCGCGTTGATCGCTATCGTGACCCTCGGGCCTGGCATCGATCGCATCATTCTCGCACTGGTCATCGTTCAATGGGCGACCTACGCACGCGTCACACGCGCTGTGGCAATGACCGAAGCGAGCAAGGCATATCTGGATGCTGCGCGCCTTCTGCGCCTGTCTCCGCCCCGGATCGTGCTGCGTCATCTTCTCCCGAACAGCATTGCGCCGGCAGTTACACTGATCCCGATCGAGCTCGGCCACGCGGTAGCCCTTGAAGCGACGCTATCCTTCCTCGGCCTTGGTGTTCCCATCGACAAACCTTCCCTCGGCTCGGCCGTTGCGAACGGATTTCAGTATCTCCTCACCGGCCAATACTGGATCAGCCTTTTTCCGGGGCTGGCCCTCTTCGGCCTCATCGCAAGCATCAATTTCGTCGGCGAAGACTTGCGTCGGCGGCTCGATCCAAGGAGCCGATGAATGGAACAGGACCAGAAGCAATCTCCCCTCCTCGTCGTCAGCAATCTTACCTTGAAGCATCAACGGGCCGAAACCTCGACGACAATCCTGCGGGACGTCTCTTTCGAGCTTCGTGCAGGTGAAATCCTCGGGCTCATAGGTGAATCCGGCGCAGGCAAATCGACGCTCGGCAATGCCGTGCTCGGCTTGCTCGCTCCAGGATTTAAGCAAACCGGTGGTCGGATTGTTTTTCGTGGTGATGTAGTCGATGAGTTGAGCGGCAAGGATAAAATGGCGATCAGAGGACGCCGGATCTCAGCGATATTTCAGGATCACACGGCTTCACTGGACCCGTTGATGAGCGTCGGTTCGCAGATTGTCGAAACGATCCAGGCGGTGGACCGCAGCCTCACCGCTCGACAAGCGAAAGCCCGCGCGCTTCACCTCATGGAACGTGTCGGGATCGATAATCCGGCGGACCGATACAGTCAGTATCCACACCAGTTTTCTGGCGGACAGCGCCAAAGGATCGTGATCGCGATCGCATTGGCAGGCAAGCCGGACATCATCGTTGCGGACGAACCAACCTCCGCTCTCGATGCAACCGTTCAAAAACAGATCCTCGCCTTGTTACGAAAACTGACAGACGAGACGAAAGTCGCAATCATTCTTGTCACGCACGACATGGGCGTGATCTCGGAAATCGCAGACAGGGTCGTCGTCATGCGCCACGGCAAGGTTGTCGAACAGGGCGTGACATCGTCGATCCTCGACGCGCCAGCCGAACCTTACACCCGCGATCTCCTCGCCGCTGTTCCGCGGCTGCGCCTTGCGCGCGTCCACCGCCAGCCGCCTATGCTTTCGCATGCCGCGGAAGTGGATGGAGACAGCATCGATTCAGATGGGCTGGCGGGTCCGCGTTCCATCTTGTCGGTCAAAGGCGTGACCAAGACATTCGCTCGCCACGGCCTGCCGTGGGTCCGAAGTGGTCGGCAGCCATTTGCGCTCCAGAACGTTACCATCGAAATCAAGCGCGGTGCCATTACCGGGATCGTCGGTGAAAGCGGCAGTGGCAAGAGCACCATCGGACGCATTGTGGCGGGTCTTGAGACGGCCAATCGAGGAACACTCGAAATCGATGGTGCAGGTTTCGATATTTCCCGATCAGGTCGCAAAAGTGGTCTGTTGGGACAGGTTCAGATGATATTCCAGGACCCCGCAATGTCACTCAATCCCCGCATGTCGGTCGGCTCCGCGCTTGGAGAAAGCGTTCGATCCGGCAACCGTGGATCGAAGTCATATGCTCACGAGGTGGGCGATCTCATGGACCGGCTGGGCCTGCCGAGAACCATATTGAAGAGTTTTCCGCATCAATTGTCCGGTGGCCAGAAGCAGAGGGTCTGCATCGCACGCGCCCTTCTCGCAAGACCCAGCATTATCGTTGCCGACGAGCCAACCTCGGCGCTCGACGTCTCGGTTCAAGCCGAGATCGTCACCCTTCTCAAGGAAACCGTTCGCGAGCGCGGGTTGTCGATGCTGTTCATCTCTCACGACCTGGCCCTCGTTCAGGACCTCTGCCATGCGATCTATATTTTCAAGGATGGCATCGTGGAAGATTCCGGCGCCACGGATTTCATATTCTCCCAGTCGAACAATCCCTACACGCGTCGGCTCATTGACGCCCGCCCGTTGCGGTTCACGCACTGACCTCCAGATCGGTTGGACATCGAATTCGAGTTCTGCGCCAACCGAAACTTCGCTCTTTTCCATCATGCAGGAACACATGACATGACGAACGCCTTCACGGTTGCAGTAACCGGCCAGTCGCTGATCAAACACGACATTCGCACCTTCGACACGCCTGGCTTCGGGGCCGTGCGCAAGACACTCAACAAATCGGACTTTGCATTCACAAATTTCGAGAGCACGATCTTCGGCAGCCATGGCGGATGGCCGATGAAAGGCTCGTTTTTCGGCAGCAGCCAACCCGTCGTCCTCGACACTCTCCAGTCTCTCGGGTTCCAGGGACTATCTCTGTCGAACAACCACGCTTACGATCTTGGCTCAGCCGGCATCCTGTCGACGCTTGAGGAGGTCGAAAGGCGCGGTTTTCTCCACGCCGGTATCGGTCGCAACCGCACGGCTGCGGGGCGATGCGGGCTTGGGACCATCTCTGGCCGAAAGGTCGCCTTGGTCGCCATGGATGGGGGGCCGGGCCCTGATTTTATGTACGCAGCAGATGCAGCTCCGGGCCGACCTGAGCGACCAGGAATCAACCGACTGAAACTGACCCAGATCATCGACGTGGACGAGCAGGCTTTCGAACAACTCGCCGCGATCCGGGATAAGGTCGGCTACACCAGCATGGATCTCGGTAACGATAGTCAGCCCGACGACAAGCCAATAGTAGATGACCTATCCGAGATCGCCCTTGCCCGAGGCCTGTTCAGGCGCTCTGAGACGTTTGGCCGAAACGTCAAAATCGATACGGACGACCTGGGTAGAAATCTTGCCGCGATCACAGCTGCTGCCAACAGCGACTGCCTTGTCGTGGCTTATCTTCACCATCATCATTGGGCATCTGACTGGTATCAGGTTCCAGGGTGGGTCGGTTCTGTTGCCAGACAATGCATTGATGCCGGTGCTCACATGTTCGTCAGCCACGGCGCCCCCGTTCTTCAGCCGCTGGAGATCTATCAGGGGAAACCGATTTTCTACAGCCTTGGAAATTTCGTCTTTCACATTCGTCCGGGCAAATCCAAATGGACCGCCCGTGAGGTTTGGGAAAGCGTGATTGGCTTATGCACATTCAACGAGATCGGCTCATTGACTGGAATTGCCTTTCATCCGGTTATCATAGGCGGTCCCGAAGGGTTGAAGAACGAAGCGCTCGACCAGCGCCTCGCACCAGAGATTGCCACTGGCGAGGACGGGCAACGGATCCTGCAGAGGTTTCGCCGGCAGTGCGCGCAATTCGGCACGGCCATCAGGATTTCGGAAGATGTCGGCTATTACGACGCCAACTGATAAAGGAGGCGAGCCGGGCCGCACTACTCCCGCCTGAAACTAGATTGGCTGTCATTGCTCGGTGGCCGATCTCGCTTTCAGCAGATCAGTGGCCTCCACATCCAGGATCCGCGCCAGCGTTTCGACCATATCGATTGTCGCAGAATACTGGCATCTTTCCAGCGAACTGACGTAGGTGCGGTGGATGTCCGCCCGGTGCGCGAGTTCTTCCTGCGAAAGACCTCGTCGCAAGCGAATTTCCCGAAGATTGGACGCGAAAGTTTCTCTGATACCCATGAACGGATTCATGCGTTTTGCAGCGCATTCATCTACAGAGTATACTCTTCATTTGTGGCTGCGAGGTGTCTCGTACAGAGGAATGAGCGCGGACCATTCGGGCCAAATAGGGCCGAATTGCGTCTTCCGCTTCGCGCCCGATGCGGTCATTGTTAGCAACGGAAGACGACCTATTTAAAGGCCATACAAAACGACTGCTTTCATCCAAGTTTTGGCAATGGGCAGGCCACTAGATTGGGTGCTTGATGCAATTTCAAAGACCACGCTTACCGCTGTCGACTGACCGCCTTATTCTGCGCGAATTTGTAAGCGGTGATTTCCCCGACTATGCGTCGTACCACTCTCTGCAAGAGGTTTACCGTTATCTATATGCGGCACCTCCAATGGGAGACGCTTTGCAAGAGCAGTTCTCGAAGATACTGGATGCGCCATTCGATTATGATGGCGACATCTATCGACTGGCCGTTGAGCGAAAGGACGACCATGCGCTGATGGGTGAAGTCCTGTTAAAGCTGGCAAATATAGATGCGCTGCAGGGCGAGGTTGGATACATTTTCAATCCAGCCTTTGCCGGAAATGGATATGCGACGGAAGCGGTTGCCGCTATGATCAACATCGGCTTCTCCTCGTTCGGATTTCACCGAATTTTCGCTCGACTGGATGCGGCAAACGCCGGTTCCGTCGGTGTGGTGAAACGCCTAGGACTGCGTCGGGAAGCACATTTGATCCAGAACGACCGCTTCAGAGATGTGTGGGGAGACGAGTACATATATGCCGTCCTCGCAGCGGAATGGAATTCCCGCACCAGTTTAAATATCTGAGTAGTTCCGCTATCAATGTCCTGACTGCTTTGCGCCGATACTGTTGAGAAACTCCCCCGAGCATCGGTAAGGGCGCGCCTTGCCCGGATCGTCAGGTATAGTTTTCTGACGGTGCGGGAGAGATGAAACGACTTTGCGTCTGACGTGCTGGAGAGCGTGGCATGCGTACTATTATTTCAGTGAGCCCGAAGGAAAAGCGCCTGCTGGAGTTTTTCAACAGTATCCGCCAACAGCGGACATGACCAGTCCTACTTCGTCGCGACGGCTGTTTCAGCGATCTGTGCTAGCGTCGTTTCCGAGTAGGCCGTTGTCAACGCAGCTTCAGCCAAGCAATGCGCACGTTCGAGGACGGCATTCGAAGCGCGTTCGACGGGACAATTTGGATGGTCCCTCGACAATGGTGCGGGGAGCATTCTACCTTCGACCAAAGCACGCTGAACATCAAGCACAGTGATCTGATCAAGCGAACGGATCAGCTTCCACCCACCACCACGGCCACCTTCCGATTCTACGATGCCGCTCTCGCGGAGAGCTCCTAGAGTGCGGCGCACGACAACTGGGTTTGTGTTCAGCATCTGCGCAATCCGCTCAGATGTCTCCCTGCCTCCTAGTAGTCCCATGTGGACCAGCACGTGTAGCATCCGTGCAAGACGGCCATCACTCTTCATCGTTTATCTTTCTGCAACAATATTTGTTACGGTATCTTGACCTTCGCAATTATTGTGTAACATATACAGTTACACAAAATGAGGCAAATCGTATGCTTTGTCGAACGTTCAACGCAAGGGCAGCGCAACCCGTGGGCTACGCGTCCGCCAGACAGGCATTCAGTCAGGAGACTCCTATGAAAGACGCCGTCATTTCGACAGCCACGATCCGAATGAGCATCATTGAAGCTGGGCAAGGTCCTCTCGTATTATTCTGCCACGGCTTTCCCGAAACCAAATATGCTTGGCGTCACCAGATCGAGGCTTTCGCGCGCGCAGGCTACCGTGCGGTTGCCCCGGACATGAGGGGTTACGGGAAAACAGAAGCTCCAGAGCGTCCAGACCAATACACCGTTTTCCACGCTGTAGGCGACCTTGTGGCACTTCTCGATGCTCTCGGCGAACAGCGAGCGATCGTGGTGGGCCACGACTGGGGTGCGACAATTGCATGGCAGGCCGCACTCATGAGGCCCGACAGGTTCCGTGCCGTCGTCGCGTTGAGCGTGCCGATGATGGGCCTGCCGCCTGTGTCTCCTTCACGGATATTCCCTCAGGACAACAAGAACCTATTCTACACCCTGTACTTCCAAGACCCCAACGGAGCTGAGGCCGAATTCGGCCGGGATGTCGCCTTGACGCTACGCAAGCTGCTCTTTGCAGCCAGTGGCGAAGCTGGTCCCCGTTTACCCGGTGACAGCACCCCCAATCCGTTTGGCATGGTCTTGCGATCCACGGGTCTGTTGAAAAGCTTGCCGGAGCCCGCTGCGCTGCCAGACTGGCTGCCCGGCCTCGACTTCGACCGCCTGGTCCACGACTTCGAAGCATCAGGCTTCCGAGGTGGCTTGAACTACTACCGAAACCTAGACCGAAACTGGGAACTGCAGCATGTTTCTGCTGGCCTGCCGATCACGGTTCCTGCGCTGTTCATGATCGGCGAAAGGGACACTGGTCTCAGCATTCCCGGAATGGGTCAGATCATAGCGGGAATGCCAACGCTTGTTCCCGATCTTCGCGGATCGCACATCATCTCTGAGGCTGGCCACTGGCTTCAGCAAGAGAGGCCAAAAGAGGTCTCGGCGGCGATCTTGAGGTTTTTGGAAAGCATATAAGTGACTTTAGTTAGTGCTCTGTGACGGCAAATTGATGCCGGCACTGGGCCAACTGCTGACTTGGCAGCTCGCACCGATACTGTTGAAAAACTCCCCTGAGCATCGGTAAGGGGGCGCCTTGCCCGGATCGTCAGGTATAGTTTACTGACGGTGCGGGAGAGATGAAACCGCTTTGCGTCTGACGTTCTGGGGAGCGTGGCATGCGCAATATTATTTCAGTGAGCCCGAAGGAAAAGCCGCCTGCTGGAGTTTTTCAACAGGTGCGGCCAATTGCGGTCAAGCTGTACCGGACTAGCGATCGCGTCGCGGAGAACCGTCGCACGAAGGCGCACTTCTATTTGGGCCGGAACCTCTACGCAAGGAAGTCGACCTTTGCGGCCGCCTGCGGGCGGATCTCTCTGCAGCCCATCCTATCTTCGATGACTTGAGCCGCGCGATAGATGCTGAACTCGTCGAAATTCCGCCCGACGAGCTGAACCGAAAGGGGCAGGCCACCGACGCTGATGCCCGCAGGCACGCTCATGGCTGGCGACCCTGTAAGGTTGAAGGCTGCGTTAGCGGACGGAGTTCCATTCACCAGGGAGTTTCTTGCCACGCCGTGGATGGCAGATGCGACGCCAAGTGCACCGATCACCAAAATCAGGTCGACAGATGAAAAGGCTAACGCGAGTTCCCGGATCAGGTCCCCACGCCGGCGGCATGCCTGGATGTAATCCGTTGCCGTGAGCAGGTATCCGGGCAAAAAACGCTCGATCGAGTACTCTCCATAAAGATGGAGATTGCATCTGAAGTCGTCTTCGTGGACGGCCGCTGCCTCGCTATACATGATGACGCGCTGGGCGGCGAAATAGTGACACAGGGGTGATAACGATAAATCCGTAGTGGTTGCACCAGCGTCTTCAAAAACTCTGGCGGCCTCGTCGAAAACGGCGACGCACTCGTCCGAAAAGAAGTCGGGCTCCTCTTCATGGAAACTGCGCAGGAGACCTATCCTCATGCCACGCACGCCTAATGACGTAGCCTCGGTCCATGGCTGCGACGGAATGTCGACTGAAGACGGGTCACCGGGGACATGACCTGCGAGAGCCTGAAGTGCTATGGCATTGTCTTCGACGGACCACGTCATTGGGCCGGCCGTCTCCAGGGAATAGGCTTGCGGTGTTATCCCCCGGCGGCTTACCCTGCCGTATGTCGGCTTCATGCCTGCGATGCCGCAATAGGCTGACGGCGTCCTTATCGATCCACCCGTGTCCGTTCCAATCGCAAGAGGGGCTGTTCCCGAAGCGACAGCTGCGGCCGATCCGCTGGACGAGCCGCCGGTGAAGCGATCGAGATCCCACGGATTGCGTGCTGGTCCATAGGGCAGGCTGAAATCCGGGCCGCCCATGGCGAATTCCTGCGTCTCAACCTTGCCCAGCAAAACAGCGCCAGCCGCGCGCAGCCTTGCTACGACTGAGGCGTCCGACGTTGCCACGTCGCCAAGTGTGAGGCGGGAATTGTTGGTGGTCGGAAGGCCCGAGACATCAATGATGTCTTTCACCGAGTACGGAATGCCATGCAGAGGTCCTTTGTGCTGGCCTCTCATAATTTCATCCTCAGCCTTGCGGGCGTCAACGCGTGCGGCGTCCTCCTCGATCGTGATGAAACAATGGAGCGTGGAATTGAGTGTCGTGGCGCGTGCAAGAAAGTGATCGACCACCTCGACAGGCGAGATTTGTTTTCGAGCAATCATGCGGGCGGTCTCAGCGATCCCAAGTTTCCAGAGCTCCGACATCTGTCAGACCTCGTTGCTTGAGCCACCATCGTCGGTGGCGCACGGCTTGGAAATTGTCGGTCCATGGACACGGAACAGATGGGGAGATTCGACACGACGGTCGCACGGCGTCCGCACCAAATCCGTTAAGACCCGGAGATTTGCATATGATGTGCGTGCAGCTTCAAATTGGGCGTCATCAAGTTTCAACCCTGTGCGTTCGATCAATAGGGAAAAATCGTCTCGGCTAATCATGTCCGATGGCACTCCCGTGTTTCTTCAGACGATCGTCGCCAGGTTCAGAACTGCTTCGTTCATCTGATCCGTTACCAACATTAGATTGGCTTTCCGCATCGACGATATCTATCAAAATTGACAGGATGACAGCTGGTCGGGAGATCAGGCCGGAGTGCAAACGATCGCGCCAACTCCACTCCACTCGCATGGGTCTCATCCCTCTTCGAATGAGCCCCATCAGAACTGTCTTAAGTTTGGCCCGCAGAGGTACTGGACAACACGCCGCATCACCTCGTGATCGCCAGCATGGACCACGGCCAATCCCGCTCTCTGTCGATGGCTTCCTGGCCCAGATCCGGATCTTCCACGATCAACCCGTGAAGGGTCCGCTAGCAAGCTGCGGCCTCTTGGCTTTGCCTGCGAGGTGATCGCGCCCATCTCAGGGCCTTTTCGGAGCCATCGAGCGGGAATTGGCCCGCTCCCCACTGGAGCCGATCACGATGTCGCACGATCTTTCTCTTGCACAGTCCCACGCCTTCCAACTCTCCCGTGACCTGATGGTCCCGGTCACCGTCTTTGCAGTCGACGGCGAATACGGCGTCCTACCCTCCGACGAGATCGACGACGGCGACGACCTCGAAATCGTGCACGAGTTTTTTCCCTGGGCGGCTCATTGAGCCGCCTTTTGCCGTTCCGGCTGCCGCTTGCGAGCGAGCGGTGGCAAGGGAAGCGACGCCGGGGCTGGCAAATCCTTTGCAGGATTCACCAATTGCCAGCCCCGCCCTTGCCGCCTTTGCTCTTCGCGCCGGGCGTGAAGGGGGCCGCAAAGAGTGCGGAAAGGAAATTAACAAGGGAGGATCGCCGAGCGATCGGAAAGATGATGAAGCGAAGAGATATAGAGGAAATTCGCGGACGGGTCGGGTGCGGAGCAGTTTTGGAGACATCGGGCTTCGCGATCGATGTGAAGGAAAGTACCCGCCGGGCTGTGAAATACCGCCGCGGCGATGAGATCGTTATCGTCACCCATGGCGGCCAGGGTTGGTTCGATCCTCTAGGCGATGACAAAGGCGACGTGTTCTCACTTGCTGCACGCCTCGACGGAGGCGGCTTCCTGGACGCGTTGGACCGTGTCGCCGGTCTCATCGGCTTCCAGTCAATAGAACCGGAGTGGATGGCGGCAGCGCCAACAAAAACAGCGATTGCGACGATCCATGATCGATGGGTATCGCGTCAAAATCCTCGACCGTCATCCGAAACCTGGCGCTACCTGCGGTTCACGCGCTTCGTACCGGCACGGATTCTGAAGGGTGCCATCAAACAGGGTGTACTTCGTGAAGGCCCTTGCGGGAGCATGTGGGCTGGCCATGTTGACGAGGACGGTAACATCTGTGGCTGGGAAGAACGCGGCCCGAACTGGCGGGGCTTTGCGACGGGCGGCGCGAAGGTGCTGTTCCGGCTCGGCCCATCCGGAGCGCATCGGCTTTGTGTGACGGAAGCTGCGATCGATGCGATGAGCCTCGCGGCGATCGAGGGGATACAAGAAGACACCCTCTATCTCAGCACAGGCGGCGGGTGGTCGCCGAACACTGCCGCAGCGTTACGACAACTGGCTCGGTACCCGGATGTGCAACTTGTCGCGGCGACCGACGCCAATCGCCAGGGCGAGGCCTTTGCATATCGCCTTCGTGAGTTGGCCGACCAGGCTGGATGCAATTGGTTGCGTCTGCGACCGCCGGCGGACGACTGGAACGAGGTCCTGAAATGTCAGGAAAGGGAGAAGCAGGAAAGGGAAAGAGAAAAGAACGGCGTGCCGCATTCGCGCCCCCCGCTTCAAGGGAGGCTTCGCCCGGCTGCGCCGGCCCTTGACCCGGGCGGACACGATGCCGGCGGCCCGGGAGAGGTCATGGAGGATTGAAGAGATAAGCATGGTCGTGACGACGGTGTTCTCTTCGGTCCGGACATATCCCAAGGAGCCGGAAATGAATACCTCTGCCGCAATCCGCAAGGTTTTCCAGGGCGTGGCAACACGCCAGCAAATGTACCGTATGTTCGACCGTCACGCCCAGCGACCGGACCGATGGGATGGCGATGCTTCATCCCTTTATGCCGGTGAATGGTTCGAGATCGCCGAAGCAGAGCACGATTACATGTTCGAGATCCTCCCGCCGCTTTGGATACGCGGATCGATGTTTGCCATGCGTGAGTTCCTGACCGACTCCGTGACGTCAGTGTTCTTCAGCTTGCGCATCGATGGGGTCATCCGTCACTTCCATGGATATTGCGACCTGTCCGAACGTTCCATGGCCGAGCATATGCGTCTGGCCATCGTCGAGCGAGAAAGTCGTCCGGTCCGGTCGATGTCCCGGCAAGAGCGGCTCGAGCACATCTGGAGCAGCACGGCTGACGACTATCGCGGCTATGCGGGCGATCGATGGCCGCAAAGCGACCGGGGGCATCGCACGGTTGTCCTCTACAGTGGCAAGGAGGGCACGTTCCTGAAACTGCTCGACGAGCTGACGGACGACGAAATCTCCGCCAAGCTTCCTGTGCATTTAAGGCACCTGCCCCTCTCCATCGCCGCCTGAGCGGCACGACAGTCGTCACAACCGGTCGCGGCGAGCGGCCGAACTCTCCCACAATCGGCCCGGCCGGATTCCCATCCTCTGCGCACGTCGAGCTGCCCGCGCCGGCAGATCGCAAAATTGCGCCTTCATCAGGAGTTTCATTGCATGAGCAGCAATTCCTTTTCACTCGACATGTTCGGTAACACCGCGCTTTCCACCTCCCTTGATCTTGGCATCACAGGTTTCGCGGGCACCGCACCTGATGCGGCAAACGATGACGAGCCGGATCCGACGCCACCTGCGCCCGCCCCTGCCTTGGTAGCCCCGACCAATTCACACCTTCGCCCGCGTGGCGAGCGCTCCAACTTCTACCTCGATGGCGACCGAGGCCTTGCCGCATCCTGGCGGGATCGTGCCCGCGCCAATGTCGCGGCCATCCTGATCGCGGACACGATCGAAAAACAGGACCGGCCGGCCACGCCAAATGAACAGGCGCAATTGATGCGCTTCACCGGCTTTGGTGCCAGTGAACTGGCCAACGGCATGTTCCGCCGTCCGGGCGCGGTCGATTTTCGCAGGGGCTGGGACGAGGTCGGGGGCGCGCTGGAGCGCGCCGTCTCGCCGACCGATTATGCTTCGCTTGCGCGATGCACTCAATATGCCCACTTCACGCCGGAAGCGATCATCCGCGCGATCTGGGCGGGATTGCTGCGTCTCGGCTGGCGCGGAGGGCGCGTGCTCGAGCCAGGGATCGGGACCGGCCTGTTCCTGGCGCTGACTCCACAGGAATTGCGGCGAGACAGCTTTTTCACCGGCATCGAAATCGATCCGGTCACAGCACGGATAGTACGCTTGCTGCAGCCGAAGGCTAGAATCATCGATGCCGACTTCGCGCGGACCGAGTTCTCACCGATCTTCGATCTGGCGATCGGCAATCCACCTTTCTCCGATCGAATTGTTCGGTCAGACCGCGCCTATCGGAACCTTGGACTGCGCCTGCATGACTATTTCATCGCCCGGTCGGTCGATCTCCTAAAGCCCGGCGGCCTCGCTGCCTTCGTCACGACGCACGGCACACTCGACAAGCTCGACGGCACCGCGCGCGAGTACATCGCCAAGTCGGCTGACTTGATCGCAGCCATCCGTTTGCCCGAAGGCAGTTTTCGTCGCGACGCCGGCACGGATGTCGTCGTGGACATCGTCTTTTTTCGTAAACGCATGGGTGGCGAAGAGGCAGGCGATCTCTCGTGGTTGGAACTGGAAGAGGTTCGACCTGCGAGCTCCGACGCGGAGCCGATCCGGATCAATCGCTGGCTTGCGCGCAATCCCGAGTTTGTTCTGGGCAGCAACTCGACGGTCTCCGGTCCGTTCGGCGAAACCTACACCTGCATAGCGCCCGCCGATCAGGATCTCGAGGCCGTACTTGGCGCTGCCATCGCCCGACTGCCCACAGGCCGTTACGACGGTGAATCGAACCCGTTGACATCGAGCTTGAGACGGAAATTGGCGATATCGTCGATCTGCCGCCGAAGGATGGTCGTGTTCGCGAGGGAAGCTTCTTCTTCGATCGGTCGAAAGGTCTGATGCAGATGCTTGAGGGAGCGGCCATGCAGGTCACCGTTCGCAAGGGTCGCTTTGGCGATGGCATCCCGGAAAAGCACATCAGGATCATCAGCAAGCTGGTCCGCATCCGTGATGCCGTTCGCGACGTGCTGAAGGCGCAGGAGGAGGACCGGCCTTGGCGAGATCTCCAGGTCCGGCTGCGTATTGCCTGGTCGAGCTTCGTGCGAGATTTCGGACCCATCAATCACACGACTGTCTCGATCCAGGAAGATATCGAGACCGGTGACGTCAAGGAAACCCATCGCCAACCGAACCTTGCGCTCTTCCGTGATGATCCCGATTGCTGGCTGGTCGCCTCCATCGAGGATTACGATTTGGAAACCGATACAGCCAAACCGGGGCCGATTTTTTCGGAACGGGTGATCGCGCCGCCGGCTGCACCAACCATCACCTCATCTGCGGATGCGCTCGCTGTCGTGTTGAATGAACGTGGGTGCGTGGATCTCGACCATATCGCCGAACTGCTCCATAGGGACACTGCGACCGTGGTGGATGAACTCGCCGAGGCCATTTTCAAGGATCCTATCGACGGATCTTGGCTAACTGCCGACGGCTATCTTTCCGGGGCTGTCCGGACCAAACTCTCAACCGCGCAGGCTGCAGCCGAGCTCGATCCGGCTTACCAGCGGAATGTACGCGCCCTCCTGGAGGTTCAGCGGACCGACCTTCGGCCCTCCGACATCACCGCGCGTCTCGGCGCACCATGGATCCCGGCCGCCGATGTCGTCGCTTTCGTAAAAGAGAAGATGGAAGCCGATATCCGCATTCACCATATGCCGGAACTCGGCTCATGGACGGTCGACGCTCGACATCTCGGCTATAGCGCCGCCGGCACATCGGAATGGGGAACCAGCCGCCGGCATGCCGGGGATTTACTCACGGATGCGTTGAACAGCCGCGTCCCCCAAATCTTCGATACGTTCAAAGATGCCGACGGCGAGCGCCGGGTGCTCAATGTCGTCGACACCGAAGCCGCTCGCGACAAGCTACAAAGGATCAAGCAAGCGTTTCAGGACTGGGTCTGGACCGATCCGGATCGTACCGACCGGCTGACGCGCGACTACAATGATCGCTTCAACAATATCGCGCCGCGCAAATTCGACGGCTCCCACCTGAAACTTCCCGGCGCCTCTGGAGCCTTTACTTTGTACGGGCATCAGAAGCGCGGGATCTGGCGGATCATTGCAGATGGCTCGACCTATCTCGCCCATGCCGTCGGCGCTGGCAAGACGATGACGATGGCTGCCGCCATCATGGAGCAGCGCCGTCTCGGCCTGATCGCCAAGGCGATGCTAGTCGTGCCCGGCCATTGCCTGGCGCAGGCCGCGCGAGAATTCCTGGCGCTTTATCCGAATGCCCGCATTCTTGTCGCTGACGAGACCAATTTCACCAAGGACAAACGCGCTCGCTTCCTGTCGCGAGCGGCAACCGCCACCTGGGATGCGATCATCATCACGCATTCGGCATTCCGCTTCATTGCTGTTCCCTCGGCCTTCGAGAGCCAGATGATCCAGGGCGAACTGCAGCTTTACGAGGATCTGTTGACCAAGGTCGATGGCGAGGACCGCGTTTCGCGAAAGCGCCTTGAGCGGCTGAAGGAAGGATTGCAGGAACGGCTTGAAGCCCTCGCCACCCGCAAGGATGACCTATTGACGATCTCCGAAATCGGAGTCGACCAGATCGTCGTCGACGAGGCGCAGGAATTCCGCAAGTTGTCGTTCGCGACCAACATGTCGACGCTCAAGGGCATCGATCCGAACGGGTCGCAGCGTGCGTGGGATCTCTATGTGAAATCTCGCTACATTGAGACAAAGAACCCCGGCCGTGCGCTGGTGCTCGCCTCGGGAACGCCGATCACCAATACGCTGGGCGAGATGTTCTCGATCCAGCGCCTGCTCGGGCATGCCGCTCTTGCCGAGCGAGGCTTGCACGAGTTCGATGCCTGGGCCTCCTGCTTTGGCGACACAACGACAGAACTCGAAATCCAGCCATCTGGAAAGTACAAGCCGGTCAGCCGCTTTGCGTCCTTCGTCAACGTGCCGGAACTGATTGCCATGTTCCGGTCCTTCGCCGATGTCGTGATGCCGGAGGATTTGCGTCAATATGTGAAGGTGCCGGATATTGCGACCGGTCGCCGACAGATCCTGACCGCCAAGCCAACGGTGCTGTTCAAGAGCTATCAGAAGATGCTGGACACCCGGATCAAGGCGATCGAGCAGCGTGAGGGACCGGCCAAGCCCGGCGACGACATCTTGCTCTCGGTCATCACCGATGGACGGCATGCCGCGATCGATCTGCGTTTTGTTATGCCGGCGGCCCACAACGAAGCTGACAACAAGCTCAATCTGCTCGTCCGCAATGCCCACCGGATCTGGAAGGAAACCGGTGAGGCGATCTTCCGTCGCCCCGACGGCAAAGACTTCGATCTGTCGGGGGCAGCCCAGATGATCTTTTCTGATCTCGGCACGATCAATGTCGAAAAGTCCCGCGGCTTCTCGGCCTATCGCTTCATTCGCGACGAACTGATCCGCCTCGGCGTTCCACCATCGCAGATCGCCTTCATGCAGGATTACAAGAAGACCCAGGCGAAGCAGCGGCTATTTGGCGATGTCCGCGCCGGCAAGGTGCGTTTCCTGATCGGATCGTCCGAGACGATGGGCACCGGCGTGAATGCCCAGCTGCGGCTCAAAGCGCTCCATCATCTCGATGTGCCGTGGTTGCCGTCGCAGATCGAGCAGCGCGAGGGACGGATTGTCCGCCAGGGCAATCAGCATGACGAGGTCGATATCTTCGCTTATGCCACAGAAGGTTCGCTCGACGCCTCAATGTGGCAGAACAATGAGCGCAAGGCCCGGTTCATCGCTGCAGCGCTTTCGGGCGATACATCGATCCGCAAGCTGGAGGATATCGGCGAAGGTGCCGCCAACCAGTTCGCCATGGCCAAGGCGATCGCGTCGGGCGACGAGCGGCTGATGCAGAAGGCAGGACTGGAGGCAGATATTGCGAGGCTTGAACGGCTGCGCGCCGCTCATGAGGACGACCAATATGCCGTCCGCCGGCAGATGCGTGACGCAGAGCGAGAGATCGAGATTGCCACCCGGCGCATCGGGGAGATCGGCCAGGACATCGTGCGACTGGCGCCGACCACCGGCGATGCCTTTACTATGATGATACTCGGTGAAGAGCACACCGAGCGCAAGGAGGCGGGCCGAGCGCTGATGAAGGAAATCCTCACGCTTCTTCAGTTCCAGAAAGAAGGTGAAGTTCATCTGGCGACAATCGGCGGCTTTGATCTCGTCTACGAGAGCGAGCGGTTCGGCAAGGGCGATGGCTATCGCTACGAGACCCTGCTCCAGCGCACCGGCGCAGATTACGAGATCGATCTGGCGATCACGGTCACACCGCTCGGCGCCATCTCACGGCTGGAGCACGCACTTGGCGGTTTTGATGAGGAACAGCACCAGTATCGCCAGCGGCTCGAAAATGCCAAGCGGCGATTGGTATCCTACCGTTCGCGAGAAGGAGGCACTTTCGCGTTCGCAGACGAGCTGGAGGACAAGCGGCTGAAGCTGCGGGCAATCGAAGCTCAACTGGCCGCAGATATGGACGACGAGACCGTCGCGGTGCCTGCATAGCTGCGTTGCATAGTAAATGTTTTCCTGATGGTCAAAAATCAGGCATAATGCCTCCAGCTGATGCATATGACGGTCACCTCCCAGTTCCGTCGCAGCAGCTGTTCCCCTCTGGAGGTTTTAAATCTCCACACTTCATGGGCCGCGGTTTCCGCAGGCCCATTTTTTTATTCTTCGTCCGCCTCGTCCGACCATTTCGGGAGGTTTATACTCAGGGGGCTTTTATGCAGACCCCTCCGCTCGGCAGCTTGAAGAGCGATTATATCAAGGTACCGTTCGCGCATGGCCTTCATGTCGATATCTCCGCGGGTCCATTCCTCCAGCAAAGCAACGAAGGCAGGATCCTTGTCGATTGGCATACCACGCGCCGCCGCGCGATCAATCACACGCTGCGCGATGGCTCTGCGGGTCTCGGGATTAGTGCTCATGCTGCCTCGCCTGACGTTCGGATGGACGCGAAGATCTATCAGGGGGTAGTCCAGATCGCGACTTGAAATTCTCCTTCGTCAACAATATCTGAGCATCACCTCCCGATGAGACGATGTCCTGCTCACTGCAATCGCAGTGGCGTTTGATGTTGTCCCGGGATCTAAAAGAAGGCGCTCCCCTCACGGGTCGAGCGCCTTTTTTGCGTCGGAGTCGACCGCAAATGTGGTCCTCCACCTTGACCGAAACCGATTTGCAGACGAGACCTCAATCAAAACACTCTGTGGAAAAACATGCTTTTTTTTCTTGTAACGCAATCATCGCTGGTAGAAGCTCAAGATGAGCGAGAGGCCGCTCAAACGGGGGTCGACCGTCTCCGCTCCGGAGCACAGGTCACCGTTTCGGTAAAATCCGATGAAACAACGATCACGCACATCGTTGTCCCCGCAATGGTCGGAGAGCCCCTTACGGTCCCGCCCTCCGAAACCGCCGTGCCGTCGCCTGCTGCTGTTGCTATCCCGGAAGCTGCCTTTGTCACACCTGAAAACCGGAAACTCATCTTGAAGCGTATGATGGCTGACGCGCTGGCCCTTCTAGGGCGCCGAACCTAGTCCCGTGCTCCAGGCATCACTGCCGACAGCATCTATCGTCTTCAATCGTCGGCTCGAATTGAGACGTGAAAATTGAAAAAGAAAAGCAGGGAGGGTGAACCGGTCGCAGACCGGTCCTCCCACCGGCGCTGTCGCTCAACCGCCGCCTGCGCGATCCCGGCCGCTTGTGCCGCGCAGGGCTTTTAGCCCCGCTCGTCCCGCGCAGCAGGGATGCTCGGCCGCAGTTGCGGCAGTCCGGCCGCTCGGCGGTCCGGGAGGTGTCTTCGAGAAAATGAAGACAGGAAGGGTCGGCAAGGTGCTGGTCCGTAACCTCTCGAAAGGACAGCTCCCATGCAGATCATGAAGGTTGACCCGCGTGCGCTGAAGGAAAATCCCGACCGTATGCGCCAGTCGAAGTCGTCGCCGCAGGCCGACGCGCTGATGCTGGCCACGATCAAGGCCGTTGGCATCGTCCAGCCGCCCGTCGTCGCACCGGAACCCGATGGCGGAAATGGATATATCATCGATGCCGGTCATCGCCGCGTGCGCCTTGCCATCGCCGCCGGCCTGGAAGAAATCGAGATCCTCGTCGTGGATGCCGCCAACGACAACGGCGCCATGCGCTCGATGGTCGAAAACTCGGTTCGCGAGGCGCTCAACCCCGTCGATCAGTGGCGTGGCGTCGAACGTCTCGTTGCTCTCGGTTGGACCGAAGAAGCAATCGCGGTCGCTCTCGCCCTTCCCGTCCGCCAGATCCGCAAGCTGCGTCTGCTCGCCAACGTTCTGCCGGCCATGCTCGAGCAGATGGCGCTGGGTGATATGCCATCCGAGCCGCAGCTACGGATCATCGCGGCAGCAGGCCAGGTGGACCAGAAGGAAGTCTGGAAAGCGCACAAGCCGAAGAAGGGAGACACCGCTCCGTGGTGGCAGATCGCCAATGCGCTCACCAAGAAGCGCATGTACGCCCGCGATGCGAGCTTTGGTGACGATCTGGCCCGGGCCTATGGCATCGAATGGGTGGAGGACCTTTTCGCGCCGGCCGACCAGGACGGGCGCTACACCACCAATGTCGAAGGGTTCCTTGGCGCGCAGCACGAATGGATGACCACCAACCTTCCGAAGCGCGGCGGAATTGTCGAGGTCAACAGCTGGGGCCAGCCAGAGCTGCCAAAGAAGGCCTCGCAGGTGTATGGCAAGCCCTCCAAGTCCGACCACACGGCGCTCTATCTGGATCGTGACGGCAAGGTGCAGTCCGTGCATTACCGACTGCCGGAGGTGGGGAAGCCGAAGGGGGCTGGTGAGGACGGATCGGTCGCTAGTGGCGATGACGCCGAAGCAATCGCCATGCCGAAGGCCCGGCCCGACGTCACGCAGAAGGGTCATGACATGATCGGCGATTTCCGCACCGACGCGATGCACGATGCGCTCGGTCGCGCGCCGATCGAGGATGATATGCTGATGGCACTGATGGTTCTGGCCATTGCCGGCCAAAACGTTCGTGTCGACTCCGGTGCGGATGGGACGTTCTACAGCGGCAAACGCTTCTCACGCCATGCAGTCGGGCTGTTCGATGAGCATGGCAGGCTCGCCTTCGATCGGGACACGCTTCGGATCGCCGTTCGCTCTGTGCTGATCGATGTCCTGTCGTGCCGCCGTGGCATGTCGAACAGCGGCATGGTCTCACGTATTGCAGGTCATGCAATCGGCGCGGACGAATACCTGCCGAACATGGGTTCGGAGGAGTTCCTCTTGTGCCTGTCCCGGCAGGCACTGGAAGGGTCTTGCGCCGAAGCATCCGTCCAGCCGCGGCAGAAGGTCCGCGAAACCCGCGCAGCGCTCGTGGAGCATTTCGCAAATGAGCATTTCGTCCATCCGTCCGGCCGCTTCGCGCCACCGGCAGACGAACTGCTCGAATGGCTCCGCGCAGGCGCTGCCACGGATGTCGTCGGCGCTGGGTCCCAGGATGACAGGGATAGCGATCTCGATGACCCATCGGACGATCAGACCGAGCAAGAAGCCAACGATGTGGTCGATAGCGTGCCGCAGGAGGCGGATCTGCTGGACCATGACGACCACGACAAGAGGGCAGCAGCATGATCGCCGCCGTCCAGTCGAACATGGCTGCATCCACCCCCGATCTTTCGGGGGTGGAATTTACCACCAGCGCGGACGGCCTGCCCGTCGTACGTATAGGTGATCTGGTCCTTGCAAGGGTCATTTCACCCAGTGGATTTTCTTATCTTGGCCGTGCCGTCGCTATCCGCCGACCACTCGCAGAACTGACGCGCGCCGACTGCATCGGGCATGACGGTCGAATTGCTGACGAAGCCGAATTCCTAGCGCGTGTCGCTGAAGCTACCGCGCATAACGCGATCTCGCTAGCCTCAATCATGTGCGGACCCGCATGTCAGCGATTACCCCATGGGGTGGATCCCAGATGGCGGTCATTTATGCCGATGGCATCGTCTTCCACATGACCTCCGGCCACGGTGGTCTCCATCTCTCAGCTGATCGTAGCACCAAGGTCCATCCTTTGTTACGCAAGGACACGCCGTGGTATGAGGAAGACTGTAAGTGGGCGATCGTGGCGGTTACCTTCCCGGACCTGTCCCGACGCCTGGGAGATGATCCACGGCTGCGTGCTGGCCGAGGGCGAGAGCTGGGCCGAGGACCGTCGGGCGTTCGATCAACGCCACAGGAACGACTTCGTTGCCACCTCTGCGATCCTATCTGGCGAACACGCTGGCATGACCGAGGTCGTGGCGGTCGTTAATAGTGACCGAAAGCCAGGCAACCATCGGCGTCGCTTCCTTGTCCCCAGTGAGGAGTATGCTGGTCGCGGCCGGTTCGGCTTTGTCATCGATCACGCGCGTCACGTCGAATATGACGGGCCATGATCGACCTCCGCACTTTGAAGGTGGCGAAAGCAATCGGCGCTCGGCGCGAGACCCAGCTGCATCTCGATTGTCTGACGCGGCAGATTGCGGCGCGCGCCGGAAGACAGGCGACGACGGTGAGGGTCTGGAGCCGGGCGCGGCGCCGATCGGATCCTCGTATTTACCATCAGGAGCTCGTGGACTGCCTCACCTTCGAGCATTGGGCCGAACTCGACATGATCGCTCGCAGAATGGCGATGAATGAGCAGGTCATCGGTGAATGCCAACGTCGCGATCATGAGCCTGTGCATCATCCGCCGATATAGGGGACCCGAAACGGAGGCGCTGGTGCTGGACTTGCCTGGCTCGATGTCATCGGCAG
>UCJU01000033.1:34618-43773 GCA_900472925.1 Hyphomicrobiales bacterium
GAACTGACATGGCCAAGCCCTCCAACACCAACCGCTCCAATGCCCGGTCATCGCAACTCCGCAAGGGAGCAACCCTCGAAATGGTCCGGCTCTCCTGCCCCGACGCCACCCAGGCATTCAAGATCGCCGAAAGCTTCGGTACGCCGGTCGTCGACAGCGATGGCATCCGCAGCCTGCATGAGCGGCTGATTGTCGAGACCGCCGATAGCCTCTCCGAAGGCTTGGGCGAGAAGGCCATGCAGATACACTTACAGCGCATCGTCGGAGCCTTCGTCGGATCGGCGCATGGCGCTGGGCAGTTCTACTCCCGCGCCGTCACCGAAGCGCGCGACGCAACCGCCAAGGCATCGAACGACGCCCGTGACGAGGACCTCGATGGTCCAGTCGGCTATGACAGCGCCGCCCACCGCAAGCGGGAATTCGCGGCCGACATGGGCATCCAGTCCCATGCGCTGCGCATGGCAGCCGAGGGAGCGGTGGCGGCCTACGAACAGGTTGTCGGCGAGGCCTGGAAGCCCTTCAACCGGCCGATCGAAAATCCCGGCTCATCACTCGACCGCAAAGCAGCTGAGGTTCAGATGGCCGCTTTCGGATGATACACTCGGCGGGGTCCAACCCCGCCCCTTTTTTCTGGTCCAAGGCCGGTGCGTGCTGCGCCGGCCTTTTCTCATTCGAAAAGGAAGACTGGAGATGCGCCTATCACGGCCCGCCCCGCTCGGCGGTCCTGCAGGAGCCGGGTGCCCTTGCAACGGCTTCGCCGTCCTCCACGTTGTTGCGGCCGTTCCGGTGCATGGCCACACCATCGGCTCCTGTCTTCGGACCTCCGTGACGGACCGCGATAGGCGCGGTTCTGTAGTGGAGAAAAATGATGCGCAAGAAGACAGATACTGATCGCACTGACATTTATACGCGGATCACACATCTAATTATTGAGGACCTAGAGAGAGGCGTGCGACCCTGGATGAAACCATGGAGCGCCAGCAACACCGGCGGTCGCATCACTCGGCCAGTGCGATACAACGGCCTTCCCTATTCTGGTATAAACGTGCTCCTCCTATGGTCTGAGCAGATCTTGCACGGCTTCACCGCGTCGACGTGGATGACGTTCAAGCAGGCCTTAGAGCTAGGCGCCTCGGTGCGAAAAGGCGAGACGGGCTCGACCGTGGTCTTCGCCAGCCACTTCACGAAGTCGCAATCCGACGGAAACGGCAACGAGGTTGACCGGGAAATCCCGTTTCTGAAGGCCTATACCGTCTTCAATATTGAGCAAATTGACGGCTTGCCGGATCACTATCATCAGCCCTCCGAACCCGTGTTTGATCCGGTTGTGCGTATCGAAGCTGCTGATCGCTTTTTCCGCAACACACGTGCACTGATCCGGCATGGGGGTAGCCAGGCCTATTATTCCCCGGTGACTGATCATATTCAGATGCCGCCGTTCGAGACGTTTCGCGATGCCACCGGCTATGTGGCGACGCTGAGCCATGAAGCCACGCACTGGACGGCACATTCGTCCCGTATCGGCCGCGATCTCAGCCGCTACGCCAAGGACAAGAGTGAACGTGCCCGCGAAGAACTGATCGCTGAACTCGGAAGCTGCTTCCTTTGCGCCGATCTTGGCATCGTTCCGGAACTGGAGCCGCGACCCGATCACGCTGCCTATCTGCAGTCCTGGTTGCGCGTCCTGTCAGACGACAAGCGCGCCATCTTCCAGACGGCGGCACATGCGCAACGCGCTGTAAGCTTTCTTCATGACCTGCAAGGGGTAGCAGAAAGTGGGATCAGGGCGGCTTGAGGCCAACCAGACCATCAGTGACGGTCGTCGTTTCCGCCGGCCGTAGTTGCCTCGACCACGTCTCGTGCAACGTGCGGGTCCTGTTGCAACGTGAGATCCAGCTTTCCCCAAGATTGAGGGTTTGTTGGCATCGGGCTTGAGTTATTGGACGGCTTCCGCTCAACAATGAACGACTTTGTCTGCTGGCGCATGAATCCTCAAGGCGACGATTCGCTGACGAACGATAGCGCGAGGATTCTTCCGTGCAACCGGCGCTTTTCATGAGATGGGTTTTGGCTGGGGATGGGCGATGATTGACGGGTTGTCAGGCGATTGTTCCAATGTTGCCCTACTTGAAGGGGCCGAGTGTCGAGACCGCCATGGCGATATCCCTCTACCCCTTATTTCCGGTGCTCCATCTGCGGGCTCGATGGGGCATGTCTGACCGGAGACCAGCTGCGCCTCGATCTTTTTCCCGCAACGGCCGTCCGCAACTTTCTTCCCCTGCGAACTGCGTTCGCATTCCTCGCGCACAACAAAGTGTCTCCCGGCCGCCCTCCATTGCATTGCGGCCCTATGCCACCCCATCGCGTGAGGCGCGACAGGGACCCCGGCGGGTGCGGTCCGATCGTCTCCGGTCTTTGCGACTGCCATCGAGGCCGCAATGGTGCGGCCCGAACAAGCAAAGGAACACTACCATGGCAACCATCGGCACTTTCACCTCCACCGAAGCCGGCTTCACAGGCTCCATCCGCACCCTCGCCCTCAACGTCAAGGCCCGCATCGCCCGCGTCGAAAACCCCTCAGACAAGGGCCCGCAGTTCCGCATCTACGCCGGCGCTGTCGAACTGGGCGCCGCCTGGCAGAAGCGCTCCACTGAAAGCGACCGCGACTACCTCTCGGTCAAGTTGGACGACCCGAGCTTCCCGGCTCCGATCTACGCAACCCTGACCGAAGTCGAAGGCGAAGACGGCTATCAGCTGATCTGGTCCCGACAGAACAGGGATTGAGACATCGAGGCTCCGCCCATCGGGCGGAGCCTTCTCCAATGTTTATGGGAAACCGAAATCGGGCATCGAGCCCGCTTTCGGTTTTCTGGTGCCATACGGAGAGGAAATGGTCTGATCAGATCGACCTATGGTGCCGGGTCACCATCCCGGCGTCAAGGACGAGCGGTACCCCCAAAATGCTGATGCATTTCGGTTCCCCCACTCGCCGCCTCCGGCGGTCGCATTCGCGATCCCTGACGCCGCCATGCCGTCCCGCCTCCGGTTCTCGTCTTTCACAAACTCAAGGAGATGAGACGATGATCATCGAGCAACACATCGAGGAACTGCGCGCCGAGCTGCGTAACGCTGTCTACAAAGACGAACGCGAATGGATCCTCAAGGAGCTTGCATCTGCCCAACGCCACTTGGCCGAGGAAGACGCGGCAAACAATGCGATGGCTCTCGCGGAGCCGTCCGAATAGGCGGCTTCCGATTTACGGGGTCATTGCGGCTATCGCAGAATACCTATTCTGCGACGTCGCAAAACTCGCGAAAACAAGTGTCGTTTTAATTGGGATTTTTGCGACAAGAATGAAAGTCCGCACTTAGGAATGCAGTCATTGCCTATCTGCACTACACCTTGGATGGCAGATCGTTTGATCGACAGCTTTGTCATTCTAGGCAAATCTATCGCCCATGTCTCCCGATCGACGAAGATGGAGCAATGCCGCAAACATTGTGATTGCCGACAAAGCCAGGATGATGATCCCACCGATCGAAACCCGAATGCCGAACCAGTCCATAGTGATGGCTAGTACGAAGGGTGCCAGTGCTGACGCGATCAGACGCGCCGCCATCATGCGACCTTGCAGCTTGCCGTAACCCTCACTGCCGAACAGCGCCAGCGGCAGGGTGCCCGACACGATGCTCAGCAAGCCATTACCCATGCCAAAGATGACGGCAAAAACTATTGCACCGGGTATCGAGGGAGCACTCAGGATCAGGATCACCGCGCTGACCGGTATCAGCCCGGCTGAGATCAGGGCGAGATGCAGGGCATTGAGACCCTTGCCGAACACCATGTTGATCAGGCGGCTTGCGACCTGCGACGGGCCGAACATTGTGCCGACGATGGCGGCGCTAGTGCCAAGCCCCAGTCCGGCCAGAAGCGGCACCATGTGCACCAACACGGCTGAACCCGCGAGATATTGCAGGGCGAAGGCCGTGGTCATGAGCAGGAACCCCGAGCGACGGTGATCCGGTGGAAGCATGCCGATCACCGGCTGTGGCGGCGTTGATACCGCCTGCTTGCGACTACGCGTTACTCCGGTTGCCAGCCACGCATGCAGCGGCAGGCAGACTAGGAGATTGAGTCCTGCAAAAACCAGATAGACGTTCTGCCACGAGAGGTGCGTGTGCAGGCTCGACGTGAGCGGCCAGAACAGTGTTGAGGCGAAACCCGCGATCAGGGTCAGATAGGTGATGCTGCGCTGGGCCACCGTCGGCTGAAGCTGGACCAAGAGTGCAAAGGCGGCCCCGTACTGGACAAGGTTGGCGGCTACCTCGATGCCAATTAGGGCGGCGACATAGGTGGTTCTGCCGGGCGCATATGCGCAAGCGATCAAGGCGGCGGCGGCAACGGCAGAGCCAATGGTCATCACCACACCCGCGCCGACGCGGTCAATCAGGCTGCCGAGCCACGGCGCGGTGAACCCGCCAATCAGCAGGGCAACTGAAAGTGCGCCGAAAACCCACTCCTTCGACCAGCCAAGGCTGGCACCCATGTCCGGCGCCAGGATGCTGAAGCTGTAATAGAGGGTGCCGTAACCGATGATCTGGGTGATACCGAGTGCCAGGATGGCCGCAATTGGAAGTCCTGCAGTCATATGGACTTGAGGCTCACGCGCTGCTCCAGCTTCTCAGCGTCTTCCTTCCGCTCGCTGTAGCGATCGGTCAGGTAGCCGGACGCGTCGCGCGTCAGCAGCGTGAACTTGACCAGCTCCTCGCAGACGTCGACGACCCGGTCGTAATAGGACGAGGGCTTCATGCGGCCGTCCGCGTCAAACTCCTGAAAGGCCTTCGCAACCGAGGACTGGTTGGGGATGGTGATCATTCGCATCCAGCGGCCAAGTACGCGCAAGTGGTTCACCGTGTTGAATGACTGGGAGCCGCCGGACACTTGCATCACCGCGAGGGTCTTGCCCTGCGTTGGGCGGATCGAGCCGACCGCCAGTGGAATCCAATCGATCTGCGCCTTCATGATTCCGGTCATCGCGCCGTGACGCTCCGGCGAGATCCAGACATGGCCTTCCGACCATTGCGTCAGGTCGCGCAGTTCTTGGACTTTGGGGTGGGTGATCGGTGCGGCATCAGGCAACGGCAGATCTGTGGGATCGAAGATCTTCACCTCACAGCTAAGTTCTTCCAGCAACCTGCCCGCCTCGAACGCCAGCAAGCGACTGTACGATACCGTGCGCAGCGAGCCGTAAAGGATCAGGATGCGCGGCTTGTGGGTCGAAAATGCCGGCCGCAGCGCGTCGAGGTCCGGCTGGCGCAGGTGGTCGCGGTCGAGAGCAGGCAGATCAGCCAATGCGCTTGCCCTCCGCATCGAGGACCTGCTCGCCATCTTCTTTGGTGAATGGACCCTTGTGCGTCTCCGGCAGGATGTCGAGGACGACCTCGGAAGGGCGCGACAGCCGCGTGCCTATTGGTGTCACTACGAACGGGCGGTTGATCAGGATCGGGTCTTTCAGCATGGCGTCGAGCAACTGATCGTCGGAAAGATCCGGGTTGTCGAGACCAAGTTCGGCATAGGGCGTTCCCTTCTCGCGGATGGCTTCGCGCACTGTGAGGCCCGCATCCGCGATCATGGTGGCCAGCGTCGCTTTCGACGGCGGATGCTTCACATACTCAATGACCGTTGGCTCGATACCGGCGTTGCGGATCAGCTCCAAGGTGTTGCGCGAGGTGCCGCAGGCGGGGTTATGGTAGATGGTGACATCCATGGTCTCAAACCTTTCTGATGGTGACGGCGTTGGTCCGGACAGCAGCGCCGCGCTCGTACCAGTTCTTGCTGCGGTTAACGATCCAGACCACCGACAGCATCACCGGCACCTCGACAAGGACGCCGACGACAGTGGCCAGCGCCGCGCCGGAGGTGAACCCGAACAGGCTGATGGCGGCCGCCACGGCCAGCTCGAAGAAGTTTGAGGCACCGATCAGGGCCGAGGGACCGGCCACGCAATGCTCCTCGCCGCTCACGCGGTTCAGTATGTAGGCGAGACCGGAATTGAAGTAGACCTGGATCAGGATCGGCACGGCAAGAAGAGCGATGACCATCGGTTGCGCAATGATCTGCTCGCCCTGGAAGCCGAACAGCAGCACGAGGGTGGTGAGCAGCGCCACCAGCGAGACCGGCTGAAGGCGACCGGCCATGCGTTCGGCATCCGTGCTGCGGCGCAAAACCTGCGCCACGATCACGGGCAGGACGATGTAGAGCACGACCGAAAGGATCAGCGTATCCCACGGGACGGTGATGGCTGACAGGCCAAGCAGAAGAGCGACGATTGGCGCGAACGCCACCACCATGATCGCGTCGTTAAGCGCCACCTGGCTCAGCGTGAAGTGCGGCTCGCCCTTGGTGAGGTTGGACCAGACGAACACCATGGCCGTGCAGGGTGCCGCCGCGAGGATGATTAGGCCAGCAATATAGCTATCGATCTGGGTTTCCGGGAGGTAGGGCCGGAACAGCCATCCAATGAACAGCCAGCCGAGCAGCGCCATGGAGAACGGCTTGACCGCCCAATTGATGAATAGGGTGACGCCGATACCACGCCAGTGGCGGCCGACCTGCGCCAGAGAGGTAAAATCGATCTTCAGCAGCATGGGGATGATCATCAACCAGATCAGCACCGCCACTGGCAGGTTGACCTTTGCGACTTCCACCGCACCGATGGCGTGGAACACGTCCGGCATCAGGTGGCCGAGCCCAATTCCGACAATGATGCACATGGCGACCCAGACGGTTAGGTAACGCTCGAACGTAGACATCAGGCGACCTGCCCCTGCGGGCGGGTGCTGCCTTCGAGCGCACCGATCTCGCTCAGGCGGGTTTCCAGCGCCAGCTTGTCGATCGACATCAGTGGCAGACTGAGAAACGCGGAGATTCGGTTTTTGAGGAAGCGCGCGGCCTTGGAGAATGCTTGGCCCTTCTCGATCTCTGTGCCTTCAACGGCGGCCGGGTCCTCGACGCCCCAGTGGGCGGTCATCGGGTGGCCGAGCCACACCGGGCAGGCCTCGCCCGCGGCGTTGTCGCAGACCGTGAAAATGAAATCCATCTGCGGCGCACCGGGTTCGGCGAACTCGTCCCAGGTTTTTGAGCGGAAGCCGGTGGACTCGTAGCCGAGGGCACGCAGCGTATCCAGGGCCAGCGGGTGCACCTGCCCCTTGGGTTGGCTACCGGCTGAATAGGCCTTGAAGCGCCCCTTTCCTTCGCCGTTGAGGATGGACTCGGCAAGGATCGAGCGGGCGGAATTGCCGGTGCACAGGAACAGGACGTTGTAGACGCGGTCGGTGGTCATTGCAGGTTCTCCGAAGCGGGCGGGTCGCAGCAGGGGGTGAGAGCGGTGATGATGGGAGCACACAATTCGGCACTGCCGCCGCAGCAATCCTTGACCAGGTAGAGGGTCAGGTCGCGCAGCGCGTCGATCTCAGCGCGGTAAATAATCAAGCGGCTGTGCCGCTCGCCTTTGATCAGGCCGGCGCGCGACAGGATCGCGAGGTGGGCCGACATGGTGTTTTGCGGCACGCCGAGCAGGCGGGCGAGTTCACCGGCGGGCACGCCTTCAGGTTCGTGGCGAACCAGCAGTCGGAAGGTGTCCAGACGGGTGGGTTGGGCAAGGGCGGCAAGCGCCGCGATAGCATTATCTGATTCCATATATCCAGATTAAAGGATATTTAATCGACGTCAAGTCAATTTTCACATCACTGTTGATGCGCCAAGTGTTGAGGAAGCTAGCGGTGGGTTCAAGCTTGCGGTAGCCTATCGAAGATCGAAGTAAGTTTCCTGTACCTAAAGGTTCGAACTCATGAGAAAGCCCCGCATCGCTGTTGTCCTTGATGAAAACACGAGTTCGGGCGGAACTCACTATGAAGCCGCTAAGGGATATTTTTTGAGCGTTAGTAACGCCGGTGGAGTGCCCTTTGGTGTTCCATATCTTTCCGAAGTTGTGGACGTTGTCCTGGCGGAATTTGATGGTCTGGTCTCTGTAGGGGGCAGGTTCGCTTATCCTGATGATTGGTACGTCGATAATGCCTGTTCCAAAGCGCCGCCGTCTGAAAGATTTGAAATCGAAAAAGCTATCGTCGAAGGCTTCCTTGAACGAAATAAGCCCGTGCTTGGTATATGTGCCGGAATGCAGATGCTGGCCTGCTTGAATGGATGCCGTCTTACGCCAGACCTTCGTGAATCGAACCCAACCGCGCTTGAGCACGACAAGCGAGGTTATTTTCACCCGATAGATATTGTTCAAGGATCCCGCCTTGCGGAGGTTATCGGAAAGCCCCGTATCGAGGTAAACACCTTTCACCGCGAGGCAATAGCTCAATTGTCTCAAGCAGTGCGTGCGTGCGCGTATGCGGAGGATGGTATTGTCGAGGCCATCGAAATCTCAACCAACAACTTCGCTATTGGTATTCAATGGCATCAGGAACTGCTCGCGGGAATCGATCATCCCGGAAATCGCCTGTTCGCGAGCTTGGTAGAGGCGTCGTCGTAACCACACCGACTTCCAAACAGGGTAACAGGAGTATCCGGGGCCGCGAAGTGTCGCGAATTTTGTGGTTCTAATTACGCCGCTAATCGTTTGGCTTGTCGCGGAAATCCTGACTTTGATCTCTTCCGAAGAGGGCTAAGCAAAAACGATGGCGAACACGTTGGAAACGCTTGCAGCAGCATTGAAGCTACTAAACGATTCCGGCGTCGAATGTGATGTATTCGGAGGCTGGGCAGAGGAGGTTCTCGGCCTGCGCGAGCCTTGGCAACACGGTGACATCGACTTGGTGTATCAAGGCGCTGATTTCGCCCAAGTGGACAAGGCCATCAGGCATCAGCACGAGACGTTTTCCGAAGTCGCGGGAAAGCGGTTTTGACATAAAAGAGCGTTCATCTTTCGCGAAACGCTGTGTGAAATCATCCTTATCCAAGATTCCGATATAACGCCGACAACGTATTATTGGGGTGACGTACCGTTCCGATGGTGCCAACCGCTACTGCATCCAGCGACCGTCAATCTGCTCGGCAGGACGGTAACTGCCGTTTCTCCCGAGAACCTGCGAAGGCATCGCTCTCTGTGGCGCGAGACGCAACCCCATTGAACCGCACCGGGTTTGCC
>UCJU01000040.1 GCA_900472925.1 Hyphomicrobiales bacterium
CCCTCCCCACAAGGGGGAGGGTTAAGACCAAATCAGACCCGCTCGATAACCGTTGCCGTGCCCATGCCCGCGCCGATGCACAGCGTGACGAGCGCGGTGTTGAGATCGCGGCGTTCCAACTCGTCCAGGACCGTGCCGAGGATCATCGCGCCGGTGGCACCCAGCGGATGGCCCATGGCGATTGCGCCGCCGTTGACGTTCATCTTGTCGTGGCTGATATCGAAGGCCTGGAGATAGCGCAGGACGACGGCGGCGAAGGCTTCGTTGAGTTCGAAGAGGTCGATATCGGCAATCGACATGCCGGTTTTCGCCAGCAGCTTTTCGGTGACATCGACAGGGCCGGTCAGCATCAGCGCCGGGTCGGAGCCGATATTGGCGAAGGAGCGGATGCGGGCTCGAGGTTCCAGGCCCATGCTCTCGCCACCAGCCTTGGAGCCGACCAGAACGGCGGCGGCGCCATCGACGATGCCGGAGGAGTTGCCCGCATGGTGGACGTAGTTGATGCGCTCCACTTCCGGGTGCGCCATGATGCCGACGGCCTCGAAGCCGCCCATCTCTCCTGGCATCTGGAAGGATGCGTTGAGCGAGGCGAGCGCCTGCATGTCGGTGCCTGGTCGCATGTGTTCATCACGATCGAGAATGGTGATGCCGTTCTGGTCTTTGACCGGAATGACGGAGTTCTTGAAGTAACCGTTTTCCCAGGCGTGCGCGGCGCGCTTCTGGCTTTCAACTGCAAAGGCATCAACGTCATCGCGGCTGAAGCCATACTTTGTGGCAATGAGGTCGGCGGACACGCCCTGCGGCATGAAGTAGGCCGGGAAACTGACGGAAGGGTCCATGTACCAGGCACCCCCAGACATGCCCATGCCGACGCGCGACATGCTTTCGACGCCACCCGCAATCACGATCTCGTCAGCGCCTGCTGCCACCTTTCCAGCTGCGAAATTGATGGCATCCAGACCCGACGCGCAGAAGCGGGAAATCTGCATGCCCGGTGCCTTGGTGGAGTAACCAGCCTCGAAAGCGGCACCCTTGGCGATGACGGCACCCGCATCCATGACGGGATCGACACAGCCCATGATGATGTCATCGACCGTGGATGTATCTAGGCCGTTGCGGTCGCGGATCGCTTCCAGCGTCTTGGCGGCCAGACGAACGGACGGCACTTCGTGCAGCGAACCATCCTTCTTGCCGCGCCCGCGCGGGGTGCGGACGTGGTCGTAGATATAAACGTCAGTCATTCTCATCTCCCTGTCGGCAAGTGAATGCCGTTGTTCTCAAAACGCTTCCGCAGCCAGTTCCATCATCGTGTCGGCACCGGCCTCGATGCGCACCTTGCGAACTGCCGTTTCCGGCAGAATGCGCTCCATGAAGAACTTGGCCGTGACGAGCTTGGTCTTCAGATATTGCTCATCCGATGCGGAACCCGACGACAATGCAGCCTGTGCGGCTTTTGCCATGCGGGCGTGCATGTAGCCGAGGATGACCAGGCCGAAGAGGTGCATGTAGTCGGTGGAACCGGCACCGGCATTGTCGGGCTTGGCCATGGCGTTCTGCATGAACCACATGGTGGCCGCTTGCAGGTCGTTCAGGCCCTTCTTGAGGCCCTTAGTGTAGAGGGTGAGGTTTTCGTCGGCGCGGTTTTCCTCGCAGAAATCGCCGATGTCCTTGAACAGCGCCATGACGGCACGGCCGCCATTGAGGCCAAGTTTACGACCGACGAGGTCGAGTGCCTGAATGCCGTTGGCGCCTTCATAGATCATGGTGATGCGCGCATCGCGCACATACTGGCTCATGCCGTGTTCTTCGATGTAACCGTGACCGCCAAACACCTGCTGCGCCAGGACGGCGTGGTCAAAGCCCTTGTCGGTCAGCACGCCCTTGAGGATCGGCGTGACGAGGCCAAGAATATCGTCGGCTGCCTGACGCTCCTTCTCATCCGTCGCACGGTGGGCGATGTCCGATTGCAGCGCAGTCCAGAGCAGAAAGGCGCGGCTCGCTTCGTTATAGGCCTTGATGGTCATCAGCGTGCGGCGGATGTCCGGGTGGACGATGATGGGGTCGGCCTTCTTGTCCGGGGATTTCGCTCCGGAAAGAGAGCGGCCCTGAATACGCTCGCGGGCATATTCGACGGCGTTCTGGTAGGCGATTTCGCCGACAGAGAGGCCTTGAAGACCAACGCCGAGACGGGCTTCGTTCATCATCACGAACATGGCCGAAAGGCCCTTGTTCTCGGCGCCGATGAGATAGCCGGTCGCATCATCGTAATTCATGACGCAGGTGGCGTTGCCGTGAATGCCCATCTTGTGCTCGAGCGCACCACAAACGACGCCGTTGCGTGCGCCAACGGAACCATCCCCATTGACGAGTAACTTCGGCACGATGAAGAGCGAGATACCCTTGGTGCCCTCAGGCGCGCCTTCGATGCGGGCGAGAACCAGATGGATGATGTTGCTGGTCATGGAATGTTCGCCAGCTGAAATGAAAATTTTCTGGCCTGATATCTTGTAGGAGCCGTCAGCCTGCGGCACGGCTTTGGTGCGCAAGAGGCCAAGGTCGGTGCCACAATGCGGCTCGGTCAGGTTCATGGTGCCGGACCATGTGCCCTCGACCATCTTGGGCAGGTATGTCTGCTTCTGCTCGTCGGAGCCATGCGCCAGTACGGCGGCAATAGCGCCCTGCGTCAGGCCAGGATACATCATCAGCGACAGGTTGGCTGACGACATGTATTCGCCGATGGCGGCGTGCAATGTATAAGGCAGCCCCTGCCCGCCATATTCTGGCGGCACGGCGAGGCCGGTCCAGCCGCCTTCGCAATAGGAATCGTAAGCCTGTTTGAAGCCATCCGGCACAGTGACAGAACCGTCTTCGGCGCGCTTGCAACCCTGCTGGTCCCCCGACAGGTTGAGTGGGAACAACTGCTCCTCGGCAAGCTTGGCGGCTTCACCCGTAATCGCCTCGATCATATCGGGCGTCGCGTCTTCGAAACCGGGCAGGTTGTTGTAGCGCTCTATACCGAGCACATCGTTCAGAATGAAAAGCGTGTCTTGTACTGGGGCCTTGTAAACAGGCATTACCGATGATCCTCCGCATCGTTTGCCGGACCACTCCGGCTTCAACATGACCCCACAATATTTGACGTGCGCGTAAACGTCAAATGACATTTCTCTCGATTTTAACGTGTAAGCGACAAGCCTCGCGCAAGTTAAATCTTAAAGAAAGTATTAAAACAGAAATTGCTAATTAACAATTTGTTAACCACATTTGGTCAATTGTCTCTGTTCAGGGACCGCGTCGAATCGTGGAGCCACTTTTAATACAAAAGACCTTTGCTTCGCTGGGACCATTTTGGTCGATAGTTGGAGCAAACAACCGGGCAACGATGAAGCGGGCAGGAAGATGAACGGATTGCGATCGAATTCCCATCGTCAAAACGACAGATCGTCTCTGGACGCGCTCAACCGCACCATTGAAGGACTGGAAGCCCGGATAGAGGATCTGCTGGGTGTGAAATCTGCCCGGCCTGAAAATGACCGCGCAAGCTTCGAAACCGCGACGGCAAGGCCACCCCTCAAGCCGCGTTTCGATCCCGTCAACGAGATTCGCCAACGGCAGCAGGCATTGGACGCACGCTGGGAACGACAGCAGGCGGACATGCCGCGTGGCACGGACTTGGCCGCTGAACGTGAAATGGACCGCCGTTATGCCGAGCGCGACTACCGCGCATCGACCGCTATTCCAGCCGCCCGGCCCCGCCCGACAGCGCGCATCGAGCGCCCGGCTCCACAGCCCGCGCAAAGCGATGCAGCCCTGCGTGAAGTGGCGGAAGCGCTGGTCAGCCTGCGTCAGGAACTCAAGCACGAAATTTCCGAAGGTGTCGCCCGCGAAATGCAGGGCGTGCGCTCGGAACTGCGCAACATCAGATCCTTTGCCGAAGATCAGGACTTTGCCGAGGACATTCGCGAAGATGTGGCGCGGCTGGCCGCCAGCATCGAACGCATGGGCGGATCGACATTACCCGACGCAGAAGCACTGCGCATCGAGTTCGAGGAACTGCGCTCCTTGATGGATCAAGTCGCGCGTGAAGACAGCATGCACCGGATGGAGCAACGCTTCGACACGGTGGACAGCACATTGCGCGGCTTCGACACCTCCCCGCTTCAGGAAGAAATCGTTGCCCTGGCCTACCGGCTGGACGATATCAAAAACCAGCTTGGCTCGATCGCAGGCAACGGAAATTCCGTGCGTGCTCTTGAAGAAAAGCTTCTCACCATTGCCGGTGCGGTGGAGCATATCGGCAAGCATATGCAGCCCCAGGACCAGGCTTACAGCGAGCATTTTTCAGGCCTCGATCAGCGCCTGGACGAGATCAGCCGCGCCATTGCAGCTGCCGGGAACCGTCCAGCTGCCTTTGATCCAGCGCTCGGCGAGCGACTGGAAAATCGCTTGAACAGCCTGTCGGCACAAATCGATACGTTGAAAGACGGCGCTGCAACAGAAAAGCCAGCGGATGCGCTCGGTGCACGTCTGGATGCGCTGACGAGCCGCATCGAAGAGCTTTCCGCAGAACGCGGCGTTTCGCAACTCGGTGAACGCCTGGATCAGCTTTCGCTTCTGCTGGAGCGCTCTCAGCGCCCATCCAGCGAGCCGGAACTCACGTCGTTCCTCACCGACATTTCGCGCAAGATCGATGGCCTCGGGACAGGCGCGGTCAACGATAAGCTTGCCGAGCGGCTGGAAAAAATCGCACGTCGGATCGAAGAAATCGAATCCAAGCCTGGCAAGGCCTTGTCCTACGATACAGCCTTCAAGCGACTTGAAGACCGCTTGAGCGATATTGCCGCAAAGCTCGATGAGACGAAGGCTCCGGTTGCAGCCGACAGTGCCGGCATGTCGCCGGAACTCGACCAGCGCATGTCCGCCATCGAAGAGTATATGGCGTCCAGCGACGAATACATTATCGAAGCTGCGAGGCAGGCGGCGGAAGCCGTTCTTGAAGCGCATGCGCGCAACAACCTGGCGCAGACTGCAAGCAGTGCCGACATGGTCATTCTCACCGAACTTGCCAATGATCTGCGCAAGCTCGAAGGTTTGAGCCGCAACACAGAAGAGCGCACACACCGCACATTCGAAGCCCTGCATGAAACTCTGGTTCAGATTGCCGGACGTCTCGATAATCTGGATAGCCGCAACGGATCGCGTTCGTCGCAAACACCGGACGCCGACCGCGAATGGGCAGACTATGACAGTGGCGCCCGTATGCCGACGGCGACATTTCCCGAAGGCGGGCTGATTGCCAAGGACGAACGAAGCGCTTCCGAAGGCGAGACGGGCCACGCGTCGGATACCGACACGCTGGTACCGCCAGAAGCAGAACGACCTGCACCGCAGGAAAAGCGCGGTCTTCTCTCCGGTCTGACGCGCCGCTTCAAGTCCAGCGCTGCAAAGACCGAAGACGCACCCAAGACAGAGGTGTCAGCTCGCACGCAGGTCGATCCTGCGCCAGCGCTCGACCCTGTCGATGTGCTGCAGGCCGACATCGAAACCGAATTGCTGGAGCCCGGCTCCGGTGCGCCCGACATCAAGAAAATTCTGGAACGCGTGCGCGCAAGCCAGACGGCAGCGGCCCGCACAGGAACAGGCGAAAGCGACAATCGTGCCGACTTCATCGCCGCAGCCCGCCGCGCAGCGCAGGCCGCAGCGCAGGAAAGCGTGCCGGACAGAAGCTTCGCCTCCCGCCCCTTGCGCAACAAGGATACGGTCGAAAAAGAAGGCTCTGCGCTTTCCCGTTACCGTCGTCCGTTGCTGTTGGGCATTGGTGCCATTCTTCTGGCGATGATGGCCATGCCTGCGATCAAGTCTTTCGTCGGCGGTGAAACGACGCCTCCTGCCGCAACAGTCCAACCGAAGACCAGCACCTCCATGTCCACGCTGCCGGTTCTGCCAACGCAGGCAAAGCCGGTCGCGTCTGAAGCATCCGTAACAGCACCAGCCTCTGTCACGCCAGCCGTGACCGAGCCATCCACCCAAGCGATGGACGAAAGTGCGCGTGCCGCAGGCGAGCGCATGCAGGCCGACGCCGACCGGGCAGCACCTGGCGTCGACACACGACAAGTTGGCGGGGCGCCTTTCCCTGAAGAGACGCCCGCTGTGGAAGCTCCCGCGCCATCCGCTGGTGCCGATATTGCCGATCTTCGCCCTGCCGCAAAGGCACCTCAGCCGCAGCCACAAGCCCAGCAGCAGCCTCTGCAGCTGGAAGAGATCATTGCCGTTCCCGCTGGTATTACGCCGCCATCGCTGGCGGATGCCGCGGTCAAGGGCGACCCGCAGGCGCTGTTTGAAATCGGTGCACGCTTTACCGACGGTCGTGGCGTTGCTGCCGACCGCACCGAGGCCGCCAAGTGGTACAAGCTGGCCGCCGACCGAGGTCTGGCACCGGCTCAGTACCGCCTTGGCAACATGTATGAGAAGGCCAACGGGGTCGAGCGTAACCTGTCCGAAGCCAAGCGCTACTACCAGATGGCTGCGGATCAGGGTAACGCTGGCGCCATGCACAATCTCGCCGTTCTGCTCGCCTCCGACGCCGCAGGCGCACCGGATTTCAAGGCTGCCGGCGACTGGTTCATCAAGGCGTCAAACCTCGGCGTTCGTGACAGCCAGTTCAATCTTGCCATTCTCTATGCCCGTGGCAGCGGCGTGCCGCAGAGCCTGGAAGAATCCTACAAGTGGTTTGCGATTGCAGCCCGTGATGGCGATGCCGATGCCGGTCAGAAGCGCGACGACGTTGCCAAGGCCATGCGGCCCGAGCAATTGTCGAGCGCCAAGGCCAAGGTGGATGCATGGCGGGTGACCCCGCTGAATGACGCAGCGAATTCCGTCAACCCACCAGCGGAATGGGCTGGTGGTGACGATGTGAAGACGTCTTCGGTCGACATGCAGAAGGCGATCCGCAACATTCAGGCCATTCTCAACAACAATGGCTTCAAGGCGGGTGAACCGGATGGCAAGCTTGGTCGCACGACTGTGGCAGCCATCAAGGACTTCCAGAAGTCTATCGGGCAGGCACCTGATGGTCGCATCACCGACGAATTGGTCACCGCATTGCTTGCTCGCAACAAGTAAACGGGTTCTGTGTCGATCTTTTCAAATTTATCAACGTATTTGCCGTTGAGTAATTGACAGCCATGCCCACCACGGGCATGACCGATGAAGGTCGCAAGGCGTTCTGCCTTCGCCATTCAGACAGAGATACCGCCCCTTCGTGGCAAAAGCCCGCCTTACGGCGGCTTTCGCCGTTTTGCACGGAACCATGACCGAGGTCCTGATGTGACTGTCTATCTGCCCATTGCAGAACTATCGGTGAATATTTTCATCATTCTCGGCATGGGCGCGGCCGTGGGCTTTCTGTCCGGCATGTTCGGTGTCGGCGGCGGTTTTCTCATCACCCCGCTGCTGATCTTTTATAATATTCCCCCTGTCGTCGCCGTCGCAACCGGCGCAAACCAGGTGGTTGCTTCCTCGGTTTCCGGCTCTATCACCCATTTCCGACGTGGTACGCTGGATGTCAAACTCGGTGCCATCTTGTTGATCGGCGGTTTGTGTGGGGCAACGGTTGGTGTGTGGCTGTTTACGCTGTTGCGCAGCATCGGCCAGCTCGATCTCATCATCTCGCTGCTCTATGTTATTTTGCTGTCCACCGTCGGCGCGCTGATGCTGAAGGAAAGCATCTCGGCCATTCGCCGCACGGCGCGCAATGAAACCGTGACGCTGCGTCGCCCTGGCCACCACAACTGGGTCCATCGCCTGCCACTGAAAATGCGCTTCAAGAAGTCGAAGCTTTATCTCAGCGTGATACCCATCATCGTGCTGGGTTTTGGTATCGGTGTTCTGACCTCGGTCATGGGTGTGGGCGGCGGCTTCATCATGGTACCCGCCATGATCTATCTTTTGCGTGTTCCCACCAACGTCGTCGTCGGCACATCGCTGTTTCAGATCATTTTTGTTACCGCCTATACGACCGTCGTTCAGGCGGCGACGAACTTTTCCGTCGATATCGTGCTGGCGTTCATCCTGATGCTGGCGGGCGTAATCGGCGCGCAATATGGCGTTCGCGTTGGCCAGAAATTGCGCGGCGAACAATTGCGGGCGCTGCTCGCCCTTCTGGTGCTCGCCGTTGGCATACGCCTGGCTATCGGACTGATCGTGAAGCCGGAAGACCTGTTTTCCGTTGCGGTCGGGGGGCTGGGCTATTGATCCGCTCCGTCGTTTTCGCCGCGATTTTCAGCGTCCTTTCTGGAACGGCACTGGCCCAGACTCCACCTCTTGCCATGTTGCCCGATGCCGTTACACCATCTCACGCGCTGCGGGAAAACATCGAGATCGGGGCATCGACCACGGAAATCTCCATTGCGTCCGATTTTCGCGGCGCCGATTTCACCATGTTCGGAGCCTTGAACAATGCTGACCAGTTGCTTCTGGCAATCGGGCAATATGACATTGTGGTGACTTTGGAAGGCCCGAATGATTACTCTACAGTCCGCAAGAAAAGCCGCGTCGCGGGTATCTGGATCAACACCAGCGCCATAACTTTTGCGCCGCTGCCGGAATCCTATTCCATGGCCAGCACCCGCAGCATCGACACCATAGCTTCCTCCGGCACGCTGAAAGCCATGGGTCTGGGTGTTGAGCATCTGCCGTTGCGCAGTGCCGTATTTTCCGGCGTCCCCGATAATGTCTATGATTTTCAGAAGGCCTACCGCCGCCTGAAACTATCCAGCGGCATCTACCGCAACGACACGACGGGGGTTCGGCTGGAGCGCACGGGTCTGTTCTGGGCCACTCTTCGTCTGCCTGCCAACGTGCCCAATGGGGTGCACACCGCCCGCGCCTTCCTTTTCAAAAGCGGGCTGCCGATCGCACAAAAGGAATTGCGTCTGCGCGTTGTCAAAACCGGCATGGAACAGGCCATAACGGATGCAGCGCACCAGACGCCGGTTGTCTATGGCTTTCTATGCGTCTTACTGGCTGTCGTCACCGGTTGGGGCGCGAGCATACTGTTCCGCAGGGACTGAACATGCGTCACAAAAGCTTCACGAAGGACGCCTATTCGTAAGCCTGATCTGATCGATTTCAGGACGAAACCATGCGCTTCAAGCGGATTTTGTATGCTACCTTCCTGACATTGACGATGTCGGTCTCGGCCCATTCCGAAACATTGGTGAGCGACAAATACATTGCACTTATGCGTCATGGCGTACGGCCGCAGACCAGCAGCAAGGAACTTGCGCAAATGTCTGCCAAACAGTGGCCGATATGGGATGCGCAGGACGGGCAGCTGACGCCGCATGGGGCCAAGGCAGCCGCTCAGCTGGCCAAGTGGGAAGTCGGCATGCTGGCGGCAAAAGGTCTTGTTCCTTCAAGCGGATGTCCTGCGCCGGATACGGTCTTTGGCTGGGCCAACAGCACGGTTCAACGCACCATCGACACCGGCAATGTGATCCTTTCCACGATGTTTGAAGGGTGCGGGCTCAAAGTCGGCTCCTTCAAGGGAAATGGTCCAGACCCGCTTTATGAGGCGTCCTCGACGACGCTCGGCGCAATTGACGTTGAAAAGGCAAAGGCCGCTATTCTGCATGCCGCTGGCGGCAGCTTCGACGGCATGAAGGAAAAGGCCGCACCGTTGATGAAAGAGATGGACGCGATCCTGGGCTGCGACGGGGCCGACAGCATTTGTTCGCTCCAGAGCCGCTCGTGGACGCTCGACGTCAAGGCCGCCAAGAATGACAAGCCAGCGAGCGTTTCCGTCAAAGGGCCGCTTGCCGACGTCGGCACCGCCGTTCAGGTTTTTCTGCTGCAATATGCCAATGGCTTTCCGCCCGATCAGGTCGCTTTCGGCAAGGCTTCTAAGGCGGATGACATCATCCGACTGTCCGCTCTGCGTCAGATGAAATACGATGTCGGCAACCGCGTGCCCTATCTGGCTCAGCGCGACGCGTCGAACTTCCTGAACCAGATTTTGCTGTCGCTCGATACGAAGCCCTCCAGGGATGGCCCCCCGGACGCAAAATTCCTGTTGTTCATGGGCAGCGATACCCAGCAGGCAGAAATCGCAACGCTGCTCGGCATTCATTGGAAAATCCCGCCCTATCTGGACGATGAGACACCGCCAACCGGGGCTTTGACCTTCGAGCGGCTGCACGACGCAACAGGCAAAGCCTATGTTCGCATGGGCTTCGTTGCACCATCTCTCGACCAGATTCGAAATGCCTCTGTGATCAATGATCAATCACCGCCCCTTCAGGCAGCCATCGCCATGCCCGGATGCGAAAGCGACGAGAACGATGGAGCGTGCCCGCTTGACCGTTTTCTGGAGCTAGCCGGTGCACAGATCGACAAGAGTGCCGTTGCACCCAATGTCTATCATTGAGGGCAATCAGCCGAGCAGATTGCCAAACCGCACCGAATAAATCCGGTCGCGCCCCAGCAGATGTGCAACCAGCGCCGAGTGATCGAAAAGGCCTTTCATCGCCTTATGCCGCAGATCAAGACCACCGCTCAACACGCCGAAGGCGGGCATCAGCATGCGGGTGCCATCGGTGGCGAAACAGGGGCGGCGCACCGATTTATCGCGGCGTCGCACCGTGGCGGCGGGGTGGAGGTGTCCGGCGATTTCGCCTGACGATGCGCCCGCTTTTGGTTCGTGGCGGAAGACGAGATTGCCGTATAACATTTCATCTGACGACGAGCCCGGCAAATCAACGGTGCCATCGGGATCGTGGTTGCCGTTGATCCATATCCATTCGCGCCCCCTAGCCATCTCCTTGATGAGGTCGCGTAAGGGTAGCGGCAGGTGCTGCGAGCCGATGCGATCATGGAAGTTATCGCCAAGGCTGACGACGATTTTCGGGTCGTAGCGGGTGATCAGCGAGGAAAGGATTTTGAGGGTGGCGATGGTGTCATAGGGTGGCAAAAGGCGGCCCCGGCGGGCAAATGCCGCGCCTTTTTCAAGGTGCAAATCCGATACGACCAGCAGCGACAGATCCGGCAGATAGAGTCCGCCCAGCGGATCGCACCAGCCAGCAACGCCGTTGATGGCGGTTTCCGAGCCGAGGCATTCGAAGCCGGTGGCAAATTTGTCGCTCAGGGCAAGTCGGCTCAGCACGTTTGCGGTTACTTCCTCGTATTTACGACATCGCGTCAGCGATCAGTTCGTCGGCAGCTTCGGCCAGCACATCGTCCAGAGCTTGGCCCGGCACCGTTTCGCGGCCGATTTCCATCATGACCGGCACGGCCAGCGGCGAAACATGCTCCAGAGCGCAATGGGTGGTGTGGCCCTTGATTCGCCTTAGCATATCGCCAAGACGGCCAATGTCCAAAAGTCCGGCTGCGGCATCGCGACGCGTGGCCTCCAGCAGGATGTGATCGGGCTCATGGCTGCGAAGAACGTCATAAATAAGATCGGCTGACACCGTGACCTGCCGCCCGGTCTTTTCCTTACCGGGATGGCGGCGCTCGATGAGGCCTGAGATGATCGCGCAGTTGCGGAAGGTGCGCTTGAGCATGAAGGATTCGTCCAGCCACGCTTCCAGATCGTCCCCCAGCATATCCTCATCCAGAAGGTCCGGCAGCGACAGGCGGTCCGATTGCAGGCGGCGGCCAATGTCTTCCAGAGCCCAGATGGCGAGCGAATAATCTGTGGCGACGAAGCCCATGGGCTTTGCCCCTGCCCGCTCCAGCCGCCGGGTTAGCAGCATGCCGAGCGTCTGGTGTGCCAAGCGGCCCTCGAACGGGTACATGACCATGAAGAAGCGCCTGCGAAAGGGGAAGGTTTCGACCAGCAACTCGTCCCGCTTGGGGATAATCGACTTCTCTTTCTGGATTTCCAGCCAGTCGCGCACCTGATCCGGCAAGGCATGCCAGCGGGCGGGATCGGCCAGCATGGAGCGCACCTGGTCTGCAAGGTACGTCGACAGCGGAAACTTGCCGCCTGCATAGGACGGGATTTTCGGGTCCATCGAAAAGGCTTGGCTGACGAGACATTCGCTTTCGCGGATGCCTTCGAAGCGCAGAACCTTGCCAGCGAAGAGAAACGTATCGCCTTGGACCAGTTGTTCGAGGAAATGCTCCTCGACCTTGCCGAGCGTCATGCCGCCGCGACCGATGGTCCCCTTGGCATTGCGCTTGACCATGCGGACATTCAGTTCCGCAGCCTCAACGATTGTGCCGAGGTTTAGGCGGTATTGCATGGCGACCTGCGGGTTGGAGACGCGCCACAGGCCATCGTTCGTCTGGCGGATGCGGGCGTAGCGCTCGTATGTGCGCAGGGCATAGCCGCCGGTCGCGGTAAAATCCACGATGCGGTCGAAAGTTTCGCGCGGCAGGTTGGCGTAAGGGGATGCTGTGGTGACTTCGCGGTAAAGCTCGTCCGCATCGAAGGGTTCGGCGCAGGCCATGCCGAGCACGTGCTGGGCCAGCACATCCAGCGCGCCCTCGGCAATCGGTGGTGTGTCCTGCGCGCCGACATAATTTGCATCGAGTGCCGCGCGACACTCCATGACCTCGAAACGGTTGGCGGGCACGAGGATGGCCTTGGAGGGCTCATCCATACGGTGATTAGCCCGACCGATGCGCTGGGCAAGGCGGCTTGCCCCCTTGGGTGCGCCGACATGCACGACGAGATCGACATCGCCCCAGTCTATGCCGAGATCGAGCGTGGAGGTGGCAACGACGGCGCGCAGCTTGTTGTCGGCCATGGCCGCTTCCACCCGGCGCCGCTGGCCCGCATCCAGCGAACCGTGATGCAGGGCAATCGGCAGATTGTCGTCGTTGATCGTCCAGAGTTCCTGAAAGATGCGTTCTGCCTGAGAGCGGGTATTGACGAAGATCAGCGTCGTCTTGTGGTTTTTCAGCGCCGGGTAAAGGTCTTGCATGGCATAGCGGGCCGAATGGCCCGACCACGGAATACGCTCTTCGGTGCCGAGAATGGCGATATCTGGCTTTGCCCCGCCATCGACAGTGATGAGACCGGCGGTGGGCTCACCCTGCGCCTGCGGGCTGAGATAGCGCTGCAAATCCATCGGGTCGGCCACCGTTGCCGAAAGGCCGATGGTGCGCATGGCGGGTGCATGTTTGCGCACGCGGGCAAGTGCCAGCGACAAAAGATGGCCGCGCTTGGAGGTGACGAGCGAGTGCAGCTCGTCCAGCACCACATATTTCAGGTCCTTGAAAAAGCGTTCGGCTTCCTTGTTTGCGAGCAGCAGCGACACCTGTTCCGGGGTCGTCAGCAAAATGTCGGGCGGCTTTTGCTTTTGGCGCTGGCGCTTGGCCTGTGGCGTATCGCCAGTGCGGGTTTCCACCGAAATGGGCAGGCCCATTTCCGACACAGGTTTCATCAGGTTTCGCTCGATATCGACGGCCAGCGCTTTCAGCGGCGAGATATAGAGCGTGTGGACGCCGACGAAGGCAGAGCCCGGCGGCACCTTGCCGCGTTCTGCCAGATCAGTCAGCGATGCCATGAAACCGCCCAGCGTCTTGCCCGCTCCTGTCGGCGCGATCAGCAACATGTTCTCGCCAGCGCGGGCGCGGGCCGACAATTCCAACTGATGGGCACGCGGGCTCCAGCCCTTTTCGCCAAACCATTTCTGGAAGGATAAGGGCAAGGTACCGACATCGACGCCGGAGATGGGGGGCTCTGTGTGTTTCACTGCTCTAAAGTAGTGAAACACGGGCGAAAAAGAAGGGCTTAGAGATCAGCGCACGACGATATAGCGATCCGAGCGGTGATTGATGGCGAGAAAGATGTTCAACACGAAGGCGCCGACGATGGAGTAGAGCACCGTTTCAGGGTTGATGACGGCGAAGGCGGCGATCATGACGCAGCTATCGAAGGCAAGCTGGATGAGACCGGCGCGGATGCCGAAACGATCCTGAATATAGATGGCGAGGATGCCGATGCCGCCGAGGCTGGCGCGGTGGCGGTAGAGCGCCAAAAGGCCGTAGCCAAGGAGTAACCCGCCAAGCAGCGCGGCCCAGAGCGGATTGATGCTTTCCACCACCATCCAGCGGCTTTCCAGTTCCGTCAGCACAGAGACGAGACCGATGGCGATGAAGGTTTTGAGCGAAAAGGCAAGGCCCAGGCGACGGAAGGACAGGTAGTAGAAGGGCAGATTGACGAGAAAGAACAGCAGACCGAAGCTGATGCCGAAGGCGTAATGCAGGAGAAACGCCACACCCGCCGTGCCACCGGTGAGAAGACCCACCTTGGCAAGAAGATAAAAGCCGAGCGCCGAGACGATACTGCCAGTGACGATGCCCTGAATGTCTTCCACCGGCGCATGTTTTGCTGGATCGGCACTCCACATGCCATAAACGCTTCTCGTGAATGCCATGCGCGCTACCCCGAAATGGAACTGTCAATGCTGTGTGAAAGTGCTTCGCAGCGCTCCGCATCTTCAGGAACGGAGCGCTCAATATCGCCTAGTTTGCACCGCAAGAGGCCACGTTTCAATATCGATATGTAAGCAAGGCTGACCTATCGATAAAAAGGCAAGAAACGAAAAGATCACTCGGCTTTTCTAGCAAGAAACAGAATGCCGGACAGGGGTTTTCCGGCATCCTTGCGAATGGTCGTTTTGCGGGTTTCCAACACGTGCAGGCCGGAAGCCTCCAGGAGTGAGCGAACGTAGGCTTCCGAATGGGCATAACGCAGCGACGGCTGGAGGACGAAGCCTTCCTCATTTCCCGCATCTTCCACCGAAAAGGCGAAGGTTCCGCCCGGTGCAAGCAACGCCAGGACGAGCGGCATGACGGTTTCCAGACTGCCGAGATACATCATCACATCTGCGGCTGCGACCAGATCGGCGCGGCGGTGGGCCAAATCACCGGCAAAGAGGCCGGATGTTGCCGCCGGGAGCGAAAGATCGGCTTGGGCCAGATGGTGGTAAATGGCTTTCTCTTCAGCCTTGGCCAGCATATTGGTGGAAATATCGAAGCCTTCGAGCCGTTGCGTCCAGTCGCGGATTTCGAGACCCAGCAGACCAGTACCGCAGCCGATATCGACGGTGCAGGTGAACTGGCCAGAGGCTGGTCTTGCTGTTTCGATCAGTGCGGCCAGTTTCTGCGGGACGCTGTATTCCAGCTTCTCGACCAGCGAGGTTTCAAAACGGTCGGCGTAATCATCGAACAGGCCCTCGATATAGGCGCTTGGTGGCTGTTCCGGGGTCTCGGCAGCGCCCAGAACCGCGAGCTTCAGCGGCGCTGCGAAAATGCCCTCGGGATCAAGACGATCAACGGTCTCATAGGCCGTAATTGCCTTTTCCCTCTGCCCCGCCTTATCGCAATAATCCCCCAGCTGAACCCAGCCTGCGGCCCATGATGGGGTGAGTTCCAGCGCCTGCTCCATCAATTCGGCAGCGGCGGCGTGATCTGCGCTTTCCGCCAGCATTCGGGCGTAATCGGCGCGCCGGTCTGCGATGGCATCGCCGGACGAAAACTGGTGTGGGGCCATGCACGCTTTCCTGAAAGAGGTGGGCTGTCTTTCATCAGGCCATAAAAAAACTCAAGTCCTATTTCATGGCAGCGGCCAATATGGCGCTGATAATGCGTCAACGCTTGCATAGAGGCACCACGCTTTCTATGTCTTGGCTGAATTTAGGAGAAATGCTGATGGCCGGTGAGGTCGATAAGGTGCTGGGTGATAGTGTCGCGCGGACAATCGTCAAATTGCTTGTCGTGTCGCTGATCGTTGGCTTCGTCATGGCCGTCTTCGGCCTGACACCGTGGAACATCATCTATGGGGTCAGAAATTTCGTCCTCGACCTCTGGCACAGCGGCTTCCGCGCTCTGGGCAGCATTGGCGACTATCTGCTGGCGGGCGCCGTCATCGTCGTGCCTGTCTTCATCATCCTTCGCCTGTTGAGCTTCCGCCGCTGATATGACCCAAAATTCCCTGCTTAGCTTTTCACGGCGCGGCTTCGTGCTGGTCTCCGCCAGTGCCGCGCTTTCCGCCTGCGTTTCCAGACCCACCAACAAGGGTGTGGCCTCCGGCACGCGCGATGAAACTGCCGCCGCGCTTCCCATGGTCAACGAGCTTCGCCGTTCCAAAGGACTACCGGCGCTATCCGCCAACAGCGCGGCGCAACAGGCTGCCGCCTTTCAGGCCAACCGCATGGTGAAAGCGCAGAAAATGGCGCACCTCATAGGCCTCACCGACAGTTTCCTTATTCGCATGAAGGACGGCGGCGTGCCGCTGCCTGCGGCTGAAAACGTCGCCGCGGGGCAGGATACGGTCGAACGCGTGGTAAAGGCGTGGATCACGTCTCCGCACCATCTGGAGAATATGCTGGGCAATTATGGCGGTCTGGGTGTCGCGGTTGCTTATGATGCGGCGGCGAAGAACAGGCCTTATTGGGCAATGGTGCTGTGTCGGTGATGGGATTGCGTTTCTTCAACGCATTCCTCGTCATCCCCGGGCTCGTCTCAGCACCTGCTACCTCTCATTTTTAGAGGCGTGATTGAATCCTAGGGACAAGCCCCTAGGATGACGGAGGACAGCTGGGAGCCTCGAATTATCCGTTAGATCGTGCGCTCCGCCCAGCGGTCTACCGCGCTATCGCGCAACTCCCTGATATTCCCAACCCGCTCCCTCTCCACCAGTGTGGAAAGCCCGCGCACGATGCGGCCCGGCAGAGCGGGCCCCTCATAAACCATGCAGGAATAGAGCTGCACGAGGTCGGCACCGGCGCGGATTTTTTCCAGAGCAGTTTCCGCCGATGACACGCCACCGACGCCGATGATGGGCAGAGCGGGGCCGACGCGTTTGCGCATTTTGGCGAGAACGGTGGTGGAGAGATCGAAGAGTGGCTTGCCGGAGAGGCCACCGGCTTCGTGATTGTTGGGGCCGGGGCGCAGGCCAACGCGCGACAGCGTCGTGTTGGAGACGATGAGGCCATCGAGATTATGGGCCAGCACTTCGGCGGCGATATCGTCCAGCCCCTCCTCTGTCAGATCGGGTGCGATCTTGAGGAACACGGGAATGGGGCGGTTAAGCTTTTGCGCCTCGGCATCGCGCGTTTCCAGAACAGCCCTCAGCAGCGCGGACAGGCTGTCGCGTGCCTGCAAATCGCGCAGGCCCGGCGTGTTGGGTGAAGAGATGTTGGCGGTGAAATAGGAGGCGACGGAGGCGAAGGTTTCGATGCCCTTCACGTAATCGGCGATACGATCTTCGCTATCCTTGTTGGCACCGATATTGACGCCGACGAGACCGCGCAGACCGGCAGCGATGAGGCGCGCGAGTGCTGCCGCATGGCCTTCATTGTTGAAGCCAAGGCGGTTGATGACAGCGTCGTTTTCCACGAGGCGGAAGATGCGGGGTTTCGGGTTGCCTGATTGCGGGCGCGGCGTGACGGTGCCGATCTCGGTGAAGCCGAATCCGAGCTTCAGCAGTGGGCCGGGCACTTCCGCGTTCTTATCATAGCCCGCTGCCATGCCGAGTGGGTTTGGGAAGACGAGGCCAGCGACCGTCTGTTGCAGGCGCGGATCATGCGGCACCATGCAGGTCGGGATGAAGCCTGAGCGCAATGCGGCAATCGACATGCCGTGGGCCACTTCCGGGTCCATCAGGAACAGGCCATGTCGACCGATCGAGGAAAAAATTCCGCTCATCATGCAATCTCCGGGAACTGGTGGGCACCATCGTCGTCAAGCGTCAGTGGCGTCTCCCACAGGACCGCATCCAACGGTAAAGGCGCGTAGAGATGCGGAAACTGATCCCCACCGCGAGAGGTTTCGAACACCAGCTTGTCACCCAGCGCACCACCATCGACAGCGACCAGCAGAAGGTCATTCTGACCAGCGAAGTGCTTCAGCGCGGTTTCCTTGACCTGCGCTGCGGTGGAGAAGTGGATGTAGCCATCCTTGAGATCGATGGCCGCGCCTTCAAAAACACCTGCTTCCTTCGCGTCCCGCCAAAGGTCCGTCGGTACGATCTTGTAAATGACCTGATTGATAATCGGGGGCGTTTCACTCATGCGGCGTCTCCTTCATATGCGGGCGGTTTGCCGCAAATGCCGGCCCTTGTCCACCGCTTCACACAGAATTTTGCCCCTTGACGCGCCACGGAGACCCCTGCCCGCAATCTAAAGCTTGTATTGTAGCGGTATTCACGCAATCCTCAGCGTGTGGATGCTTGACGCGGAGCGAGACTCCGCCAAAAATGAGACGCACATGAAATGCTCTTGGGAGGGAGCGCTGCATGGCACAATTCACCATTATCATCGCAGATGACCATCCGTTATTTCGTGGCGCGTTGCGCCAGGCGGTAACAGGACTTGAAGGCGACAACACCATCATCGAGGCGGGTGATTTTGAGGCGGCGAAAACGGCTGCTGCAGAGGAGCCGGATGCCGATCTCATGCTGCTGGATCTCGCCATGCCGGGTGTCAGCGGCTTTTCCGGGCTGATGGCGCTGAGAGCTGAATTTTCCAGCCTACCCATCATCATCGTATCGGCCACCGATGATCCTGCCACCATGCGCCGCGCCATCGAACTCGGCGCCTCCGGCTTCATCTCGAAATCCTCCGGCATCGAAGACATGCGCACGGGTATTCGTGCCGTGCTGGAGGGTGATGTCTGGATACCAGCATCCTGCCAATCCGGCCAGGGTCATGACCCTGATATGGCGGACCTCATCAACCGGGTGCGCACATTGACCCCTCAACAAAACCGTGTCCTGGGCATGCTGGGTGAAGGCTTGCTCAACAAGCAGATTGCTTACGAACTCAGCGTTTCCGAAGCCACAATCAAGGCGCATGTCTCGGCAATATTACTGAAACTGAAGGTGGATAGTCGGACTCAGGCCGTCATCCAGCTTTCGAAGATCAACATGTCCACACTGGTTGCATAATAAATAAGGATTTTATTCCTTTTTCTACTTTACTCTTTCTTTGTGTTTGGCTAAATTTCGTCAAATACTAAAGCGAGCCGCGTGACGACGCCGCTCCATCCGGGCCGTAAATCATGCTATCACACGATAATATCTGGAGTGCGATCGACACTCTTGCGGACCGTAACCAGCTCACGCCTTCCGGTCTCGCGCGGAAAGCGGGACTGGATCCGACATCGTTCAACAAATCCAAAAGGGTCGGTCCGGATGGACGCCAACGCTGGCCGTCGACCGAATCCGTCTCCAAGGTCCTGGAAGCAACCGGGGCGACGGTCGACCAGTTTTTCGGTTACGCCCTTGGCCATGCCAGCAAGAACACCCTACCCGATGGCAATTTTCCACCACAAACGGGCGCCATTCCTCTCCTCGGTTTTGCCCAGGCGGGATCTGGCGGTTTTTTCGATGATGGTGGTTTCCCCGCAGGCCAAGGTTGGGATGTCGTCGATTTCCCCGCCTCTCCCGCAAACAAGGCAGGGGTCTATGCACTGGAAGTGCAAGGCGACAGCATGATGCCGCTTTATCGTGATGGCGATATGCTCATCGTGGAGCCCGGCGCGCAGGTTCGCCGCGGAGACCGTGTCGTCGTCAAAAGCAAGGATGGAGAGGTGATGGCGAAAGTCTTGGCCCGCCAGACTGCCAAGACAATCGAATTGTTCTCGCTGAACCCGGAACATCCCAATCGCAGCTTTGATCTGGCTGATGTCGAGTGGGTGGCCCGTATTATCTGGGCCAGTCAATAATCATCAGTGCGGTTAAAACATTCCGTAGGGAAAATACCGACGATAGATTTCTTCCAGTCGCCCATTGCGGGACAAGGCAGCAAGTGCCTGATCGAAAGCAGGCACCAGCTTGTCCTCGGGATCGACCGTCATGATGGACAGACCCTCGCCGAGAAAGCGGTCCGACATGTAAGGACCATCGAACATGGCGCAGCAACCATTGGACGCCGTTCCTGAAACCCAGAACGGCAGGCGCAATCCATCTGCAAAAACGGCATCGATCTTGCCGGTTTTCAGCGCCTCATACATGGGCTCGTAACCATCGAAACTATTGATGGCAACAGTCGGGAAAAATGCTTTCAGCATAGCCTGATAACGCGAATTGCCGATCACGCCCACCTTTTTGCCGGACAGCGCGCTTGCTGACTGGCCGTCCAGCTTTGTCGCCTTGTTGATGGCGAAGCGGGCGGGCAGGAGAATATAGGGTCTTGTGAAGCTGAAGCTTTTCCGCAGGTCTGCGCTGGAAGCGATGCCGGACATGACCGCCTCGCCTTCCCCCATTTCCACCGCAGCCTCCAGCTCATCGAACGGCAGCGCCTGAACCTGGCATTTGCTTTCAATTTTCAGCTGCGCACAAATCTCTCGCGCCAGATCGACATGGAACCCGACCAGCCGACCGTTTTGATCCGTAAAATTGAACGGAGGAAAATCCACAGACATGAGAAAACGTACGCGCGAAACCGTCGACAGGTCCGCGCCCGGCAGCCGTTCCTGCTTATCGAACAAGACAGGCAGGTTGCCATTTTCGGCGAGATTTCCCGCACGGACCGGCTGCGGAGCAATAAAAACACTCGCGCACAGAAAATAACCCAAAATACCCATTAATTTCAAGGGTGCAACTAAAGGACGCATGTATATGATCCGCTTGGGGATTGTTGGGGCACCACCGGTTCGGTGGCTGATATGTGTATGTCGCTTTTTGACGAGTATACACAAGAATCGCAAAAAGCGATGCTTGTGCAAAGTGAAATCCTCGCATTCGATCCGCTCGAAGACGACCCATTTTGTTTTTTCGACATATCGCCTCAAGATGATGAGGAATCTGCGTTTCTCAAAACTCTTGGGTTGGGAAAACCCTATATCGAGGATTTCACAGCCCGCGCGCTTCGAAACGGCTCGACTTTCGAAGCGGAGCTTTTGGCAGCGGGCACCGTAACGGAAACGGCATATTTCGGTGCTTTTGCCCGGTTTTTGCGCCTGCCCTTCATTTCCGAACTGGACGGGGCTGTTGTCGTGGATACCCCGTCTCTCGACGTGCAGCTGCTGGAGACGCGGATGGTGCGTCTCTCACCAAAGGATGCCAAACCCTACATTGCCATCGTCCCGGACATCGGCAGCATTGAACGGCTGAAACATGCCCTGGATAGCACACCCGGGATTGCCGCAGACCTCGTTGTCACGACGCCATCCGCGCTTCGCAAAGCGGTGTGGCAAGCCGGTGAGGAAAGGCGTACCAGACAGACCGTCAATACTCTGTTCGATACGACACCGGTCTATTCCGCACGCATTACGCTGCACGGGAAACAGGGGTTTTTCCTGGGAGTGGGTGCTACTGTGATAGGCGGATCGATGCTTCTTTCGACCTCATTGACCTTTCACCTTCTCCACATTTTCACCGCCGTGCTTTACATGGCTGCCATCGCGTTCCGTCTCACCCCACTGCGCACGAAGCCTGACAGGCGGACATTGACGCTGGTGGAACAATCGAATGGAGAGCAACTTCCCATCTATAGCGTCCTCGTTGCCCTCTATCGCGAAGACGCGATCGTGGAACAACTTGTGACCGCGCTGAACCGGTTGGATTGGCCGAAATCCAGACTGGACATCAAACTGGTTTGCGAAGCGGATGATGTGGCGACGATTGCAGCGATCAGGCACCTCAACCCCGGACCTCACTTCGAAATCATACATGTGCCGCCGTCTTTGCCGCGTACGAAACCCAAGGCGTTGAACTATGCTCTCAACGGCGCGCGAGGGGAATTCATTGCAATTTACGACGCCGAGGACAGACCGCACCCCAAACAGCTCCGCGAAGCCTATGCGCGCTTTTGCGACGGGTGCGAAAAACTGGCGTGTTTGCAAGCACCGCTCATCATCAGCAATTCCGGCGCGTCGTGGATTACCTCATCCTTCTCACTGGAATATTCGGCGCTCTTCAGGCGGATGCTGCCCATGCTGGCGCAGATGAGAATGCCTTTGCCACTTGGCGGCACATCAAATCATTTTCGCGCATCGATCTTGCGCAATGTCGGCGCTTGGGATCCCTATAACGTCACGGAAGACGCGGATCTCGGAATGCGGCTATATCGGCTCGGCTATTACTCCGACGTCATAAGCTACCAGACGCTGGAAGATGCCCCGACCGACATATCTGTCTGGCTTGCCCAGCGCAGCCGTTGGTTCAAAGGCTGGCTACAGAGCTGGCTGGTGATGATGCGATCGCCCGTCCGGGTTGCAAAGGAAATGGGCTTGAAAGCCTATCTGGTCTTCCACCTGCTGATAGGCGGCATGTTACTGTCTTCGCTTACCCATCCGCTGTTCATTCTCTATTTGATAGTAGTTGGACGTACACTATGGGTTGACGGTTTAGACGCATTCTCGACCATGCAACTCGCTCTGATCTGTATCGATACGCTCAACATGCTCGCGAGCTACGTCATCTTCCTCGTGATGGGAACCCAAGCCATGATAGAGCACGAACGAGAGATGGTCGGCAAAAGGTGGCTCGCGACGCCCGTTTACTGGCTCATGCTATCTGCAGCAGCCTGGCGTGCTGTCTATGAGTTGCGTTACAAGCCTTTTGTCTGGAATAAAACGCCGCACAAGCCAGTATCCAAGACGAGTTGAGTAAAATTTTAATTAAATTTGTATCTTTGAAAGTAATGTAATTATGCCGAGTGCCGACTACTTAGTAAGGGGAGCGGCACTCGGCACGCGCGCCCTGCTTATTTTGGTATGTGTTGTCCGTTGCATGATAGGATGCATATGTCTGCGCGCACCACTTCACATGCTGAATTTCCTTGGCAGAAAGCGACAAACCGCCTGAATTCCCGGCGCCCGACTGCCCACCAGTGAAAGCTACGGGCGGGTGATCATAGGTTCCCTGCGCCTCCGCCTGTCCCTCATACGCTGGAGCGATAACGCTGAAAGCGTGGGCGGGGATAGAAGTAGTCGCGGAAAATCCGACGCTGATTACAAGGGCAGAAATGAGTTTTACCATCTTGGACATTGGTAATTCCTTTTTTTCTATTTGGAAAACCAACGTGACTTGGGTCGCTTTTGTTCCAGAAAATACGAGATTGTTAAAATTTGGTGTTGACACCGCCGAATTTTGGCATCTCGCGCGAAAAACTTCAAAAGCATTTCGTTCCACAAAAACGCCTAGTCATGCATTCGGTAGCAAGACATTTTCATCAAGATTCGCACCGAAAAGATCAGGCCGCGCATTCGCCAGTGGCGCGGGCAGTACAGCGATACACCGCGCGCAGCCGACACCGGAATGCAGGTTCTTTCCCCCGCATCCTGTCACGTGGCGTCGATCCGATGGGTAAGCTCAACTCGAACCCTGCCGGGGGCATCAAACACCTTTACACCAGCGACCGATCCGAGATCATCTGGACTGACAGTGACATCGCCCAGGTTAAAATCGAATGCTCAGAAGAAGTGATGTGGGTTATCGACCTAGCAGCACACACCGGCCTGCGCGTCGGCGACTTGCTTAAACTCTCATGGTCACATTCGGCGAGGACACCATCATTATTTCGACCGGCAAGAGCAGACAAAAGCGCGAAGCGATCATACCGCGCTACGATGCCTTGAATGAGGTGCTTGCGCGAATTCCAAAGCGTTCGCCTGTCATCCTAACTAGCACGAAGAAGGCACCGTGGAAGCAGAACGGTCTCAACACCATGTTCTGGCGCGCCAAGGAGCGCAACGGCATGCTTGAACGCGATCTACATTTTCACGATCTGCGAGGAACTGCTGCCACCAACTTCTACAATTCTGGTCTATACGCACGCATCATTGCTGAAATCATGGCGTGGGAAGAGTACACGGTTGAAAAGATCATCCGGCGCCACATGGGGCGGAATTCAGCGACGAAGGAGATGATCAAGCAGCTAAACCAATCACGGTTAACCAGTTGAGTCGGCAAAACATGCCTGTGTGCTTTGGGTATCCCCCTAATTACTAGTTACTTTTTTCCGCAAATAAAGCATTCACTTTTAGCGACCCTGCAAGTCGTTCTGGCTCTCCCGCGCACGTCACATATAAAGAAATAGAACAATCGGAATCGATCGACACACCTAGACCTTGCAGCGGAAGCGCCACAGGCAATTTAGGATCGTTGACCTCTATCCCAACATGCATCCGCGCGATTTCTGTCCTTTGGAGTCCTACGTGCTTTCTCGCAACAAGTTCTAAATTTTGCTTTCCAGCAGACAAGCCAGTCACATTCATCCAAATTGATAAAGGGATCGTGGCCGGACCATTGTTCACGTTCATTTCACCGGTATAAACGCCGATAAGAATGAACTTGCCTGACATTTCCTGTCGGACATCATCGCAAAAAATCGTGTGAATATTAACGCTCAAGATTAAATACCTTCCAATTTCCGGAAGGTTCGTGCGTTACCTTCGCAGAATTAACATTTACATTATCTTTAAAGTTTATGGGGAGAGAATAGTGTTTATGCTTATTCTCCATAACAACCCAAACGTGCGATTCAACTGTACCAGTTCCAATCGACAACGTTTTTATCGCATCAAGGCTGGTGCGCTCTGTCTTGTGAAACTCGATTATTTGCACGCTGTTGTTCGAAAATTCTCCGTCAAATTTGAAAACTAACTCAGGAACAGCGCCTAGCGCCCAGCCGAGTTCACCGAGGCTCTCAGCTGTCAGATTCGCATAGCCGGAGAAGCACCGATTCACACGGGCGCGGTCAACTTCGAGCAGGTTTGCCAATTCCTGCTGAGTAAATTTTCCTTTGGTCTTCCTTTCGAGCAGAGCTCGTTGGAGAGCCTTACCAACTTTGGCAACAAACTCAGCCCCAGCCAGCTCCTTTTCAGAAACCTCAAGTTCAAAAGACATCAGATGCCCTTGCTCCTACAACCCATTTGGGCGAATCCAACTCAAGTTCCTCTCGCATTCTTGCAACCTCGTTTCGATAGTGCGCGTGAATGCCTGCTGCGTTATGCGTAAGTTCAAATGTCTGCGCCTGCGCAACAATGAATACGCGAGGACGGTAAAACCACCCAAAAATCCTAAGGTCAGCGGTCTTTAATTCGAATACATCTTCATCATGAGGCCTCATGTGCCAAAAGTTAATGTTCGGCTCAAACTCGTGACCCACGACAAAGTTTTTCAACAGAACGGCCGCCTGCTTTTTCGGAGAAATACTGTCCGCATAAAACGGCTCCATGCTGCAAAAGTCTTCAACCAGCCATCTCGCTGTCTCGCGGTAAAACCACATCTCACGCCCTTTCCCGCGAGCAGCGCGATGAGAATGCTTATAAAGCGAAAGTATTCCGCTGCTTTCCAGTTCATCTAATGTTGCCATATATGTCAACAAAATCCTTTTAACAAGCAGTTAACATTTCGTTTACGATTACAAATTTGTCCTCCGGCTCACCACTTCGCCTCTATCTTGTTGCTGGTGCCGATAATTGAGAGTCGCACACAACTGGCACTAACAAAGAACGATTTCTGTAAAACAGAGTGTAAAACAGCGCTATAATAGAGCCTGCTTTAGCACCTAGATCTCTTATTTTTTGGGCCGGAGCGGTTGAAGGGAATCGAACCCTCGTATTCAGCTTGGGAAGCTGCTGCTCTACCATTGAGCTACACCCGCGCAGGTTTGAAAATCTGCTAGTTCCGATAGGCTGTCAAGCTTGGCGGGTGCGATTACTCTGGGCGGAAGTGTTTCGAGAGTTTCAGCCCCTGAGCCTGATAGTTGGAGCCTAGTCCTGATCCATAGAGGCCTTCTGGCGTGGTCAGCATATGCTCGTAGACGAAACGACCGACGATTTGGCCGTGTTCCAGAATGAAGGGCACTTCATGGCTTCTCACTTCGAGGACCGCGCGGCTGCCGGTGCCGCCGGCGCTGGCGTGGCCGAAGCCGGGATCGAAGAAGCCGGCATAGTGGACGCGGAATTCACCGACCAGCGGATCGAAGGGGGTCATTTCAGCAGCGTAAAGCGGTGGAACATGGACGGCTTCCTGCGATACGAGGATATAGAACTCGTCAGGGTCGAGAATGAGTTCGGCGCGGCCCCGCGCATAGATCGGCTCCCAGAAATCCAGCACATCGTGGGCCGCCTTCTGATCGACATCGACCACAGCCGTATGATGCTTGCCACGATAGCCGATCAGGCCCTTCTCACCGAAACCCTGAAGGTCGATGGAAAGGGCTATGCCGCCACCGGAGACATTGGGCGTTTCGCTGGCGACCAGGGTTTCGCTTTCGTGCAACGCCAGCAATTCGGCATCAGCGAGCACAGAGTGGCCAATACGAAAACGGATTTGTGACAGGCGAGAGCCCTGTCGCACGACGATTGGAAAAGTGCGCGGGCTGATTTCGAGATAGAGCGGTCCATTATAGCCCGCTGGTATCTTGTCGAATTCCTGCGCATTATCGGTGATGACGCGGGTAAAAATATCGAGGCGGCCGGTCGAGCTTTTCGGGTTGGCGGAGGCCGACATGTCAGCGGGCAAGGAGAGCGCTTCCATCAACGGCACGATGTAGACGCAGCCCGTTTCCAGAACGGCACCGTCTCCAAGATCGATTTCGTGCAAGCTGAGACGCGTCAGCTTTTCGATCACCTTTGTGGATGGCCCCGGCATGAAGCTGGCGCGTACGCGGTAGGCTTTGGCACCCAGACGCAGATCAAGGCTGGCGGGCTGGATCTGGTCGGCATCCAGTGCCCGTTCGCTCTTCAGCTGTCCAGAACCGAACAGCCCCCGGATTGCACTATCCGCCAATATGCCTGTCGTTCTCGCCATTTTTCATCATCCCTTTTCACGGCGACAAAACCAAAAGCGAGGCATTGACGCAAGTCGTTAACGGAGTTAAGGCACTCTTATCCCGTGGTGATTTGGCCGGTCGGCTTGCAGCCACGTTAAATAAGTGGCTAAAAAGACCGGGTGCGCTTGTAACCGGTCTGCTTTTGCGGCCGGTTTTTTTGTTTGTAAGGTGATGACATGAGCAAGAAATGGCGCCCGGCGACACAGCTGGTACATGGTGGCACGCTGCGTTCTGCCTACGGCGAAACGTCTGAGGCGATCTACCTGACACAGGGGTTTGTCTACGATAGTTCCGAGGCCGCTGAAGCCCGCTTCAAGGGCGAGACGGAAGGGTTCATCTACGCCCGTTACGCCAGCCCTACCAACGACATGTTCGAAAAGCGCATGTGCCTGCTGGAAGGTGCAGAAGACGCGCGCGCCACGGCATCCGGCATGGCCGCTGTGAGCGCCGCTATCCTGTGCCAGCTAAAGGCGGGCGATCATATCGTTGCAGCTCGTGCACTCTTTGGTTCGTGCCGTTGGGTCGTGGAGACGCTGGCACCGAAATACGGCATCGAATGCACGTTGGTCGATGGCCGCGATCTGGCCAATTGGGAAAAGGCCATCCAGCCCAACACCAAGCTTTTCTTTCTGGAAAGCCCGACCAACCCGACACTTGAAGTTGTCGATATCGCGGGCGTCGCGAAACTGGCCAACCAGATCGGCGCCAAGCTTGCGGTCGACAACGTGTTTGCCACGCCACTCTTCCAGAAGCCTTTAGAACTGGGCGCTCATATCGTTGTCTACTCGGCAACCAAGCATATTGATGGTCAGGGCCGCTGCCTCGGCGGCGTCGTTCTTTCTGACAAAAAGTGGATCGAGGAAGAGCTTCAGGACTATTTCCGCCATACGGGTCCCGCCATGTCACCGTTCAACGCGTGGACGTTGTTAAAAGGTATCGAGACCTTGCCGCTACGGGTGCGCCAGCAAACGGCCAATGCGGGCAAGATCGCTGACTTCCTGGCGGATCAGAGCAAAATCGCCAAGGTGATCTATCCTGGCCGCGCCGACCATCCACAAGCCGATATCATCGCTAAACAGATGACGGGCGGGTCAACGCTGGTATGCTTTGAATTGAAGGGTGGCAAGGATGCGGCTTTCAAGCTGCAGAACGCCCTTGAAATCGTCAAGATTTCCAACAATCTCGGCGATGCCAAGAGCCTCATCACGCACCCCGGCACCACCACCCACAAGAACCTGACCGATGAGGCACGGGCGGAACTGGGCATTTCCGGTGGCACGCTGCGTCTCTCCTGCGGCATCGAAGATACTGACGATCTGCTGGAAGATTTTGCTGCTGCTCTAGCCAAAGTCTCGGCCTGATAACGCGTGTGGCCCGGTTCAGGGCGGGCCACATTCAACCCGCCGTCTCAGTATTAATGACGGGTTCATTGAGCCAGAGTTACCATCCACGCCTCGATATGCGCCATTCCTCTCTTAGAATACTCTAATATAATTCGCATTTTCTTGACGAGATGATGTGGCTTTGATGTAGACTACCAAGAGAAGCAATTACTTAGGGTCCCTTGAATGTACCGTGCAGTGACGAGAGATATCGAGGTCACAGTCGACCCCTATTATCTTGACGAGCAGTCCGACCCGGACGACAGCCGCTATGTCTGGGGCTACACGGTTGTGATCTCCAACAATTCAAATGTTGCGGTCACCCTGGTCAATCGCTACTGGCACATAACGGATGAAAACGGTCAGGTGGACGAGGTTTCTGGGCCTGGCGTCGTGGGCGAACAGCCACATCTGAAACCACGCGATTCCTACGAATATTCCTCGGGCTGCCCGCTGGATACGCCTTCAGGCCTGATGTTCGGCCATTATGAAATGCAAGCGGAAACCGGAGAAGTGTTCACGGTGGACATTCCAGCATTTTCGCTGGATAGCCCGGGATTGCAGCGCGTATTAAACTGACGAGGCGGGGTTCGCCCCGCACTCTCCATCAACCCGCGACCGGCAGCTCTTCCACCTGATAATGATAGGTCGTGGAGCAGAATTCGCAGGTGACGGAAATAACACCGTCTTCCTGGCTATCGCAGATTTCCTCGGCGGAAAAACCGGACAACACACCCTTGATCTTGTCACGCGAGCAATTGCAGCGATCAAGGATCAATTGCGGGTCGTAAACGCGCACACCTTGTTCATGAAACAGGCGATACAGCAGTTTCTCGGCCGGGACCTGCGGGTCCGTCAACTCATCCGTATCAACCGTGTCGATCAGAGCGACGGCTTCATTCCAGGCGTCGTCGTCCGCAACATCGAAGCCGCCCTCATCACCGTCGCCGCCATGCAGGTCCCGTTGACGAAGTCGTTCGGGCGCCTGCGGCAGAAACTGTGCGATAAGGCCACCAGCGCGCCAGCCATGGCGTGGCTTACCGTCCGCGTCGCGGTCAAACAGCTCGGCAACGCCAAGCCTTACACGCGTCGGCAATTGCTCCGACTGGCGGAAATAGACACTTGCTATCTCTTCCAGTGTAGAACCATCCAACTGCACGATACCCTGATAGGGCTGCATGCCAACGCCTTGATCGATGGTGAAGGCGAGGATGCCGGTACCGAGCAACTGTTCCGGCGATGTGTTGCCCGCAGCCATCGCTTCCGCCAACCGCTCCTCATCGAAACGGGCATAGGCGCGCATATTCTCAGGCGCAGTAAAATCCGCAACCAACAGATCAACCGGGCCATCGCTTTTGGTCTGAACTGTCAACTTGCCGGAGAATTTGAGCGACGTCCCGATAAGCGCCGTCAGAACAACGGCCTCCGCCAGAAGGCGCGCAACGACCGGTGGATACTCGTGTCTCTCGAGAATGGCATTGAGAAGGGGGCCGACCTGCACGGCGCGACCGCGCACATCCAGTCCTTCCACCTGAAAAGGAACGACCTTGTCATCACCTGCGAAATCGAGCGTGTCCAAATCTACTGTCACATCTGCCATGTCACTAACTCCTTGAGGCCCGCACCAGCGCGCAATCCATGCCGCAGGCGGCGAGGAACGACGGGCCTGATATTCATTCCCGCATAGATAAACCGACGGAGGTGAAAACGGAACCGCGTCCGGGAAAGTATGCGGAGAACAATTGATGAAAAGCCGCTATCACAATCTCTGGCAGCATCGACTTGGCCTACAAATGGGTAGCCATGCCGAAAATTCAAGCGTTCGGCACGGCTCGTTGCGTCAGCAACATATCTCAGGCATCAGATGACGCCCATGCACCAGGCGATAATGGCTTTTTGTGCATGCAAGCGGTTTTCCGCCTCGTCGAAAACGACAGATTGCGGCCCGTCGATGACATCGTCCGTGACCTCTTCACCGCGATGCGCCGGCAGGCAGTGCATGAACAGCGCGTCCTCGTTCGCCTTACTCATCAAGCCTGCATTGACCTGGTAAGGCTGGAAGATGTTATGGCCGCGTGCCTTGTGTTCCTGGTTCATGGACACCCAGGTATCGGTCACCACGCAGTCTGCACCTTCAACCGCACGTTCTGCATCGTGATACAACTTGACTTCGCCGCCATTGTTGCGCGCCCAGTTCAGGAACCTGTCGTGGGGCTCGGACCCCATCGGGACGGCCATGTTCATGCGGTAACCGAAACGCGCAGATCCTTCGACCAGCGAATGCAGCACGTTGTTGCCATCTCCGGTCCAGGCAATCGTCTTACCCTTGATCGGACCGCGATGCTCTTCGAATGTCAGAATATCTGCCATGATCTGACAAGGGTGCGTATCATCCGTCAAACCGTTGATCACAGGCACCGTTGCGTGTTCTGCAAGCTCCAGCAGGCGCGAGTGGTCCGTGGTGCGGATCATGATCGCATCCACGTATCTTGACAGGACCTTGGCCGTGTCACCGATTGTTTCGGCACGACCGAGCTGCATTTCGGTGCCTGACAAAAACAGCGTCTCACCACCGAGTTGGCGCATACCGACATCGAAAGAGACGCGGGTACGGGTAGAGGGTTTTTCGAAAATCATCGCCAGCATCTTGCCAGCCAGCGGCTTTTCCGCTGTTCCGTTCTTGGTCGCAATCTTGCGCGTGCGGGCGTCGTCCATAATAACCCGCAGGTCTTCCGAACCGACAGCCGAAAGGTCTAGAAAATGTTTTGCTGATGCCATTTCAATAAAATCCTGTCGATGCAGGCCGCGCCCCGCGCTGGCCCAACCATTGCGCGTCTAAGCGCTTTTTGCCATTTTCGTCGTGACGGCTTCCGCTGCTCTCTCAAGCCGAGCCAGACCTTCGCGCGCTTCTTCTGCCGTGACCACCAAAGGCGGCAGCAGACGAATGACATTATCGCCCGCCGGAACACCCAGGAGGTGTTCCGCACGTATGGCATGCAGCAGATCAGACGACGGGACCTTTGCCTTGACGCCGATCAGAAGACCTTCACCTCTGATCTCTTCGATCACATCCGGGTAGCGATCCTTCAGCGAGGCAAGTCCTTGGCGGAAGACCAGCGTCACGTCACGCACATGCTGAAGAAATCCATCGGCCAGAACGATATCCAGAACAGCATTACCGCAGGCCATGGCCAGCGGATTGCCGCCATAGGTCGTGCCGTGAACGCCAGCCGTCATGCCGGATGCGGCCTCCAGCGTCGCAAGGCAGGCACCGAATGGAAACCCGCCGCCGATACCCTTTGCAACCGCCATGATATCCGGCGTGACGCCCGACCATTCATGGGCGAAGAACTTGCCGGTACGGCCAACGCCCGTCTGCACCTCGTCAAAAATCAGAAGCAGGCCATGCTCGTCGCAGATGTCACGCATGGCGCGCAGGAATTCCGGTGCAACCGGGCGAACGCCGCCCTCGCCCTGAATAGGCTCGATGAGCAAAGCTGCGGTTTCGGGAACGATCGCTGCTTTCAGCGCGTCCAGATCGTTGAATGGAACCTGATCGAAGCCTTCGACCTTGGGGCCGAAACCCTCGATGTATTTCGGTTGGCCGCCAGCCGCAATCGTGGCCAATGTACGCCCGTGAAACGCGCCTTCGAAGGTAATGATGCGAAACTTCTCAGGGTTGCCGTGGGTATAATGATAGCGACGCGCGGTCTTTATCGCGCATTCCAGAGCCTCGGCACCCGAATTGGTGAAAAACACCTTATCCGCAAACGTTGCATCGGTCAGCCGCTTGGCCAGCGTTTCCTGACCCGCGACTTCATAAAGATTGGAGAGGTGCCAGACCTTCTCCGCCTGCCCTTTAAGAGCCTCCACCATATGCGGATGGCTGTGGCCAACGGAGGTTACCGCAACGCCTGCGCCGAAATCCAGATATCGCTCGCCGCTCTCCGTCACGAGCCATACGCCCTCACCGCGCTCGAAGCGCAAAGGGGCTCTGGAAAACGTATCGAACAATGGCGTGGTGTCGGCCATGGCTGCAGCACTCCCTGCGCAAACGCGCTATAAATTAGGACTTATCGGTGATCCCGTGCCTGAAAATCAAAAATGCCGCCTCGCGGCGGCTTGGGGTATTCTCGGTAGGTCGAGCGCACTATTGTCACTTCCCTTACCGATGTCAACAAATGTCCTTGTAAGACGCCTTTCTCAAGCCATTGTAGGGTGGTTTCGCCCACCTACAAAGTGTTGCCTTTCTGACTCACAAATGAAGCAAGTTGGGGAAAACCGGAAAATCGATTCCAGATGATTCTCCCGACTCTTGTCACGGAGTCTGCCGACGATTAGGTTAACTCTCAATTACTAGACTGCAAGCGGCGGACCTAGTCACCTACAATATGGCGGATACTCTGCGCGTGGTTCACTCCACGGCATAGGAGTATGATTCTGCCTGCGCTACGAGCGGAGAAGCGGCATGAACTGGACTGATGAACGAGTCGAACGACTGAAACGCCTGTGGTCGGAAGGCCTGAGTGCCAGCCAGATCGCAGCGCAGCTCGGTGGCGTCAGCCGCAACGCCGTGATCGGCAAAGTCCACCGTTTGAACCTTCCGGGCCGCGCGAAAGCCGGTGGCACTGTTGCAACGACACGTCCAGCCGCCAAACGCCCGGCAGCCTCCACGGCGCCGCGCCCTGCAAACTTCCAGGCACGCCCCGCCACAGCCCGCCCAACCGTTCGCACTGCCGGCGCGACTGCGTTGAAAGAGGATATGGATACCGATACAGCGCGGGTTCTGGAGTATGTTCCCGTCAGCAACGCATCGCTGCCGACGTCCCTGCGCCTGACATTGACGGAACTGACAGAGCGCACGTGCAAATGGCCTGTCGGAGATCCCCTCAAGGACGACTTCCACTTCTGCGGATGCGAGTCCCATGAATCCTCGCCTTACTGCAAGTTCCACGCAAAGATGGCCTACCAGCCAGTGAGCGAACGCCGCAGAGCCTAAAGGCAATCCCAATATTTCGAGTATCAAGAAGCGGGTCATTGGCCCGCTTTTTTCATGCCCGGATGTCTCGAGTGTTTCACGACGCAGGCAAGCCGTCGTCAGACCGTCAACAACCGCGCTTTCACCGCGATACGCTTAGGTAAGCATCAACGTTCGTCTACGTCATCAGCACTATGTTTGAAGAAGCCAACGATGTCGCTATGTTCGCAGTTTTTGGGTTTCGCCTCAATGACTCTACGACGCCAAATGCTTATGTCATCCGTCGAGAGACGCGTCTGACGCTCGTATAAGCATTTATAAACACACAGGTTCGCGAAAGAATGGCACGACGTATCGAGGGGCATTCAGTCGGAAGCGTCACGACGATCGCGGCCTACCGGGGCGCTGGCCGCGGGGCGACACGTGCTTTGGAAGCACGGCGATGAAATCCAACCGGGGAGATTGCAGCCCTTCGCATGAACGGCTGCTGTATCTCGGGTGAATGGCTCAGCCCTGACGGGCTTTGCGGTTGGCGTAACGACGATCGCGTTCTGCCTTGCGCGCCGCTTCGTCTTCAACGACGCGAGCGATGCGATTTTTTTCAGCTGCCTTGCGGGCGTCTTCTTCCGCGTTTGCAGCTGCTTCGAGTTCGGCTTCGCGTTGGGCAGCCTCTGCTTCGAGGCGAAGTTTCTCTTCGCGCTTCTGCGCATCTCTTTCAGCCTGGCGCGCTCTGCGTGCCTCGGCAACAGCAATCTGCTCTGCCTGCTTGGCTTCAAGCATTGGTGCGGCAGCTTCCTTGGCTTCACGATAGGCCTTCAGAAGGGCAGCCTTTGCGTCGGCAGCGGCGCCGCGACGTTCGGAAACTTCGTTGTTCTTGATGTTTCTAGTGTTTCTCAAATCTCTATTCCAGTTGATGCGTCGTGCCGACCGGGGTCAGGATTTTTTGGCGCGTTTCGTTGGGATGACTGCGGGCTTCAGACTGTCGTCACGTTCCTTCGCAAGGCGTGCTTCACGCAGCCTGATCGTTTTTTCGTCGCGAGCCTGGGCGATGGAGTTGAGTTCATCAACCGCACGACCGCGCGCAAAAAACTGCGATTGCGTTGCGCCGAAAGCGATTTCGGCCTGCTTGCGAGATTTGCTGTGAGCGTCAGACATGGAGTTCCCTTCCTACCGCATCGCACTGAAAATCGGAATCGATTTCTTCAAAAGAACGATACGTAGATCTCTGACCTGAACCTGTTCGTGCATCTCGAGGACGCAACAGGTTCAAGCGCTTGGCCGACCAGCGGCACAAAAAAAGGCCAGGCAACCTGCCTGACCTCGCTTGGTCTCATGCTTTCAACAGTGCCAGTACATCCGTGGTCAATGGAAAGCAGATTCCGTATTATACAGCCTGCAGGTTGCAAGCAGACATTTTGCCCGACTTGTTGTCGCGCTCAAGGTCGTAGCTCAGCTTCTGACCTTCAACGATTTCGCGCATACCCGCACGCTCTACCGCAGAGATGTGTACGAATGCGTCTGTGCCGCCGTTGTCTGGCTGAATGAAGCCGAAGCCCTTGGTGGAGTTAAACCATTTTACTGTGCCTGTGGTCATAATGAACCCTTTCAAAGCATAAGAGAGACTTCGCAGAACTGACGTCCTACGTGCGAGTGTAGCGATTTTTTTGAAGAAAGGGTTAGTTCAAAACGCGGTGCTAATCGCGCGGCAACCAAAGCTCAGCAAGAAAAATATCGATAAACCAGTGATAGAGCTTTATGGGATGATAGTCAAACTTTAATTTTCAAATAACGACTCTGGTCAAGTGTAAGACTGATTGACGAGCATATTTTGCACCGCCCATTCGTCCCTTGGCGCGGGTGGGCCGAACACATCGAAGATGCCGCTTTCGCGTTGGATTTTAAAAGAACTGAGTGGAATTGAAAGAGTGCGCGCAATGAAAGCGAGTTGTGAAACTTCAGCACAGCAGCGCTATGACGAATTCTGGCGCGCGCCAGTCGAAAGGAAAGACTGTACGCGCGCGACCGTAGCAATCGGAACATCTGACCTCAATCAGGCTTCCATGGAGTATCCCGCGCCGCGCACGGTGCGGATGACATCCTGCATGTTGGAAAAGTTCAGCGCCTTGCGCAGGCGGCCGACATGGACGTCCACGGTGCGTTCATCCACATAGATATCGTGGCCCCAGACGCCATCGAGAAGCTGGGAGCGCGAGAAAACACGGCCTGGAGATACCATCAGGAATTCCAGCAGACGGAATTCGGTCGGTCCGAGCCGGACTTCGCGTGTCTTGCGGTGGACACGATGGGTTTCCCGGTCCAGTTCGATATCGCCGCATTTCAAAACCGAAGACAGAACCTCCGGTCGGGCACGACGCAGCATGGCTTTGACGCGCGCCATCAGTTCCGGCGTCGAAAACGGCTTTACCACGTAGTCATCGGCGCCCGTTGCCAGACCCCGCACACGCTCGCTCTCCTCCCCGCGTGCCGTCAACATGATGATCGGCAGACGTTCGGTTTCAGGACGCATTCTCAGACGGCGGCACAGCTCGATGCCGGAAACACCTGGCAACATCCAGTCCAGGATCAGAAGATCCGGCGTGCGTTCCTGCAAGCGGATTTCCGCCTCGTCGCCACGCGGAATCGTATCCACGTCGTAACCTTCGGATTCCAGATTATAGCGAAGAAGAACGCTCAACGCCTCTTCGTCTTCGACAACTGCTATTTTCGGCACCATGGCTCGGGAACTCCGCCAGTCTTATAGGGAACTCATTCGGTAACTGCACCGAGTGTGTTGGAACTGTCGTCCTTGGGACGCTCACCTGCCGGCTGACTGCCGGTGGCCATGTAATAGATGGTTTCAGCGATGTTGGTGGCATGATCGCCGACGCGCTCGATGTTCTTGGCGCAGAAGAGGAGATGCGTGCAGGTGGTAATGTTGCGCGGATCTTCCATCATGTAGGTCAGCAGCTCGCGAAACAGGGAGGTGTACATCGCGTCGATTTCCTCGTCGCGCTCGCGGATCGTCTGTGCCTTTTCCGCAGAACGCGTGGAATAGACGTCGAGAACGTCTTTCAGCTGCACCAGCGCCAGTTCGGACAGATGCTCGAGACCGCGTGCCAGTTTGCGCGGAACGCCGGTTCCGGCAACCGCGATAACGCGCTTGGCCGTATTCTTTCCAAGATCGCCAACGCGCTCGAGATCGGCAGCAATGCGCAGCGAGCCGATGATTTCCCGAAGGTCGGCCGCCATTGGCTGGCGCTTGGCGATGGTGACGATGGCCTTGTCGCCGATCTCGCGTTCGGCGTTATCGAGGATTGTATCGTCAGAGATGACCTTCTGGGCCAAGGCTGCGTCGGAGTTGACGAGGGCACGGACCGCGTCCGCGCACATCTGCTCGGCCAGACCACCCATTTCGGCGATACGGCGGGTCAGAAACTTCAACTCTTCATCGTAAGCGGACATGATGTGCGAGTGGGTCGGCATGTTCTACTCTCCAGTTTCGGTGCGGTGCCGCAAGCCCGGACGGGCTCAAGCGGTTTGCGCTGATGTTATGAACCAATGGCAGATCAGCCGAAGCGACCCATGATGTAGTCCTGCGTACGCTGGTCATCCGGATTGGTGAACATCTTGTCGGTATCGTTCTCTTCCACCAGATGACCGAGGTGGAACATAGCCGTGCGCTGAGAGACGCGAGCCGCCTGCTGCATGGAGTGGGTCACGATCACAATGGTATAATTGGCGCGTAGCTCGTGGATCAGTTCCTCGACCTTGGCAGTCGCGATCGGGTCCAGCGCCGAGCATGGCTCATCCATCAAAATGACTTCAGGCGACACGGCAATGGCGCGGGCGATGCAAAGACGTTGCTGCTGGCCACCGGAAAGACCGGTACCGGATTCGTGCAGACGATCCTTGGCTTCGTTCCACAAACCGGCCTTCTGAAGGCTGGCCTCAACGATCTGGTCCATATCCGCCTTGTTGCGGGCAAGACCATGAATGCGCGGGCCATAGGCAATGTTTTCATAGATCGTCTTGGGAAATGGGTTCGGCTTCTGGAACACCATGCCGACACGGGCACGCAACTCCACCACGTCGATGACCGGGTCGTAGATGTCGTCTTCATCAAGCGTGATCTTGCCGGTGACGCGGCAACCGTCGATCGTATCGTTCATGCGGTTAAGCGTCCGCAGAAACGTGGACTTGCCGCAACCGGACGGGCCGATCAGAGCCGTGACCGTGTTTTCGCGAACGTTCAGGTTCACATCGTAAAGGGCGCGTTTCTCGCTGTAATAGACGGAAACGTCCTTGCCGATCATCTTATACGAAACTTCATTCATTTTCTTGTCCAGCGCCTTTTCAACTGCTGCTTCCGACAACATGTTCATAGCTTAAAGCTCCTCTACCAGCGCCGTTCGAAGCGGCGACGCAACAGAATTGCGCCAACATTCATGACGATGAGGAACATAAGCAGGATGATGATAGCGCCGGATGTTCTTTCGACAAAGGCACGTTCTGCTTCGTTCGCCCACATGTAAATCTGCACCGGCAGGGCCGTGGAAGGGTCCATGGGTGTTGTCGGATAGTTCGCGACGAAGGCGACCATGCCGATCAGCAGCAAGGGAGCGGTTTCGCCCAGCGCATGCGCCAGACCAATGATCGTGCCGGTCAAAATGCCAGGCATGGCAAGCGGCAGGACATGGTGGAAAATCGTCTGCATCTTCGATGCGCCAAGGCCAAGGGCCGCAGCGCGGATGGACGGTGGTACAGCTTTCAGCGCCGCACGGGTGGCGATGATGATGGTCGGCAACGTCATCAACGTCAGCACCAGACCGCCAACCAGCGAGGCCGAGCGGGGGAAACCCAGAAAGTTGATGAAGACCGACAGACCCAGCAGACCATAAACGATCGAGGGAACGGCAGCGAGGTTGTTGATGTTGACTTCGATAAGGTCCGTCAGACGGTTTTTCGGCGCAAATTCTTCCAGATAGATCGACGCGGCGACACCGATCGGCAGCGACAGCACCAAAACGATCATCATCATGTAGAAAGAGCCGATCAGCGCGACGCCGACGCCCGAAGCTTCCGGACGGCTGGATGCACCGTTGAAGAAGATACCGGTGTTGAACTGCTTGGCAAGCTGACCACTATCGGTGAGCTGCTTCACCCATCCGAGTTGCTGGTCGGAAATGCGGCGGTTGGCTTCATTGACCGACAGATCGATCTGACCCTTGACGGCACTGTCGAGATCACCCGAAGCCAGCAGCGATAGCGTGCGGGTGGTGCCGATAATGCTCGGATCCTTGACCACGAGATCACGCAGCTGGGTGCGAATGCTATCCGAGATCAGCGCCGAGACGGAGCGGAGCGCCGTGCGATCATCCAGCGAGATATTAAGCGCCTTGGCCACGGCGTTGCGAGCGATGACCGGATAGTTTGCCGTGACCAGCTTGGCCGGGTTCTGCGCACGGACGTTGTCGGGGTCGATGATCTGCTCGGAGAACTCGACCGGCACCGTAATCATTGTCTGCTGGAATGCCGTGTAGCCCTTGCCGACGACCGACCAAAGCAGAAGAAACAAAAACAGCAGGCCGAAGGTGATGGCGGCGAGACCGTAGGTGCGAAAGCGGCGCTCGGAGGCATAGCGGCGTTTGATGCCGATGTCGCGCCGGACCTTCTTCGTTGCGGCTGGGGCGATGACGCCCGGAGTAACGACGTCGGTCATTCATACTGCTCCCGGTATTTGCGCACAATGTAGAGCGCGTAGATATTGAGGCAAAGCGTGATGGCAAACAGCGTGATGCCAAGAGCAAAGGCAACCAGCGTCTGTGGCGAGGTAAATTCAAGGTCGCCGGTCAACTGGCTGACGATCTTGACGGTGACAGTTGTCATCGGCTCGAACGGGTTGAGTTGAAGGCGTGCAGCGACACCGGCAGCCAGCACCACGATCATGGTTTCACCGATGGCACGCGATCCGGTCATCAGGATAGCGCCTACAATGCCGGGAAGAGCGGCCGGAAGGATGACCTTCTTGACCGTCTCCGAGCGCGTTGCGCCAAGCCCGAGCGAGCCGTCACGCATTGCGCCGGGAACAGCTGTGATGATGTCATCCGACAGCGACGAGACATAGGGAATCAGCATGATACCCATGACGAAACCGGCTGTGATGACGCTCTGCGCCTGAATGAAGCTGGCATAGTCGCCGGTCGTCAGGCCGTTGATCTGCGAAGAAATATCGCGAAGGAAAGGACCGACGGTGGTCAGCGCGAAGAAGCCATAAACGATGGTCGGAATGCCGGCGAGCACTTCCAGCAACGGCTTGACGATGGAGCGGAAACGCGGCGTGGCATATTCAGCCATGTAGATTGCCGAGAAAAGCCCGACCGGCACAGCAACCAGCATGGCGACGAAGCCGATGTAGAGCGTACCAGCCAAAAGCGGGATCAGGCCGAACTGGCCGGAGCTGTCGGTCGTGCCAGCGGCGGCAAAGCGCGGGTCCCATACCGTCCCGAAAAAGAACTCGTGAGCCGGAACCATATTGAAGAATTGGACAGCCTCCGTCAGCATCGAAAGAACGATGCCAATGGTCGTGAGGATGGCAATGGACGATGCCAGCATCAGCACGCCGAGAATGACCTTCTCGACCATGTTTCGGGCGCGAAACCTGGGGGCGATGCCGCGCATGGCGTAAAAGGCGCCAGCAAGTGCCGAACCCAGCACAATCACCACCATACCGATCCGGCTGGCTGCGGTCATCGTGTTGAGCGTTTCAGCTGCTTCCACCATATAAGGCTGCGGGTCGCCTGCAATCGCCACGCCCTTTGACCCCAAAAGCGGGCGCAATGTGGCAGGATCTGCTTTCGCTTGAGACACCTCTTCCGACGTCAGCCGCTGAAGACCACGCGCAATCGAACCGACCATGCCGTAGTTCAGGCTCTGCTGTGCTTCGGACTGAGCCTTGATGTCATCTGGAAACGCGCCGCGTACCGCCGACGTGATGACGAACGGGCTGATGACCAGCCAAAGCGCCAGAATGACAGCCGAGGGGAGAACGGCCCAAACGAGAACATAGGAGCCGTGATAACCGGGTCGCGAATGCATGGACGACGGACGGGCGCCAGCCAGAGCGACGGCACGACGCGAGCCAAGCATATAGCTGGCCATACCGATCAGCGCCAGGATTAGCAGAAGTATGGATGTGTTCATTGAGACTTTCCTCGGCGCACCAGGGCGGGGATGCGGTATCAGGCAGCTTTGTTATTTGCACATCGGATCATCGGAAAACCGTTTTCGGCCTCATGAGCCTCAGATGGTTTCGCGACAGGTGCCGTATTTCCTTTGCGGCTTCGGCATTCCGGGTAGATACGTCTTATTCATCCAAACTCTCGTCTTGCGATGAATAGGAGCTATCAACCCACACGAACCGTGCCGTCAAAGATGGGTGGAAGGCGCGACGACGCCGCGCCTTCCGAGACAGATTACATGGTCTTGCCAGCTTCGAACTGAGCGCGGATTTGCTTGCGCTCGGATTCTGGAGCAGCAACCAGTCCATAGTTGGCCAGTGGAGAGTCAGGGCCGATCATCTCGTCGGATGTGAAGAACTCAACATATTCCTTCAGACCTGGGATGACGCCGACATGTGCCTTCTTGACGTAGAAGAACAGCGGACGGGAAACAGGGTACTTGCCGCTTGCAACTGTTTCAGTGGAAGGAACCACGCCGCTGACGGTTGCAACCTTCAGCTTGTCCTTGTTGTTTTCGTAGAATGCGAGACCGAAGACGCCGAGGCCGGTCTTGTTGGCATCGATACGAGCAAGCGTTTCCGTGTAGTCGCCGTCGATATCAACAGCTGCGCCGTCCTTGCGAACTGCGATGCACTTTGCAGCGGCCTGCTTGGCATCGGCAACGAGACCCTTGATGGCATCCGTTGCGCCAGCTTCCTTGCAGCCGTCAGCCATGATCTTCTCTTCGAAGACTTCGCGTGTACCATGCTTGGAACCAGGGATGTAGGCGGCGATCGTTACGTCCGGCAGTTCCTTGTTGATTTCCGACCACTTCTTGTAAGGGTTGGCAACAAGCTTGCCGTCCTTGACGACTTCAGCAGCGAGACCGAGGTAAAGGTCCTTTGGCTCAAGCTTGACGTCCTTGTTAGACTTGTCCATGGCGAAGACGATGCCGTCGTAACCGATCTTGACTTCCTGAACGTCGGTGACGCCAGCTGTCTTACAGGCTGCAAGCTCGTCTGCCTTGATGGGGCGCGAAGCATTGGCAATGTCGATGGTGCCTTCACCAACGCCGGAGCAGAAGGCCTTCAGACCGCCGCCTGTACCGCCGGACTCAACAACGGGAGCCTTGAAGTCAGGGAAGGTTTCAGCAAAAGTTTCAGCAACGATCTTTGCGTAAGGCAAAACCGTGGACGAACCGGCAACCTGGATCTGATCGCGAGCGGCGGCGGCGCCTGCAAAAGCGACAGAAGCCACCAAGGCAGCTGCGGACAGTTTAACGATATTCATGTGAATCTCCCGTGGGTGCCCGCGATGGGCATTTGTGGACGCTGCCGGCAGGAGTTTTACCCTCTTACCCAACTCTGGGCTGCCCCGGCGACCTCTTCATAGCCAGTCTTGCTACACTCTTTTATGTCACTTCGATGAAGTATTTGTGACAGTCTAAGTATATGATTATTATGATATTTTTTTGGTTATAAAATCCGCGATACCGTTTTTGTGTCAAAATCTCACGGTGAAGTCCGTTCCGACCTCGAGCTCCGAGCGGATAATCAACCGGGCGCGATGGCGGGTCAGGATATGCTTGACGATGGCAAGCCCCAGACCGGTGCCTTTTTTCGAGCGGCTGTCGGCCACGCTCACACGGTAAAATCTTTCTGTGAGGCGAGGAACATGCTCCGCCGGAATCCCCGGACCCTTATCCACGACACCGACTTCGACAGGTTTTCCGGCATTGGCGCGCAAAAACACGTCCACCACCTTACCGTCCTGACCATATTTGCAGGCATTTTCGACAAGGTTCTGGAACACCTGCACCAGTTCGTCACGATCACCTGTGACCTCGACCTTTTCTGCGGGCATGTGAAGATTGATGGCGACGTCGAGATCCTGCGCCAAGGGAAGCAGCGAATCTCTGACATGACCCAGCAGCGGCACCAGATCGACCTTCTGATCCGGCGCGATATTGGCGCGCAGTTCAAGCCGCGACAGGGACATGAGATCATCCACCAGGCGGCTCATGCGTGTGGCCTGATCCAGCATGATGCCCAAAAATCGCTCGCGCGCCTTGGGGTCATCACGGGCCGGGCCCTGCATTGTCTCGATAAAACCTCGCAACGATGCCAGCGGCGTGCGCAGCTCATGGCTGGCATTGGCGACAAAGTCGCTGCGCATCCGGTCTATCCGGCGCAACTCCGAAACATCCCGGAAAGACAAAATGTAAAGTGGCGCGGTCGCCTGCTCCTGCATTTCAGCGGGCGCAATACGGACAATGAAAACGCGCTCCGATGGCAGTCGCTCGGAATGCTCGACCTGATTGGGCTGTCCGGTGGCAATCGTTTCGCGAATGACATCCAGAAGGCCCGGTGAGCGCAGTCGGCCAGAAATGTGCGAGCCAACGGCAAGCGTTCCGAATGCCCGGTCTGCGGCGCTGTTTTCGAAGAGTACGCTGGCATTGCGATCGAGAATGAAAACCGGTGTGTCGAGAACCGCAAGCCCTGAACGAACACCGGCGATCAGGCTTTCGCTGACACCTTGCTCTTCTTCCGCCTCGGCCTCAGCAACGTGTTGCCGAGGCAATCTCGTCACCGCACCCGAACTGATTGCCAAAATGGCCAAAACCGCGCCCAACCATAGCGCCAGCGGAACATAGGGCGAGCGCAGCTCCGAAAGTGTCACAGCGGCCAGCATGGTGACGACCATTATCGGCAGCCAGCTTCTGCGAAGCCTACGCAAATATCGCCCCAATGCGTCCCCACCTTCCATGATCGCCATCGTCGTCCACTTTTCTTCTACGCCGAAATCAACGCATCGAAACCTTCTATCCCTCTTTCATGACAAAGATTCATCACTATGTCTTTTCCACAGTATGTATCAAGGAAATGACACGCCGCCGATTTCACACACCAGTCCACAGGGAGCCATGATGAGCGAAAACACCAAGGACCGTTCGGTTGAACTTCAAATCGGGGGCAAAACCTGCATCTTCAATATCGACGATCCCGTCCTGCCGGACTGGGTGGAAGACAACAAGCTGTCAGCCGGTGGCTATCCCTACGACAAAAAAATGAAGCGCGAGGAGTATGACGAAACGCTGGAAGCGCTCCAGATCGAGCTGGTGAAGGTACAGAACTGGTTGCAGACCACCGGCCAGCGCGTGATGTCGGTGTTCGAAGGACGAGATGCCGCCGGGAAAGGCGGTGTTATCTCGGTCATCAAGGAATATCTCAACCCCCGTACCGCGCGCGTGGTTGCGCTGACCAAGCCAACCGAAACCGAACGTGGGCAATGGTATTTCCAGCGCTACATCGCCCATTTTCCGACAGCTGGTGAATTCGTGATGTTCGATCGGTCCTGGTATAACCGGGCGGGCGTCGAACCCATCATGGGCTTCTGCACGCCGGAGGAGCACAAGCGGTTCCTCAAGGAAACGCCGCGTCTTGAAAAGATGGTGGTCCACGAAGGCACCTATCTCTTCAAGTTCTGGCTGGATACTGGCCGCGAGACCCAGCTTGACCGTTTTCACGACCGGCGTCACAGCCCGCTGAAATCATGGAAACTGTCCGACATGGACATCGCAGCGCTGACCAAGTGGGACGATTACACGGCCATGCGTGACCTGATGCTGGAAAAGACTCACAATGACGAAGCGCCGTGGACCGTCATCCGCGCCAATGATAAGCGCCGTGCCCGCATCAACCTGATCAAACACATTCTGACGTCGCTGGATTACGACGGCAAGGACAAGAAAGTGATCGGCGACATCGACGACAAGATTCTGTGTTCCGGGCCGGAGTTCCTGAAGTCAAACACCTGACGGCTTGGCTTTTGCTGACGCTCACGCCGTTTTTCCCTCAGTCCTGTGACGAACACGGAAATGAGGGAGAAATGGCAGATCGCATCATTCGCCCGGCAGAATCCTGACAGAATAAAGATTGACCGGGCGTCCATTGCCATCGATATCGCTGTTGATGACGATGCGACCCGGACTGTTGGGAGCCAGTGTCCGGTCAAATGTTACATTGATCAGCATGTCCGCGCGCTCAGGCGTTGCCGTAAAACGGTGACGGGCGCAATCGCCCAGACTGCCGAAATCGCAACTGATGGACAGTTGCGTCTGCCGGTCGCTGGAGGATTGCAGCGTGATGGATATGGTCGAAGATTTACCGGCCATTTCGCGCAAGACTTCCGTCGGCACCGTAATGCTGACGTCGCCGTCAGCCTCTGCCACGCGGGACGTCAGCCGCACTGCTTTTCCGGCCGCTGTGGAAATGCCCTCGATGGCGGCGAGCGAGCCTGCCTGAAGACCCGCATTGCCTCGGTCGGCATTGAAAATTTCGTTCCACGCGTCAGAAAATCCACGGCCGGCTTCAAGGCTCGGTTCGGGCTTGGCTTCCGCGCCGGTAAAATCCTCCGACTGCACTTCGGGCGGGGGGTTCGGCACGCTGGTATCGCGCTCCGCCGGGCTTAGGAGCAGACCGGATGTATAGACCCACCACCCAACGAAACCAACGAAGGCCAGCAATGTGAAGTAAATGAACAGTCGTGCGACCAGCCGCTTTTTACGGCGCGCTTTTGCGGCGCGCTGCGGGGTAAAGGCCAACGACCCCATATCCGCATCCGATGCAGATCTAGCATCTGGCGCAACGACGCCGCGCTCGGCACGGAAATCGCCGATATGGCTATCCACCGGATTAGCAGTAGGAGTATCCACCCTCACCGGTGCATCGACCGGAAGGTCGTGATCTTCCTCTTCCCACTGCGCTGGCGAAACAGATGGCGTAACCGGACGAACGGATGGCGCAGCAGCAGGCGCTCTGGCTGCTTCACGCCGAACGTGATCTTCCACGACATTGAGCAGGCGGTTGCGCTCTTCGCTTTCGATAGCATGAACAAGCGTTTCAAGCCGCTGGCGTTGCTGCGCCACAATCTCGGGGTCTTCTATGCCTTGCTTGCGCAAACCCGCTTCCAGCGCCTGCCGCGATGACTGGTAGATCCGCGCGCGCACTTCGGCGCTTGATCTATCCGATTTTTCGAGGGCATTCCTGATTGCCGTTTCCAGTCCGCTCACGACCCGTCCTTATCTTGCCATGCAAAAGGCGTCTGCGGCATTGCGCCATGTTGTTTACGATTCGGTAACGACTAGCTTGCCCAATCGCAAGCGATGTCTTTCAAAAACAGCCGAATGGCTTGGGGAAAAACATTCGAAACCAGTCGCAATCCGGGCCTTTTTCTGTTTCCAGCCTCACATCCGATCATCGAGGCTATGGAAACGACGGGATGACCTTGCGTTAGTCCTGACGCTCTTTTTCGCTTTTCAGACGGCGTCGCCTTCGCTACATCTTACGTGCGCGTAAACGTCACTCATGGGAGGAAACATGCTGCCGTCCGTACTTAGGGATCATCTTCGACTGCCGGTGATTGCATCGCCTCTGTTCATCATCTCGCATCCGGAATTGACGCTGGCGCAGTGCAAGGCGGGCGTCGTCGGCGCATTTCCGGCGCTGAACGCGCGGCCGGAAAGCCAATTGGACGAGTGGCTTGCAATGATCACAGAGAATCTGGCCAACCATAATGCCGCAAACCCTGAAAGCCCCGCCGCACCTTTTGCGGTCAACCAGATCGTCCATACGTCCAACAAGCGGCTGGAACATGATCTCGGCTTGTGTGTCAAATACAAGGTTCCGATCGTCATCTCCTCGCTCGGTGCCGTTCCGGAAGTCAACGCCGCCATCCACTCCTATGGCGGCATCGTCCTGCATGATGTCATCAACAATCGCCACGCCGGCTCCGCCATTCGCAAGGGTGCAGACGGGCTGATCGCGGTGGCGACAGGTGCGGGCGGGCATGCGGGCACGCTTTCGCCCTTCGCGCTGGTTCAGGAAATCCGCGAATGGTTCGACGGGCCTCTGCTTCTGGCAGGCGCTATCGCCAATGGCGGTGCAATTCTTGCAGCCCAAGCCATGGGCGCCGACATGGCCTATATCGGGTCCCCCTTCATCGCCACCACAGAAGCGCGTGCAAGCGATGCCTACAAGCAGGCCATCGTGGAGGCCCAAGCCAGCGATATCGTCTATTCCAACTATTTCACCGGCATCCACGGCAACTACATGAAAGCCTCGATCATTGCGGCCAGCATGGACCCTGACAACCTGCCCGTTGCCGATCCTTCGAAAATGGATTTCGGTGCGGCCACCAGTGGCGCAAAGGCCTGGAAGGACATATGGGGCGCCGGTCAGGGCGTGGGCGCTGTGAAAGCCGTAGAACCCGTCTCTTCTCTGGTTGATCGCCTTGCGTCCGAATACGCCGCAGCCAAAGTCCGGCTTTCCAGTTGATGGGCAAGGGCGGGCAATGACGACCATGGATTTTTAGGCGACATCGATTTCAAGACTTGAAATCCCGCCGCAATGCCTGTATCAGCCCGCCATATTATACAGCGCCGAAGCTTTTCCGGTGCTTGGCAAGCCGCTTTAGCTCAGGTGGTAGAGCACATCATTCGTAATGATGGGGTCGCAGGTTCGAGTCCTGCAAGCGGCACCAGTCTTTTCATAAAATTGATGGCGGCACTATGTTTGGTTTCCTCAAGACGCTTTTTGAAAAGAAGAACCCCAAGGCACAACCGAGGGATGAGAAAGAGACTGAGAGCCTCATTCAGGCATATGACGAATTTGGCCGTCAGATTTTTATGTCCCGCAGTCAATGGCGCGACTCCGTCTTGCCAGGAAATCTTAAATCTCAATGGGACGATCCAGACGCACTTTATCAAACCATCATTGCAGCCATCAACGATGGATTCGAAGCAGATATCTTCGAAGCAACAAGGCGCCTCTTTGAAATAGACCCAGAAAGAGAAAGAGCCGCAACGATTTGGGGCATCGTCCTGATGCGAGCGGGCCGACTGGATGAGGCCGAGCAGGTCTTTTTAGACTTCACCGACGAATTTGGAGAACAGGGCATCATTCTGACCAACCTCGCCAAAGTTCATTTTGAACGAAAAGATATGGCCAAGGCGCAGGAGACCCTTTGGCACGCACTGGAACTGGATCCGAACCAAGACAATGGAATGGGCTGGTATGTCCAGATGCAGCTGGAACAAGGTGGGCAAGAGGCATATTTGAGTGCTCTTGAGCGTATCGCTGCAATTCCGACCAGCTGGCGCGCGCCTTTATGGCTGGCAAGAGAGGCGATCAGCACCGGCGATCTGGACGGTGCGCTGCAATTGTACAACCGGAGTTTGGAGAGGACTGGCAGGCCGGTTCCCGCGGACGCACTGATGCAGATCAGCGCTGACCTCGGTCGCGCGGGCGAACTCAAGATGATTTCCGAGATTGTCGAGCCATACTATGATGCCAGTTATCACGGTTTGCAGGTTGGCAATAACCTCATCAAGGCGCATTTCGATTCCGGTGAATTTGCGCATGCCAGCCAACTCGTTGAGCAGCTCTACGCGTTAAAACGTCCCGACTGGCAGGACACGCTGAGTTATTGGGATACGGAAATCGCCAAAGCCAAATTGGCAGTGCCAACGCTGGACGCATTGAGCGTGTCAATGTTGCAAAGCGAGGGACCTGTTTGGATCAAACGTAACTCTGGATCAGAAGAGATTTTGCCAAAAACCAAGGCAAGCGGACCTAAAATCTGCTTTCTCGGAAGCTCTGTTACGGACGCGAATGCCAAAAATGAAGTCGAGGCCCAACTGGCTGACACACGGGGGCGCCTTGCACGGGCGGTTCCGCTGTTTCTGGCGGAGCAGCTTCATTTCAAAACCGACGCCGTTGCCCAGACTCTTGTTCCGTGGATTGAACAGGGAGGGTTTGCTTTGGTCGGTTATGAGTGGGGAGACGAAAACGCTGCTCAGTATGCTTCGACCAGTGAGTATGTCATCACCACCCATCTGATCTGTGGTGATAAAACTTGGGACATTGAAGCGCGGATCGTTCGTGTAGCCGATCACACATGCCTTGGAACGTTCAAGGTGTCGTTTGATGTTGCCAAGCCTGAGTTGGCCATACAGGCCTTAACGAATGACATTTTTTCGCTGCTCGAAGACCAAGTCGGCTTGAAGAGGTGTGATTCGCCCATATTCTACGACGTTCCAGCTGGCGCATTATTTCCGTATTATCTCTTGCGGCTGGAGCAACTGTTGGCGGTGAGGTGTGGAAATAAAGAGGGCGTCCGAGCGGATTTCCTGAACGGCTCCCGTAATATCGTGGATGGCAATATCGAATTATGCATGAGAAACCCGCAGAACGTGACTACCCGAATTCTTCTGGCGGAGACGCTACTGTCGATGAAAGCAGTTCAGCCTGAAATCCTTGAAGAGTTTCAGGATAAAATCGGAGCGCTACAAGCCCGACATCCACTCCCCTCGCCTGCGCATGGTGTTGTGCAGAGCATTTTCGATGGAGCATTCGCGGCCTGAACTCCGGGCGAACCATCTTTTCACTGTTGCGGCTGGACCGTCGTCCTCGGTATCAACGTCCCATCCTGGCTTTGTGGTGAAAGTTGCCTTTCGCCGTTCAGGAATGCGATGCTCAGCACAATGCCGACAAGCACGCATAGCAGCGCGACGAAAATCAGGCCTGATCTGTCTATTGGCTTCTTCATGCCTCGCCAACATAGCCGTGAATGTGAAGATGATGGGGCGAACAACACGTTTTTTTAACGACGGACATATTTGGTTATGAAAGCGTGAAAGCACGCCCATGCGTGCCTTCGTTTGTTAACGGTTTGAGCCTCTTAAGGGGTGTCAAATAATGCCCCCACTCCCGCCTTTGGATTCCGGGCGTTCGGCAGCCACCTTGGCGCGGTAGCCGCTGGCGCGGTAGGTGGCGATGGGGTCGATTGCTGCGTTTGATCTTCTTCGGGCTTCAGCCAGAATGGGTTCGACATCAGTGCGGTAAGCGCGTTTCAGCGTATCGGACGCCATGAGTGCATCGTTGTCCTGCTGGAAGCCATCCAGGGACATGCGGTCCACCAGAAGCGCCTGCGCATAGGCGCGGCGGATTTCGTTGGCGCTGGAGATCAGGCTTTCGATCGGGTCGGTCACATTATGCGACTGGTCGATCATATGCGCCGGATGAAAGCCCTTCACACCGCGATGTTCCGCATCCACCAACTCGTTGAAGACGAGGAAGAGGCGGTAGGGGTCGATAGCGCCCGCATCCAGATCGTCGTCGCCATATTTGCTATCATTGAAATGGAAGCCGCCGAGCTTGCCGAACTGGATGAGGCGGGCGACGATCATCTCGATGTTGGTATTGGACGCGTGGTGGCCGAGATCGACGAGGCAGAATGCCTTTTCGCCGAGCGTATTGGCGATGAGGTAGTTCGTGCCCCAGTCCTGCACGACCGTCGAATAGAAGGCGGGTTCATACATCTTGTGTTCGGAAAAGATGCGCCAGTCATCCGGCAGGGCCTTGTAGATGTCAGCCATGCCTTCGAGATAACGCTCGAAGCTTTTGGTGAAATTGGTTTGGCCGGGGAAGTTGGAGCCGTCGCCAATCCAGACCGTCAGCGCCTTGGAGCCGAGTGCGTTGCCGATTTCGATGCATTCAATATTGTGTTCCACCGCCTGTCGACGTGTTGCGGCATCGTTATGGCTAAGTGAGCCATACTTGTAGGAATGCGTCTGGTCTGCGCCATCCGAAAACGTGTTGGAGTTCATGGCATCGAAGCCGAGACCCAGCGCGCTTGCATGGGCTTTCAGGCGGCTTGGGTCCTGCTTGTCCCATGGAATATGGAGGGAGACATTTGGCGTTGCAGCGGTCAGTTGGTTGATGACAGCGCAATCGTCCAGCTTGTCGAAGATGCCGCGTGGCTCGCCCTTGCCGGGAAAGCGAGCAAAGCGCGTGCCGCCTGTGCCAACACCCCAGGAGGGCACGGCGACGAAGAATTCAGTGACCTGCCTGGTGATCGCCTCTATATCGATGCTGCGGCGGGACAGATGCGCGCCCAACGCCTCGTAATCTGCCTCATGGGCGTGTGCGCGTTTTTCGTTTTCGCGATCAACGATATCTGCCGCTATTTTCAGCTCGGTCATACTGTCCTCCCGTTCCTCGCCTCCCGCGATTGAACCAATTCCGCGCTCCCCACGTTATGTGCTTGGAAACAAACAGACGGGATATTCAATCGTGGACGTTATTCGCATTTTACTTGCCATTTTCCTGCCGCCAGTCGGCGTTTTTCTTCAGGTCGGTCTGGGCTTGCAGTTCTGGCTCAACATTCTCTTGACGCTGTGCGGATACATTCCCGGCATCATTCACGCCATCTGGGTTATCCTGCGCCGATAAGAGATCTTTCACCCGCGATCAGCGGGTGAAACTTTGCGCATTGCCGGCATCCACATTGATGATGTTGCCGGTGGATTTCGCCGACGCATCCGAAGCGAGGAAGTAGATCGCTTCGGCAATGTCCTCGGGGAACACATTCAGCTTCAACATCGAACGCTTGCGGTAATGTTCTTCGAGATCATCCACCTCGATCTTGGAAGACGCCGCGCGTTGTTCCCGCCACTCACCGTTCCAGATTTTCGAGCCGCGCAGCACCGCATCCGGGTTCACGGTGTTGACGCGAATACCGGCGTCGGCACCCTCCAGCGCGAGGCAGCGGGCCAGATGGATTTCCGCAGCCTTTGCCGTGCAATAGGCAGACGCGTTGGGCGATGAGGCAAGGCCGTTCTTGGAGGCAACGAAGACGACGTTGCCGCCGAGCTTCTGGCGGCGGAACAGGCGGAACGCCTCCCGTGAGACAAGGAAATAGCCGGTGGCGAGAATGTCGATATTCTTGTTCCACATGGCAAGTGTCGTGTCTTCCACCGGCGCCGATGAGGCGATGCCCGCGTTGGAGACGAGGATATCGATGCCGCCAAATTCGACACTGGCTTGAGCAAAGGCAGACAAAACCGCGTCTTCCTTGGTGACGTCGAGCTTCACGCTGCGCACTGCATCCGCGCTGAAACGCTTCTCGAAATCACCCTTGGTGGCGTCGAGCGCCCCCTCATCGATATCCGCCAGCACAACGCAGGCACCTTCGCTTGCCAAGCGCTCCGCCGTGGCACGACCGATGCCACCGGCGCCGCCGGTGATGAAGGCGACCCGTCCTGCAAGGCTCTTGGGCTTGGGCATGCGCTGAAGCTTTGCTTCTTCCAGCAGCCAGTATTCGATATCGAAGGCTTCCTGCTCGGGAAGGCCCTGATATTCCGATACCGTAGAAGCGCCCCGCATGACGTTGATGGCGTTGACGTAGAACTCGCCAGCGATACGCGCTGTCGCCTTATCCTTGGCGAAGGACAGCATGCCGACGCCGGGGATGAGGAAGATGACGGGATTGGGATCACGGATTTTCGGCGAATTGTCGTGCTTGCAGGTCTCGTAGTATCTCACGTAATCGGCGCGGTAATCTTCCAGCGCCTTGTCCAGACCGGCGAGCAGCGCGTCGACATCTGGCTTTGCTGTATCGAGATCGAGGATCAGCGGGCGGATTTTCGTGCGCAAAAAGTGGTCGGGGCAAGAGGTGCCCAAAGCGCCCAGCGGTTTCAACTGGCTCGAGTTTACGAATTCCAGCACGGCATCCTGATCATCGAAATGACCCAGCTTGCGCTCGTCACGACCGATGCGGCCACGGATTTCTGGCATCAGGCGGGCCGCAATGGCGCGGCGTTCTTCCTGTGACAAAGTCTTGGCGACTGCGCCACCAAAAATCGTCTTGCCTTCGGTCTCACGCGCGAACCACTCGATAGCCTTGTTGATGATGGCGAGCGTCAGTTCGTAGCACTTCTTCGCGTCATTATCCCAGGTGAAGAGGCCGTGGCTTTCCAGCACGACGCCCTTGGCAGTCGGGTTGGCTTTCACGAAGGCCTCGAGATCGAGACCAAGCTGGAAGCCGGGGCGGCGCCATGGCAGCCAGCCGATGTCATCGCCAAAAATCTGGCGCGTCAGTTCCCTGGAATTCTTCGAGGCGGCAATCGCGATGATCGCATCCGGGTGCATGTGATCGACATGATCGAAGGGCACAAAACCGTGCAAGGGTGTGTCGATTGAGGCGGCACGCGGGTTGAGATTGAAGGTGCAATGGGGCAGGAAACCGACCATCCGGTCTTCGTCTTCCACGCCCTTGTAGATGCCCTTCAGCGCTTCCAGCTTGTCCATGTAAAGCGTGGCGAAGCCATCCAGCTTGATGGTGCCGACATCACCCCCGGAACCCTTGACCCACATCACACGAACCTTTTCGCCCGTCAGCGGATCGATTTCCAGTACCTTGGCCGATGTGTTGCCGCCGCCGTAATTGGTGATGCGCTTGTCCGCGCCCAGCAAGTTGGAGCGATAGAGCAGCTTGCCCGGCTCATCCAGCCTTGCAGCATAGGCATCGTCCCAGCGGCTTTCGAGAAGACGGGTCTGTCCCATCGGCATATCCTCCCATGTCGTTTATTCGCAGACTTTCGAACCAGCCCGCCTCCTGTTAAAGGCAGATATCGCGCGATCAAAAGCGCAATGTCAATCATAAACGATCATATATTTTCATTTTGCGCCGCACCATGTTTTTATTTGATTAAACTTGATTGACAACATCAGAAGTTTACGAAAGATTGCGATCAGGAGGACCCCATGCACGAAAGCGAACGCCATCGCATCATCTTGAGCGCCATACAGGAAAAGCCTGTTGTGACGGTGCAGGATATTGCCGAATTGACGGACGCTTCCGAAGCGACGATCCGGCGCGACATCGCATCCCTGCATGTGCGGGGAAAGCTGCGGCGCGTGCGTGGCGGGGCTGAGGCGGTTCACCCACCACAGCTCGGAAATCTGGCTGCGCGTCCGTTCCGCGTCTCGGAATCGGTCAATATCGACAAGAAACGCGCAATTGCACGCAAGGCCGTCGATCTCTGCGAAGAAGGTGACGCCATCATCATCAATGGTGGCACGACGACCTTCCAGATGGTGCATTACATGTCGGCGCGCCGCTTGCAGGTGATGACCAATTCATTTGCGATTGCAGAACATCTAGTCAAACATTCCAAATGCAATGTTAGCGTGCCCGGTGGTGCGATCTATCGCGACCAGAGCCTGATCCTGTCGCCGTTTGAAAATGATGCGATCCGCAATTTCTATGCGCGGCGCATTTTCATCGGCGCGCAGGGTGTGGGCGCGCTTGGCATCATGGAGTCGGATGCGCTCGTCATTCAGAGCGAACAGAAACTGATGCGGCAGGCGGAAGAACTGATCGTGATGATCGACAGCTCCAAGTTCCGCAAACGCTCGAGCCTCATTCTCTGCCCGCTGGAAAGCGTCTCGACCATCATCACCGATGAGGGGATTTCCGACGAGGCCGTGCGGATGATGGAGGCAGCGGGCGTGGCACTTGTCGTGGCCGGAGCGGGTGCGGGTGCGCAGGCAACCTCGCCGCCGGATGAGGAGGATTCCGCTTCGGTTGCTTGAGGAGCACCGGAGCTGGGAATGATGTTTAATCGGGAGGAGAAACACAATGAAACTGACACGTAGAAAACTCAGCCAAGCCCTGGCGCTCAGCGTTGCGATCGGCGTTGCCGGTTTTGGCGGAATGGCGCAGGCCAAGGACATGAAGATCGCGCTGGTCGTGAAGTCGCTGGGCAACGGCTTCTTCGAGGCGGCCAACAAGGGCGCGCAGGAAGCAGCAAAAGACCTCGGCGGTGTCGAGATCATCTATACCGGCCCCACGACGACGACTGCCGAGGGCCAGATCGAGGTCGTCAATTCGCTGATTGCGCAGGGTGTTGACGCCATCGCCATTTCCGCCAACGACCCGGATGCGGTCGTGCCTGCTCTGAAAAAGGCGGCGCAACGCGGCATCAAGGTCATCTCCTGGGATTCCGGCGTTGCCCCGGCAGGCCGTATCCTTCAGCTCAACCCGTCTTCCAACGCACTGATCGGCAAGATGTGCCTGCAGCTGGCAGCCGCACATCTGGACGGCGGCAAGGGTGATTTCGCGATCCTGTCTGCTACCACCACCTCCACGAACCAGAATATCTGGATCGACGAGATGAAGAAGCAGCTGAAGGACTTCCCAGGCCTCAACCTCGTGACCACCGTCTACGGTGACGATCTGGCCGACAAGAGCTACCGCGAAGCGCAGGGCCTGCTGACCTCGCAGCCGAATGTGAAGGTCATCGTTGCCCCGACCACGGTTGGCGTTCTCGCGGCGTCTCAGGCCGTGAAGGATGCGGGCAAAATCGGCAAAGTCTTCGTGACGGGCCTCGGCCTTCCATCAGAAATGGCAGGCGCGATCGAGTCCGGTGCCACGAAGGAATTCGCCATCTGGAACCCGATCGACCTCGGCTACTCCGCCACCCAGATCGCCTATCATCTCGTCAAGGGCGATGCCGATGGCAAGCCGGGCTCGGAAATCGAAGCCGGTCGCATGGGCAAGATCAAGGTCGGTGAAAACAGCGAAGCGGCCATGGCCGATCCGTTCGTTTACGATGCAAAGAACATCGATCAGTTCTCGAAGATTTTCTGATCTGACGGAGGGCAGTGGGTGGACGCCCCCCCTCTGCCCTGCCGGGCATCTCCCCCACACGGAGGGAGATTAGCTGGGCGCACCCTTTCCGTTCACTCGCGAGATTAGAGTTTGGCGAGCGATAACCGCGATTCGATCTCCCCCCTTGAGGGGGAGATGTCCGGCAGGACAGAGNNCCCCCCCCCCGGGGGAGGGGGGGGGGGGGGGGTAAGCCCCACCCACAAACCAAAGAAAATCGGATAATGCGTGCTGAAACCAAAACCATAGACGCACCAGAGGCTTCGCACCTGAAGCCCATCCTCGAAATGCGCGGCATCAGCCAAATCTTCCCCGGCGTCAAAGCGCTGGATGGCGTCAATATTCAGCTTTTTCCCGGCACCGTCACGGCGCTGATCGGGGAAAACGGCGCGGGCAAATCCACGCTGGTCAAAATCCTGACCGGCATCTACCGGCCTAATGAAGGCGAAATCCTGCTGGATGGGCAACCGGTCAATTTTCACAGCGCGCAGGATGCCATCGATGCGGGCGTAACGGCGATCCATCAGGAGACCGTGCTGTTCGATGAATTGTCGGTGGGCGAGAACATCTTTCTCGGCCATGCGCCCAAGGGCAAGCTCGGCCTGATCGACTGGAAAACCATCAACGAAAAATCGCGCGCACTACTGGAGCGGCTGGAAAGCAAGATCGATCCGACGATCCGGCTGAAGGATTTGTCGATTGCGCAGCGGCATCTGGTAGCGATTGCCCGCGCGCTTTCCGTGGAAGCGCGCATCGTCATCATGGATGAGCCGACGGCGGCGCTGTCGCGCAAGGAAATCGATGACCTGTTCCGCATTGTCGAGAACCTCAAACGGCAGGGCAAGGCGATCCTGTTCATCAGCCACAAATTCGATGAGGTCTACGAGATCGCCGAGAATTACGCCGTCTTTCGCGATGGCAAGATGGTCGGTTCCGGTGTTCTTGCGACGACACCGCAGGACGAGATCGTGCGGCTGATGGTCGGTCGCGATGTGAAGGATGCGTTCCCCAAACAGGCCGTCAACATTGGCACGACGACGCTTTCGGTGCAGCGCTACTGCCACGACACCGAGTTTCGCGATATTTCCTTCGATCTGCGCAAGGGTGAAATTCTTGGTCTTTACGGGCTGATCGGCGCGGGACGATCAGAGCTTTGCCAGTCGCTGTTCGGCATCACGCGCCCCGCATCCGGGTCGCTGACGCTGAACGGGCTGCCGCTTTCTATCCGCTCGCCGGAAGATGCGATCCGCGCTGGTATCGTCTATGTGCCGGAAGAGCGGGGGCGCCACGGGCTGGCGCTGGATTTGCCGATCTATCAGAACATGTCGCTGCCTTCGCTTGCCCGCACCTCGCGCAAGGGGTTTTTGGCTGCTGCCAATGAGTTCGCATTGGCGCGCAAATACGCGTCGCGGCTCGATCTGCGTGCTGCGGCCTTGTCCGTGCCGGTCGGTACTCTCTCGGGTGGTAACCAGCAGAAAGTGGTGATCGGCAAGTGGCTGGCGACACAGCCGAAGGTCATCATTCTGGATGAGCCGACCAAAGGCATCGATATCGGCTCCAAGGCTGCCGTCCACGGCTTCATCACCGAACTTGCGGCCGAGGGGCTGTCGATCATCATGGTTTCATCCGAACTGCCTGAGATTCTCGGCATGTCCGACCGCGTCATCGTCATGCGCGAAGGGTTGATGGTAGGCACCTTCGAGCGGGTCGATTTTTCGCCTGAAAAGCTGGTGCGCGCCGCCACTGGAAATGCGTGAGGGAGCCGCCATGCAAAAACTCTTGAAGAACCGCGAATGGCTTTTGGCAGGCATCATTATCCTGTTGATCGCAGGCTTTTCCTGGCGCTCTCCGGGCTTCGAGCGCCCGGCCAATCTCGTCAATATCTTCAACGATACCTCGATCCTGATCATTTTGGCGCTGGGCCAGATGACGGTGATCCTGACGAAATCCATCGATCTTTCGGTCGCCGCAAACCTTGCCTTTACCGGCATGGCGGTCGCGATGACCAACGCCGCCTTTCCCTCGATACCCCTGCCCTTTCTCATCGCCATGGCGGTTGCCATCGGCGCGTTTCTGGGCTCGATCAACGGCATTCTCGTCCGGTGGCTGGGCCTGCCCTCCATCGTGGTAACGCTTGGCACGCTGACGATCTATCGCGGCATGGCCTTCGTTCTCTCGGGCGGCGCTTGGGTGAATGCGCATCAGATGTCGCCGACTTTTCTTAACGTGCCACGGACTCCGATCCTCGGAATGCCAGTACTGTCATGGGTTGCGATCCTCATCATCGCAGGCGCGTGGCTGGTCTTGACGCGCACATCCTTCGGGCGATCCGCCTATGCATCCGGCGGCAATCCGGGTGCTGCTGTCTATGCGGGCATCGATGTCGGGCGGACGCGATTTCTCGCCTTCGTGCTGTCAGGCTCGCTGGCGGGGCTTGCGAGCTATCTCTGGGTGTCGCGTTATGCGGTGGCTTACGTCGATATCGCCTCCGGTTTCGAACTGGATAGCGTGGCGGCCAATGTGATCGGCGGCATCTCGATTGCCGGTGGAATCGGTTCTGTTCTCGGTGCGGTGCTGGGCGCGCTGTTCCTCGGCGTGATCAAAAATGCGCTGCCGGTGATCGGCATCTCGCCCTTCGCGCAAATGGCAATTTCCGGCGTCGTCATCGTGCTGGCCGTGGCGTTCAATGCGCGCGCCGAAGCCAAAAAGGGCCGCATCATTCTGCGCGACAGGGCTGCCACCGAAGAGAGCAAGGAGGCTGCGGCATGAGCATGGCACATCCTGAAAACCCGGCGACGGCCCGTATCATTCCAGACAAGCTCGGCACGCCGTTTCGCCGCGTGATGGCAAGCTGGGAAGTGTTGCTGCTGGGCGTGGCGATCCTCATCTTCATCGCCAACTCCTTCGCTTCACCCTATTTCCTCGATGCCTATAACCTTTCCGACGCGACCTTCAACTTCACCGAAAAGGCACTGATCGCCTTTGCCATGGCGCTGCTGATCATTGCCGGTGAGATCGATTTGTCGGTCGCCGCCATCATAGCGCTCGCCTCCACCGCCATGGGCTATGCGGTGCAGATGGGCCTCGGCACTCCGGGACTGGTCGCCATCGGCATCGGCACCGGCCTTGTCTGCGGTGCCTTCAACGGCTTTCTTGTGGCTGGGCTGAAACTGCCCTCCATCGTCGTCACCATCGGCACGATGAGCCTGTTTCGCGGCATTTCCTATATGGTGCTGGGCGACCAGGCCTTTGGTAAATACCCGGAAAGCTTTGCCTATTTCGGCCAGGGCTATGTCTTCTGGGTCATTTCCTTCGAATTCGTGCTGTTCGCTGTCATGGCGGTCATCTTCGCCATTCTGCTCCATGCCACGAATTTCGGGCGGCAAGTTTACGTCATCGGCACCAACCCCTTTGCCGCGCGCTTTTCCGGCATCCCAGTCGAGCGGGTTAAGTTCATCCTGTTCCTTTTGACCGGCCTGATGAGCGGCATCGCCGCCGTCTGCCTCACCTCCCGCCTCGGTTCCACCCGCCCTTCCATCGCACAAGGCTGGGAACTGGAAGTGGTGACGATGGTCGTTCTAGGCGGCGTCTCGATCCTCGGCGGCTCCGGCACCATTGGTGGTGTGGTCATCGCGGCTTTCGTCATGGGTCTCGTCACCTTCGGGTTGGGACTTCTAAATGTGCCCGGCATTGTGATGTCGATCTTCGTCGGCCTGCTGCTCATCATCACCATCGCCATTCCCATCGTCATTCGCCGTCTGCGGGCCATGAGGTAAACCATGGCGGAACTTGAAAAACACGCTTTCAAGATGAAGCTCTTTCCCGGCATGGAATCCGAGTATCGGAAACGCCACGATGAGATCTGGCCAGAACTGGTCACACTGCTGCACGAGGCGGGGGTGAGCGATTATTCCATTCATCTCGACCCGGAAACCAACATCCTCTTCGGCGTTCTGACACGCCCTAAGACCCACGGCATGGCCGCACTACCCGACCACCCGGTGATGAAGAAATGGTGGGCGCATATGGCCGACATCATGGAAAGCAATCCAGATAATTCCCCCGTCGCCACCGACCTTGTAACGTTGTTTCACCTCCCATGACCATCAGGAACGTCGCCGTCATCGATATCGGCAAGACGCACGCCAAGCTGATCGTTGTTGATGGCGAGAGCGGCGAGGAAGTGGCGTCTCGCAAAATGGCCAACCGGGTTCTGAGCGCCCCGCCCTACCCCCACTACGACATTGAAACGCTCTGGAATTTCATTATCGAAGGTTTGGCGGAATTTCGCGAGCAACCCGGATATCAGGCCATTTCCATCACCACCCATGGCGCAAGTGCAGCGCTTTTAAATGCCAGGGGTGAACTGGCACTGCCGGTTCTGGATTACGAACACAGCTATCCCGACGACATCCAAAAAGCCTATGCCGCTCTGCGTCCACCCTTCGGCGAAACCTTCTCGCCAGCGCTGCCGATGGGGCTGAATATCGGGGCGCAACTGCATTATCAGAAGACGGCCTTTCCAGATGCTTTTGCCGATGTCACCGACATCCTGACCTATCCGCAATATTGGGCCTACCGGCTGACAGGCGTGAAGGCCAATGAGGCGACGTCGCTGGGGTGCCACACCGATCTCTGGCAACCGGGCAAGGCGACATTTTCGAGCCTGCCGGAAACGCTTGGGATAGCAGGTCTTCTGGCACCGGTTCGCTCGGCTTTCGATACGCTCGGGCCAGTCCTGCCAGAGATCGCGTCACGAACTGGCATCGATGGCGACATGCCGGTCTATTGCGGCTTGCACGATTCCAACGCGTCACTGCTTCCGCATCTGATGGTGCGCAAAGGTCCGTTTTCTGTGGTGTCCACCGGGACATGGGTCATCTGCTTCGGCGTCGGCGCGCGCCTTGAGACGTTGGACCCCGCACGCGATACGCTGGTCAACGTCGATGCTTTCGGCAAGCCTGTCCCGTCTTCACGCTTCATGGGCGGGCGGGAGTTCGAGATACTGACGGCGGGTATTGCGACGCCGAGCGAGGCGGAGCTTGGGGCGGCGCTGGAACGCGTGCTGGCTGGCGATATTCTCTATCTGCCAAACGCGGCGGACGGGTCCGGGCCTTATCCCGGCAAAAAGGGCTACTGGCTGAACGAACCACAAGGCGAAGCGGAGCGATATGTCGCGGCAAGCCTGTATGCAGCGATGATGACGGCCACGTGTCTATCTCTGGTCGGCAACGCGCAAACCACGATCGTTGAAGGCCCGTTCGGTAGAAACCGGATTTATACGCAGTCGCTAGCGGCGATAACCGGATCAAATGTGTTGGTGACGGACAGCAACAGCCCATCAGGCACGGCCCTCGGTGCAGCCCTGCTTGCCACTCGCAACGCACCGCGACAATCCTATCACGCGGTTGAAGCGCTTCACGGTCTCTCGGGCTATTACGATGCGTGGCGAAAGTTGGTGGAAACAGGTTACGCGACGACCTGAACCAGCCAAAAACCGCCGACAGCACCAATTCCCGTCAGGAACATGCCCCAAAGAATATCGGCCACGCAGATGCGCCATGACCAGCCCTTCAACGTGGACAGATTGGTCATGTCATAGGTGCCGTAGGCGAAGCCACCGAGGATGGCGCCGGACATGAGCGCGGTGCTCCAACCGCCACCGTTCAAAGCAGGGACAACGGCGAAATAAACGATGCCGGCGATATAAAAGAGGTAGAAGATACCCGCGGCGGCGAAATTGGGCTTCGCCAGCAGAAGCGGGCCGATCTCGCGCTTGTAGAAGCTGGACGCCTTCGACAACCAGATGAAATCCAGACCAAAAAAGACAATGGCCGTGCCGATATAGGCGACGAGAAGCTGCATGCTTTATTCCTTGATGGCCTGGTGAATTCGAGCGTTACGTCATCGAATGCAGGAAGACTTGAGTTAAATGCCGAGTACCGGCTGCAACAGGCGAACCAGCCAGCTCTTGAATTTCAAAGGCGCGTCGGTCACTGCAAGACAGATGCAGTCTTCGCCCTCGCCTGCAACAGGCTGATGCGTCAGGTCTTCATCCGCTTCTTCAAAATCGCCACGACGAAACACGTCCTTGCCGTCCATGAAGCTTCCGGCAAGAACGACCGTCAGCTCGCGCCCGCCATGGCTGTGTTCCGGCACTGGTTTCCCGGCCGGTATGCGCAGCAGCCGCACGATGGCTTCACCGTCGCTCGTCGTAATCGGAAAATGATAGGCACCGGGCCCAAGTTGCTTCCACCTGATGGCATCGACATCGCCACCGGCATAGGACCGTAACGGCTCCGGCAACACGGCCTTCAAGCTTGGCTTCGTCACTGCCTTGGGAGGTGAAGCCTGTGAGGTCGGGTGCAACAGCGCTCGTATCTTCTGCCAATCTGCGTCAGAGGTTTCCTGCACTGGCTCGATATCACTGAGGAGCGCACCACCCGTCATCTCCATTGCGGATAGACGCTGGCGGCTCTCGGGACAAAGAGCCAGATGGGTCGAGACCGCAAGGCTCCAACTTTCGCCGAGACTTCCAGAGGCGTAATCGAGCAACAATTCATCGCTAACCCGGTGCCTGACACTCATGTGCGTGACTCCAGAGCGGCACGCAGCTTCGCAAAGGCGAGCCGGATGCGTGATTTGACGGTTCCCACGGGCAGGCCCAACTGCTGGGCAATCGCACTGTGGGACACGTCATCGAAGAACGAGCGTTTCAACAGATCAAGCTGTTCCTTTGGCAACTGCGCCAGCGCACGATGAAGCCGTTCGGCATCCTGCATTTCTTCCAACTGCATATCGGCGGCCGGTGCATCATCCGGCACGAATGCCGGGTCGTTAAAATCGAATTCCGGACGCTTGTTCTTTCGGTGCGCGTCTATGCGCAGATTTCTGGCAATCCTGAATATCCAAGCAGACACGTTTCCGCGCGCGGGGTCGAACAAGGCAGCCTTGTTCCAGACCGTTATCATGGTTTCCTGCATCAGTTCCTCTGCGGCCTGTGCATCGCGGACCTGCCGTAACATATAAGTCCGCACGCGCGGTCCGTAATACCGGAAAAGCGCTTCGAAAGCCTCGACGCTTCGCTCGGAAGCAACTGCCCTCATCAGGGCCGGACATTCGCTTTCGATCGTGTTCTTGGCGACATCATTCATGCGGATCGGCTTCACTCCGCTTCCAAAAAGCTTGCCCGCAACCGGACTGTTCCGCTTGCGCGTCATATATTGCCATGCAGGGGCAGCTATGGAAACGTTTATTGTCATGAAACCGATTACGCCAGCCGCGCACGAGCGGATCACCGCCAACAAAAAAATGCGAGATCGGCAATCCACTGCCCTGCCCCGCTCGTATTGACTGACATAATAAATGCGGAACCAGAATTATGGACGTCACGACAGCCACCAGCAACAAGCCTGCAAGACGCCGGATCGCCGTTATCGGCTCGGGCATTTCTGGCCTCTCGGCGGCATGGCTGCTGGACAAATCGGCAGATGTTACCCTGTTTGAAGCAGAAGGCAGGTTGGGAGGCCATGCCAATACCGTGTCCGTGGACCAGCCTGGCAAGACAGCAATCGCCGTCGATACCGGCTTTATCGTCTATAACGAGCGCAACTATCCCAATCTTGTCGAGCTGCTTGACAACCTTGGTGTTGAGACCTCCACCTCCGACATGTCCTTTGCTGCGTCCCTTCGTGGTGGCCAACTGGAATATTCCGGTACCGACATCAATGGACTTTTCGGCCAAAGGTCTAATCTTTTGCGCCCGCGTTTCTGGCATATGGTCCGCGATGTCATGCGGTTCTACAAAAAGGCTCCCGATCTCTTGGGCGATCCCTCGCTCCAGACGATCAGCCTCGGTGACTATCTCGATGCGAACGGCTATTCGATCAGCTTTGTCGATGATCATCTCTTGCCGATGGGCGCAGCGATCTGGTCGACAACGGCTGCCGATATGCGAGCCTACCCGCTGCAGGCCTTCATCCGCTTTTTCGTCAACCACGGGCTTGTTCAATTGGCTGACCGCCCACAATGGCGCACAGTCAAGGGCGGAAGTCGCGAATATGTTTCGCGGCTTATCGCGCAATTCAAAGGCACCGTTGTTCTGAATAGCCAGATTGCAAGTCTTCAACGCAGTGAAAACGGCGTGAATGTGCTGGACCGTTCAGGACAGCTTTCGAGCTTCGATGATGTTGTCATCGCGACCCATGCCGATCAGGCCCTGGCGTTGTTGTCGGATGCCGATGCGCAGGAGCGCACGCTGCTGGGCGCTTTCGACTACACTCGTAACGCCGCTGTCTTGCATTCCGACGCTCGTCTGATGCCGAAGCGCCGCAATGTCTGGTCCAGCTGGAACTACCTCAGCGAGCCTAACTCCACCGGCAGCGAACAACTGTGTGTAACCTACTGGATGAACCGGCTGCAGAACATCGATGAGAAAACGCCGTTGTTCGTTACGCTCAATCCATCTCGCGCCATCGATCCTGCCAAGCTGATCCGCACTTTCGATTATGCTCACCCGCTGTTCGACGCCAAAGCGCTCGCTGCGCAAAAGCAACTCTGGAACCTGCAAGGTCGGCGAAACACGTGGTTCTGCGGCGCGCATTTCGGTAGCGGTTTCCACGAGGACGGCTTGCAATCCGGCCTCGCGGTGGCTGAAGCGCTCGGCGGGGTAAGGCGTCCATGGACCGTTGAACATGAATCGGGCCGTATTTTCCTGACCCCGGAAAAGGCGCTCTCTTTATGACGTTCCGATCCGCCATTTATGCCGGACATGTTGTGCATGCGCGCCACCGCCCGCATGCTCACAAAATGCGCTACCGCGTTTTTTCGCTATTGCTGGACCTCGATGAATTGCCGCGTCTCGACAAGGGACTTCGCTTTTTCGGTTACAATCGTGGTGCTGTTTTCAGCTTCCACGATACCGATCACGGCGTCGGCGAAAAAGGCGCTCTGAAAGGCTGGGTGTCACGTCATCTGTTAGACGCGAATATCGACGTTGCCGAAGACAGCTTGCGTGTCGATATGCTGTGCTATCCACGCATCTTCGGCTATGTCTTCAATCCGCTGACGGTTTATTTCTGTTACGATGGTGACCGCCTCGTCGGCATTCTTTACGAGGTCAGAAACACCTTTCACGAGCGCCACACCTACGTCATCGCGACCAGTCAGAATGAGGAAACGACGGTGCGGCACTCCTGTGCCAAGGAGATGTATGTTTCGCCCTTCGTACCGATGGAATGCACCTATGATTTCCGCATTCTGCCACCGTCCGAAAAGGTTCTGGTTGCGATCAACGAGCGCGATCAACAAGGTGACCTATTGTTTGCGTCCTTTGCCGGTGAGCGCCGCCCGTTGACCGGCGGCGCACTTCTGCGCGCACTTTTATCCTATCCGTTGATGACGCTCAAAATTATGGGTGCCATTCACTGGGAAGCGCTTTTGCTCTGGGCAAAAGGCAATCCAATCTATCGCCACAAGGCTGCGAAAAACCGCGTCGCCAGCTCTATCGCTGCGCCGACAGGTGGAACCATGGGAGATCTGAACAAATGAGCCACGCTGAAGAGGAGACGATACCGTTTCTCATGAAAGATGCACCTCTCTGGCAGCGAATGATCTGCCGCCGTTTGAACAACATAACACAAGGCCGCCTGACCGTTATTTTTCCGGGCGGGTACGAATATGTCGTCAAGGGCCATGAGCCTGGCGCGCATGCCGTGATATCGCTCAACCGCGGTCGTGTCGTCCGCCGCTTGCTGATGGGCGGAAGCCTGGGTTTTGCTCAGGCCTATATCGATGGAGACTGGGACACGCCCGACATCGCTTCCCTTCTGGAAGTCGCCATTGCCAACGAGAAGAACTGGTCGTCGGTGTCGGAGCCATCCAAGCTATTCTCGGCTTTTGCCTATCTGCGTCACCGTCTGCGCCGCAATTCGAAATCCGGCAGCCGCCGCAATATTTCCTTCCATTATGATCTCGGCAACAGTTTCTACGCGGCTTGGCTGGACGAGACGATGACCTATTCCTCGGCTCTTTTCGAGACGCCCGGTCAGAGTCTGGCAGACGCGCAAAACGCCAAATATGATCGTATCGTGGAACAGCTGAAGATCGGCCCTGACGATCATGTGCTTGAAATCGGCTGCGGCTGGGGCGGCTTTGCTGAATATGCCGTGCGCAAGACGGGATGCCGGGTCACCGGCCTCACACTGTCTCGCGAACAGGCGGACTTTGCCAAAAAACGCCTGGCCAATGCTGGCATGACGGATCGTACCGACATCCGTCTGGAAGACTACCGTGATTGCAAAGGCCCTTACTCCAAAATCGTCTCGATCGAGATGTTCGAGGCCGTGGGTGAGGAAAACTGGCCGACCTATTTCCGCCGCGTGCGTGAATTGCTGGCACCTGGCGGCGACGCCATGGTGCAGGTCATCACCATTGATGAGACACGCTTCGAGGACTACCGTCGCAACGCGGACTTCATCCAGACCTACATTTTCCCCGGTGGAATGTTGCCGACCGTTACAGCGTTCCGCGAAGCGGCAGCGGTCGAAGGTTTTACCGTTCCCGACATGTTGCGCTTTGGAAAAGACTACGACCGGACGCTGATGCTGTGGGACCGCGCTTTCATCAACAACTGGCAACGCATAGAGCCACTCGGCTTCGATGAGAGGTTTCGCAGAATGTGGCAATATTATCTGCACTACTGCGCTGCGGGTTTCCGGGAGAACACAATCGACGTCGTGCAGTTTCAGCTCAAAGCGTCCTGACGGCAGACTTTGCTACCGCCGCAGAGGGCACAATATGCTGGTGCACAACGAAAAATAGAAGGTTCATGGAACTTCGCAAAGATACTCACGTTACGATGGGGTCTTTTATCACAGCCCTGAAAACTACCGAGGCGACTTTTCGGTAAGCTTGAGCGCTCAACGCGGAGAATATTCCCCATGAACCAGATCATTTACATCGTCGGCCTCGTCGTTATCGTGCTCGCCATTCTCTCTTTTTTCGGCTTCCGCTGACAACAACTTTAACGTTGTAATTTTACGAAATCGAAATATCCTCCCTGGCGGGAACCATGTCGACGTCATGGACGTTGACGTGGGCTGTTAGGGAGGCGTCCGATGAAACTGACACGATGGACAGAGCCTGTCGAAGTGAATTTCGACAAAACGAACAAGAACATAGTTGCCGGGCCGTTTGATGCCTTGGCATTATTGACAGACGATTGGCCGCTGACACGAGGGTTGAACTTTGTCCGTGCCCGCAGCGCATGCCGCGCAGCGCTCGACGGTCGCAAGTCGCCAGAAGAGGCGCGTAAGTGCTTCGAGGAGGCGGTTTCCGAAGCACGTCGTCAAAAAACTCACTAAACTATAGCGTTCGGATCTGAGCGAAAAAAAGTGGCCCCGAAAGGGGCCATTTCTGTTTGATCGCCTACATCCAGTATGGCGGGACGCCATAGTAATCATAGACCTTGCGATCATCGTTCCCGAACATGCTATCGTCATCTCGGTTGGCATATTTCGGGCCATTTTCGATTTGCTCTTTGGTCAAGTCGATACGGTAACCGTCGAGTTCCTCATCATAGCGCAATTTTTCCCATGGCAGCGGATAGTAGTCGTCACCGATACCGAAAAATCCACCGAAGCTCAGCACAGCGTAGGCAACGCGACCGCCCCGTTTTTCGAGAATAATGCGCTGAATAGAACCAATCTTTTTGCTATCGGCACCGTATACGCTGGTCCCTTCAACCTTATCACTCGCAATAAAGCTCGGCGTGTCCTTGACGTAGGGATCCTGACCGGCCTGGGGGGTGTGATGTACCATCGGATATTTCCTCCTTGAGTGTTTATTCTTCTGTTTTGTAAACCCAGAGGCCGAAAAATCGTTCCGATAAAACCTACTCCCGCCTAGGCGCGGATACGCCCCACGCGCGCAAGAAACATGACTGGCAACACGCCGATGAGTACAATGGCAAGGGCTGCGAGGGAGGCTTCCTCATAGGTTCCCCGTGCGGCCTCACCGTAGAGATGGGTGGCGAAAGTTTCGACATTCATCGGGCGAAGCAGCAGTGTTGCAGGCAGTTCCTTCACGCAGTCCACAAACACCAGAAGCGCCGCTGCAGCCATTGCCGCTTTCGACAAGGGCAGGTGGACGGCGCGAAATGTGCCGCTGGGTGTACGACCCAGCGTGCGGGATGCCTGATCGAAAGACAGTGGAATACGGCTCAAACCCGCATCGATGCCGCCACCGGCAATGGTCAGGAAGCGCACCACATAGGCAAAGACCAAGGCCGAACCACTGCCGATCAATAGCAGGCCTGTCGAAAAACCGAACCATTGCTGCATTGTCTGATCGAGAAACCGGTCGAAACCGCCGAGAACAATGAGCACGCCGATAGCGATGACCGTTCCCGGCGCGGCATACCCAACCGTCGCCATACGAAAGGACCACAGCGAAATCTTGCCCGGGATAAGCCGCATGGCATAAGCAACGACCATCCCCGTGCCGATAGTGGCCAGCGTGGCAATTCCGGCAAAGGCGATCGTGTTGACGGCTTCGCTGGCAAAGCGCGATGACAACCCGCTGAACTGAAACCGCTTCCATGCTTCGACAATGAGATAGATGGCAGGCGCTGCAAAACCGATCACGACAGGAATGGCCCCGAGGACAAATGCCATCCAGCCGCGCAGGCCACGGAGCAAAAGCGGTGCAAGGACTGAACCTTTCTGGGCTGACGTGGAATAGCGTTGCTTGCGGCGCGCCCACCGTTCCATCGCAACCAGCGCGACGACCAGAAGCAGCATGCACAGAGCGATCTGCGATGCCCCCGGCAAATCCGACTTCGTGACCCAGGTGGTATAAATGGAAACCGTCAGTGTGCGGACACCCAAAAATTCCGAGGCACCAATATCGTTCAGTGCCTCCATCAACGCAAGGCTGACACCCACCGCAATGGCAGGGCGGGCAAGCGGAACCGCGACCTTGAGGAAAAGCGCATGCCTTGACGTCCCAAGCATGCGCGCAGCATCCAGCAGGCTTCCCGCCTGCGTGAGGAACATCGCTCTGACAGGGATATAGACGTAAGGGTAAAGCACGAAGCCGAGCAGAATGATGCAGCCGGTCATCGAGCGGATATCGGGCAGCCGAAATTCGCGCGGGCTGGAATATCCGAGAAGAAAGCGCACCACGCCCTGCACTGGCCCTAGGGGATGCAGGATATCGAGATAGGCATAGGCGATGATATAGGTCGGCATCGCCAGCGGAAGAAGCAATGCCCATTCCAGCAGTCTGCGACCGGGAAAATCACAGGCGCTGACCAGCCAGGCAGTTGTCGTACCAAGAAGACCCGCAAGCAGACCGACGCCAAGAAGCAAAATCAATGTGTCTGGAAGGGCGGTGGCCAGAACGGTATCGCGCAAATGCGCCCACAGCCCTTCAGACCCTTGGACCGCCTGCGACAGCAACGCCAGAACCGGCATCACGGCGAGCACCGCAATCACGCAGGATGCCGCCAACCACCATAGAGCCGAGTTGATCCGCACCCGTGGATGTCGAGGCGTTGCCTTGCTGATGCTGGAAACCATGCTGATCTTGAGGTTCTGGCCGGTCACAAATCCCGATCTCTGGAAACAGGCAAGGCACCCGTTTGAAAACGGGTGCCTGAGATGGCGAAGGGTCACTTGGCAGGACATTTCCTGCGCCGTCATGCCGAGTTTTGACCCGGATGATGGAGTGTAACGACCTTAGTTGTCGAAGCCGACCTTATCGACCAGTTGGCTTGCTTCCTTGCGATGGGAAACGATTTCCGTGAGCGGCTTGCTGTCGATCTTCAGATCGCCGAAGGATGCCACGATCTTGTCGAGGCCAGCACCCTTTTTGACAGGATACTCGTAATTGGCTTCGGCATAAATCTTCTGCGCCTCGTCGGAAACCAGATATTCGAGAAGCTTGACGGCTTCGGCCTTGTTCGGCGCATGTTTGGCAACGGCCGCACCGGAGACGTTCACCTGCGTGCCGCCATCCTTGAAGGTCGGCAGAACCACCTTGATCGCCTCACCCCATTTGACCTGATCTTCGCCACCCTTCCCCGAGCGCATCAGGCCGACATAATAGGAGTTGGCGATACCGATATCGCAAATGCCGCCGAGAATATCCTTGGCAACATCGCGGTCGCCGCCACCAGCCTTGCGGGCCAGATTGTCCTTGACACCTGCCAGCCACTTTTCGGTTGCCTCGGCGCCGTGGTGAGCGATGTAATCGGCAAACAGAGCCGTGTTGTAGGGATGCTGGCCGGAGCGAATGCAGACCTTACCCTTCCACTTTGCGTCGGCGAGGTCTTCATAGTTGAACGAGGAAACATCAACGTGCTTGGCGGCGTAGAGAACGCGGGCGCGCATGGACAGCGCAAACCAGTTGCCCTTGGCATCACGAAGACCGGCTGGGATAGCGTTGGTCAGAACCTCGGATTCGATGGGCTGCGTCACACCCTTTTCAGCCAGATCGACCAGATTGCCAGCATCGACCGTCATCAACACGTCAGCCGGCGAGCTTGCGCCTTCGCTGAGAACACGCTCCGCAAGACCGTCCTTCAGGAACACGGTGTTTACCTTGACCCCGCTTTCCTTGGTGAAAGCTTCAAGCAGCGGCTGGATCAGCGCGGGTTCGCGCGTCGTGTAGATGCTGAGCTCGGCAGCCTGTGCAGCGCCATTGGCAAATGCCGTGGTGCTGGCAAGAAGTGCTACCTTGGTGAAGGTCAATACGGTCATGTCTATCCCCCTGGTGACGTAAAAATAATGTCGGGATGCATGCATCATACCTGATCGAATAAATCAAGTTATTCGAAGCGTCTTTTTAGAGCAAAATGCTCACTTTGAGTTGAATATCACTGTGATTTTTCAGTAGAAAAATCTAATTTTCAATCAATGGTAAATGTCAGAACGTTGTCCGGCACGATCGAAAGGCGCACATCCGTTAACTCCGGCGCGCTACGCCGCATGCTGCGAACGCGCAAATCCTGGTCAAGACCGGCAACGCGGACCGATACCTGCTCGATCTCGCCCATGAACACCCTGTCGGTAATCCGCCCGGCAATATTCGCATCGGACTCAGCAGCGCAAAGCGTGATCGCGCTTGGTCGAATATAGGCCAAAGCCCTTGCCCCCTCGCGAAGATCGCCTCTCGACGCAAATGTCCCGACAGGCGTTTCAAGATGTCCATTCCTGACCGTGCCCTCAACCTTGTTGAACGCGCAGAAGAAATCCGCAGCATAGCGGCTGACGGGGTGGTCGTGCACCTCATAGCCCGTGCCGGTCTGCACCACCCGGCCATTTTGCATGAGGACCACCCGGTCGCCCGCCGAAAGCGCTTCTTCGGGGTCATGCGTCACCATGATGGCGGTGGTCTTGAGGTCTCTCAGCAGCCGCAGCGTTTCCTCGCGCACACTGTCACGAAGCCCTCGGTCCAGATTAGAGAAGGGTTCATCCATCAGCAGAATGTCCGGCTTGGGCGCCAGTGCACGCGCCAGTGCTACACGCTGTTGCTCGCCACCCGAAAGCGTGTGCGGATAGCGCTTGGCAAGCTCTGCCAGGCGCACATGCTGGATCATGTCTGCCGCTTGCGCTTTTGCCTCGGCCCTCGGCAATCCTTTCAGGCCAAACAGCACATTCTGCTCAACCGTCAAATGCGGGAACAGGGCATAATCCTGAAACACGAAACCGATGCGGCGCTTTTCCGGCTCCATGAAGGTCGTAGGCCCTGCGATTTCGCGACCATTCATCATGACGGCGCCGACATCGGGCGTTTCGACACCTGCGATGATTCGCAACAGTGTTGACTTGCCACAACCGGAACGACCGACCAGACATATGATTTCACCCGGCACCACCGTCAGCCCGATATCGTCGAGCACATCGACGTCACCGAAGCGCTTTCCGATCGAGTTCAGCTGTAGCGCCGCAATTTCAGACATTGTCATTTCCATAATTCTTGCCGGTTTGTTGATTGCGCAAATCAGGATTAAAGTCAAAAGCCAATCTTTTGGGGTGGAAATCCGAGCCCGCACACCACGCTGTGGGATTTGAAATTCGCGATAGTTGACGTTTACGTCAAAGTTAAATACGCTGATGTGAGTAGGTGGTTCAGGAGGCTTCATCTACGATTGCAAAATTCGCAAATGCATGACTGTTTGGCTGAGGAGCTGGCAGATAGGAATGCAGAGTTTTGCAAATGCCGGAATGGGAGGACAGAATGAGCGACATGAATTTGAGCCGTGAGGACACGCGTCACATACCGCGCCCCTGGCTTGCCTCATATCCGCAAGGCGTACCTGCGGAACTGCCCGATCCCGGTTATTCCTCCCTTGCAGAACTGCTGGAAAGAAGCTGCGTGCTTTATGCGGATCGCAAGGCATTTTCCAGCATGGGAAAGTCGCTAACCTACCGCCAGCTTGAAGAGCAGACCCGACAGGTCGGTGCCTGGCTTCAGCAGATCGGCCTGCAAAGAGGCGACCGCGTCGCGGTCATGATGCCCAATATTCTCCAGAACCCGGTTGCGACCTACGCGATCCTTCGTGCGGGGCTGACGGTGGTCAACGTCAATCCGCTTTACACGCCGCGAGAGCTGGCGCATCAGCTCAAGGATTCCGGTGCCAAGGCACTGTTCGTGCTGGAAAATTTTGCAAACGTCGTCCAGCAGACGCTGCCCCACACAGACGTGAAGCACGTCGTGATTGCCACGATGGGCGATCTGCTCGGTTTGAAGGGGCACATCGTCAATCTCGTGGTGCGCAAGGTCAAGAAAATGGTCCCGGCCTATTCACTGCCGCAGGCGATCAGCTTCAAGGACGTGCTCAAGCAATCCCGCAATCTTAAACTAAAGCCAGCACAGATTGGCCGCGAAGACGTGGCCTTTCTGCAGTACACCGGCGGCACGACAGGCGTTTCGAAGGGTGCAGTTCTGACGCATGCCAACCTTCTGGCCAACAAGCAGCAAATATCGCTGTGGATGGACGCCGTCTTCCTGCACAAAAAAAGGCCGGAGGTGCTGAATTTCGTCTGCGCGCTGCCGCTTTACCATATCTTCGCATTGACGGTGAATTCGGTGATGGGCGTGGCCCTTGGCGGCCATAATCTGCTGATCGCCAACCCGCGCGATATTCCCGGCTTCGTCAAAGAGCTTTCCGGCTACACGCCGCATGTGTTTCCAGCCATCAACACGCTGTTCAATGCGCTGTTGAACAATGAGGATTTCCGCAAGCTGGACCTTTCCTCACTGGTTCTGGTCATGGGCGGCGGCATGTCCGTGCAGCGCCCCGTGGCAGAACGGTGGGCGTCGGTGACCGGCACCCACATCTGCGAAGGTTACGGCCTGTCGGAAACCTCTCCCGTCGCCACCGTCAACCCTCTGGGTATGAGCGACTTCAGCGGCACGATTGGCCTTCCGGTACCATCGACCGACGTCGATATTCGCGACGATGACGGCAATAGCCTGCCGCTCGGGGAAGTCGGCGAAATCTGTATTCGCGGCCCGCAGGTCATGGCCGGCTACTGGCAACGCCCGGATGAAACCGCCAAGGTCATGACACCGGATGGTTTCTTCCGATCCGGCGACATGGGTTTCATGGATGAAGCAGGTTATACCAAGATCGTGGACCGCAAGAAGGACATGATCCTTGTGTCCGGCTTCAATGTCTACCCCAATGAAATCGAAGAAGTGGCAGCAGGCCACCCAGGCGTGCAGGAATGTGCAGCCGTTGGTGTGGTGGATGAGCATTCCGGCGAAGCCGTGAAGCTTTACGTGGTCAAAAAGGACCCTGCCCTGACCGCCGAAGATCTCAAAGCCTTCTGCGCAATCAGCCTGACCAACTACAAGCGTCCCAAGCATATCGAGTTCATCGCTGAAATGCCCAAGACCAATGTCGGCAAGATCCTGCGGCGTGAACTTCGAAAGCTGGCTAACTGATTGGTGTGATTTGCGATATTTCAATCGATTTGATGATCGCGCCTTGATTTAGCCCGATGAAAAAGAATAGTTTCCTCATCCTTTCCCGGAGCATGAGGAGCATTCCATGCAGGCCATCGTCGAAAACCTGAAATCCACCGTAGCGAAGACCAACGCCACCGATATTCGCGCCGCTTTCGCCGCTGACGATAAACGTTTCGAGCGCTTCAGCGTCCGCTTCGACGATCTGGTCATGGATTACTCCAAATGCGCAGTCAATGAAGACGTTGTGACGCTTCTCGAAAAGCTCGCCATCGATGGCGGCGTCGAAACAAAGCGGGAAGAGATGTTCTCCGGTCAGGAGATCAACTTCACCGAGGGACGCGCCGTACTGCACACCGCACTGCGCAATCGTTCCAACACGCCCGTTCTGGTTGATGGCAAGGATGTGATGCCTGACGTGAACAGCGTTCTGGCCGCCATGGGCACATTTGCAGATGCCATTCGCTCCGGTACGCTCAAGGGTGCGACGGGCAAAAAAATCACCGATATCGTCAATATCGGCATCGGCGGCTCCGATCTCGGTCCGGTCATGGCAACGTTGGCGCTTGCACCGTTTCATGATGGTCCACGCGCGCATTTCGTCTCCAACATCGATGGCGCCCATATTGCCGATACGCTGAAGCTGGTCGATGCGGAAACCACGCTTTTCATCATTGCGTCCAAGACCTTCACCACCATCGAAACGATGACGAATGCGGCCACAGCCCGCAAATTTATCGCCGACACGCTGGGTGAAGACGCCGTCAAGCATCACTTCTGCGCCGTTTCCACAGCGCTCGACAAGGTAGCAAAGTTCGGCATCGACAGCGAACGGGTCTTCGGTTTCTGGGATTGGGTCGGCGGCCGCTATTCCATCTGGTCGGCCATCGGCCTGCCCCTGATGATCGCCATTGGCCCCGACAATTTCGGCAAGTTTCTCGATGGTGCCCATGCCATGGACACGCATTTCCGCCAGGCACCGTTGCGCCAGAACCTGCCGATGCTGCTCGGCCTCATCGGTTTTTATCACCGCAACGTGCTGGATTACTCGACGCGCGCCATTCTGCCGTACGACCAGCGGCTCTCGCGTTTCCCTGCCTATCTACAACAGCTGGATATGGAATCGAACGGCAAGGGCGTCACCATCGATGGCACCCCTGTTGACGGACAGTCCGGCCCGGTCGTTTGGGGAGAGCCCGGCACCAATGGTCAGCACGCCTTCTACCAGCTGATCCATCAGGGTACCAGCGTCATTCCCGCCGAATTCATGATTGCTGCCAATGGCTTTGAGCCAAACCTGCGCCACCAGCACCAATTGCTGATCGCCAATTGCCTTGCGCAATCGGAGGCCCTGATGAAGGGCCGCACATTGGCCGAGGCAAAGGAGCAGCTGACGTCAAAGGGCATGGATGACAAGAAGGCCGATTTCATCGCCCCTCACCGCGTCTTCACCGGCAACCGTCCGTCGATCACCTTCGTCTACGACACGCTGACGCCGTTTGCACTGGGTCGCCTGATTGCCCTTTACGAACATCGCGTCTTTGTCGAAGGCGTTCTGTTCCGCATCAATTCCTTCGACCAATGGGGCGTGGAACTGGGCAAGGAACTGGCAACCGGCCTGTTGCCTGTGGTGGAGGGCAAGGAAAGCGCTGAAGGTCACGACAGCTCGACCCAGGGCTTGGTGAAAACATTGGCCGGACTGGCGAAAAAAGGCTGAGTTTCCTTATTCAACCATGACAGCATGAGACATCATCTAAACCCGCCGAGATGTTCGGCGGGTTTTGTTTTGGTCGGTCGTTTGATTGGTCTTCCATTGGAAAATCAAGCGGAAAACCCTATTATCGCTTGGAATTGCAGCTTCGCACCGATATGAAATCAGAGGCCCTCGCATCGACAGGAACCGGCCTGGTGTTTTCGACCGTCATAAACAGGACAGACCGTCAGGATGCGGACGCGCAGAGCGAAGCGCCCGGCTTGACACAAGGCCTGTCCGGTCGTCTGCTTCTGCTGACGGTCATTTTCGTGATGATCGCTGAAGTTCTGATTTTCGTCCCATCCGTCGCCAATATGCGTCTGTCGTGGCTGCGCGACAGGCTGAACACCGCTGCCGCCGCTGGCGTGGTGATCGATGGGTTGCAGACTGAGCTGCCGCGAACCGTCCAGAACGACACGCTGCTGGTGACAGGTGCAAAGTTGATCGCCCTTAAGAAGGACGGAACCTCAACCCTTCTCGCCGCCACCGAAGTACCGCCCAGCGTCGATGAACAGTATGACCTTTCGGACGTCTCGCAACTGACTGCGGTACGCGATGCGTTTTCCGTCCTTCTGTTCGGCGGCAACCGCGTCATTCGGGTGTTCGATGTCATCGGCGACAGCAACATGATCATCGAAATCGTGATCGGCGAACACAAGCTGCGGGCGGCGATGATCGCCTATGCTGGCAACGTCCTGATGATTTCGGTGGCGCTGTCACTGATCACGGCAAGCCTGATTTTCGTCTCGATCAACCGCATTCTCATTCGCCCCATCCGCCGTCTGACGCTGGGCATGCAGGGCTTTTCAGAGCAGCCGGATGATCCGTCACGGGTGTTCAAGCCTGAAGAGGGCAGCGACGAACTGGCTGTGGCCGGCCGGCACCTGGCCGATATGCAGACACAACTGCAAAAGACGCTGAGACAGCAGAAGAACCTTGCCGATCTGGGTCTTGCCGTTTCCAAGATCAATCATGACATGCGCAACATTCTGTCTTCGGCACAGCTGATGTCGGACCGCCTTGTGGATGTGGAAGACCCGATGGTGCGCAGTTTCGCACCGAAATTGCTCCGCACCATAGACCGCGCGGTTGGTTACACCAGCGAGGTTCTGGCCTATGGGCAGGCAACCGAAGGCGAACCGAAGCGGCGGTTGATCGAACTGGATGAACTGGTGCAGGACGTAAAGGATGTCCTCGCCATCGATCCCGCAAGCGGTATCGAGTTCATCGACAACGTCCCGCCCGATCTGCGCATCGATGCAGACGGTGAGCAACTGTTTCGCGTTCTCTACAATCTCTGTCGAAATGCCGTGCAGGCGCTTCAGCAGGCCAGCAGTGACGACCACACTCACAAACGGCTGACAATCGCCGCACAGCGCAATGGACCCGTTGTCAGCATCGTCATCGACGACAACGGACCCGGCATGCCCCAGCGGGCGAGAGAGAACCTGTTTTCAGCGTTCAAAGGCTCCGCCCGCTCCGGCGGCACCGGCCTCGGCCTTGTCATCGCACGTGAACTCGTCCTTTCCCACAAGGGCACGATTGCACTGGTAGAAAAGTCCGGCCAGGGAACGCAATTCCGCATCGAAATCACAGACCGCGCCGCTACCGAACCGCGCCAGCAAAACGGTGCGTGAGCATCGCTCAATTATGCAGCTCTGTTTCAACCCGATCAAAAGTCTAATTATTTCAAAGGCCTAGAAAATTCATTGCAGGAAAATGACAAATTCTCAGCGAAATCGCTTGCATTCAACATGAGGACGTTTTAGAGGATCGCCACGCCAACGGAACATTTCTGCGGCACGCACCCGTAGCTCAGCTGGATAGAGCACCAGACTACGAATCTGGGGGTCAGGAGTTCGAATCTCTTCGGGTGCGCCATTCTTTCTTCCTAAAATTTCCATGTTTTATCGAGCTTTTGCACCAGCGGCATAGCAATGCGCCGACCGGTGGTCTCAGGTATTTCTATTTGGCTTGGGATGTTGATCCGCAATCCTTTCATGGCACTTAATCGTGTCCAGCTGCAACGTAACGGCCGACCTCGTCCAAGCTAGCCCATCCGCGCATCTACAATTACCCGCCTCTGGCCGTCGTAACTTCGCTGGGCCGGATTTAGACTTTCCTCAGTCAGTCGTCTGGTTAGGTTGAGGCAAGCTTATGACACTATTGGTTGTTCTATATTCCAGAGGCGGAACAACAGATGCTCAATATTTCGGAAGCTAAAGGCTCCATTTTCGTTACCGCAGAACAATTACTGTCACGAACATTTACCTTTAGGGTCCAGCCTTCCGATACAGTCCTGAGTGAAGACTTTGTATTCCACAAAAATGGTTTTCTGATCGGCTATAGTCATCCAAACGAAATGTTTTGGGAGATGGATGGCGAGTGTGTGAATATTTTGGACCAAAACGGAAGGATTACGTGCCAGTTTTCCAGCCAGCAGGGACCTGATGATCTCATCCGGCTCGGTGGATATTTCCGCGATCCTGCCTCCGGATACGAGCAGACTGGCAATTTCCACATATTGGAAGAGAACTCCTCAGACAGCCATACCAAAGTCCAGAGCTTCGATCTTTTCGATACGCTGGTCGCCAGACGCTGCTACGACCCTTTGGAGATATTCCGCATTGTTGAACGCAAGGCGGGGTTTGCGAACTTTGCAGACAAGCGTCACAGAACAGAAATGAGCATATTCGGGCATCGGACTTACGGGATCGATGACATCTATAACATGATGGTGGCAGACGCTTTTCTAACAGAAAAGCAGGCGAATGTACTGAAGTGGATGGAACTGGAGGAAGAGTGGGATCACCTTTTCCCGATTGGCGATGTGGTCGCTCGAGTCAACGCTGAAGACATCATCATTTCCGACATGTATCTGCCCCGTGCGTTTATCGAGCGCGTGCTGAGAGAAAAATGTGGACTGACGAACAAGCTTTATCTGAGCAATTACGGCAAGCATCACAAGCAAATCTGGCCCGAAATTCTAGGTACATACAAACTGCGCAGCCATTTCGGTGATAATATACAGGCCGATATCATCAGTCCGTCCAGTTTCGGAATTGCCGTCAATCTGGTCACCATTTCCAAATGGGACCGGAGCGAGGAAATTCTTCATGCTATCGGCCTTGGAGCTTATGCTCACGCCGTACGGGAAACGCGCCTGCACACGTTTCACCCGAATATTCATGTCCGCAACGCCCAAAATGCTCAGGCTTCGATCAACATTCCCCTTATGATTCTTGGTTCCTTCTGGATCAGGTTATGCGCCGAAAAATATGGTGCGGACAAAATCCTCATGGCTGCGCGCGACTGCAACCTCTGGCATGAAATGCTGTCGTCGCGCCATTTCGCAATGACGAGGATGCCGTCTTCTGAATATGTGCGAATTTCCAGGTCTGTTTGCTACATTGAATCGGCTGAATACGAGGCGTATCTGCAGAGCAAACTCGGTCGCAACACTCTGCTCGTCGACTTCGTTGGAACCGGCAAGTCACTGGGATTGATCGTCGAAAGAATGGGACGCAGAAACGCCGTAACGCCTTGCGTTCTCATTGGCGAACCAAAAGTCGCCTATACGGAATTCGCCGCCGAGATGCTGATTTTGAAGGACTTCCACACGCACCGGATATTCTTCGAAGCCCTGAACGCAGCGCTGGACGGGTCCGCCGTTCTCACAGTCCTTGATAATCATCGCCTGAAGGTTTTGATGCAGGATAACGAGTTCAGCGCGTTTAACAGAGCCATCATTGTAGCGATGCGCGAGACGTTCGGACACTTCATGTCAGGGCTGGATCGCTTCGATCCCCCACAGAACATTCCCACGCTCGACGCTTTGAGGAATGCAGCGGATGCAATCGCGGAGTTAATCCCTGGATGGGGTAGAAAACTCACCGCTTTGGAACGAGAGCAGAAAGATAATCTGTCGCTGGGCAACCCATTCAACGCCGTCAATGTCGCCTGACGCCTCTGATTACCGGACAACAAACGAGAACGTAGGAAAACCATGCCATCCAAAAGTATTTATAACCTGCTGCCCGAGGAAATGCGTAAAAGAGTTGCGTGGGAAGGAAGCAAGGTTCCTCCTTTTCCGAGTCTCGAAAACACGGTCTCCGGTCAGGTATGGTCCACCATTCCTGGTGGCCACAAGTGGCTTGGTTATTTTCAGACATACGATCGCGAGTTCGGCCGATATCACGGCAAAAGCCCGCGCGTGCTCGAAATCGGCGTTTACCGAGGCGCATCTCTGCAATTGTGGAGACGTTTCTTCGGCGATGGCGCTGTCATCGTCGGCATTGATATCGATGAGGGCTGCTCTGTTTTCAACGCACCTGAGCATAATGTTCACGTTGAGATCGGCGACCAGAGCGACCCCGCCTTCCTACAGTCTGTTGTCGAAAAATACGGTCCGTTCGACATCATCATCGATGACGGAAGCCATATCGCATCGCATCAGATCGCATCCTTCAACGGCCTTTTCAACAACGGGCTCAAAGACACGGGAGTCTACTTCGTTGAAGATCTGGAATGCATGTACTGGGGGCATACAGATGCCTTCCGTGACGCCCCGGTGACGACTGTCGAGTTTTTCAAGATCCTTATCGATGTTCAAAACAGCATTTTCGAAGACTATCAGTACAATGATTTTGCCATCCATCTGCCGGGCGCAAGAGATCAGTACGAGGTCATCGCACTGGCGAAATCCATTGCGAGCATAAAATTTGGCCGCGGACTGGTGCTTGTGGAAAAGGCTCCACAAATTCCTCCACTGACATTCCATTTATAATATCGTGATGGGCGCAAGATCCAGATTCAGGGACCATCCTCAGACCCCTGATCTGCGATCTGTCGACTGAGCGTGTCTCATCCAGAGAATGAATAATCATCAGGTATTCAGCGATGCGTGCCTGATATCTGGACTCTGGGTACCCTTTGAGGCGCTTGCGTCACACCATCCACGAAAAGCACTTGCCGATGATAGCCCGGTGGCTGGTCTATGCCGGGCTGTTCTGTAATAACAGGGACGTTGACAGCAAAAGGCTCCAGATCGTTATTCTGACGGGAAAGCCTCCGCCATGTCTCTGGAGTCGTTGAATGGCCGCAAGGCTGGTCGCTTTGGTTACCCTGCTTGCCTTTCTTGTCAGTTGCGGCGGTCGTCCCATTGGCGTCATGACGCCGACCGGGCAAAGGGTGCAGGGAACGTCTGCGGTCAATCTTCTGGTGGCCACCACGCGCGCACCCTCCGATGACAAGGCCATTCTGTTCGGGGGCGAGCGCGGCACGGGTCTGAAGGTCGATGCCATCTCCGTTTCCATTCCGCCCGAGGCCAACCGCAAGGTTGGTCAGGTACAGTGGCCGAAAAAGCTTCCGGCCGATCCGCTGAAGAGCTTCACCACCGTTTCCGTCGAACCGCTGAAGAACGACACGGACACCCAAAGCTGGATCAAGCGTAACAGCCTGAAAAACAAGCGTGTTCTGGTCTTCGTGCACGGTTTCAACAATCGCTACGAGGAATCGGTCTATCGCTTTGCGCAGATCGTCCACGACTCCGGGTCCGACGTCCTGCCGGTGGTGTTCACCTGGCCATCCCGTGCCAGCGTGTTCGATTATAATTACGACAAGGAAAGTACCAACTACTCCCGCGACGCGCTCGAAGAAATGCTGACGCGACTGGCCAAGGACAACGCGGTCAGTGATATCACCGTCATGGCGCATTCCATGGGAACATGGCTTGCGGTCGAGGCGCTGCGCCAGATGGCGATCCGCCATGGCCGCGTCTATCCCAAGATCAACAATGTCATTCTGGCAGCACCCGATCTCGACGTGGATGTGTTTGCACGCCAATATGCAAGCTTGGGCAAGGAAAAGCCGAAGTTCACGCTGTTCGTCTCGCAGGATGACCGGGCGCTCAGCCTGTCCCGTCGCATTTCCGGCAATGTCGACCGCCTCGGCCAGATCGACCCCGGCGCGGAGCCCTATCGCAGCCAGCTGGAAAGTGCGGGTATAACGGTTCTCGATCTGACAAAGCTGAAATCCGGCGATAGCCTCAATCACGGAAAGTTTGCCGAAAGTCCAGAGGTCGTGCGTCTCATCGGCGGACGGTTGGTCGATGGGCAGACGGTGACGGATTCCGATGTGGGCCTGGGCGAAGCCATCGGTGCCGTGGGCATTGGTGCTGCGCAAACGGTGGGTACGGCGGCCAGCGTTGTGGTCAGTGCTCCCATTGCGGTTTTCGATCCACGTACGCGGGAAAATTATGGTCGTCAGGTGGAGCGCCTTGGCCGATCCGTCGGCAACACGGTCGGTTCTGTCGGAGACACAGCAACCAGCGTGGTCGATCCGCAGGCGTTGAATACCGGGACACGACGTTCCAGCGATTGCAACCTGTCCGTCAATCGTGGAAATTCCGAATGCCGAGATCGTTGAACGCCTAATATACAAACAGTATTTTATGCGATATGACCGGCTTATTCTCATCTTACCGGAGTGATCGCCATGCGCTTCAGACGCACAATTCAGCTTCTCGATGTTCATTGCGAAGGTGAAATCGGGCGTGTGGCAACCGGCGGCGTGCCGAAAATTCCGGGCAATACTGTGGCTGAACAGCTGCATTGGTTGAATACCGATCCAAAAGGTGAAGAACTTCGCCGCTTTCTGACGCTGGAGCCGCGTGGCGCGCCCATCGGCTCGGTCAACCTGCTGCTGCCGCCCAAGCACCCGGATGCGGATGCCGCTTTCGTCATTCTTCAGCCGGATCAGGCGCATGCCAGCTCCGGCTCCAACTCCATCTGCGCGACGACCGCACTTTTGGAAAGCGGCATGGTGGAGATGAAAGAGCCGGAAACCACCGTCATGCTGGAAACGGCAGCCGGTCTGGTGAAAGCCACAGCCACCTGCCGCGATGGGCGCTGTGAGAAGGTGAAACTCACCATGGTGCCGTCCTTCGTGCATGAGCTGGATGTGGAGATCGACACGCCGGACTGGGGCCGTATCCGCATGGACATCGCCTATGGCGGTATTTTTTATGCGCTTGTCGATGTCAGCCAAATCGGGCTCACCATCGACAAGGCCAATGCAGCGAAGCTGGTCGCGGCTGGCATGGTGCTCAAAGATATCGTCAACCGCGAGATACCAGTGGTGCATCCCGAAATCCCGGCCATCTCGGGCGTGGCCTATGTCATGTTTCGCGATACGGAGGCCGATGGCACCATTCGCACCTGCACCACCATGTGGCCCGGGCGTGCGGATCGCTCCCCCTGCGGCACCGGCAACTCCGCCAATCTGGCCACGCTGCATGCGCGCGGCAAAGTGCAGGTGGGCGATACCTACACATCCCGCTCCATCATCGGCACACAGTTCGAGGTGGGCTTATCTGCGGTGACGGACGTTGCGGGCAAGGCAGCCGTCATTCCCACCATTACCGGTCGCGGCTTTACCTTCGGTCTCCATCAGGTGTGGCTCGACCCGAACGACCCGCTGGCGAATGGTTTTGCCATGACGGATGTCTGGGGGCCGCAGGCGGGCGCGATTTAACCCCAGCTTTTGCGTTGAAAAAGTGGTTTTTGGCGCTGTCTTCTCATGCGGAATGGTGCTAAACGGGCGCAATTCCAGCAAGCACCGAGGCTACAACGATGAAGTCGATCACCCTTCGCCGCCCTGATGACTGGCACCTGCATTTGCGTGATGGTGCGATGCTGGAAGGCGTGATCGGAGACAGCAGTCGCCATTTTGCCCGCGCCATCATCATGCCCAACCTCGTGCCGCCAGTGGTGACGACCGCAGATGCGATGGCCTACAAGGACCGCATCGTTAAGGCCATTCCGGCGGGTGATCGCTTCCAACCGCTGATGACGCTCTATCTCACCGAACACACCAGCCCCGACGATGTGGAAGAGGGCAAGACCAGCGGCCTCATCACCGCCGTCAAGCTCTACCCTGCCGGTGCCACCACAAATTCCCACGGCGGCGTGCGAGACATGGACAAGGCCATGCCAGTACTGGAGCGCATGGCGAAAATCGGCCTGCCCCTCTGCGTCCACGGGGAAGTGACGACACCGGAAGTCGATATTTTCGACCGCGAGAAGGTCTTCATCGACACGGTTCTAGACCCGTTGCGCCAGCGCCTGCCGGAACTGAAGGTGACGATGGAGCATGTGACGACACAGGATGGCGTGGATTACATCAAGGCGTCCAAGGCCAATCTCGCCGGTTCCATCACCACCCATCACCTCATCATCAACCGCAACGCCATTCTGGTGGGTGGCATCAAGCCGCATTATTACTGCCTGCCCGTTGCCAAGCGCGAAGAGCATCGTCTGGCGCTGCGCGCTGCCGCAACCTCTGGTGACATGCGCTTTTTCCTCGGCACGGATTCCGCACCGCATGTGGACCCGCTAAAGGAATGCGCCTGCGGTTGCGCAGGCGTCTACACATCCATCAACACCATGAGCTGTCTTGCCCATGTGTTCGAGCAGGATGATGCGCTGGATAAGCTCGAAGCCTTCGCCTCGCTGAACGGCCCCGCCTGGTATGGGTTGGCGCCCAACGAAGACACGATCACAATGGTCAAGCGCGATGAGCCTGTGAGCTTCCCAGCCAAGATCGACACCGGCGCAGGTCCGGTCACGGTGTTCGACCCGATGTTCCCGCTGCATTGGGACGTTGCCTGAATTTTCAATCGCTGCCGGTTTATCCGGCAGTTTTTTTATGTACTCGATGATCGAAAGAGGAAATGCCGATGTCCCAGTTTACATTCACGGATCGCGCCATTGTGGCTGAACTTGTTGCGAAGATGTTGTGGGAAATCAAGGCGGTACATTTCAACTCGGCAAGCCCCTACACCTTTGCATCCGGCATGAAGAGCCCTGTCTATATCGACATGCGCAAACTGATTTCCTACCCACGCATCCGCTCTGCGGTGATGGATTTCGCAGCCGCAAAGATCGTTGCCGATGCAGGCTTCGAAAAATTCGATTGCGTGGCCGGTGGTGAAACGGCGGGCATTCCCTTCGCAGCCTTTCTGGCGGAACGTCTCGGCCTGCCGATGATCTATTGCCGCAAGAAGCCCAAGGGGCATGGCCGTAACGCGCAGATCGAGGGTCATATGCCGGATGGCGCGCGCGTGCTTGTGATCGAGGATCTGACGACCGCTGGCGGTTCCATGTTCACCTTTATCGATGCCATCAGGGCTGCCGGCGGCATTGTCGATCACGGCATTGCACTGTTCTATTACGGCATCTTCCCGGAAGCGGAAGCACGTTTTGCCAACGGAAACGTGAAGCTGCATTACCTCAGCACATGGCGCAATGTACTGGCCGTTGCGCGCTCAGAAGAGCTGTTCGATGACAAGACCTTGTCTGAAGTCGAAGCCTTCCTCGACAACCCGCTGCCATGGTCTGCCGCACAAGGCGGGGTCAGCGAATTGCCGCAATCCTGATCTTGGTTGGCACGCAAGTTTCGAGTGGCAGACATCTGGCCATTTCGGGCGAAGTTGTTTAAATCGATTTAGTTTTTGATACGGAGGAGGACCGGATGATCCTGTGTTGTGGTGAAGCCTTGATCGACATGCTGCCGCGTGAGACCACGATAGGTGAGCCGGGTTTTGCGCCCTATGCAGGCGGGGCGGTCTTCAACACGGCCATCGCGCTGGGGCGCCTCGGCGTGCCCTCGGCCTTCTTCTCCGGCATCGCCGATGACATGATGGGCGAAATCCTGAAGGACACGCTGAAGGCCAGCAATGTCGATTACAGCCTTTGTGCCTTCTCGCACCGCCCCTCCACCATCGCCTTCGTCAAACTGGTGGATGGCCACGCGACCTATGCCTTTTACGATGAAGGCACGGCACTGCGCATGCTGTCCGAGAGCGATCTGCCCAATATCGGTGCCGACTGCGAAGCCATGCATTTCGGCGCCATCAGCCTTATTCCCGAACCCTGCGGCGGCACTTACGAAGCCCTTCTGATGCGCGAACACGAAAAACGCGTCATCTCGCTCGACCCCAACATCCGCCCCGGCTTCATCAAGGACAAGCAGAAGCATCTGGAACGCATCAACCGCATGGCCGCCAAATCGGATATCGTCAAATTCTCGGATGAGGATCTGGCATGGTTCGGTCTGGAAGGCGACGAAGACACCCTTGCCCGCCACTGGCTGCACCACGGCGCCAAACTCGTCGTCGTCACCCGCGGTGCCGAAGGCGCTGTCGGCTATACCGCAAACCTGCGTGTCGAAGTGCCGAGCGAACGCGTAGAGGTCGTTGACACGGTGGGCGCAGGCGACACCTTCGACGCCGGGATCCTCGCCTCGCTGAAACTTCAGGGCCTGCTAACCAAGCCACAGGTGGCGGCACTGACGGAAGAGCAGATTACCAAGGCACTGGCGCTGGGTGCAAAGGCTGCGGCTGTGACGGTGTCGCGCGCGGGGGCCAATCCGCCTTGGGCGAAAGAGATTGGGTTATGAATAGCGAAGTGTGTACTCGGCTCAAGCGACCATTGCAGCGGGAATTTTTGCAAACTTGGTAGGAGCCGATCTACTCATTTCTATGTATAGAAGCGGATAGCCGACCCTTTATCGCATCCTCAAATGGTTGGCGATAACATCTGATACCGTCGGGCTGTTAACTTTACAATTCTCTCCGCTATTCTGCCTAGTACGTTAGCTTGTGCGCAACAAAGCTTCATTCAGGTGGCGAACCCACCCCTTGTTATGAACAATACGGTACTCAGCGAGTTTATGTTGAATGATCTGTGCCTTTGTGAGTTTCGACAAATCTTCCCAATTTTTGCCGAGCACATATAAGGCGTTGCCATAATATACACTCTCTAAAACGACCAAGCCACGACTGGGGAAAATGTACGCGACATAATCGCCAAAGCCACCCAATCCTCGCCATATTAATGCCGGTTCATAGCTAAGAATGACCCTTTGACGCTGTAAAACGGCCTTTGCCACTGATGGCGCCTTTCCTGCAAAGACCTTCCCAATATGCGTTTCGATGCGTTCCCAAGGATGCTCGCCAGACGGTAGCATCACCCAGTTCGCTCGGAGCTCCGCAGGAGGGGCTAATCGCGCCAGATCATGCAGCACAATTTCGCAACTGCGGAACAGTTCGAGCATCAAGTTGATGATGTGCTTGTTCAGTTCTGCGTCAGCAGTCTGGAATGTTAGCTCTGGTGAGACAACCAGGCTACGTCCCTCATGCTGCATATATGTTAGCTCCACTGATGGCGGCTCTATCAGGTCGCGAGGATATGCCCAGCGGTAAATATCAACAGTGTCTTCTACTTCTTCGCTTTGATCACGACCTCGCCATTCCGTGCGAATCCAAGACCGACTGCCGATAAATCGAAGCTCTTTGGGCAGATCGCGCCGGACGTCCCATTTACCCTCAGCGTTGAAGCGAGTAATACGGCCAACGATTGAGGGTAAGGCTGTTATGCCGGACTTGGCTGGCAGCTCAAATCCCATTCGCTCTAGCAGTTGATCGTTGACTTCGCTGATTATTTTAAAAGTGCTACCGGGCGGTAGGACGTTTAAGTAGCGGTCCAAATTGCGTATCTGCGTTCGTTCAATTCGCATGTGTTAGCGTAGCTCCAAAGCCTCTTGTCAATTTGCCCTGGCTCGCGCTACATCCAAGCTGTTCAGGAGAGGGTGTAGCGTTTTTCGGTTGTCGAAAGGCATTCAAACTCGCCAGGGAGTGACTGCGACATGCTGTCACTCCCCTAAATTTCATTTTGTTCTAAAAAACAACAAGCAGAAGAATCGGTTTTCCACGGGAAAGTTGTGTATTTATTCTATCAGTACTTTCGGCACGCTTCGTCAGTCTTTGTTTTCAATTATTTTATGTGGCATGCGCTAATTCAGCGTAGGTTATCTTCAAATTTCTACAGCGCTTTCTCAAAAAATTTCGTGAGGGCTAGTGTGGCTGTAAGCACGCGGGGCTGATTCTAGGGTTTCGCGACTCATATATTCAACTGACATTGCTGCCAGCTGAAGGTATCAATGGGCTTTTGATGTTTAGTTTGCGCAAGCCGAAAGAATGCTTTGTCCAAATCTCGATCTTGGAAATTATTTCCCACCTTTGATTTTAGACTTTCTCTCCCAAGTACGTATGCGAAACAAATTTTCAACGAACGCGCCTCCCACGCAATCCCATCCGTTGATGTTTCAGGCAATCTGCCACACATAGAAAAAATCCATCGCTTTTACGTTAGATGGCACACGCCGTCCTCTCGTTTTCACGGAATAAAAGATGTCTGCTTCATCCACCACACGGGCACATAAGCCCTTCTACGCTTCGTTCGGCTTCCAGGTCTTCGCCGCCATGCTTGTCGGCCTTGTGCTCGGCTACATCGCCCGGCAGATGGGCGCGACCGAGGCTGGGCCGAATTGGTTGGTGCAGACGCTGTCCACCATCGGGACCATCTTCGTCCAGTTGTTGCGGGCGCTCGTGCCGCTTTTGATTTTCACCGCCATCGTTGCCAGCATCGCCAATCTGCGGGAGTTGAACAATGCGGCACGGCTGGTGTGGCAGACGCTGTTGTGGTTTGCGATCACGGCTCTGATTGCCGTTCTCATCGGCATCGCACTTGGTCTGTTTATCCAGCCGGGCATCAATTCCGGCGTTGCGGCCACGGCTGCTGCGGTACCTTCAAGCACCGGTTCGTGGCTGGACTTTCTCAAAGGCCTGATCCCGGCCAACCTGCTTGGCCTTCAGGCGTCTACGAAGATCACGGAGGGTGGCGCGACGACTGCGCTCAATTTCAATGTGCTGCAAATTCTAGTGATCTCGATTGCCGTTGGCATCGCTGCCTTGCAGGTCGGTGAAAAGGCAGAGCCGTTTCTGGCCTTCAACCGCTCGCTGCTGGCCATCACGCGCAAGATTTTGTGGTGGGTCATCCGCCTGACGCCGATCGGCACAATCGGTCTCCTCGGCAATGCCGTCGCCGTCTACGGCTGGGAGGCGCTGGCTTCGCTCGGCTGGTATTCGGCGGCGATCTATATCGGCCTCGCCATCGTGCTTTTCGTCGTCTATCCCATCATTCTGACCGCCAACGGGCTGAACCCGATCCGCTTCTTTTCTGGCGCATGGCCCGCCATTCAACTCGCCTTCGTCTCCCGTTCTTCCATCGGGACACTCCCTGTGACAGAGCAGGTCACCGAGCGAAACCTTGGCGTGCCGCGGGAATATGCGGCCTTTGCGGTACCATTGGGTGCGACCACCAAGATGGATGGCTGCGCTGCCATCTATCCGGCGATTTCCGCCATCTTCGTTGCGCAGTTCTATGGCGTGCCGCTCGGCATTCAGGAATATGTGTTGATCGCCTTCGTGTCGGTTCTGGGCTCTGCCGCGACGGCGGGTCTGACGGGTGCAACTGTGATGCTGACTCTGACCCTTTCGACGCTTGGTCTGCCGCTTCAAGGCGTCGGCCTGTTGCTGGCGGTCGATCCGATCCTCGATATGGGCCGCACGGCGGTCAACGTGGCCGGCCAGGCGCTCATCCCCACCATCGTCGCAAAGCGTCAGGGCATTCTCGATCAGGCCGCTTATGACCGGCAAGAGGGCATCGACGCACTCGACCCAACCGTGGTGCCTGCCGAGTAAGCTGCCAGCGTATGCAGACCAAAACAAAACCCCTCGCCATGACGAGGGGTTTTTCAGTTTCCGACTATTGATTTGAGGCCGGAGGTCCGGGTGTCAGAATTCCTGCCACTCGTCGCGGTTCTGGGCCACTGCGGCGTTGCCGTTGAAGGCGCGCGCGACATTTCCCATCATCTTGCGTGCCGGTGAAGCAACAGGTGCAGAGCGAGATGATACGGCAACCGGTCTGGCCGTGGCAGAGGCGTAAGAGACCTTGTCGTTACCTAAGCGGAACCGGCCGACGAGCGAGACCAGATTTTCGGCCTCACCGCTCAGCTTATGTGTTGCCGCCGAGGTTTCTTCAACCATTGCCGCATTGCGCTGCGTCACCTGATCCATCTGGTTGATGGCAGTGTTGACCTCGTGCAAGCCTGTCGACTGCTCCTTGGCAGCTGTGGCGATGGAGTGGATATGATCGTTGATGCCGAGAACGCGGGTCTCGATCTCATCCAGGGCTTCACCGGTCTGTTGTACCAGCTTCACGCCATTGCCGACCTCATCGCCCGACTTGGTGATGAGAGCCTTGATGTCCTTGGCAGCATTGGCGGAGCGCTGTGCAAGCTCGCGCACTTCCTGCGCAACCACCGCAAAGCCCTTGCCTGCTTCACCGGCCCGCGCCGCTTCCACACCGGCATTGAGCGCCAGCAGGTTGGTCTGGAACGCGATTTCATCGATCACGTTGATAATCTGGCTGATTTCACGCGAGGCCTGTTCGATCCGGCCCATGGCCGACACGGCATCACGTACCACCCTGGCCGATTGCGAGGTTTTGTCCTTAGTCTCGGACACCATCGCGCTGGCTTCCTGCGCGCGTTCCGTGGAGTTGCGCACCACAGCGGTGATCTCGTCGAGAGCAGCGGATGTTTCCTCCAGCGCGGCAGCCTGCTGTTCGGTTCGCTTGGATAGATCGTCTGCCGCAGCGCGCAATTCATTGGCATTGCCGCTGATGCTTTCCGTGCTGCCCCGAACCTCGGTCATCGTGCCCTTGAGCTTGGCGAATGTCTCGTTCACGTCCGATTGAAGCTGGGCGAAGACGCCGTGGAAACTGCCGTTCATCGTCTGCGTCAGGTCGCCTTGAGCCAGACTTTCGATGACGCGCCCGGTCTCCGTCACACCACTATCGACGCTGGTCAAGAGCGCATTGATGTTCTGCCCAAACCGGTTGAGATTTTCATCGCCGTAATCCTTGGTAATACGATGTCCGAAATCACCGGCGGCGGCGGCGCTCACCACCTCGGCCATACCCGCCTGCAAATCGTCGCTCTTGGCACGCATCGCAGCTTCCTGCGCATTCATGCGACGAACCTCCAGACCGTTGCGCTTGAAAACCTCAACGGCTGCGGCCATTTCGCCGATTTCGTCCTTGCGCCCAAGGCATGGCACATCCGTTTCTAGGTTGCCCTCGGCCACGGCGTTCATTGCTTCCGACACTTTCAGAATAGGACCGCTCAGCTGCTTGGATCCGACATATAGGCCGAACGCAGCACCAATAACGACGCCACCCACGGTCACCAGGGCAACGACGAGAAAGATCATTTCACCGAAGCTTTCAATGTCTGCTTTGATAGCCTCGAGCTCTGCCAGGTCGGATTTGACCACGGCATCGATTTCACCCTGATAGGCCTTGCGGTTTTCGCGGTTGGCATCGTTATTGCCCTGCGCATTGGCATCCTGCGGGCTGACATCGCGGCCAAGACGTACGGTCTCCGTACGGAAAGCGCGGAACTCCTCAAAGCGCTTCTCAAGATTGGCAAATTGTGTTGCCTGACTGGCGGGAATCTGCGGTTTCCACTGCTTCAACAACGCGTCCATATCGGCCAGGTTCTTCATCAGGCCATCGCCGAACTTGGACGCAGCAGCCGTGTCCTTTGCCGCATATATGCCCCGCGCTTCCATCACCACGGCTGTGACAAGGCGGTTCAGCGTTTCGCCGCGGCGTGCGCGGTCTGCCACAGCGTCCAATGTCAGCGTCTGTTTGTGGTATTCACCGACGGCGAAAATCGACAAGCCTCCAATGGTACATGCCACAAGGCTCAGTAGCCCCACCAGAAGATTTATTCTGCCCCGTATTCTCAACTGCGTGTTCCCCCTCAAAACGCCCCTCCCACACGAATGTGAGAACGAAATCGAAATAATCGTTCGTCAGGATAACTTTATATAGGCTCTCTTAATAAAGAATTTCCGATTTTAGCGGTCTCTTACTCTACCCGGCAATAGAAGACCTTGATGAATGCTTGGACGTTTGGTAACCGTGCAGGCCTGTACATCTACTCCCCAACATGAGCGAGGGGATTGAGCGTCAGCGATTGACTTTGCAGGCCGGAAGCCCTTATAAGCCCGCACGTTCGCGCACTTGTGCTTGCGCATGCGCCTGAACGCCAAAACGAAACGCTCTTGTCCCAAAAGGGGCAAAGTCAAGAAGGGCCGCACCCCGCGGTATTAAATAAATGTCTAAGCGTACTTTCCAGCCATCCAAGCTTGTTCGCAAGCGTCGTCATGGTTTCCGCTCCCGCATGGCAACTGCCGGCGGTCGCAAGGTTCTGGCTGCTCGCCGCACACGCGGCCGCGCCCGTCTCTCGGCCTAATTGGCCATAGCCCGATGAAAGTCGTGGCACATGACGCATGAGAAGAAAATACCCGGTCGGTTGAAAAACCGACCGGAGTTTCTTGCTGTCCAGGCAGGAGAAAAACGGCGAGGCGGGACTTTCCTGATGGAGGTTCTGGATCGCAAAAAGCCTGAAACCGAACCCAGGGTTGGCTTCACGGTTACCAAACGCCAAGGAAATGCGGTTGAACGCAACCGAATGCGCCGCCGTCTGAAGGAGGCCGTCAGGCTTTCGGCAGGGTTGGAAATGAAACCCGGACATGACTATGTGATTGTCGCCCGTAGGGACGTACTGAATACCGAATTTGCCGTACTGGAACACTTGCTCATAGAGCGGATCAAAGGACGAGCGAAATCCGGACGCCCTCGGGAGACCCGCTCCAGGAAAGAATGATGGAAAAAAACCGCAACTACTTTATCGCGATAGGCCTTTCGGTCATCATCGTGCTTGCCTGGCAGTTCCTCTACATGAATCCGCGCATAGAGCAGCAGCGCCGCGCCGAAGAGGCTCGACAGGCGCAGCAGGCGACGCAACAGACAACGACAACGAATGCCGCACCCGGCACCGCCGCTGCACCCACCGGCACCCTGCCCGGTGCAACCGGCCAGCCGGCTGCCACGGTCTCGCGCGAAGAATCGCTGTCGAAATCGCAGCGCATCCAGATCGACACAAATGCGGTTCAGGGCTCCATCAGCCTGACGGGCGCGCGCCTGGATGACATCCGCCTCAAGGATTATCACGAGACGGTCGACGACTCGAGCCCGCTGATCACGCTGTTTTCCCCCTCCGATACCCATGACGGTTACTTTACCGAACTTGGCTACATTGCTGGCGAGGCGACAACGGGTTCGGCCCCTGGACCTTCCACCGTCTGGACCGCGCCTGCAGGTGCAAAGCTGACGGAAACGACACCTGTCGCACTGACATTCACCAATGATGCTGGCGTCGTGTTCACACGCACGATCGCCATCGATGATCACTACATGATTACGGTGACCGACAAGATCGACAATCCCGGCCAGACGCCGGTGTCGTTCTCGACCTATGGCCGCATCACCCGAAACAACAAGCCCACGACACCTGCCGTCTTCGTCATTCACGAAGGTTTTCTGGGCGTTGCCGGTACGGATGCGGGCCTGACGGAAGATACCTACAAGAACATCGAGGAAAAGCCCGTCACCCTGCCGAAGGCAACGGGCGGCTGGCTTGGCATTACCGACAAGTATTGGGCGGCAGCGATCGTTCCTCCGCAGAACGTTGCAGTCGAAACGCGCTACTCGCACTTCACCGATGGTCAGCCTCGTTACCAGGCAGACTATCGCAGTGATGCTGTGACTGTTGCCCCCGGCCAGTCCATCGAACTGAAGAACCTCGTTTTTGCCGGTGCCAAGGAAGTTCCGCTGGTTGACCGTTACGAGACGCAATACAGCATTCCCAAGTTCGACCGCCTGATCGACTGGGGCTGGTTCTACTTCATCACCAAGCCAATGTTCAAACTGATGGATTTCTTCTTCCGTTATTTTGGCAACTTCGGTGTGGCGATCCTGCTGACAACAATCGTCGTCAAGCTGCTCTTCTTCCCGCTGGCCTCCAAGCAATACGCGTCCATGGCCAACATGAAACGTATGCAGCCGAAGATGGCGGAGCTGAAAGCCAAGCATGGCGATGACCGCATGGCCTTGCAGCAGGCGACAATGGCGCTCTACAAGGAAGAGAAGATCAATCCTGTCGCCGGTTGCTGGCCAATGCTGTTGCAGATTCCGGTCTTCTTCGCGCTCTACAAGGTCATTTACGTCACCATCGAAATGCGCCATGCGCCGTTCTTTGGCTGGATTCACGACCTGTCAGCGCCGGACCCGACCTCGCTCTTCAACCTGTTCGGTCTTCTGCCTTACGACGTGCCGCACTTCCTGATGATCGGCGTCTGGCCTATCGTCATGGGCATCACCATGTTCATGCAGATGCGCATGAACCCGACGCCTCCTGATCCGACACAGGCGATGATCTTCACCTGGATGCCGCTGATCTTTACCTTCATGCTGGCGTCATTCCCTGCAGGTCTGGTTATCTACTGGGCATGGAACAACACCCTGTCGATCAGCCAACAGGCTGTGATCATGAAGCGCCATGGTGCCAAGATCGAGCTGTTTGACAATATCAAGGCATTGTTCAAACGGAAGCCGGTGGAAACCAAATGACCAGCGATATCAACGGCGGCCAACCGGCAACGGAAAAGCCGCTCTTCGGGCGGCCCTGGATTTTCATTCGCGGCGTTCCCGCCATGAAGTTTCTACCGCCCGAGGGACCGCCGGAGATTGCCTTTGCCGGACGCTCCAATGTCGGCAAATCTTCGCTCATCAACGCGCTCGTCGGCCATAAGGGGCTGGCGCGCACGTCCAATACGCCGGGCCGTACGCAGGAACTCAACTACTTCGTTCCCGAAGGCTATTCCGGCCAAGCTGGCGACATGCCACCGATGGCACTGGTGGATATGCCCGGTTACGGCTATGCAAAGGCACCGAAGGACCATGTCGACGCCTGGACGAAGCTGGTCTTCGATTACCTGCGTGGCCGTGCAACTCTCAAGCGCGTTTACCTGCTGATCGACGCTCGTCACGGCATCAAGGCCAATGACGAGGACGTTTTGAAAATCCTCGACAAGGCCGCCATATCCTATCAGGTGGTGTTGACCAAAACCGACAAGATCAAGGATGTCGCCGTACCGCGCCTCATCAACGAGACCCTGGAGAAAATCCGCAAGCGTCCAGCGGCTTACCCCGAGGTTCTGGCGACATCGTCAGAAAAGTCCGCGGGCCTTGATCTGCTACGCGCGGAAATTTGCAAGACCGTCGGTATTGTCTGAGGATTGTGGGGCGGCATAAGCCGCCTCCCTTCTTTCCGGGCGCAGTGTCTCAAGCGACGGAGAACAGCAGAACGGCTGCCCACAGCAGTGCCGCAGACGTGGTCAACCGCCAGAAACGAACAGAATTCCAGAGCGCTGACAAAATGGCAAACCGCCCGTACGGGGTGCGGTGAAGTTTGTCATCCGGCCTGCGCAGAGCGTGAGCTGTCGACGCATCCATGTAAGACGAAAAGTTGCGCTGTTCGCTTGCGACGGTGTGGCCAAGGTTCTCCTGCCAACGGCGGACCATGGCTGCGAACTGCCGGTCTGTCTTCATGCGTTTGGCGAGCGCGGCATTCGCCTCGGGGCTCAGTGCTCCCAGCACATACTCGCCTGCGAGCACTTCGTCTTTCAAACCGCTTCGCTTCTCCCGATCCGGCAAGGTCATTCGTCTTCGAACTCCTGGCTTTGTGCGCCACCGCCAGAACGGTCTGCCAGCAATCCATCGCCGACGCGCGCTAATCCCTGGCCCCAAAGCTGGTCCGATTGTTCGCATATGTCAATCATCTTGGCCGTGACGGTACGTTCACGTTTGAATTTTCTGCGGCCGATCGGCTCTCCGTTGTTTCTTCCGTCAAAAACTTGGGTTAAAAGCGCGGCAATCAACGACGAGGTTATTTCCCATGACGTCTTCCGAAAGCGAAATGCAGGCCCGCCTTCTCGCACAGGCTCTGCCTTTCATGCAGAAATACGAGCACAAGACCATCGTCGTGAAATATGGCGGCCATGCCATGGGAGACAACAGTCTTGGTAAGGCTTTTGCTGAAGACATCGCCCTTCTCAAGCAATCCGGCATCAACCCCATCGTCGTTCATGGCGGCGGTCCGCAGATCGGTGCGATGCTGAGCAGAATGGGCATCGAATCGAAATTCGAGGGTGGCCTGCGCGTGACCGACGCCAAGACCGTCGAAATCGTCGAAATGGTGCTGGCCGGTTCGATCAACAAGGAAATCGTCGCTCTCATCAACCAGACCGGCGAATGGGCCATCGGCCTGTGCGGCAAGGACGGCAATATGGTCTTTGCCGAAAAGGCCAAGAAGACCGTCATTGATCCAGATAGCAATATCGAGCGCGTTCTCGACCTCGGCTTCGTCGGCGAGGTGGTGGAAGTCGACCGCACATTGCTCGACCTTCTGGCAAAATCCGAGATGATCCCGGTTATCGCGCCCGTGGCCCCTGGCCGTGATGGCGCGACCTACAACATCAATGCCGACACATTCGCGGGTGCCATTGCCGGTGCGCTGCATGCCAGCCGCCTGCTGTTCCTGACCGATGTCGAGGGTGTTCTGGACAAGAACAAGGAGCTGATCAAGGAACTGACGGTGTCTCAGGCGCGCGCGCTGATCAAGGACGGCACGATTTCCGGCGGCATGATTCCCAAGGTTGAAACCTGCATCGAAGCGATCAAGGCGGGCGTTCAGGGTGTCGTCATCCTGAATGGCAAGACGCCACATTCGGTTCTGTTGGAAATCTTCACCGAAGGCGCGGGTACGCTCATCGTTCCCTGATTACCAGAACAGCAATCCCAGGATGCCGCTGACGATCAGCAGGCATCCTGCCAGCTCCATCGCATTGACGCGTTCGCGAAACAGAAACCAAGACGCCATGAAGGTGAAGACGAGCTCGATCTGGCCGAGCGCGCGCACATAGGCCACCTGTTGCAGTGTCATGGCGGTGAACCAGCCAGCCGATCCCAGCACGCCTGCAACGCCGACAAGGGCAGACGAGCGCCAGGTGACAAGCACCTGCACGATCTCGCGCTTGTCCTTCCAGGCCATCCACACCAGCATGAAGGCCGTCTGGAATGTGGTGACGCAGGCCAGGGTGACGGCTGCCGACATGATTGGCCCTGCCCCATGCAGCGACAGTGACGCACTTCGATAAGCCACCGCCGATATGCCGAACACACCGCCGGATGCGATGCCGAGCAAGGCCGTGGGGCTGGTCATCGCTGTGACGGTGTTTCGCCATGACAGCGGTAGCCGCGCCATGGATATCGTCATCACGCCGATGACGCCGACGATGATGGCACCAATTGCCCCCGGCGTCAGCTTCTCACCCAATATGACGAAACCGAACAGAGCGGCCTGGACCGGCTCCGTTTTCGAATATGCCGTGCCAACAGCAAAGTTGCGCAGCGAAAACAAATGCACCAGCATCATGGTGGCGAAGATTTGGGCCAGACCGCCCACCACCGCCCAGATTAAAAAGGGCGCGCTGAAGGTCGGAACATTTTGCTCCGCCACGAGATGGAGAAACAGCACATAGGCGATGGCAATCGGAAAGCCATAACCGAACCGTACAAAGCTTGCGCCACGCGTGCCGAGCGAGCCCTGCAAGTGCTTTTGTAGGGCCGAGCGCAGGTTCTGCATGAAGGCAGCGGCGATGGTGATGGGTATCCAGAGTTCCATAGCTACCGGTTATCATGCACTGACGCTGCCCCCCAAGGCCGGAAAGCGGCTGGAACGTCGCCTTTTCGATTTTCTTTAGGCTGATGACAGGGCATAAGAGGTCATGAACACGAAACCGAAAAATGAACCGAACCCCGCCGAATTTTCCCATGTGACCGAATGGGTGTTCGATCTCGACAACACGCTTTACCCGCATGAGGTGAACCTGTTTTCGCAGATCGACACAAACATGACAGCCTATGTCGCCGAATTGCTGCAGCTGGAGCCCGATGAGGCGCGCAAGCTTCAAAAGCAATATTACCACGAGCATGGCACCACGCTTCAGGGCCTGATGATCCATTATGGGATCGATCCCAATGCCTTTCTGGAGCGGGCGCATGCCATCGATTATTCAGCACTTCTGCCCAACCCGGAACTGGGCGCGGCCATCAAGGCTTTGCCGGGTCGAAAGTTCATTCTGACCAATGGCAGCGTGCCGCATGCTCAAGCCGCCGCTGGCGCGCTGGGTATTCTCGACCACTTCGAAGACATCTTCGACATCGTTGCCGCCGATTATCTGCCCAAGCCCGCCAGTGCGACCTATGAGAAATTCGCAGCCCTTGCCAAACTTGATACGACCAAGGCCGCGATGTTCGAGGATTTGCCGCGCAACCTGACAGCACCCAAGGCTCTGGGCATGAAGACTGTGCTGCTGGTGCCGCGCAATCTCGAAGGCGTCATCATGGAACGCTGGGAAATTCCAGCGTCGAGCGACGATCACATCGATTTCATCACCGATGACCTGACCGGCTTTCTGAAAGCGATCATCGAAACGGCAGACTGACTGATATTACCGATTTGTCATGCACATTACTGATGTTTAAGTGGTGAAGTCACCAAGGGACCACTACCTTCCAATCAGGGACAGCATTTGAAAGGTACCGACCATGACGATCCGTAAATTCGCGCTTACTGCTCTTGGAGCAGCCCTGGTGCTGAGCACCACAGCCCCGATGTCGATGGCCGCACTGCGCGGCGCCGGCAGAGAAGGCCCGCCCATGCGCCCGGAACTGGCCTATGTCTATCTGCTGAAGACGGCCGATACCAACAAGGATGGCAAGATTTCCAAGGAGGAATTTGCAGCCCGCCAGGATGCGCTCTTTACCGAAATCGACGCCGACAAGGACGGCTCGATCACGCCAAAGGAAATGCGTGATTACCGCAGAGCCAAGATGGAAGCCTTCCGCGCTGCCAATCCCCGCCCAGAGCGCGCCAATGCAGAAGGCATGGATGGCAAGAAAGGCGGAAAGGAACACGCTGAGCGTGACGGCAAGCGCCATGAAGGCCGCAAGTCCGAGGGCCGTGAAGGTGGCAAACGTCCCGGTGGCCGGATGAACGCGATGTTCGCCATGGTCGATACCGACGGCAACGGCCAGATCAGCAAGGCCGAGTTTACAGCCGCTGGTGAAAAAATGTTCACACGTCTCGACAAGAACAATGACGGCGTGATCAGCATCGACGACATGCCGGACCGTCCGTTCCTGTAATCTCGCCTTCAATCATGATATCTGCAAAGCCCGCCCCATGGCGGGCTTTGTGCGTTCGGGCCTTTCCGCTTTTCATTCCGCGTGCTCATGCTATATCGATCTATCGATGTTTGAAGGACCTGATCGTGAGTATCGCAACCCTCCTTGCCTATGCCACCGCTCTCTTTATCGCCGCAGCCATCCCCGGACCCGGCATGACGGCCATTGTGGCGCGGGCGCTGGGTTCGGGTTTTCGCGAAACCTTCTTCATGGGTCTTGGACTTGTGCTGGGCGACATGGTTTACCTGACCGCGGTCATTTTAGGTCTCGCCTTTGTCGCACAGACCTTTCAGGAAGCCTTTATGATCCTGAAAATCGCCGGTGCCGTCTATCTCCTCTACATCGCCTGGAAACTCTGGACGGCGGGTTTGCTGCCGCAGGATCTGCAGGCGAAGAAAAGCACCAGCATCGCAATGTCTTTCCTGTCGGGCCTGCTGATTACTTTGGGTAATCCCAAGACTATGCTGTTTTACGTTGCGCTGGTGCCGACGCTGATCGACATCCGCACCATCGGCAGCACCGAATATATGGTTCTGCTGGCGGTGACGTTCACCGTGCTGATGGCGGTTCTGCTTCCCTATATTCTGCTGGCGTCGAAGGCTCGCCTGCTTCTGAAGCGCCCGAGCGCATTGACCATTCTCAACCGCACTGCCGCGGGCATCCTGGCCGCCACCGCTGCGATGATCGCCACCCGCGCGACGTGAAATGATCACCTCAAGAACTGCACTGAACTGAGAACGATATACCAGAAACCGCGCCATATACGCATTCTGGTTCTCTGGCGTCCCCGTGCCATTCCTCCTATTCTGCGCGAAATTCTTACGCATATGCACAATGGGAGCATGCCATGTCTGAAGCCAGAAAACCCGGACGCGGACGGATCTATTCCTCCATCACCGAGACGATTGGCGACACGCCGCTGGTGCGCCTCGACAAGCTGGCGAAGGAAAAGGACGTCAAGGCGACGCTCCTGGCAAAGCTGGAGTTCTTCAACCCCATCGCCTCGGTCAAAGACCGTATCGGCGTTGCCATGATCGAAGCGCTGGAAGCGCAGGGCAAGATCACGCCCGGCAAAACGACGTTGATCGAGCCGACCTCCGGCAATACCGGCATCGCGCTGGCCTTTGCGGCGGCTGCCAAGGGCTACAAGCTGATCCTGACCATGCCCGAGACCATGTCGATCGAGCGCCGCAAGATGCTGGCGCTGCTGGGCGCGGAACTCGTTCTGACCGAAGGACCCAAGGGCATGAAGGGTGCGATCACCCGAGCACATGAGCTGGCAGCAACATTGCCCGATGCCGTCATTCCCCAACAATTCGAAAACCCGGCAAACCCCGATGTCCACCGCAGGACGACGGCTGAGGAAATCTGGAACGACACCAATGGCGATGTCGATATCTTCATTTCCGGCATCGGTACGGGCGGTACGATTACCGGGGTCGGCCAGGTGCTGAAATCCCGAAAGCCTGACGTCAAGGTGGTGGCCGTCGAGCCCACCGACAGCCCCGTTCTTTCTGGCGGCACGCCCGGCCCGCACAAGATCCAGGGCATTGGCGCAGGCTTTGCGCCGAGCGTTCTCGACACGAAAATCTACGACGAGATCATCACCGTCACCAATGACGACGCCTTTGAGACCGCCCGTCTGGTGGCGCGTCTGGAAGGTGTGCCGGTCGGCATCTCCTCAGGCGCCGCGCTATCTGCCGCCATCAAGATCGGCGCCCGGGATGAAAATGCGGGCAAGACCATCGTCGTGATCATTCCCTCCTTTGCGGAACGGTACCTGTCGACGGCGCTGTTTGAGGGGTTGGGGTTTTAGGGACTGGCATTATGAGCTGACGTGGTCGGTCGGTCGATCGCTGACGCCGGAGCAAGACCGCCCCCCTCTGGCCTGCC
>UCJU01000034.1 GCA_900472925.1 Hyphomicrobiales bacterium
TGTGGGTTTTAGTTTAATTTTTCAACTCGGAAATTGTCATACAGACGTAAGGGTTCGGCGATAAATTTCAGTATATTTTTCGCTAAGGATTTCAGCGAGGTCTGCCCATGCCAAAGCAATTGCATGATCAGGGATTGCCGGCGACACGCGCGATCTCGGGTGAGCATTGGTCGGTCGCGCTCCGCACGGCCCGCGAACTGGACAAGATCCTTGATGGCATCGGGCCGAAGCAGGTGGCCGTTTCGCGCGCGGCGGCCGAGCTGCGGCTAACGCGGCGACAAATCTACAATCTCCTCGTCCGCTATCGCATGGACAGGAAGGTGACAGCCTTACTCCCGCGCACCGCAAAAAGCCGCCGCAAGCGGCTGTCAGAAAAACTTGAAGCAATCATAGCGACAACACTGCGCGAGCAATGGCTGACACTGGAAGCTCTGCCCCTTGCCCCGGTCGTGGCCGAAATCCGCGCTCGTTGCGAGGAAGCCGGGCTTACCCTGCCGTCATACGTTACGGTTGCCCGACGTATCCCGATGCTGTTTACCGCTGAAGAGATCGCTAAAAAACGGTCAGCCAATCCGAAACACCTGCTCCGGCTGAGGCCACGACCAGGATATATTCACGCAACTCACCCGCTCGATGTCTGTCAGATCGATCACACTCCGGCTGATATCAATTTCGTGGAGGTCGTTGACGGAACTGGCGTGTTTGTGGGTCGGCCTTATCTCACGATCGTGACCGATGTGGCATCACGCGTTATTCTAGGTTTCTGCCTGACTTTGGAGAAACCATCTGTTCTGTCGGTCGGACTTTGCCTTGCCCATGCGATGTGCGCGAAGGACGAATGGCTTGCCAACCGTAACCTTGCTCATGCCTGGCCGACATTCGGCCGGCCTCGGGTGCTCGTCACCGACTCGGCGATGGAATTCAAGGGGCAGGCTTTCCAGCGTGGCTGCGACGATTATGGCATCCGCATTCGATATCGTGATCGGGGAAGAGTGCACCAAGGCGGCGTGGTCGAACGGCTGCTGGGCAAGCTAAACGCGGTCCTCGCCACCTATCGCGGTTCGACCGGAAGGTCTGTGGTTGATCGCGATGAATATCCCTCGGAACGGCGCGCCTGTCTCGGATTCGCGGACCTGGAGCGGTGCGTTGCGCTGGCCATCCTCGATCACAACCGTCAGGAAAACACCAAGACACTGAATGTGCCGAATACGGAGTGGCAGCGCAACAACGCAGCTTTACCGCGCTTCAATGACGATCCACACACCGTTCTATTGTCGTTTCTGCCGGGTACGGAAAGAAGATTGTCGCCGCAGGGGATCAGCATGTTTGCCGTACATTATTACGCGTCATGGCTTGGCGGCCTCATTCCGCAGCGCGACCGGCTCGGAAGGCTGGAGGTAAGATATGACCCTCGAGACATCAGCCATATCTATGTCCGGGATCCGGAAAGCAGACACTTCCGGCCCGTCGAACGGCGCGATGGCAGACTTGCGTCGCTGACGCTTTGGGAACATGAGGCTGAGCGCGCCCGGCGGCGCGACGCAAACCACCGCTCAAGCGTTGCAAAGGTGGAGTTTCGTCGCCAAATCGCTGCTATCGTCGGGACTGCGAAACAACCCAGACGCCAGTTGCGGAATGCTGTCCGCGGTATTCACGCGGTCGCGTCGCAGAAGCCTTATGCGGCTATGCAGGAAAAAGCGCCCGTTGCCTCACCTCATCCCACCCGTCAGAAAAGCCGACTACCGGTCGAAGACTGGTAGCATGGCATGTCGGACCATCTGCTCGACCATGTCCGATCCTACCTTGAACGCGACCAGGATGAGCGGATCGCCTACATCCGTGCCCCACGATGGATCGGCCATCAGGTTGCTCAAGACAGCCATATGCGGCTCACCGAGTTGCTCTCAAGACCGCCGTCATTGCGAACCCAGGGCCTGATGCTGGTCGGTCCCTATGCCAATGGCAAGACGATGATCGCTGAGCGGTTTGCCGTCGAACACCTGCGAACATCTGTCCAGCAGAGGCTTTGGATGGTTCAGACGCGAGAGGGCGCGGGCCTTGGCCATTTTTACGCCAGCATTCTCCAGGCGCTTCACGCCCCCGGGGGTGACATTTGGAATGTCAGCCGCAAGGCGGAACAGTTGGATCACTTGCTGGAAAGTCTCAAACCAAGGGTGTTGATCTTCGACGAGTTTCACAACGCGCTGCGCGGAAGAGCACGCGACATCGAGGCAATATTTGCGTTCCTGCGCCGGATCGGACGTCAGTATGACATCGCCCCGGTTTTGATCGGAGACGTATCCGTCTACGACTTTCTCAACGCCACCAGCGAGATGGCAAGCCGTTTTGATCTGGTCGCAGTCCCGCGATGGCAATACGATGAGCCCTATCTGATGTTGCTCGATAGCCTCGAAGCAGCGTTGCCACTTGCCAGGATCTCGGATCTGTCCAGCGAGCCGTCGGCGCGGCTTATCTTCAGGTTATCGGAAGGTTTGATAGGCGAGACCGTCACCATCGTCACAAGAGCGGCCGTCGCGGCGGTACAATCCGGAGCCGAACGTATCACCAAGGCGGGCATCGTAGAACTGCGGCACATACCAATATCGCAGCGGCGCCTACCGGCTTTACGGGACAACCTGTTATGACGATGGGCGATGCTGGTATCCCGACAATCAGCATACAACGGAGATACCGTCACGTCGTTTCCGACCAGTGGCCCGTCAACGTCTTACCGCAACCCGATGAATTGCTGTCGAGTTGGCTGCACCGTCTTGCTTATGCCAACGGCGTTGCACCGCGTGGATTCGCGTGCGTCTTCGGACTTGGATCTGGCATGTGGTCACCAGCCATCGATTTCAGACCCTCGAGCGACATCGAAAACCTGCTTCGCGCAAATGCCGGTGTATCCCACGCTCAGATCGTGGCAATGACCCTGGCAAGTGGCATCCCGACGGAGCTCTTGCTGCCGTTACGAAACAGCGGTCGGCGCGGGACTTCAACCTGGTTGCAGTACTGCCCCCAATGCCTGGCTGGCGATGAGCATCCATATTTTCGCCGCAGCTGGCGTTTGGCGACCAAAGTATCTTGCCGCCACCACCGCTGCGGCTTGCGCGACCGGTGCCCATCCTGCCAAAGACGTATCGAAGCCTACGGTCAAAGCAAGCTTGTTCCCCAGCATTTTTGCGTCCACTGCGGTTTCGATTTGCGCAAGGCGTCAAGGGTCATCGTCAGCGTTGCAGCGCACCTGGTGGATTATCGCATTGATCAGATGTGCCGCGGGGCGAGTGTCACTCCAGAAAATCAGCGCGTTTTCCTTGCACGATTGCTGCAAATCCCCACGCTGGTGATGACCCACACTTCCGGCTCGCTGCTCAACTTTTCCAGCTCGATGCGAATCCGATGCTTCGAAAAGTTTGCAGATCGCGTTTGCGCACGAATAATGCGTGATGACGATAGTGCTGTCTGGCCAAGCCCCTACAGGGCCGAATCTGCTGGAAATCGTCGAGCAAATACCCTAGTTTAAAGCTTACAGTGCGTGCTGCGTGCGCTGCGGGCTTCCCCGAAATTGACGGAGACTTCGATCAACCTCTCACAAGGAGCGCGAACCCATGTCTTCGACATTTTCCAAGGGCCGCATTCAATCCACTCTCCGTCAGTTCCTCGACAATGAAGCATCGGGTGGCATCATCCTGATGGCAGTTGCTGCTCTGGCAATTGCCACGGCGAACTCGCCGTTGGCAGAGAGCTACTTCCATGTGCTGCACGTCTATGTCGGCCCGCTGAGCATCCAGCACTGGATCAACGACGCCTTGATGGCCGTCTTCTTCCTGCTGGTTGGCCTGGAGATCAAACGCGAGATGCTCGACGGCCAGCTTTCAAGCTGAAGCCGGCGCGTCTTGCCAGGCGCGGCTGCTGCAGGAGGCATGCTGTTTCCGGCACTGTTTTACCTCTACTTCAACTGGAGCGACCCGACAGCTATCCGTGGCTGGGCAATCCCGACTGCGACCGATATCGCCTTCGCTCTTGGGGTCCTTTCCCTTTTTGGTAATCGTGTTCCCGCATCGCTGAAGATATTTCTGGCGGCGCTGGCCATCATCGACGATCTCGGCGCCGTTGTGGTTATCGCTCTCTTCTATACTGCGGAACTGAACCTGCTCGCATTGGCTGGCGCGGGCCTCGTCGTTGGAAATCTGATCATCTTCAACCGCATGGGCGTAAAGGCCCTCTGGCCCTATCTCGCCCTCGGCGCGGTCCTTTGGGTGTTGGTTTTCGCATCAGGCGTGCATGCCACCCTTGCAGGTGTCTTGCTGGCGTTGACGATACCGCTGAAGCTGACGCCGGGGACGCCGGAGGCCACACACGATGAATCACCTCTGCACAGGTTCGAACACCTGCTGCACAAGCCGGTCGCCTTCGCGATCGTGCCGATCTTCGGCTTTGCCAACGCAGGTGTTTCGTTTGCCGGTTTATCGATGTCGGTCTTCGAAGAGCCGCTCACAATGGGCGTAGCGGCCGGCCTGTTGCTCGGAAAGCTGGTCGGCGTTCTGGGAACAGTGGTCGTTCTGGTAAGACTGGGCCTAGCCGATCTTCCAGCGAGCGCCAGTTGGGGGCAGATGACCGGCGTGGCCCTGCTGTGTGGAATCGGGTTTACGATGTCCCTTTTCATTGGCCTGCTGGCCTTCAGCGATCCAGTTGTCCAGGATCACGTCAAGATCGGGATCCTGATGGGGTCGCTTGTGTCCGGTCTTTTGGGTGCGGTCTTTTTGACCGTCTCGGGGCGGCGTACGAGGCGTGCGGTCTGAGTTGCTATTACTCTCCCGCGACCTTCTCCGACCTCCGCACCCCCAAATATGTGCTGAGATAAATCGGTATCACTTAAAAAACTGCGTTCAGGCGAAGATGTGGCCAGCGTGCCAAGCAATCCCGCTCACCATGGTGAGTGGGATTGACATTATTCGGATCAATTGGCTATTGAAGTGACAACGGTAATGGATTCTGCCGGGCATTACGCCGAACCGCTTCCCCGATGAAGCTGATGACTCCTACTCAACGCGCAACACGCGAAGGAGTAGAGTCGTGCCTAGAATTCTGTACCTGTCCTCCAAGACGAAATGTGACCTTGCGGGAGCGTCCATCTGATGGCGTTTTCTGCATTTTTCGGTCTTCGTATCGCCCAGGTTCGCGGCCTCGCGAAATGGATCCTGATCGTCGTCCCGATGGCTGTTGCCGTCGGGTCGCTCGTTGCCGTGTTTCTGTGGAGCCTCGACAGGGCAACCGAGCTTCGCTTCGAATTTCCCTGGCTGATCTACGGCATGCCGGTCGCAGGCTTTGCGATGGTCTGGGCCTACCAGAAATTCGGCAAGTCGGCTGAAGCCGGCAACAACCTGATTGTAGACCAGATCCACGAGCCGGGCGGTGGTGTGCCGCTGCGCATGGCGCCCTTCATCCTTGTGACCACGGTGCTCACCCATTTGGTCGGCGGCTCGGCCGGTCGCGAGGGCACGGCAGTCCAGCTCGGCGGCAGCCTTGCCAGCGCCTTTGGCAAAGTCTTCAAACTGGCGCCCGGCGACGTGCGTATCCTCTTGATGGCAGGGATTGCCGCAGGCTTCGGCGCTGTCTTCGGCACGCCGATCGCCGGCGCGATCTTTGCGCTGGAGGTGCTGACCATCGGACGCATGCAGTACGAGGCTTTGTTGCCCGCCTTGCTTGCCGCCATTGTTGCCGACTGGACCTGTCATGCCTGGGGGATCGGCCACACCCATTATGCCATCGCCTATCTCGGCGGCGTTGGCGAAGCTGTCGGCTTCCACCTCGATGCGGTCCTACTGCTCAAGGTGGTCATTGCCGGCGTGGCTTTTGGTCTGGCCGCGCATTTCTTCGCCGAGCTTTCCCATTTGGCATCATCAGCTTACAAGGCGATCTTGCCCTATGCGCCGCTGCGTCCGGTGCTCGCCAGCGCGATATTGCTGGGCCTTGTCTACATGCTCGGTACGCGGGAATATCTCGGTCTGGGTGTCTGGTCGCCCAATCCCGACGATGCGACGATCCTTGGCTTTTTCCTTCCCGATCACGTGGATTACTGGAGCTGGGCCTGGAAGGCGCTGTTCACGATCGTCACATTAAGCGCCGGTTTCAAGGGCGGCGAGGTCACACCGCTGTTCTTCATCGGCGCAGGTCTCGGCAGTGCGCTGGCCGGTGTTCTCGGCGCACCGGTCGATCTTTTTGCGGCGCTTGGCTTCGTGGCCGTCTTCGCCGGCGCCACTAATACGCCGCTGGCTTGCATGATCATGGGGATTGAGCTCTTCGGCGCCACCTATTCGGTCTACCTCGCTGTCGCCTGCTTCGTTGCCTATCTGTGCAGTGGCCATTCCAGCATCTACCTGTCGCAGCGCGTCGGCGTTCCGAAAACGGCTGCCGCCAACGATATTCCTCCCGACATCTCGGTTCGCCACATGCGTGACATGCAGACTCAGAGCCTCGGCGATCTCGTCGGAAAGGTCCGTCTACGGTCACTTGCTACCACCGCAACACTCAATGAAAGGCCCGCCGTCGTGACGCAACACAAGCTGCATTCTACCGAAATCGGCATGGTCCGTATCTACATGAAGCCGCGTGAGAAGGCGCCCGGCAAGGGCGGTTGGTTCGGATCGAAGCCTCTTTACCGGGAATTGGTCCTGCAGGCGAAGTCGGCCGGCATCATGAATGCCGTCGCGCACCATACGCATTTTGGCTATTCGAACAGCGGTAAGCTTCAGGACGAGGGCTTCGAGATCCCCAATCCGGATCTGACTATGTGCGTCGAGATGATTGCATCACGCGACCAGCTTGAGGAATTCTGCCGGACCCATGGCGCGCTGCTGAAACACAAGGTGATCGTCTACAAGCACCTGGAACAGTGGGATGTCGTCCATCACGACGTTGAGGCGGCAGAAGCGCTCAAGGTCACGACATCCTGAAGGAGGCGCGATCTTGGTTTATCTGATCGTTTTCCTTGGCGCAGGTATCGGTGGTGTTTTCCGGCACGCCGTCAACATGGGAGCGGCGCGCCTGTTCGGCTTCGGCTTTCCCTACGGCACACTCACCGTCAATGTTGTCGGCTCCGTCGTCATGGGCCTGCTCACGGAATTTTTCGTGTTTCGCTCTGGCCTGCCGCAGGAGTTGCGCCTGTTTCTGACAACCGGGCTACTTGGCGGATTCACCACCTTTTCGACTTTCTCGCTAGATGCCGTTACCCTGTGGGAACGCGGGCAATGGGATGTTGCTGCCGGATATGTCGCTCTTTCGCTGGTCCTGTCGATGGCGGGACTTTTTGTCGGCCTCATGCTGATCCGGATGGCCGGACATGGACAAGCCGCATGAAAATCTTCCTTACAAGCTGGCCGTTCTGGGCCCTCCTTTCGGCCGGCTTTGCAGCCCTGACGGCGATCTTCGCCAAGATCGGCGTCGAAAACGTCAATTCCGACTTCGCCACCTTCATTCGCACCATCGTCATCCTGCTGGCCGCTGGCGCGATGGTCTATATCACCGGAAATTGGCAGGAGCCGTCGACGGTCTCGACCAGAAGCTGGCTATTTCTTGTACTTTCCGGTTTTGCCACGGGCGCATCCTGGATTTGCTACTTCCGGGCGCTGAAGCTTGGTGACGCCGCCCGCGTCGCGCCGATCGACAAGCTGTCCGTGGTGTTCGTGTCCATTTTCGCTGTGCTGTTCCTCGGTGAACGTCTGACCCTGCCGAACTGGCTCGGTGTCGTGATGATCGCGGGAGGAGCCGTGCTCGTCGCCTACAGGGCTTAAGACCGTCAAAAAACTTCAAGGGGGAGGAATGCACGATGTTGAAGGTGTCGTTTTGCATTTAATCGTGAGATTCCAGTCCTAACAGTTTCAGTAAGATAGCCCGGCACTTAATTTGAGACTTGGCATTTAATTTGAGACTCTGGCTTCTCTTTGGCGCTTAATGTGAGATTCGCCGCCAGGAAAATATGGCTGTTTACGGCCACGCCTCATTGGATTTGCGAGAGACCGATTGTCGTCAATGGCCTTGCAGCCATGTGATTACAGACACATGCCGCTACCAATGGTCATCAAAGCCCGTCGTGCTGCTTCGACGTGGCTGCAATTCTGTCCTGCGTGCCTCGGTTCTGATCAGCCCCATATTTTCGGAGGCGATGGCGACACGCGACTAGAATCTCCTGGTTTATCCACGGGTGCGGATTACGCGACCGTTGCCCACGTGCCACCGCGGAATTACTGCCTTCGCTCAGCCACGGCTTGTCGGCCAGCATGTCTGCACCTCTTGCGCTTATGACCTGCGGCGGGCGTCCAAGGTGCCGGTGACAATTGAAGCGCAATACTTTGAACAGATAATCAATCGTTCTATCGGTACAGTGGCGAATATCCTTGCGACGAACAATCCGCCGAAATGGCCTTGGCGACGAGATTTGATCGCAGTTCTACCGACTCGGTTTCCAGCCGGATACGCTTGTTCGAGCGCTTCATTCCCGACGACGCCTATCTGGATGAGGGCTTCGTCCTTCCCATTCGGCGGTCAAAGCGGATTATGAAAGATAAAATCGAACCGGCCCGTCAAACTGCAGCTCGCTGATCGTCGTGGTGGCATTCGCCTCTTCTGAGGCTGGCGCCTATTCTCCAAAATTAGGCGGAGAATAGGCGTGCAATCTCCGCACATCTTTTGTGCCAGCCTCCGCATCCCGCGATATCAGGATAAAGCGTCGCGCTCGCCGACAAGCTCTTCTATCGTTTTGTCCAGCATACTTTTCTGAAACCCGTCCAGATCGAGACCTTCAACGACGCTATAGTCACCGTCCTTGCACATCACAGGTACGCCACACACCAGCCCTTCCGGTATGCCATACTGCCCCTGCGATATAACAGCCATCGATGTCCAGCGCCCATCTGTACCACACATCCAATCACGCATCTGATCGATCGCTGCATTGGCGGCAGATGCTGCAGAGGACGCGCCCCGCGCCTCTATGATCGTAGTGCCCCGCCTTGCGACCTCAGGGATCAGCACCTCCTTGTACCAATGGTCGTCGCCGATGGTCTCGGATAAGGGCCTGCCGGCAGCCGTTGCGTAGGTCCAGTCGGCAAACATGGTCGGCGAGTGATTGCCCCAGACCACGAGCCTGTCGATGTCGCCGACGCCACAGCCGGCCTTGCGCGCCAGTTGGGTCAACGCCCTGTTGTGATCAAGCCGGATCATCGAGCTGACCTGCCTTGGGTTAAAGTCTGGCGCATTGGCGATCAGGATGGAAGCGTTGGTGTTGGCCGGATTGCCAACGACCAGAATTCTAGCTTGTCGTCCGGCGACCTCGTTGATCGCCCTCCCCTGCACCTTAAAGATCTCTGCATTCGCTGCAAGCAGGTCTCGCCGTTCCATTCCCTTTGACCGCGGCCGGGACCCGACCAAAAACGCTGCGTCGACACCGTCAAACGCTTGCCGAGGATCGTCGGTCGTGACGATGTTGTGCAGCAGCGGAAAGGCGCAGTCTTCCAGTTCCATGACGACGCCGCGTACGGCGTCCTGGGCTTGAGGCAAATCGAGCAGCCGCAGTTCGATCGGCTGCGACTTGCCATAAAGGTCGCCATTCGCCAATCGAAACAGCAGGGAATAGCAGATCTGGCCGGCAGCACCGGTCACGGCGATCTTTTTGGGAGTGGATTGCATTGTCATTATCTTTCCGGAGACGGGATAGGGTTATTTCGAGGGCGTGGTCCAGCCGGCCTTGGCAAAGATCGCCTTGGCCTCGGTGCCCTGAAGGAATTGCGAAAACGCCTTGGCGTCGGCATTCTTGCCTCCGCGCTCGGTCAGCACGATCCCGGTGTCTCGGTAGATGCGATAGTCCGGTTCGACCTCTACGACGTCTGCGAGTTCTGGGTTGGCGACCTGCCAGATATTCCAGATGATCCAGGCATCGAAGGACTTGTCCTCGGTCCAGGCCTTCTTGGCTTCGGCACTGTTGGCGGCAAAGGTCCTGATGTTGGCGCGAAGGGCCTTCACCTTCTCGATGTCACCGGTCCGGCCGGCCATGTCTTCCCAAAGACCGTTCTGCCCGGCACCATTGACGACAAGCACCTTATGGCCGGGTTTGAAGAGATCAGCGAGGCCGGTGATCTTCTCCGGGTTCCCCGGACGCACCAGGATCGCGGATGGGCGCAGGTAGAGCGGCACGACATCAGCGTCCTTGATCTGGCCGTCCATCGCCTTCACGAAATCCGACATCATCGTCTCGGAGCCGCTGAAGATCAGGTCAGAGTTGTCTTTAGCGTTGCTGATCCATTGCGGCGTCGGGCCGGCGGTGACGATCACCTTGTTGCCGGAGCTTTTCTCGAAGGCGGCTGCCGCCTCCTTCATGGCAGGGAATGGTCCACCGGGACCATAGACGTGGATATCGGCGGCAAGCGTTGGTGCTGTCGTGGCGAAAAGCATCGCCGCGCCGGTGATGATGGATTTCAGCATGGTATTTCCTCCGTGTCTGGTTGGAAGGAAACTAGCGGGATCCAGCATCAGTTCCATCGCATAATTTTGCTACGAACATTCGGAAAAATCGATTATAACTCGGAGCAAATTCAAGGCTGCTATCCTCATGACCCTCGACCAGTTGCGCATCTTCGCCGAAGTCGCCCGCCAACAGCATATCACCAAGGCTGCCAAAGCGATGAACATGACGCAGTCGGCCGTCAGTGCTGCGGTCATCGCGCTTGAGGAGCGCCACGGCGTGGCTTTGTTCGACCGGATCGGACGTTCTATCGTCCTAAACCAAACCGGAACGATCTTTCTCGAACATGCACTTCAGGTCTTGGCCGAAGCGAAAGCCGCCGAGTCTGCACTAAGCGACCTGGCGGGACTTTTGCGCGGGGAATTGTCGGTTATGGCGAGCCAGACTGTTGGCGCCTATTGGCTGCCCTCCAGGCTAGCGAAGTTTCACACACGCTATCCTGGTCT
>UCJU01000046.1 GCA_900472925.1 Hyphomicrobiales bacterium
CCGGCAGGACAGAGGGGGCAGCCGCGTCCTCAACCTCAACGATCTGATGAAACGACCTAAATCACCGGATACAGCGACCAGAAGAACAGTTCATGTTCCTGATCCCGGTCGTGCTGCTCGGAATCATCTTTGGTTCTGGGCTCCGAGTTGGAGCCGCTTTCGCGTTTCAGTTTGTCTTCCTGCGCCTTGCGACCGAGACCGAACAGGTCGAAGGAGAGCATATTGAAACCAGCTACCATTTTGTCCCTCTTTGTCACAATATTTAACGAGATGTAAATATTCGCGCGTTGCCACGATTTCGTCAAGATTGCGCAGGGAATTAGTCTGATAGCCTTGTGGATGAGTTTGAGAGATTCATTTCCAGGTTCGGCTAATTTGCAGTTCTTTTTTCCGCGATCATAAATTGTTGACTGAGCGGCGGTAGGTGTCTGCGGCAGATTTCAGCGCTGCTTGGAGATCGTTTTGATGCCCCTGGACCTCCAGTGCCTGCGAAAACGCGGTGAGGTTTGCCAGCACTGCCTCTTCGCTTGCCCGTCGGCCTGTATGGTTGAGCCGAACGAGACGTTCGGTGTCGGGGCCGACGCCTGCGGTTATATCTGCACCGGCAATATTGCGGCGTGACAGAAACGTCCGGCGGTCGATGTCTTCAGGCAGTACGGCGGCGGTGATGAGTGCCGATGCGACTGGGTCCGGTACCCAGAGCTGCGCGCCAAGCGCCAGCAGTCCGGCCCGCGTGGCATGTTGCGCCAGTTCATGCCGCTTCTGTACTTCTACAATGCCTTCGGCCTCGAGCCGGTCGAGTGCTGCCTGCAGCGCGAAGAATTCAAGCGGCGCCGGTGTGCCGGGCAGGGCGTGGCGTCCGAGATCAAGCCACTGCTCTTTCTGGTCCAGCAAGGAGAGCATCGAGATGCGCGGTGCCTTGTCGTGCTGCAACAGCGTCCAGGCGGCTGAGCTGACCGATATGGCCGAGAGCCCCGCCGTACCGGCCAAGGCCTTTTGCGGTCCGATGACGGCAATATCGATGCCAAGGCGGTCCACATCAAGCGCATGGCCGCCGACGGAGGCGACCGCATCGACAATGGTGAGGATGCCCCGTTCTCTGGCAAGGGCTGCGATCTCTTCCAGCGGGTTGAGAATGCCACTTGCCGATTCCGCATGGACGAGCGACAGGATGTCGATATCCGTGTGGCGGTCGAGCTCTGCTTTGACCGCCTCCACCGTTATGGGTAGCGCAGGGGGAGCGGTGAGGTTGACGACATCCGCGCTACCTGCTGCCAACCAGTGTCCAAACCACGTTCCATAGGGGCTGGTGACGATGTTGAGCGCTTTCAGTCCGGGATGCGCAAGGCTGGTGGCCACGGCTTCCAACGCCAGAACCGCTTCCGCCTGGATCAGCAGCACATCGTTTTTTGTGGCCATGAGTGCGCCCAGCCGGTCTGCCAGAACGGCATAATTTTCTGCCGGAAAGGGTGGGATATCGAGCAGATGGCTCCAGTCACGGTTGGACATGGTCGGGTTCCCTGTGGTTGCGCAAGGTCTGCGTCGCCGCGATCAGGCACTGCGCGGTCTCGGATTGCGGGGCGGACAGAGTGCGTTGTGTTTCGCCATATTCAACCATGCTGCCCGCCTCCATGATGGCGACCCGGTGGCAAACGGCGCGGATGACGGCAATATCGTGGGACACGAACAGGCAGGCAAGGCCGGTTTGCTTTTGAATGGAAACGAGCAGCTCCAGAACCTGCGCGCGCACGGAAACATCGAGCGCCGACACGGCTTCATCCATGACCAGAAGCGCGGGCCGGGTGCTCAGCGCACGGGCGATTGCGACCCGCTGGCGCTGACCGCCGGAAAGTTCCAGCACGGGTCGGCTGGCAAAATCGCCCGGCAGACCGACGCGCTCCAGCAATCTTGCAATCTCGGCAGGTCGATCCCCGGTTGGGATGATGTGGTGGATACGCAGCGGCTCATCGATCACGGTTGCGACTGTGGAGCGCGGATTGAAGGCGGCATGGGTATCCTGAAACACCATCTGCATGTGCCGTCTTGCGTGGCGAAGCGTCCGGCCAGAGAGGGCCAGCCAGTTCTGGCCCTGAAAGTGAATGTCGCCTGCATCCGGTTCCATCAGCCGCATGACGAGGCGGGCAAGCGAGGACTTGCCGCAGCCGGACGGCCCTGCCAGCCCCAAAGTTTCGCCTTGGGCGAGGGAGAACGAGACATTGCGCACGGCGCGAGTGACACGGCCTTGCGTGGTATAGGTCTTGGACAATCCCTCAACGGCCAGAAGCTGCGTCATCACAGTACGCTCTCGATCAAACGCGGTGTGGAAAGATCGAGATGGGCGGCGATGAGGCGTTTCGTATAGGCGTGTGCGGGGTTGGAAAGGACGTCAGCGGCCTTGCCCGCTTCGACCAGCTTGCCGGATTTCAGAACTGCAATATCGTCGGCCAGCGAGGAAGCCAGCGCGATGTCGTGGGTGATGAAAACAAGCGTCATGTTATTTTCGCTGACCAGTCTGTCGAGAAGCCGGGTTATGGCAGCCTGCGTAATGGTGTCGAGTGCGCTTGTCGCTTCATCGGCAATGAGGAAGTTGGGGCGCGCAGAGATGGCGCAGGCGATGGCGACACGTTGGCGTTGACCGCCGGAAAGCTGGTGTGGATAGGCTTTCAGCAGCGCGGAAGGGTGCGGCAACTGGACCTGCTCCATGAGATTGCAGGCATGGGCAAGCGCTTCTTTCCACGAAAGTCCGAGGTGGCGCACAGCACCCTCCGCGACCTGTTCCCCGAGGGTCAGAACGGGATTGAGGCTGGCACCGGGGTCCTGGAAGACATAGCCGATATCACGCCCGGCGCGCGGGAAGGCGGCATCGGTCTCGAGCTTCGGATCAGCGTTCCACAGGACGGTGCCGGAGGATGTCGCATTGGCTGGCAAGAGGCCGGCCAGCCGCCGCGCAAGGGTGCTTTTGCCGGACCCGCTTTCGCCGATGATGGCGAGGCGGCGACGGCGCGCGAGCGTCAGGGACACATTGTCGAGCGCGGGTTGGGTTGCACCGGCGTAGGTGACGGAAAGGTTTTCGATGCGGCAGAGCGGCGGCTGGGTCATGGACGTTTCCCCTCCGCCGCCAATGCCTTGTTGATGCCTTCGCCGAGAAGATAGACGCCAAGGACCGTTACCAGCAAGCCGATGCCGGGGATGATCGAAAGGAAAGGCGAGGAGCGCAGCACATTGCGGCCCTCCGATATCATCGAGCCCCACGTGACCACATTGGGGTCTCCAAGGCCAAGAAACGACAGGGCGGCTTCGGTTAGAATGGCGCCTGCGACGATGATGGCGGCGAGCGCAATGACGGGAGCCAGCGCATTTGGCAGGATCTGGCGAAAGGCGATTTCCATTGGATGCATGCCGATGGCACGGGCGGATGCGACGTAATCACGTTCACGGATGGATAGAACCTGCGCCCGCGTCAGTCGTACCGGATCAGCCCACGCACCGAGCGCGATGGCGAGAATGACGACGGGGATCGATGCACCGATGGTGCTGACGAAGGCGAGAGCGAGCAGAAAGCGCGGCACGATCTGAAAGGCATCGGTGACCCGCATCAGGGCTTCGTCGATCAGGCCGCCTGCAAAACCGGCAAGCGTTCCCATGACCGTGCCAATAACAAGGGCTGCCGCTGCCGCACTGATGCCGACGGCAAGCGAGACCCGCGCGCCGTGGAAAAGACCGGCCAGCACATCGCGGCCAAGGATATCCGTGCCGAGGGGCAGCGCCGGAGTGGTGAACGGAGCAATAAGCGGGGCGCCGACAATCGACAGCGGGTCTTTGGGAAAGAGGAACGGTGCGGCAATAGCGGCTGCGCCGACGATGATGAGAACGAAAAGGCCGATGAGGCCTTCCGGGCTGCGGGGGATTTGCCTCAGAACGGACATCAGCTTGCCTCCTGCGCGCCGATGCGCGGATCAAGCAGGGCGTAAAGCAGATCGACGGTGAGATTGACGATGATGACGAAAACGGCGCTGGTCAGAATGATGCCCATCAAAAGCGGCGTGTCGCGCCCGCTCACCGCCTCCTGCGCCAGCCTGCCGAAACCAGGTACGGCAAAGACGCTTTCGATGACGACACTGCCGCCCAACATGGCTGCCGACTGTAGACCGAGAACGGTCACGACAGAGAGAGCCGCATTGCGGGCAACGTGGCGCAAGACGATGCGGGCGTGTGACAGGCCTTTGGATTGCGCGAAGGTGACGAAATCCATGCGCCATATATCGGCCATGGCGCTGCGCATGACGCGCAGAAACAGCGCCAGATAAATCAGCCCGAGACTGGCGACGGGAAGCACGAGATGGCGGGCGATATCCAAAGCGCGCGCGGCCCCCTGCCTGCCAGATGCGATGGTTTCGATGCCGGACGTCGGCAGCCAGCGCAGTTTGACGGAGAAAGCGATGACCAGCACCAGACCGAGCCAGAAACCAGGCATGGCATAGAGCGCCAGTGATGCCGTCGACAGCGCCCGATCCTGCAAGCTTCCGGGCTTGGCACCCGCGACGATACCCAGCGTAGAGCCGAGCGCAAAGGAGAGGGCGGTGGCGCTGCCCATCAACAACAGCGTGTTGGGCAGCCGCTCCACAATGAGCGACAGGACCGGCCTGTCGAATGTGACGGACCATCCCAGATCCAGCCGGGCTATGGAGGACACATAGAGCCACAACCGGGCGAGCATGGACTGGTCCAATCCATATTGCCCGCGCAACGTTTCCCGAAGCGCCGCATCGCCGCCGCCGATGGAGACCAGATAGGCATCGACGGCGTCGCCAGAGGCGTTTTCGAGCAGCATGAACGTCAGCAGAAGCACGATCAGCAACACCGGGATGGCGCTGAACAATCTGCGGCGTAAAATGCGTGCTGCCCGTTTCAATGCTTACCCCTGAACGGCGGTATCTGCCCAGTTGGAGACAGCCCAGCGCGGATTGGATGCCACGTTTTCGACGGTATCGCGCGCCACCGTGATGAAGCCCCATTCGGCGACGTTGATCAGTGGAAGATCTTCCGTCACCTTCTTCTGGAACTGTTTGTATAGCTCCGTGCGGGCCTTTTCATCGATGGTTTCGGCGGCCTTGTCGATCAGCGCATCCAGTTCCTTGTTCTCGTAGCCGCCCTGGTTGGAGAAGGCGACGCCTGCGGGCGTACCTGACCTGACGAGAATGGTGGTGGAAATGGCAGGGTCGCCGCGGAATACAGGTGGTGCGACCGCGAGATCGAAGGCGTGGTCGGTATAGACCGCTTTCAGATGTGCAGCGGAATCGTTGTTGACGATCTCGGCCTTGATGCCGATGTCCGCCAGCGCTTGGCGCAGATAGGCTCCGAATTGCTTGGTCTCGTTGAAATAGGGTGCGGGCAAAAGCTTCAGCGAAAAGCGTGTCCCGTCTGCATCGGGCTTGTAACCGGCCTCGTCCAAAAGCGAATTGGCCTTGTCCACATCGAACGGGTATGTCTCGACATCGGATGTGAAGAACTGCGGTGCGTTTTTGGGAACCGGACCGGTGGAGATGCTGGCGTAACTGAGGAAGACGGTATCGACAACCAGCTTCTTGTCGATGGCGTGGGCGATGGCCTGACGCACCTTGAGGTCAGACAGTTCCTTGCGGCGATGGTTGATTTCCACGACGAGTTGATAGGTCAATGCCTCATAGCCATCGGCAATGACCTTGAGGCCCGGCTCCTTGGCAATGCGGGCGAGATCCGACAGCGGAACGGCAGAGAAGGCAGCGAGCTGAATTTCCTCCGCTTCGAGTGCGGAGGCAGCGCCTGCGCGATCTGGCAACACGCGGTAGATGATTTCATCCAGCTTCGGCGCGTCCTTGGCCCAATATTTGTCGTAGCGCGTCAGGCGGTAATATTCGCCCGGCTTATATTCCGCAAACACGAAGGGTCCGGTGCCGACGGGTTTGGTGTTGGCAGGGTTGGTGGCGATATCCGTACCTTCATAGAGATGCTTTGGAATGACGCTTGTAACGACAGGAAGTGCATTACGGATCAGCTGAAACGGCGTCGGTTTGGAAAAACGCAGAACCGCGGTGTGATCGTCAGGCGTATCGACCGTTTCGAGATTGGCGAAGACGAGACGACCAAGGTTCTGGAGAGGCTTCCACACTGACAGCGCCGAGAAGGCGACGTCTGCGGATGTGAACGGCTTGCCATCATGCCAGGTCACGCCTTCGCGCAGCTTGAAGGTGGCGCTGAGGCCATCCTCAGATCCTTGCCAACTGGTGGCGAGGCGCGGCTCAAGCCCATCCTTGCCCTTGAAGGAGGCTTCGGCCAGCGGCTCGATGATCTTGCTGGATATGAAGAAGACGCCGTTGGATGCGACGATTGCGGGATTGAGGTTCTTCGGTTCCGAATCCGCCGCCGCCACAAGCCGCCCACCAGCGCCTGCGGCCCATGCGAAGTCAGTCCGCACAAGCGTCGTGGATGCTGCCAGAAGGGCCGCTGTCTTGATGAGGGAACGTCGGGAAAACGTGGTGAGGGACATGGAGGACTCCGGAAAGAAGCGGCTATCGAAATGCCGCAAGGTGCAGTGTAAAGCTTCGTAAAGCCCAGTGTCCATGAGAATTCAAAGGCTGGACAGCAAAGTTCTACGCGCCCGTTGCCACCCGACGGATCATTGTTGCAAGCCATTGAAGATAAGGGGAATTCTTTACCTGCTTACCCCAGATAGCGTGAGCGCTGACGTCTCTTATCGGGGCAAGCGGCGGGATGGCTATAAGAAATATTAGTTATTTCTAAATATCAGTCTTTTTAATTAAAGGAAAATCTTATATACTATTTCTTCCAGTGGGTTAGCACGAGAGACAAAGTCCAATCCAACCCACACAGAGGAGGAGAGTGCCATGAGAAAAGTAACATCTTCTTTGTTCTTCACCGCCTGTCTGGTCCTGCCGTTTCAAGCACAGGCACTGGATGTCAGTGTAGGCGGCGTAAGCGCCAGCGTCGGCGGTAACGGCGGTGGCGGTGTCAGCGCCAGCGCCTCGGTGGGCGGTAGTGGTGGCATCAATGCCGGGGCCGATATTGGCGGGCGAAGCGGCGGTGGCCTGGGTGCCGATGTCAGCGCGTCGGTCGGCGGAAGCAACGGCATCAATGCCAATACCAGTGCCAATGTCGGCGGACGAAATGGCGTCAATGCGGATGTCAATGCATCCGTAGGCGGACGAGGCGGCCTGAACGCCAATGCCAATGTCGGCGCTTCAGCCGGATCAGGCGTTGGTGTGGGCGTCGGCGTTGGCGTCGGTACCGGCAGACCGGGTAATCCCGGCGGTTCCGTCAATCCGGGAACGCTTCCCTCGGGTGCCGTGCGCGAAGCGATCAACTCCTACAACGATATGTCACGGTCCGATCGGATGCGACTGGCGAAACGCTGCGTCGATATTCTGGGCGGCGGATATGATGCGGCTTTGACGCAACTGTGCCGAATGATCAAGACAGCATCGCGCTGATCTCGCTACAAACGAAAAAGGGGTGTTCGCACCCCTTTTTTATGGCCATCAGCTGCTCTTGCGACCAAGGGACATGATCCGCTCACGCAGGACTTTCGCAAGATTCCGGGTATTGCGGTACATGTGGACCTGACCTGCAACTTGGCGCACATCACGGTCGCTGTTTTGCGAAAGCCCGATGACGAGCGTGCCCATCTCGGACGTTTCGCTCCAGAAGCCATCGAGATCGCGGTCTTCTTCCGCACCGTGGCCGTCCGTGCGCAGGATGTTGGCGTCATCCAGATGCCATTCCGTCAAACGCTGCATCAGCAGCCGATCAACGAGATGACGTGTGTGCGCCTCGCTAGCGACCAGTTTCCAGACATAGGCTTCGCCCATGGTAATGAACACCACGGCGGAGGCAATCGCTGCACCATCGAGATTGAGGGTGTGAATACGCACCGCATCGATTTCTGCCAGATTGGTGATGGCTTCACGGGCAAAGGCTGCACGGTATCTGTCACTGACGAGCGCCGAGCGCTTGCGACCTTTGGAACCGCTGGCCTCCAGCGCCAGAAACTCTTCGGTGCGCAGTCTGATATCCTGCGGTTGTCTTGCGACATCGTAGGTTAGTGCGCCGATTGTTTCCAAGCTCTGCCAGTGTTTTTTCAATTCCTGCAAATGTGCTGATGGCAGCGTGTTTCGCAGATAGAGGCTAGCATCGACCTTGCTGTCCAGCATCATGCGATGGTGCGGCTCCGCCGTTGCGAGAGGCAGATTTCGGCTGAGCGCGATAGCCTTGATCATGCGCACGAAGGCGCCGTCCAGCCGCAGTTGCGGCAGGACCAGCACCTGCGGTAGTCGCAGTTCAGGCTGGGAAAGCGCATCGAGCAGATTGTCGATGGTCTCGGCAGCGCCTTCGGCATCGACAAGAGGCGTGCCGAGCGGGCCAAATGGATTTGCCCAGGCGCGCAAAATGGAAGGGCCGACGGAAAAGCCTGGCTTTTCCACGGTAAACGGCATGAGAAAACGCATGCGGCTGCGTGCGCCGTTCTCATCCCGCATCAGGGCAAACCGCACGGAGCGTTCCTCCACACGCGGCATTGCGGGGGCCAGAAGCTTGCCGGTGAAAAAGATGTTGGGCTCCATCACCCGGTTCGACAGGAAATCGAGCTCTTCCTGAAGGTCGTAACCAAGCTGTGCCGGATAGATACAGAATTCACGACCGGTGCGACCCACGCGCAGGCTGCTATCTGCCGCAGGCCGATCCGAGGCTGTTTTTGCCAACAGCAGTGCGAAACGCTCGTCTCGCATATCTGGGTCGTTCGGATCGCTTGCCATGCCTGCCTTATAACCGTCTTTCTCATGCTTCCAGCGGCATTGATGCGCCGGATGTCGTGTTTCTTTATGGGACACGACTTCGGTAGAGCGGTCTGATCCCTACCATGTTTACAGTTGATAGACCCAGATTATTTCAATCATACATCGAAACGTTAACAATGTTGAGAGCCTTGCTACCTCTAAATATAAGTAAGTTCTAAATGACGATTGTTGGGGTGCGGCTCACGGTAAAAGGGGTGTCACTCTGCGCTTCGGATAAAGTCCAAGGACCAAAGCGCAGCCAGCGATAATGATGGATGCGCCAAGGAACTGTATCTGTGAAAGCGGCTCGCCCAGCACGACTGCGCCGACGATAACCGCTATGACAGTGACCACAAACTCGACACTGATTGTTTTGGTTGCGCCGATCAGTGAAACCAGTCGGAAATAGGTCACATAGGTCAGCGCGCTCATGATGATAGCGAGGCCGAACAGGTAGGCGAAGTCCGTCAGGCTGGGTGTGCCGGGAACCGGCACTACCGCCAGAAATGGCAGCGTCATGATACCACCGGCCAGAAACGAACCGATGGTGATCTCCCACGATCCCGAACCTTTGAGGTGGCGGCTGGCATAATTGCTGCCGAACGCTGCACAGATGCAGCCGAGAATGCAGGCGATGCAACCGAAGACGAAGGCCGTGGTAACAGGCACGGCCGGAAAGCCGACGAGAATCACAATGCCACTAAAGCCGAGAGCCATGCCGAGCAGGCTTTGCGGCGATATTTTTTCAAGTCCCCAAACCTGGCCAATCAGCATGGAAAACAGCGGGATACTGGCGACCAGAATGGCGGCCATGGCGGTGCCGATGACAGGTGTGGCATAGGATAATCCGATGAGCTGGCCTGCGACGGTGGTGGCACCAACGGCTGCGAAGGCGCGCCAGCCCGCACTGAAATCCAGCTTCCGGCCCGAAACGCGCGCGAGGATCAGAAGCGTGAAGCTTGCGATGAAGCAGCGCAGCGTAACCGCGCCGACCCAGCCGAATGCGGCAACGGCATGCAACACCAACAGGAACGATAGACCCCACGCAATGGCGAGAAACAGATAGGCGGCCAGTTCCGAGGGCTTCATGTCGTTATGTCTCAGCAATCGCGGCGGAAAGCCAACGGTTACGAGAGGTTAGGCGCAGCGTCAAATGAATTTTAGTGGTTGCTTTCCCTGTGAGGTCCGACCGTTCCACACATTCCCGTGAGATGGTTTGTCCGCAGAACGCAGGCGGCTTTGATTGGCAGCGCTTTTGCGTCAGGGTGTTTCCGGTTTGAGGTTCTATGGCCGTACCCGACTATTTTTGGTCGCCGTTTCGATGCTCAAAAATCAAAACGGCCCGGCGGAGTAATGCCGCGGGCCGTTTCTTTCATGCGGTTTTCGAAGCCCGGATCAGGCCTGTTCGAAAATACCGTGGCAATGCTTGTACTTCTTGCCGGAACCACATGGGCAGGCTTCGTTACGGCCGATCTTGCCCCAGGTGGCAGGGTTGGTCGGATCACGCTGTTCCGGCGGAACGAAAGCAACCGATGTGTCCTGACCATAATCCGTGAACTCGTCCTCGCCCGTGACCGGATCGAGATGATGCGCGCTCATTTCGGGAAGCTCTGGCTGTGGCGGATCGCGAACCAGTTCCACGCGCATCAACTGCGCCGTGACTTCTTCGCGCAGGTTGGACAGCAGCGCCTGGAACAGCTCGAACGCCTCCGCCTTGTATTCCTGCAAAGGATCGCGCTGGGCATAGCCACGGAAACCGACGACGGAGCGCAGGTGATCGAGGTTGACGATATGTTCGCGCCACAGATGGTCGATGGTCTGGAGAATGACCGAACGCTCGACATAGACCATTACCTCAGGACCGAAACGCTCGGCCTTGTCGGCCATGGTCTTGTCGGCGGCCTCGGTCACGCGCTGCATGATGTCGTCTTCGGCGATGCCCTCTTCCTTGGCCCATTCATCGACAGGCAGATCAAGGTTGAGCAAACGTTCGACGCCAGCCTTCAGGCCCGCAATGTCCCACTGTTCTGCATAGGCATTTTCAGGAACGTGTTTGGTAACGAGAGCCTCGATGACCTCGTTGCGCATATCGGCGGCTGTTTCACTGATGTTTTCGGCTTCCATCAGTTCCAGACGCTGGTCGAAGATGACCTTGCGCTGGTCGTTGAGGACGTCGTCATACTTCAGCAGGTTCTTGCGGGTTTCGAAGTTGCGGGCTTCGACCTTTTTCTGGGCGCGTTCCAGGGCCTTGTTGATCCAGGGATGGACGATCGCTTCGCCTTCCTTGAGACCCAGCTTCTGCAACATCGAATCCATACGGTCGGAGCCGAAGATGCGCATCAGGTCATCCTGAAGCGACAGATAGAACTTCGAGCGGCCGGGGTCACCCTGACGGCCGGAACGGCCACGCAACTGGTTGTCGATACGGCGGCTTTCGTGGCGTTCGGTCGCGATGACGAAAAGACCACCGGCGGCCAGCGCCCTGTCCTTCAGCACCTTGATCTCTTCGCGGATCTTCCGTTCCATGGAATCGCGTTCCGGGCCGGGCTCGATGCCTTCAAGCTCACGCTCGAGACGCATGTCGACGTTGCCGCCGAGTTGAATGTCGGTACCGCGACCCGCCATGTTGGTGGCGATGGTGACGGCACCCGGCACACCGGCCTGCGACACGATATAGGCTTCCTGCTCGTGATAACGGGCATTCAGAACCTGGAAGTTTTCAAAGCCGGTCTGGCGCAGCATGGTTGCCAGAAGTTCGGATTTCTCGATCGAGGTCGTGCCGACGAGAACAGGCTGGTCGCGCTCATGTGCGGCCTTGATCTGTTCGATGATCGCCTTGAACTTCTCTTCGCCGGTCCGGTAGACTTCGTCGTCTTCATCGATACGCTGGATCGGCAGGTTGGTTGGAACCTCGATGACATCGAGACCATAGATGTTGTTGAATTCTTCCGCTTCCGTGGAGGCGGTACCGGTCATGCCGGCAAGCTTCTTGTACATGCGGAAGTAGTTCTGGAACGTAACGGAAGACAGCGTCTGGTTTTCCGGCTGGATCTGAACCTTTTCCTTGGCTTCCAGCGCCTGGTGCTGACCTTCGGAGTAACGGCGACCCGGCATCATGCGGCCCGTGAACTCGTCGATGATGACGATTTCATCGTTGCGGACGATGTAGTCCTTGTCGCGCTGGAACAGCTTGTGAGCCTTCAGCGCATTGTTGATGTGGTGAACGATGGCGACGTTTTCGATGTCGTACAGCGATTCGCCCTTGAGAAGGCCTGCGTCGCGCAGCAGGTTTTCCAGCTTTTCGGTGCCATCTTCGGAGAAGTTGGCCGAACGCTGCTTTTCATCGATCTCGTAATCTTCCGGCGACAGCATCGGAATGAAGGCGTCGATGGTGTTGTAGAGGTCGGAACGGTCGTCTAGGGGGCCTGAGATGATGAGCGGCGTGCGCGCCTCATCGACCAGAATCGAATCGACTTCGTCGACGATCGCGTAGTGGTGGCCACGCTGCACCATCTGCGGCTTGTCGTATTTCATGTTGTCGCGCAGATAATCGAAGCCAAGCTCGTTATTCGTCGCGTAGGTGATGTCGCATGCGTAAGCTTCGCGGCGCTGGTCGTCGTCCAGACCATGGACAATGACGCCGGTCGTCAGACCGAGGAAGCTGTAGAGGCGCGCCATGGTGGCGGCGTCGCGCTGGGCAAGGTAATCGTTGACGGTAACGACGTGGACGCCCTTGCCTTCAAGAGCATTGAGGTAGACGGCAAGCGTGGCCACCAGCGTTTTACCTTCACCGGTCTTCATTTCCGAGATGTCGCCGGAATGAAGAATCATCGCGCCGGTCAACTGCACGTCGAAGGGACGCATGCCCAGAACGCGGCGGGACGCTTCACGCGCTACGGCAAAGGCTGGAACGAGAAGGCTGTCGAGCGATTTGCCCTCGGCGAGCTGGGCGCGGAATTCCACGGTTTTCGCAGCCAACGCCTCGTCGGAGAGGGCCTTCATTTCTTCTTCGAGGGCGCTGATGGCGCTGATATTGCTACGATAGGAGCGAACGCGGCGATCGTTTGCCGAGCCGAACAACTTGCGGGCGATTCCGCCGAGACTGACCATCTTAGTGGCCCTTTCTGAAATTCCGTTTTTTCCGGGGCTTAGCGGTCTGGCATTGCAATAAAACACAAATGACAGACTTGACCCTGAAACGTATCTGGACGCGAGGTTACGCGACAGATAAGAGGGGGGGCAAATGATGTCAACGGTTCTGCCCGTTACAGAATGGCCACATTCCGGTGTTTGGAAGTTTTTTCAGCCGGAAAACCACGTCTGGAGCCGGCATTGTCTCCGAAAGGTTTAATATGTTGCGCTATAATAGAATTGCCGCTGCTGTGATCGTAGCCACCCTTGGTCTACAGTTTCCCGCTTTCGCGCAGGAAGATGCCGTTGTCGCGAAAGTTGGCGATCTGGAAATCCGCCAGTCCGAGCTCGATCTTGCCATGAGCAATCTCGATCCGCAGCTTGCACAGCTTCCTGACGAACAGAAAAAGGTCGCTGCTCTCTCCGGCGCCATCGACGTCAAGCTTCTTGTGAAGGACGCGACTGCCGAGGGCCTGGAAAAGACCGAAGACTTCAAGAAGCGTCTCGCTTTCATAACCGACCGCGAACTGCACAACGCATACTTCCGCAAGCACGTGGTTGATGCCGTGACCAATGAAGAGGTCAAGGCACGCTACGAGAAGGAAGTAGCCGCACTTCCAAAGGAAGACGAAATCAAGGCTGCTCACATTCTGGTCGCGACCGAAGCGGAAGCCAAGGATGTGATCAAGCAGCTGGACGCGGGCAAGGACTTTGCAGCGCTGGCCAAGGAAAAGTCCACCGATTCCAACAAGGATGACGGTGGCGATCTCGGCTGGTTCGGCAAGGGCCGCATGGTTCCTGAATTCGAAGAGGCTGCCTTCAAGCTTGAAAAGGGTGCCTACACGAAGGAGCCTGTGAAGTCGCAGTTCGGCTTCCACGTCATCAAGCTGGAAGACAAGCGCGTTGCGCCGCCACCAGCCTATGACCAGGTCGAAGCACAGGTTCGTCAGCTCGTCATGCGCGACAAGTATGTTGCTTTGATCGAAAAGGCCAAGGCCGAGCAGAAGATCGACATTCCCGATGAGGCAATGCGCAAGGCTTACGAAGACGCTAGCAAGCAGCAGGCCGCTGAGCCACCTGCACCTGCCCAGCAGTAATTCTCCGCAATTTACGGGGCGGCGATGAGCCGCCCCGTTTTCATTTCATGTCGTCCCGAAAAATGCAGGTTCCCCGCCAATGTCCGCTGCCGTTTCTCCGCTCGCTCCCACATCCTACCCAGACATGCCAGCCCTTCGCGGTGTGCGAATGGCAACGGCCGCCGCCGGTATCAAATACAAAAACCGCACCGACGTTCTGTTGATGGTGTTCGATGAGCCGGCCAGCGTTGCGGGTGTTTTCACGAAATCGAAATGCCCATCCGCCCCTGTCGATTTCTGCCGTGCCAATCTGGCTCACGGCGTCGCGCGCGCTGTCGTCGTCAATTCCGGCAATGCCAACGCCTTTACGGGCGTCAAGGGCCGAGCCGCGACCGAGCTGACGGGGAAATCCGCAGCCGAAGCGGTGGGCTGCGCGGCAAACGAAGTGTATCTCGCCTCCACCGGCGTCATCGGCGAACCGCTGGATGCCAGCAAGTTTGCAGGCGTTCTCGGCCAGATGAATACGGACGCCAAGGGTGACTTCTGGCAGGAGGCTGCCAAGGCCATCATGACCACGGATACCTATCCGAAGGTTGCCACACGCACCGCCGAAATCGGGGGCGTCACCGTCACGATCAACGGCATCGCCAAGGGTGCCGGCATGATTGCGCCTGACATGGCGACCATGCTGTCCTTCGTCGTAACAGATGCGGATATCGCGCCCGCCGCCCTGCAGTCCTTGCTTGCGGCAGGCGTTGGTCCGACATTCAATTCTGTGACTGTCGATAGCGACACGTCCACCTCCGATACGCTGATGCTGTTTGCGACGGGTGCAGCGCGCGCCGACGGACAAACACGCATTGAGACGGCGGATGATGCAAGGCTCGGCTCGTTCCGCGACGCATTGAACGATCTGTTGAAAGACCTTGCGTTGCAGGTCGTTCGCGATGGCGAAGGCGCGCGCAAGATGGTGGAAATCACCGTCACGGGTGCCGAAAACGATGCGGCGGCCAAGACGATCGCTCTGTCCATCGCCAACTCGCCGCTGGTCAAGACTGCGGTCGCAGGCGAAGACGCCAACTGGGGCCGTGTCGTCATGGCCGTTGGCAAGTCCGGCGAAATGGCGGACCGCGACCGTCTGGCAATCTGGTTCGGCCATGTGCGCGTGGCCGTCAATGGCGAGCGTGATGCGGATTATTCCGAGGCTGAAGCCACTGCCGTCATGAAAAAACAGGACATTCCGGTCAAGGTCGATATCGGTCTGGGCGACGGCACGGCAACCGTGTGGACATGCGATCTGACCAAGGAATATGTCGAAATCAACGGCGATTATCGGAGCTGACCGGTGGGGCCAAATGATTTCCAGACCACTGTCGTCAATCTTCCGCTCGTGCGGCGTCTCGAAGCCGTCAGCTTCCGGGCATGGCCAGCATCATCCGTCATCTATGACGGCAGCTGGCAGATCCGGTTGACGGGTTCACATCCGTCCAAGCGCATCAATTGTGTCGTACCGCTCGATCCATCGGACTATGGCAATTGCAGCCTCCGTCTGGAAAAGGCACGCAAACGCTTCGAGGATTTCGGCCGTCCGCTGATCGTGCGTGAGACGACACTGATGCCGCCGCAGCTGCGCGAGAATTTGCTTTCGGATGGCTGGAGCGTCTTCGAAGACGTGGATGTCATGACCGTTGATCTTGTCGATGCCGAGCTGCCGGAAACCATGGCGCATCTTCCGACCCATGATATCGGACGCTTCGTTGAAGCCAGCCTGAAGATCAGCGGCGAAGACCCGGCCTTGCGGTCTCCCATTGCCGAGATCGTCAGCTCCATCAAGCCGACGCTGGGGCTGTTCATCAAGGAAGAGGTCGAAGGCGAACCCTTGGCGACCGTCATCTGCGTGCAGGATAACGACCTCGCCGGCATCCTGTCGCTGGATGTCGACCCGTCTGTTCGGCGAACAGGAACGGCGACTGGTATTCTGACGTCTGCGCTCCGCTGGTCACGGATCAGTGGTGCTAAAACCGCCTGGCTTCAGGTCGTCTCTACCAACCGCCCGGCCATCTGTCTTTATGAGAAGTTCGGTTTCACGACCGCCTACACCTACCGTTATTGGCGCAAGGACGCGCCGTGATGACGGACGCTGTGCGAAACATCCTTCTCGTTGCGGCCTGCGCGCTGATCGATGGTGATGGCAGAATTCTGCTGGCGCAGCGGCCGGAGGGCAAATCGCTGGCGGGTCTTTGGGAGTTTCCCGGCGGCAAGGTCGAAAGTGGCGAAACGCCGGAAGAGACGCTTGTTCGAGAACTGGAGGAAGAGCTTGGCATCAAGACCAAGATCGCCTGCCTCGCACCGCTGACCTTTGCCAGCCACACCTATGAGACATTTCATCTTTTGATGCCGCTTTATGTCTGCCGTCGTTATGAAGGTATTCCGCGCGGTGCCGAGGGCCAGGCGATCAAATGGGTCAAGCCGCAGGCATTGCGAGATTACCCGATGCCGCCCGCCGATGAGCCGCTGATCCCGTATCTTCAGGATCTGCTGTAAACAATCCCGTGAATAAAGGCTTGTATGCGCGACGGACGTCTCAAAACGAGGCGTTATTAACCAATCGTTTATCACACTCTGGCAAGTTCAAAGACTGAACAATTGGTAAATGGCGCGTAGCGAGGCCTGACATGAACGAGGATTTTTGGAAGACAGTCGAGGATCGTCAATCCTATTCGAAAGAGTCTCGCAGAATAGGTGTTGTCAATGTCGCCCTGCTGTTCGGCATGGCGGCCATCGCCCTGTCGCTGATCGTCACCCCGATGCTGGCAGGCAAGACGCCACCGGCGCGTTTTGCCCAGACGCCTGACAATTTCGATATGATCAGCACCGGCTCCATCAATCGCGTCGATCCAGCCAAGAAATCCTACAGCATTCGTCGCAGCGTCACCCAGCCCATACCCGGTTCGGTCTGCATCGTCGATGGTTACGCCAGCGGCCAGAACTGCTGATTTTTAAGCCTGATTCACCCATTCTGGGACATAAATAAAACGCCGCAGACGATGTCTGCGGCGTTTTCGTTTCGATCAGTGCTGGACCGGCGTCGGCGCTTGCGGCTCTGTCTCCGCCTCCGGGCGTTTCGTCCGCATCAGTTTCAGGACGAAGACGAAGAACGCCGGGACGAAGAAGACCGCAAGGATCGTGGCCGAGATCATGCCGCCGAGAACGCCGGTGCCGATGGCGTTCTGGCTGGCCGCGCTTGGGCCGGTGGCGATGGCCAGCGGCACCACGCCGAGCGTGAAGGCCAGCGACGTCATGATGATCGGGCGGAAGCGGACCTTGGCGGCCAGAACCGCGGATTCCAGCAACGTCTTTCCTTCCGCGTAATAGTCCTTGGCAAATTCCACGATCAGAATCGCGTTCTTGGCCGAGAGACCGATAATGGCGATCAAGCCCACCTTGAAGTAGATATCGTTGGGCATATCGCGCAGAAGCACCGCCAGCACCGAGCCGATGACACCGAGCGGCACGACCAGCATTACCGCAAGCGGGATGGACCAGCTTTCATAAAGACCTGCCAGCAGCAGGAAGACGAAGAGAATGCTGAGGCTGAACAGGAACGGTGCCTGCGAGCCCGACTTGATCTCTTCCAGCGCCTGTCCGGTCCACTCGTAACCGATGCCAGCGGGAAGCTCGGAGGCGATGCGTTCCATCTCTGTGATTGCCGCACCCGTCGAATTTCCCGGTGCAGGCGCGCCGGAAATACGGATGGTCGGATATCCGTTATAGCCGACGACCTGCGGAGAGCCCTTCTGCCACTGCGCGATGGCAAAGGAACTGAGAGGCACCATGCCGCCGCTGGCATTGCGCACGTTCAGTTTCAACAGGTCTTCGACCTGCAGACGGTCTCGGTCCTGCGCCTGAACGACGACGCGCTGCATGCGTCCGGCATTCGGAAAGTCGTTGATATAGGACGATCCGAGGTTGGCGGTGATGGTGTTGTTGATATCGGCGAAGGTGACGCCGAAGGTGTTGGCTTTTTCGCGGTCGATCACGAGCATGATCTGCGCGGCATCCGGCAGGCCTTCGATGCGCATGCCAGCCAGAACAGGGCTTTTGCTTGCCTTCTGCATCAACTCGCCAGCCGCAGCCGACAGAGCGGCCTGGCCGATGCCATTACGGTCCTGCAAGCGGAAGGAGAAGCCGCCGGATGTGCCGAAGCCTTCGATGGGCGGTGGAGACAGCGCAAAGGTCTGTGCGTCCTTCAGGCCGAACAGCTTCATATTGGCGCGGTTGGCGATATCCTGCGCCGAATTACCCGCTCCACGCTCGCTCCAGTCCTTCAGGGTGATGAAGGCCAGCGCTGCGTTGGCACCATTACCGGAGAAGCTGAAGCCCTGAATGGCAACGACATCCTTTACCGAAGGTTCGTCCTTGAAGATCTTTTCGATCTGCTCGATGGAGGCGACTGTACGGTTCGCACTGGCTTCCGGCGGTCCCTGGATGTCGACGATCAGGAAGCCCTGGTCCTCGTCCGGCACGAAGGCGCTGGGAAGGCTGATGAAGAGATAGCCGAGACCGGCGAGCAGTGCGAGGTAGATGACCATCATTCGGCCTGCGCGACGGGCACCGCCCGTTGCCGCCTTCGTATAGCCATTCGTCACACCGTCGAACTTCCTGTTGAACCAGCCGCCAAGACCGCGCTTCTCATGGTGGCCCTGCTTGATGGGCTTGAGGAACGTGGCGCACAGAGCCGGCGTCAAGGACAATGCGAGGAAGGCGGAGAACAGGATGGACACGACCATCGTCAAGCTGAACTGACGGTAGATGATGCCCGTCGATCCCGGGAAGAACGCCATGGGGATGAACACGCAGGCCAGAACCAGCGTGATGCCGAGAATGGCACCGGTGATCTGCTTCATCGCCTTTTGTGTCGCGGCCTTCGGCGACAAGCCTTCTTCCGCCATGATGCGCTCGACGTTTTCAACGACGACGATGGCGTCATCCACCAGAATACCGATGGCGAGCACCATGGCAAACATGGTCAGAACATTGATGGAAAACCCGGTGGCGTACATGACCGCGCAGGTTCCCAGCAGTGCCACGGGCACCACCAGCGTGGGAATGACCGTGTAGCGGAAGTTCTGCAGGAAGACGAACATCACGATGAAGACGAGGACGATGGCCTCGACCAGCGTGTGCAACACTTTTTCGATGGATGCCGAAACGAACGGGCTGGTGTCGTAGGGAACGGCATAGGCGACACCGGTGGGGAAGAAGCGCGAAAGCTCCTCGAGCTTGGCCGAGACGGCTTTCGAGGTTGCCACCGCATTGCCGGTGGAGGACAGCTGGATGCCGACGGCGGCACTGGCCTGTCCGTTCAGGCGGCTCGAGAAGTTATAGGTTTCGGCACCGAGTTCGATGCGGGCGACGTCCTTCAACCGCACGCTGCTGCCATCCGGATTGGCGCGCAAGACGATGTTGCCGAACTCCTTGGGGTCGGTCAGTTGTCCCTTGACGAGAACGGTGGCCGTCAAGTCCTGACTGACGGGATTGGGAGCAGCGCCGATCTGGCCAGCCGCGACCTGCGCGTTTTGGGCGGTTATGGCGCTGTTGATATCGCCTGCCGTCAGGTTGAGGCCTACCAATTTGTCGGCATCGATCCAGACACGCATGGCGCGTTGTGACGAGAAGAGTTGCGCGCGCCCGACACCTTCGATGCGGCGCAGTTCACCCAGGACGTTGCGGTTGAGATAGTCCCCCAACGCCACCTCATCCATGGTGCCGTCGGTAGACGTCAGCGTGATGAACATGAGGAAGCCGGAGGAGGCTTCTTCCACCGTCACACCCTGTGCGGCAACGGCAGAGGGAAGACGTGCCTCGACGCGGCGGATGGCGTTCTGCACATCGACCGAAGCCTGGTTGATGTTGGTGCCAGCTTCGAATGTGGCATTGATGGAGACCTGGCCAGACGTGTCCGAGGTGGACTCGAAATACATCAGCCCTTCGACGCCGTTCAACTCGTCTTCGATGAGCCGGGTGACGCCCTGATAGATATCCTGCGGCGAAGCGCCGGGATAGGTGGTCGAAATCGTCAGCTGCGGCGGCGCGACCTTGGGGTACTGCGCAATCGGCAGGAAGGGCAGGGCGATAACGCCGGCAATGGAAATGAACAGCGCAAAGACCCAGGCGAGGATCGGCCGTCTTATGAAGAGCTGTGCCATGAAAGGACCTTACTGCTTGGGTGCTTGTGCCGGTGTCTCGGCTGTTTTTTCCGGCTGCCATGGTTCTGGCTTGATCTTGCCGCCGGGCTGGACCTTCTGGGCACCATCGACCACTATTTTCTCGCCAGCGGTCAAACCTTTTTCGACCACCCATTCGGTTTCAAGCGCCTGACCGAGTTCGATCGGGCGCGCTTCCGCTGTGTCGCCCTTGACGACATAGACCTGCGGCTTGCCATCTGCGTTTCGAATGATCGAGCGTTGCGGAACGGTGATGGCGTTTGCACGTACCGCCTGCTCGATCCTGACCCGCACATACATGCCGGGCAGCAAATCGCGGCGGGCATTGGGAAACTCTGCGCGCAACGTTACCTGACCGGTGGTGGAATCCACGCTGGCGCTGGCAAACAGCAGACGACCGGCTTCGGGGTAGACCGAGCCATCATCGAAAACCAGCCGAACGCTGGCCTGACCGGGGGCCGGGCTTGCCAGTTTCCCCTGGTCGACAGCGCGTCTCAGCGCCATCATGTCCTGCGCGGACTGGGTGAAGTCGGCGTAGCTGGGGTCGATCTGCTGGATCAGGGCGAGGTTTTGTGTTCCGTCAGCGGTGACCAAGGCGCCTTCGGTGACAAGGGCAGCGCCGATGATGCCGGTAATGGGCGCGCGAACCTCGGTATAATCGAGGTTTATGCGGGCCTCATCGAGTGCTGCCTGCTGAAGCGCAACGTCGGCATCCGCCTGAGCGAGGTTGACCGCTGCCGTATCGTAATCAATGCCGGTCGATACGTTGCGTTCGCGCAGGTTTTTCTGGCGTTCCAGTTGCTGGCGCGCATTGCTCTGCGTTGCCTGGGCACGCTGCAACGATGCCTCGGCGCTGGCGACGCGAACTTTGAACAAACGCGGATCGATGCGGTAGAGAACGTCGTCTTTCTTGACCAGCGTTCCCTGCTCGAACACGCGTTCCAGCAAGATGCCGGAAACCCGGGCGCGAACCTCGGCCACGCGGGTGGCGGCTATACGGCCCGGAAGCTCGTTGACCACAGGCACCGACTTTGCCGTCAGTTCCAACACACCAACGGCAGGTGGTGGCATCTGCGCGCCTTCCTGCGCGTGAGCGATGGTCGGCGCGGCCAGCACGAAGGCGGCAGTCATCAGGGTTAGCAGTCGCGGCAGAGTTGTTCTGCTGTGCATCGTGTAGTCCTCATCATATCACCCGCAGGTGATCGTCATGTTTCGTCGGGAAAGGTTGAGTAAATAGCGCGAATACCGTCGAGAATTGCCAGTCTGTCTTCCGGCTCCCATTGGTGAAAATTGAAATATTCCGTGTAACAAAAGCCTGTCAGCGCGAAATAGGCGATCAAGGCTGCTTTCGGTCTTTTGCCTTTTGCCATGGCGGCGAGATCCTTACCGGTCCAGTCGCTCATGCGGTCGTGGATTTTCTCTTCGCTCGACATGGCCGCACTGATGGCAAGGCAAACTGCTTTGTCGGTATCGTCGGGCACCTTTTCGGCCGCCGCAATGCGCCCGAACAATTCCGGATGCGGCAGATGACTGCTGCCGGTGATGGCGGCCTGGACGTTGTCTTCTTCCGTCGCCAAACGTCTTTCGATCAAAGCTTCGAGCAAAGCAGACTTGGATTTGTGATCGTAGACAACACGGGATTTGCTGACGCCTGCTTCCTGCGCCACGGCATCGATGGAAACTCCGGTCGCGCCGGCACGCAAGATAACACGCTCGGCGGCGTCGAGAATGTCATCCGTGCTGATCTTACGTGTTCTTGCCATAATAATTTGGTCCTAAAACTGAATTTTTAAATACGAACGTTCGTGTTTTAAATCAAGCGCAAAATTGTCACGTTATTTTGTGCATTAGGATCAATGACTTCCAGCTATATTCGTTGATTGAAGAGCATGGTTCACGCTCCGCATACCCATCGTCGAAGCGCGAATGACTTCGGAAATTTCATGCAGTTGTTTGCCGATGGGCGTGGCGCTGCGCCAGATCATGCCAATGGTTCTGACAGGCGCGGGGGCCTCGAAATGCGACACCGAGACGTGGGCGGAGCGGGTTTCCATTGGAACCGCCATTTCCGGGATGAGCGTCACGCCGATACCGGCGCTGACCATCTGCACCAAGGTCGATAGCGAACTGCCTTCCATGACCTCTCTTGGTTGTGACGAGCCGACATTGCAAAAGGAAAGAGCCTGGTCACGAAAACAGTGGCCCTCTTCCAACAGCAGCAACCGCATTTTGGGAAGTGCCGTGCGTTCCGGCACGGGCTTTCCCCCATCCTGATGTCGCCTGACCAGCACGAACTCCTCATCGAACAGTTTCGATTCGGTCAATGAAGGTTCCGATATCGGCAACGCCACGATAGCCAGGTCGAGATCGCCCTGTTTCAACTCTTCTAGCAATTTTGCTGTCTGCGTCTCCCGAATCTGTATTTCGATGCCGTCGAACGTTCTGTTCAGATCATTGATGATGGTGGGAAGCAGATAGGGTGCGATGGTCGGAATGACGCCGATGCGGAGACGCGACAGGAACGCGTTTTTCGACGCGCGTGCCAGTTCCCCCAATTCGTTCACATCGCGCAGGATTGCGCGCACACGAAGGGCGAATGTCTCACCGAATGCGGTCAGTTTCACTTCCTTGGCACCGCGTTCAAAGAGGTCGCGTCCGACCTCCTGTTCCAGTTCCTTGATCTGCATGGACAGCGCTGGCTGGGAGATGGCGCAGGCGTCCGCTGCGAGCCTGAAACGTTTATGGCGCGCCAAAGCCTCGAAGTAACGCAGCTGCTTCAATGTCAGATTCTTCATAAGCTGAGCTTATCGCATCAATCAGTAAATCCAACTTAAATTTATGGGAACCAGTCGTTAAAAGGTCTTGTGGCGAGGTTACATTTCACTTCGTGTCGTGGGTTTCCGCGATCAAGGCCAACTGAAATCCTGTAATTTTGACAGCAGCAGTTTTTTTAACGTCCACTCAAAAGTGACATGGAGACTATCATGGATCAGAAAACCGACAGCGCGGGTCAGTGTCCCGTAGCACACGGCCAGACTCCGAAAGCCGTTCGCACGAACCGTGACTGGTGGCCGAACCAGCTCAACATTCAAATCTTGCATCACGGCTCGTCGCTTTCTGATCCGATGGGCAAGGACTTCGATTACGCAGAAGCGTTCAAGGCGCTTGATCTGGATGCTGTGAAGGCTGATCTGCATGCCCTGATGACCGATTCTCAGGAATGGTGGCCAGCCGACTTCGGTCACTATGGCGGTCTCTTCATCCGCATGGCCTGGCACAGCGCGGGCACATACCGCATTACCGATGGCCGTGGCGGTGCCGGTGCCGGTCAGCAGCGTTTTGCGCCGCTCAACAGCTGGCCAGACAACGCCAACCTCGACAAGGCGCGCCGCCTGTTGTGGCCGATCAAGCAGAAATACGGCAACAGCATCTCCTGGGCCGATCTGATGATCCTGACCGGTAACGTCGCGCTGGAATCCATGGGCTTCAAAACATTCGGTTTTGCCGGTGGTCGCGCAGATGTGTGGGAGCCGGAAGAGCTTTTCTGGGGTCCTGAAGGCACATGGCTGGGCGATGAGCGTTACAGTGGCGAGCGCGAACTGGCCGAACCGCTGGGTGCCGTGCAGATGGGTCTGATCTACGTCAACCCTGAGGGACCCAACGGCAACCCTGATCCCATTGCTTCGGCCCGCGATATTCGCTCGACATTTGCCCGCATGGCCATGGACGACGAAGAAACGGTGGCGCTGATTGCAGGCGGCCACACCTTCGGCAAGACGCATGGCGCGGGCGATCCATCCCTCATCGGCGCAGAGCCCGAAGGCGGCGAGCTGGAAGCGCAGGGTCTTGGCTGGCACAACAAGTTCGGCACGGGCATTGGCAAGGACACCACGACCGGTGGTCCGGAAGTGACGTGGACGCAGACGCCGACGCAGTGGAGCAACTTCTTCTTCGAGAACCTTTTTGCTTTCGAATGGGAGCTGACCACAAGCCCTGCGGGCGCCAAGCAATGGGTCGCCAAGAACGCCGAGCCATCGATTCCAGATGCCTATGACCCAACGACCAAGCATCTTCCAACCATGCTGACATCGGATCTGGCGCTTCGGTTCGACCCGGCCTACGAGAAGATTTCGCGTCGCTTCCTTGAAAACCCGGACCAGTTCGCCGATGCGTTCGCCCGGGCATGGTTCAAGCTGACACACCGTGACATGGGGCCGAAGGCTCGTTATCTCGGACCGGAAGTACCTGCCGAAGATCTGATCTGGCAGGACGTCGTTCCACCGGTCGATCACCCACTGGTCGATGACGCCGACATCGCCAACCTCAAGGCGAAGGTGCTGGCGACAGGTCTCAGCGTACAGGAACTGGTGTCCACCGCCTGGGCGTCGGCATCCTCCTTCCGTGGATCGGACAAGCGTGGCGGTGCCAACGGCGCCCGTATCCGCCTGGAGCCACAAAAGAACTGGGAAGCCAATCAGCCTGAGCAGCTTGCCAAGGTCCTCAGCGTTCTCGAAGGCGTTCAGCGCGACTTCAATGCTGGCCAGACCGGCGGCAAGAAGATTTCGCTGGCTGACCTCATCGTTCTGGCCGGTGCGGCCGGTGTCGAAAAGGCAGCGAAGGCTGGCGGTCAGGACATCACCGTGCCGTTCACGCCGGGTCGCACCGATGCGTCTCAGGAGCAGACGGATGTCGCGTCCTTTGCGCCGCTTGATCCGCGCGCCGATGGCTTCCGCAACTTTGTCAACAAGGCCCGTCACCAGTTCATGAAGCCTGAAGAGGCACTTGTGGACCGCGCCCAGCTTCTGAAGCTGACAGGCCCGGAAATGACGACGCTGGTGGGTGGTTTGCGCGTTCTCAATGTCGGCAAACCTGATCACGGTGTGCTGACCACGCGCCCGGAAACGCTGACCAACGACTTCTTCGTCAATCTTCTGGACATCGACCTCCAATGGTCGCCTGTTCCGGGACAGGAAGGCGTTTATGAAGCGCGCAGCCGCAAGACCAATGAAGCGAAGTGGACGGGAACGCGCGTCGACCTGATTTTCGGTTCGCATTCGCAACTGCGTGCCCTTGCGGAAGTCTATGCTTCCTCAGACGCAAAACAAAAGTTCGTGAAGGACTTCGTGGCTGCGTGGAATAAGGTCATGAACGCCGATCGGTTCGACCTCGTCTGATCAGCGCCGATTCGTTGTTGTTAGACAACGAGACGGTTTTACCGTTCAAATTTAACCGTAGATAGCACCGGGCGTGGCGACTGCCACGCCCGGTAACCATATGTTTTATTTTCTTAAACCATTTTGGGATTTTTTTACGATTTCGCTAACCACAGTGACCGACTTTAGGTAACCGTTACTGTGCTTTGGGTATGTCAGGGCAGGTCGTGGCCGCACGATTGCAATGGCATCAGGGCCCCATTGCCCGGTAAAAAATCCGAATACTCGTATTGTATGAAATACTGATATAAGATTTAGAAGAGGCTCCGGGTTAACCAAAAGTTCTATCGAGGGACAAGACGATGACGGGTATCGTACGGTTACTTCTGACTGCCATTTTGGCTATCAATTTTTCGTCTTATGTTCAGGCTGGCTCATTGCCGCAGCCGAAGGGCAAACCCATCCTCACCATATCGGGCAACATTTCCAACACCAATGCAGAGGGTGCTGCGAAATTCGACCGTGATATGCTGGAAGCTGTCGGTCTTGTAACGATCGAGACACATTCCCCGTGGTATGACGGGTTGACGCGCTTTGAAGGTGTTTCGCTGAAAAAACTGATGGATGTCGTCGGCGCCAAGGGTGATACCGTGACCGCCGTTGCGCTGAACGATTACGTCAGTACGATCCCGATGGCAGATTTTAGCAAGTTCAATGTGATACTGGCCATGAAGCGCGATGGGAATTATATGGAGGTTCGCGAGAAAGGTCCTTTGTTCGTGATATACCCCTATGACACTGCTGCGGAACTTCAGACGCAGACATATTATACCCGCTCCGCTTGGCAGGTTGCAAAGCTTATAGTCGAATAAAGGTGCCAATTGCGCAAGGTATTGGCGGTCATCATATGCTGCTTCGTGCTGGCGACAGGCTACATTGCCTACGTCATCGCGCAGCGACAAACCGCGCTGCAGAAGTTTGCCAGATACAATGATTCCTGGGCGGTCAGTCAGACCGTGTCGGAATATCTGCGCCTTCAGAACAATCTTTATGGCTTCCTCGTAGACCCCGCCAATGTCACGCATGACGACCTGCGTTTGCGTATGGATTTGATGCTGGGCAGGCTCGAGCTTTTGCAACAGGGAAACCTGGGCGCCTTCATTGGTGGACGGCCCGAGTGGCGAAGCCTCGTTACCCAGCTGAACGCGGTCTTGTCCGATCTCGACAAGCGGATCGATACGTTGCAACCCTCTGAAGTCAGACCGATTGTCGAGGCGATGAAAGCGCTGGACGGACCGTTGACGACGCTTGCCTCCTCATCCGTCGCCTATGATGTCGAGGTCGTGGACAATGCCCACTCCGAAGTCCGTCAGCTTCACACGATATTTTCCGCGCTTGCGGGTGGTTTGATCGTCTGCGGTGTCGCGCTCATCCTGCTTTTGAACCGGCATAACAATTTGCTGGACCGCGCCCACAAGGATATGCGCGGACTGACGGATGAGCTGCAGGCGGCAACCTTGGAGTTGAAAGACAACAACGCCCGCCTGGAGCACGATGCCTATCACGACGCCCTGACAGAACTGCCCAACCGTGCGCTGTTCAGGCGGGAGCTGAACGAGCGCCTCGCATCTGCCGATGCCGGGACGTCGATCATCCTGCTGCTAGATCTGGATGGTTTCAAGGACATCAACGACACGCTCGGCCATGATGTCGGCGATGCGCTGTTGCAGGCCGTTGCGACGCGTCTGTCTTCCATTCTGGAAGATGCGGACATGGTGTGCCGGCTGGGCGGCGACGAGTTTGCCTTCATTACCAATGCGCGGGATGAGGATGAGGCCATTGTCTTTGCGGATGCGTTGATTTCACAGATCAGCCATCCCTACAATATCGGCGATATGGAAATCAAAATCGGCACCTGCGTGGGCATCGCCGTATCCAGTGACGTTACCAATGCCGACGAGCTGTTCAAGCGCGCAGACCTTGCGCTCTACGAATCCAAGCGTCTTGGTCCGGGCAGCGTCAGCGTGTTCCAGGATCACATGCAGCAGCAATTGACGGAGAAAAGATCGTTCGAGGCGGACCTGCAGACAGCGGTTCAGAACAACGAGATGGAGGTCTATTATCAGCCGCAGATGTTGACGAAGACCCGCGAAATCTGCGGGTTCGAGGCTCTGCTGCGCTGGACGCATCCCGTGCGCGGCAGTGTTCCTCCTTCAGCGTTCATCCCCGTTGCAGAACGGACTGGGCTGATCCATTCGCTGGGCAAATGGGCAATGGACACCGCATGTCAGGAAGCCAAGACCTGGAAGGGCGATCTCAAGATTGCGATCAATCTTTCCCCCGTCCAGTTCCACAGCACCGGCCTCATTCAAAACGTGGTCGATGCGCTCGACAAGAGCGGACTGGACCCCAGCAGGCTTGAGCTCGAGATCACTGAATCCGTGCTGCTCAACAAAAGCGATCAGACGATTGCCACGCTGGAAAAACTGAAAGATGTGGGCATAAAAATCGCCATGGATGATTTTGGAACCGGCTATTCGTCGCTCGGTAATTTGCGCGGTGTGCCCTTCGACAAGATCAAGATCGATCAGTCGTTCCTGCGCGATGTCGCGACAGATACGGATGCGCTGGCCATTGTTGAATTCGTGGTCGGCATGGCCAGAAGCTTGAGAATGACGACGATTGCCGAGGGCATCGAAACGCAGGAGCAATTCGATTGTATGTCTCAGCTGGGCTGTGACCAGATGCAGGGATATCTGATCGGCCGACCGGGGCCAGCCGACAAGCTCGATGTCTTCAGGCGTATGAGCTGAAATGTTTTATCGGCCTCCTGTACGGGGGGCGTGACTTGCAACGACGTTAATGCGTGGCTTTGCCACTGGGGGAATTTGGAATGGAACGGCTTGATGTGCATGGGGTAAAGCTCGACCTGGCGCGGGACGAGGTTTCCCCTGTGATATGGGAAGCACTGGCAAACGGCAGCTACGAGGCCAAGGAAGCCCGCAGTATTCTCAAAGCTATCAAGCCGGGCGACCGGGTTCTCGAACTCGGCTCCGGCATCGGCATCATTACTTCCATCATTGCAGGTATCGAGGATGTGATGGTCTGGGCGTTCGAGGCCAACCCCGGAACGGCGGCTCTGGCCGAGCGGGTCATCAAGAGCAACTGCGCCGGTAATGTTGTGTTTTCACAAGGGTTGCTGACGGCTCACGCGCCGCATGTTCATCCCTTCTATGTGCGCAAGGACCTGTGGATGTCATCCATGGATGAGAATCAGGGACCGTACGAACACAGCATCGAAATTCCCTCGGAAAACATCGACGAGTTCATTGCCAAGCACCGCATCAATGCGTTGGTGATGGATATCGAGGGAGCCGAGCACGATCTGTTGCAGAATGCGCAGCTTGCGGGCGTTGAGCGCATCTTCGTGGAACTCCACGATCACCTCTACAATCTGGCAGGCATACGCGATATCACCCATGCTCTAGCCCTGAAGGGCTATTCCTACGATCCGCGCGGTTCTCGCGGACCATGCGTCCTGTTTTCGAAGGATGACAGCAAGCGGGAATATGACCCCGACGTGGACTGAGTTTTCAGGCGTTCACGCCCTCATATTCCAGCGATGCCCCGATCAGTTCGCGCGCATAAGGATGTGTCGCGCCATTGCCAGCGATGGCGTTGCGGGCAAGAACTTCGGTGACTTCACCGCGTAGCATGACGGCAAACCGGTCACACATATGATCGACCACGGCCAGATCATGGGTGACCATGATATAGGTGAAGCCGCGTTCTTCCCGAAGGCGTTGGAGCAGGTTGAGGATTTCGGCCTGTACAGAAACATCCAGTGCCGAGGTTGGCTCATCGAGGAGCAGCAGCGATGGTTCGAGGATCAGGGCGCGGGCAATCGCCACGCGCTGGCGCTGGCCGCCGGAAAGCTGATGGGGAAAACGGTCGAGGAAGGAAACCGGCAGGCCGACGTCGATAATCGCCTTGCGCATCCTGTCTTCCTTGTCACCAAGTTTATGAATGGTCAGCGGTTCGTTCAGCACGGTTCTGACGGACTGGCGTGGATGCAGCGATCCGTAGGGGTCCTGAAACACCATCTGCAACGTACGGCAGCGGTCGATCAGCGGTATGTCGCGCACGGATTTGCCGTCGATCAGCACATCGCCTTTCCAGAAGTCCGTGAGCAGGGAGATGCAGCGCAGTACGGTGGATTTGCCTGAGCCGGATTCGCCCACAAGGCCGAAACATTCACCGGATTGAACGGAAAAGGACACGGATGGCAAAACTTTCACAGCCGCAGGGCCATCTCCGAAGCTGATCGACAGGTCGCGAATTTCAACAGAAACTGACATCAGGCATGTTCCTCAAGCCATTCCGGGCGACGATCCAGCACCGCCAGTGGCGCGCGGGTGCCCCCGATGCGGGGCTGAGCGGCCAGAAGGCCGCGTGTGTAAGGGTGTTGAGCGGCATCCAGATTGCCAGCCGACAGGGTTTCCACGACCTGGCCCGCATACATGATGAGAACGCGGTCGCAAAAATTGCGCACCAGATTGAGGTCGTGGCTGATCATGATGAGACCGATGCCGCGGTCGCGAACGAGGCCATCCAGAATGTTGAGTACCTGTAAGCGAACCGTGACATCGAGCGCCGATGTCGGCTCGTCGGCAATAACGAGATCGGGGTCGGCCAGCAGCATCATGGCAATCATCACGCGCTGGCCCATGCCACCGGAAATCTCGTGCGGATATTGCGCGTAGACGCGCTCGGGATCACGGATTTTGACGGCTTCCAGCATTGCAAGTGATTTGGTTTTCGCGACCGTCCTGGAGCAGTTGAAATGTCGCAGATAGGTTTCCGCCACCTGATCGCCGACGCACCTGATGGGATTGAGCGAAAACTTCGGGTCCTGAAGGATCATCGACATGCGTCTGCCGCGAACCTTCAACATTTCCTTTTCCGAAAGCGATAGAAGATCGAGTTCATCGAAACGCAGCGTGTCGGCCGTGATTGTTGCACCCGGTAGAAGCCGCAAAAGGGCGCGCCCTACGGTGGATTTGCCCGAGCCGCTTTCACCGACGATGCCCAGCCGCTCTTTCCCGAGGGTAAAGGACACGCCACGCACGGCTTCGGTTGGTGAGCCGCCATAGCGGATGCGGAGATTTTTGACGTCCAGTATGGTCCGTTCCATGGTCTATCTCCGGTTCATCTGCTTGGGATCGAGCGCATCGCGCAGGCCATCGCCCAGAAGATTGAAGGCGAGGCTGACGGTGAGGATCGATATGCCGGGGAAGGTCACCAGCCACCAATTGTCCAGCATGTAGCGACGACCGGTCGCGATCATGGCACCCCATTCCGGCAGGGGTGGCTGGGCGCCAAGGCCAAGAAAGCCGAGGCCAGCGGCGGTCAGGATGACGGTTGCCATGTTGAGCGTCAGGCGAATGAGCACCGAGGGCAGGCACATGGGCATGATCGATTTAACGATGATGCGGACGGGTGAAGCGCCCTGAAGGCGGGCTGCCGCAATGTAATCGGCATTGCGGAAGGTCAGCGCTTCGGCGCGGGCAAGACGGGCAATTGGCGGCCATGAGGTCAGGGCTATGGCAATGATTGCGTTGTTGAGGCTGGGGCCGAGGGCTGCAACGAAAGCCAGCGACAGGATGAGGCTTGGGAAGGACAGAAAGATATCGGTGATGCGCATCATCACCGTATCGAACTTGCCGCCGAGATAGCCGGAGGCGGTGCCGATCACGAGGCCGATAGGCCCGACCACGATGGAGACCAGAAAGATGATGGTGAGCGTGATGCGTGCACCGAAAACCAGGCGGCTGAAAATATCGCGACCCAGTTCGTCGGTGCCGAACAGGTGGCCATTGCCGGGCGCTTTGAGCACATTGGTCAGGTCCTGCATGTAAGGATCATGCGTGGCGATGAGCGGTGCAAAGACAGCCGCGAGCACGAGTATGCCAAGGACGGCCAGACCAAAGGTGGAGGTGGGGCTGCGCAGAAGGAAAAGAACGATGTTCTTCATCGCATTGACGGAGGCTGGCAGCCTGATTTTTTCTGCATGCGCGGTCATCAGCGTGTCCTCGGATCGAAGAAGCGGTAAAGGATGTCGGACAGGAGATTGAGCCCGATAAAGATGACGCCGACGATGAGAACGCAGGTCATGACGGCATTCATATCGCCGGTGATCAGGTTGTTCGTCAGATACTGGCCGAACCCCGGCCATGCGAACACGGTTTCGATCAACACCGCGCCTTCAAGCAGTGAACCATAGGCAAGGGCGACGATGGTAACGAGCTGGACCCGGATATTAGCGAAAGCGTGCCGCCAGATGGTCTGCTGGCTGGAGAGGCCTTTGACGCGCGCTGTCGTTACATATTCCTGGCCGAGCTGGTCCAGCATGAAGCTTCGGGTCATGCGGGTGATATAGGCGGATGACGAATAGCCGAGCAGCGAGGCTGGAAGAATGAGATGGTTTACGGCGGACCAGAAGACATCCATATCGCCGGCGAGCAGACTGTCGATCAAGAGGAAGCCAGTGCGCTCATCCACCAACCCGATATAGAACTGATCCATACGTCCGCTGCCGCCGACGAGATCGAGCTTCGCGTAGAACACGATGAGCGCGATCATGCCTGTCCAGAAAATAGGCATGGAATGGCCGAACAGGCTGACGACGCGCACGAGATGATCCGGCCAACGGTCCTTGTTGACGGCTGCAAACACGCCCATGGGGATGCCTAGTCCGGCGCCGATGAGGATTGCGAATGTCGCAAGCTCGATGGTGGCAGGCATGACGTGGAGAATGTCCTGAATGACCGGCTGGCCGGTGCGGATGGATGTGCCGAAATTGCCGGTGAGGACATCGCCGAGATAATAGAAGAACTGCTGCCAGATCGGCTTGTCGAGACCCAGTGAGCGGAACACCTGTTCGTAGGTTTCGCGGGTAGCGTCCTCCCCGACGATAGCGCGGACAGGATCGGCGGGCATCAAACGCCCAATGAAGAAGGTCAACAAGAGGAGGCCGAGCAGCGTGATGGCAATGGTGCCGATCTGCCCCGCCACGCCAGCCAGGCGCGGGCTTCGTATGTGCATATTTCCTCCCTGCGTCAGAATGTGGAAGCCAAAGCCTCATGTCTGACAACTTTTCAAAAATCTGTCACACGTTGTCGTATCTGTCAAGCGAGTGGCTTGAAGCTGCGATACAGGTTGGCGGAGTGAAAGGTGGCGCGGGTCTATGCGGCGGCGGGCAACCAGACGAGGATGCATTGCTACCCATCTGATTCGCGCAGCAGGCGTTGTTGATTTCAGGTTGATTGAAGGGTGCGATGCCGGTGTTATTCGGCGCTTGCGGTTCTGGAGCGTAGCAAAACTTTATAGCGTTCCAGGCTGCCCCGCAGGTGAGCGCGCATCTGCTCGCGCGCACCTTCAGCATCACCTTCGATGATGGCGTCCACGATACGCCCGTGTTCTTCCTGAAGATGCAGGTTATAATCCCTGGGGCGCGCGCCGGGTTCCGCGCCCTGCAACTCCCCACGAGGGATGATGCCGGAGCGAATAAGCCGCAAAAACTCCGGAAAGCGCCGGTTCTGCGTGGCTTCGGCGATTTTGAAATGCAGGTCGAAATCCGCATCTCGGGTGGATTTACCTTCCGCAAGGCATGCGCCAATCAGCTTGTGAGCGTCGAGGATTGCCTCGATCTGTGTCGCAGAGCGACGCGATGCTGCAAGCCCTGCCGACTCCACCTCGAATACGGTCCTTAGTTCCAGAAGCTCGATCACCGAGGATATGCGCTCCGTGGTCAAGTCCTTGAAAGGCTCGTCCTTTTCATGCTGGACCTGAAGTGCAAAAACGCCTGCGCCCTTGCGGGCTTCAACCAGCCCGTCTGCTCTCAGGATTGCGATGGCTTCACGGACAACGGTCCGGCTGACGGAATATTCGCGAGTCAGGGCGCTTTCGCTCGGCAGCCTGTCGCCGGGACGAAAAACACCTCCGACCAGATCGCGCCGCAAGGCGGTGCTGATCTTGGTGGCGAGTGAAGTTCCGCGCTCTGGCGTCTGTACGGCGTCCATGTGTGCCCCATCTGGCTGTTACTTGTCTGGCATGTTAACAACTTGCTGCTGCAATGCAAGTTTTCATCGCGCGTACCCATGCTGCGCCGCACATCAAATCCGCTTTGTCTATCTCAATTGATACCGACATGCTCTCAGGGTTTACAACGCGGGCGGGTGAGGGCTACCCTTGCTGTGCGCTCCACAACGACCGCCTCCGTTGATTTTCCGATTGATTTCGCAATGACGCAGGCTTGTGCAGATGTCGCTAACTCTACCTTAAGATGAGATTATCGGTGCTTTCTGTGCCGATAACGGGAATTCCTTGCTTCAGCATGTGGAATTGAAATTTGTTCAGCGTTTTCAAACAGACATCGGTTCGCGGCGGAACATCGGTCTCCGTCGTGAGCTCGCGATGGGTCATCTGTGCTATCGCCGTCATCAGCGGCGTCGTGAATTTGCTCGCATTGACCTCACCGATTTTCATGTTGCAGGTCTATGACCGTGTTCTGCCCAGCGGGAGCGTCCCCACGCTCGTCGGGCTCGCCATCCTTGCCATCGCGATGTTTTCCGTGCAGGCGGCACTGGAAATCATTCGCGCCCGCATTCTTCTGCGCATCGGCGAGCAGTTCGACAATCAATTGTCGCAAAGCGTCCACAGCGCCGTGGTGCGCCTGCCTCTGATGTCCAAAACACCGGGGGACGGTTTGCAGCCCTTGCGGGATTTGGACAATGTTCGCGGGTTCCTGTCCGGGCAGGGGCCGAACGCCTTTTTCGATCTTCCCTGGATGCCGCTCTATCTGGGCATCTGTTTTCTTTTTCACCCATGGATCGGCTTCACCGCGCTTGCCGGCGCCATCGTGCTGATTGCGCTGACATTGCTGGCAAATAAACTGTCGCACGGGCCGATCCGCGACACCATCACGTATAATATGGCGCGAAACGGTCTGCTGGAGGCGGCCCGGCGCAATGCTGAAGTCGTCCAATCCATGGGCATGGGAAAGCGCCTCGGCTCACGTTGGGCAGGCTCCAACCTGCAATATCTCGCCGCCAACCGCAAAGCCGGTGATGTCTCCAATATGCTGGGCGGCATTTCGAAATCGCTGCGGGTGGTGTTGCAATCGGCAATACTGGGTGTGGGCGCCTATCTCGTCATTGGTCAGGAAGCCAGTGGTGGCATCATGATCGCAAGCTCGATCATGATGGGGCGGGCACTGGCGCCCGTCGATATGGCAATCGCAAGCTGGAAGCCGTTTTTGATGGCCCGCGAAAGCTGGAGACGCTTGCAGGATTTGCTGACCAAGCTTCCGCCTGACCTGCCTGTTACGGCGCTGCCTGCGCCGGTGCGGGAGCTTCGCATCGAGGGTCTCGTCATTGTGCCGCCGGGCGAGAAAACACCCAATGTTTCGGGCATCAACTTTACCGTCACAGCGGGCAGTGCGCTCGGTGTCATCGGGCAGTCCGGGTCCGGCAAGTCGACGCTGTGCCGAGCGCTGGTTAATGTCTGGGTGCCCGCATCGGGCAAGGCCCGGCTGGATGGTGCGAGCTTGCAGCAATGGGACCGGGAGGCGCTCGGTTTCCACATTGGTTATCTGCCGCAGGGTGTCGAACTGTTCGATGGCACCATTGCCGAAAACATTGCCCGCTTCGAGGAGAATGCCGATCCGCAGGCAATCGTCGCCGCCGCCAAATCGGCCGGTGCACATGATCTGATCCTGCGTTTCGAAACCGGATATGAAACCCGCATCGGAGAGGCCGGTTCAGCACTATCGGCGGGTCAGAGACAACGTATCGGCCTGGCGCGTGCGCTTTACCGCGATCCCTTTCTGGTGGTCATGGATGAGCCGAATGCAAACCTCGATGCGGAAGGCGAGGCAGCAGTCGTTGAGGCCATTGCCTCCGTTCGGGCGCGTGGCGGTATCGCCGTGGTGGTCGCGCATCGTCCAAGTGCCATCGGGGCTGCCGATCTGGTGCTGGTGATGGAGGGCGGGCGGCAAAAGGTATTCGGACCGCGAGACGACGTTCTTTCAAAGGTGCTGAGAGGCTCCCCCACATCGGCGCCCGCGCCTGCCACAAAGAGTTTCACAGCAACCGGCTACGGGGTGCGTCCGCTTCGTGCCATCGCGCAGCAGACATCGCAGCCTGCGCATGCGGATGGGGAGGTTCTGGAAAGATACGAGGGTGACGATGCCAAGCGCTGATCCTTTCAATGCCAGGCGGTCGATCCGCCGCCATCTGGCCGCGGGCCTTGTGGTGGGGGTTGTGCTGGTGGGCGGTGCCGGGGCGTGGGCTTCGGTAACGTCTTTGTCCGGTGCGGTGGTCGCTTCAGGGCATTTCGTCGTTGGTTCCTATGTCAAGAAAGTGCAGCATCCGACAGGCGGTGTGGTCGGTGAAATTCGGGTCCACGAAGGCGACGCTGTCAAGGCCGGGGACATTCTCATGCGGCTGGACGCCACGCAGACGCGTGCCAACCTTGCCATCGTCACCAAACGCCTCAATGAGTTGATGGCACGGCAAGCCCGGCTGGAGGCCGAACGGGACGACCTTGCGCAGATCACATTTCCCGCTGACATGCTGGCGCGTGCGGATAACCCGGATGTGGCAGCCGCCATACACAGTGAAACGCGCCTGTTCGAATTCCGCAGACAATCCCGCGACGGCAAGAAGGCTCAATTGATGGAGCGGATCGTGCAGTTCCGTCACGAAATCGAAGGCCTGAAAGCCCAGGAAACCGCTTACGCCGATGGGATGGACGTTTTGAACCAGGAGATAACGTCCCTATACGCGCTCAGGCAGCAGGGAGTGGTATCCGACCAACGCCTGAATGGGTTGAAAACGCAGGTCGCGACTTTCGGGGGAGAACGCGGGGAGAAAATCGCCTATCAGGCGCAGGCCGCAGGCAAGATTTCCGAAACCAGACTGCAGATACTTCAGGTCGATCAGGACCAGAAGTCGGAGGTCGGAAGCGACTTGGCAGAGGTTCAGGCGCAGATCGGCGAATATGTCGAGCGCAGGATATCGGCTGAAGACAGTCTGAAGCGCATTGATATCGTTGCACCGCAATCCGGTATCGTCCATCAGCTCACCGTCCACACGGTGGGAGGGGTCGTCAGTCCGGCGGAGGCGATTATGGATATCGTACCGGAGGGTGATGAACTGGCGCTCGAGGTGCAGATTGCTCCCAAGGACATCGATCAGATCAGTCTCGGTCATGAGGCAGTGCTGCGCATGTCTGCCTTCAACCAGCGCACAACACCGCAATTGATCGCGCATGTCACCCGCATTGCGGCCGACCTCGTCACCAACGAGCGAACCGGCACCTCCTATTATCTCGTACGCCTTACGGTTGCTGACACGGAACTGACGAAGTTGAAGAGCCTGAGGCTCGTTCCCGGTATGCCGGCTGAAGCAATGATAAGGACAGAGGATCGGACAGCGCTGTCCTATCTGCTCAAGCCCCTCTCCGATCAGATCACGCGTGCCTTCCGGGAGGAGTGACGTTAGCTTGGTGTCAGGCTGGAAAGTAACGCCGCATCCAGCTGTGTTTTTTGCTTACGTTAGGACTGGAAGCTTACGTAACGTGAGTAAACGTTATGCATGTAGTTCTATAAATATTCGTCCTAAGTGTGTTGTTTACCTTAGAGAAATACGTTTCGTGGAAAATTCCTTTAACGCAGTTTAAATTCTTTTCGTGCACAACAGCACTCTCACAGCCGCTTCATGATGAAGTGCATTCAGTTTCCAGCAGCACGATGATAGATGCTCACGATTTTGTGATGTCATGTAGTGTGTTTTGCCGGTTTCTTTGAAACACTCATTGAGGCCTCATGTCTTTTCTCCAAAATGCAAAAATCCGCACCAAGGTGCTGTCTCTCATCGTTCCCGTTGCACTCATTGGTTTAGTGGGTGTCTGTCTTGTTTCGAACAACTACAAAGAGGCCGACGACAGCTACTCGGATTTTATCACGAACAACGCTATCGGTTCGACGGAGCTGTTCCGCGCCAACACGGCATTGGTCTCCATGGGTTACGATACCACGCTGGGAATGGTCCTGCGTGAGCAGTCGGCCAACACCGCGAAAGTGGAAGAGAGCTACAAGAACGACGTAGCGACTACGATCCGGCGCCTTGAAAATGCGAAGAAACTCCTGCCGGAGATTTCCAGCGATATCGACGCATTCATTACACGGACAAACAGCATTTCCGCATCGACGGATCAGGTCTGGCAGGTCGCGAAGACGGGTGATTTTCGCACAGCCCGTAAGATCCTCGTGGATATCGGACCGCAGATCGAGCAATGGCGTGCCGACATTCGCGTCCTCAGCGAACGCAATCTTGCTGTGGTCATGGAAAAGTCGGATGCTCTGACCGACCTGACCAACTCCACGATCCTCACGACGCTCGTGTCTCTCGGCCTGCTGTTTACCGCTGCAATTGGTCTTGCACTTTTCGTGTCGGCGCGTGGAATCACAGGTCCGATCGATCGTCTGCGCAGCCGGATGGTGTCGCTGGCCAATGGCCAAACCCAGGAAGAGGTGGCTGGGCTCGACCGTCGTGATGAAGTTGGCCAGATGGCTGAAGCGGTGGCCGTGTTCCGCAACAACGCGCTGGAACGTGCACGCCTCGAGCAAGAAGCCGAAGCCAATCGCAGCCTGTCCGAGAAGGAACGGATCGCCCGCGAGGAGCAGAAGGCGAAGGAAGCGGCAGACACCAGCTTTGCCGTCGATAATCTCGCCGATGCCCTGTCGCGTATGTCGGATGGCGATGTCTCCTACCGTATCAGCCAGCCATTCGCGGTCCATCTCGATGCTGTTCGTGAGAACTTCAACACGTCCGCCGAAAAGCTGCAGTCGGCGCTGAGCCGAGTGGCCGAAAACGCCCGCGGTATCGATGCCGGTGCCAACGAAATCCGCTCTGCAGCCGACGATCTGGCCAAGCG
>UCJU01000023.1 GCA_900472925.1 Hyphomicrobiales bacterium
CATGCAGTTCCGCAGTTATACGTGCCAGAAGCTTGGAGGGGTCGCACGTGCGTGAGATAGGAAATTTCATTCGGCTCTTATCGTCCATCTTCAATTCATTGCATAATTCTCGACATTTGCCTGAATTCTGTAGCCGGTTTTTGCGACGGCCGAGATTCAGGGATATCTCGGCATGGGGTAGTTGCAGGAAGCTATTCGGAAGCCTCTAGCTTACTTGCCCAGTCATGCCAGTAAGCTGCAACGGTCGAAGTTTGCTTCACGACGCGATCAGGGGCGGGCGGGGCGAGCCACAAGTCCAGCCGGTAGGTATCAACGGGGGTGTCATTGTCATTGGTGTCCAGTTCATTGGCTGTCTGCATCGCCCTTCCTTGGTACCGCGCCCGATAGGACCCGGCTGGCACGGCCATGCGCGCGCCTTGATCGGCTGCCCATTCCATTAAAGTGATCACTCCTTTGGGTGCTTGAAAAGAGACCTCCACAACCTCCTCCCAGCTCTCATCGATTCCGGGATCGGCATCGAACAGATGTATGGTGATGCCGACAATGCCTGTATGCAGCCCGGTCATCAGAAACATTATCGCCGGCATCTGTGCGCCGCACAGGCCATTCATCTGGCCGAGAAAGCAAGTGTCCATCGCACCGTCAAATGATCCATCCAGTTAAAGATAGGCCTGTCCATACTGAACCTCGATATTCCCCGCGAACAGTTCCGTCACGATCTTTCCTTTTCCAACGGGTCTTAGTGATCAAGCCAATGCAACGCGTGCAAAACTAGAGTGGCGAAAATCTCCCGAGTTTTGTCATGTCATTCCGATTTTAGCACCGCTGCAAAAATCAGGCAGACCGTCCGAGAACTCGGCTCTGGAAAATTTCGTTAGCAATTGATGCCAATTTTGCGCCCGTTGCCCGCTCCCCTACGCGCCGGTTCTGTAAGATTTCCCTTTTTACAGAATCCTATTCTACTCCGGGAAATCATCTTGAGTTTTCGGACGGCTTGCAAGATTTGCGCGACGGCGGGAGGATTCCACACGACCGCCGCACAAACCAAAGGATTGACCCAGCAATGAGAAAATTTAGAAACGTTAGGATCGGCCATAATACAAATTCGGCAAGAATTCCGCAGCCCCCTTCGATGCAATCAAAATATCCGCCCAAGGCCCACCAGTAGGCAGTATGGAAGGCTATCAAGGCGCAGAGGCCGATTACAGATACGAGAATGAGCGTTCTTCTCAAGAATCTCGCCACAGTCAGCCTCGATCCTATTGGTAATTCGTCGTTGTGGCGAAAACCCCGAGTTTGTTTGAAATGTTATACTGACTTTCGCAAATCTGCAAAAATCAGGATAATGGCGAGGGCCGCCAAAGCTGTGGGTTGCCTATAGCTTGGATCGGTCCCTGTCCCGCCTCCATTGGATGAGGTAGCCAAAACCTGGACCGATCAGCGCTCCGCCGATAATCCAATGGATCAATGTCAGCGGCTTTTCGTCAGGATCATGCCCCGTCATAAAAAGGAAGAGAAAAAACGCGGCGATACCAGCTAACATCAGAGTAATCGGAAATAATATGCTTTTACGGAAGCCGTGCGTCATTGGTCTCTCCTATCTTTCAGAGCCACGGACTGGCTGGCCCTAGTTCGTCATAGGTTGGCTGACACCACGAACGTAGACCATAGCCTGTCGCAAATATCGCGATTAAAATTTCGATATTGCGCCTGATATTTGCGACGCAAACACCGGCACCTTCGATCATCAAAATCCATATTCTGTTTTTGTTCGACACGTTGGCCAAAATCCCACGTTCAAGCCGACTGGACCTAGTCCTTGGCAAAGGTTGTGGCCGTCTCGGCCGTGCTCACCATTGTATTGTAGTCAGAGACCAGCCACTGCATATCCTCGCCAGCCCCTTTGCGAGCGTCGCCTTTTGCCTTCTCCAGCTTCTCGTCGAAATCACGCAGCTTCGATAAGAGCGACGCCGGCTGCGATTCAAAAACGTGGAACGAATCGGGATGCTCCAGCGAGTAATCATCGAACTCCCGGACTGCGCCCGAATAATCATCCAGTGCTTGCTTGAAGTCGGTCATCTTCACGACCGGATGATCGTTTGTCGGCATCAGATCCATCATCGCTTCTGCACGAAACATCACGTTGCGGACATGCCAGCGAGACTTCTTGCCCTCGCTTTGTTCCAGCGCGGCCAGTGATGCCAGATCCGCTTTCACCTTCTCCGTGCGGAGCGCAGCATCGACCGTCTTGCGACGCTCCTCAAATGCGGGAGCAAGCGCAGCTATCTCTTTATGGAAGCCCTTACCAGCCTCCATCTTATCGCTCTTGTAGTCCTGTCTCTCGTAATATTTGTTGGCGCGCTCAATGACTGGCGCAAGTTGCTGGTACGTCTCGACATAGGCGGCCATTGCAGCATCAAGCTCTGGCATCTTGGGGGCTGCCTGCGTAGCGGCGACCACGGCAGAAGCTTCATCTCGGACATCATAAAGCGAGTACAAGCCGTAGATGATCCTTTCTTTGCCAGTGGGCCCTTTTTTCATATCCACCCAACTGTCGTACCGCTCCAACGACTCTGATGCTCTAAGCGTCCGGTTCAAGAATTCAACATAGGTGTTCAGCTTGGCTGTGACCTCTTCAGATACCGCCGCTTCCGTAGCAGTCTGCGAAAATGCCGGACGAGACACGAACCCGACTGCGAGCGGATTTTGCAAAACGAAAACAAGCGCGGTAGCGGCCATGAACTTCTTGAAAAACGCCATCAAAATCTCCCTACAATCGTGGTCATACATCTGTGTTATGAAAGGTGCCAGGGGACTGGCTGCTGCCCAACTCTGGCGTATATTGAGACATGAGGAAAGATCAGCTGGGGTCTGAAACGTTGATCGCGGTTAACAGTGTTTCGATACGATAACGAACGCATTGATCAACCTGGAGGACGATCCAGGGGGGAAGTATCCCTTGTTCTCGTTGTGCGTCGCGATCCATGACTCTGACTACGAGCGCACTGGATGCATCGTCAACCGGACAGCGCTCGCAGCACCGCCTCGGGCTCCCTCTCCATCACACGCAGAAGCGTTCGAGCAGCACCTGATGGCTGTCGAGCCCCTTGCTCCCATTTTTTGTATCCTGATGGGCTTGTCCCGAGGAAGGCCGCCATTTCATCTTGTGTCAGATGCAGCTTTTGGCGGATTGCCTTTGCATCCACAGTTTCCAGATCAACGGCAGTGACCCGCATTCCCGCAGGGTCCCTGCCCTGCGCATGACCCAGAGCTTCGGTCATAGCCTGAATCAAATCCTCACCGAATTTTGTCATCTCGCTCATGGTTTGCTCCTGTACGTCGCTTTGATCGCCTTTGCGAATGCAGCAGCCGCCTTGGCCTCTTCCGGCTTCAAATCCGTCTTTTCGTTCTTGCCGTAGACGAGAAGCGCATAGATGGGCGCGTCGTCGCTGTACCAGTAATAAATCACGCGTGCGCCGCCCCGTTTGCCTTTACCCTTGGCCCCAAATCTCAGCTTTCGGACACCACCCGCACCCGGTATTTCATCACCGGCCTGTGGATGGGTCGCCAGAAAGTCGATCAGATCCTTGCGCTCGTCGTCAGTGAACAGAGCCGTTGCCTGTTTGACGAAGAGCGATGTTTCAGCAACTGTCTGCATAGTGATTATAACCCATTGGGGTAGTTATGGTGATCGAACTCGCTTTTGTCAATGATCATCACGCAGACCGCTTTTCGGCTTCCCCATTCAACCGCAACAGTGCCATCACCATCGGCCCGAGCGAAAACTCCCCGCGCGCCGCCCGGTTGGTGAGATCACGCAAATAGCCACCGGCGGAATTGATGTGCCCTGCCCTCTCCAGGATACAGGCAATCGCAACCGCCGCATTTTCCGGCCCCATCGTTTCGCACGCTTCCTGATAGGCCGACGGGCTGACGCCCAGCATCGACCTCACCACAACCGCGGCCGACATGAGATCACGCCAACCACCCACAGTGCCGGCCGGACCATAGTCGATAATCTGTGGGCATGCCTTCAGCACAACACCCAGAGGAAAGGCCTTCAGCGTCTCAGTTTGAGGTTGGCGTCTCTTGCTCGGCTTTTCGCCCTGCTCTTTTTCAGAGCTAGGTTCAAATTCATGGAAGGATTCGGATTTTGAATTCTGTATGTGCTGCTCAATATGAGCATCATTGGTGCTATTAAATTCTGAATTTGACTGCGTATCCAACAGATTAAGGATTTCCTCGCGCAGAAGCTCGAGTTCATCGAGGATGCTGGCGACGTCAGCGATTGTTGGGGAGCGTGGAATGCGGGCAACGAGGTCTATGTACATAGCCTCGATCGCCATCCAATCGCCATCAGCCCCCTCCTCTATCGCTGCAGTGATAAGCTTGCGGACATCCCGGCGGCAGATTGTCAGGTTCTCCTTGGCTTTACGGAACGCGGACCGAGCAGCGACGACTTTCTGAGCGATGCCGGCAAGCTCTTCAGACCGGGCTAGGATTGGTGAAAGGTCGAACCCAAAGGCATTCTCGATCTCGCCCGCGCCATTCTTCCTCGCGTAGCGCTTGCCGTTGGCACTATCCTTGCGGATGATCAGGCCTGCATCGACCAGAAGCGCCAGATGTCGGCGCAGCGTAGCGCCTGCCATGCCGTGGGCTCGAAGGATCAGTTGAGCATTTGAGGGAAACACGACGAGCTGCGCGTCCTGGCGCAATTCGTTCTCCGGATAGAAGCTCAGAAGCGCGTCGAGCACAGCCAGGCTGTTTGACTGCAAGCCGAGCTCTTCTCTCGCTTCCGAGGCATCACGGAAGACTTTCCATTTTTCGACCGTTTTGCCAGCCTTGATATCGTTTGTGGCCACTTGCCGCTTCACCAAGGCGAGCGTCATCGGCCGCCGCCCAAAGGGCGTCGTCACACTTCCTGTCTGCATTTCTTTCACCCTTTAATAGGCAAAGGAAAATTGCTCACCAAAACGATGCCAAAGACTCTTGACTGTGATTCGAGGAAATGCGATTCTCTGTCTTGCTTAAGGATACGAGAAGGGCTTCCACGACGGAAACGTTTGGGGGCCTTTTTCTTTTGCTGTCTATGCTCCTTGTTTATCCAACTTCGCCCTGTAGGTCCGATAAAGCTCGCTTAGGTTTTCAGCGATGAAATCTCCAAATCCTGCAGCGTCTTTGGACTTCAGCGCAAGCGTGTAGGTCTTGCTGTCGTTCTTGATGTCGGCAGACACAGATTTGTCGTCCGAAGCCCATTTATACACCTTCGGCATTTTCGACCGAGTTGGCCGGCCAACACTCTTCGCAAAAGCCAGTAATGAATTGAAACGCTCATCACCAACTTTGGATTTGAAATAGTCGGTCTCAACGAAAGCTTTCGCTTCTTGTTGCGTTGTTGGCCGTTCCAGGCAGTTTTTCAGTTCGTACCAGCGATCACGACCAACGCTTTTGGCAGCACCAACAGCATCGAGTATCTCTTTGGGAATCGTTGAAACCGCGAGCATCTTTGAGAGAGTAGCGCGATCAATGGACAGCGCCGAAAGGACAATCGCATTGTCGCTATCGAATTGGCGACGAGAGATTTCGGCAGCGAACATCGCCTTCTCGATGAAAGAAAGGTCTGCTCGCGCCGTATTCTCTTGCCCTTGTGCTAATACATGGTCACGATCTTTCAAGTCTTTTACGACGGCTCTAATCTTCCTTTTAAGACTCTTCGCAGCCTTAAGCCGTCGATGACCAAATACCACCATGTAGCGGCCAGAAGTGGATGGATGAGGTCTTACAAGAATAGGACTGTCTTGCCCGCGATCCTTTATCGCCGTCAGCAGTTCTCCAAAATCGGCTTCGTCGTGTTCAAGGCGGTCGCGAACGAATGACTCGTCAATGATATCGGGATCGAGCTCTATGACGGTTTCGCCCTCCAACAGCCGATCAGCCTGGGCGGTCAATTCGTCTAGTGAACTTATGAGAGCCTTCGACGCCCCTTTATTTGTATACGTCAGGATTACGTTGTCATCTTCAGCGGCCTCTCCGCTCATGACGTTTGCAAATGGGTTTTTCCGAGCCATGCCACTACCCTCGAAATTTAACTAAATGTTTGATAAATATAACCCGATATGAGGTTTTGACGGCGGTCAACATCATTACATTCTCCCCCATGCTCGGTGGATAAGACCCTGTATCTCGAAATTTACAGCATCCATGCACTCAATGGCGCGGTCGTAGGTGCCTCTTGTAAAATTAGAGCGGTCTAGTTCGTAAAGACTGCGCTTAGTCAAACCAGCATCGGAAATCGCCGTAGTCTTTAGCATGGGCGTCTTGAGGATTTCTTCGGCGAGCATCGACTGCATGAAGCCGAGCATCTGTACTTGAGGAACATCCTGGGGTTCGAAGCGAGTGATCAGGTATCGCAGCCAATCCATCCGGACTTCAGCTCCGGCATTCTTAATTGTTTTTGTAATGTTACCAAGCATAAGTAGAAACTGGCTCATCGACATTAGATCCAGCATTTGTGGATGCACTGTGATCAGGACAGAAGTCGAGGCGGTGAGGGCGGTCAAGGACAGATACCCGAGCTGGGGTGGGCAGTCTACAACCACCACATCATAACGATCGTCAACATCAAGCAATGCTTTGCCCAAGCGCGTGAAAAATCGCTTCCCCTCGTTGCCCACCTGCATAGCAAGTGGAGTGTCATATTCGTATTCTTGAAGCTCAAGATTCGCCGGAATAATGTCGAGACCGGGAAAGTTGGTCGAAAGAATGATATCGGTGATCGGTTTCCGCTCACTGTCGTAACGGATCGTGTCGTAGAGCGAAGGATTCTGGTCCAATTCGGGTTGAAAACCATGCAGCGCTGAAAGCGATGCTTGCGGATCTAAATCGATAGCGAGGACACGATGGCCCGTCAGCGCGAGATGCTGCGCGAGATGAGCCGCGGTCGTAGTTTTCCCACTACCGCCTTTGAAATTCACAACCGCAATCACTTGCAGCTTGTCACCAGGCTTGCGTTGCGGAATGTATTTTTTGGCTTCACTCTTGCCGGTTTCCGCAAGGTACTGACGCAATTCAAGCATTTGCTCGGCAGTGTAATATTTCCGGTTCCCTGACATGGTAGTTGGAACGGGACCCTTGCCGTCGAGGTAGAGACGTTTAAGATTGCTGGGAGTAACACCGAGGTAATGGGCAACTTCAGCGACAGAGAACTGACGCAGCGTCTTTTTTGCATTCGGTGGAAAGTTCTCAAGCCGCAATTGGTTTAGCTTGCGGCTGATCTCGGCACCTTGCATCAAGATTTTGTCGTCGAGTTCAAACGACGGTAGTGAAAACGCGTTCATGTTGCCTTGGACCATTCTGCCGGTAAAACCATCGATCTCGAAGATCTGCCGTCATTATGCGCGATTCTCGATTCGCAGCAAGGGAAATTAAGTTAATGAAAGGTTAATGGCCGATGAGGCCAGTAAATTCAGATTCTATAAATTCAGGAGATAGGATTTACTCGATGTTTTACTAAAATTTGACTGCCGTCAAAAACGGCAAATTGCTCAATGTATTTAGTAAGTTGGAACAGATCTGGAGGCAAATTGAACGCACACGGCGCACCCCTTCTCGTTCGCGCAAAACACGCCGGTTTTCCGCGGCCAAGGTGCGATTTCTGTAGCTCTAGTTCCTCAGGCCTTGGCAAACCTTCCGCTTATGACAGGCTCGTACCGTGGTTTGGTTACGCTCGGCTTATTGATAGCTGTAAATCGGCAGAGGATCCCGATGCCGATACGCATGATAACGCCATTTATTTCTCACGTTGACGGAGTCGATATCTTAGCTCGGCTTCTGCAACCCTGCAAAGTCAGGAATTGTGCGACAGGATGTTTATCACGTTTCCCAAGGGATCGAGCACGTGGAAGCGACGAACGTCCCAAGGCTCGTTCGACAGAGGATAAACGATCTCAAATCCCTCAGATTGAGCGCGTTCGTAAATTTCATCGACGTTGTCGACTTCAACTGACAAATCGGGAACAGGTGTTCCCGATCCTCCATCACTCGCAACACTGACCTGCGGTCTTTCGTCTCCTCTGCTGGCAAAGGTGAGTATCCAGCCGTGATCCATGACAATATCGAGGCCCAACAGGCGCTCATAGAAAGGGCGTACAATCTGAGGGTCAGCAGCAGCAAGATTAGCGACTATTCGCAATACGGCCATGTTCTCTCCAGTTCGCAAAATCACCGAAATTCAGGAATTATGCGGCAACTATGCGAAGGCAAACAACCCTAACCCGTCTCTCACCTCTTTGAGAGTTGCTTCTGTTATTTCTCTTGCGACCGCCGTTCCGTTTCGTAGCACATTCATGACATATGCAGGGTCAGCGGCGTAATGAGCGCGACGTTCTCTGATCGGCGCGAGGAGGGATTGTAGAATTTCTTCAAGCTGCCGCTTCACGACCATGTCGCCAATCCCGCCCTGGCGATATCTGGTTTTAAGGTCTTCGATGGCGCTCGGATCTTCCCCGAAAGCATCCAGATAGGTGAAGACCACATTGCCCTCAACCGTTCCGGGGTCAGCAGCGCGGATATGATTTGGATCGGTGTACATTTGCCGTACCGCATCACGGATTTCATCCGGCGAGGCGGAAAGCAAAACAGCATTTCCTTGAGACTTACTCATCTTCGCCTTGCCGTCGATACCCGGTAGGCGGCCAACAGTCGGGATCATGGCCTGAGCCTCCGGCAGGAGGTCATGGCCGATCTGCCGGTTCAGCCGCCGAACGATCTCGTTGGTTTGCTCGATCAGCGGAGCCTGATCCTCGCCTACGGGAACAATAGTTGCCTTGAATGCGGTGATGTCAGCCGCTTGTGAAACGGGATAGCAAAGAAACCCAGCCGGTACGTCGCGTTCGAAGCCACGAAGCTGGATCTCCGTCTTGATGGTCGGATTTCGCTCCAGCCGCGCGACGGTCACGAAATTCAAGTAGAGCATCGTCAATTCTGCCAGCGCCGGCAAGGCCGATTGCACACAGATCGTCGTGAGGGCTGGATCGATGCCCACAGCCAGATAGTCATAGGCGACTTCAAGCACATTGCGCCGCACCTTCGCAGGATCATGGGCGTTGTCAGTCAGCGCTTGCGCGTCCGCGAGGAGCAGGAATTGCTGGTGGGTATGCTGAAGCGACACCCGGTTCTTCAACGATCCGGCATAGTGCCCGAGATGAAGGGGGCCAGTCGTTCGATCTCCCGTCAGGATAACAGGGCGTTTATTCGTGGAATTCGACATAAAGGGCTCCATAAGAGAGCCGCCGCGATCGGAAAGACGAGAGGGGAATGACCATGCCTGCCGGATCACGGCGGCAAAGGGTTAATTCAAGAATATGACGACTGCCGCTCCTAGAAGGAGCGCCACCAGATGATGAAGTTGGTGTGTGCAAGGTCGATCATGCCATCCGCTTACCACATGCGGCGGCTGCCCCGCAAGAACCCGACCATGCCCGAGCAGCGTCACGAGCGGCCCGAGAGCGCAGTCCTCATTTTGTCGCAAGTAAGCTGTGCACGTTCACGCCGGCGATAGGTTCCGAACTCCACCGAACCTGCAGGTATTCGGAGGAGGCAGCGATATATTTTCCCGCCCTCGTTGTCACTTTCCTCTTCGATCGCTGGCATGGGTAGGTTCTGACGGTTGACGTGTTCTGTTTCGACTTTCCAAAGCCATCTGCGCACGACTAGCCAATCGTCGTTGCCCTCATCCCAAATGGAAATGATTGGGACCCGCACAGATTTGATGAGGAAATAGGCACCGATCACCGTGAACACGACAGGGACCGCTGCGCTGGTCGGATCGGCGGCCATGTTTTGTTTCCGAAATGCCACAATCGTGATGGTGATTGAGATAACGCACCATGCGACGGACAAAAGCCATTCGTAGAGGGGATGAAGATTTCGAAAGAGCAATCGAGTCATGTTTTTCTTCGCTCCTGTGTAGAACCGAATACGTTCGAGAGAACGGACATTTCCACGCTGCTGATTCTGGTCCTCTGTTTGAATCGCCTCCGTTTTTTCCACTTCGGCCTGATGACCTGCTTCACGAAATAATCTGAAAAAAGTGGCTAAAAAGGGCCATTGTTATTTAACTCATAACAAACTTATTGGATTGGAAATGCGGGGAGGGGGTACAGATGAGGCATGTTTCGGACGACTTCTACAAAGTAGATGGCAGCTGCCTCCCACCTTACAACTGAAATACTGCTATCGCACGCCAGCGCTACAAAATCCTGCGACAATGTTAATGCGCCTCACGTCGCTTCTTACGCATTTTTATCGCGTCGCGGCTATTTCAGTTTCAGACGATCGTCGTCGCTCGGATTGCATTGCTGCTTATTATAATTGTCGAATTTGCAGCCGCCATTGGGTGGCGGGCAATTTCCCGTAGCGCAGGTGTCTGCAGCTGTGCCACTTTGGTCAAGCGCCTGAGCCTTGTCTTCCGCGGCGCTCATATTGTTTGATACAATCGTAGCGGTCGCACCGATCCCGATTGCTCCGAGAACCCATGGCGCTGCCGCCGCTGCTGCTTCTCCTGCAGCGACCCAGAAAGGAGGATAAAACAGGATAGCAGCCATCAGAGTCTCCGTGTTTCCTGAATGATTTTTTGCATCAGGATAGTGACCCGGTCGTTGGGAGAAATATCGACATCATCTGCTCGCATTGCACCGATCACGCTCGATGAGCTCGATATGCGTCCACCAGATACGAGTTTCATATATGCCCAGCGGCAATGAGAACCTTCTGAGGTGACACCAAGGTCCATCGCCTCTCGTATCGAGCCATGAGAGAAAGCTGCAAGTTCGTCGTTCGACATGCTCCGCGTCTGTTCGCCTGCAACGGAACGAAGATATTCCGAAACACGACCGACCATGACCCGGACCTTTACCTGAGAAACAATCTCGACCTGCTCGGGCTCGATTCTGAGCGGCCCCCTTGGCATTTTGGGAAGATAGGTAGGCCTCAGGGCGCGTTTGAACCGGCCGCTGTCAGAAACGCTCAGAAGTATTCCATCTGCTGGCCCGAGAAGGCGTGACAACTGCTCGATGGAAAAGAGCGGCAAGAAGCCACCGAGCACGTTTGGATCCCAATGTCTAAACAAAACCCTCTCGTAGATTACTGGGTGCGACGATTTTCCGTGATTGTGAGGTACCCGGTCATCAGGAACGAGAACTTGATTTATACTGCGCAGGTGACGCCACAGGACCTGCTCCCCGGCTTGGCATGACCAGAACACAGCACAAGGTTGTTGATGTGCGATGTCCATGATTTTTCCCCGCACCCTTGTGTCGTGTAATGATACAAGCCAAGGCCCATCGCGTCGGATATCTGCTTTTCCACCTTCCAAAAAGAGAGAACCACCTACTATGTCGGCCTGCAAAAGCTCTTTTTCCAAGTCTTCGAAGTGACCGCCGTCCAGAACAGCAAAAAGCGGAGTAGGCATCGTCTCAAGGGCAGCTTCAATCGTATCGCGATCAGACTGAAGTCCGCTTGAATGATTATCGATTGTGTTAGAAGCGGCAGCTTCCATGCGCTTAACTCCTTCACGAACGGTATTGAGTCTGTGACATTCTGTCTAAATCGCAGGTATTACCGCTTTCAAATTATAGGCTAGCGTCTGACCGTCTTCGTAGATCGCGCGAACGTCCGTGGAGAGCATCCTATACACGGTGTCAGCGATATGCCTTGGATAATGACAAGCTCTGCTGCGTCGAAGTCACTGTTCGTTTACATGCGGCTTGATCCAGGATAGGCTAGTTGACAAAAATGCGTATGGCTTTTGATGTCAGAGGATCGGACGTTCCGAACTCCTATTGCTGCCTATTTCGACGGCATTTTCCACTTCGACGATTCTGCATTCGGCCGCTCGTCGGGCGTAGTTGGCACCATACCTGCCATCTCAGGCGTCCAGTCCGGGTCATCAACCCAGTAACGAAGTGGGAGACGCGATCGAAAATCGCCTTTTTCAAAAATGCGCCGAGGATAAATAAGATCACCGTAGCTGAGATCGCCTTCAAAGTTGGTCACATCAACATCAAGCAAGTAGGTACGCGTGCTCTTTGCAGGCTCAGCATCCGGATCAGGCGCAATAATCCAACTTTCCTGTTTCGGAGCTAAGCCGTAGTCTCGCAGTGTTAAATCAAGGTCGTTTCCACTAGGAGACTTCATGATAGCGATCAACATTTCGCCGCCCGAGTCGAAATCTTCAGGACCGGATGGCACGCGGATTTGCGATGTCGGTTGCCAACCTTTAGCCTCAAGTGATGTAATTAGTTCAGTCACATATGTCCGAGCTTCATCTAGGGGCTTAGGCTGCGCGAAGGGACGGAAAGCCGCCCCATTGATAATTCCTGCTCTCTGCGTAATTTGAAGGGTACGCCCTGGGATCACATCGAAGCTTTGAGCGCCATCCAACACGTGAAGCGAAATCCAATTATCATCAAAAAAGATTGGCGAAGTGTCGCCAATCTTGTCGATGTTCACAACGTAACCTTGAGGAACACGTGGCCCCGTTTGCAACTTGTTACGATCGAGAAAATCCCTGACCGTCATGCGCATGGCAACTTCAATGGTGCGAGGCTCGCTGTCTGCTGGATCATTTTGTTTGAACATCAAGTAAACTCCAAGAGTGGCAAGGCCGATAAGCGCAAGAAGTGTAAGGTGTTTTTTCATCAATATCGCTTCACCAACCTTCTTTAGACTCAAGTTTATCCATCAATAGGTTGTAGTAATCGACTCGATCTTCTGCGTCAGATATTGAACCTGGAAAATTCACTACGTCCGAACCTCCACACTCATACGAAACCGGAATTTCATGAGCTTTATGGCCTTCCCACCACTTATATAGCTCGGAAGAGCCGACACTTTCACCAATCCGAAAGGTCTTAGAATATTCCTTATATACGTCATTTATTATTTTTTTTTGCTCGTAATCTCCGATGATATCAGCCGAACCTCTGGAATCTCCTCGTTCCAATGCGTCCAAAGCTTCACGCAATCTTGGTTTCAGTTCCTTTCCCGTCGCTGCATAGCATTTTTTTAAATCCTCATAGCCATGCCGGGCACGATATGCGGTTGCGGGATAAATGTCCTCAAATATGGCCTTATTACCTTTACCTAAAGCGTTGTGCATGCTCGGCCAATACTTCGCATTGTCCATGGCACAACCAACCTGACTGGAAACTATAGATCCAAGTTTTAGCCAGTGATTTGAGGGGTCTTGGTCAAAAGCAGATTTGTAAGCAGAGGTAATGGCCTTGTTTCGCTCACGTACGTCCTCGATATCACCTATCCGCTTCTTTTCTTTTTCGATCTCTTCGATCTTCTTTTTAGGGGTCGGAACAAGAGCAGTGCAAAATCGTACGCTAAGGTCGTACGAACCATGAACATCACGCAGCGCGAAGAATTCGTCCGGGAAGCCGGAGTGGCCTGAAGCCTTCGGGCCTCTGCTGCTCGGCGTCCCAGGAATAGATGCCAGTAAGATTTATGTGTTCCCAACTGAGCGGCGAGACGTGTTTCAGCAGCTTGTCAGGAATATCCCGACCCTGTTGACGCAGGTGGGTCGTGGCCCGGCTGAGATAAACGGTGTTCCAATGGACGATGGCGCCGACCACCAGGTTGAGGCCGGAAGCCCGGAAAGCCTGGCTTTCATAAGACCGATCCCGGATTTCGCCGCGCTCGTGGAAAAAGACGGCGCGTTTCAGCTTATGGGCGGATTCGCCCTTGTTGAGACCGGCCTGACAACGCCGGCGGAGTGCCAGCGTAGAATACCATTCGATCATGAACAGCGTACGCTCGATGCGGCCCAGTTCGCGCAATGCCTTGGCCAGATCGCTGGATCTCGATGAGGCGGACAACCTTTTGAGGATTGCCGACGGCGAGACGGTGCGCGTGGTGATCGAGGCGGCCAGGCGCAGGAGTTCGTCCCAATGTTCCATGATGAGCGCGGTGTTGATCGGCGCGCCGATATGGTTCGACAGCGTCGGATAGGCATCGGCCTTCTCGAAGGTGTGGAATTTCCGGTCCTTGATGTTGCGCAGGCGCGGCGCAAAGCGCTTGCCGATCAGGCAGAACAGCGCAAAGACATGGTCGCTGGCGCCGCCGGTATCCGTGAACAGCTCCTCGATCTCCAAAATGGTGTCGTGGTCGAACAGGCCGTCGAGCACATAGACGGCCTCACTTTCGGTCGGGCTAATCGGCAGGATGCTATAATAGCCGTACTGGTCGGAAAGCCCGCTATAGAATTTCGTGCCGGGCTCGCTGCCATAGTGGAGATTGATATCGCCACGTCGGGCAGCCCGGTCGCTGGCGCGGAAGAACTGCCCGTCGGATGACGCTTTCGTTCCATCGCCCCAGATTTGCGAATTAGGATGACGGGTGTGGGCATCGGTCACGGCCGCCTGCGCAGCCCGGTAGGTTTCCGAGCGGGCGTGGAAGCCGCGCATCCAGCCGATCTGATGGGCGCTGATCCCCTTGGATGCTCCCGCCATGCGTTTCGGGCCGAGATTGGTGCCATCGGCAAGCACGCCGGCCAGCATAGCAGCGATGTTTTGCGGCACATCTCCCGTCCGGACATGGGTGAACTGGTCGGCAAATCCGGTCCATTCATGTACTTCCCGCAGGAGATCGGGCACCTCGACCAGAGGATACATTTCTGTGATTTCGGCATTGAGGGCTTCCGCAGCAGCCGGTACATCGCTGGCAAGCGGCGTCACGATCAACGTGCCGTTCTCCATCCTCACGCCATCGAGCTTCCCGAAACGAGCGCGCCAAGCCAGTTGTTTGAGATTGGCATCCATCATCTGCCGGACATCGGAAAGCCAGGCAGCGCAGTCGGCCTGGACGCCGAGTCCAAGCTGATCTTGCTCCTTTAGCGCCACAAACGCCGGCTTCGGCATCAGATGTTCGTCGATCGGCCGGAACGAACGGCTGCCTTCGACCCAGATATCCCCCGAACGCAGCCGGTCGCGCAAATGCGTGAGCGTTGCAATCTCATAAAGCCGTCGATCCGGCTTTCCATCCTCAAAAACCAGCTTCTTCTCGGTGGCGCCAAGATGACCAACCGGCATGCGATCCGGCAGAACACGACGCCCTTCTGCATAAAACGTTTTCAGGGTCGCGACCGCAGCAAGCAGCGGATCATGCCGGCGGCGCGAATGGAATGTGAATGTCTGAAGGAAAGCGCCGGCGAATTTGCGGATATTCCCATGCTGCTCGACCGCCAGCATCAGCGGCGCAGCGTCAGCGCTTCCCACCATCGCTTCAAGGCCGGGTTTGATCTGAAGCAGCCGATGCCAGCCGACTTGTCGATTGACCGTCGCAAGTGCATCTTCATTGGCAGCCTGCAGGGCGACGATCGTGTCGAGGAACAGTCGCAGCGCTTTGGATGTTTCGATGCGGGCGTTCATGTGACGCTGCTTTTTCCGGTTGTTGGCCTGGGAGAACAGCCGGCCCATCAACTTGATGAACATCATCACCGCATCGTCGGTGAGCTTCTGGCCAAGCTTGATGACCTGTGCCACGATCGTCGCACGCCGACGGCTGGCATTGAAGTCGCCAGCGAGCCAGGCTGGCGTAGCATCACCCTCGCGGACCATCTGGTCCCATCGCCCCGACGGAATGCGGGCTTGTAACCGAGGATCGATCCCGAGCGAACGCAGGAATGCGATACGCTCCGTCAATAAGACCAGATTCCCTGCTCCCGGTGCGTCGGGAGCAGACCGCAGCCAGTGAAAGCGCGTCTGCCCGATCGCCGGATCAACGTCCAACAATGCATCAAGGCGTTCGAGCTTTTCCAGATCGAGATCCGAAAGGAGTGCGCGCTCGGCGCGACGACGGGAAATCGCACGCGCTGCCAACCCCATGCGTTCGATCATGTTCACTGTCGGCAGGAGAACCCGGCGCTCTCTGAACGTGGCAATGATTGCCTTTGCGATCACGGTACCCTTATCTGTCGCGGAGGCTGCCTCAATGCCCGCCAGCAGCGCGGCACGGCGGTCCTCCCCCGTTGGGCTTCTCATTTCCAGATAGCGCAACAGGTGGGCGATGTGATCGCGGCGGGTTTCCTCCCGCCGCGCATACAGACCAAACAGCCTGGCGTCCGCATTGATCTGCGTCGCAATATAATTCAGCATCGCACCCGGAAGAGTTTCGCTCGGCATGAGTGTCCGACCGGGATAACGCATCAGGCAGAGCTGCACGGCAAAGCCAAGCTGGTTGTGGTTACGTCTGCGGAGCTCAATTTCCAATCGATCGGCCGGCGACAGCGAATAATGGCGGACCAAGCTGTCGTCATCGGTCGGAATGTCGAAAAGCTCATGTCGGTCCTGACCTTTTAGAAGCGTTCTCTTGGCCATCTTATACTCCTGCAACTCAACACTGCTGCCCCAACCCTCTGTCCGGAATCGACCGTTTTCGTACAGAGGCGAAACACCCTGTCCACAAATTATCTTGACAGGAATTCGGACAGACCAGATATTTCGGACACCCTATTCGGACGAATTTTGGGCCACATCAGTCATACAGAGCGCAGGAGCCGCACGTGTTTATCGTTGACTTTATTCTTGAAGTGGTCGGCTACACGACGGCCAGATTTGCTTTGCCAGTTCTCACCTTTGGCAAAGTCCGCGTTGAGAAGATCTCCTCCTCAGAGACAGGATTTGGTTGGGTGGGATTCAAGCGTAGCACTGACGGCTCGTACCTTTGCCAAGCTCCGATGGCAGGATGGATCGGATTGCTTCCCTGGGTGCTGGGGATCATTCTGGTCGTCACTCTTATATAAGCGTGGGACAGATCCCAATGCCGCGCACTTTCGCCTATGTCCGCGTTTCGACCACCGGGCAAACAACTGAGAACCAGATACAGGAAATCGAAGCCGCTGGCTTCCAGGTCGAACCACGCAGGATCGTCGCGGAGACGATCTCCGGCAGTACGGCAATCGCGCAGCGTCGCGGCTTTTCCCGGCTCATGGACCGCTTGGAATCGGGTGACATTCTAATTGTCACCAAGCTCGATCGGCTCGGCCGTGACGCGATCGATGTCAGCACCACCGTCAAGCTGCTCGCGCAAATGGGCGTGAAGGTCTACTGTCTCGCTCTGGGTGGTGCTGATCTCACCAGTTCCTCCGGTACGATGACCATGCAGGTTCTCAACGCCGTCGCACAGTTCGAACGGGATTTGCTGATCGAACGGACGCAATCAGGCCTCAGGCGGGCAAAGTTCGAAGGCAAGACCCTCGGGCGACCTTCAACACTCAGCGATGGACAGAAGCAGGACGTGCGTGAGGATCTTGCAAAAGAAATGAGCGTTTCTGCCATCGCCCGAAAATTTGGAACCAGCCGCCAGACCATCATGCGAGTACGTGATGAGAGTTCACGGTCCGTTCGACCTTAGCGTACGATTCCGCACTGCTCTTGTTCCGACCCCAGGTAGACTTCCTCGTATTTGATTTGTGAAACGGCAGGGGTCCCTATGCCGATACGCACGATAACGCCTTGTTATTTTTCACTTTGACGGGGTCATTTCTGTATGCCTAATCACAGGCGTCATTCGATCAAACGTTCGCGTCAACGTCAAAGGTACTGTGTTCACGGTGCAGAAAGCACTGCCCCTGATGCAGGCGGGTGGATCGATCATCCTCACCGGATCGACAACCGGCTCCATGTGAACAGCAGCGTTCAGCGTCTATAGCGCGACGAAGGCAGCGATCCGCAACTTTGCCCGTAGCTGGGCCTTGGATTTAAAGGGGTCAGGTATTCGGGTCAACGTGCTGTCTCCTGGGGCCACGGAAACGCCCGGCCTGAAGGGTCTTGTAACGCCTGCAGAGGAGGCTGCTTTGCTTGAAGGTCTGGCAGCGCAGATTCCGCTCGACCGGGTCGCAAATCCCGACGAGATCGCGGCTGTAGCACTGCTCCTTGTTTTGTTTCGACAACACACCAGCTACGAAGAAGCTGGATATTTCCGAGTTCAAACCCACTCCTGTCCGGGATGAACCTGAACGGGAGAGAGAACTCGATAAAGTTGCGGAGAAAGCCGGGTTCGTCAGCCGAGAACCACTTGTGCGTGTTGAAAAAGTGCGTAAAAAGAACCGAGTCCAGGACACGCTTTACGTTCGCGGACCACTCGAACTAACCAACCGTTTCAAGGAGTTCTGCAACGATCAGGGCTACTCGTACGGGGAGGGGCTCGAGGCGTTGATGAAGAAGGCGAAAATCTGACAAGGGTTTCTGGATAATAAGGTATCCGATTTCGTTAGACTCAAACTGGAAGAACGAGCATTGTTTTTCAATGACGATACGGTCTGAAATAGCCGCCCTCACGGGTCGATTTATAACTGGTTGCCTTGTCACTGCGGCACTGAGTGTGGGTGGTGTTTGGTTTGTGGTCGACTTATCGCTTAGGGGCGTCGAGAGTGCCATCCAGGTGACGAACGAGAGAGTCACAGAGATCAACCGTCGTATCGAGCGTCTCGAAGACAAACTTGACGGTGTGGAGAAGCATATACTGCAAGGCTTTAAGGATATGAAGCAAGCCAGCATTACGCCGAAAGAAAACTTCTTTCCACTGGCCTCGCAAGTTCATGTCATACGTTTACCCCCAACCGCGTCGTCTAGTGATGCTGAACTAGACACTGGCTCTGACGGTCAAACACCCGTTTACGCTTCTGGTAATTCTAACTCCTCGTCGGGAGAAGAATCGGTGCAAAAGCTACAGCGAGCGAAAGTGCTAAGAGAATTGTTTGAGAAGTATGGCCCAATGGAAAGACTCACCCCAACGAGAGAAACTTCTTGTATCGGAGACACCGTCCTCTGCAGATTTTAACTATTCAGAAATCTAATTTAGTTTCAGGGGGGCTAACGAGGGAGTTTACCCAGCAGCCACTTGTTGGTGCGTTTGTTGCCACAGCTGAGACGCCTCAAGCGTGGCGCTAATGACGCCAAATAAGCACGACTGGCCCACTTTTTGGATAGCTCCCAACGATGTAGCCAGCCCTCGTGCTCGCACTTTGTGCAGTAAGCGCCGAGGGCATGCCACTCGGGGATGTCTTCAAGCGTTGTGCTGATGGGGTCCGGTAAAAACCCCAGATAAACTATCTCGTCAGCCTTGGGGCTAAAGGCTATGCCTCGACGATGTTTCATTTTCTAATTCTGTTCTAATTGCTGAACAGAGTCAATTTGCGGAGACTGCGGATCTATGCACCCCGATGATGTTTTCGGCCCTTGCCAACCTCCAGACCGCGAAATTCAACCTCACGAATGGACAGGACGTCCATCGATGCTTCGGCAACTTAATCCCGAAACCGGTGCTTGGTTGAGCGACTACCTCCAAGGAGTTTCTAACCATGAGATCTCGGAGCTGCTCGCCAGCACGACCACCGTTCTCTGGGTAATGGACGACGACCAGCAGATCTTCTTTGCTCTCGAGGAAGTTCGTAATATCGACGATGACACATTGGTCTTCGCGTATCCTAAAACGGGAGTGAAACTACCGGACGGTTTAAAGAAGTTCGGCCATCCTTCCCTACTTCCTCCAGTTGCCCAAGCAACTCCCACTCCTAGAGAAAAGTGGGCCCGCTGTGGAGGAGATATTAGGTACGATAACACTCTAGGGTTGCAAAATCCGTGGATGTTGACGTTCCAGTCGGGTCGATATGGGACTCGAGATCACCTCAAAGATTCCCATATAGAAGCTGTAGCGGGACTCTTCGCTAAAAATAGTGTATTACTCACCCCTTACGTGTGATAGGATCGACGTCATGAGAATACTTGGCATGCTCCCGTCAGAAATTGAGCGCTTGAAAAAAGCAGAGACCACACCTGAGCTAAAGGCTGAGCTCCTAAATGCAATAGGCCGCGTCCTAGCTACTCCCTCTTCAAATGATGAGGAGATTTTCCTCGCAGCTAAAAACCTATCCAAGATAGGACTCGATCGGTTTGTGAGCCCAGCGGAAGTTGCGAGTGTCATTGTTGATCCGACATTTCCTTCGGCTAAGGACTTTTTGAGCGGTTTAAATAAAAACTATGCAGGGCAGGTCGCCCTTACGGTCCTTCAGAATATCACTGATAGTGAGCAGGTAACCGTAGTTGACGATAGTGACGTGCATGAAGCTCGTATCCTGCGACATATCAATCGCTATAACAAATATAAGCGACGTAAAGATCGCGCACAGGCTACTATCAAAGCATTCAGTAAGAATATTGTCTTCAGACTTGGTAGGAACCGAAGCCATTCATTGGCGGCAGCAACCATACTCTCGCACGGGGGCGAACCGGTTGAAGTCATTGTTTTCGGCGAAGATGACTTCGATGCTACAATAGGGGTCGGACGGGTGAAACAACCACCTCGGTTCACCGCAACCAAATAGAACTCAAATCTAACTGTTCGAAATCAAGCCCTGGCCCCCGCCGGGGCTTTTTGCATGTAAATCAGCAGGGGTTCCCGACGCCGATACGCATGATAACGCCTTGCTATTTCTCACGCTCACGGGGTCATTTCTGTACGCTTAATCACACATGTGACGTAAGCGGCAAGCTGAGGCCGTTCAGGCCCTGTAGCTCCACGGCATAAGGGTATGGTGTTCGTTTTCATAAGAGTTTGAACCATTTATCCGTTTCCTCGTGATCCACTTACGCCGTATAAAATTGTTGTCGGGCAATTCACTACACCGGATCTGGTGGGCTAACGCGAAATGGAAAAACGGATTAAATCTCGCTGAAACTCAACAGACAGACGGTTATGCGGGTTCGCGACGAAGGTTCACGGTCCGTTCGATCTTAGCGTGTCGCCAGGAACAGATCTTGTTCCGACCCCAACACGACCGCTGAGCACCGTAAGCCGTTACTGCTCATTCAAACGTAATCCACGGAACACCTTCAACCAAGCGTCCGCCATGGGCACAGGCATCGCCAATACGGGCAATCTTCTTGCCCTGAATGTTGGCAACTGATGAACCACTCGTGATTTTGTCAGACGTGGTTGGTACACCCGTACACAGAAGACTATCGCCTACGGTCGCTATGGGTACACCCTCGACAGTGACGAAGTTCTGCTGCGTCGAGATCACCGGCCCGCCAATGTGCGGTTTTGGGCCAGGATCGACCATTGGGCAGAGATGCATATGGCCTTTGAGCGTAGCGGGCTTGGCAACCACGGCTTGTTCCTCAGATTGAAAAACTATATCAGCCAGTCTCAGCGCAAAAAGCTGACTGTGGTCAATTCGTCCCGCAGCGATTGCCATTCTTCAAGGACGGATATTGTCACTGCTTTGTTTTCGGCGTCATCGTCATGGAAACCGGTCAACGAAAGGCCCAGTTTGAGGAAAACGATAAAGCCGTACATTTCGAATGCTTCACCAGATTCAGCCTCCATTGCTTTCAAAACTGACGAAGGTTCGGCTGCGAAAATATCGATACCCTTGTATGTGATTCCTTTAGAATACCGCGTCGCTCCAATGCGATACAAACCATCGTTGCGAAACGCTAGGTTTAAGTAATTCTCGAAGTAAAGCTCTGTTACGTCATCACGTACAGTGCGGTCTAATTCCTGACCGAGGGCAATCTGTGATTCACTAATAGTCATTCCGAACTTCAAATTTCCGAGACCCTGAGCGGGATATATTTCTAGCGACATATCATTTCCTTACGATACTGGAGTGTCAGAAGGACTAGTGCCCGACTCTGGAGGAATTGGATCGGGTATAGGTACGTCTACAGGCGTATCGACCTCCTTGGGTTTGTTCAAGCCATGCTTCTCGCGGCATGCAGCATACTCTTCAGCCTCTTTTATAGCCTCGTCGTATCTGGTTGGGTCTCCGGCCTCTTTTGCAATCCGGCGGGCGTCGTCGATGTCCATTTGCAAAGCTTCTTTGTATTTTCCATCTCTGATCAGCTCGCCCTGTTTCGCGCGCCATCTAGCTCCATCTGCGCCTTTGTTGCCATTGCTCATGGTTTTCCTGTGATCAAGTTCCTCCATTTGTATTGCGGGGAGATCATTAAAGTCGGATTTGGGAAAGGAATCTTTTGCTGGCATGTGGTGTGAGTCCAACTTATCCCCCCGTGGCTTCGCCATCTCCTTATGGGCACCACCTCTATACTTTCCGGAACCCTGACCTCGTCTCAGATGCTCGCACGGATCTTTTGGCTTACAGTTTCCGGTGGCGCAATCATCTGTATCGGCTATTGGTTTGGTTTTAGATTCAACATTCTCGTTCGCATCCTCCAAGTAACTGGCTAATGCTTCAGCAGCGGCACGACCTGCGACAGCGCCAACTCTGCCCCCAATCCATCCTCCAACCGCTGCCCCCCCTGGCCCTGCAATGGCGCCGGCTAAAGCGCCAATAGCGCGACCGAGCCAGCCCCCTGCAATGGCGCCGCCCGCCCCGGCCACTGTCGTCGTCGTGCTCATGCAGAGATTCCGGTCGCTGAAGGGTTGGAGCGCAAGGCATCGGCGGCGTTGGCGATCAGAGATTTAACCCTGTTATCAGGCGTATCACCGCCATCCCGTATGAAGTCTCTAACCTCTGGGGCGTCCGCCGCTTTTCCATCGGACATTACCATCACATAAGCCCAGCGCGCGCGCCCACGTTCGCTTTTAATTCCAAGCTCATCTGCAGACTTTTCGCTGGCAAGCGTAGCACCCCAAATGAAGTCGTCATCAACGCCGGAAAAATGTGGCGGCGAATTTGCTTTCAAAAACCGGGCTATTCGCAACCGAGAGGAATGAAGCATGGCAGCTTTCAGCCTTTCCATCTGTTCTTGCTCAATGCGTAGTGGGCCGGGCAGGGGGGCGGGTAGGTCTGAGGGCGCTTTCACCCTCTTGGCACCTCCATAGTCCGGTGAGTTGAAAACAACACAGTCCGCAGGGCCTAAGAACCGAGAGAGCTGTTGCCGCGTGAGAATGGGAAGCAGTGCGCCGAGAACATTCGGGTCCCAGTGTCGAAATAATACGCGTTCGTACTGGGGTGCGGTCGGAAGGCCGCTGCCAGTTTCTTCCACAGGGATCAATACCTCATTGAGGGTGCGCAAATGGCGATAGAGTGTGTCGTCGCCAGTTGGATGAGACCAATAGACCGCGCAAGCATTTTTAGCGTCTAGCCAGCTTATATAAGAGCGCTCAGGGACGACTGAGAGATCTACCAACCATGGTCCTGCCGAGCGAAATTCAGGGGACGCACCGTCCAGAAATAGCGATCTTGAATATATTCCCTCATCCTTAAGCAGACGATGGAGGTCATCGAATGCACCGCCATCGAGTACTACAGAGACAATCCCCGCCATTGCTTCGACTGCCTGTTTTGTTAGCTTTGCGGTCTCGTTGGAATCAGGCAGATCAAGTACGGGTGTAGGTGTCATCATTAAATCCTGACAAATGGCGTGGAAGTCTTCGACATCGACTTCAGGCATCCCTCACCCGGTCCGCCTTTTTTGAAGTTGATCTGGTTGCCCTCAATATCGATCTTCAAAGCAAAGAGCTTTATGCCGCCTTTTGTCAGGGAGATGTAACCACCCGGCGTGGACAGGCGGATTTCGTCATCAGCAAAAATCTCCCAAACCTTAGCCTCACCGTGATATTTTTCCTCTGACACGAGATTGTAGAGCTTGCCGACATTAACGGTAATCTTCTCACCGACGCGGGTGTATTGGCCTGTTCCGATCTCAACGAACTGTTCTTTGCCGATGGTCAGGTTTTGTTGCTTGCCAACCTGGCGCACTTCCGTCTGGCCAATGTTGGTCACTTTGCTGACGCCAATCTGCTCGGCCTTGGCAACACCCACTGACGTGGACTGAAACGCACCGATGATAGTGTTCATGATGCCGGGAAGGGGGAATAGGCCAGATGCATCCGATCCAACACCCGTGCCGGAACCGGCAAGTGCCGTGCCTGCATCCGAGCGCGGGCTGGGGCCTGAAACGACACCCTCGCGTGACGACATACCGCCAGCACCGAGAAAGCCAAGAGCTGATGACGCAAGCGTCGTTGCGAAGGCGGCAATGCCGGGTTCCCCGCCGCCAGCGAACTGTGCCGCCTGACTGAGGAGTCCTGCCGTTTGGCCGGATAAGGCCTGCACGCCTGCCATGGCCATCATCGCCATGGGACCAGTGCCGCCAACGACGGTGTTCACTGATCCACCGATCTCGTGCTTCTGGTTGCCAGAGACTTCTACAGCGCGGTTGCCACCGACTGACGCGACTTCATGGCGGTCGATGCGCTTCGTGCGGTCGTTGAGGACACGGGTGGTTTGGTCCTTCTGGGCGTGGAAAAACTGGTTCTCCTTGCCTGCCTCGTCCTCGAAGGTGATTTCGTTGAAACCATCGCCCTTATGCGTATTGGATCGCAGGACCATGCGGGTCTTGTTGGCGGGGAGGTCGTAGGGAACCGAATTTTTTGGGTTGTTCACGACACCCGTCACCAATGGCCGGTCCGGATCGCCATCTACGAACGCAACCATCACTTCCATGCCAATACGGGGAATGACCTGCGCACCCCACGTCCCACCACCCCATGCCTGACTGACCCGCACCCAGCAGGTGTCGGTTCCGTCCTTCTTCGCCTTGCGGTCCCAAGGGAACCACAGCTTGATGCGACCGTATTGATCCGGGTGGATTTCTTCGCCTTCCGGTCCGGCGACGATGGCGACCTGCGTGCCCTCGATCTTCGGGCGCTTTGTCGTGCGATGTGGGGTAAGCGGTACGCGGGCGGGGATGGCCTCGAAGGCGTTGCGGTATTCCGGTTCGTTGCTGTTGGTCTCATAGGAGCGGTCCACGATGGTGTGGCTGGCCCGGATGATCACATGCTCTTCGTATTCGTGCTCGGGATGCGCTTCCTCGTAAGGGGTGAAGCGGCGGCCAGCTTCGAGGATGCGCGATGTCGAGCCGCCGAAGACACGGTCATGGTCGGCCTCGATCGATTGCGCCCGTAGCTTCTGGGCGCGCTCTGCCTCATCCACTGTCTTGATGCGGGCCGGGTATTCGTAAAGCTCGCGCTTGGTCGCATCCGGCATTTGTACCAGCGATGGCGTCATCGTGCCCGGTACCATGCCCGGTGTCTCGAAATTCCAGTCGGCGCCTGCGCGCAGACCGGGCACATAGGAAAAGCGGCGGGCCCAGTCGTTGATATGGTTGCGATCCGACGATCCCTGTGCCAATCTCACTCTGCCTTCGCCTTGAGCGGAGGGCGATGGTCCAAGCCATCCATTGGCGGTATCGGCCACATGCAGCTTGTGAGAGCCGTCCTCGTGCGAAAACCAGTAAAAAAGACCATCCTCCTGAAAGCGACGTAAGAGGTAGTCAAGGTCCAGTTCATTGAACTGAACGCTGTATTCTTGTGCAGGCGGCGGTTTGATGATCCCTGATGTATCCGGCGCCGGAATGCCGTGTTCGGAAAATAGCGTTTCAACGATGTCTATAGAGGTCTTGTTTTGCCAGATGCGGCAGTCTGAACGGCGCGACAGCAGCCACATCTGTGGACGAATGGTCATGGCGTAGGAGCGCAGACCACGGGTGATCGGTGGCCCCTCATGCAGGTCGGTCACGAGGCCGTTGAACGGACGACGGACACCGCTTCCCTCTTCGCCATCGCCCTGCTGCACCTCGACCGAGACATCGACCAGACGGCCGATCAGCTCTTCCGGCTTCACGGCTTCTTTCTTGGCGCGGACATTTAGCTGGATCTCGAAAAGCTGCGAAACACCTTCATTGATCGACATCCGCTCGGGCAGCAACTGGTCTTCGCCAAGTGGCGACTTCACCTTTAAAACACGGCTGGCCTGGATAAAATCGGCGGACGATGGCTGGTCGGTCATGGGGAACCCCGGTGATCGGATGGGACAAAATATCAATCAGCTGTCAAAATCTGCACGGAATGCAATCAATCATTGTGGCAAAACCAAGGAGGCTTGGCCGTTTGTACAACCAATCAGGCAGAAAATCGTTCCGCAGTCCCAAACCCGCCGTAATCTGCCATCTAGTTTTAGGGAGTTGGATGCGGTTGGGATAAGGGGATTCGCTCATGGCGCTTGTTGATATGGACAGCACAATGCCCAAAAGACGCGTTAAGGCCCACAGCCCTCAGACGAAGCATGATGCCGAAGGCTACGGCCTGAACCGCGAAGAGGCCAACGAACGCCGTGGTGCTGGCTGGTGGGTGAGCCTGAGACGCCGCGGGCACAAGATCGTGCGGCTGTTCAAGGACAGTATCTACGGTAGCGATGAAGCTGCCTACTCGGCAGCCCGCGCCTATCGTGATGCGATCATCGAGGCCATCCCGCCCGCCACCAATCACGAACAGGCCGTTCTCCTGCGCAAGAACAATAAGAGTGGCATCTCCGGGGTACGCCGGGTTGAGACCCGCGACGGCGATGTCTGGCAGGCAATGCTGACCACCAACGAGAGCGTTAAGCGAGAAAACTTCTCCGTGTCGAAGTTCGGAGAGCAGGCTGCGAAATCAATGGCCATTGCCCAGCGGCGCAAATGGCTTGCCGCTCTGCCCGTCACCCATCTGGCGTATGCCCAACATGCAGCGGACGTGGCGCAGGAGCATTTTGCCGATGATCTCATCCCGGTCAGCGACGTGATGCCGGAAACCCATCTCACGGATGACGAGATCAAGGCGCGCATCCAGATGATCAACGATGAATTCGACAGGACGCGACCGAACCGGCTACGAGTTCGCGTCAAGCGGTATCATCATAACAGGCTCTCGGTGTTCGTGTCGGATGCGGGCAAGTCTGCCAAACGCAAGCTTGTGCAGGTTAATACACGAAAGCTGGGAAAGCTTGAGGCTTTGATCGAGGTCAAATCGAAGATCAAGGCGACGATTGCGGAGCTTTACGATGCGGATACGGCAAAGTGGTTTATGGAAGCGCAGGGCAACCACCTTCTGGATGACAACCGCTTCGATGCAGGGGAGGGCTTTAACGTGCTGGTATTTGTGGATCCGGCCAAAACATTACGATCAAATTGACCAAGCTGAAACCGGGCACCAGCTGTTGCTCGACAGCCTAGATCATCATGGTGGTCCACCCCAAAAAACGGGAGGATTAGCAGCCAATCCAACGAGTTTTTCAATAAGTCGGTGCAAAGCTGGCTCCGCATCATTGGGGTGTAATAGGTTTGTTCTCAAAGCGAATTCTAAAGTTTCGACGTTGGAAATCTTCTTTGAAACAGACGAAAATCAGCTCGAGATCTTGTAAAGCGTCTTTGCGTCCTAGAAGACTGAATGAAGCTACGATGACGCCGTTATAGCCGCGGGTGATACGAAACGCTGCATTGCGCATTGTGATGGCGTCAGGATCTCCACGGTCCTCTCGACGGTCATAGACAACCCAAAATCGGGCCGCTTTCCACGTCACTTCCAGCATTTCTCTTACTTTCGCGAGAAATTCTTCACCGCTCATCGAGGGTCCCCAAGACAAAGGCGTCTCGCCGTCATCGTCCGCGACACTGAAATAGCCGTCATATTCGCGGCCGGTGTTCAGCGCTTCTTCGATCTTTGCGAATGCCTGATCTTCAGTGATCGTCGTTTTGAACAAGATTGTCATGGACTAAGTTCCGAGCCTTATCATCACAGCATTCTCGCGGCTCGACCGCTGCGCCGTGTGGCATTGTTGTAGTAGCTGGATGCTTGCTGAACGGAGCGATGGCGTGATTGCTCCATAGCCTCGGGGAGGGGAATGCCGCGGTTCGCAGCCTCTGTCAAATATCCGGACCTAAGCCCGTGAGCCGAAAACTCCCCCGGCTCCAGCCCGGCCATAACCACACGCTGTTTCAGGATCGCGTTTATGGCGCCCGGTTCCAGCGCATGTTTGGACAGATTTCCCCAGCGATCGATCTTGCGAAAAATGCTTCCGCTATCGATGCGCGCGTCAGTCATCCATGCATTCAATGCTTCGACGGGCCGACCCGTTAGATAAACAACGTCGTCATTTTCACTTCCGGACGTCTTTGTCCGCCCGAGGTGAATGGAGATCGAGGGGAGGGGAGGGGCGTTGTCGACCACAATCGGTGCCTCGATGGTCAATTGCTCCCTCCGCAGCCCAGCGATTTCGCTGCGTCGACGACCACCGGAGGCAAACGCCACCATCAAAATTGCCCGGTCACGGACGTCGCGTAGGCTGTCGGTGCTACAGGTCGCAAGGAGCTTTGCCAGGACGTCACCGGTCACAGCCTTGGCGCTTTTGCGTTTTCGCGGGCGCGGGGTGGCACGGACAGCCAGTCGGATCGCCTGCTTGAGGGCAGGGGAAGAAAACACCCCTTGGTGGCCGCGCCATTTCGTCAGCGTCGACCAACTTGCCAGTCGTCTGCGGACCGTATCGGGTGCGTGAGGGCCGACGGATTTCAGAAACCCCTGGTCCCGCAGAAGACGATCGACATTTTGGGGCATGCCGTGATCACGATCGCTGATGCGCTTTTCGGGATCCCACAGATGATGGGCGACGAATTTCAGGAGGAGAGCTTCAGGTGCCGGCCAGGGGAGGGAGGCTCCGGTTGCCGCGAGCGACCAAGCCTGCAGATAGGCAAGGTCTGACGTCAGTGCCCGCAGCGTGTTGGTACCCATGCCCTCATTGACCAGATGGCGAAGCGTCTCGATATCTTGATCGGTCAAAAGCTCCGCAAGTTCGTCGCGACGTTCGAGCGGCAGGACCGCTGCAATCGTATCAAGCTGCAAGACCCTGCGTTCGACGATGGTTTGGCTTTTATCTGTCATGTCACGGATGACGCTGGATGCAGTTTCAGGTCCGTCTGGCCAAAATCATGGCCCTTGAACAGAAGTGGCGCTTTGGCAACTGCAGCGACAGCGTAGGAAAAACAATCGCCCATGTTCAGGCTCGCCGGGTGACGCCCCTTGCCATATTTGTCCAAAGCCAACTCGGCCGCTCGATAATGCTCTCCATCGAAAGACATGGGCATAATGTTTGGCGCGGCCGAGAAGCGGGTGACGATGTCACCCGGATTGGAAAAGCCCTTTGCTGTCAAAACCGTTCTTGTTTCAAACAGCGTCGGCCATCCGATAACAATCTTTTCCTGCTGTAAGATCGACTTGAAAACATCTGCCTCCGGCTCCTCAAGGAGAATGGCAACAATAACCGACGTATCGAGTGCAATCATATCGGCAGGCCGTTTTCATCATAGAGGTCGTCATGAGCGGAGGTAGTGCCTGCTGGAACGTTGCGGCGGCCTTCGGCGGCGAGCTCCCAAACCGCTTCCAGTGGATGCTTTTTATCCTGCTGTCTCAATTCGACATCGTAGCGTTCCAGCGCCAGCTCCACCAAACGATTGATGGGCTGACCGGTGCGACGCGCGAGAGCATGGGCGAGGTCGCGGGCCTTGCCGCTACGAATGGACAGTTGGGGTTCAGACATGATGTTTCCTCGAAATTTATCGTTTAAACATAGTGCGAATGCGATAAGATGGCAAGAACTTCGATACAGATGGCTAATATCTGATAATTGGTACTTATCGATGGTTAGAACGCCAATCGGCAATCATACCATGTGAGGAACCGTAATATTCAGGTAGAGTTCGTGTAAGAAATCATTTACCATGATTTCAATGGCTTACGATCTCGCGAAAATCAGCATGGCAGCCCTAATTCGACCGGCTTTTGACGCCGGTGTAGCTCTGGCGCGTCTCGACGAGCGCGTCGCCCGTTCACCGGTCGGCCAAGGATGGATCGAACGATCCCATTTTGCCGACGCGTGCGCCTCGCTGTGGATCGATGGCGAGCTCGTCCATCTCGAAGACCTCGTCCTCCATGACGCCACGCGGGATATTCGCACACCGACGCATGAGCTGACAACCGCCCGCGACGTGCTGCGAACTCGCCGGCGCATTTCCGGCCAGTCCGCCGATTGGGCTTTGTCGACGGATGGTATCCGAACTTTGCGACAGACGTCGGACATCAACCCTGTCGGCCCTGAGGCGTCGACGGCAGGCGCCATCCGGCGCGCGGTCCCGGTGGATCCGGAAGGGGAGGGGGAAGATGGTGACGACCTCGAAAGTCTCCCTGGTGTCGACTATGGCGTCATCGACGCGGTACTCGCCCGATCGGAGGCTGCGATCGAAAACGCAACGCGGCCTAGCCGTGGCGGCGGGGCGGAAAAGGATCCGATGATCTACGACCTGGACTGGGACGAGGATTCCAGGCTCGATGAGTGGCGCGGCGTGTTGCGACAGACCGAAAACCTGCCAGCGGCGCTGCAGGCAATCATCGCCCTCGATGCCTGGAACGAGCTGTCCGTGCTTCAGCACGCTCCCTGGCTCGGCCGGCTGTTTTGCGCTTCCATCCTGCGCCAGGCCGGTGTCACGTCAGGTGCGCATATTGCCGCCATCAATCTCGGCCTGAAAACCATTCCCGTCGATCGGCGCCGGCATCGTGATCGGGAGACCCGGTTGCTCGCCATTGCTCACGGCCTGATCGCGGCCGCCGAGCTCGGTCTGAAAGAGCATGACCGGCTGGCGTTGGCGCGCACGATGTTCGAGCGAAAGCTGTACGGGCGCCGGACTTCTTCAAAGCTGCCGGAGTTGGTCGAGCTGGTGATGGCGAAGCCGTTGGTGTCGGCCGGGATGGTGGTGAAGACGCTAGGCGTCACGCCTCAGGCGGCGCGGCGGATTGTTTTGGAGCTTGGCCTGCGCGAAATGACGGGGAGGGGGAGGTTTCGGGCATGGGGGATAATATAAACATCATCTCTCCTCCCGCTTCGGCTTAAATGACCCTTCGATTGAGGGGAGGTTCTTACTGCCGTTATCGGGCATGCCTTTGCGCGCAACCGAACGCAATATACTCGAATTAAGACTCTATTGGGGGCGCCATGCACGAGACATTCCGCGCATTTACCGAAAACCTGCATCCGAAATTCGCAGCCCTTATGGCCCAAGCGCCGGTCACAGACGCGATCTTGCGTCCGGACTTCAAGGGATCGGGGATCTATATGTTTTCGGAAGGCGGAAATAGCCTCTATGTCGGCCGCACTCGCGATGTGCGCAAGCGCTACGGCCAGCATACCCGCCGATCCAGCGGCCACAACAGCGCTCCATTTGCCTTCAAACTTGCGCGCGAAACAACCGGCTTTCTGAAGTCGGACTACCGGCCAGGAGAGACCTCGCGCGCCGGGCTGCTGTTGAAGCCCGAATTCGCATCGGCATTCGCCGACGCGATCGAGCGCATCAGGCGCATGGAGTTCCGTTTTGTAGAGGAAGCGGACCCAACCCGCCAGTGCTTGCTCGAGGTCTACGTCTCGGTCGTGTGTGGATCACCATACAACGATTTCGATACGCATTGAGCTGCACTTCACCCCAGCGCAGCAACAGTCGCCTTCCTCTCGTCTTCCAGATCCTTGAAGTGTTTATCGAGATCGGCAGGAAGGGCCTTATCAGGGGCTGGCAGCGACAAAAGGTGCCGCCAACGCTTGTCTATCGCATCAAGCGAAACTTCATCGACCAGTCCCCGCTTGGTCTGGCTCGCAAACAGGTGTCGTAGCTCGGGGGGAACATCTCTCTTTTCCTCCAGACGTTTCGTAATCCATAGGGTTACATCCACCAATTCCAATCCAGCGCTTTCATCACCGGCTGTGAAAGTCGGCGGGACTTCTGGCATCATTGAATAATCGAATTTTGGCATCCCCGGACCGAGATCGGTGTTGTGCTTGACGGCCCGAAGGCTCTCGTACCAGCTCGCGAGTTCGCCTTGCGCCTTGTTGAATTCGGTCTGGCGATCAACCGTGATCTTGCGGATGGAACGCCCCTTCTTGTTCGACTGCACGGCCATGACCTGCATGACTTGTTGAAATCCGACGAGGTTCGGCGAAATCTGCAGGGCCGTGTCCTTGTTACCGACACCATAGTCGATCTCGAACGGGTTGGCCGCCGCCCATTTCAACGCGCCTGACACCAGTTCGCGGGAGCGTGCGTCGGGAAGCCGATCGACGCGAGAAAGGAGAGTATTGCAAATTGTGACCAGCGCGGACGCGCTCTTGGCCGAATTGGTTTCCTTCCGTGCCGCCCAAGCGTCTTTCCTTAGCTGATCATCGAAGAGGAAGGCGACTTTTATTAGCATCGGGTAACGAAGGGGAGTGAAGTAATGATGCCATGACACGGCCTTGTTCATGCCGGAGTCGAACACCTGATCGTAGAAGCTGATCACCGCATGATCGCCTTTGGTAACCTTGAGCAGGGAGAAGCGCAGGTCGTGTTTCTTGCTGAAATCTGCAATCCGCGTTGCTACCGGGATAAGGCGGCCTACACCGAGTTCTGCGGCGTGGATGCGCTCTACACCTATTTCCTTCCTCAGATCTACCAGCAAAGGCTCCGCAATCACATCGAGATTGGCCGGGCAGCCAAGCACCCCATAGAACAGTTTGGGTTGATTTATGTCGAACAGGTTAAGACCGGTGTTTCCGCTTTCGTCGATGTAATAGTACATATCAGTGCCTCTGGATTAATTGGCATTAGAGCATCAACGGTTGCGTTTAACTCATAAAGCAACCTAAATTAACTGTTTAGAGTACCGCTTTCTCGTGTCTTTGGTGTGCGATGCTATACTATTTTGCGAGCGTTTTTACATTGGACATCGTCTTCAGCGGACGGACTCGGGTCCAGACAGTTACATCCCCTAAAGTATGGATATGACGGTCGTCCTCAGCGGCTTGGGAAGTGGCCGGGTATAATGCGACGCGGAAGGCATACATCCATTGTAGTGAACCGATAGTTCGGGAAAAACGCCAACAGTGAACTCGTGGACGTCATGGCGCGTCCCTTTGAGCCGGATGCTGAAATTGGTCGGCCGTTGTGGATCGTGACTTGAAATCTAATTTGGTCTCAAAGTAAAGACGGACAAAAACGGGGACGATTTCCACAAATGATTGGCGCGTCATTGCCACTTGATTCCGAGGTGATGTATTAAGTTCGCGAGCAATCGATTGACCTAACCGAGGGTGATTAAAATCCAGCTGCATCGCCTAGATCGGTCGAGAAGCGCCATTTGGCGGCACGTCATCTTCGTCCACGGCTTGTCCGGCAGCCACCCCGATACTTGGCTCTCGCGCGGGACGGACGACCTGTGGCCAAACTGGCTGGCATCCGACCTAGACGGAGCGGCGATATGGAGCATCGAGTACTCCGCACCTATCAGCGACTTCCAGAACGGAAACGCGCAGGCTCTACCAGACCGGGCCGACGGCATTCTCGCGCGGCTGGAGGCAGAAGACGAACTCAGGAAGGGGGAGTTGTATTTCGTCGGTCACAGCATGGGTGGCATACTCGTCGGATACGCCATCCATTCGGCGGTTTCGAAATCGTACCGCGACGGCATGGCGGCGAGTTTCGTAGAGCGTACCCGCAAAGTTGTGTATCTGGGAACGCCGCATGGGGGATCCAAAAAGGCCTCGATAGTTCCCCGATGGCTACGGCCGTCCAAGGCAACGCAGGGGCTTCACCTCGGTGATCCAGATCTGCGAAACATACGAAAACAAACTAGGAACACCTTCGATCGCCTAAAGATACAGAGCCGGACATTCACCGAAACAAAGGCACTCGGCTTACTTGGAATAGTCGTCGATCAGGATAGCGCCGATCCCGGACTGCTGGGCGATGTCGTCGCCGTCGACGCCGACCATAGCGAAATATGCAAGCCGGAGAACCGCTCCGACGCGGTCTATGTCTCTCTTCTAAGCTTCCTCAAAGCCCCAAGCGCCGTCCTTGATGTTGGCGTGGGCGGCCCGACGCGCTCTCCGGGTCAAGTCGGCGATCCGACATCGCCAACGGACTTTCTGAAAGACGCGGCAATCCAGCCGCCAAGCGAAAACAAGCTTGTTGACACTGAACTAAGGCGTCAGCTGGTGAAGTTCGCCAAGGCGCGTTTCTTCAACGAGTTCGACGCCCAGAAGCAGGCGGAGCGGCTAGTCGCCCAGATCGAAACGGGCGACCTGAGATATGCCGGAGTCGACACGCGTGCAAAAGCGATGGCCTTCTGCGCCCGTGTTCTTTCCGGGAACGGCGAAAAGCTGGATTGCGCCAAAGCTATTCTGGAGTCTGTCTGCAAACTCTCAGAGCCGGGCGAACACACCGCTATCGCGCAGGCGTTCGTCATGGCGGCCGAGGGGAACGTCGATAACGCTATTTCCATACTCGCGGGATTCGAAACAAAGGCATCGCGATCCGCGGCAATACGCCTTGTGGCGGCGCACATGGGAAACCACGCGGCGAAGACATGGCTTGAGCAGGCCGGATTCACCGAGGACGACCTGAACGCCGAAGGAAAGTGTCTCCTGCTTCAGGGGGATCTCAACGATGGCGAATGGGATACGGCGCTCGCGCGTGCCGACCGGATGTCCGACGACGATTTCGAGGAAGCGCCGGTTCTTCTTAGCCTTACAGCTGCCACCTACCTCGCACAGCTCGTACCAGACGAAAGCAAGGCCTTCGTTCTCGAACAGATCCCCCTAGAGGCCACAAGGTTCCGGCTCTCCATGAGCAGGATGCGCGAGTGGAACAGGGCCGCCGAGCTCAGTCGGCGCTCGGCGGGGGTACTTCGTTCGCTCGGTCTCGCGAGCACTGCTGCATATGCGGAAGACACCGCGCTATGGCTGGACCTGCGTAATCCTGATCCAGCCGTCTCATCGCAGGGAAGAACCGAGCTCACCGAGAGCGTCAGGTCGGACCGGAAGACGTTGCTTCGGCGATTGCACCTTCTGATCAACTTCGGGGTCTCCTTCGACCGCGAGCAGGTCGTCAGGGAGATCGACCGCGAGACCGCGCTTACGGGAGGGAAATCACACGAGGCCGGGATGGCGCGTCTCGCGCTGACCTTCGCGGAGCGGGACGCACGTGGAGCGGCCGATTACCTGCGAAGCCATATCGAACAGTTGGCGAATGTCGTCGACAAGAGCGCCCTTATCAGGCTCGAAATCGAGATGCGCGCTCGGGCCGGACAAGCCGAGGAAGCCGAGAGGTTGATTGCCTCCGCGAAGCTTCACGGCCTCAAGCCCGACGAAGAGGCACATCTTAGGCGCTTCATCGGGGAGGCGGCGGGCACCGATCCGGTCGAGGCCCGGCGACGCAGGTACGAGAGCACGGGTACGCTTGTCGACCTGGCAAACCTAGTTGACATTCTGGAGGAGCAGCGCCGCTGGAGCGATCTCGCCGTGCACGCGAAAACGCTGTTCGATCAGACAGGCGATACACAGGACGCCGCCCGCCTCGTCCAGGCTTATCGTGCATCGGGGGACTACCAGGCCGTGCTGGCCTTTTTCGACGGGAATCTCGCGTTTTCCGGTCACTCCAGGTCGTTTACATGGTCTCTAGCCTGGGCTTTGGCGGAGGCCGGGAATTTCGCGAAAGCGAGTGAGGTTCTCGCTCCGCTGGTCCAGGGCGGCTCGGACCGAAGATCCAGGGATCTCCAAATCGAGATCGCCATCGCGTCGGGCGAGTGGGAAGCGTTGACCGCGCTAGTCGAGTCCGAGTGGTTTGAACGATCGCGGCGATCGCCCGATGAACTGGTCCGCGCGGCACGTCTGGGCCATCGCCTGAACCTGCACCGTGCGAAGCCGCTGACCAAAGCCGCCGCCTTGGCGGGCAACGACGACGCGGCGCTCCTCCTCGCCTGCTATCATCTCGCCACGGAAGCCGGATGGGACCGGGAGCCGGATACCTCATCATGGCTGAGGAGGGCGATCGAGCTTTCCAACTCCGATGGCCCGATAAAGCGCCATTCGATACGCGAGCTTCTCGATGCCAAGCCCGAGTGGGACGCCAGACAGCAGAATTCGTGGCAGTCGCTTTTGAAGGCCGAGATGCCTACGTTCGTCGCGGCCCAGGGATCGAACCAGACACTGGCCGCCTTCACGCTGTTAGCCGCCGTGACGAACCTCCGGGAGCGGGACACCAGGAAGCGGCATCCGATATTTGCGTTTTCCGGTTCGCGCAAACCCCTCGAAATCCAGGGGCGGCGCATCGCGCTCGACGTGACCGCGATCTACACGCTCTCGTTTCTCGGCGTTCTCGGCACCGCCATCCGCCATTTCGAAGCGGTAACGCTGCCCTATAGGACGATGGCTTGGATCTGGACCGAATCTGGACGAATTGATTTCCATCAGCCGAGCCGGATTAGAGACGCGGCCGCCCTCGCGATTCTCGCGGGAACCGGAAAAGTCGAACAGTTCAAACCCACGCGCCCCATGGACCCGCTGCTCGCGACGGAGATCGGAGAAGATTTAGCGGAGATGCTCACGCATGCAAAGGCGGAGGATCTCCAGGTCGTGGTCGTAAGGCCCGGACCGCTCTACCGGGTCAGTTCGCTGATGGAGGCGGAAGCCGAGCTCGGCGAATACCGCCCCTTTCTGGCCGGATGCGGAGACGTCGTGGAGGCGCTCGTGCGAGAAGGCGAACTGAGCGATAACGACGCCTCCAGAGCGCGCGACTACTTCAAGCTGAACGAGAGAAGCTGGGACAGGCAGTCTCAGCTATCGCGACAGGACACGCTCTACCTGGATGACCTTGCGGTCTCCACGTTCCAGCACCTGGAAATGATGGATCTGGTCGCCTCCAGTTTTCGCGTTGTCGTGCCCAAGACCGGATCGAGGCTGAACCAGGACCTGTTGGACTATCAGGCCAGATCCCAGGGCGTGTCTCAAATACTGGAGGACGCTCGCAAGGTCCTGCGCCAGGGAATGCTCGATGGAAAAGTCACGGTCGCCGGACGCGGCGTACAGGCGCAGGGCGATGGGAACCCCGAGAGCTCGAGCCACCCCTCGGTCGAACTGATGGGTATCGCCTCGCAGGTAGACGGCATCGTGGTAGACGACCGCGCCATCAATAAGTACTCCGAAGCGGACGACGGCAGGCATAGCGTCCCGACCTATAACACGCTCGACCTGCTGAAAACGCTGAGGGCGAAGGACATCGTCTCGACGCAGGAATACGACAACTACCTTTGTAAGCTTCGGCAAGCTGGCTACCTGTTCGTCTCGGTGGACGACAGGGAGCTATCGGACCTATTGAGCGGAGCCTCTCTCTTCGGGTCCCATCCGCGCGAACCAGCGGCCTTGCGCGCCTTCCGCGAGAGCGTCGTCAAGGCGAGGATGACGGACGCGCTTCAACCGGGCGAACGCGTCTGGCTGGAGGAGCTGTCGGACGCCGCTATCGAAACCATTTCGAAAGAGTTCGAAAGCGCCGACGTCGAGGAAGCAGAAACCCGGGCTGACTATCTGTGGGACATTGTCAACTTCGTCGGATGGGCTCACCGTTTTCAGGAAGCCCCGCACATTTTAGACGAACTGCGCAGAAACCAGATCATCAGGCTCGTAATCGCCTCGCGAGCGACGCCAGACACAAACGGCGTGTTCCGCCCTTGGGTGAACGGCGTCCTCGAACGTAAAAAAGAACGCGATCCGACTGAATATGCCGGACTGCTTGCATTAAGTGCACGTCTGGTCGAGAACTACGTCGCCTCCCGGTCAACGAAAGCGGGCGATGTCGATGAGACCTGAAGTCCTCGCCGTGATGGCGCTTAACGCGCTGCCCGAGTGTCTCGGCGACGACCTCTCGCAGGACGCGACCTTTCGTTCGCGGTACGGCCTAGATGCGGATTTCACAATGGTGTTTAAAGCCGGGGCTGCGGGGACCTCGCGGCATACGATGTACACCGCAGTCAGGGCCGCCCTCGCGAACCGCGGACCGGGCGAATACACAGTGGAGGACAGGGATCGAAATCCCTGGCGCTTCGAGGTCGTCGACGGTACGCCAGTTCGAAACGTTGTACTGCATCCGTCCGACGCCACGGTTGTGCTTCCCCATTCATACGCCCTATCCGCGGATAGAGCGGAGCGCTGGGCCGGGTTCGAAGAAGAGGCTCAACGGCTAGGCATCGGGAGATCCGGCAGAAAGCCGTGGCTCGACGAACTGGAGGTCGGGCCGCTGGACGACGTGCGGTTCACCGAGCTGAACGCAGATTTGTCGGCGACTCCGGAGGTTATCGACGCGGTAATCTATCAGACGCTGGCGACCCGCGAGCTCTCGATCGAGGCTCTCGTTCCGGATGACGACCGATACTATACGCGGCTCCTCGGATCGCCTCCCATTGGCATCGGGGATTTCCGCGAGTATTCAAGCTGGCTGTCTTCGAAGGCGCAGACCCCCGGTGTCGAGGCGGATACTCTTGGGTGGCGAGCGTTGCTCCACCTCGCGGCCGACCACTCGATAGGCTTAGGAAACGTTCCTTCCGATCAACTCGCGGACGTGTGCGACTACGCCCTTGGATCCGGGCTAATTCCGCGACTTGCAGCAATTGAGCTACTGGTGTCGGTCGACGACGATGTGGCCGACCCACTGTCGGCGCGCTTCGAGAATCTGATCGTGTCGCTGACCCAATACGAACCATCCGCGGTCGGCAGTCCTTTTCACCGCTTTGTCGTCCTGACGAAGTTCACGATGGGCCACATGGCGGCCAGGCGGCAGATGCCGGGCGCACCGGCTTTCGCCCGGAGGCTCGCTGCGTTTGCCCACGCGTCGAGGTTGGACAAGCATTTTGCGGTCGCCGGGATCGACTTGGAAGCCGCCGACTTCAACGCCGTCACCGACGAAACCGCCTTCTTCTTCCGTGCGATGACGGATTTCCGGGAAGAAAACCGCTGGCACGCCGACCACCTCAATCCGGGCGACCTAAAGAAGTGGACCACCCGACGCTTGATGGCCGCCGCGCACGGCCATCGCGACAAGAAACTAGGGAAACTCCTGGTCGAGCGCCTAGCTGACGACGTCGCGGGCGGGCCTCGTTCGCTGTGGCAGATCAGCAGTCCTGACCTCCTTGGAGGCGGTTCGACCGGGGACAGGATGATCGCGGAGCAACGTCGCAATATCGAGACCTCGCTCGGCAATAAACCGATCGCGATCGAAGCGTTCGGCGAATTAATCTGGGCAGCGGAGGTCGGCTGGCTTCCCCGCGATCTCGCCGAGCAAGCGGCGGCGGCGATATCGGACGCTCGCTATACAATCTCCGGCTCGGAAAATCCCAATAGAGCCCTTTTTCTTCTTAGGGGCCTCGCCTATGCGAGCGGCGTGACCAAGAGCGAGGATCTGGCAGCGAAGGTGAGGATACTCACCCGCAACCTGCGCGACCGCTACGGCAAAATCAGCTTCGAAGACGAATTCCGCCTCGTGCTGATTTGCGCCGCGGCGTTCCCGGATACTGACCGCTGGGCACTTTTCATCGAAGGTTGGCTGACCGAACTCTCCTTTACCGACATCACCGCCGCCGAGGCGATCCAGTTCCGCGACGCCACCGAGAGACTGGGCCATGCTGCTCCGGAGTTCAGACGGATCAGTTCGAGGATGGACGCGGTTCTAGCCTCGGTCGCCTGGCTCTAGGTTGTCGGAAACCGCCTATGGAGTCTCAACCGCCTCGCTTCCTCATGCAGTCACGTTGCTCAAACTCGCATGTGCAGCAATCGTTCACTTCCGGTCGAACCCATGCTTTGCCTCGGAAAAGCGCGGCGACGGATCGGCGCGTGCTGCGGTAAACACTCGTCTCAATCAAAGGCGAAGCAACTTAGCGGTGCAACACGTCACTTCTACACGAGACAAGGTTAACGACTCCCATTAGACTGACTCCGACACCTGGGGGAAGTTATGCATGAGAATAAAGTTTGTTGAAGTCTCCAATTTTCGGAAACTGAAATCTACTCACATTGATTTCGACAAGAAGACCACAATTTTCGTCGGGGCCAACAACAGCGGGAAGACTTCCGCCATGGTTGCCCTGCGATATTTCCTCCTGTCTCCGAACCGGCTCGCGTTGCGAGATATCACGATCGCGAACTGGACCAAGATCGACGCTCTGGGGGAAGCTTGGGAAACCGAAGCGGAAACCGATATCAATCTCGACGACCTCCTGCCTGCTCTAGATGTCTGGCTTGACGTTCCCCTTTCTGAGATCCAGCACGTCGTCCATATTCTTCCAACGCTTGATTGGAGTGGAGGCCTCCTCGGAGTGAGGCTGAAGTATCACATTGAGGATATTGGCAGCCTCAAGGCGGAATACCTGCTCCAGCGCAACGCCGCCCAGGCGGCCGTCACAAAGGGTCTTAGCGGCGAAGTTGTCAAAATCGACATCTGGCCTAAGAGCCTGACCGATTTTTTGGAACGTCGTCTTCGGGCTCATATCGGAATCGAGGCATTTGCGCTCGACCCCTCCGCGGTCGGCGCGCCGGCGAAAGGACTGGCAGCACCCCAGATTCTGCCCACCACCGCTTTGCCGCTCGATAACGCACCTTTCAAAAACCTTATCAAGATTGACGAAATTGCCGCGCAGCGAGACTTCGCGGATTCGCATGAAAAAAGTCCGAGTGGCGATGACAGTGGGGAACCCAGCACCCGTCGCTTCAAGCGTCGACTTTCCGACCAGTTGCGCTCCTATTATGATCGCCACCTTGATCCGGCAAAAACGCCGTCAGAGCAAGACTACGAAGCCCTTGGCGCGATCCAAACGGCCGAGCGCAATTTCGATAAGCGACTGGAAGTAGGGTTTGCTGCCGCCTTCGAAGAGCTTGAAGATCTCGGCTATCCCGGAATGGCGAATCCTAAACTTAAGATCTCTACTCTTTTGCAAGCCATGGATGGGCTGAAGCACGGCTCGGCCGTGCAATATCAAGTCGCAGACCCCAGCGGAGACGGCACCAAGACACTGAAGCTGCCCGAGGACTATTCGGGGCTGGGTTATCAGAACCTGATCGCTATGGTTTTCATGCTCATGGGCTATCGTGACGAGTGGATGCGCGTCGGCAAGGCATCCTTGGATAGCGAGGGCGGCATACAGGAGCAAATTCAGCCTTTGCACCTGGTGCTCGTTGAGGAACCTGAGGCTCACCTTCATGCGCAGGTGCAGCAGGTTTTCATCAACAAGGCCTACAATCTCCTTCGCAAGCACGATCAGCTCGGCGATAAGACCACTCACTGTACGCAGTTAGTTGTCAGCACTCATTCGAGCCACATTGCGCACGAGGCTGATTTTGCCAATTTGCGCTATTTCCGGCGACGACCGGCACCCTCTATGGGCGATACGCCCACCACCACCGTGGCGAATTTATCGTACATTTTCGGCGAAGGTGACGAGACGAGGCGTTTCGTTCGGCGTTACCTCAAAGCTACGCATTGCGATCTCTTCTTTGCCGACGGCATCATCTTCGTTGAGGGGCAAGCCGAGCGCATTCTCGTTCCGCATTTTATACGCCATCATTTTCCAGACCTTTCGCGTCGTTACGTGACGCTGCTTGAGCTTGGCGGCAGTCATGCCCATAGTTTTCGTGAACTCGTCGATGAGTTGGGCCTTGCGACCCTGATCATCGCCGACCTTGACGCCACCGTCGCGACAAAGGTCCCGGTTAAGGGAGGAAGCGAAGCCATTCGATGGAAAGCGGCGAAACCAAAGCGCGGGGCTGAGCAGAAATCCGCAAACCAAGTGCTCAAAGAATGGCATCCGTCAAAAGTTCTTATCGACGAACTGATAGCGCTCGATCTTGCTGATCATCAATCTTCGGGTTCGGACGGCTACGAGCTGTATGTTGCCTATCAGAAGCCGGTCAGCGTTTCAGGTTCAGACGGTAGAACTCAGGAAGTCATTCCTCGGACCTTTGAGGACGCGTTGATCCTTGAAAACCTGACTATCATCGCAGATGTTGAAGGATCGACGACCAGCGTCAAGATAAAAGCTATCGTAAATGATAACCCCAATGGCGAGGAGCTTGAAGATGAACTTTTCGAGCTACTGAAAACAGCTGAGAAGGCGGCTTTCGCCCTCGACTGCTTGATGTTGAACGACCCCACGGCGCTCAAGCCACCTCAGTATATTCGGCGAGGCCTGGAATGGTTTGAGCGCGCCGTCGGAAAAGATATCGCCGCGAGTCAACCGAAGGGAGCCACCACATGAGTCCCCTCGCCATCGAACTGGGTGCGCCTGATATCGACCGCGACGCCGATTTCGCGATCAGCGCATGTTTGAACCCAAACGATCCGAAAAGTTTCTTTCTCTATGCAGGAGCCGGTTCAGGTAAGACGCGCTCGCTCAAGGAGGCGCTCCACGGCTTCCGCGATAAACATGGGGTCGAGTTTCGGCAAGCCGGGAAAAAGGTCGCCGTTATCACATATACCAATGCGGCAGCCGATGAGATCGCTGCACGCGTTGGCCAAGACACCCTGTTCCCGATATCAACCATACATAGCTTTTGCTGGTCGCATATTGGCACTTACTACACCGATATTCAGGCTTGGCTGCTGGCAACGCTTCCCAACGATCTTGCCGACTTACGCCAAAAGCAGTCCAAAGGGCGCGCTGGCAAGGCTTCGGACGACCGCGAACGAGCAATCGCCGCGACGATCAAGCGGCTCGAATGGCTTAGCATCCCTCGGCGTTTCACCTACAGTCCCAACGGCGATAACTTCGGAGCGGATTCGCTCTCCCATTCCGAGGTTTTAAAAATTACGGCGGCGTTCATCCTGGAAAAGCCGGCAATGCAGGCCGTGCTTGTGAATAAGTTTCCATTTTTGCTGATCGATGAAAGCCAAGACACCAACAAAATACTCATCAACGCTTTCTTCGCTTTGGCGGCTGCAAACAAGGGCAAGTTCGCACTCGGTCTCTTTGGAGACACGATGCAGCGGATCTACGCTGACGGTCTCCCGGATCTCGGACGGAACATTCCTCCAGATTGGGCTAGGCCTTCAAAGCGCATGAATCACCGGTCTCCCCAACGTGTCGTGCAATTAGGCAATTCGCTGAGGTCCGCCGTAGATAACCAAATCCAACTGGCGCGGAACGACAGCATTGTTGGCACCGTTAGGCTCTTTATTGTTGCGGCAGATGCAACCGACAAACCGAACAAGGAACGAAAGGCGCGCGAGCGCATGGCCGAGCTCTGTGGTGATGCCGGTTGGAAAGAGGATGCCACCGTCAAGACACTCACATTAGAACATCATATGGCGGCGGCGCGTCGTGGCTTCGTGCCGATGTTTCAGGCCCTAGACAAGGATTCCCGGCTCGCAACCGGCCTGAGGAATGGCGAGCTTGCTGGGCTTCGTCTTTTCACTGAACGCGTCGCACCGCTGCTTGCAGCTTCGACCGCCGGTGACGCGTTCGCCGTCATGTATCATCTGCGTAAAAATTCACCCCTCTTGCAGCGGTCAGTGCTTGCCAATAGCTCGACCCCGGACGATCCCCTCCTGCCCGCCCGAGCTGCAGTTGAGGCGCTTGTTGCGTTGGGGGTGGGGAACCCATCCACACAGTTTCTCGATATTCTCGGGTGCGTCGCGCAGCATGGCCTATTCGAAATTCCGGCGGCATTGCGCCCATTTATCAAAGTTGAACCAGCACCAATTACGATTGAGACGATCGTGTCGGGATCGGATGATGACGAGGCTCAAGAGGACACCGAGGCATCCCCGTCTAGCCTACAGGCATGGCGGGCATTCTTGGAGACGACCTACAATCAGGTCGGGCCATTTGCCGAGTACATCAGCAATCGGGGACCATTTGGCACGCATCAAGGTGTCAAAGGCCTAGAGTTTGACCGCGTGCTAGTAGTCCTCGACGATAGCGAGGCAAGAGGTTTCCTCTTTTCATACGAGAAGCTCTTCGGAGCTAAACCTCTTTCCGACCAAGATCGGAAGAATGCGGGCGAGGGCGCGGATACAGGGATCGACCGAACCAGACGACTTCTCTACGTCACTTGCACACGCGCCGAAAAAAGTTTGGCCCTCGTTGCCTATACCGAGAGCCCCGATACGCTTGCTGCAGCGGTGGTCAAGCAGGGCTGGTTTAACGAGGATGAAATCGAACGGCTGTGAAGGTCACTCGACCGAAACAAAGGTAAGCATGCTCAAAGCAGCCTCCTGAAAACCTAGTGGTGAAAGCGATATGCCAACAACAGCATTCTCGGCGCATTTTTCTCGCGAACTGGACGTGGAGCAACTTGGATGGCTCATAGCAGCCAGCGCGCCCGCCGGAAGCCAACAAGCCATTCATGACTTTGCCCCGTACGCGGATTGGATTCGCACGGACATCCGATGCTCATCTTGTGGGAAGTCGGGCGCCCAAGTCGTGCGATCAGCAAAGGCACGGGGCACTCACGCCCTTGTTCGGCAGGCCCATTTTCGATTTGTCGATCAACAAGGTGGCGATGCTCATCATCCATTTTGTGAGTTCTTTGGGGACGGTAACGCCGAAGTTCGTCAGCCTGACAGCCTGTTAAATTTCGGGTCAGAGAAGAGCCAGGAAACGCGAAATGTGCGCGTCTTGGTGTGCAAAGGCATTGAGCTTGGCCTTTTTGACCAAGCTACGGTTCGTACCATGCGGCAGTGGTTTTTCGACATGAAAGCTGCAAGCCGCTTCAAGGTGTCAGCAACACCGGCCGCCATGACGTGGTCGCGCAGTTTACAGCGTCATCCCCATTATCATCGCTGGCAGTTTCATCCTGCTCAAGCCGACATGCCGGCGTTCGATTGGGCAGTGGCTATCAAGCACCAATTCACGCAAGAAAATCTGCCGCTCTTCGACTTTCTGAAAGGAGCACCTCATGACGAGGCTGAATGGAAGCGGGCCAACGCCCTAGCCGAGAAACACTTGGGGCACGACGTTTTTAACGTCACCACGCTCAAACCCTATTATGAAGCAAGTTTAACACTCTGCACGTTCGTAGCTAGAAATGGTGGTATCAGCTTCGGCAAGGTGCGCCCAGACTACTATCGGTTAAAAGGGGCTCCACTCCCACTTCTTGCCTTGTGCGCGCTAGTGCTGTTTACGTCGGCTTGGGATATGAACGTTGCCATAGCGAAATTCTCCAAGCTCCTCGCCGCGCCTGCCCCTACTGACCAAACGCTCGGCAATGTCATAGGCCTTAATCCGTTCCACGAATATGCGGCTTGGCATCTGGTTGCTATGGCTGCGGAACTTGCCGATAACTCTCCAAACGGTCTCGACTATTCCGCGCAACTGACGGCAATAGAATCCCAACTGCGCGAGCGATACCGGATTTGGAAAATTGAAAACCCATAGTTATCGCCCTCGCTGCAACGATCTCCCATATTTCCGTTTTCATGCACGGGAAGCTTCTGATCGATCAGGCAAGTTTTAGTCTGCTTGATCGGACGAGGGATTGGTCACATAGATGATTTGTGCGCCTTGGCTCCAGGCCTCTACGCCGACCACGGCCGCCATGGCAATTTCGCGCGATTTGAAACGACCCATTATCTGGTCTCGGCGTGCCGCATTTAGCCGACCTGGCCCCGCAACCGAACCATCCCGTTCAAAAAGCATCTCTAAGCTCTGCTCTAATGTCACGCCGGCTTTTTCTATACTCTCCGATATCTCGCGAGCAAACTCTTGAGAATTTCTTGCTTTAAGGGCAGCGGGCTCTGAGCAGACGTGTTGACGCGATCTATCATAAACCACGCGGTGATGCCCGGGGCTGCCGCCGGTGGTGGCGATCGCCGCGGTTATTTCCGATGGCTTTTGCAGCAGCGATCGCTCGAGGATTTCATCATTCTGAAACGCGCGATCGAACTCCCACCAACTCGAGAACTTCGGCGCAACATAATAGGTATCGGCGCCACTCGCTTCGAATTCCTCGAGTCGTTGGAACTGGTGCGCCGTGGTATCGACATCGAACCGCCAGAAGGGCCGTGACAGAAGCGGGATCGGTTGAGCAGGCTGACTTCGATGGAACCGCTTCAATTCGTGACCCAGCTTGAATTGCAGCACAACGACCTTGCCCTGATCCTTGAAGCCGACATCGAACCCGAGATCGGCCTCATGCAGCAAATTTGGAAGAAATGGCGTGGGACGAAGCCCCACGCTCTCGAGAAGGCCTTGGGTTTCACGCGTCACGCCATAACCGTAGGAATATTCAGATAGCCGTTCATGAAGATTGATCATCAAAGTTCCCGAAACAAGATCTAAATTGGGTTCACTGAGCCGCGAGCGTCTGCAGGAAGGAATGTTTCGAACCGCTCAAGCAATGCCGTGGCTAGTTCGGGCGCTTCGACCAAGATCCCAATCTCATCAAGGGCGTTTTCTGCAAGGCCAGCCTGCGAAGCCCAATTCATGCTTGTTATGACGATACTATCAGTGTCCCAAGCAAGAAATTTGGCATGCAGCTGAGGCTCTCGCACTGGAATGATCCTCGCCAGGCCAACAAGCCGTTCACGCTGCCTCGCAACGTGTGGACGCTTAATCGGCCCGGAACGCCGGGAATAATAAACCCGTACATCGGCCACGCGTTGGCCGGCGACATGTGCCGGATTAAACACTCCCGGCACCATCGGAGCCCCCAAACGGTTCGTGCAACAGACAAAACGATTTCTGGCCCGATGCGCTGCAGACCGAAGCACACGCTCGTGGTCATCTGCGAAAAGAATGGTCATGTTCGCTGATGGTCCTGCCGCTGCGCCGCGAGCCTCTATATTTGTGAGACTGCGCTTCCTCCTTCGGAGTTCAGCTGCCATGAAGGTGAGTTCCTCGACTGATCGCTTAGCCACGGCAAGTGGACCGACAATGTTCCTTAGGACATCTAGCAGGTTAGCGCTCGCCTCGTGCTCTCTCACCTCCGCGGAAATTTCGACCGAATTAAAAGGAGACGATAGCCAGTTACAGGACCCTAGCAACACGACCGCCCCGCCTTGGCCATCATCTGCAGCAAGAAACTTGGCGTGGCTTGCGACTGGATCCCGGTGTACCAGGACGTATCCCCTCGTAAGATTGCCGGCGGTGAGCCGAAGCCGTAGAGCTTCCATTGCGTTCGCGTTTTTCGACCGCTCATCTAAGGTCGTTCCGTAAAAAAGGTGCACATGAACACCACGGCGACAGGCGCGCTCGATCGCCTTGATGATACGCTCACGGTGTTCGCGTCCCTTCTCGTCTTCGGCAGGCGCCACAAATGTCGAAAGGACGAACAAATCGCTCCGAGCAGAGTCCGCTATCTCTTCGAACCGCGACAAATGCTCCTCTGCTCCAACAACCAATCCATCGGAAGTGAAGGTAGTCCGGAAGGATTCAGTCTCTGGCCGTCTGAGTGCCTTGAGTTTCGGAATGTTGCCCGTTTTGAGAATTTCGCCTAGCAGTGTCTTGAGATCTTCGCTCGCCCCCTCCGGGAACACGCCATCGCGTGCATCGTTCATGTCGAAAACCACGAACTTCTGCTCGATAACGGAATTGACGGTCCTGATTCCCCGCATCCACTCTCCCGGACGCATCTGGCTCGCCACCAGCCTTTGAACCCGGTCCGCCATTGTGTCGTCGGTCTCTGGAGGTTCCCCCTTCGGGAAACCCACGATTCTCACAGATCCGGTGCTGTCACGGGTGCTGTCGAGCGTCACGTCCCGGCGGCGAAAAACTGAATGGCCTGCGCGTTCATACACCAGGCTAATGCTCACTTCACGTTCCACGGTGCGTTCGGGCAACGGTCGATCGGTATGGACGAGTTCCTTTCCAATCATACTTGTCATTAAAACTGGTTTTGGAACGAGCTGCACTTCGACGAGACCGAACTGCATCAGGCGCGCGACCGCAGCGTCAATAATCAGGCTGGGGATCGACAATGCACTCGCAACGCTTTCGACTGTCCCTGGAACAGTATGCAATCGCAGAAGAACCATCTCTTCGATCGGGCTCCAGCCCCATACCCGCTGGATTATGGCTCGGGCACGGTAGTGCCATGCGGCGACATGGAGCTTCATGGGCAAAGCTTTCCGCTTACGTCGACTGGGATAATGGATGCTCCGGGCGCACTCCCGAATACGCTCTTTGTCAGCACATTCACTTCATCAATCATTTTTCTCAAGAAACCCAATTCGCCTCCGAGGTGATCTGGATCGGTCCCATCGACCGCATCACCGAGGAACCCGAGGCTGGTTGCTAGAATGAGCTTTTGCCGAGCACGGCTGAGGAGGACATTCATGCGTTGAGGGCTCCTAACGTGGCCCAAGGCCCGGCGACCCACCTGCGTGTTATTTCGGACGAGACTGGCCGCTACCAGATCAGCCTCGCCGCCTTGAAAGCTGTCAGACGTGTAAACAAACCTGCGGTCATCTCGCGGGCTGACGAAGCCGAACAAAGTGCCGTCGTTGTCGATCAGGTGGTTGAGCAACCGCTCGAGTTGTCTTACCTGCGCCCAGTATGGCGCGAGGAAAACGAGCGTCGGAAGATGGCCCTTATCGTCACGTTGCGGTTGCACGGATTTGACCGCTTGGATAAGGGCCTTGCATTCAGTGAGATTCCTGTACGAGCCTTTATTGTTGTCTTCAAAAGCCCGGATGTTGACCATGCTGAGTGAGGGCAGGTTGAGAACCAGAATTGGGGATGATGGTAGATTGTTTGTTATTCTTAGCGTCGGTTTGCGATCCACCACACGTTTCGCTGATTGAAGCAGACCATTGTAAAACGTATTCGACACCAGTTGGCAGATGGCCGGATGCATCCGGCTCTGCTCCAGCAAAGTATTAGCTATTGAGCTACTTGATCCGCTTGTACGGACGCGTTCCTCCTCACGCTCTGCGATTGATCTGAACGGCTCTTCAAAACGTGTCGCCAATCCAAGCACATCGATCCTGAGTGATTTGTCGTTCTCAAGAATCTCGAGGGCTTGATCTACCTCTGGTGGCAAGTCAGAAAAGGTCCCGAGCTGTCTTCGAGCGTCCTCGAGCAACAACTCCGCTCGATCGGCATTGTAAAACTTCTTCCTTTCCAAGGCATCGAACGGCGAAAGCTGATTGTGGTCGCCAATAATAACTCTTCTGTTGCCGAGAAGGAGGGCGCCGACCAACTCGGATCCGTTTGCCCTTGCCGCCTCCTCGACGAAAACCCAGTCGAACTGCTCGCCGTCCGAAATCATTTCCTCGATGACATGGGATGACGTTGTTGCGAGTGTGACATTGGACGACCTTAGCAGAAGTGTGTCGGTGTCGCGCAATACTCTTTCCGCAACCGCAGCTTGCCCCGGCCCTGTAGGATATAATGCTTGCTCGATCTGCTGAAACTGGGGGGTCATTATCGCTAGATCGGCGGTCCGTTTGACACGGCCAAGGACAGTTGCAGACCCTGTTCTTAGGGATCCTTTTTCGCCGCCATTATTGGCCCGCTCCACGCGTACAACGATCGCTACTCCCTCAGGGAGGGCACCTTTGAGCTCTTGCTCCATGTTGACAAGAGTTTCGTGGTTTTGAGCTGACACCAGAATGCGCGAACGGCTGGCGTGTGAATGGATGCTCTTTATCAACTCTGAAATAAGGTATGTTTTCCCCACACCAGGCGGGCCTACAACCACGCTGATCGATTTGCCCGACGCAATGGAATTCCACGCTGTCGTTTTGGAACCGTCCAGATCTTTGGGAGGCTGACCCGGCGCAGCGATTTCGACAAGCACGTCATCAATCGCAACCTGTGCCGGATCATCGATTGCCCTCAACAACTCGGCGTTTGCTTTTGCAGCTACTAAGTTCTGCAAGCGGCGCCTCACCGCTTGCTCGAGGCCAACATCCTTCCGCGGTCTGAGGTACAGTGATTGGCCTGGAACGACTGGTTCGCTCGAGGAAAAACCGTACAGACGGTGACCGTCAGTGTCTTCGGCGCCCTCAAACGAAAGCTCGGGTACCTTCTCACGCATTCCGGCAAGGGCATCGGATGCCGAGACAGTCCAGTCGGGTCTTCCTTCGTCGTGAGAGAGTTCGTGTCGCAACGCCTCGGCGCACGGGCGCAGACCGGCCCGCTTGCGCTTAGCGTCCCTCTCTTCATCATTCCGAAGTGTTACCCAGACCAGATCCTTGCTGGCGGCGTCTGGAGCGCTGACGGCTTTTACGGGATAGATGCGGAATTGCTCGCGGAGCAGCGAGAATGCTTCCAAGAGAACGAGCGCAAACCATGAGGGCGGCTCGTCACGCGCTCCCAAAGACGTTTTCTTCTTAGCAATCTCTACCCAGCCAATCACACCGAGCCCGGCCCGCTGAGACCGTTCTTCCGCGCCAGCGCGATTGGTCGCAAGATGGATCCGCTGCTTGATCTCGAAGGCGTCAGTCACTCTATCGTCAGGACGTCGCTTCCACGCTCCGGTAATCGAGCCAATGCGCCCTGCCTCGACACGGACGTTGTATGTGGCTAAATCGGTCACCAGCTTGATCGACCCATTGGCCATAGCCACTGCAAGGATCTCCGGGCCAAGGAGGTCGTCTGCGACGAACCGCAAAATACGGTCCGTGTCTGCCGCCGGAATCGTTCCCGATGTCAACGACGCGAAGTCGCTCTGCATTGCTTGCCTGCCGGGGTAGAGGATCAATTCTCCCTCTCCGCCGGAACCCACACGATCAACTTCCTCGATGACGTCTTTGATCTCGCGAATAACGGTGCGGCCGTCAAAAAGCTGGAAATTTGGCGGGTTCGTCAGTCGGTCGAGCATTTTAAACTCTATGCTCGACAAAGGTGGAGGGGCCGTACCGTCCATTCCTAATATGGCGCGGGCGGCTTTACCCAGATCTATCCAGTCATGTCTAAAGGAAACGACGCCGGTGTTCCGCAGAGTATCGCGAACGGAGCTTGGGTCGTCGTCCAAAATTTGAACGCAAGACTCGTAACCTCCGAGCCGATAGTCTGGCACGTCATCAGAGTGAGAGAAAATAGTGTGCAGGCTGATTGCCCCGTGCACGATGCCGGCGTCGTGACATAATGTGAGCCCTTCCGTGATGCGGAGCATGTTCCGCCAGAAAACCTGGCGACCAGTACCGGTCAGAAGTTGCTGAAGACGAGCTCTTGTCCTGTACGTTGATCCTGAAAGAGGATCACCAGACCTGAGCATGGCCACACCGATCTCGTTGTCGTCCTCAACAACATCGATAACCTCAACAAGCACGTCTCGGGCGCGACGTGACGTCAGGACACGACGAATTCTCCTCAACCCCCTATCGAGGAGATGTCTGAGGTCACTGTCCAGCGTCGTCCCAGTTTTTCTGAACAGTCGAACCAGATATCGCTCGCCATCCTTTACGCCTGTCGCAGGTCGAAGGTGTGAGTTCCAAGATGCCGCCCCGCCAGGAAAGGAATCATCTGAAAAGCGATAAATGGCGTCCAACGACTTAACCCGCGCAGACGTCGAACTAGCCATATTTCTACTCACTTCTCACGTATACCGCGCATCGTTGCATGATGATCGAAACGACAACCTACGCAAGTGCAGAGGACGGTATCCACAGAAAGGTTTGTAGGTTATCACTCTCCGGTAGGTAGACTGCCGAGAGCAGCAAGCTTCACTTTTTCGGCAGCCCAGTCCAAATCTTCATCCAGCAGATTGATAGCGCGACGAAAGGCGGTGATCCTCACCTCAGACTGATTGCTGTCCCAATACCGCGTATGACTAAAGGTTGTCGCCGGTCGGTCAATTTGACGAAGGTCTATGTCTTCAATCGCCGAACCGAAGGCTGAAGAGAGAGGTCCGCTGATCAAATCTCCGCGGTAGATCAATGATGATGGATCATGAATATTAGTCCACCGAACGACTGAAAACGGTGCTCCATGATGGAGCGTCCAGAAGCCAGGTTTCTTGCGTTCTGGAAAAGCCATCAGGCAGTCGTCGCTCGAGTCTGTTGGAAGAAGGCCTACGCTTCTGGCATGAGGTATGCGCCACTCTTCCAATGCCTCGGCGAGTGGCGGGGCGGTCGGTAACTCGCGTGCCGTCTGACGACCCTTAAGATCCTCCTTGCTGGCCGCCAGCAAAAACTCCGAATGAGTCAATGGGCTTCCGAAAGTCACAAGATCGCTAATAAGCCAGCCGGTTTCTCCACCGCTTCGTTCCGTAGCTGACATGGCGCGGCGCAGTTCCGCCTGTCGGAGTCGGAACCCTGTCCGAGCGGCTTTGATGGCAGTAACATCGGCGGCAGACTTCAACCGCCGCGCACTTTCTTCCAGCCGGCATAAACTTTGGAATGCCGGCGTCCCCTCTGCAATCGACCGAGCGACCTCCTGCTCAGCCCAGAAGTATGCAATGAGGTCATAAGCCAGGATTGATCCGAGACTATGGCCAACGACGATGATCCGATCGTAGTCATCGCCGGTATGTAAGTGCCGCAATAAGCTAAGGCCCCGCTCGCGTACCGCAGCGCGGGCAGCGATGTTGTCGGGCTCCGCGCGTGTATATTTTACCACGCGGCCGAATGTGGCGGTTCCCATCCGTTGAAGAACCGCGCCCAGCGCTGCAGCTGCCGCGATTGCGGTAGCTTGCGGAAGCCAAGTCGGAGCAATTGCCAACCACCAGGTTGCTGGTACAAAGCTCAGGCTGCCGATTGCGAGCGCAAGAAGGCTGAGAAACCACAAGAGAAACCACGCCGACCTAACTGGTGGAGGCACACGGCGGAGCGGCCTAAAAAGCAGGTATTTTACCCAACCGACCAACTGGTTCGTAGTGGAGCCTGCGGTGAGATCGGCCCAATAAAGTTCGTAGAAGTCGTTTCGTACTCCGTTAGGAAATTCTCCTCCGGTTTTGCTTTTGCGGGTCGTGATGCGTCTCAGTTCGAGTGAGCCTGTTCTCGGGTCCGGCTTGCTCCATATCTCGGTAGCTTTCTCGGCAACCGACGCAACGCCGGTGACCCAAAGGGTGCTGGCGAAACTTTTGATCGTATCCATGGGGATCTGCTCTCCCATGCCATGAACCAGCACGATAGCCTGCCGGGCCGCAGCTCGGCTTTTTCTGCTTTTTTCCTCCTGCGCTGCATCGGACTTCGGGTTTTCCGTCATGTCACCCGGCACCATTTCGCCCCCCGTCATCAGAATCCCCACCGTAGAAAGCAGCATCCAATGAAATGACGATGTTTTCAACTTGAACACGACCATGAAATAAAAAATACTCGCGAATAATTTTGGATATTGGGGGAGTGCAATGCAGCGATTTGAAAGAAGCGACATTCCGCCTCCAGATGTATTTACAAGCAAAGAGGCCAAAGCAAACCGCCAGGCGTTGCAATCGTTCTTGAGCTATTCAGATGAGAAACTGTCGCAATCTATAGCGCCACGAGCTTTTTTGTCTTTGGAGGAACCTAGTGTTTATAATGCGCTTGGCCGGCTCTTTCATGGGAAGTGTTCGTTTTGCGAAGCAAAGGATCCGATCAAACCTTATCGTTTTCGCCCTATTTCAGAAGCGGAACCTTTCCAATCAGCCGCGAATGGCCACCTATACTATACCTGGCTGGTGGATGCTTGGAACAACATTTACGCCATTTGTGAACATTGCCAGCCGTTGCAGCGCGAACGAATGCGATATTTTCCGGTTCAGGGTCGCCGCTGCAAAATTCCCACTGACACGGAAGTTGAACGCTTTGCGGACGATGCTACGGGATTGTGGCCCTCCTATCCTCCACAAGAGAAACCGCTGCTAATCGAACCATGCGAGCAGAGAGATTTTTCGCAGGTCCTCCACGTACAGCTATCCGGGCGGATCGATGGAAGAAACGAGCGCGGCGCGACGACCATTGAAACCTACAATCTAAACCGCGAAGAGCTTGTGAAGCGCAGGCAAGTCGCCTTTGATGAGCGTTTTCGAGTCTTGCAGGAAGCGATCTTCGGCTCTGGTGACAAAGCCGAATTTGAGGAGCGTCTGAAAGTCGTCACTGATTTTGAAGAAATGGAATTCGGTGGAACCTGGTTCTTGTTGATGCGCCGCGTCTGTGCAGTCGTAGGATCCGGTGGTGGACCCTTGCCAGCACTGTCGAAGAAAAGGGTCCGCAGATTTCTATACCGGCTACGGGCACGGCCAGATGGTGCTCAACGGCTTTCAGCAGCGATCGAAGCAACGCATGAAGCCGATCAATACGGTGTAGAGGCTGAGTTTGCGAGTCCGGTAAAGCGTACGGGCCAAGTGCGCCTCACTGGCGTCTCTCTCCGAAATTTTAAGGCTCTCGAGCAGCTCGATTTCGCTATGCCTGAGCCGCTGTTGTTTGCGGATCGAGCGACTGACGTGATCCCCGCGCCTTCTATCCTCATTCTGGGTGAAAACGCTGCAGGAAAGAGCTCGATTCTCGAAGCCGTCGCCCTTGCTCTCTCTGACGACGCTGCGCGCAATGAACTTTCGCTCGATCCGACTGATTTCGTTCTCAAGCCAAAGTATATGGGCGCACCATCAATGGCGCCACCTGGCAGTTCAACCGTAGCTTTGACATTCGAAAGCGGTTCAGTCTTAACGATGACCGCCGGAGCTGGCGGCTTTGACGTTACGCATCCGTTTGAGGCATCGGAGCTGCCCCCAGTCTTCGCCTACGGCGCTTTCCGGCACTATCTGAGAAAGCAGCGCAATCATAGCCCAGCCAAATACGTCCAGAATCTCCTACGCTCGGACGAGGTTCTCTCCAACCCTGAAAAGTGGCTCTTGTCTCTCGACGAGGCAGCCTTTTCGATGGTCGTTCGCCAGCTTAGGCACGTTCTGAGCATCGAGGGTGAATTCGAGGTCATCCGCCGAAACAAGGAGGACGGTAAGTGCTACATTGTAACGGCGATCACGAGTCCAGAAGGCGATGTTCGCCATGGTCTGACGCCGCTGGAAGTTGCCTCGTCGGGTTTTAGAACCGTACTGGCAACGGTCTGCGATATTTTCCAGGGACTGTTAGATCCGCGCGTAAACGGTACGGTTGACAACCTATCGCAAGCCACTGGCGTCGTTCTTATCGACGAGGTGGAGGCCCACCTTCATCCGCGCTGGAAAATGAATATTATGCGTGGCCTTCGGCAGGCGCTGCCTAACATGACGTTCATCGCGACAACTCATGACCCGTTGTGTTTACGTGGAATGGGGGACAAGGAAATCATGGTGCTTCAGCGGTCCCCTCGCGAGGTCGCGAAAGGCTCGATGGCGTCCGACGTTCTGCCCGTCTTCGTCGAAAAGATGGTGCATTTGCCGGCGACTTCCCAACTGACCGTCGAGCAGATCCTGACGTCCGATTTCTTCCAGCTCTATTCCGCCGATGCACCGGAACTCGAGGGAAAATTCGCCAGGATCGGTGATATTCTGGGCAAACAGCGCCGGGGTGAAAAACTGAATCCGGAAGACAAGGAAGTCTTGCGTATCTTCGAAAGCGACATTGCTTCGGCCATGCCGGTAGGCACTTCAGAAGTGCATAGGCTGGTCCAGGAAGCTGTTGCTCTTTTCCTGCAAGAGCGACGCAAGGCTTCGGACGATCACCTGCAAAAGATCAGGGAAGAGTCGAAGCAGGACATTCTTGCAATTCTCAGGGGAGTGGGTGGATGAGAGCCGTCAACAGAAATGACGTTGTTTTGCCTGCTTCAGTCGTCAAACGCGGCGAGGCAGAACTCAAGAGCATTAAGGATCACATTGCCGACCCTGATCCGAAGAAGGGAGCATACGATTTCAAGGTCTACAAAGACGACGAGATCAAAGCGGCGCTCGATAGGCTTTTTCACGGAAAATGCGCTTATTGCGAGACCTTTTATTCTGCCAGCGCCCCTGTTGACATCGAACACTTTAGGCCAAAAGGGGCCGTTAGCGACGACAAAAATCATCCTGGTTATTGGTGGATAGCAATGAGCTGGGACAATCTGTTGCCCAGTTGCATTGATTGCAATCGAAAGAGAAAGCAAAGTGTGCCCACCGCCCAAGCGAGCCTCGAAGATCTATGGAGGGCCGAAAGGACAAATCGAATTCTTCAGGGCGGTCAGTCAGGCAAGAAAGATAGCTTTCCGATTATCGGCACGAGACTGATGCCGGAAGAAAAACTCTATGACCAAGAGCAGGCTTTGTTGATCAATCCGTGCGTGGACGAGCCTCGGCAGTTTCTTTCATTCGGTCCGGCACCAAGGGGATCACTTCCGATCGCCATAGCCGTCGATAGCGGAGCAGTGAATTCGAGGGGAAGCATGTCCATTCAAGTATACGGGCTCAATCGCCTGGGGCTGGTTCAGGATCGAACACGGGTGCTTCGGCAACTGGAATTTCTCTCCGATGTCGCGCTCGAGCTGACAGCAATCGTCGATAAGATCGCGGCTTTGCCGGATGCAATCAAGACGGAACTAGACCGTGTCCCGTCACGCCTAAAGCAGCTCCGGGATAAAACCCTCTTGGAAATGCGTGCGATGGCCGAACCGGGGCAACCTTATTCGGCCATGGTTGTCGAATGGCTCGAGTCTTTCATGTTGAGACTGCAAGCACCGCCAGCACCGTCAGGAAATGAATGATCGTCCACCGAAGCGTGATTGCACGATTAGAAGCTTGAATGTGAACCCCTCGAGCCGGAGTTGGAAATGGCAACGGTTGAAGCAGACCATCCCGAAATCCCGGAGTTTGCATCTTACAGAAGTTATCAGCAGTTCGCTCAGCGGGTGCGACATCAGAACCGTTACGTCTGGGACGATCATGTAAAGGCCTTCGTCGACACTGTTCTTGCGACTCTGAAAGATCGCGATGTGGTCCTGAAAAAAGGCACTCCTCTTTATCGTGCACAACAGGGCATCAACTACGTTTCCTTCCGGAGGAACGATCCCGAAGAGCCTTCAGGATATGACGCCGCTCGCATGAAACCTCGGCCCAACAGATCGACCGAAGGCAGGGCAAACCCAGCGGGCGTCTCAGTTCTTTATTTGGGTACGACAAAGCAAAATGTGATCTCTGAGATCAGGCCTTGGGTTGGTGCAGAAGTTTCCGTCGCTCAATTCCAGCTGAAACGTAAGCTTCGCGTTCTCGACCTTTCGCGTAACCACGGTAAATCGTCGATGGGAATACTGCTCGACCACTTTGTGAATGGCACACCACTGACGGCTGAGCAGCGGGAGGGTGCTGTCTGGATAGACATCGACAACGCGTTCTCTCGGCCCATTACGAAGTCGGACGATACCGCCGACTATGTGCCGACCCAAATTCTGGCTGAGGTCTTCAAAAATGCCGGTTATGATGCCATCGGATACAAGAGCCAGTTTGGTGAGAAAGGGCTCAATATCGTTCTTTTCAACCCAGATGATGCCGTCGTCATCAATTGCGCGCCTTATCAAGTGACGGCACTGGAAGTGTCATTCAAAGAGATCGGGAATATGTGGTATCGCGCGAAGCGGCCAGCCAAAACGGCAAGCCGGGCAAAGAAAAAGCCGAAGAAACCCTCATCTTCTTGAAGGGAAACTCCTCGTTGTCGCATTGATGTATGGCATGGCTGTCTCGGCTATTAATTCCAGTCAGAACAAGGCCGGTAAAGTAGATTCCAGTGCTGCCTCTTGCTCTGCCTGTCCCGGAAGCCACGTTGCGTTCGCCCTAATGAACAGGATGACCGTCAATACCACCGACAGCATATCCAAATGCCCATCGTCGCGATCGTCGAAGTTTGCTTGACCAAACTTCAGGGCGCGCCGCCTCGCGCCGTTGGAAGGGGTGTTTTGCGCCCTCAAATCGGTCGTTCATGCAGTTCCCGAACCGTCCCGAAACCGTCGTTCGCACGCGCCGACGTGAAGCAACAAGAAGGGCGGGAGCTGTCGTTCGCTGCATCCTAGACAAACGGCAGCAATGCGCAGAGAGATGCCGTCGGTGTGCCGCCCTGACAGTGAAGGACAGCGCAGGGAGCAGGCTTTGCTCCTGAAACAGACGGTAGCACCTCCACCAACGTTACCGGCCGAGGCTGACGCCAATCCTGGCCGACAGCAGGCGCTGAGAAACTTCGTTCATACAGAATAACCCGATCGCCCTCACCGCCGCTGACAGGGACACTGAGGCAAAAGTGCCTCCGGCCTGGCCTGCCGATTTTCGTGAGATGTTGCTACTGTAGGAACATACTTTGGGCCTTGACTTCAGCCAGAACTAGTGTGGAATGTGACATGGTATTGATGTGTCCTAAGCCCCCGTCAGAAGGTACGCGCAGGCTTATTTTCTTTTATCAAAAAGGAGAGCATTCATGGCACTTAAACCAGGACCAAAGCCGATAGCGAAATCCACAGGGAAACCGGATCAGCGCCGCCGTGATAACAAGGGCACACCAGGGAATACACCGTCCCTCAAACCTAGCAAGCCCACCAAATAAGGCACATAAAGGAGGGCTCTCGCTGACTTGCACTTCTACCCCGGTATTCGATTGAAACTGCGCGAAATACCGCGCGGACTGCGCGCCTGTCGGATGTTGGATGTCAGCTTTCTCGAATTCCCCGCCGATATCGGTAAGTCCAATAACGGCCCCGCATCAGCCGTTCGCCCTTAAGACAAACGACTTTCCCCGCCTTCAAATAACAATGGTCGTGGGCTCAGATCCCTTCAAGAGCATTTGTCGTCACTACACCGTCACGCGCCCACGGTAGTACTCCGAGACAGATGTAGCGCCCTCCTTGGTGTGTTTCGGCGTGGAATATTGGACGTCGATAAGGGGTCAACATTCCGAGCCGATTGACAATCGGCACGTAGGACCTCGTCGGTGAAAAGGACCACACAACAGGAAACGGGTACGCTGTCTGCCACCCGAGTGGAGATCGCGCTGAGCGCGATCGATCGCCGCTCAGAAGCTGCGAAAATCGATACTTGTGAAAGCCCGCCGAACATCGACTTTGTTCGCGTTGAGATAGTCGAGGACAGCCCGATTGAAAAGGGGATCAGCCAGATGTGCCCGCCATCGAAAGTCCTCAGGCCTCGCCCAGGAATCCCGGCGCTCAATGAAGCCTGAAGCGCGCAACATTGCCAGATCGGCGTCAATGTCCCGGGTCAGCAAACGAGCGAGCTTTCGATGGTCGATCTCGGTATACTCGGCTGCGCTGCCATCATCGATCCGCTTCTTTTCGCGACGTTCGAATATCGTGCCGAGACATTCGCGCGTGTCGCGGGGAAGCTCCTGAAGCTTTTCTACCATGTCCTTGAAGGCGTCGACTGCAGTTTGTCGAGGGCGACCGTATGTGCGCTCAAAAAAGTCTACAAAAGCTTGCAGTTCGCCGAGGTGGATTTCAGGGATTGGCTCGATGCTGCTGAGCAACGCAGCTGATGGATTTACCATATTGCCGGCCACAAGTTCGATTTTCTTGTACTCGGCATCGATATCCGTCAGCAAGGCTTCCAGCTGAGGCGCTTTCAACCGTCGACAGCGCGAAATCACTTTCCGAATGTCCCAGATTTTTGATACTGTGAAGCCTGTCCGTTTGCACTGGGCTTGATCAAGCGAATATTTAGTTTGCTTTCTGCCGACTACCAAAATGCGAAAATCGGGATAATCCCGGATGTCGTCGGAAGTGAGTTTGCAGAGCGTTTCGTTAATCTTCCTGCCGTCCTTTTTCGCTGTGACCTGAAAAGCGATCTTCCTGGATTTGTCTCCAAGATCGATTGCCTTGCGGTTAGCCACCTCGTCCTCGTTCAGGTTCTGCAAATCTGTAAGGAGAATGTGGTTAAGGACGATCCCGAAGAAATCCTCAATGTCACGCGATCCGCTGTTCGAACCTAGCGAGTTGTTGGTCTTTACGAGCGATGCCAGCCCATCCAAACGCGCGCTTATCATTTCCATGAAAATGGTTCGGGACAGAAGTTTGGCCACCGTGGGGTCCTTATGGGGATTGAAGTCGACTGAGCCTTATATGCAGTAGACTAAAACCCTTTGATCGACGGTAAATGAATGCGAAAGACTGAATAAGTCGTTCCTGCGCCCTTCCGGCATCAGCTAGACCTTCGTCGCGCCCCATAGTGACCGTTGCATGTCTCGATTGCTTCATCCGGTGTCCGTGACTATCGCTGTCGGCAGTGTTGGTCTGCTTAGTTCTATAATCGTAGGTTGTATCGTAGTGAGGCCTAGGCCTATCAGATTCAGCTCTTCCAATGTCTTAGTCTGTTTCAAATTGCGTGTCGGCTGTTCGTATCCGTTCAAGGCGAGTACCATCGAGCGACCCGCACTAAGCTCTTGATCTATATATTATAAAGAACATTATTATATATAGGAGGGCTGGCAATACAGCGGCGGCAGCGATGTAGAATTCGGCGCGAAAATCCCTATTCTGCGACGGTGCAAAACTCGGTCGCAAAATTCAAACTTAAATCGGGATTTTTGCCACAGCTCAATTTTCCGCTTGAGCCGGACCTAGCGTCATACCGTACTGAAAATTCCCGAAGGAGTTTTCGATGGACGATCGACGAAGTAGAGATCAAGTTTTGCTGACCGCGTTGGAATGTGCAGAGCAGGTCGGTGTTAGCATTCGAGCACTACGGCTCTACGAGAAGTATGGCCTGATCTCCCCGCGCCGTACGTCCAAGCAATGGCGACTATACGGCAGCACCGAGATCGTTCGCCTGAATGAAATTCTGGCCCTCAAAACCCTCGGCCTTAGCCTGCGCGATATAGCAAAGCTTCTGGAAGGACAGGTCGCTGATCTGGAGCAAACGCTTTCCTTGCAGCGTGAGGCTTTAGCAAACTCGAAGGACCGCGCCATACGAGGGCTGCAGGTGATCGAAAGTCTTCAATCGAAGATTCGATCCGGAGGCACACCATCGATTGATGATCTTACCAATCTGGCAAGGGAAACTCACATGACTGACACTTCTAAGGATACCGCAGCCTGGCGTCGATACGAACAGATGCGTCCGAGAGACGAGGTTCCGATCAACGCGGACCTCCTCGACACCTTTTCGGGTGCCTACGAGACTGCCGACGGAACGCTCTCAATTGTCACCAATCACGACGGCCAACTTGCTTACAGGATTGTAGGTCAATCCGACATCAACATATTTCCAGAGGGCGAGACCGAATTTTTTATGAAGGTTCTGCCGGTTCAAATAAAGTTCTGCCGCGACCACGATGGCAGGGTCGATGGTCTTGTTCACCATCAGAACGGGTTCGAGGACCATGCCCGAAAGGTTGCCGTAGACCCGATACTCCTTATCGAGGCTGAGGTTCAGCAGCGAATCCGCGATCAGACGTCAATGCCTGGAAGTGCAGACATCCTGCGCCGCCTGATTGAGGAGCATGCACGGGGGGAACCCCACCTTGACGGTATGGCACCAGCATTGGCGGCGCTCGCAATCGAGCAAAAAGACTTTATCCAAAGCGAGCTGGAGAAAGCTGGGTCCTTAAAAGCCCTGTCGTTTAAAGGCGTTCAGCAAGGCCTCGATATTTATGACGTCGAGTTTGAAAATGCGAAAATGGAATGGGGTTTCGCAGTCACGCATCGAGGCAAAGTCAGCCACCTCTATTTGCGTCCAGCTCTTTAAGCGCGAACCTTATCGCTCCTGCCTTTGCAGCATTGCAAAAGCACAGCTAACATATCGAGTAAAATTCGGTATTTTGGCAACAGAGAACCGAGCGCGAGCGTCAATGAAGTTTGAGAAGTTTTTCATACCATCGGGCCAAGCGGACGCGCGATTAGAAATCGTGGTGGCCAAACCTCAGTCCGATGGGCCGCATCCGACGGTCGTTTTCAACCATGGCTCTACCGGAAGGGGCCATAAGAAGTCCCTCTATACAAGGACGGTATGCCCGGCCGTCGCGGCACACTATTTTGTTGAGAAGGGCTGGATGGTCCTCTTTCCACAGCGCCGGGGAAGAGGGAAGTCAGGTGGGCGCTACGCAGAAGGTATAGCTCCAGACGGCTCCGGCTACTCTTGCAATATTGAAATTGCGGTCGCGGGTTTCGAGCGTGCCGTCGAGGACATGGACGCTGTTGTTCGCCATCTGCGCGGACGATCCGATGTGGATCAAGACCGGCTTGTCATCGGGGGCGTCTCACGCGGCGGCATTTTGTCGATAGCGTACGCCGGTATGCGACCGAATACGTTTCGCGGCGCTATTAATTTCAACGGTGGCTGGCTCGGCAGAGGTTGCCCGAACCATGAACTCGTCAATCCAACCCTCTTCAAACGCGGCGCACCTGCCGACATTCCGACGCTTTGGTTGCATGGCATCCGTGACCAGTACTATCGGATACAGCACTGCAGAGCAAATTTCGAAACGTTCCTGTCGGCGGGAGGACAGGGGAAATTCGTTCCTGCCCCAATGGGCCATGCCTTGCTATTCAAACCAACATTGTGGAAACGGCATCTCGATCAGTATTTGAGTGATCTTGACGTGCTACGTAATCCTAGATCCGATTGGTTGTAGAACCAGCATTTTCGCGGCGAGGAGACAATCTGTGGCCCATGACCTGTCACCAAGAAGATATCCCGAAATGAGCGGCAAGATTGCTCTTGTGACGGGCGGTAGTACTGGAATTGGTCTGGCGACAGCCCAAGCTTTTGCTCATGAAGGGGCAACCGTCATCATCGCTAGCCGCAATGAAAAGCGAGCGAAACAGGCTGTGGCAACGCTCTCGGACGATGGGCGTGGAAGATGGATGCAGTGCGATGTGACAGACGGTCGCGATGTCGATAGGCTAGTATCCTCAATACTGAAAGACCATGGACAGATCGATTACGCCTTTAACAATGCTGGCAGCGGAGGAAAAATGTCTCCGATAGCGAGCATGAGCGAGGATGCATGGGGTAAGACGATCAACGGTTATCTTACGTCCGTTTTCCTGTGCATGCGCTATCAGTTGCCCGCCATGCTCAAAGCCGGGCGCGGTGTCATCGTCAATAATTCATCCGTCGATGGACTGCGAGGTTATCCGCTTCCGGGAGGTGCCGCATATGCCGCCGCCAAGCATGGAGTGTTGGGCTTGACGCGGAGCGCGGCACTTGAGCATGCCAAGGACGGAGTTCGAATTACAGCAATTTGCCCTGGCTGGATCGGCACGCCGCCTGTAGAGAATTTCATAAAAAAGAACGAGGAAATCGGCGCTCAGATCATGGCGCAAGAGCCGATTGGTCGGCTGGGAACGCCTGCTGAAGTCGCAGGCGGTGTTCTCTGGCTTTGCTCGGATGCGGCATCCTTCATGCTCGGAACTCCGCTGGTTCTCGATGGCGGTTACATGGCGTAGTGTCGCAGAAATCCTAATTTTGTAGCGTTGCAACAGTCAGGGTAACATATCGAGCAAAATCCGGGAGTTTCGCGAAAGAAGCCCGGTGCATAGATTTGAACCGCTTTTGCCAAGCGCACTCACTTCACCAGATTTCGCCGGAAGAACGCGACAACTTCAGCATTGAATTTCTTGTGGAACGTGGCTCGATCAAATCCGGGCGCATCAATGCACACTTCGGACGACATTCTGTCCTTTGGGCACATTGTCAGAAACGACATATGGACGGCATTGGGCACCACCCGGAAGTCAGGTTTTTCAGGCAGCACATCCACCAGCGTCGCAACGTCCTGCGGCGATGCCCCGCCACCGCCTCCCAACTCCGATCCCCAAACTTGAAGTGGAATGGTGACACCCTTCACGCTGTCGGGCGTCTGAAAAACGATGCTGAGAGGATCGGCGACCACCATCGCCTTGATGCGAGGATCATGGGTCAACATCGGCGGCAAGGAAGGTTGATGCAGAGGGAGGACCTGACTGGCCAGCGGGCAGGCGATGGCTTTCGGATCGGTGCAACGCGGGGGCAACCTGTTGAAATCCGGATTTGCCCCAGCCAGAACGAGCCCAGTATAGCCGCCCTGGGAGAAACCGTAGAAGCCGATGCTTTGGGGATTGATCCTGGCGGCATCCGGAAGGTCGTTGAGCATGAAATCGATTGTTCGCTTGATATCGACAGGTCGATTGACCAGCGGGGCCAAGCCATTTGCGCGGCTCATATCGGCGTAATTCGCTTGCGGATGATTGATGGCGACCACGACGAAGCCTGAATCGGCCAGTGCTTCTGCCGTGTCATGATGGCCGAAATACCAGCCGCCGTAACCGTGCGAAATCACGATGAGCGGCAGTCTCTCTCCCGCAATCGGGCAGTCCGGGACAGCCTTCACCGTGAACGACCTGATCGGTACGTCTTCAGGCGGCTTGGCGCAGGGCGACCACATCACCGCGTCGATAGCCGGATTATGCTGCCCCGCGGGAATATGGACGTATCTCAGACCTGCAGCCTGGGCAGGCGGCAAAACGAAACAAATGGCGGCAGCAAGCGCCAGGCACAGACATTTCATGGGGATCACTCCGACTGAAAGGGATTTGGACGACACAGCTTTCACCTGGCTGCGCGCATTGAAAAAATCAAAATCAGCAATGTTGATTCACTACCTTGCAATAACAGGTAGCGTGCTATATACAGTCTGTAAATACGGAAAATCCAATGACCGACTCCATCCAGGTTCAACTGAGAAAAGGCGCGCTCGACCTCTGCGTCTTGGCCGTGCTGTCGCGCGGCGAGAGCTATGGCTATGAGATCGCCAGCACGCTTGTCGCGGCAGTCGGCATGGGCGAAGGCACGATCTATCCGCTGATGCGCCGCATGCAGAACGACGGCCTCGTCGCCACCCGCCTCGTCGAGTCCAGCAGCGGGCCACCCCGCAAATATTATCGCCTCACGCCGCTCGGCGAAACCGTTTTCGAGGCCCACCGCAATGACTGGCGCTCCTTTGCGACCGCCGTCGATAAACTTCTTGAGGATTTGCCATGACCCAGGATGCCTTTCTCGACACGTTGCGGCGCGGACTTGCTGGTCTTCCGGACGACGAGATAGCAGAGATCATGTCTGACTATGCGGCCCATTTCGCCGAATCCGGCAACCGTGGCCGCAAAGAGACCGAGGTGGCCTCGGCACTTGGCGACCCCGCGAGGATCGCGCGTGAATTGCGGGCGGACATTGGACTGAAACGTCTAGAAGCAGGCTGGAGCCTCTCGGACCTCGTCGCTGCGGCCATGGCTCTGTCCGGACTGGTGATCGTCGATTTGCTTTTCCTGTTGCCGCTGCTGGTCCTGGCAAGTCTGCTAGCGCTTGGCCTTGCGGCCGGACTGGTGGCGATCGGCGCGGCCGGATTGAAGGTACTCGGCACGGCATTGTTCTTTGGACACGAGGGCGCACTGACGATGCTGCTGGGTCGCCTGTGCATCGGCGCTGGACTTCTGAGCGGCTTCACCGCCGGCGGTGCATTGCTGCTGATGGCGCTCGGTTCCGGTATCCGCGTCCTTGGACATTATGCACGCCTGCATTTCCGACTGGTCCAGCCGAACCGGCACGGTGCCTGAATATTCAATCGAATCTTCCGAGGGTGTAAGACATGACCAGTAAATTGACACTCGTTGCAGCAACCGGACTAGTTAGTGCCGTCGTACTTCTAGCGCTCGGAACCGCTCTCTCCGGTTCCGGTTGGGTGAACGCAGCCATCCTGTGGACCGGGGAGGCGACATGCGGACCCGCAAGCGGCACACGGCATGAAATTACACTGCCGTTCACATCGAGCGACAGGCTGGTGATCGACCTGCCCGGCACTGTCCATTATCAGCCGTCGGACAAGGCGCAGGCTGTTGTCGGTGGCGATCCGGCGCTTCTCGATCATCTGAAGCTTGAATCCGGCCGGTTGAGCCTGGATTGCGATCCGGGCTGGTTTGCTTCCCGCCTAGACGTCAATCTGTCGGGACCGGCCGTCACCCAATGGGATTTGCTGGGCAATGTCGATCTGACACTCTCGCAGATCAACCAGCCTCAGCTTCAGGTGAGCATCAAGGGCAGCGGCAATGCCATCGCTACCGGAACCACAGACGCTGTCAACCTTAGCATTTTCGGCTCAGGCGAAGCCCGGTTCGATGGCCTGATTGCAAAGTCGGCAGCGGTGCAAATCTACGGGAGCGGCGATGCGAAGATAAATGCCAAGTCAGATGCAGATGTCTCAATTGCCGGGAGCGGCAACGTCGAGGTGTCAGGACATCCGGAAATGCGGCGCACAGAGATCAGAGGCAGCGGCCGCATTGTGCAGGTGCCGTGAAACAGCACAGCATCCATAAGATCGGTAAGTCACCGATCGTACGATCTTCAAACTGCCAAATTGTTGCAGAAATCCTAGTTTTGACGCTGCAAAAGTCAGCATATCATATGAAGCAGAAATCGGGCAGACTGTCCTAAAACCCGCCTTCTAAGCGGAATCTATATCTTGTCCGGCTGCCAATAGAGAGCCGGTTCCCAAAACCGCGATGCCGCTTATCTGATTGGTATCCAGAGCCCGCGCTATCAGATAGCGCCGCAGACCAAACATCCCAACCATCGGGACCGCAACTGCAAGAAGGTCGCCACCCGTGAAGGTAGAAGCCCAAAGGATGGTCGCTGCCGATACCGTGAGCAGTAGTCCCGAATACTTCCAACGGCTCCTCTTAGTCAGGCCGTCCGTTCCAATAAAACCACGTTGAGAGAAGACGGTCAGCGCGCACCCGACCACGAAGACGGTGACCAGCACTCCGCGATATGAATGGGCAACGAGGGCATCGCTGATTTCGCGTGCGCCTGCATAGAACGCGGCCATGATCAAAGGCGTAATGATCACCAGATGAACATTTATTCCCAACATGATCGGATTGAATTGAATTCTAAAATTGCGAAATGCGATAAGCAGCGTTGCTGCCAGAGCCGCTCCGATCCAGCCGGACAGTTGCATGTCCACATTGCTGCGCCAAAGCGCAAGGAAAACTATCGAGGGCGTGGCTTCCAGAATATCCGTCAACCACTCGCGTTGCAGCGATTGTTTCATTGCCCGTCGTCCCCCTTAATTAAAGTGTGATCTTCACTCTATAGTTCTGAATGGCATCATTTCTACCGTGAGTAAACACGGCTTGCGATTCCCCATGATGTCGCGGTGTGGTAGAATTTTCCATGGCACATTTATCAGGAATTGATCGCTCCCAGATGCTGCTTCTGCCGGAAGCGGTCGAGGATTACGTTGGTCCAGACAATCCGGTACGCTTTATCGAGGCGTTCGTTGACGAGTTGGACTTGCAGGCGGCGGGCTTCACGCGTGTGGCGGCGAGAGACACCGGCCGTCCCGGATACGATCCTGCCGATCTGCTTAAAATCTACATCTACGGCTATCTCAATCGGGTGCGGTCAAGCCGGAGGCTGGAAGCAGAGGCCCATCGCAACATCGAGGTGATCTGGCTTCTGCGCCACCTGAAGCCGGATTTTCGCACCATTGCCGAATTCCGCAAGATCAACAGGTCTGCGTTTCGGCAGGTCTTCCGCGAATTCGTGATCCTGTGCCGCCAGCTTGACCTGTTCGGGCGGGAGCTTCTGGCGGTTGATGGCACACGGATCAAGGCGGTGAACAACAAGGACCGCAACTTCACCCGTGGCGCACTGACCAAGTTCATCAGCGAGGCCGACGAGAAGCTGGCCGATTATATGAAGCGGCTCGATGAAAGCGATGCCAACGAAGAGAAGGTGACGAGCGGCAATGGTCGCGGCGATAGCATGCTTTCGGAGAAGATAGCGGCGATCAAAGGCAAGCGCGACCGTCACAAGGCGCTGCTGGATGAATTGGACAAGACCGGCGAGGACCAGATCTCGCTGACCGATCCGGATGCCCGCGCCATGGCCCGCATGACGAAGGTGGGCGTCGGCTACAACATCCAGCTCGCCGTGGATGTGAAGCACAAGCTGATCGCCGAGCAGGAAGTGTGCAATCAGGTCCTCGACATGGGTCTGTTGGCGACGACGGTCGAAGCTGCCATGGAAACGCTCGGCGTTGACAAAATCGAGGCGGTCGCCGATCGCGGCTACTTCAAGATCGAGGACATCGAAGCTTGCGAGAAGGCTGGCATCACAGCCTATGTTCCCAAGCCGATCCGGGGACCAGCCGCACGCGAGGGCTTCTTCACCAAGGAAGAGTTCCGTTACGATCCGGACAAGAATGTCTATATCTGCCCCGCCGAACAGGTTCTTTCGCCACGCTACGAGGGCAAGTCACGAAATAACGTGAAGTTCGACTACTGCAACAAGGACGCTTGCAAGGGCTGCGCCCTTAAACCACGCTGCACCCACAATCGCTTCCGCCGGGTCTCGCGACTTGAGAACGAGGCCGTCCTCGATCGCATGGCAGCACGGTTGGCGGCGCGGCCTGGCGTTCTCGACCAGCGACGCGAAAGCGTCGAGCACCCGTTCGGTACGATAAAGCAATGGATGTACCAAGGCGCGTTCCTGATGAGGAGGCTGGAGAATGTGCGAGCCGAGTTTAGCTTGACCGCGCTCGCCTATAATATTCGAAGAGCCATCACTCTCGTCGGCGTTCCCGGCCTCATCGCCGCTGTTCCGGCATGAGCGGCCGATATTTGCCAATTTTGAACCCAAAAAGCCTCCACATACCCGGGGAAACGCCTCGCATGCCTCTCTCGGGGTCGAGATTATGAGATCTTGCGTTTCCATAGCGCAGCGCCCCAACAGGTACAGGTAATCAGCTATCCGCAGAGTTTTGGGACGCTCTGCGGGATTTTTGCGACATCTCCAGCAATGGCAACCCTTGGCATCATCCGCTTGCGGATAATCAGTAGTTGACCAATAGCTGTGGATCGTTCTCGTTGCCGAACTGAGGCTGTACACCCAGAAGTGCGGCCGATCGGCTTATAATTTCCTTGGCCATTGGCGCGGCGGTGTACGCGGCAAGTCTTCCTCCTGTTTCGCCGGTTAGTGGAGCATCGATGACAGTCAGCACGACGTATCTGGGCTTGTCGATCGGGAAGCCGGCAAGAAATGCATTGAAGTTCAGGTGCGCCGCATATCGCCCGTTGATCACCTTGTCGGCGGTGCCCGTTTTGCCTCCTACGTTGAACCCCGCGACCTGCGCGCTCCTGCCGGAGCCTTTAATGCCGTTCCAGTGGAAAAGGTACCGCATGTCCGCACTCGTCTTCGGCTGCACGACCTGCTGGGCCAATATATCGGTTTCTGCCCGGGTCCTTGGGAGGAACGTTGGGGAAATGAGCTTTCCACCGTTGATAAGAGCCGCCCCTGCTACGGCGGTCTGCAGCGGCGTAGTTGCAACGCCGTGTCCAAAGGATATCGTCGCCTGATTGATAGGCTTCCAGACACGTGGCTGAGATGGGGTGGCAACTTCGGGTAGTTCGGTGCTCATCTTTGTCAGCAGACCCAGTTTGGTCAGGAATGCCTGATGGTCATTAAGATTCACCATCGCTGCAATCTTGGCCGTCCCTATATTCGATGAATACTGAAAGACCTCGGGGACCGTGAGTGCGCGTCCCTGACCATGGTCATCATGAATGGTGAACCTGGCCATTTTGATTGGCCTCGAAGCATCGAGAACAGAATTGAGGGTGATCTTTCCTTCGTCCAGCCCCATCGCGAGCGTGAAGCTCTTGAACGTCGACCCCATTTCGTAGGTCGCGTTGCTCATCCGGTTAAACCAGCCTTTTTCATATTCCTTGTCTACCGAACCGTCCGGCAGGGTCCTGGAAGGTTCGTTCGGGTTGTAGTCGGGCACGGATGCCATGGCGAGGACTTCACCTGTTTCATCGTCCAACACAACAGCGCCTGCGGCTTCAGCCTTGTAGTTGATCATCGCTTGGGTGATCACGTCATGGACGATGTTCTGGACCCTTAGATCAATGGACAGCCGCACCGGTTCGAGGTGAGCGTCGTCGGTCAGGCCTGCAGCACGCAGATCAGCAAGCCCTTGCTGATCGATATAGCGCTCCATCCCGGCAAGCCCCTTGTTGTCGATGTTGACGTGTCCCAGAATATGGGCGGCGGTTGCACCGCCTGGATAAAAACGCTGTTTTTCTGGACGGAAGCCGATACCCGGAATGCCGAGCGCGAGGATATCTGCTTGCTGGCGCGGCGTAAGTCTTCGGCGGAGCCACTGGAACGCAGATTTGGATTGTAGCTTTTTGTACGTATCTGCCCAGTCTATCCCCTTGACGACGGTCGACAGCTTTTCCACAGCCTCGTCAATATCGACGATCTTCCTTGGTTCCGCATAAAGTGAAACCATATTCAGGTCCGTTGCAAGGAGCTCGCCGTTCCTGTCCACGATATCCGGTCGTGAGGCGATTTCAAATCCAGGAGTGAGTATCGAGCTTGTTGTCAGGGGCGATTCCGCTCCGTATTGAATAAGTCGTACACCAATCACTGCGTAGGCAGCACAAAAGCCGCCTATTACAACAAGAATGCGTTTTTTAGCTTCGATACCTTTCTGTTTTCCGACACCGACAAACGACCCTGATTTGCGGGACGCAACCAACGAATAATGACCGTTGGTTCGAAGGATGATGACACGAGAAAGAAAGGACATGGTACATCACCCGACAAAAGCGCGGCTTCGCAAATCATTGTGGAACGCTAATCCGAAACCTCGTCAGTTTGTTTTGCGCTTCGCTTGGGACGGCATCTCATTCAGCACCTTTGTGATGTCGGCATCTGTCTTGCCGACAGCACACATCCCTGTGGCGGTCTCACCAAAATCGACCATATCGTGATATTCCGGCGCGAGTGCTTTCTCGAGGGGCAAGTATTGCGTATGGATGCCGTGGCTTTTCAGCGCGTCAGAATATGTCTTATGCAGAACGAGCTTTACATTGTCGTCACGCGGATCGAAGACGTCAAAAACCCGCCTGTTATCATCCCGCGGAATGGTGTTTATCGAGGCGATTGGATCAAGCACAATTGGGTTGTGGGTATCGGGGCTGTTGTAAAAGGCGAGCCAGTCTCTGACGGCACCTGACGCTGAAGATAAGACAGCACACTGGATATCAGTGCGATGGTTGAGCATTTCAGCAACCAGGATGCCACCTCCACTGTGCCCACCAAGCGCCCACTTTTCGATACCATATCTCTTTTTCAAAGCTTCGACGCCTGCAGTAACAATGTTGGCTTCGATCTTGCGTTCGCGCATTGTGAAGTGGCGACCTGCACTAGCGTAGCTTCCGGGTCTCCCCATAAAGATGAACGGAATACCATAGCGGTCAGAGAGGTCTTTCTCTTGCTGGATCATGGCATCAACACCCAGTCCCGCCAGACGTTTCTTGGCCGGGCTTTCATGCACGCCCATGATGTCTCCATGGAGCCAAAGCGCCGCTATAGGATTGTGATTTTCTCGAAGGCCTGCCGCATAGTAGCGGAGGCAATAGTTGTCTCCGTCGGCATTGACCCACACAGCGGTTTCCTGCTTTTCCAAGATCGAGCATTCTTCGCGCGAATATGTGATCCCTTTCGCAGCAGCTGCCGGATCGAACATCTCTCCGTGGGAAACGGATTGGCTGAATGCGGGCAACGTGCTCGCAGTAAGGAGAGCCACGGTAAGCGCATGCTTTACGACATTGCCGAACATGAGCGGTTTCCAGACCTGTTGCGCGGTAAAAAGATCAGCCACAAAATCTTAAGCTTCTCTGGCCACTTTAACGAGACGTAAAAAAATCTGGTTCAATTTAAAGTAAATTTGTTCTTAATCGCCCATTGTCGCGCGTTTCCTAAGTTTGCAGCGCTGCTAAGGCCAGCTTATCATGTCGAACAAAAGCCGGAAAAATTTGCGGCAAGGCACCTAAGGTAGGGTCATGCGTCTATTCAATGTCGTCGTTGCGACCCTAGCCTTTTCCGCTTTTCCAGTGGGTGCGAACGCTCAGTCATTGCCTGATCCTGAGATGTTCGATCCTGCGAAGGTGATCGCCGGAATCGAGATCGACCGATCTGATTGCGAGAAGATGGAAGCGAAGCAGACCGCCGTTTGGGTCAAGGTCGAAGGCAAAGGCTATTGCCTCCGCTACTACGCTTCGGGACTCAATTCGAATGGGCCAAATCCTGTTGTCGCCGCCTGGGTACCCGGCGATGTCATGGGAGGCCCCAAAAGCGTCGGTCACCAAAAAGGGATCGGGGTTTCCTCAATGGTAGCGCAGTCAAAATCCCTATCTGATCGCTACGGCGTTCCTTGGATATTTGTGGCAAGGCCTGGCAGCTACGGCAGTGCCGGGAAGCACTACGAGATCCGGCATAAGCCACTGGAAGCAAAACTGGTCGCCGCTCAGATCGATGCTTTGAAGGAACGGTATCGTATCGGACACTGGGCCTTGGGAGGGCACAGTGGGGGCGGGACGTTGGTCGCTGAATTCCTTGCCCGTCGGGATGATATACAGTGCGCCGTCCTTTCTTCAGCTGCCGCTGCCTATCGTGAACGGTTAAAGCAGCGTGGGTTCGCGAAACGGCTAAAATCGGAAGTCTTTTTTGACCCCTACGACATGCTCGATCAAATACCGAGCCAGCCTGATCGACGCATTTTTGTGCTTGCCGATCCCCGTGAAACAAACATACCATTCGCCACTCAGAAGCTGTATTTCGACGGGTTAAAAGCGAAGGGTCATGCCGCTTGGATGTTGCCGCTCGAAAAAGCACTCGCCCCAAAATATCATAGCCTCGTGGACTTTGGCGAAGCCGCCACGGGGATGTGTGCGAATGGAACCCAAACCAAAGCTATCCTTCAAACCTTGCAGGGCATGCCTTCTCAGTCAGAACGCATCACGAATTAATCGTTGTTGATGTTTTTGTCGCGATAATCCTGAATTTGCAGCTTTGCAGAAGTAGGGCTAACAGATCGAGCAAAATTCGGACTGTAGCGACGAGCTGAAATCCGAGCTTGGTCGATGCTGACAGCCATCCGCTCTTGCGAACATCGAAAACCCACTAACCACCCAGAAAACAATGAGAAACAATAGCGACGTTGACGACCGAAAACCGGGTGCAACAATGCGGCGGATATGATGGAAAACGAAGCGACCGGCACCTTTGACGTGAAACTCGCGCCGATCGGCTCCGGTGACGGCCCGATCGGCGGCATGTCGATCGACAAGACCTTTCACGGTGGCTTGCAAGGCACCAGCGTCGGCCAGATGCTGGCGTTCCGCAGCGCCGTCGAAGGTTCCGCCGGCTATGTCGCGATGGAGCGCGTGACTGCCAGCCTCGAAGGCCGGCAGGGTTCTTTCATCCTCCAGCATAGCGGACTGATGGATAAAGGGGCGCTATCGCTGACGGTTGTGGTCGTGCCGGTCTCCGCCACGGAGGGGCTCGCTGGATTGACCGGAACGATGAGCGTCGTCGTCACACCGGGGCGGCACGACTATCAGTTCCGTTATACCCTACCGGATTAAGCGACCGCTGCGGCCATCTCGGCAAGCTTCGCGACCGTGTTCATGTTTCGCGCCGTTCCGTGCGTCTCGCTGGGTATGCGAAGACGGGAGTTTGCCATTCCGTCCGGGTAGAGGACAAACAACTCGCGCTTTCCCAAGCGCACCTGTTCGTTCTTGATCCCGGTCACGCCGTCGAGCGGATCGGCCGGCAGCGCGCCATCCACGAACAGCGCCATCACACGGTTGCCCGGTGAGTCCACGAACGGGTTGCGGGCGAACGTGTCGGCTATTTCGGCACCTGTTCTCACGATAATGGCAACGCTCTTACCGGTATATGCCCGTAGCTGATCCTCCATCACGGATCGCACCTGATCCTCTGATCCCCCGGTTTGAAAGACGACGTTGCCGCTGGCGATATAGGTTTTCACCTTCTCGAACCCGACCGCCTCACACATCTGTGCCAGCGCCGTCATCGGCAGCTTGCCAGTGCCGCCCACATTCACTGCGCGAAGCAGAGCTACATATCCGGTCAACGTCCCCCCCTCTCCCACGATCATCGCCATGATACGACGTGACCTGCAATTCTAGAAACTCGATCTTTGCAACACGAATGCCTGCCGCGCCGCGAAGCGATATTTAGCGCTAACGGATCGTGCCTATGGTAATCCCCCCGCCAATTAACGGGCTTCAAAAGTAGAATTTTCTCCGGCTTTATGATTGAGGAGATTTTGATGAAGACGAACAGATTCAGCGAACCGCAAATCCTCGCCATCCGCTAAGCAGAGGGCGGCGTTCCCGTTCCAGAGTATGCCGGGAACATGGAATGAGCAACCCTAGCTTTTACAAGTGGCGTTCAAAGGAGCCAAATGAAATTTCCAATCTCACGCACTAGCGACCCCTTCAACCTTCTGGCACTTATAACTGCGGAACTGCATG
>UCJU01000005.1 GCA_900472925.1 Hyphomicrobiales bacterium
TGGGAGGATGTCATGTCTGTTAGGATCGTCGTTACGACATCAGACAGGGATGGAGACATCCTTCTTCGCCACCAGCGCCGCTGGCTGTTGTGATGATCGGGCAAAACTCCGGGTAGGCGCTTGACTTACAAGCGCCCCGACCCGACGCGCGCGCACCATTGCGGCTGCTGTCACATGCATCAACATGTTTCTGGGAGGAAACCATGACGAAAACCAACAAGACGTTCGATATTCTTGCATTGGCCGTGGGGGTTTTCGCCCTTGCGGCACCAACCTTTGCCCAGGATCCGCAAAGCGCTGTTAACGAGGCACGCGCAGTTAAAACCGAATGGACCGGTCCTGTTAAGGTTGTTGCCAATGTCGCAGCGGGCAAGAACATCTATGTGATTACCTGCGCATCGCAGGCCGCGGGATGTGTGCGGTCGGCAAACGGCGTCGAAGAGGCTGGGGCCGCGCTGGGATGGGATGTGCGCGTGATTGACGGACGCGGTGATCCCGCGGCGTGGAATTCGGGCATCTTGTCTGCTGTCACTGCAAAAGCCGACGGTATCGTCTTGGTCGCAGTTCCGCCTATGCTGGTTGGGGATGCTTTGGCCCAGGCACAGGCCGCTGGTATTGCTGTCGTCTCAGTATACAATCCGCCGCCCGAACAGAACGACGGCGTATTTGCCTATGTGCGCCCGGACCATGTTGCGCAAGGTGCCCTTGTCGCCGACTGGGTCGAAGTCGATTCGCATGGCAGCGCCAAAATCATTCTTATTGAAGACCCGATTTTTCCCGAACTGATCCAGCGCAGCAAAGGGTTCCGTGACGGCATCGCAAGCTGTGCTGGGTGCGAAATTGTCGAAACGGTGGAATCGAACCTGGCAACCATGGTTCAGCGTACACCCGGCGCAGTGGCGGCAGCCCTCAGCCGCCACCCCGAAGCAAATTATGTCATTGCACCTTACGACTCGAACGGTTTTTTCGCCAGCGAAGGCGTCCGTCAAGCAGGACGTTCGGGCACTGTTCGGGTTGGCTCCTACGAGGGCGATCCTCAGACTCTCGCCGCGATCCGTGAGGGCCAATACGCGATGACACTTGCCGGCCCCGCTGAAGAAATGGGCTGGCAGGCAGTCGACCAACTGGCCCGCAAGTTCTCCGGCATGGAAGCGGAAAGCCCATTGGTGACCTACCGTCTGCTTGATGCCGAAAACGCTCCGGACACCGCCGGTTGGCTTGGCGATGTGGATTACAAATCCAAATTTCTCAAGCTCTGGTCCAAGTAATGTCCCAGCCCGTATTGTCAATCAAGGGTGCCACCAAATCGTTTGGTGGGACCTTAGCTCTGCGCGGCGTGGATTTCACTGTAAAGGCCGGTGAGATTCATGCCTTACTCGGGGAAAACGGCGCCGGGAAATCGACGCTGATCAAGCTCCTTGCTGGCGTTCATTCCACTGATGAGGGCGAATTTCTGGTTGCGGGCGAAGCGCTTCCGTCGGGATTTCGTCCGCAGGACGTCGCTGCCGCCGGCATTCGTTTTGTGCATCAGGACTTTGGCCTGGTTGATTCCATGACCGTGATGGAAAACATCGCGCTGGTGGCGGGCTTCAAGCACCGCTTCGGAGCGATCGACTATCAGGCCACTGCTGAACATACGACCCAACAGTTGGCCAAGTTGAATGTTTCGTTTGACCCCTACGCGTTGGTGGGCAGTCTTGCCATTGCCGAAAAAGCTATCCTGGCGCTCGCACGCGCATTGTCGGGCGACGCAAAGCTGATCGTGGTTGACGAAGTTGCGGCCGCATTGCCGAGTCCTGATGTTGCACGGGTCCATGACGTTGTACGCACGGCCGCCAGCCAAGGCGTTGCATTTGTCTATGTTTCACATCGTTTCACATCGCCTGGAAGAAGTCTTCCAGCTTTGTGATCGTATCACCGTTTTGCGCGACGGCAGCCTGGTGGCTGTCTCCGAGGTCGCAGGCGTCGATATGGCGCAGGTCATTCAATGGATCGTCGGTAAGTCTGTGTCACTCGAGCGCAATGCTGGCAACCAAAGCACCGGTATCACACGGCTAAACGCATCGGATATCCAGGGCGGGCTTGTCAGTGCCCCGCTCAACCTGAACATCGCTACTGGCGAAATCCTGGGCATAACCGGGATCATAGGATCCGGTTACGACTCCGCCTGCGCGATGATTGCTGGAATTGATGACAGCAAAACGGGACGTGTCACTGTTGACGATACGGATATCACAAAGAACAACGCTGCATGCAGCCGGGCAGCCGGGATTGAAGTTGTCGTAGGTGATCGCAGCCGCGCCACATTTGCCGAACGAACAGTTCTTGAGAACCTGTTTCCGGATGCGCTTTTTCGTCGTGGCAGTTGGCCGAACCCGTCGGCAGAACGACAAGCCGCCAGCGAATACATCTCTGAATTCAATGTGCGACCGACCGCGTGCCGGGACCTGCCCATTCAATCCCTGTCAGGCGGGAACCAACAGAAAATCCTCTTTGCCCGCGCCCTGAAATCCAACCCCAAAGTCGTCGTTTTGATCGACCCAACCGCTGGGGTCGATGTGGGATCACGCGAAGAATTGCACGAAATGCTGCGCATGGCAGCTCGCCAGGGCGTTTCCGTTCTGCTGGGCTCAAGCGATTTTGAAGAAATCGCACGTGTCGCAGATCGGGTCATTGTGATGCGCGACGGGCGCCTGTCGGCTGAAGTCACGGATCAAGATGTGACATGGGACCGACTTTTTTGGGAAGCTCATGGCGGCCACGGGCATGCCGAACCAAACACCAACATCGAGCAAGGAATACCATCATGAGCTCTACTCAATCTCGCGCCTCCGTCGGCAAGTTTGTTTGGTCAAACTCTCTGTTCCTGATGTTGTTCGCCATTGTCGCCCTCTTTTCGTTTCTCTTACCGCACAGCTATTTTTCACCCACAAACGCGCAAATGATTTCGTCGTCCAACGCTGTGCTAGCGTTGCTGGCGCTTGCAGCCGTGCTGCCGCTGATCGGCGGCCAATTCGACATGTCGATCGGCTTTACATTGGCCCTGTCACAGTCCCTATGTGCCGGACTCATCATTCACCACGGTATGAATCCTTTGGCAGCAGGGGCACTGGTTGTGCTCTGTGGTATCGTCATAGGCTTGATCAACGGGTTTCTGGTGGCCCGCGCAGGTCTGAATGCTTTCATCACAACCTTGGCCACGGGGATCGTTGTGCAAGGATTCGCACAGCTCTATACCGGTGGAACATCACTGTTTGGTCGTATTCCCGAGGGCTTTCTGCTGCTTGGGCGCGGCAAGTTTTTGGGCGTTCCGATGCCGTTGGTGTATGTCTTGGTGGTCGCCACGGTGATGTGGGCAGCGCTTCGCTATACCGATTGGGGCCGTAAATGCTATGCCATCGGTGGCAATGCCAAAGCAGCCAAACTGATTGGTATCCCAGTCGACCGCATCACTATTCAGATGTTTGTCATTGGCGGGGCTCTAGCGGCGCTTGCAGGGGTCTTGTCCACCAGTATCCTGGGTTCGGCAAACCCAAATATCGGGCTAAACTATTTACTGCCTGCGTTCGCCGCAGTGTTCCTGGGCGCCGCAACCGCCGGTCCCGGACGGTTCAATGCATGGGGAACCGTCGTTGCCGTCTACGTGCTGGCAGCTGGGATCAGTGGTCTTCAACAACTTGGGGCGGCTTTTTACGTTGAACAGTTTTTCAACGGCGGCGCACTACTTTTGGCCGTTGCTCTGGCACGGTGGATTGCAATCAGGGCTAGGGTCGGATCCTGATCACCGGGCTGCACAGGGCCGCCGTCAGCGACCTTGTGCAACTTGGGGGAATAGCCTCTATTCCCTGAATATCCTTTCCCCCACCTTTTCCGACAAGAACCCGACGCCTTCACGGGAGGAGGCCCGGTGGCGACCACCACCAATATCGGCACCGGGACCGGGACTGATGATCAACGGCCGCGAATTGCCGAGTTCGCAGGCTGAACCCCGCTACACGAAAGAATATAAAAGAAAGAACGAAGGGTCTGTGGGCTTCAAAACGCACCTGCCCGGCTTTAAGCGCTCGAGCGATGGCCTGCGCATAAAGGACCATTGGTCTGTCATCAATTTTCCCGATGGATACCATCAAGACATACCGGCTATTCTTCACGTGCTGCTGCGTGTAATTCAAGATATCGTGATCAAAGCGTTTCAAGACATGCTTCCTCGCACGCGCAAGTTCTTTCCGACGAACAACTGGAGACCACCAGTTATGACCACGATCCCTTATATCGATTCCAGCATCCCCGATCGCTTTCGCCCAGCTTTGGCAGGCCAACGCATTTATCCGACGGAGCACAGTGAACAGATAGTTGCGGTCAGCGTATGACAGAGCGATCTGAGACCACGCAGAGATTATCTTTTGCCATACTACTACGTCATGGACGCTTTTGGTCAGGGATCATTCTTTCTGTATTTGTCGTCGGTCATGTTGCCAATCTTGGGCTCGGGTTAGTCTCACTCGCGTTTATGGAAACAGCCCGCAGCTACTTGATGGCTTTCTGGCGTAGCGTTCCGGGAACGACCATTCTCGTCGTGTCGGCATTGATACATACGCTCCTCGGCCTTTACTCGTTATCGACAAGACGATCTTTCCCAGCTAGCAAAACCGATATTGTGCAACTTTTGCTAGGGCTCGTTACGCCACCTCTTTTGCTAACCCACGCTCTGACCATGCGCTTAACCGGCGAGATTGTTCCGGGTTTCGACGAGAGCTATGGCACGATCCTATCCGTTTACTGGGTCGTAGCGCCGATTTATGCTTTCCAACAGCTTCTGGCCGTGGTTGCCGTTTGGGGGCATGCCTCGATAGGTCTATATTCATGGCTCGTCCTCAAACCAGCATGGCCTCGGGTACGGCATTTTGTCCTGCCACTCTTTTTCTTGATCCCTCTAATCTCCCTGTTGGGTTTCATCTCATCTGGGAACGAGGTCATTGAGAAACTCGCAAACGACACTTCATGGCGGAACCATATAAACTCAATGCTGAGCAACACGGAGTCAGCAGCAGCAATACTAAAGGTGGCCAATGAAAGGGTAATTTTCGTTTATACCGTTTTTGTCCTCGTGGCGGCACTGAGTTGGCTTTGGAGAGCGGCTTTGAAGCGCTCCCGTGAGGTGAAGGTGCATTATGATACCGGCGAGACTATAATCGATCGAAGCGGCCTCTCGATTCTCGAAATCAGCCTCCGGAACGGTGTTCCTCACGCACATATTTGCAACGGACGGGGTCGATGTGGCACTTGCCGCGTCGACATTCTTCTCGGGACAGAGAACCTGTCGGCTTCCAGCGAACTTGAACGCAGGACGCTCGACGCTGTCAAGGCAGACAGAGCAAGCCGACTGGCATGCCAGGCCCGTTTACAGAAAGGTGCCGTAACGATTACTCGATTGTTGCCTGCCTACGTCGACCCGAGTGCGGCCCAACATCCATCAACTTGGACGGAATCTCGACAGGACGGAGCGCTACCTGCTGCGCCGCTAACCTCACCCGAGGGAGCAATCAGATGATTGGGTCGAATGGAGCGACCAGCGTGGTCAATACCGCTCAAGCGGTAACACTGGGTTCTTACTCGATCCCCGACGCCTCATCGACGATTATCTCGAGGGTTTTGAGCGGGATTGCGGAGCGTTCGCAGGAGTATGTCACAAGTTTCGGAGCTGCACCATCCGAGTACCTTCAACTCAGCAGCGCGCTGGCGTCTTTTGCTGGAAGCGGTGATGGCATAAGGGCATTCACTTACGTCCTTATAATGCTGACCGTTGGTGTGGGCATTGAGCTGTATTACTGGGCGTACGCTTACTCTGCGCTTCGATCGCTTCTAAACCTCGAACCATCATCGCCGCGAGATGCCTTGCGCTTTTCAGCTCGACGAGTCTGGTTGACGGGGTTTGGTTTGTTTTTGTTCGGCACCGCGACATTGGCGACGACAGCCGCATTCTCCTGGCCCGCTCAGGTCTACGACGCCACTGTGAGGCTTACCCTTTTGCTTGTTGCCATTCGAGGGTGCCTTTTAATCTTGGACGTCATCATCTCGCCAAAATCACCACAGCTGCGCCTAGTACCTATAAGCAATGAGCGCGCCTGGTACGCCAGCTTTGCGTTGAAATTCCTAGTAGCCCTAGTGTTCATCACCTGGTTTGTCCCAGCGCTGATCGAGCGCTTCCCGAACGCGGCAAACCTGGCTTCTGCAGTAAGACTTGCACTCGGGACGATTGTTGCGACAAGTATCCTAGTGATAGCGGTTCAGACGACAAATCGCCCATCGCCCTCTTTCCAGGATATCCGCCACGGGGTGCTCCCCAAGTTCTCGATTTCGATGGCAGCTACGGCTCTGATTGTCATTATTTACGGGCTTTGGGTATTCGATTTTACGACTACCGCTCTGTTAATGACGATACTTTTAGCCACCGTGGCAATCCAAATGCCCATGCGTTCTATGGTTTTTTACTTTTGGCGTGATGAGGTGATGACCGGAAACGTATCTCGTGACGGGCCAGTTGAGGATGAAGAACCTGTACCCGCGCTTGCTCCTTCCATAATACTGTCTATCGTCAGGCTATGTGGTGTTCTGGCAGGCATCATAGCGTGCGCGACAGCAGCAGATTTACCTGTTCTTGGAGCTGCAACATCAGACAGCCCGATGGCGCGGCTGGGTGTTCGGCTGCTTGAAGTGGCCGCCCTTGGGCTTTCGGCGAATGTATTGTGGATCATCACTCGAGCGTCGATCGATCACCGTCTCGCAGGGCTTTCACCAGAATTGGAACAAGGTCGCAGTCCCTCTTCACGACTTCTGACGCTTCTTCCGATTCTGAGAATGACGGCACTTGTGGTCATTGGCGTCATGCTGGTGCTTTCTTCACTCTGGACCCTTGGGCTCGAGATCACGCCACTGCTGGCGGGTGCAGGTGTGGTCGGGCTTGCGTTCGGGTTTGGAGCACAATCGCTGGTGAAGGACGTGATAACGGGCGTGTTTTATCTCGCCGAGGACACCTTTAGGATCGGGGAGTACATAGAGAGCGGCTCATCGACAAAGGGTACGGTCGAGAAACTGACACTGCGGACAGTTGCCCTTCGTCATCACAATGGGCCTGTTCATTTCGTACCTTATGGTACTCTTGGAACGGTCAGGAACACCTCTCGTGACTGGGTCGTTGAGAAATTCAATTTGCCCCTGCCGCTTGAGGTCGATAGTGAGCGTATTCGTAAGCTGATCAAACGCATCGGGGAAGCGATGTTGGATGATCCCGAGCTGGGTCCGTTGATTATCGAGCCTCTCAAGGGAAAGCTCTCCAGAATAGATCCGGGCGTCAAGATATTCCGCTGCAGTTTCAAGACAGCGCCCGGCAATCAATTTGAGGTCCGAGCTGCTGCTTACAAGCGGATTGAAGGTGCATTGAACGAGGCCGGCATCACCTTTGCTGGGACACAGCTTACGCCCCCTAAGCCACCTGGCCCGGGCAACCCGCCCTGAGTTGCAGGGATACGTCGTCTGGTCCTTCTTGAAAGCGCCGGATGCTAATTCGCGCTTTGCCAAGGCCGGAACGATACGCCCATGCACTGCAATGAAATCACCTGTCTGTCACGCGTGTTCCTGTTATTAAAACCATCAGTACATGGTCAACCACCTGTACCAGACGCTCGCGCGGGACCGCCGAGCCAGCCGATCCGGCATAATGGGCCAGAAGCGCGACAAGGTTATCACTCATGGCGTCGAGCTCAACCCCGGACAAAGGCAGGTGCCCTGCATCGGCTGCTCGTCTGGCGATCGCGCCTAGTTCGGCTCGGACGAAGGTGCCAAAGCGCCCAGACAACGTTTGATAAAGATCGGGATGAAACCGCGCCATCTCCATTGTCGCCGTCACGATCTCGGGACGGTCGTCACAGTTACTGGCATGCGCTGCCAAAGCCAGAAGATCGTCTCGCAGCGACGTGCCGGGATATCGAGGCGGGTCTATGGAGTTCAGCGTAGCAACGGCATCGGCTACGAGATCCGCTTTCGCGGTCCATCGTCGATAAAGCGTTGCCTTTGATACCGCCGCACGCGCCGCCACGTCGGTCATTGTCAGACCTTGGTACCCCTTTTCACCAAGCAAATCGAGTGCTGCGCCCATGATAAGATCGTCTCGGATTTTGCTGTGCGGGCGCGGGTAATCACCCCTCCGAAGGCACAGCCATTCATAGTTGAACGTAAGCGTTGTGGCACGAACTGATCCGGCCCAGATCATAGTCCCGCTCTCGGCCGTGGTTGCCGCGAGTGCGATATTGATGTGCACCGCCGCTCTTTAGCCGGCAATGCAAAAATGAGCATGGCCTAGCATCCATTAGTTCTGAACAGGACGGTCTCTAAAACGACCCATTTCCGTCGGCTTCTGCCGCAAAATTCAGGCTTCCCGCAGGAAAGACAAACCGCGTGCGCAACGGCAGTCGGCCAAAAAAGCCGACTGCCGTTGCCTCAATCATCTCAGCGATTGAAAACCGCAGTGATGCGGGCACTCTGAATGGTATTCGCGCCTATCATGAAACCGGCCAGTGCATTGCTAGAGTTCTTCGGCAGTTCCAGCCGTTCTGTCCCCAAGGCATGAACCGTGAATACATAGCGGTGAACCTCGCCAGGAGGTGGGCAAGCGCCACCAAACCCGGTCACTCCATAATCATTGGTGATTTCGATCGTCCCTGCTGGCATCTTGCCATTTCCGCTGGCACCAAGTTCGAGCGAGTTCACGGAGGCCGGGATGTTCACAGCGTTCCAGTGCCACCATCCAGAACCGGTCGGGGCGTCCGGGTCATAGGCGGTGATAGCAAAGCTCTTGGTGCCTTCAGGTGCACCAGACCAGGACAGCTGCGGCGATTGATTGCCGCCATCGCATCCAAAACCTTTAAAGACAAAAGAAGAGCCCAGTTGCGCACCTTCGGCAATCGAGGTGCTGGATAGTTTCAAGTCCTGCGCGCTTGCTGTCGAGCCTATCATGGCCGCCAGCAACGAACCGATGAGAGAAATGGTCCTCAGCATGATTGAGTGTCCTTTCAAGACGATTGATCATCCTGCATGTGATAGCTTACAGCCTTCGGCTCAGCTTCCGGCTAGCGATCAGATACTATCGAGAAACGATCATTCATCGGCAGAACGGATCATTTTAGGCGTTATACCAAACCTTTTTCGAAAAGAATCGGAAAAATGTGACGGCGTTTTGAAGCCGCATTCCAGCGCTATATGTGAAATGGGCACGTCTGTCGTCTGCAAAAGGGTAAGGCCTTTCTCAAGACGGGTGTTCAGCAGGATTTGCGCGAAACCGGGCCCTGATTTTGCAAGCCATCGGCGAAAGCTTGCCTCGCTCATGGCAAAGTGCCCGGCAACCTCCGTCACCCGCCACGGATGGCTGAGGTCTGGTTCGATCAGACGCCGCACCTTTCCCCATGGTTGCTCCTCACCCCGCTTTGGAAGTTGCACCCCCTTTTGTCGAAGCCAGATCAGGGGTTCGAGGAGCCGATGCTGTCTGATTGCCGGTGGCAGGCCTTCCCTACCGAGTGTTTCCTTGATGAGATCGAGAATTTCAGACGGCCGGTGCGATGCGGCTCGCAACACCTGAATGCCCGCGGAGACATTGCGTGGTGCCTGTTCAGCAAAAACCATATCGACCAGATCATGGGTAAAGCACACACCATCTGCCCGGTAACCGGCATTCAGGATCGGGCGATTTTCCATTGTCACCACAGAGCCCGGCGGAAAAATCATCACGTCTCCCGCCTCGCCGATCACCTCCCCATTTGTGGGGCAGATCACCCGTTTTGATCCAGTCTGGATGAAAAACAGGAAGGTCAGCGTGAAATACAGGTCCGTAAACGTCGCCGCTGTTGCCTGGGTGACAGAGAGAATGGAAACCCCGGAATCCGGAATTTCAGTGTTTCCGCGTCGATCCTCATTTCGATGTTTCACTCAAATTCGACCCTTGGGAAGGAAATCGGTGCTCGCCGGGCAAGTGGTTAGGTAGCACGACCTACATCCGCTCAATATTTATAGATGAATTCCGCACCGGCGCAAATTCAGGAACTCGACACCTACGGAGGTGAGGATTTGGCGAAAAGACCGTTTGAAGCCATCTGTATGAGTCTACGATCTGGCACTACTTCGTAGATTCTGGCAAGTAAGGCTTGAGACGATTGTGGCTCTGTCGAGACTTCCAAGCGTAAATTGATCTCACAGTTTTTCCCTAGCCGGCTGCTTTCTTTACTGACGATCAATTTCACTCCGAGGGGCAGTTGACGGGTTTTCAGGCTCCTCCCGCAAACAGAATGCAGTTATGATGTGAACTTGCCGCCTATGATGGCAGGCGGCTAGCGATGATACTTGAATCCAGCGCTTCATAACCTTTGAGATCGATCAGGTCGTAGAGTTGCGCGCGGGTCTGCATGTTCTCGATAAGGCCTGCGGTTGTGCCATGTTCAGCAAGCTCGCGGTACAAAATTTCCTGCGCTCGAATGGCGATCCGGAGAGAGGAAACCGGCCATATGACCATTTTGTAGTTCTCGTTGTAGTATCCAAGGACGGACAATCCAGATGCAACTTGTGTCCGCAGCATTTCGAAGCGCTCGTCATAGATCGCGTCGACAGAGGACCTCACGAGATAGTAAGTCACACCCGCGAATGCGATCATCAGGCCGCAGCTCAAAACGAAAATTTGGCGCCATATTCCCAGGTCAGCTATCAGAGCGGCCTGCTAAGGCCGCTGTCTTCGCGCCGTCAAAACCGCTGGCACAAAAGATGTCATAGCTGTTTAAAGAAACACATAAAATTGCGCAATGTCATCTAATAGTGAAAGTATCGAATGAGGTGATTTATCTATTTTCAGCCGTCATGATAGGGCACGTTTTGCATTTGGGTCTAGCAGTACAAGTCAACATAATGATTCTTGCTGGTTCAAGGTAATGGTCGGTAGACGCAAATCAGACCCGAGTTCATCTATCGAAACATGACCGTCTGTACCGTTATGCCCCCCGGACTTCTCATGCCGCGGACCCTAAATAAATCTCCATCAGACGAGTATTATCCAACAATTCTTTCGCAGGTCCTTGTAAAATGACGTCGCCAAGTTCCATCACGCAGCCGTGGTCGGCGACATGAAGGGCTGCCCGAGCATTCTGTTCGACGAGGAGAATAGAGATGCCCGATGACTTTAACTCGCTGACAATCCGGAAAATGTCCTGAACGATGAGAGGAGCCAATCCCAGACTTGGCTCATCGAGCATCAATAGCTTTGGTGCTGCCATCAGTGCTCTACCCATGGCGAGCATCTGCCTCTCGCCGCCCGAAAGCGTACCCGCCTCCTGATGGCGGCGTTCCAATAACTTGGGGAAACGCCCATACATCTCGTCAAGGGACGACGATGACGAAGCGCGGTTGCGTCGGTAGCATCCAAGCACCAGATTGTCTTCAACGCTCATGCTGGAAAACAAATCGCGTTTTTCCGATACCAGCGACATGCCCATTCCAACACGCTCATGAACCGAGGCGCGAGTGATATCTTCGCCTTGGAACAGAATCGTTCCCGTAGAGGGCAAAAGGCCCATCAATGCGCCAAGGAAGGTCGTTTTACCGGCCCCATTGGCGCCAATTAATGTCACGACGCCAGCAGGCGGGATTACCATCGAAACGTTGGAAACAGCCTTCCTGCTGTGATAGCCGGCACAGATGTTTGTAGCAGATAGAACCGGCGTCATGCTGCACCCCCTAGATAGGCGGTTTGTACGACTAGATTGCTGCGGATCTCGCTCGGCGTGCCTTCCGCAATCAGTGTGCCAAAGTTAAGGACAACGATGCGGTCGGTCAATTTCATGACGAAATCCATGTCGTGTTCGACCAGCAAGATGCCCATTCCTTGGGAGCGCAGCGTCTTCAAAAGAGCTGCCAACTGGTCCTTTTCAAAACGACGCAGCCCGGCCGCAGGCTCGTCGAGAAGAAGTAGCCTCGGTGCGAGACACAGCGCTCGGGCAATCTCGACAATTCGCGATGTCCCGAGAGAAAGTTCGCAGGCAAGCATTGAGGCCTTGTCCGTGAGACCGACGAGTTCTAGTTTATGAGCCGCTTCTGCAAACAATAAACGCTCTTCCGCCCGATCGAGCCGTAGCATGGCCCGGAGGAAGCCAGCGTGGCCACGAAGATGCGTTCCAAGCGCGATGTTTTCTATCACGGTCATGTCCGGCACGAGCTTGACATGCTGGAAGGTACGAGCAACCTGGAGGTCGGCGATTGCCCGTGCCGGCAGCCCGTCGACCTTCTCGCCGCCGATCCAGACCTCGCCGGCACTGAGCCGCGTCACACCCGTCAGCAGATTGAAAGTAGTGCTCTTGCCTGCCCCGTTCGGACCTAGAAGTGTCACGATCTCACTCCGGTTCACCGAAAGACTGACGCCACTAACGGCAAGCAGACCGCCGAACCGCTTTTCCACTTCGACGACGCGCAGAAGTTCGATGCCTTTCGCCGTAGACGTTGGTAGCGGCATGGGCGAAGCCTTGCCGAAGTCGAAAACCTCCCTCCCTGCTTTGGCGAATTTACGAGCGAGCAACGGCCAGAGGCCCTGTCGGGCGTATTCGAGGATGAGAAACAGTAACAAGCCGAAGACGATGATTTCGTAATTACCGCCATGCCCGAAGACGATTGGAAGGATATCTTGCAACTGATCTCTAAGGATCACTACCACACCGGCTCCGAGGATAGCCCCATAGACATGCCCCGCACCGCCGAGCACGGCCATAAGCAGGTACTCAATGCCGGCATTAAGACCAAAGGCGGTCGGCGTAACAGCGCGCTGAATGTGGGCGGCCAGCCAGCCCGAGAGACCTGCGAGCAGCGCCGCATAAACGAAAACGGCTAGCTTCATACGCTCGGTGTGAATGCCGAACGCTTCCGCCGCCGTCTTTCCGCTTCGGAGCGCGCGGATCGCCCGACCTGTGCGGGAATGGAGAAGGTTCTGAGTTACCGTGACTGCAATAACGACGATGATCCAAACAACCGGGTAAACCTGCCGAGCATCAAGGAGTGGTGTACCGAACACCGAAAGGGGCGGGATACCAGCAATGCCGTTAAAGCCGCCGATCCATTCGACATTGCCGAATAGATAAAAAATTGCCATGCCCCAAGCGATCGTGCCGAGCGGCAAATAGTGACCGGAAAGGCGTACGGTAATCAGGCCGATCAGCACGGCGGCAAGACCCGTGACGGCCAGAGCGAGCGGAAGCGTCAGCCACGGCGACAGGCCATACTGTGTGGAAAGTAACCCGGTCGTGTAGGCACCGAAGCCCACAAAAGCTGCCTGACCAAAGGACGTCATGCCGCCGACGCCAGTGAGGATTACCAGTCCCAGCGACACGAGGCTCGCCAACCCGATCAGGTTAAGCAACGAGACCCAGAATATCGGCATGCCAGGCACGTAGGCGACAAGCAGAAGGGCAAGTGCAATACCGGCTGGCGCGAAACGCAAAGGCATGTCCTATTCCTCTTCCGGGTGAGGTTTGAAGATTGAACGCCAGACGAGAACTGGAATGATCAGGCTAAATACGATGACTTCTTTGTAAGCGCTGGCCCAGAATGACGAGAAGGCCTCAGCGACACCGATTACAAGGGCACCGACTACGGCGATCGGATAACTTGCGAAACCGCCGATGATCGCGGCGATGAAGCCCTTCAAACCGATCAGGAAGCCGCTGTCGTAATATATCGTCGTAATCGGTGAGATCAGGATGCCGATCGACGCTGCCATGAGGAAAGCTTTCGTTCCCGCCTCGGTCGGCGAAATGCCGACAAGCCCGGCTCCCCGGCTGTTGACCGCAGCAGCTCGCAATGCCTTGCCCTCCAGGCTGCGGTTGAAGAACGCATACAACATCAGCAGGATGACGACTGTCAGGAGGAGAACGAGGACACTTTGTCCGGAGATCGTCAGCGGACCCACCTCATAGCTTCCATCCAGCATCGCCGCCGTGCGATAGCCCTCGGCGCCGAAGAACAGCAAGCCGAATCCGGTCATCATCCAGTGCACTCCAACCGACACGATCAACAGATTGAGTATGGAACTTTCAGCCATGGACTTAAAGAAAATGGCGTAGATGAAGGGTCCCATTGGAACGACGATGGCAAGCGTCAGCATAAAACGTGCGAGCCCGCCGAGGGCACCTACTCCCAACTGGCACAGTAGCAACACACAAAGCGGCAAGAGTAGATAACTGCAGACGATCGATGCGATCCGTCGCCCGTGGATCGGTCGGTGAAGGCGCATAAACTCGCGCAGGCCGGCCGCAAAACCAAGACCCAGGAGCATCCATACCGACCCGGGAGTTTCGCCTCGTTCGAGGGCGGAGAGGGTCAATCCGGCATAGGCGACAAAATCGCCCTGTGCGATGAAGATGATCCGGGTGACCGAAAAGAGGAGTACAAAGGCGACCGCTAGCAACGCATAAACCGCACCGCTCAACATACCGTCCTGAAAAAGAAAAAGAAGGATCGTGCTGTCCATTACAACCGCATTTCTCTAAGGATAATCGAGGGCATGCCGCACCCCGTTGGAGCGGCCTGCCAGCCTTGGGATGCTATTTCATTGGCAGATATCTGAACTCGCCATTGGTTACGGTGATCAGCACACGACTGCGCTCGTCGTGTCCAAAGTGGTCAGTCGGACTCGTATTGTAGACGCCATTGACAGAAACCACGTTCTTCTGGTTTTCGAGGCCATCACGCAAAGCGGTGCGAAACTCTTGCGTGCCTGGCGCACCCTTCTTGAGCGCCCCTGGAATGGCAGCGGCGACCAGCTGGCCCGCATCGTACATCATTCCGCCGAACGCTGACACCGAACCCTTGCCATTCTCCGTTTCGTACTTCTTAGTATATTGCACGCCGGTTGCTTTGGAGGGATGGTCATCTGGCAATTGCTCGGCGACAACCACAGGACCGACCGGCAGGACGCTACCCTCGACGGCTTTGCCACCGACACGGATATAATCACCGTCAAAGCTGAAGGCAGGCGGCTCCTGATAGGTTTGCGGCGTAGACGACAGATCAGCGGCAGTTGCCTGTGCGGCCAAGCCGAGGCTAGCGATCGACACTGCTATCCGGAGGTTAACCTTGGAAAACAGGGGATCTCCATACCGGAGCCGGTCTTGGGCCAGCTCCCCGCACATTACAGAGAACCAGTTCAAGGTTCCCATCCTTGACAGTATTGTTCGGACGCAGCCTATTCTGCCTGCTTTGATTACGGGAACATTACGCACCACCGAATCTGCCCTTATCACGTTCCTTCCACGTCGGCTTATTCGTGCACGCCACGCGTTGATTATGGCGCTTCCACGACAGATGGTTCGATCCCTTCGGACTGCGCCCGTTGGTGCTTCAAGGGCTGACGTCTCTTCGGGCTTGTCGCAAACATTTTCGGAGCGCGATTATCTCCTGTGCAAACTCATTTTTAATCGTTTGTTAACCTTTTGCATGTCCTGAATGTCGTCGCTTGTCAGTTTCATGATGTGTACAACAACACGCGTCAAACTTGGCTGCACACATTGCGCATTGATCTTGGCGATTTCGGTTGCGCGTTAATGACCAGAATATGTCAATATTGTCATAGCACCATCGATTTCAATCTCCCCCTTTCTCCAGCTCGTACTTAAGAGCTTCTGCAAGATCGAAGAAGCGCCGCCGCACATCAACTGCATGTGGGTTGTCCCTTTCAATTGCTCTGAAAACCTCTGGAGCATCGTAACGAACCATCTCTGTAGCATCTATCATCAGGTCAAAACTTGGAGTTGTCAGGTCCGAGGGAGAGGGACAAAGGTTTGCAATTACCTTCGCTATCAGATGGGTAATACCCTGAGAGAGCGCCATCTCACGGTCATGCCGATCTGGTGTGGTTGAAATAACCTTCAAAGATTTGCTTTTAAGCCACCGTTTTACTAACGGCAGACGTCTGCCCCTTATGGGGCACAAGACAATCTTAAGGCCCTCGAGACCGCCCTTTGCGCTCTGCGGACCAAACAGCGGATGCGTACAGATAAGATCAACGTACGCAGGCAGAACATCAGATAAGATTTGCGCGGGACGTATTTTAACTGAGCCGACGTCCAAGACGAGGGCACCAGGGCGAACGATAGAAGCGATCTTCACCGCAACCTCTCCGATCGCTTGTACTGGGGCTGCAATGACCACAATGTCACATCTGGCAGCTTCCTCAAGCTCAACTTTGGGCAAGATATGGCGATCATCTAATGCGGGGTCGTGAACCAGAACATCGAAATCATAGCACAGATGAGGATAAATCAGCTTGCCGAAAGCTCCATACCCAATCAGTCCAAGAGTTAATTTTGCACACATATGTTGGTCCATAACTATTTTAGGGAAAAGAGGCAGTTACAATTCGCGTGCACCCACTTCGAAGGACATGCTTCTAGCCTCCATACGAATGTGCCCAGTGTGTCGAATGGAGTGCCGCGGACAATAGCCACAAGCTTTTTTCCTCATCCATCTATCGGCACAGCGCAATTTTGTCACCAACCAGGCCATTTCAAATTGGAGATTTCTCAGAGGCGAAACTCCTCCATGGACGACGCCGATGCCGGGTAGTTGATCTTACGCCGCTGGCGACTTCGAAGCCTAATCATTCAACTGTTGCCAGACCTTGCGAACGCCATAAACGCGGGAGTTTTGCTCAAAAACGTCACCTACTCGAGCTTCAGGCTGATATCGCTAAGAGGCAAGCGATCCACGTCCATGCGTTTTGCAATCTTCGCGTAACAGGTTGGTGGGGCAATGCGACAAAGCTTCATCAACTCATTTACACTCTCGAAAACAACCGGACGATGTGCACATTAAGCGGTGGCCATCTACTTGTCCGAGCGGCCTGTCGGGCACCATGCCGGATTTTGATGTAGGTCAGTTTTGAAATTTTCGCTGCGATGACCACTCTCGGTCTCACAGCATCGCAGTGGATTTGTTGCCAGTTTCCCAAACTCACCGCTTGTCAGTCTCTAGCAGGTCAAATCCCAGCAGCGCTCGATACGGTTAGAAACGGGATGGCGAGTATCAAAGGGCCGGCACTTCACAAAATCGCTTTTGACGATTTTATGAAGTAGGTAAATTCACTTTTCGCCTCTCGACGTGCGCGTATGATCTGCGCAGGTGAGGACAACATATGACACTTTCAATCGCACAGCGGCCCGGCTTGTCTCTGTCGCCGTCAGCGACATCAGTGACGACATTGAGCGTCTTGGACTTCGCAGAATAGTTATTCCCGGTTTCAGATGCTCGATCGGCAAGCGCAAGAGGATGGTCCGACAGGCATTCACCGTAAAAAAAGCGCTCCCAAACGCCCTTCATAGATAGCGTCGGAGCGCCTCACCCACCATGGCGAGGTCAGCGAGAGTGACCATCGCCTTGAAGACAATCGAACCTGCGATTCAAAGTTTAAGTCGCCAGCTGCGTTCTTGACCAATGAAAGCGGGAGTGATGATTTGTATTTAACCAATTCAAAATTTCCGGCTTTTAGCACTCGACCTTACGAAGTTAGCGTTTGTGGATCAATATTGACTGCAGTTCATTTACGTCTGTCACGCCCAAAAGCCCCATGTTCCGATGCAGCTCATCTGAGAGAATGCTTGCAGCCTTTGCCACACCGGCTTGTCCACCAACCGCTGCTGCGTAGAGAAACGGTCTGCCGACGAAAACGAAGTTCGCGCCCAGCGCCAGTGCCTTGATGATGTCCGTGCCTCTGCGAAATCCTCCATCGATCATGACGGCTGCTTCAGAACCCACCTTATCCACTATTGCGGGAAGTGCTTTCAGTGGGGCGATTGCACCATCCAATTGCCTGCCGCCATGGTTGGAGACGATGATGCCGTCTGCTCCGTGCTGTACGGCAATCGCCGCATCTTCGGGATGAAGAATTCCCTTCACGAGCAGATTTCCGGTCCACCTTTTCCTGATCTGGGTAAAATGATCCCAGCTCAAGTGATCCTTCTTTCCAAAGTCACGCATTACGTTGGACGCGATAATCGGCGCACCCCGCGTGGCATAAGAGTTCTCGAAATGGGGGATACCGTGGTTAAGGATCGTGCGTGCGAAGGTACCGATGGTCCAGGTCGGGTGGCTCAATCCCTGCCAGGCAAGGCGTGCGCTTGGTCGTAGCGGCGTCGAGAAGCCTGCGCGAATATTGTTCTCCCGGTTGGCCAGGACTGCAGTATCGACCGTCAGAACCAGAGTTTTGTATCCTGCCGAGGCCACACGATCGATCAGCCCGTCTATCCGATCCGGCTCACCCGGCAGATAGGCTTGAAACCAGGATCGTGGTGCAGCCTCGACGATCTCCTCAAGAGGGATCAGGGACGAACCACTCATGATCATGGGAATGCCAGCATCCTGTGCTGCTTTTGCCAGCACGAGATCGCCGCGATAGGCCATCAAAGCGCTGATGCCCATGGGCGCTATTCCAAAGGGTGCGCTCCATTCCTCACCGAATAGAGTGGTCCGTGTCGATCGGGAGGACGTGTTTATGAGGACACGGGGTCGGAAGCTGATGTCCCCGAATGCTTCCGCATTCATTTGAAGTGACGCATTCGTCTCGCTTCCCCCGGCAATATACCCGAAAAGTGGTTTTGGCAGGTGCCGCTTCGCCGAAACCTCGAAGTCTTCAAGAGACAGGGCGCCGCGCAAACGGTGCCTCGCTAGATATGAAACAGCGGGAAACATGATGTCAGCCCTCGTTATGATTCAGACAGAGGTGAAAAAGGGCGCCTCGCGGCACCCTTCTTTTTAGTCTTCGCTCGCTTCGAATGCGGCTTTTCTGTTCTTGCGGATAGTCGGCAGGATCAGGGTCAGCAGCATCAACGCCGTAACGGCCAGAAGCACAGCACTGATGGGACGCTCGAAGAAGACCAGCCAGTCCCCTTGCGAGAGCAGCATGGCGCGGCGCAAGTTCGTCTCCAGCAATGGACCCAGAACGAAGCCTAGAAGAAGCGGACCCGGCTCGCATTTCGCCTTGCGCAAAACATAGCCCAGGATACCAAACAAGATCACCAGCGCGACGTCGAAGCCGCGATTGCTGACGCTGTAAACACCCACGCAGCAGAACAGCAGGATGGCCGGATACATCAGGCGATACGGGATTTGCAGCAGCTTTACCCAAAGTCCGATGAGCGGAAGGTTGATGACGAGCAGCATGGCATTGCCAAGCCACATGGAGGCAACCAGACCCCAGAACAATTCCGGCTGGTTCTGAATAACCGATGGGCCGGGGGTAATGCCGTGAATGGTCATCGCACCAAGCATCATGGCCATGATGGAGTTGGATGGAATGCCGAGCGTCAACAACGGAATGAACGACGCCTGTGCACCGGCATTGTTGGCAGCTTCCGGGCCAGCAACACCAGCGATGGCACCATGGCCGAACTTTTCCGGTGTCTTGGAGATGCGCTTTTCAACCGAATAGGCACTGAACGCGCTCAACGTTGCGCCCCCACCGGGAAGAACGCCGAGAATTGTGCCGACGCCAGTACCGCGCAAGACTGCGGCCCAACTGTCTTTGAATTCCTCACGCGTGGGCCAAAGCCTGCCGATCTTGCTCTGAAGCACACCGCGCACTTCTTTGGATTCCAGATTGGTCGCGATTTCGGCAATGCCGAACAGGCCAACCGCGATCACGACGAAATCAATGCCGTCATACAGGTCGGTCGAGCCGAACGTCATGCGGGCAGAGCCGCTGTTGACATCAATACCGACCATGCCCAGCACAAGGCCGAGGCAGACCATGCCGATTGCCTTTACGACGGAGCCGTGCGCGAGAATAGTGGCTGCGAGCAGACCGAAGATACATAGGGCAACATATTCAGCCGGGCCAAAAGACAGCGCGAAGGAGGACAGCGTCGGTCCTGCCACGGCGAGCGCAATCGTTGCAACGGTGCCCGCAAAGAACGAGCCTAAAGCCGCGATTGCGAGTGCGGCACCCGCCCTGCCCTTTCGCGCCATCTGGTAGCCATCGATCGCGGTTACCACCGCTGAAGCTTCACCAGGCAGATTGACCAGAATGGCTGTGGTGGAGCCACCATATTGAGCGCCGTAGAATATACCTGACAGCATGATCAAGGCACCGAGAGGCGGCAGGAAGAAGGTCACCGGCAGCAGAATTGCCACCGTCGCGGTTGGCCCGATACCCGGCAGAACGCCGATCAAGGTTCCCAAAAGCGCACCGATGAAACAAAACATCAGGTTGGTTGGTGTCAGGGCCTCAGAGAAGCCGAGCATAAGGACGTCGAGAAAAGCCATCGAAATAATCCGATCAAATCAGGAAGGTCGTCAGAACGGCCAGATGGGCATCTGAACGCCAAGTCCGTAAACGAAGAGAAGCGCGCCGAGCGTTGTCAGCACCGCAGTCGAGATCAATATCTCCCGCCAGCGCGATTCAGGGTCGGCCAGGCTTCCCACGACCAGCAGCCAGATGGTTGCGGCGACGAAACCAAAACGCTCTGCTGCGAACGCAAATCCCGCGATGGCCACAACGATTATGATCAGTGGCTTGGGATTGATCGCATCCAGCGCTTCATGTGGCTTGGACAGTGCTTTGATGAGGACAACGGCGCCGATGAGTGCGATGACGGTGCATAGGGACTTCGGTAGAAAACCTGGTCCCATCATTGCCGGACTGCCGTATGTCAGGTCGCGCCCGGCCCAAAGGCCAAGCGCTCCAAGAAATATCAGCAAACCACCAGCAAGAATGTCGGGAAAATCCCGATTATTGGCTGTGGGCTTGATGCTCATTGTTGCACCCAGGGTGTTGTGTCCCAGATCTTCTGGAAACGAGCCAAGCGGTTCGGCATTTCCTTTTCCCAATCAGCACCGCTGAGATAGGCAAGTGGCAATGCCATCTGTTTGGCCTGCTTCTGGAAATCCGGATTATCCAGCGTTGCCTTGACGGCAGCAGCAAAGCGGTCGGAAATTTCGGCCGGCACTTCGCGAGGAGCTGCGATCCCTCGCTCTGATGTCATCTCGACGTTGAAGCCGGACTCGATCGCTGTCGGCACGTCTGGAAGCTGCGGCGAACGTTCCTTGCCAAAGGTGTTGATCATTCTGAGGCCAGACGTGTCATTGCCGCCAAACTCACTGACATTGAGACCACCGCCGGTTACCTGCGAACCGAGAATAGCCGTGCGGGTTTCGCCAGCGCCGTTGAACGGAATGTGCGTGATCGTCGTGCCGGTTTCTGAGCCTAGAATGATGATGGCCAGGTGATCGTCAGTGCCGATGCCGGACGAGCCGAACGAAACCGCGCCGGGCTTTGCTTTTGCTGCAGCGACGAATTCGGCGATGGTCTTGATTTCAGATGCAGCAGGTACCACGATGGCAGCTGGGTCATCCACGATACGGGCGATTGGCTTGATGGTCTTTGGATCATAACCAAGCTTTCTCTGAACCTGCATGGACAGGAAGCCGGGCGTGTTGATGTAGGAGAATGTGTAGCCGTCCGGCTTGGCTTTTGCCAATGCGGTATAGGCGATTTCACCAGACGCACCTGGACGGTTTTCAATGACGATGTCAGCGCCGAGTTCTTTTTCAAGATATGGCTGCATGGCACGCGCCATGACATCCGTGCTTCCGCCGGGTGCAAAAGCAACGATCATCTGGATTGGACGATCCTTCGGCCATTCTGCGTGAGCCGAACCAATCGTTGCCAGCAAAGCGCTGGCTGCCAAAGCTGCTGTTCTCATCATATTCATCGATATGCTCCTCCCAAGGAACGCAATGCGGGCCCGGCACCCGCTCTGAAACTAGCCGGGATGTCCTCCAAGCGCGGTGCTGAGCTTGCGCGCGGCAACGCGGAGAATTTCAAGGTGTCCGGTAATGGCTTCATCAGTGAAGCGCTGCGTCGGGCCAGCGAGACCCATCGCGCCGAAAAGAATATTCCCCTCTCGATAGACGGGAACCGCGATGCTCGACACCTGTGGGTCACGCTCACCGTGGGTCGCGTGATAGCCACGCTGACGAATCTCTTCGTAGACACTTCCGGATTGACCGGAGAAGGCGAGAATCACACGGCCGGGGGCTCCGAGATCGAGCGGCATCGTGTCGCCGACACGGGCCGAATGGCGGATCGACTGGTTTGAATCATGTCGATGCAGACAAATGCGTCGATCCCCCTCGCGAACATAGAGCGCGGCACTTTCGCCACTTGCGGCACTCATTTCCGCAAACATGGGCTCAACGACTCTCGATACCTTGAAGGTTGATTGATACAGCGCGCCGAGACGAACCAGCTTCGGTCCGAGCCGCCAGCTTCCGTCGTCGTTGCGAATGAGCATGGAGGATTTCGCCAGCGAGCGGGCAATCCGTAGCACGGTGGATTTGTCCAAGCCCGTCCGACGCGCCAGCTCTCCGAGCGTCAACGAATAGTCAGCATCCGCGAACGCTTCGAGCAATGAAACAGCCCTTTCGACGGCTGCAACGCCTGATGAATTGCCTGGCACTTGTAGAACCTCCCTTAAAAAGAATGTTGTACCAGGTACAATACCTTTTCATTTATTACAATAACCGATAATGAGGATTCGTCAACCGTCGCTCATTTGCGAGGCGACGCACCGAAATTCGGGAGGTTTTAGTGAACGAAATCAATGCAGTGGAAGCTGCCGCGAGCCCATTAGACGCGGGTGCAAAAGGTCTCAGGGTTCTCGTCACAGGGGCGCAATTGGCACCTGAAGCAACAGAACTTCTCACCAAAAATGGAATCGAGACGATTTACGCCGACGGCTATAGCGGCTCAGAAAATCTTGCCGAGATTGCCAAATCCAACGCGGTGGATGCCATTCTCGTGCGCCAGGGCCAGATAAACGATCAGGTCATCTCGGCCTCCCCACAGCTTCGCGTCATCGCAAAACACGGCAGTGGCGTCGACAATATCGATCTTGACGCGGCAACATCGCACAACATTCCCGTGCTGCGCGCCCTCGCCGCCAATGCCCAATCGGTTGCAGAACTCGCCATCACTCTTTCCGTAACGCTGATGAAAGACATCGGCACCTTAAGCGACACCGTCAAAGGCGGCGCTTGGCCAAAGACCAAATATGTCGGGCGCGATCTCGCCGGTGCAACATTCGGTATCATCGGCTTTGGCGAAATCGGGCGCAGAACAGCCAAGCTTGCCCAAGGACTTGGCATGGAAACAATCGCCTACGATCCATTTGCAGAGGACGCGGACGGCACGCGCGTGAGCCGTGACCTTTCAGACATTCTGGCGGAGAGCGATATCGTCAGCCTGCATTGCCCCTTGTCACCGCAGACACATCATCTCATCAACGCCGAACGCTTGGAAATGATGAAATCCACAGCCTTCATCGTCAACACATCACGCGGCGCCGTAATCGATGAGGCAGCCCTACTGAACGCCTTGAAAAATGGTGGTATCGCCGGTGCGGCACTCGACAGTTTCAAGCAGGAACCGCCATCGTCCGACCATCCCTTCTGGGCTCTGCCCAACCTCATCGCTACACCCCATGTCGGTGGCGCGAGCCGCTCAGCACTGCGCAACATGGCCGTACAGAGCGCACAGCACATCGTAGACGTATTGACCGGCGTGCCATTCGATCGTCGCGCGCTGGCCAACCAGAACTTCGTTCAGAATTAAACCCACCCAACACGAAACGGAGGAATAGACATGTTAGGTTTCAGAGTCTGCAAGCGTAAGCAGAATGTCGGCGCGGAATGGGTCGAGAAATTCAGAACCCTGCCGGTTGCCAATGTCAGCGATGTCATGTCGCGCATGACGGCAGGTGGCGCACCTTTGCGTCCCTTTTACACTGGCCCCAAAATGGTCGGCGCCGCAGTGACGGTCAAGGCGCGTCCGGGTGACAATCTGATGGTTCACAAGGCGCTCGATATCGCTGCACCAGGCGATATCGTCGTCGTTGACGCAGGTGGCGATCTCAGCAATGCGATTATCGGCGAGTTGATGGTTGCGCATGCCGCACAACGCGGCCTTGGCGGCATCGTGATTTTTGGCGCCATTCGCGACAGCGAAGAGCTGCTAGCAGGATCTTTTCCCGTCTTTGCCGCTGGCGTGACCCATCGCGGCCCTTACAAGGATGGCCCTGGCGAAGTAAACGTCCCAATCGCCATCAACGGGATGGTGATCGAACCCGGTGACCTCGTCTGCGGAGATGCCGATGGCTTTCTGTCTGTCCCCCTCGCCTCGGTCGAAACCGTCTTCGAAGCGGCATCGAAAAAGCATGCTGCTGAAACAAAACAGATGGAAAACATCAAGCTCGGCAAGAACGACCGCGCTTGGGTTGATGCCTCTCTCGCCCGGCTCGGCTGTGTTATCGAAGATTGAACACCATGAGGCGTGGCAATATCCACGCCTCAGGCACTCGGAATTGTTTTCTAGCGCCTTGAACCCGTCAGAACCGCCGACACGCGTGGTGTGCCGAGGACGGTATAATTTCTGCGACGGCAGCCGCTTACCAATTGGTCACAGACCCGTCACGGCGCTTCAAATGCGGCGCTTCCCAGAATTCGAAACTCTGTTTGGCCAGTAGTTCCTCATTCTGTTGCATATTATCGCCTCTTAGCGTCCAAATATTCTTCTATTGTACAATGTGTTGATTATCGCTCCAACTTCACCAATGGATGAAACCCATGTGAAGGAAAAGATTGGAACGTTCAATTACCCCTGCGGGCCTGGGATGGAGTGACGCCAAACGCTTTTTTGAAACTTTGAGTAAAGGCACTTTGCGATGCAAATCCCCATTTCTCAGCAATTGCCTTCGCGGAGAGATTGCTACTTTGATCGAGCTCGTCGCGAGCTTTTTGCAGGCGCAAAGCGCGCTGGTACTCGCTGATCGTCTGTCCCACCGAAAGCAAGAAAGAATACTGCAGAGAGCGGACGCTAACAGCGCTCAGACTAGCTAAGAATTCGGGAGAGCTTCTGTCCGCTGGATGCGCGTGGATATAATCGATCGCCCGCCGCACTTGTCTCGGTGCAACCAAGGGCACAGGCGCCGTCAGCGTCTGAGTATAGTTGTTCGGATAGTTTAAAAGGAAACTATCAATCACCAAATTTCCAACAGCCGACGAACGTGCATTGAGCGATCCCGCGAGTTGCTGGACCGGTGTATTGTACAAAAACTCGACAAGAGCTGGAAGTCCTTTGAGATTTCGCTGATCCAGGGCACCCTTGCTAAATTCAACCGTGTGAACCACCGGCTTATCAAGCAATATCGACATCCGCTTGCAGAGAAGATCATCAGAAATGACAACTGTTGAATGTTCACTTCCGTCCAGAACATCAACGTTGTCTGCGTGCCGGTATCCAATCACCTGATCGGCCGCGATCGTTAATTTATTGTCCTTGAAATGGTAATCAGTTGTCCCTTCGCTGACGAAATTGAAGAGAACAGAATCGAACATTTCGATCGGAGTAACTCGATAACTGCCAATTGTTTTCGACCATTCGAAGAAAACGTCATCGAGCACGGCGAGATGTCCGTTGACCCCGTACTTGTGGTGCGAGCCGAGTGGAGTTGCAGACACCGGGGCATAAGCGTCACTCAAATATTCCTCAACTTCTCCGATATCCCTGGACGAAATTTTGAGTTCTTTGTACGGACCGTTCGACATTCCTAACACATCCAAACACGTGTTAACTTCGCTAAAAAACGCATGAAACACGATTCAACCATACTCGAATCTTCTTATGCGTGGGAATGAAGCTCAGATTTTGTTTGAAATCGGTCGTTCAATGGACAGATACAAATTAAGCTACATAAATCGGTCACATGAAGTTCCTGCTTCAATCCGAGCCTCTGACAACCAGTTCTGCATTCCCAAAGGACGGTTCCAAATTTCGGCGGACCACTTTTTAATAGGCAAATCAGTTAACCTCCGTCAAACCGCGCAATAAACCTGCACCTCAGTGACATCACTGCACCTTAGAGGCACTCATCGGCGTTGTTCGCATTGAAGATTGACGGATACCGACTAATCTAAATTAGCAAAGATTGGCTTACTTTCTCCCCCAGGTGCCATTTGGTGGTCGGCGGAGGTAAGGAACAAGAGATCCGTATCCTGTCAATCTTTGCCTAAATGAGAATAGCTTTGGAGACAAACGTAGTGAGCAGACGCCTTGATGAGCAATCAATTAATTCGGCAGTGACGCTCTTATCCGCGCTGGAGAACCCAAAGAGACTCACGATACTTCGGATCCTCGTTGAGGGAGAAATGCCGGTGGGTCAGCTAGCAGAAAAGGTTGGCCTCAGCCAATCAGCGTTATCTCAACATCTTTCCAAACTGCGCAATGCAAATGTGGTGCAAACCCGCCGCGATGCCCAGACGATTTATTATTTCAGCCGCTCCGAGCCGGTACGGCAAATTTTAGCGGCTTTAGAAGAAATTTTTAGCGAGGAAGCACCCAGGCTCTCGGTTCCGGCCTGAAATAGGCCCACGCTTAGAATTGCGGAGTAGGCAATTCAGCTCTCGTCATACCGTCCCGAGTTTACATGACCGGCTGTTGACGCCCCGTCGTTCCTGCGGGCTGTTGGGACGTGGCCAACTGGATGGTCGTGCAAGACAAGCTCACGTTTGCCAAAGAACTAGTGTGATCATCTCAGGAAATGCTGCCTTGTGGCTTCGTCGGAAACCAAATCTTTTTGTTCTTACAATTTGAGCAGCGCCCGTTCCAGCGCCGCCACCGCGATGTCGACATGGGCAGGTTGGAACACGGCAGGTGGCCTCATCTTCAGAATATTTCCAAGCACACCTTCCGAACCAATAAGAACGCCTTGCTCGCGCATCAGGTTTACCAGGCGCTTGGTTTCTGCGGTAGCCGGATCCAAAGTCTGCCGATCGCGAACAAATTCGAGACCAAGCGCCAAACCGACACCCCGCACATCACCAATCAGATCGAACTTGTTTTTCAACTCAAGCAACCGCGCCTTCATATAGGCACCCGTCGTCTTGCAGTTCTCAACCAGTTTTTCGTCCCGGATGACATCCAGAACCGCGATGCCTGCGGCACATGACACATTGTTTCCCCCGAACGTGGAGAAGAATGGAGCCGTTTTTGTGAAGTGCTCAAGGATTTCCGGCCGGGTGATGATCACGCCGATCGGATGCCCATTCCCCGCAGGCTTACCAATCGTGACAAAGTCCGGCACGACACCGTGATGCTGATGGCCCCACATGGCTGTGCCCATACGTCCAAAGCCGGACTGGACCTCGTCGGCAATGAAAAGACCTCCTGCGGCTCTGACTTTGTCAACCACCGCAGAGAGATAGCCATTTGCCACATCCAGCATGCCATTGCTCATGAATGCGGAGTCCACCATAGCTGCGGCCACGCCATAGGCAGATTGGGCGAGGTCGGCAATCGGCGCATCGGCAAGATCCGCATAGCGCTGAGCAATATTGTTGTCTCCGCGCTTGAACGGTCCACGATAATCGTCCGGCGGCGTAACGACCCGCATATGCGGGAAATTCCAATTTGCCATATCATTTGACGGCGAAAAGGGATCCACAGCATCGGTAATGCCATGATAGGCAAAATCCATAGCCAAGCCGCCTGAGCGCCCCGTCCACGCCTTCGCCATGCGCCAGGCTATGTCGTTCGCTTCGCTGCCAGAATTGACGTAAATGACGGCAGTCAGGCTTTTGTCCAGTGTGGCCGTCAACCGTTCGGCATAGGCGATCGACTGCTCAGACAGATAGCGCGTATTGGTGTTCAACTGGCGCATCTGTCGATCAATTGCCCCGATCACATAGGGGTGGCAATGGCCAACGTGCACTACGTTATTGTAGCAGTCGAGGTACGTTTTTCCGTCGCTGGCTGTAAGCCAAACTCCCTCACCTTTCACGAGATGAAGTGGCGTGTCGTAGAACATATAGAGCTTTTTGCCCATAACACTCTTGCGACGTTCGAGCATGCCTTCGACACTATCCGGAACTGAGGTCGAAATGGGCGGAAGGGCCGCACCGCGCCGCAGGACATTCACAAACGTCCCCCGCTCGGCTTCAAGTTCATCCAGCAAAGGGAATGCGCGCCGGCAGTCATCCTGGTAGCTCGACTCCGGGGCTCCGCCTTCAGATCGAATAGCCTGGATCAACGGGTTCATCAGAATCCTGGTTTCCACCAAGGGCAGCAGGACATCCAATTCTTGTTCTTCAAGGGGCGTAATCGAATGATACCCCTTGGTAATTTCCAACACGATGCGCTGATTGTCCGCGCCGGGTATCAGATAGTCCGCAAGCGTGTTGGATAGATCCTGAATGAGTGAGCCGGCAATCATGTCGCCGAAATCAATAATACCAACGATACCGACACCATCAGTCAAAGTGTTGAACGGGTGAGCGTCTCCGTGGATGATCTGGCCGCGCAGTTTTTCGAGCTTCGGCAGCTGGTCTTTGCAAAATTCGGAAATGATCCGTGCAAAACGGGCTCGATGCTCTTCCGGCAGGACGCCGACATGCGGCAACAGATCTGCCAGGTGACGATGATCCCAAATCAGATATCGCGTTGCCGGGGCGGCATGAATGAATCCGCGCAAGGCACGGCCCAACCGCGCCACCAGCTGGCCTACTTCGTAAAGCCGCTCGCTCGCCAGCGGCGCTGCTCCCAAAACGCTGCCTGGCAGATACGAAAGCACGATCACGCAATGATCCAGCCCGGCATGATGAAGCGTTGTCAAAAGTGAGCCATCGTTGGTATGCCGTACGCGCGGAACCGGCAAGCTGGGGTCTGTCCGCGCGATATGTTCCAGTGCCAGAACCTGGCCCTCGAATATCCCGTCGGCTTCGCGCGGACTGCAAAGCTTGAAGAGCCAAACCGTGCCTTGATCATCGCTCACGCGAAAGTTTTGGTCACGCTCGCCAAACAGTTCGCTCCAAGTCCCCGTTAAGCCATAGTTGGACTTGGCGAAAGCGATCAAGACGTCAAGCGGCACAGTGGGTGGCTGGAGGTTGTCAAACAGCGCGGATGACGTGTTAGATAGAGGGTCGTGCATTAGATGCCTCACTTCTTGGTTTTCGTGCTGTGCGACATTCATGTCTACAGTTCGCCGGCGAACTCACACCGGTTGCGGTACTCAGTATCGCGCGAAAAATAGGTTTCCGTGACCGCGATCTGCCAGGCATCACCCCCAGGTCGGCCGCCGATAGCATCGACAACGTATCTCATGCCTCGATATTCCCCTGATGGCCCGGCTTTCCGGTTCCTTGTTGTTGGCAGTAGGATATAACAAATTCTGACGGCGTCTTGACAAAAAAACGCATAAATTTGTGGCCCTACCTGTAGTATGGCTCCTGAGGCGGTTATGATTGAGTGGAGGGGCTCCTCCCTCGGTATCTGAGATGCCATAGCACGGTTGTTGGAAGCCGCAGAAAGGAGATTCGGCCATGAAGGAAATTACAAAAGTCGAAACTGATATTGCCAAGAGTGTTTTTTCAGGTGCGTGGATCAACGCTGTCGGGGATATCGTTGTCTGCAGGAAGCTTCGGCGCAGCGAGCTTATTGGGAGGCCAGAGATATCCGCAATGCTCTACGCTCAAACGGCGTCTGCATTCGTCGAAGCCCACAGCCATCCAAAAGAAATGAGTTGAGCGAAGATTCCAGGTGGGCGCCTTGATAGGAATCGAACTGGCGACAGGTTGGTAAAAGGGCTTAAGTGTCTGAAAAGATTTATACCGTGGGATAACGCCTATCTACTGAACTGAGGCGTGCATATCTATATAGAACTTCAGCCAATACGCTCGACAACCGCTGTCTGCCGCATCTACGCTAATGCAACAGACAGCGAAAGATCACGCCGCCCTCTCAGTGCTCCTGTTCAACGTGGGGCGATTTGTTCGGAAACGGCTAATTTTTTCCGACAAAACAGCTACCCTGTGGCGTAAGCCGTGTATCTCGGCGTTATTCTCCTCAACCATTGCCGCATTCTGCTGGGTTATGAGCTCGACATCGTGGACAGAGCTGCCGACCTCATTGATGCTCGTGGACTGCTCCGTGGTGGCCGCGGAAATCTCATTCACCAGATCTTGGACGCCGCTGACACGGGTTATGATTTCTCCGAGGGCCATTCCGGTCTCCTCGACCAGCCTCACTCCATCTCGTACCTGAGTGGAACTGCTGCTGATAAGCACCTTGATCTCGTTTGCAGCGCTGGCACATCGCTGGGCCAGTTCACGAACCTCCTGGGCCACCACGGCAAATCCCCTTCCGGCGTCGCCCGCGCGTGCCGCCTCCACACCCGCGTTGAGAGCGAGAAGGTTTGTCTGGAACGAAATTTCATCAATAACGCCAATTATGGCAGCGATTTTTTCTGACGAGCGATTTATCGCCCCGATCGCGGCAACAGCCTTTGCGACAACTTCACCAGATCGACGTGCATGTTCGGCCGCTTCATCCACGGAATTTGCCGTAAGCCTCGCGCGCTGTGCTGTTGCTTTCACAAGAGCGCTCAATTTCCGAAGAGACATAGAGCTCTCTTCGATGGCAGCCGCTTGCTGCTCTGTCCTTTTTGCGAGTGCATCAGCAGATGCCGCGAGATTCCCTGTTCCTGCGTCGATTTCATCAGTCGCTTCACGCACATCAGAAATTGTTGACCTAAGGGCTTCAACGGCGTCGTTGTAGGTTGTGGCCATTTCGATGAAGTCGGATGCCAAGTTGGAGTCCATTCTCTTCTCGAGATCGCCTTTCGAAAGAAATTGCAAGACAACTGACAGTGCTGAAATGGCTTGTTTCAGCTGGCGTTCGTTACGGTCCATCTCGGAAGAACGTCGCGAAGCCTCCTCACCTGCAAGGCGGCGAGCCGCTGCTGCCTCTTCCTCAAGGCGGACGTTTTCCCTTGCGGCGTCGCGGAAGACAATCGTTGCTCGGACCATGTCCCCCACCTCGTCTCGGCGCTCGCTGCCGTCGATATCGACACTCAGGTCGCCGTCGGCCAAGCGTGACATAGTCGAAGTCACACCCTTCAAAGGCGCACGAAGTGCTTCGATCAGGAAAATTGCTCCGACACAGGCAAGCAGGGTCCCTCCTATCATCACTGCCATAGACATAAAGCCCGATTGCTCGCTGTCGGATCTACCGTTCTCCTGGGCGCTGCTCACAAAATCGCGCAACTCGTTCATGGAGACAGCGAGAGCCTCTTTGGATTCAGCTGTGACGTCACTCCATCGTTTGGCAATGGTCGACATTTTAGAGGACCGCGTCACAATATCATCTGCAAAGGCGGGGATCACGGAAACTGCGTTGCCAATCGCATCCCCAGAACCACTGCCATTCGACAACACACCCGCTTGGCGCTTCAAGCCCTCCAGATCCGAAAGAACAGCTTGCTGCGACTCTGCGCTACGGATGATCATCATCCGTGCGACATTGATCTTCAGACGATCACACACCACACCGATATCGTCTACAGCAGCGAGGCGGTCCCTTAGGCCGTCTATGGCCTTATCCAAAGTCACAAAACGCTCTGCGGCGGCCGAATTACTCATATCTGACTGCCGGGCCATCTTGCTTTCAATCTGGACGAAGCCCGATAGTATGGGTGCGAGGGCCTTTATCTTCAGGTCATCGGATGAATCAGACTCCAAAACCATTTTCAGGGCCGCGGAAGATTGAGCGATTTCCTCCAGTAGGCTTGTCGCAGCGCTCGACGCGATTTCACGTGACGCGACGATCTGTTTTTCGAGGTTTTCGTGGGCGGTTTTTGCGATTTCGAGCTGCTCTTCGGGCGTGAACGCCATTTGAAAGTCGGATCGCATGGTCCCGAGAAGGCTGGAAAGCGTCTTATACACCGAGGCATCGTACAGAAGCTCTTTTGCAAAACTCTCTTTGCTTCGAAACTCTTCGCGAACTTTTCCTGTTTCGGAAAGGGCAACCGCGACAGCGTTGCTGATTTCGCTTACATCCCGGTGGAGGAGCGCGTCATTCTCGCGCTCTTGGGTGAAAATTCCCCAAAGCACTGCTTCTTTCTCGGTTAGTTTTTCCGCAACATCTGTGACGTTGGCTAATTTTGCGCGCACACTTTCTTGCGCAAAGTCGTCGTCCAAGCGGGAGACACCATCAGCTTGCGCCGCAACTGCCGCCAAGAAGACACTTCTCGATTGCTCGCTTGGCTTGGTTATAAAATCTTGAAGGGAGGACTGCAGATCCTCGAAATCCTTGATGTTCCCGATCATTGCTCTCGTCGTCGTCATGTGCCCGTTCAAAGTTTTCGCCGTCGTATAGCCCAAGGCTCCAACTCCGGCGATCAGAGCAACGAGTGGTACAAGGATGATTACGACCTTCGCGACAATGCGTCGGTTCTTTAAGAAGCGGTCCACGAATTTCATAGGTCACTCCCACCTAGTTATTGTTTCAAGGCTGAAGTTCCCGCCTCAACCATTAATCGATGATCGTGCAACATCTGTTAATTTTATATTATTTGTTGTAATATTAGTTATAAATATTGAGTGCCGTTAGAAATCGACAGTCGATGAACCGCTTTCGCCGTTGATTGGCGTAAGGATGCGAAGGCGCATCGCCATTTGGATGCGCCTTCGAGCTATTAATTCGGCGGTTTAGGACCTTGCCTCTACCGCCTCGACGATGCAATCAACGGTAATACCGAAATGCTTGAAGACATCCTTGGCGGGGCCGGAAGCGCCAAAGCCCTTCATGCCAACAAACGTCCCTTCCGGGCCGATGAACGCATCCCAACCATCACGCACGCCGGCCTCGACAGCGATCTTGAGGGGAGACTTCCCAAGGATGTCGGCGCGGTAGGCATCTGGCTGCTCGAAGAACAGGTCGGTCGAGGGGACGGAAACCACGCGAACGGACGTATCCTTTTCCTCGAGCGTCTTGGCTGCAGCGACCGCGAGTTCGACCTCGGAACCGGAAGCAAAGATCGTTACCTTGGCATCGGCCTTGCCGGAGATGACGTAGGCCCCCTTGGCTGATAGGTTCTCTTCCGAATATTCGGTGCGTACGGCAGTGAGATTCTGGCGAGTAAGCGCCAAGCCTGACGGACGATCCTTGGTCGAAACCGCGATATGCCAGCATTCTGCGGTTTCCGTCGCATCGGCCGGACGGAACATCATCAGGTTCGGGATGGCGCGCAGCGAGGCCATCTGCTCGACCGGCTGGTGGGTCGGACCGTCCTCGCCGACGCCGATCGAGTCATGCGTCAGAACGTGGATGACACGGATGCCCATCAGCGATGCAAGGCGGATCGGCGGGCGGCAATAGTCCGAGAAGATCATGAAGCCGCCGCCATAAGGGATCAGGCCGCCATGCAACGCGATGCCGTTCATCGCCGCCGCCATGCCGTGCTCGCGAATGCCCCAATGCATGTAACGACCTGCGAAGTCGAACGGCGTAATCGAGACCATCTGACTGGTCTTGGTATTGTTGGATGGCGTCAGGTCGGCAGAACCTCCCAGCGTTTCAGGGAGGAGGCCGTTTATAACTTCGAGTGCATCTTCCGATGCCTTGCGGGTGGCGATGGTCGGCTTGGTGTCGGCCAGCTTCTTCTTGTAGTCCAAAATCGCGGCATCGAAGCCAGCCGGCAGATCGCCGGCAAAACGGCGTTCAAATTCAGCCTTCTTGTCGGACGTTTCGAGACGGCCTTCCCATGCCTTGACGACGTCGACAGAACGGGTGCCGGCGGCGCGCCAGCCGGACAGCACGTCGTTGGGGATGACGAAGGGTTCGTATTCCCAGCCCAGCGCCTTGCGAGTGGCGGCGATTTCCTCGGCGCCAAGCGGCGAGCCATGAACCTTGTGGCTGCCAGCCTTGTTCGGAGCGCCGAAACCGATGATGGTCTTGCAGGCGATGAAGGTAGGCTTGTCCGATTTGTGGGCCTGTTCGATGGCATCGGCAATCGCTGCCTGGTCATGGCCGTCGATCTGGATCGTGTTCCAGTTCACGGCCTTGAAGCGGGCGATCTGGTCGGTCGAATCCGACAGCGAAACGGCACCATCAATGGTTATCGAGTTGTTGTCCCAGAACAGAACCAGCTTGTTCAGCTTCAGATGACCGGCCAGCGCGATCGCCTCATGGCTGATGCCTTCCATCAGGCACCCGTCGCCGCAGATCACATAGGTAAAGTGATCCTGCAGGTCGGCGCCGAATTCGTCAGCAAGCTTTCGCTCTGCGATCGCCATGCCGACGGCGTTGGCTATGCCCTGACCGAGCGGGCCGGTGGTGGTCTCGATACCCGTGGCATGACCGTATTCAGGATGGCCAGCGGTCTTGGAACCAAGTTGGCGGAAACGCTTCAGGTCATCGACCGTCATATCCGGGTAGCCGGTCAAATACAGGAGCGAATAGATCAGCATCGAACCGTGGCCAGCCGATAGAACGAAACGGTCGCGGTCAGGCCACTTCGGCTTCTTCGGGTCGAACTTCAAATATTTGGAGAACAGGACCGTTGCAACATCGGCCATGCCCATTGGCATGCCGGGATGGCCTGAGTTGGCTTTTTCGACGGCGTCGACGCTGAGGATACGGAGAGCGTTTGCCATCCGGTCGTGATGGAGAGTGTTGGCCATTGCTTTTGCCACCATATTTCAAGGGCATGGAAAGGCTGGCGCAACAATTTCTCACTGCAGAGCAATGACAACCATTTGGAGGAATGGATCCTGCGCTTCCGCCTCAGTGAGAGTGAGCCGACCGTAACCGGCTCACTGTGTCGATTACTGCCTTGCGGAAACCGCCGCAGCAATCTCAGCGGCGACAGCCGCATTGTTCTTAACGAGCGCGATGTTTGCGACCAGGCTCTTGCCATCGGTGAGTTCGAACAGGCGCTGAAGCAAGAACGGCGTTACACCCTTGCGCGAAACACCTTCGGCCTCTGCCTGCGCGACTGCTTCGGCAATGCGCGTCTCGATTTGCTTTGCATCGAGCGCATCAGCCTCTGGGATCGGATTGGCCACTAGCACGCCACCAGGCATCCCGAGGTTGCGCTGGGTGAGGATCACATCTGCGACGGTTTCAGGGGTGTCGGCACGGTGATCGACCGGGAGGCCGCTTGAACGCGCGAAAAAGGCTGGGAATTCGTTCGTCTTATAGCCGATGACTGGGACGCCGTTGGTTTCAAGCGTCTCCAGCGTCTTGCCGATATCAAGGATCGACTTTGCGCCAGCACAAACCACCGCAACGGGTGAAGATGCAAGCTCTTTCAGATCTGCGGAAATATCGAACGTCTCTTCTGCACCGCGGTGCACGCCACCGATGCCACCGGTTGCAAAGACCCGGATGCCTGCAAGTGCCGCGATCTGCATCGTTGTTGCAACGGTCGTCCCGGCTGTCTGTTTCGAGACGAGAAGAAACGCGAGGTCCTTTCTCGAAGCCTTTGCAGCGGAATGGCCTTCCTTCGCCAGCTTAACCAGATCGTCGTCTGTCAAACCGACCAACAATTTGCCGTCCATGACGGCAATCGTTGCTGGTGTCGCGCCGTTGGCGCGAATGATCGCTTCAACTTCGCGTGCCATCTCCAGGTTCTGGGGATAAGGCATACCATGGGTGATGATGGTCGATTCGAGAGCCACGACTGGCTTGCCATCGCTTAGAGCTGATGCAACGGCTGAAGAGATTGTGAGAGGAAATTGTGTCGTCACTTGATGGGTCCTCCGTTGAGTGAAGGCGCATACTATCAATACGCGCTCTTTCCGTCAACATTTGTTATATGGTCAACTTTTGTTAGTTCTTAAATGCGAAATATCCCAAAGCGCGTGGTTTCCAGGGTGATACGCCCAGGAGTTACGCTGAGAAAACTAGATCTAGATGTGATGGTAATTGCGGTTGAGATAAATGAGCGCGCGTCCGCTTTCACGAACCTTAACATCGAGGACACGGCAAAACAGAACGTCGTGGCTACCGCGCTCCACAATATCCTCGATCTCGCAATCAACAGACACCAGCGCATCCTCGAGAGCCAGGGCTCCGGATGCCGTTTGCGTCCACACCGCGCCGGCGAACCTTTCCTCTGGGGGTGTCTTCCCCCCGAACCGCCGCGATAGATCTTCATGTCCCGCTTCGAGCGTATTGACGCAGAGAACCCTGTTCTGCGTAACAGCCTGATGCACCGAGGCTGATTTGTTCAGGCAGATCAAGATCGTTGGCGGGCTATCGGTCACGCTGCAAACCGCGGTGGCAGCAAATCCCGTTCGGCCCCCCTCCCCGTCCGTTGTGATGATGTTGACGGCCGCACCGATACGCGACATCGCCTCGCGAAAAGCGGTTGCATCATTTTTTCGTCCGGGAATACCCCCGTCAGCATTTTCGACTGCATTCGAGCTCATTGTTGTTCACCTCTGTTTTTATGAGACATTACTATTCAAAACGGCATGCTTCGTAGAAAGCGAGGCGAGGCAATCGCTGATACAATTTTGAGGGATTGCCGTAGCCTAGGTTGATCAAAAAATTTGATTTCCACGTGGTTCCCGCAAAGAATGCGGCATCCACTTTCGCATTGTCGAAACCTGACATTGCGCCTGTATCCAGACCCAGCGCTCTGGCGGCCAGAATGAGGTAGACAGCTTGAAGGGTTGCATTTCGAAATGCCGTCTCTTCAGCGACAGCGGGACTGGACGTGAACCACGAACGTGCGTCCGCATGCGGAAAGAGACTAGGGAGTTTTTCGTAGAATTCGTGGTCGATCGAGGCTATCACGGTCACCGGAGCACTCATGGTTTTCTCGACATTTCCATACGAGAGAGCCGGTTTCAAACGCTCTTTGCCTTCGGCACTTCGAACAAACACAAATCGGCCAGGCGAACAATTTGCCGACGTCGGCGCCATCTTCAGCAGGTCGTAGAGCTCGATGAGTGTCGTGTCGCTAACGTGCTTTTCGGCCCAGCCGTTATGAGTTCGCGCATTTCTGAAAAGCGCTGCGAGGGCCTTATCGCCGACAGCTGTCATTGTTTTTCTCCAGTGGCTAGCGCGCGTCGGCGCGCGAGGAAGCGTTCGACACATTCATTGAAAAGGTTTGGCGAGGTAACGTTGACGGCGTGCCCACCGTGATCAAGGAGACAAAGCTCCGCATTGGGAAGGTTATCACTGAGATGGATCGCTCGCTCGTAGGGAACCAGCAGATCATCTCTGGTTGCGATCACCAGACATTGACTGATGATCTCTCCCAACCGCGCCTCAACGTTGAATTCTCGCAGCGCACCAATACGCCGGAGAACATTGACCGTGCCTTGAAAGCTCTCGATTGCATGCAACTCCTCTGCAGCAATCCGTTGAGCATTCTGTGCCATGTAGATGGCGGGATAGAGAAACAGCGGTTGCGCCTTGATAAAGGCTGCCACACCAGATTTCTGAAGGAGCTCGATCCGGACGTCGAAACACCGACCAGAATGTGGATCAGCTTTTGCCCAGGCATTGACGAGGATGAGGCTATCAATGAGGCCGGGAAACCGAAGTGCAATGTCCAGACCAACCAGTCCACCCAGGGCGTGGCCCATGAAGCTGAAGGAGCTCAGCGACAATGTCTCTGCAATCTCCAGAACATCGCTGCCCATCTCGGTGATCGAATAGTTATCCGGTATGTCGCCAGATGACCGATTGGTGCCGAAATGGTCGTAGACGACCACTCGGAACCTTTCATTCAAGAAATCTAACTGAGGCCCCCAGTATGAACCACTGCCGCCAAGACCCGACGACAGGATGATCGTCGGGGCATCCGGTTCGCGCAGACCATGGACATCGAAATGAACCATGACGCTATTTCCCGATATGGGCGACGGAAGCAATCTCGATCAGGGCTTCTGGCTTAACAAGGCCGCACTGGACGCAGTATCGTGCAGGCTTGTCACCCGGGAAGTACTCCGCATAGACGCTGTTGACGGCCTGATAGTTCGCCCAGTCCGTGATGAAGATGTGGTTCATCGTCACGTCCTCCATCGAGCCGCCGGCAGCCTCGATAACAGACTTGATACTTTCCAGTACGTGGCGTGTCTGTGCACCAGCATCCCCGACGTGCACTACGTCGTTGTTTCGGTCGAATGGAAGCGTACCCGATACGTAAACGACGCCGTCGGCGAGCGTGCCAGGAGAAAAAGGCGCGATCGGTGTATGTGTCTTGTCCGGTACAATTGTGATTTTTGGCATCGTTCAATCCTCTCGGGAATCGGTCACCCTTCCGCCGGCGGAGCCTGGGAAATGACGGCGCAGAAGTCGTTGGTGGAAGCAACCCAGCCGAAAAATTTCTCGACGTTGTAAACACTCGCCTGCTGGATGAAGTCGGGGCCTAAATGATGTGTCGCGTCCTCGAGCATCACGCCGAAATATTCGAGATGGAAGGCATCGCGCAGCGAGCTTTCGACGCAGACATTGGTCGCAATACCGACAAAGACGAGATTGCGGATGCCACGGGCGCGAAGCACGCTGTCCATGTTGGTGTTGAAGAAGCCGGAATAGCGCGTCTTCGGTACCACGATGTCGCCGGGCTTCGGCTGCAGCTCGTCGACGATCGCATAGTCCCACGTCCCTTTGGCGAGAAGCTGGCCTTGCAGTTCGGGATGCGCGCGCATGTGCTTGAGCGCATTGGACTTGTGCCAGTTCGGAGAGCCTGGGCCTCCGGCTTCGACATAGTCGTTGTCCCATCCGTTTTGAAAATACACGACGAGAACCCCAGCCGCGCGCGCAGCGTCCAGCGTCTTCTTGATGTTTCCAATAGTAGATTTTGCGCCGGAAATATCGAACCCGGCCAAATCAACATACCCGCCTTCGGTCGAGTATCCGTTTTGCATGTCGACCACAACCACGGCCGTCTCGCTCGATTTCAGGGAGAGCTGCTCGGGGCGCGCAGGAAGCGTCACGCTTCTCGTCAGGTCTGGGCGCGGCCGATAACCCGCAGTGACCGTTTCCGTCATTCGGCAGCCTCCGCAAACTGTTTGACATGCTGACGGCATTTCATCAGAGGCTGGATTCTTGTGCCGAAATTCTCAACACCGTTGACGAAATCGTCGAAGGTCAGCAGGACGCCACCGGTCCCAGGGACCGTTGGGACTTGGTCAAGCATTGCGGCTACCGTTTCGAATGAACCGACGAGCGTTCCCATGTTGATGTTGACGGCGGAGACCGGGTCGGCCATCTGGCGTACGTTGGTGTCGGTACCAGACTTGGTGTCGGCGGCGCCCTGAACACCGAGCCAGGCGATTGCCTCCTGATCCGCACCTTCCTTGTAGCTTTCCCACTTGGCGCGGGCGAGTTCGTCGGTCTCGTCGGCGATCACCATGAAAAGGACGAAAGACGACACATTGCGGCCCGTCTTTTCCGTCGCTGCAATCAAGCGCTCAGCGGCGGGAGCAAAAGCTGTCGGCGTGTTCACGCCGACGCCAAAGCAGAAATTGTAGTCGGCATACTCGGCGGAGAACTGCATGCCAGCGTTGGAGGAGCCGGCGCAGATGATTTTCATATCGGCCTGCGGACGCGGCGAGAGCTTGCAATCATCCATCTGGAAGAATTCGCCCTTGAGGTCGGACGTACCCTTTTCCCAGAGTTCGCGCAGCACAGTCGCGTATTCGCCGAGATAATCATAGCGCTTGGAAAAATACTCATCACCGGGCCACAGGCCCATCTGGGAGTACTCAGGACGCTGCCAGCCGGTCACCAGGTTGAGGCCGAAGCGGCCATTGGAGATCGAATCAATCGTCGACGCCATGCGGGCAACAATTGCCGGCGGCATAACCAGCGTCGCGGCGGTGGCGAAAAGCTTGATCTTCGTCGTGACCGCAGCAAGCCCGGACATCAAAGTAAACGACTCCAGGTTGTGATCCCAAAACTCAGTTTTCCCGCCGAAACCACGCAGCTTGATCATCGAAAGCACGAAGTCGAGGCCGTATTTTTCAGCCTTGAGGGTGATTTCCTTGTTCAGCTCAAACGATGGTTTGTACTGGGGAGCGTTTTCCGAAATCAGCCAACCGTTGTTGCCGATGGGGATAAAAATTCCAATTTCCATTGCGATTTTCCGTCTCTTGGAGGTTTTTCGGGGCCCATTTCGATCGGACCGTCTCATTTGAACTGCCGTCGCAGCGCTAACGGCACCAACAAAAGTGGCATTTACAACTTTTGTTGTCAATATAATATTTGTTGGTTAAACTTTGCTCGAAGATCAACAACACTTGCTGATCTTTTAACCGACGTTGTATGGTGGGCCGACGCGACTAAGTCTTAGGAATCTTAGAATGGAAATGCTCACTGAAATGGAGAAGGCGGTTTTAGATCGCCTTGCAGACAACCCGTTTGCTGCGCAGCAGGAGGTCGCCGAGTCATTGGGCATACCGCGCCCGACACTTGCGATGCACATCACTCAGCTCACCCGGAAGGGGTATCTGCTCGGAAGGGCTTATGTGCTTTCAAAAAAGGACAGGCTGGTGTGCATCGGTGGCTCAACAATCGATACTGTGCTGCTCTCTGACCAAGCAATTACATTCAAAACATCGAACCCGGTAACCACCATCCATAACTTTGGGGGAGTGGCTCGAAACGTCGCCGAGAACGCGGCAAGGCTTGGCGTGGACGTTGCCTTGATCTCCCTGGTGGGGGATGACGAAAATGGGCGCTCACTGATTGCGCACCTCAAAGGGCTTGGTGTCGACACCAGCGGCGTTTCAGTTCGCTCTGATCTGCGAACGGCGACTTACACTTCTGTGGTCACCGGAAGTGAAGCCGTGGTCGGATTTTCGGACATGGAAATCTTCGACAAGCTTCCGTCCGAATTCCTTGATCGCCTTGTCCAGCACTTTATCTCGGCAACATGGGTCTTCGCCGATTGCAATCTTCCAGCATCGGTTCTGTTTGCATTGCTCCAACGCAAGAAAGGCGCCAGATTCAAACTGGCGCTGGACGCGGTCTCGACTGCAAAAGCTGTGCGCTTGCCTCAAAACCTCGAAAATGTTGATGCCCTGTTTTTACGCGAGGAAGAAGCGCGGTCGTATATTCACCAGGAGCTCGATCCGACCAAGCTCACACGCGAACTGGCACATAGGGGCGCAAAGAATGTCGCAGTCATTTCCCGCGACTTCAGTGTCGCGGTTTCGACGCCGCAAGGAGAGACAAACATACCTGCGCCAAAGGCCAATATCCTCGACCCTGGTGGAGCTAACGACACGCTGGTGAGTACGGCACTTGCAAAGCTGCTATTGGGCGCAGATTTCGTTTCCGCCGTCAGACAGGGAACGATTGGCGCTGCGGTGACGAGCGAGGTGTTTGCACGCATACACCCCGCCCTATCGCCCCAGCTTCTTGAAGAGGCTGAGGAGCGCTTTGCAGCTGGCCTGTAGCAACATCAGTCGGGAAGCGCGAACGCTATCGCGGCGTCAGCAGGTTCCGGCGATGACAGAAACGTCAATTTGATGGTGGGCGACCGCCGAAGCTCGTGGTTGCACTCGAACCCGCCTGGATGGCCGCTCCGAGGGCAGCTTCGAGTGTTTGCATTTCGCTGAGCGCAGTCAGAAAACCGGCAAGAAACGCATCACCTGCCCCCGTCGTATCCACGACCTCGACCTTGGGCGCCGCGACATGCAACAGGACTTCGCCGTCGACGCACGCTTCCGCGCCCAGTTCGCCCCGCTTTATGACGACGAGAGGGTAATGACAGTTGAGAATGCGGCGCTGGACATCTGGCTGCTCGCTGCCCGCGAGGACCCTCGCTTCGTCATTATTTGGGAAGCAGATTGAGGCATCCTTTGTCCATTCAAAGAACTCTGCACAGTTGTCTTCCGCGAGGAACCCTGCCGAGCCGGGATCGACGGTAATCAAAATCCCCCTCTCTTTTGCACGTGCAATAATGTCGGAAACGGCAGCGCGGGTCCGCGTCGAGAAAAACGAGTAGCCGGAAAGGTGAAGAATGGCGACACCTTCAAGGAGAGAGTCGGGCAAGTCTCCAACATCAAGATTTTGATTTGCCGCACGGTCGGTTAGGAAACTGCGCTGGCCGTCTGGATCCACCAAAGTGACCAGAACCCCTGTATCTGCTGTCTCATCGGCAGCCAGGAACGGCGTGACACCATAACTTACGAACGTCGCCTGGTGCGACGTCACATCGTTCAGTCCGACCTTCGCCACAAAGGTCACCTCTCCTCCGAAATGTGCCACCCAGGCGGCCTGATTGGCCGCTGACCCTCCGGCATGCGTTTCGATACGCGCTTGGCGATCTGATCCAAGCACGATCGGGCCGGTCGGCTTGACGATGACGTCAAGCATGACGTCTCCAATCATGAGGATGCGGGGTTGCCCGTTGATTTTGGCCCACACGGCCGCGTCGACGATGTCATTCATTCTGCTCTCCTGACGCGCCTCTTGCTCGAGAGACGAAAAATTGTCCGGGCGCCTTCTCGCAGCGCCGAAAAGGCAACTATAAGCCTGCCTGCACAATTTTCGCAACATTTATTATGTTGACAACACTTGTTGGGGGACCGTAGTCTATATTCAACGAGCGGCACAAAGCCGCCTTGGGAACATACCCGTCCGAGAATGCAGCCGCTCGATTGCCGGGAGCAACGACGGAAAACGGACAGGTCTGATGTCAGCACGGTCAAGCGTACCACCCACAGTTCTCAAGGGCGCGGGCGCGGCCGGTGTTCGTGAATGGGTTTAAAAAAGGGAGAAGTGCATGATCAAGATCCTCACCGCAGCCATGCTCGCCGCTGCTTCGACCGCGGCATACGCAGCTGATATTCAACCGGCCGTCGTCTACGGCACGGGTGGAAAATTTGACAAGTCCTTTAACGAAGCGGCTTTCAACGGAGCCGAAAAATTCAAGAAGGATACCGGCATCGCGTATCGCGAATTCGAGCCGACTGGGGATGCTCAGGGAGAGCAAGCCCTCAGAAAGTTTGCGAGCCGCGGTTTCAATCCCGTTGTCGCGGTCTCTTTTGCATGGACGTCTGCGCTCGAAAAAGTCGCCGATGAATATCCAAAGACGAACTTTGTCATTGTCGACGCTGTGGTCAACAAGCCCAATGTACGATCAGTCATCTTCAAAGAAGAAGAAGGGTCCTACCTTGTCGGCATTCTTGCAGGCCTCGCCACGACCAGCGGCAAGGTAGGCTTTGTTGGTGGCATGGACATCCCGCTGATCCGCAAATTTGGATGCGGATATGAACAGGGTGCCCGGTCGGTGAAAGCTGACGTCCAGGTTCTTCAAAACATGACGGGAACAACTGGTACCGCATGGAATGATCCTGTACGTGGTGGCGAATTGGCGAAGAACCAGATCGACCAGGGCGTCGATGTCATTTACGCCGCGGCTGGCGCCACCGGGATAGGCGTGCTCCAAACCGCGGCGGATAACAAGAAGCTGTCAATCGGCGTGGATTCCAATCAGAACGGCTTGCATCCCGGACTGGTCCTCTCGTCCATGGTCAAGCGGATCGATCTAGCCGTCTACAATGCTTACAGCGACGCCAAGAACGACAAGTTTTCGGGTGGCATTCAGGCTTTGGGCGTAAGCGATGATGGCGTAGCGGCTGCGATAGACGACAACAATAAGTCGCTGATCACGCCTACGATGCAATCCGCCCTCGACAAGGCCAAGGCTGACATCATCTCGGGAACCGTCAAGGTTCACGATTACACCACTGACAGTTCCTGCCCTCGTTAATTTCGCAATTCGGCGCACGGTCCCATCAGGGTCGTGCGCCATTGCGTTTGGAGCCGATCATGAAAGACAAGCCAGCAATTGAACTCGTTGGCATCGACAAGAAATTCGGTGCTGTGCATGCAAACAAGAACATCAACCTCGCTGTCTCTAAAGGGTCCATTCACGGGGTCATTGGCGAAAATGGCGCGGGCAAATCGACTTTGATGTCGATCCTTTACGGGTTCTACCAGGCGGATGCCGGTCAAATCCGTATCAATGGCGAGCCGATCGTCATACGCGACAGCCAGACAGCGATATCTGCGGGCATCGGGATGGTGCACCAGCACTTTATGTTGGTTGACAATTTCACTGTGCTCGAAAATGTCATCCTTGGAGCAGAAGGCGGTGCAGTTCTGGCGAAAGGTGTTTCCGCCGCAAGGGTTGAACTGAAACGTCTTGAGCAGGAGTATGGCTTGGATGTCGACCCTGATGCCGTCATCGAAGAATTGCCGGTCGGATTGCAGCAGCGCGTCGAGATCCTGAAAGCCATGTATCGTGGCGCCGAGATCCTGATCCTCGACGAGCCCACGGGTGTTCTGACACCCGCCGAAGCCGACCACCTCTTCCGTATTCTCAAGGTGCTTCGTGACCAGGGCAAGACGGTCATTCTGATAACGCACAAGCTGCGCGAGATCATGGCCATCACCGATACAGTTTCGGTAATGCGCCGGGGCGAGGTCGTTGCCACACGTAAGACTTCGGAGACGACCGTCGAAGAACTGGCAGAACTCATGGTCGGTCGCCGCGTCCTTCTCCGCGTCGAGAAGGGTGTCGCAACCCCAGGGACCGTCATCCTTTCAGTTAGAAACCTGACGGTTAAGGACGATCGTGCCGTGACCATGGTCGACAACGTATCGTTCGACGTGCGCGCAGGTGAGATCGTCGGAATAGCGGGTGTCGCTGGTAATGGTCAATCTGAGCTACTGGAAGCAATCGCAGGGATCCGAAAGCCAACATCGGGTGAGATTTTATTCCAAGGCCGGCCGATCGACAGAGCCGACCCTGCTCAGCTTCGCGCGCTCGGCTTGGCACATATCCCCGAAGATCGTCATCACATGGGGCTCGTACTAAAATTCGAAGAGTATGAGAATGCTGTCCTTGGCTACCATCGGGCGTACGGGAAGGGGCCACTCCTTGACCTTGACGCAATCCGTAGGGACGCGTTGGAGAAGATTGAAAAATACGACATCCGCCCGCCAAACCCACGCCTCAAAACAGCAAATTTCTCCGGTGGCAATCAGCAGAAAATCGTCGTCGCACGCGAAATTGAACGCGATCCAACTGCCCTGATCATCGGGCAACCCACCCGTGGCGTAGATATCGGCGCTATCGAGTTCATCCACCGCCGGATCATCGAAGTGCGAGATTCGGGCAAAGCCATCCTGCTGGTCTCCGTCGAGCTTGACGAAATCCGCTCCCTATCCGACCGCGTTCTGGTCATGTTTGCTGGCCGCGTCGTCGGCGAGCAGATGCCGGACGCGAGTGAACAAACGCTAGGCCTTATGATGGCCGGCATTGCCGCATGAGGCGATAATGAGCACTTCCACAATTTCACTTCCACGATGGATAACATACGGCCTGATCCCGGCTCTCAACCTTGCGGCCGCGTTCTGCGTCTCGGGGTTCGTTGTCTGGCTCATCGGTGAAAGCCCAACGGCTGCACTTCGGCTCCTTATAGAGGGCTCCTTGGGAAGCGCAGAAGGCATTGGTTTCACGCTATTCTACGCGACCAGCTTCATTTTCACGGGGCTTTCCGTCGCGGTTGCAATACACGCCGGACTTTTCAATATCGGATCGGAAGGTCAAGCCTATGTCGGCGGCCTGGGCTGCGCACTCGCGGCTCTGGCACTGGACCGTTACGTGCCATGGTATGTGACAATGCCGTTTGCCATTTTGAGCGCTGCGACATTCGGTGCGGCATGGGCGTTCATCCCTGCCGTCCTTCAGGCCAAGCGCGGCAGCCATATCGTCATCACAACGATCATGTTCAACTACATTGCCGCAGCGCTCATGGTGTATCTCCTCGTCAATGTTCTTATCATGCCTGGGACAATGGCCGTCGAAACACGTACCTTTCTGGAGGGGGGGCGGCTGCCTAAGCTTGACTGGCTCATGGAAATATTCGGCGCTTCGCTTGGGGCTGCCCCACTGAATGTTTCGTTTTTGATCGCCCTTCTGTCAGCCTTTCTTGTCTGGGTCTTGATCTGGCGATCGAAGCTTGGCTTCGAGATGCGCACCTTGGGGCTCAGTCCATCAGCTGCTGCTTACTCAGGGATTCGCCCTGCGAGAACAATCATAATTGCGATGTTGTTGTCGGGAGCTCTTGCCGGGATGATGGCATTGAACCCGGTGCTAGGTTCCTCTGCTCGCCTACAGGTCGAATTTGTTGCTGGCGCAGGGTTTGTCGGTATCGCAGTATCGCTGATGGGCCGAAACCACCCCGTCGGCATCATTCTTGCCGCGACGTTGTTTGGCATTCTCTATCAAGGCGGCGACTGGCTATCGTTCGAGATGCCAGCGATCACGAGAGAAATGATCTTGGTCATCCAGGGGTTGGTGATCCTGTTTGCTGGCGCGCTCGAGTACATGTTCCGGCCAGCCATTACCAACCTCTACTTGCTGTTAAAAGTGAAGGGAGACCTTTGATGGATTACATCGATCTCATCGTAAGCATTCTCAGTTCTACCATTCGTCTATCCGTGCCTCTCATCTTTGCCGCTTTGGCGGGGCTTTTTTCGGAGCGCGCCGGTGTGTTTGATATCGGCCTTGAGGGCAAGATGTTGGGCTCGGCATTTGCAGCAGGGTGCGTCGCGTATCTGACGGGTTCAGCATGGCTTAGCCTTGGCGCTGGCGTGTTGTGCTCTATAGCCCTCAGTATTGTCCATGCATTCGTGTCGATCACAAACAGAGGAAATCAGATCATTTCCGGGGTTGCGGTGAATTTCTTTGTCATGGGGATCACGATCGTCCTGGGGCAATCCTGGTTTGGTCAAGGTGGCCGTACGCCGCAGGTTTCTGACAACGCACGATTTTTACCAATCAAACTTCCGGGCGTAGAGGCAATACGCGATGTGCCCGTAATCGGCCCGCTCTATGCCAACGTCATATCCGGCAATAATTTTCTCACCTACCTCGCGTTTCTTGCCGTTCCAATCTGCTGGTGGGTCCTGTTCCGCACCCGATTTGGCTTGCGGCTCCGTGCTGTGGGGGAAAACCCGGGTGCAGTCGATACTGCCGGCATTTCGGTTGCGTGGCTGCGGTATCGAGCAGTCATTTGTACAGGGGTGTTATGCGGATTTGCTGGTGTCTACCTTTCGATTGCTCAGTCCGCATCTTTTGTGAAGGACATGTCTGCCGGCAAAGGCTTCATCGCACTCGCAGCCCTTGTATTCGCAAAATGGCGACCCGTTCCGGTCATGCTTGCATGCCTCCTTTTCGGGTTTCTCGATGCGGTTGCAAACTTCATGCAAGGTCAAAAACTGCCGATCGTGGGTGAGGTACCTGTCCAAATATTCCAGGCGCTCCCCTATGTCTTGACCTGCGTGCTTCTTGCTGGATTCATCGGAATGGCGCGACCACCCAAGGCTGGGGGTATCCCCTACACCAAGGAACGGTAGAGTTAGCAATCCTCCTTCACTTCAGAATGATTAACTGTAGGGGCTGCCCGGAGTGAGACCCCGGGCTTTTTATCCTGAAGATCGGCAGTACATGCGTAACTTCCAGCATAGCCATCCCGACCTGCCATCCTCGCTCATTACCAAATATGTAGCGCATAGACGGTGCAAAATTAGGAACCGGGAACCAAGAGGGCCTAGCCGTTCGGTGCCTAAGCCTTTCCCTTCGCGCAAAGGCACTGTCTGAAAATTATCAATTCGAAGTGCTGATGGCTAAGTTAGACGCTCTTTATAGGATCAGAACCTGCAACTTCCTGATTAGCGACGCAAGGTTGCGACCGAGCAACAGGCGAAACGTTTAAAAGCAGGCTGTTTTTGGCATGCGCTGACAGCAGCAACGAATGGTTACTTGGTTCTGCGACTCGTTGGATTAAACTCTTATAACAACTCTCACGAGCTATCGGGTTTTGAAGTCACTGTTTTCAATGCGGATGACAAATAACGGGCAGCAAGATGATCGCCTCTCATTTCTGCAAGGGACAATGCCGCGCGACAATGTGCCTTTAGCGGGTCGTTGCCCTCCGCTATATGGGGTGAAGAAGCGTCTATAACCGCTCCTGTATAAAATGTTGGGACACCCATCTCATCGTGAAGACAACGCCCAAACGATACTAGGGACCGAGTTGTGCCGTCTTTACGCCTTACACGGAAGCGACCACTTGATGGTTCCGCTGTAAGGATCGCGCTGTGAACGTTACCGGCTATCAGTGCGCGGTCTTCATCCACCATGATTGTGAATATTTGTTCAACCGAAATTCCTTTGGCCAGTTCTTCGCTAGAGAGGTCATAGAGTTCAGCCAAGTTTGGATCCCCATAAACTTTGTTCTCCACCACATGCCACGTGTAAAATCCCATGCCATGTGAGGATGAGACAACTGAAACTCTTGCCGTTGGTGCCTTTTTCATAACCGTCTCCCAGCCTTTGGAAATAATGGGCACAGCTTAGCCAGAGAGTTGCATGTTACTTTGCTAATTTAAAGTGCCGCTGTCCGCGGTTCAGACATTTTGGACAAAAGTCAAAGATATCGGGAAGTTTCATTGTAGCAGGATTGAACCCGTTTGATAATACACTGTACCCCGCTGGAGCAGGTGTACTGCATTGCCCGACAACAATTGCATTCGGAGAGAGTGGACCATGGCTAAATAGCGATGTGCATAAAACTCATACGAAATAGAAACTTTCACTCATGCGCTACCCTTAAGTCTCTCTCCCGCCACCAGATCGACAAATGCTCTGAGGGGTGCCGACATGAGCCTGCTTGAGAAGTAGAGCCTGGGGCCATCGAACGTGCTCCACCATTGCGGCAAGACTGGCTTGAGATCGCCGGTCTTCAACGCTGGAGCAAGCCAATTCTCGAAAGTACAGATGATGCCATGTCCACCACGCGCCAGTTCAATCGCAGCAGGTGCCGCATCGACACCGATGACGACACGACCTGGAGGATCGACTGTCAGAGACTGATCACCGCACTCCAATTCCCAGGCCGTGAGCGCACCGCTCGAGAACCGTAGCCGGACGCAGTCGTGAGCGAGAAGATCGCTGGGATGCGAAGGCGCACCCCGCGCATCGAGGTAACCAGGCGATGCTGCGAGGGCCAGGCGCTGAAACTTCGGGCCGATGGGAACAGCGATCATATCCTGCGCCAAATGCTCACCGTAGCGGATACCAGCGTCGCATCCCGCAGCCGTGATGTCGACAAGTCTGTCCTCCACCACAATCTCAATTCGTACCTCTGGAAAACGGATCAGGAAACGATCAATGAGTGGAGGCAGTATATCGACCATGACGGCCCCGGTGACATTCAGCTTGAGTTGACCCCTTACTTTGTCCTGAGAGCTCATAGCATCCTGCAGTGCCGCTCGCGTCTCGCGCATAAGCGGCGACAGACGTTCCGCAAGTGTCCGCCCTACATCTGTCAGGCTGACGCTGCGGGTGGTCCTTATGAGGAGAGGAGCCCCTAGCCGAGCCTCCAACAGGGCAACCTTCTCGCTGACAGTCGATGGCGATAACCCAAGGCGTCTGGCGGTTTTACGGAAACCACCGGTCTCGCAAACCGAAAGAAAGATAGACAGATCGTCCATGGGAAGTTGATCGCTGTTCGCCATGGCGATCAGACTAGCCGGTTTCGGGTGTCTTATCAAACAATCGATCAATGCTAGATTTGACTGCATCGGCTGCAGGCGGATTGTTGAAAAGCAAAACCTTCAACCATATTCAAACCAGGAGAAATCCCATGACAGGTAAGTCTGTGTTGATTACGGGTGCTAACAAGAGCATCGGCTACGAGACAGCCCGGCAGCTTGGCCAGCTCGGTTATCGCGTCTGGCTCGGGAGTCGAGACGCCGAGCGGGGTGCAAGCGCAGCCCGAAAGCTTTCCTCAGAGGGCGTTGACGTGCGAGTTATTGTTATCGATGTAGCGGATGACAATAGCGTCAAGAACGCAGCGGCAACCGTGTCCGCCACCGATGGGAAGCTTGACGTGTTAATCAACAACGCTGGTATACCAGGGAGTTATGCCGCTCCGGGCGCACAGGAAATCAGTGAAATTGAAACTGTGTACCAGACCAACGTTTTCGGCCCGATCCGAACGACGCAGGCGTTTTTGCCTATGCTTCGTGCGTCCGGCCAAGCCAATGTCATCATGGTCAGCAGCGGTCTTGGATCGCTGACATGGCTTTCTGATCCCACACATCCCTACCACGCCGTGAACATTCTCGCGTATAACAGTTCCAAGACGGCGCTGAATGCGATCACCCTGTCTTTGGCCAAGGACCTCGCGAAGGATGGGATCAAGGTCAATGCCGCCGATCCTGGCTACACGAAGACGGACTTCAACAACCACACCGGATATCGAACAGTCGAGCAGGCTGCCGATACAATTGTGTGGCTTGCAAGCCAAGATGCCTCGGGGCCAACGGGCGGTTTCTTTTTCGAAAGAAATCAAGCGCCATGGTAGCTGTGCGGTCGCTCACTGGCACCAACTGTGCGCGGGTTAGCTCCAAACATTAAAAGCAGAGAGTGGCCAGTTTTATTCTGAGCCTGTGCGACATGGTTTCGGGACCTCAAATGCTCTTGAACCAAACTGAACCGCCGACCCGGTCATTTGAAGACGTTTCGCGAGAAAAGATTACACAGCAGTAATCAGGTCCGAGCGGACGGCCAGTCATTTGACGGCTCTCCACCTCAACAGGTAGCCAAAACCGGGCCCTATGAGAGCTCCACCGATAACCCACTCAATCAGGGTGAGCGGGCTCTCGTCGGGATCGTGTCCCGTAAGGTAGAGAAAGAGGAAGAAAGCCAGAACACCTCCGATGATCAACGCCAGAGCCAAGATCAGGCTTTTATGGGATTTCTGCATTGTAGTTTATCCTTCCGAAGTGCAAGCGGGCCAGATAGCCATGTCTTCGACATGCACGCTGTCTATCCTGCTGCCCCAGACCTGTATCAAGCTCGATCTGACGATTTCATAAATAACCGCGTTGACTTGATTGGCTGTCGACGCAACCAGCGGCGAACGGCCCAACAGTCCGTAGCAACAAACCAGATGCCGGCGATGAGGAACGTGCTGGCGGCAGAATTATTGGCCACCAAATGAATACCAAAAGCGCCAAGTACGAGATCCCCGTATCATCATTTACAGTCCCGACCAACTCGAGGGGAACAATTCTCCTTAACAAGCCTTATTCATCTGAGGAGAAATAAGATGATGGATGAGCGCTCAGCCGACAAACCTTACGAACCAGAAGAATTGGTCAAACAATATTCGCTAAGCGCTCAGGAATCGATTCGTATCATCAATCAATTCGGTGCAGATCGGCAGGAAATTGATTTGCTTCTCGGCCATCGCACTAGGCTCAGGACTCGTTAAATCAGAGCCAGAAGATGACGGTTGCTGCGATGCATATGCTTGAGAAGAATGTGTGAGCGCAGCGATCGTATCGTGTGTGAATTCGCCGCCAGTCCTTGAGTCTGCCGAACATGTTTTCGATCTTGTGGCGCTTTTTGTAGAGCACCTGATCATGTGGAATAAAGACCTTGCGGTTTGCCCGAGATGGAATACAGGCGGTTATCTTGCGGGCAGCTAGCGCGTCTCGAAACCAGTCGGCATCATAGCCCTTGTCGGCTAGCAGCGTCTTTGCCTTGGGAAAGGCGTCGATCATTTTCGCTGCCCCTTTGTAGTCGCTCATCTGCCCCTCGCTCAAAAGCAGGATGAGAGGACGGCCGTGGCCATCGCAAACAGCGTGCAGCTTGGAGTTCAGGCCGCCCTTGGTTCGTCCGATACGTCGGGGAACATCCCCTTTTTTAGCAGACTGGCTGCGGTGCGATGGGCTTTCAAATGGGTAGCATCGATCATCAATTGCTCGGGCTTGCCGCGTTTGGCAATCAGTTCAGCCAAAATCCGGTTGAAGACGCCGAGCCTGCTCCAGCGGATGAAGCGGTTGTAGATCGTCTTGTGCGGGCCGTATTCCCTCGGCGCGTCGCGCCATCGCAGCCCATTGCGCAAGACGAAGATGATGCCACTCAGGATCAGCCGGTCATCAACGCGAGGAACACCGTGGGACAGCGGAAAGTAGGGCTCGATCCGGCGCATCTGCGCCTCGGATAACAGCAGCAAATCACTCATCGTTCCTCCCTCCGTTCAACACAGTGAATCAAACGAAGAACGCAATCGCAAGCTATTTAATAGGTCCTGAGCCTAGCGATGTTCCGTCAAAAGCCGACATAGATCACACCCGCAATCCTGATTTCCTTTTCGACATCTAAACTTCCTCGAGAACTGGGACCGACTCGGATGATAAATGCTGTAACCCGTATTTCTGCAATCGAACCTTCGGTCTCGACTCAAATACACACGAGCATGTCTATCGACTCCGAATCTGAGAACGCGTGGATCGCAGCTCGCCAATCACACATCACGTCCGATTTACTAGAACGGCGGATGCCTGAAAACGTAGAAGATAAAGAAGATTCTCAGGTCGATCCCTATAGTGGTTCGAACAACGGCAGGCCCATCCAGTCGCGCGACATTGGGGATGCTGCCAGTGAAGACTTGGAAGGCGGCGTTTTTTCTGGCGAAAGCGATCGGATAGGGACGACGAATTTCGACGAGAAATCGAAGTTTGGTCATCGTGTTGCGATTGTGTAGGTCATGTCCTGATTGCCGGCTATGAGAAATCCCTGTGCTGGACGCGTTAGAAACCTAAATTGGGGAGCCTGCTTTCAGCGTTCTATATTCACCTGATCGTTCATTACTGCAAATTTCTTTGGGGCAGGAGCCTCTCAGTCTTGACGACTACCCCAACCCTTGGGAGGTCTGCTTATCGACGCAGTCGGATGGCGATGTAAGGGCTAGAAGCGCGTGAGACGGGGCAAACCAACTTTGGCTGAGTTGATCCTGCAGTCGATGATGCGTGACAGAAACATGCGTCGTCGCACAAAAAGCCACGACGCGCTATCGTCCGAAATCCCGGAGAGGATTGTTCCTCCAAGAATGTCTATGTCTTATTCTACAGTGATCGTGAGATTCCTGCCTAATGCATTTAATATGTTGCAGCAGCATCAATTTGACATTTGGGAGGAAGCCATTTCTCCCATCGCATGAATGACGGCCTGAGAGCTGTAAGGCTTGGCAAAAAATCTAGCCAGTACCGGAAGCGAGGTGACATCGACACTGCGCATAGCTGAGGTAACAATGATTTGGATGAGTGGCCAGCGATCGCGCAGAGCTGGTGCCATCCGACCTCCGATGCTCCCAGAATGACATGAGTTAGGCGCGACGTGTCGTACCTGTGCTGTCGTCCCCTGTTCGTCCCGAAAACCAATTCGCCAACAACGCGCCAGAGATGTTGTGCCACACGCTGAAGATCGCGCTTGGAACCGCGGCAAGAGGGGAAAAATACGCCGTCGCGAGAGCTGCACCAAGACCAGAGTTCTGCATTCCGACCTCGATGGCAATCGCCTTGCGCTTGGCAAGTGAGAGACCTGTTGCCTTTGCAGCAAAATATCCCAGCAGGTAGCCAAGACCGTTGTGCAGGACCACGACCGCGAAAATCATCAGGCCAGACTGAACAATGGCGCCCTTCGAAGCACCGACCACCGCTGAGACGATCAATACGATACCGATTACACTGACCAGGGGAAGTGCCGGAACCGCGGCCTTAACGACGCTAGGCATGAGCTTCTGCAAAGCGGCACCCAGAGCCAATGGCACAAGCACGACCTTGACGATGCTTAGAAACATGGCCCAGCCGTCGACTGGAAGAAACTGGCTGGCAAACATCCAGACCAGGAACGGTGTTACCAGCGGTGCCGCAAGCGTCGTGACGGAAGTGCAAGCAACAGAGAGGGCAACATCACCCTTGGACAGATAGGTCATGACATTGGACGACGTGCCACCCGGGCAGCAACCTACAAGGATGACGCCTGCTGCAACTTCCGGCGGCATGGGAATAAGCCGGGTCAGCAACACCGCCAGCAACGGCATGATGAGAAACTGGCCCAGCACGCCGATGGCAACGTCGAACGGACGCCTTACAACTTCACGGAAATCATCGACCGAGAGGGTCAGACCCATGCCGAACATGATGATCGACAGGAGCGTGACGATCCAGGGTGCGATCTGCTTGAACGTGTCTGGGAAAAAGAAACCGAGGACGGCAAAAAGAATGACCCAACCGGCAAAGGTCTTGCCAACGAAGGTCGAGATAGTTGCCAATGATTTCATGTTGTCGCTCCCCAAACCTAGAAATTGATTGTGACGTCTAATCGCAGAGACTGAGGTGTCAAGGCGTGCAACGCCACACGTCGTCTTGCTCCACGGACTTACGTGTCTAAAGACACAGGATCCTATACTGGACGAGCAAATCCCGTGCCTAAAAGAGCGATTTTTGTGGAAGTTTCATGCCAAATTGCATATTCTAGCAGGGTTGGCGCGTGCTGCGTGCGCCACGGGTTCTTCCCGAAATCAACGGAGACTTCGATCAACCTCTCACAAGGGAGCGAGAACCCATGTCTTCAGCAACAAGACCCGGTCGCATCCAATCCACTCTCCGCCATTTCCTCGACAACGAGGCATCTGGCGGCATCATTCTCATGGTTGTCGCCGTTCTGGCGATCATTACCGCCAATTCACCAGCGGCAAAAACCTATTTCGACCTCCTGCACTTGTACATCGGGCCCCTGAGCCTGCAACACTGGATCAACGACGCATTGATGGCCGTGTTCTTCCTGCTGGTCGGCCTGGAGATCAAACGCGAAATGCTGGATGGTCAGCTTTCGACCTGGAGCCGTCGTATTCTTCCAGGGGCGGCAGCAGCTGGCGGCATGTTGTTTCCCGCTCTGTTTTACGTGTATTTCAACTGGAACGATCCGGTAGCGTTGCGCGGGTGGGCAATACCGACCGCGACCGACATCGCGTTTGCGCTGGGTGTCCTCTCCCTCCTTGGAAGCCGGGTCCCCGCCTCGCTCAAGATATTTCTGGCAGCGCTGGCCATAATCGATGATCTCGGCGCCGTCATCGTGATCGCGATCTTCTACACCGCCGATCTCAACATGTTGGCTCTTGCCGGTGCCGGCATCGTGGTTGGCAATCTGATCATCTTCAACCGAATGGGTGTGAGGATGCTTTGGCCCTACCTCGTGCTCGGCGGGGTTCTTTGGGTATTGATCTTCGCTTCCGGCGTGCATGCAACGCTGGCTGGTGTCATTCTGGCACTCACGATCCCGCTAAAGCAAACACCCGGCACACCTGAGGCAGCGCACCACGAATCTCCGCTTCACAAGCTGGAGCACCTGATCCACAAACCGGTTGCCTTTGTCATTGTCCCGATCTTCGGATTTGCCAATGCGGGCGTGTCCTTTGCTGGCATTTCCATGTCCGTTTTCTCTGAACACCTGACCATGGGTATCGCCGCGGGCCTATTGCTTGGCAAGCTGATTGGCGTTCTCGGCACGGTTGCGCTCCTGGTGAAACTCGGCGTCGCTGATCTTCCGGCCCAGGCAAGCTGGGGTCAGGTCGCGGGTACTGCCCTCCTATGCGGCATAGGGTTTACGATGAGCCTGTTCATTGGTCTTCTTGCGTTTCACGATCCAGGTGTTCAGGATCGCGTAAAAATCGGCATCCTCGCGGGCTCGGTGGTCTCTGGGGTTTTGGGTGCCGTCGTGTTGTCCGTGGCTGGTCGGCGGCGCGCCGCCATGACATCTCAGCAAGGCTGATCATTCCCTTCAATTCCCGCGAGGCAAGTCAGATTACCTCGCGGGAAACAGTCAGAGCTGCTGCTCTCACGCGTTGTTTGTCGCTTTCCAGGCTCAAAGCGAGCTCAGCCCGAGAAAGCGCTTCCGTCGAATGTCGGAAGGCATTGTCCCGAAAGCCGGGCGCATCGAACCGCGCCAAAATACCGAACGCCTTCTGGAGACGAAGACCGACTTCGACAATGGCTGCGCCGTCGCGGGCGATCGGGGTGAACAGGTCGTCGAAAATATCATTGAGCCGGATGGCCGGGACATAGACATTTGCAAATGGAACGGCATCTTGCGCTGATGCCTCTACGGGCTCGTCCCAGACCGCCAGTACGCGAAGCGCACGGCCGATGACATCAATCGCAGTACCGGGATCATTGATCGCGGGCGATAGAGCTCGGGACGCAATTTCTGCAAGGACGGACGCGCCAAATCTCGGATCCTGATCGAAAGATCGGGTATCTTCGATGGAAAAACATGTTCTGATGGAGGCCAGAACGTTTGCGATATTATCCTGTCCGACACCATCGATGGATGCCACCGGATTTTTAGGATCGATCAACTGTCCTGGGATTAACCGCACAAAAATGTGCGCCTTTTCATCTGTGGCGATCTTGGACAGTGCGCCGGTATCGATATGCTGGATGTAGCCAATCCTGTCGATGAACACATCGATAGCAGAGACTGGAATGTCCCTCTCATCGACCAACCTGTTGCCACCAAGGTAAGGGCTCTGACGTCTAGCACGCATGGCGTCGATGGTGACTGTCTCCACCCGCTCCGTTGTCTCTGTCACGCGGCCCAATCGTGAGAGATGATCGATCCAGCGTAGCAGTGTCACGACGATCAGCACAATGACCCCGACGGTCACGACAAACAAAACAACCCGTCCGCGATCACCGTAAGCGCCGGTGCTCAGCGCAATGATACCGACGAGGCTGAACAGGAACGAGCCGACAAATGTTGCCAGAACATTTTGCGTCGTGGTGTCTTCCATCACCAGTTTTGTCGCGCGCGGCGTCACATTGCTGGTTGCCGCCGAATAAGCGGAGACCATGGTACTGAGGGAGAATGTCGTCACCGTCAGCATGCTGGAAGCAATGATGCCGAGGATATTGTCAACGGCGTCAGCCCCGATTTTGGTCGGCAGGTCGCTTGGAATAAATGGGCTGACAACAATGGCGATGAGGGCGGTGGCAACGGCCAGTATCGAGAACAAAGTTGCCCGAAACCAGATGCGGCGCGCAACCTTTGCAAAAAACCAGGCCCAACGTGATGTCATCAGAATTTCATATCCCACAAATGATGCGCCGGAACTGGCAGAGGTGGTGTTCGCTTCACCGGCGAGAGCGTCCAACATGGACCCGTGGCGCATCGGCTATTAAAAAAAGCAACCGCGATCCCCCGGTCAATCGTTGTCGTTTGGAATGTTCAGCAAATGACCGCAAGCCTTACAGTGGACCGCGTCAACTTCGTGCCTCTGGAGACCGCATTGTTCGCAAGGGTACATAACTTTGTAGGGCCGAACGATCGACTGGGCCAGCCTGACGAACAGCGAGATGCCGACAATCATCGTAACGACGGACGTTAATTTTCCCAAGGGTCCAGGCAAGGTGATGTCGCCGAAGCCTGTCGTGGTCATCGTCGCGACTGTGAAGTAAAGTGCGTCGACAAAACCAACGAGACCGCTCTGGTGATAGAAAAATGTGGTGTAAACGAACCCGGTCACCATGAACAGGAAGACAAAAAAGTTTAGCGACGCGCGAGCGACGTCCCTGTACTGGTGGCAACCCAGTCGCTTGAGAATGAAAGCAAAGAGCGGGCTCTCGCCGACTGCCCACAATCGCATCGCCCTCAAAAATGCGAAATTAAAGAGTGCGTTAGGAAACAGGAGCGTCGCCAGTATGACAAGGTCGATCCATGTCAACGGTCGCTTCAGGAATGCCATGATTGAGCCGGTTGCGAAGGCTCGGGCAAGCAGTTCAGTGAGAATCCAGACCGCGATGAGGTAATCGATAATCAGATATGATGGCCCACTGCGCAGGAAAGGGCCGAAAATAAAGAACGCAATGATGCTGACATCGATCACGGCGAGTACCGCCTGCCAGCGCAAAGCCCATGTGTCGCGTCCGCTTTCAATACGGCGCAGTTTGCTCTGCAGCTGCTCGATCCGGCCTGATAAGCGGCTTTTGGCTTCTACGTCTGGTGTCATTCTTAACGGATAAAGGTCCGCCACCACCAGGTCAACGTCAAGCGCTGCTCTCTAATCGGCCTGATCTGAGTGATAGACGAACACCAATCTGACGCATGCCCGGAGATCAGTGGTCGTCATTTGTTTCAACCCCGTTTCAAGCCAGGGTGAAGATCAGTCCCGACAGACCAAAGCCGAGGAGACCGACCAGCGTCTGCATGACGGTCCAGGTCTTGAACGTGGTTTTGATGTCCATGCCGAAGAAACGGCCAACCAGCCAGAAACCGGAATCGTTGACATGGGATAACATGACCGAGCCCGATGCGACTGCTATCACGATAGCCGCCAGCTCTACGCCTTGATAACCAGCCGCCTGGACAGCAGGCTGGATAAGTCCCGCAGCGGCGATGAGGGCAACAGTCGCAGAACCCTGCGCTACGCGTAGCGCGGTCGCGATCAGAAAGCCCGCGACGAAGACGGGCATACCAATGTCGGACAGAGCGCTAGACAGCGCGTTGCCAATTCCAGAGGCGCGAAGAACACCACCAAACATACCACCGGCCCCAGTGATCAAAATGACCGAGCAGACTGGGCCCAGGGCGGAGTCAACAATGCGTTCCACTTTGAGGGGATCTCGACCGCGCATTGGACCAAGCACGACGGCGGCAACCAAAACCGATATCAAAAGTGCGATCGGCGTCGAACCGATAGCCCGAAGCAGCTGGAACCAGGCAGCGTCTTTGCTGACCCATTCTTGGGCGCGTGCAAAATCCAGCCCGGTGTTCATGAAGATCAACAACAAAGGCAGAAGCAAAAGTGCGACCACCAATCCGGCGCTCGGCAATGACACGTCGTCATCCACGGATTTTTCCTCAGAGACATTTTCTGGGATAGGTAGAAAGATACGCTTCCCGATCCATTGACCGAAAAAATGGCCAGCAAAGATCCACGTTGGGATGGCAACGATCAAGCCGACGATGATCAGCAAGCCGACATCAGCACCCAGCAACTCTGATGCTGCAACTGGACCTGGATGCGGCGGCACAAAAACGTGCATGCAGGAAAACGCAGTTGCGACCGGTATGCCGTAGAGCAGCAGGCTGCCACCGAGACGGCGACCCACCGTGAACATCACTGGAAGCATGACGACGAGGCCTGCGTCAAAAAAGATCGGAAATCCAAAGAACAGGGATGCGATTCCTAGAGCCATAGGCGCACGCTGCTCGCCAAAACGCTCAATCAAGTCGTCTGCCAGTGCCTGTGCACCCCCAGATACCTCCAACAAACGGCCCAGCATCGCACCAAGCCCGACAAGAAGTGCAACGCCGCCAAGGGTAGAGCCGAATGCGGTGGTGAGCGTGTTCATGATGTTTGCAGCGGGAATGCCCGTCACGAGCGCGGTCAGAAAACTGACGAGTATGAGCGCCACAAAGGCGTGAACACGAAATTTGATGATAAGCAGCAACAGAAGTGCCACTGCGCCCACTGCTATGGAAATCAGGGTACCTGCGGATAATGTCTGTTCGAATTCGGGCAAATGATCACTCCTTTGATGCGGGATCTGACTTTTGCCACCTGCTCCAAACAGCCGTTCGTGGCTAACTGTATGGGCTCGCCGAAAGTCAAATCGAGCCTCTTATGAAGAAGTCATCGCTTGGCTTCAACGCGAGACCATGATTTAGCAGTAACATTACCGAGCGTGCGCTGCTTTTAGCGTATCTCGCCTTGAAATGTTTCGAACGCTCGAACCATAAATCATCCCCCTGATAGGGCTTTATATCTCCTCGGCTGCAAGATTACTCAGCCTGCGATGGCCGCTAGTTTTCTTTAGCGGTCATCAGCAGCCTGAGCCGACGTCCGCCAGCGGAGACCAGTCAATGAGGGATTAGAACAATCTTACCACGGGCGCGACCAGCCTCAGATAGAGTGAGCGCCTGCCTGATCTCTGCCAATGGCAGAACCGTATCGACGTGTGCTACCACTTTGCCAGCCTCGACCAGTTCAGCAATCGAGGCGAGGTTCCGCGCGCTCGGAACAGTGAATGATCGTTTTACGCTAACCCCATAGCGCTCAGCTTCGTCGTTGGGGAAGGCGACGACCGTAACCATGGAACCACCCTTCTTCAGAGTTTTGAAAGCACGCTGAAATATCTCTCCGCCCATCGTGTCGAGCACCACATCGATTTCGCCTGCCGCGTCTTCAAATGGTTGGGTTGTGTAGTCGATGAATTCGTCGGCACCGAGAGAACGAACGAAGTCTTCGTTACGTCCAGAAGCTACCGCTGTGACATGCGCACCTATCGCCTTGGCGAACTGAACAGCGAGAGTACCGACGCCGCCCGAGCTGTTTGTGATGAGAAGACGTTGTCCAGCACGAAGTTCTGCTTCATCAAAAAGCGCCTGCCACGCCGTGGAGCCTGCCAGTGGAAGGGCTGCTGCGTGGATGACGTCGATATTGTGGGGCATACGCACGACGTTGATTGCTTTGGCAACCGCATATTCGGCGAAAGCACCAGTGTGTACCATACCGAAGACGGTCTCACCCTGCCGGAAGTTATCGACGCCAGCACCAAGCTTCTCGATCGTTCCGACGAGTTCGCCCCCGAGGTGGATCGGCAGGGTCATCCCCATGCGCTGGCCCATGCCCCCACGTATTTTCCAGTCAATCGGGTTCACGCCTGCCGCGTGAACCTTCACCAACACCTCGCCCACCCCTGGCTCTGGCCGATCGACCTCAGCGATTTCCACCACATCATTGGACCCGTATTCCCGGATAATAGCAGCTCTCATCTTCACTTCTCCTTATATTGACCTTCTCAAGGATATACCTGTAGTTTCTCGATGTGATGCCAATCTGCATCGCGGAGAGGCCATTCCATATGCGTTCAACTTTCAATATCCATCGCATGAGCAAACCGAGCGGTTCGGCATTGCCGTTACACACGCATGATGAGGCGCAGCTCACCTATGCTGCATCTGGTATGATACAACTTCATACAGACGAAGGTGTCTGGCTTGTGCCGCCTCAGCTCGCGGCATGGGTTCCGGCAGGTGTTCCGCATCGCCTGGACATCATGACAGATGCAGAACTTTGGATGGTGCAGTGGCAACCGTCCGCCATCGCCGCCTGGGCCCCTTTAGATTTCCCGGATCGCGCCTTCGCATCGAGGGTCACACCATTGCTGCACTCACTGCTTGCTGCGGCCGTCGAAGACGAGGTTACGTCGATAAAGGCAGAGCTTTTGGTGAGGCTTATATTACTTGAACTGAGTGCGGTGACCGATGCCCCGACCTACCTTCCGATGCCCAGCAACCCTGTGGCAAAACGAGTAGCTGAGGTCGCTCTTATCGATCACAGCAATTGTATGGACGTGAACGAGTTGGCATCGCGGGCGGCGACTTCGGTTCGCACAGCAAGTCGTCTGTTCCCGATGGAGACAGGAATGACGCTCAAAGCCTGGAGACAACGAGCTCGGATCGTTAGAGCGATGGAGCAGCTTGCGCGCGGCAAAGCAATCGCCGAAGTGGCGAGCGACGCAGGCTTCTCCAGCACGGCCGCCTTTTCCTGTGCATTCAGGCAGGTGACAGCGACAACACCTGGCGCTTTCATCGGCGTGCCTCGACATCAGAAACAGTCGACATAAGCTCGTCCGCTGTTGGGCAAGCCCACAGGTGGCCGAAGCAGAGGGCAGCTTGTAGCAAAGCGTCGCTCTAAAAGATCATGTCATTGCATCAGCTATCCGCAGTAGCGAGGCATAAATGAGTTCCGGATCGGCTGGTGCAATCGCGTTTCTGGCCAAAACTTCGGCACGTGCGACAATTATGTGGGCCGCCTGCACCTTGTCCTTACCGTGTCTCGTCAATGTGGCAGTCAGGACCCTGCCATGGTCAGGGTGAGCCGTCCTTCCGATAAGGCCTTCCCTTTCGAGGCCAACGATGATGCCCTGCATAGTTTGTGGTGTGACAAACGCCCTTCTGGCCAAGTCGGCATTGGACATGCCTTCGCTGCTCTCCAGGCCTGCGAGAACCGAATATTGTGGCATCGTTAATCCAATGTCCCTGAGGTGGGCGTCAAGGTGACCGCGCAAGGCCTGCTGCGCGCGCTTCAAGGCGTATCCAATAGAACGATACGTATCCTCTTCTGCCGGAAATTTTAGGCTAGACATATCAGGCCCCTTATATTACTAACTTATCAGCACCCTGATAATAATGCGTTTCAAATAAAAAGGAAGTATCGTTATGCCTAGACTTATTGGCCCAGACTTCATCGGAATCCAGACGCGAGACCTTAACGCAGCACTCGCGTTTTATCGGGATGTCGTGGGGCTCACGCCATCCGCCAAAGCGCCTCCCGGCGCGGTTGTATTCGAAACACAGCCCATTCCATTTGCTGTTCGCACCCCAATCCAGGAGTTTTCCGAGACAGACGAGCTCGGGATGGGTGTGGCTATTTGGTTTGGCTGCGATGACGCAGATGCGTTACACGCGCATCTTCTCGAACGCGACGTTACAATCGCCCATCCACCCAAAGACGGTCCGTTTGGACGTTATTTTGCCTTCGTTGATCCATTTGGCTATACGATCACGGCCCATACCGTGACAGTCAGCGGATAATCTCGGATCTTTTGATGTTTAAGTATAAGAGCCCGCAGGCTAATTCGTTGAACTAGCCTGCGGGCTCATCAAGATATTGACCGTTGCTAAGAAAGCCGTTGGGGCGCGAAGCGGAGGAATGCCAGCTAGCGCTCTGTCTCCGACTCGGCACCCTTGTGAAAGTGACAGTGCCGCTCTTAAAATATACGAGCCTTCAACATGCGGACCGATCTGAAGCAACCACAGCGCACAATATTGGTACCGGTTTTGAGTTTCAAGACAGTGGAGATTCATCCTGTCTTTGCGGCCATGTCTTGGGTTTCACTCCCGGGTAGGCTATGTTTGCTTCTATGGTACCAGCTACAGCGTTGGTCGAGCAGACTGACAAAAACGCTCCAAAACGACAGCATCTTGTAATAGCTAAATCGCTCTCCAGAATTCTGCTCATTTATGGATCAACATACCGCATTGTCTTTTCCCACTCCCATCGCAGGATCGCATATTGCATCGTGTTCTCGTAGATCGGAAATCCATCATCACTTTTTTTGAACGAGACGAATTCCTTGAATATTCCTTCCTGGCGCATTCCCATTCGTTCGCACAAGCGCTGTGACGAGATGTTATAGTCCTCGACGTAAGCATACAGCCTGCGCGCATCCTTGACCGCGAAGAGAAATCTAAACAATGCACTCGCTGCCTCAGTCGCAAGACCCGCGCCACCGTATTGCGGATTGAAGTTCCACCCGACCGAATACGTATCGTCTTCAGACACGGCGAACAGATCGCCAATAAGCGCGTTAGTATTCTTCATGCAGACAGCAATATATTCGTCGCTTCCACTCCGCTTCGATGCCTCGGCTCGGGCGTCGTCTACAGTGGCAAGTTTTAGGGACACAAAACAACTGGCAACCGGATTGTTCAGATAAGCAAACAAATCGGCAGCATCTTCCTGTCGGAAATTCCTCAAGACAAGCCGAGGCGTTTCTATACTATCCATCTGGACATCTTACCTTTGTTTCCGTTTCCACAAAATGGTTGGGGCCTGCGACGCAGAAGAGCCTGCGAAATGTGAGCACACAAAGGCACCTCGCCCGCGCGTTCAGCGACTGCGACACAATAACCACTCCTTGCTGTTACTCCATCGATACGGAACCAATCGCAAAGTAGGCGTCGCTCGATAATGCTTGGTCCCGATTGCCGCTCTTGACACTACGCTGTAGCAACCCACCCCTTGAATGAAAATGCGGAATAGAAAAGCTCGACACTCCCAAACCCGGCCTCGCGCATCAATGCTTCTTCCTCGGACGCAGGAATGAGCGGCAAGGCTGCAGCCAAGGCGTCGCCGGTGGCCGAGGCCATTTCCCACGAAAGGGTTCCCCGGTCAGCAAACGCAGCCGAGCGCGCTAGCCAAAGTGCTGCATCTCCGGTTCCTGCGCTATGATGTGCCACAACCAGTCGTGCGCCCGGTTTCAGCCGCCGGTGTATTTGCATTAGCGTATTGAGCCGTTCGCTTTTGTCAAGAAAGTGTAGGACGAGCAGGCATGTTGCGCCATCGAACTGGTCTGCCGACACCACTTCGATAGTACCCTTGATAAGCTCAACTCTCTGAACGATGTATTGGACGTTGCGGCGAGCCAGTTCCAGCATAGGGCCAGATGGATCAACGCCAACAAAGCTCCACTCAGGTTGAGCTTCGGCCAACGCGATCAGTTCCATTCCTCCACCCGCACCAACCACGAGAATGTCAGCATCCTTTCTGGCGCACTCGCTGAGCAGGAGCATGGTCATCCGATGCACATCAGCCAGCCCCGGCACCTTTCGCGGTGTGTCCGCAATATAGGTATCGACCAACGCAGTGTTAGCAAACGGATCATGTCTGTGCGGCATTCATTCTCTCCTTGACGATATCCAGTGTTTGACAGCCGCTCCAAAAGAGGAGCAGGATCAGATCAATCCGAACATCAACGATCTGTGCACCCCTGCCCCGGCAAGGTTTCCATCCCCTACAGCCAGGGCTATGGAAGCCATCATGCGTGCCGCATCCCCACAGGCAAATACGCCTTGCATGCTGGTTTCCTTCATTGGATCGGTTTTGATGACAGCTCCGAGCGGGCCTCGGTCCATCTCCAATCCAAGCTGTTCTGCCATGGGGCTAGCCAGTTCAAGGGGCGCAAGGGCGAAGATGCCCGCAAAACTGAGCGTACGCCCATCATCAAGACGGACGTCGGCATGGCCCGTGATCGCTGCTACCGCGGTGCGCTCCACAGTCACTCTGCGAGCCTCAAGGGCAGCGAGTTGCTCTGCATCCGGCTCAAAAGTCCCGTTGAGCAAGAGAGTTGTCGGCCCCCAGTCGGGTAGCATCAACGCATGATGCATGGAAAGCTCCGATCCGGCGATGACCCCGATCCGGCCTCGATCCAACTCGTAGCCATGGCAGTATGGGCAATGGAAGACGCTTTTCCCCCAACGTTCCGCAAGCCCTATAACGTTTGGCAAGATGTCCTTGACGCCCGTGGCGAGCAGCAGTCGGAGAGAGAGGTAACGTGTGTCTCCAACCTCGACCTCGAAAGCTGCATGCGTCGAACCGGTACCGCTTATTCTTCGAGCTAAATCGGCCCTGGCGGAAACCCATTGGACTGTCGGATACTTCATGACTTGCGCCCGAGCATTCGCCGCGATGATTGCCGGATCGACGCCGTCTTGGGTTATGAACCCATGCGAATGGCTCGCGAACCGATTACGCCTCAGTCCTTCATCGATGATCAGGACCTTGCGTCGGGCACGACCAAGCTGCATTGCGGCAGAAAGACCAGCGTAGCTTCCCCCGATGATGATGACCTCATGAATCCTATTGTCCATATATAGTCTCTCCTATTCTCGCCACATGATAAGTATCATGAGATCGCAATGTCAACTCTCACGATACATTTGATGTGACAAGATCGCTGCGATGTGATAGATTTGGCTCTTTGCAAGAAGGATTTGCTGCATGAGGCAGGACAGCCGCTTGTCTCGTATGTTGCATGTGCTGATCCACATGGGTCGTCACGACGGCCCGATGACGTCAGACATGATCGCGTCCATGCTGGGTGCCAACCCGGTTGTCATCCGCCGGACGATGGCGGGCTTGCGAGATCAGGGCTACGTTTATTCTGTAAAGGGACATGGTGGCGGGTGGACGCTAGCCCGACCCCTTGGCGATCTCACACTCCTCGACATCTACCGTGCGGTCGGTGAGCCATCTCTCTTCGCTGTTGGACCAGCCTACGATATGCCGGGGTGCGTTATCGAAAAAGCAGTGAACGCGACGCTCAAAGATGTCTTCGCGGAAGCAGAGCGTCGCCTGATGGAAAGGTTTGCTGAAGTGACGCTCGCCGACATCGCAGAGGATTTCCCAAGTGCTGAAACCGAGGCAGCGAGCACATCATGTAAGGCTTGACCAAGCCGAGCACGGCGACAGCGCAGCTTTGATGCAGACGTGACGTGCACCATCCTCGCAACGCCATCTATTCGCAATTCAGCGGGTTGGAGGCACCTACCTGACCCGCAAGTGCGTGTCGGCGCCTACGCTGTTGGCACCGTCCTTCCGTTGATCGAGTATCGGTCTCAGTGATTGAGTTTCGGTGCGGTGCTCAACCCGACCGCCTTGATGGGAATCGAACCAGCATCCGCTCATCCTGAATAACCACCTGTTCAGCCACCTGAGCACTTCACTTACGGGCATCGACGATATTCGTCTGAAAGCTTGTGGGCACCAGCGATCGTACCATTGAGAATTGCCGCCCTCTCCTGTTCGCTTGTCCCTGACATGAATGGAATACTCAGGGCAGCGATCACTTCGGCATCTTTGCCACGGATCGGCGCTGCGTAGGAGCAGACGCTTAGGCTGTATTCACCCGGATCTTCAGCCCAATCTCGTTCCCGAACAAGACGCATCTCACGTTCGAACTCATCCCTGTCGACAATTGTCCGCTCGGTGAGCGAAGGCCTGTTGCTACCCAAAAAGCGTTGGCGTAGCTCAGTTTCGAGGTAAGCCATCAGCACTTTACTGGCTCCACCCGCATGAAGAGGCAAATATTCGCCAATCGTGTAACTCATTGCATGTGGCATGCGTGCGCTGGCACCAGCGACCACCATGATTGCGCCTCTCTCTAACACGGAAATCTTGCATGTCTGGCCGATGTCGAGCGCAAGTTTGTCGAGCGTGGGTTGCAGGAACCGCAACCGCGAAATGAAGTCGGAGCCCGGCGTCACTTTTTCAGCAAGCTGCAGAAGTCTGCCACCTAATGCAAAGCGGCCAGCCGAAACCTCGCGCAACATACCGCACTCGATCAATGAGTTGAGCAACCGATAAACCGTGGAACGCGCGAGCCCTGTCCTTTCCACAAGTGCTGCCTGTGAAACGGCATCGCCGGTGCTCTCGATGACCTCAAAAATCTGCATCATTCGTTCAATCGTTGGATTGCTGTTTGGCATGCGACCACCTGCGTCTTGACGGATGAATAAATTTAAGGCTAATGTTCAAATACGAAACATATTAGTTCATATATGAACCTATATGATATGTCCAGCAAAAAAGCTGGTTGGGAGGAAAAGTTATGAGAATCGCGATGTGCCTCGAGCCCGAGGTCAACTCCAAATGGCATTACGGTCGTGAAATGGGGGTTCTTGACGGCGTTACCATTCGTGATGTGACGACGGAGGTTCCGATCTGGGAGCTTCCCACTCTGGCGCGTGTTCAGCAGTCGTATCAGGATTTCGGCTTCAAGATCGGCGTTGTTGAAGGCTGGGTTCCAATGAATAGCATCAAGCTGGGCCTTCCTGAGGGTGAGTTGGAGTTGGAGCGCGTCATCCGCGTCATCGAAAACATGGGCGCGTTGGGCATCGAAGTCTTTTGCTACAGCTGGATGGCAAACTACGGTTGGATGCGTACCTCATCCACGACGCGCCTGCCTGGCGGAGCGCTGACAACGAGCTACGACCACTCCATCCTCCAGAAGGATCAGCGTGCGCAAGGCGAAGTCAGCGTTACCGAAGACCATCTATGGGGTACGCTCGAAAACTTCATAAAAATTGTCACACCGATTGCCGAAAAGGCGGGCGTAAAACTTGCGATGCATCCCGACGACCCGCCACTGTCGCCTCTCCTCGGCGTTGGCCGCATCATGCGCAGCGTCGATGCTTTCGAGCGTTTGCTTTCGCTATCCGACAGTCCCGCCAACGGCATCACGTTCTGCCAGGCGAATTTTGCAGCCATGAACGCTGATGTCCCAGCCACGATCCGCCAACTCGGGCGTGATGGCCGCATTCACTTCGTGCATTTCCGTGACATTGAAGGCGATGCCGAGCACATGACCGAGACTTTCCACGGTCAGGGCAAGACAGACATGTACGCCACTATCAAAGCCTATCGCGACATTGGCTTTAAGGGCGTCATGCGGCCAGACCACGCTCCTGTCATGTGGGGAGAGCCGAACGCCAACCCCGGTTATGAAGGTCTGGGGCGCATTTACGCGGTTGGCTACATGCGCGGACTGATGCAGGCGGCGGAAGCCGAAGCAGCAAACGCGAGGTAATCACCATGGCTACGTCATCGGTTCCAGCGGGCTTTTCCAGCCCGCCACTGCCTTCGCGCAAACGTCGCCACAAACCGGATTGGCTGGTGGCGTATCTCTTCCTTGCGCCTGCCGCTGCAATTTTCGCAGCTTTCGTCGCCTATCCGCTGATTGACGGCATCTCCACGGCATTCACCAGCCGTGCCGTTGCACAGCCAGGTGTTTTTGTCGGCCTGCAGAATTTCGCAAAACTGTTCGCCGACCCACAGTTCAGGCTCGCAGCCTGGAATTCTCTGGTGCTCACCATCGGAACGGTCGCCGTTAAGCTCGTTCTCGGTCTGACATTTGCGGTGCTGTTGTCCCAGCCTATGCCCATGCGCGGCGTGATCCGGGCGCTCGCATTTCTACCGTGGGCCGTGCCCGGCATGATCGCCAGTCTCTCCTGGAAATGGATTTTTGACGAACAGAGCGGTGTCCTTCAATATCTCGTCTTTCTGCTGGGCCTGTCCGACAAGCCGGTTTACTGGCTGTCCGACCCCTCGGTCGCTCTCTTTGCTGTTGCCATCGCCATGGTTTGGCAGGGTCTGCCGTTCTTTACCATGATGTTCGTGGCTGCACTCGCCTCCATTCCGTCCGATCTCAACGAGGCCGCCGCAATCGATGGCGCGGGCATCGTTCGTCGCTTCTTCTCTGTCACGCTACCTCAGATGCGCGGTGTCATGGCCGTCACCGTTATGCTGTCCACGATCTGGACATTCAATTCCTTCGAAATGGTCTTCGTGCTGACGGGTGGCGGTCCGGCGGGGCGCACGCACATCATGCCGACACTGGCCTACGACTTCGCCATAGCCCAGAGCCAGCTCGGCCTCGGCTCGGCAGTCATCGTGTCGGTCGTGCCGGTGTTTGTCATCCTGATCTTCCTGCTGACCAAACGCATGCTCAACCGGGACGGAGAATGAGGCCATGGTGGAGAGAAAAAGATCCAAGCTCATCCGCAATATCGTGACCGCAATCGGCATTATGATCGCCCTGTTCTGGTCGCTCGCTCCAGTCTACTGGGTCGTCGTTACTTCGTTCAAAATCCCGCGAGAAATCTACGCGCTGCCACCAACGCTTTTTCCACATGAGCCGACGCTCGAGAACTACCGCGAAGCCTTGTTCGGCTCACCGTTTCTTCGCTATCTCTTCAATAGTTTTGTGGTTGCCGTTGGGGTGACCATGATTTCGGTATGCCTTGGCGCTTTGACCGCCTATCCGATTGCGCGCATGAAGTTCAAGGGTCGCGTCAACGCCGCTCGCCTCATCGTCGCTGCCTATCTGTTGCCACCATCGCTTCTGTTCATTCCGCTGTTCCTGGTCTTGCAGAACCTCGGCCTCATCGATACGCGCCTCGGCCTGATCGTCGCCTATCTAACATTCACCGTGCCGTTCTGCACGTGGATGATGATCGGCTACTTCCACACGATACCGATGGAGTTGGACGAGGCTGCGCAGATGGATGGCGCAACTCGTCTTCAGACGCTGATCCGTGTGGTGTTGCCAATCGCCACACCGGGCCTCGCCGTGGTTGCGCTCTTTGCCTTCACGCATGCCTGGAACGAGTTCCTGTTCGCGCTGGTCTACGTTTACTCGGATCAAGCCAAAACCTTTACGGCCGGCCTTTCCGGGCTGGTCATGGGCGACACTTTCATTTGGGGCCAGCTCATGGCGAGCTCAGTTCTGGCGATCATCCCCATACTCATCATCTACCTTGGTGCCCAACGCTACATCGTCGAAGGACTGGCAGCGGGAAGCGTCAAAGGCTGAGACTTTTATCAACCTGAGGAGGACATGACATGATAAAATTCAAGACGACATTGATGGCGTCCGTGCTGGCATTATGCGCCGCCACGGCGGCAAACGCAGCAGATCTCACGGTCTGGGGACTGCAGGCGTTCAACAAGGACGCCGACGCGCTGATCGGCCAGATGGCGAAAGACTTCGGTAAGGCAAAAGGCATCGACGTCCAATATGTCGTCGTTCCCGCAAACGTGCTCACCGAACGTTTGGCCTCTGCCTTCGAAGGCAAAGCTGCACCAGACGCCTTTATGCAACTGGGCCAAAATTCGCAATATTATGCGCAAAGCGGTTTGACCAAGCCTGTCGATGATATTCTTGCATCCATGCGCGCCCGTGACGGCGGGGTTTATGAAAGCATGATTCCGCAGGCCATCTATGAGGGTCACGCGCACTCCGTTCCGATCGAAATCGACCTTGTGCCGATGTTTGCCCGCAAGGATCTGATCGCGGAAACTGGTTTGCCGGTTCCCGAAACCTGGGAAGACCTGCGCAAGGTCAGCCAGGCTATCATCAAGAAGAACCCGCAATATGTCGGCCTGGGTATTCCTCTTTCCAACGCTAATGACGCCGAGTCCCAGCTTCGCATGCTGTTCTGGTCGTTTGGCGGCACCATGTTCTCCGAAGACAGCAAAAGCGTAACGTGGAATTCGCCTGAAACAGTGGCCGCATACCAGTTCATCAAGGACATGTATGAGGAAGGTACTATTCCCCGTAACGTCGTGACATGGGACGACGGCGGCAACAACACGGCCTACCAGACAGGCCGCGCCGCTTTCATCATGAACCCACCAAGCGTCTATTCCTGGATGGTCGAGAATGACAAGAAGCTGCTCGAGAACTCGGTTCTGATCAACATTCCGAAAGGTCCAGGCGAAAAGGGACGGTCCGCAACGCTTCTCGGCTCCTTCTCCTGGCTGGTCAGCAGCCAGACGAAGCAGGAAGCGCTCGCCAAGGAATGGATCCAGTATTTCTTCCAGCCTGAGAACTACGAGAAGCTGATCCAGACCACCGGTGGCCGCTGGTATCCGATCTTCCCGGCGCTGGCAAAGTCCATGCCGCTCTTCAAGGACAATCCATCCTTCGCAAACTTCGACAAGCTTGCAACAGATGGACTGACAATCGGCTTCAAGGGTGCCCCGACCCCGCTCGCATCGCAGGTTTACACTGCAAAGATCCTCTCCACCTCCGTGCAGCAGATGATCGTTGACGGCAAGTCACCGCAGGATGCCGCAGCCTGGGCGCAGGCCGAAGTCGAAAAGCTGGCTTCTGCAAAGAAGTAGTCACTGATCGCCGGGCAGAGATATGTCCCTGCCCGGCTCCCCACCCTCTTTTAAGATGCAGGATCTCCCATGCAGATACCGACAATTGTCCGCCCTTCCAAAGACCTGATCCGTGCGCTTGCCGAAGTCGGCACCGCGACGCTGAGCGGCGAAATGAGTAAAATCGGCATTCGAGATGCATACATTTGCGGACCTGTTTCCGTCTCCCCCGGCAAAACGATTGCCGGTCCTGCACTAACCTTGCAGTTTCTTCCCAAGCGCGAAGACGTTTATGACGTCGATGAGTACGGCAACCCGGAAGCGCAGATGCACCGCCAGGTTCTGTACCAGGTCGAAGAAGGCGATGTCGTCGTCGTCGATGCGCGGGGCGATATGCGCAGCGGCGTTTTCGGGGAAATGATGATCACCTATCTGCAGGGCCGCGGCGGTGCCGGCGTCATTGTGGATGGCTGTATTCGCGACACCCGCAAAGCGCGCGAGATCGGCCTGCCGATGTGGACCCGTGGCTCAACTCCCAATTTCCATACGCAGACAAGTTTGTTTCCGCACGCCGTCAACGTTCCTATCGCCTGCGGCGGTACGCTCGTCATGCCAGGCGATATCATTGTTGCGGATGATGATGGCGCGATTGTCGTGCCCGTAAAATTTGCCGAGCAGGCGCTGAAGATCGCGAGCGAGCACGCGGAGTGGGAAGACTTCTCTCGCCTTCGCCTCTCGCAGGGTGGTGATTTGCGCAAATATTACCCCCTCAAGGACGAAGTACGCGCAGAATACGAAGAATGGCGCGCGGCTCAATCCGCCCAGACCCTGTAGAGAGTAACGGGAGGAAAATCATGTCTGGAATTTCGTTACATCAAATCAAGAAGTCGTTCGGAGCCGTTTCTGTGCTTCACGGTATAGATCTCGACATCGCCAAAGGGGAGTTCGTCGTTTTCGTCGGGCCCTCCGGCTGCGGTAAATCCACGATGCTGCGCATCATTGCAGGTCTTGAAGAAATCACATCTGGAACGTTGAAGATCGGGGACACTGTCGTCAACGATGTTCCGCCTGGCGAACGTGGCATCGCCATGGTTTTCCAGTCCTACGCGCTATATCCGCACATGTCGGTTTACGACAACATGGCCTTCGGCTTGAAGGTCAGCGGCATGGCAAAAGCTGAAATTGACACACGCGTCCGCCGCGCTGCCGAGATGTTGCAACTCACGCCCTATTTGGACCGCCGCCCGAAGAACCTTTCGGGTGGCCAGCGCCAGCGGGTCGCCATCGGTCGTGCAGTTACGCGTGATCCGGAAGTATTCCTGTTCGACGAACCCCTGTCGAACCTGGATGCGGCCTTGCGGGTGGCGACACGTATGGAAATTGCCAACCTGCACGAAGCGATGCCGGATACAACGATGATCTACGTCACCCACGATCAGGTCGAGGCCATGACGCTGGCAGACCGGATCGTCGTGTTCAATGCTGGACAGATTGAGCAGATTGGTTCGCCGATGCAGCTTTACGATAAGCCACACAACCTTTTCGTTGCACGTTTCATCGGTTCGCCGGAGATGAATATCGTTATGGCAAAGCTACAGAAGAAAGACGGTCGTGCTGAAATAGCCATCTCGGGCAATATCATCGATGTAACGGACCGTAGCGATCTGGTATCCATGGCAGACAATTCAGATATTAGCGCCGGTATCCGGGCCGAACACCTTTATCCCGCGACCGCAGAGACTGCGAGAATTAGGGGCAAAGTCGTCCACAGCGAAAAGCTGGGCGAAGTCACCATCGTTTATCTCGATGTCGGTGGCTCAGCATCTGTCGCAGCGAAACTGCCCGGCGTCGCATCTCCTCGCAGGGGAGATGAGATCATGTTGACGTTTGATAACGCAAACCTGCATTTCTTCGGAGGCGACGGTCTTAGGATCGAATGAAACACGTATCGAATGCTGCTTCCCAGGGACGTTGAAAAACTGTGAACGTTTCTCTTTCTTTCGCGCAGCTCCTAACCTTGCCAGTCATCAAACTTTTAGGTGGCGTCCTTTACAGGACGTGGCAGATCTGCACGGAGACCTTCGCTGGGACGGCCGCCTTTCTGCTAGCTGATTTACTACTCCGCAAGAACGGCGTTTTGCTCTTGAAGAGACTTGAACCCCTGACCAGTTTGATATTCGGACCAACGATTTACCGATTGTTTCTATCAAAAGGCTCTCGTTTCAGGCACTTAGACGCAATAGGCTCTCCCAGGCGAGGGACATTTGCGGCTCATGAGGTAGCCCGCTATCGTCGCGCACCCACAAATGGTCGCCTCCCACCGGGACTATGACCCAATCGCCGACTCCGTACTCAGCGCCCCTCAATGCCAAGTCACCGAAAATGACATGTCGTACTCAGGCTCACCATCATGCTTGTGGAGCCTGACGTGACGTCCTAGAGCTGTCGATGTTATCGATCACTAACCTGACAACTTTCTGGAAAAGAATGCCCATTAGCGTAGTGTTCGATAATATTCAAACCTAAGACAATGGACTTCGTCGCCGCACGGATGTCTGAAATGGCTTCAACCTCCACAGCTACTTCCTCAACTATGCGCATTTCATGAGGTTGGCGCGGCTCGACGAGCCGGTCGGTAGAATGAATTGCCGTAGTGGGTGGCACGTCAACCATCACGATCACAACCTCGCGGTTCAAATATCGTCGCATTCGATCAGCCGGCAAACCCTTTTGCGGAACGCACCCTCAGCTTCAGTGCCGGCACTCAACAGCACGCTTAACGCTACGCCAACCATATCGGCAATATGAGAGGCGACGTAAAGAATCTTATAAAAAACACCCTGTAGGCTTTGACGTAAGGCAGGCAGAGCAATGCAGATCGATTTACAAACCCTTTGGTACTTAACCGTCGGAACGCTACTGGTGTCAGCGTCGCTTCTCCTTTGGGAAAGGCAGGCTCATCCAGGTCGCGCACGCGTGCTCGGTGTTCTGGCCGCGGCACTCCTCGCGTTCGTTCTCGGCTGCATGCTTGCAATGAACCGCAGCCACTTTCCGGGCGCGATCGGCATGGGGGCGATCAACATCCTAATGATGTTGGGCTACCTTCTGGTCCTTAACGCCATCGCCGGCCTCGACGGTCACCGGTATCTCTGGTCGTCCGTCGCATCGTTAAGCATCCTAGCCATCGCCTGGGCGATCGCGGGCACGCACTTCCCGGCCGCCTTCTGGAACCATGTCTCGTCTATACCCATCGCGCTGACCTGCGGCCTGACAGCATGGATACTTCTGCGAAGCCGCACGGTCCAGCGATTGCGCTCACGTCCGATCGCAGTATCGATCTCGGCCTTCCATGCCGTGTTCTACCTTGGCCGAGCGTTCATTGCCCCTGTTCTCCTTCAACGGTACGGGCAAGATGTTATCTCCATCGTCGGGAAGGCGACGATGTACGAGGCCGTCTTGTACTCGGTAGCGATGCCAATGTCCTTTCTGATGATTATTCGAGAGGAGGAAAAGCTCCACCTGCTCCGCATGTCACAAACCGATCAGTTGACCGGGCTTGCAAACCGTCACGCCTTTTTTGAGCAGGCATCTCGGATCCTCCGGGAGCGGCATGGTGACCCCGTCTCACTGCTCGCCTTCGACCTCGACCACTTCAAGGCGATCAACGACCGTCATGGACATCCAACCGGAGATAAGGTTTTGCAACTGTTCGCCGAAACCGCCCGCGAAGAAGCGGGGCCCGACGCGCTTATTGTCCGGCTGGGCGGTGAGGAATTCGCTGCGCTTCTGCCACGGTGCGACCATTCCCAAGCTCTCAGTCGCGGCTTGGCGATCGCAAGCCGGTTCGCCAATGCAACCGCGCGGGCAGAGGGCCTGAAAACCCAGGCCACCGTCAGTATCGGCCTTGCGGCACCAGACTGCCACGACCTCGCTGGGATGCTTGCAAGCGCCGATGGCGCGCTGTACCGCGCGAAAGCCCTTGGGCGGAATCGCGTTGAGACCGCACGGCCAAACGAATTGCAGCAGCACCCCCGAGCCGATCCCTTGCATCATCAGTTGCGGGTAGTGGCGACGGGCGCGTCCTGATTCGATGTAGCGCTTTTGGACGAGAGCGCCTTGAACGGATACGAACCGGGTACGCTTTGATTGCGAGCGCTATCGGGCTGGAAACTCAGAAGCGAACGTCAGCACTGCTGGCGTTGAATGACCGATATGGGGCTGAAGTGATTTCCGGTTCCATGCCAGCACCGCTGAAGTTTGCAGCCTATGGATTGCAGAGCAAAAATTGACAGCTTCCCTGAACGGGAAGCTGCTACCCGACCAATCCCATGCCCCCGCCGATCCTATCCAGCCGCAGAGCCGAAGACCTTCTCGCAGTAGGCACGCAGCTTATCTGGTCGATCCGCCGTCCCGCGATAAGCGATGTGTCCGTCCGGCCGCACGAGAACAAGCGCAGCGCTGCTGAGACCGTAGGCAGCGTGTGCTTCGTTATCCAGATCCGAGAGAGCGACTGCGTCGTTTGTGGCTGGCACCGCCGCGCCCAGCACCAGCCTGGGGCGCACAAAGTGCCAATCCTGCACCTCAGCGTAAGCAGCGCGTAGTAGAGTGATGGCATTTACGTCTCGCCCGTCGAAAGCGAGAAGCGCCCAGCCCCAACTTTTGCCATCGGGGTTGTAGAGATACCGGAACAAACTTGTTGAGGTTCCATCCGGCGCAATGACCTTGGCATCCGGTGCCCGATCTCCCGCCTTCGGCGCGGCTTGTCCGACCAAATCCGCGAGACCGGTCAGATGATCATCGTTCAGCGGGCTCTCCGGATACGCCACGGACAATTGTTGAAGATCGGCGGTACCTTGGATCAGTGCGCCTATATCCGGCAGGAAGCGCGCGGCGAGATCGAAGGCCGCGTCCTTCACGGCTCCGCGATAAACACTATTCTCGAAGCCGCGGACCTGCTGATCGTCGAGCCGGCGATGCTCGCCACCGCGTTCGGCACCGTACGAGTCCAGCAGGATCGGCGCGGCGCTACTGTTCAACGCCATGGCCAGCCGCCAGGCGATGCCCACCGCATCGTGGAGGCCGGAATTCATGCCCTGCCCGCCAGCAGGCAGCGACTCGTGGCCGGCGTCGCCGACGAGGAACACCCGCCCCTGTGCGTAGTGCTCTGCAGCGCCATGCTGGAAACGGCTGTGGGTCAGCCAGATCGGGTCGGTGAGGGTCAGAGACCCGTCCCCTGTCACCTCCCGGGCTATCGTCTGCATTTCCTCGAGCGTCGGGTCGCGGTCGGGAATATCCGTGTCGTCGGACAGGAAGAAAAGACGATGGTAGCCCTCCCAGACCGGAAGCACGCCGCAAAAGCCGCGCTTATAGTAGAAGAACCACAGGTGGTCGAAGTCCGTCGACCGGCGCCAACTCAGCTTGGCATCGAGCTGACGGTTGATCACATGAGGCAGTTTCTCCAGTTCAAAGTCGAACCCCAGTTCCTTGCGCACGAAGCCGGAATGGCCATCGGCGCCGATCAGGTAGCGGCATCGCAATTGCTCGGTCGGCCCCTCCCCGTGATGGTCATCATCTTCGCTGACGGTCCCTATCGTCACGACGACACCATCAGAATCCTGCTCGAAAGCAACGACCTTGCGGCCGCGCTCAACCGTACCACCTGCAATTTCGATCTGTTCCGAAAGCGCTGTCTCGATTACATCCTGGCCGCTGTAGAGAGCAGGTCCATAAGGGCTTGGTACGTCGGCGATCACCACCGGGTTCACCGGACGTCCGTTTAGAAGCGTGTTTACCTGGTTGATGCGGTAGGACTTTTCGGCAAGCGCGTCGCGGATGCCGATGCTGGCCAACAATTCTTGCGGGCGCGCCCACAGATTGTTGGCACGCGAGTTTGGCTTCGGGTGCCGTCTCTGCTCGAATATACGGAATCCGATGCCGTGATGGGCAAGGGCACAGGCTGTGGTGAGCCCGATCGGTCCGGCGCCGATGATGATGACTTCGGTGTCGAAACCGTCAGGCTTGGGTGCCATGTCCATTTGATTCCTCTTTCTGTGGGATGGATGGGTCGGCAGCCGCCGCCCATAAGGTTTCCTCTATGACATCATTCAGGTCCCTCAGGACCGCCATGGCCGTTGCGAGACGCTCGCTTCCGATCCGATCGAAGATCCGTCGATCGAGTGGAAGCACCGCCAATTCAGCTTGGCTGAGGGCCGCGCGACCGGCAGAGGTCAAGACGACAAGTTTTGCGCGTCGGTGATGCGGGTTGGCCTCAAAGCGAACAAAGCCCCGCTCGACGAGCAGGTCCGTCACACGCTGAACCGCCTGCCGCGTCAATCCCATGTTGCGGGCGATATGGGCCACGGGCAGCGGCACTTGGGAATAGCCGAGCGCACCAAGAACCTGCCACCAAGCAGTGGTCAGCCCCAGAGGTTGGACGAGCGCATTGCCGGCATCCACCAATCGACCATTCGTCTCGAACACGGCGAGGACGAGCTCGCGAACATTCTTCTGTGCGTTTGCATTAGTCATGACAACCTGACGTCTTTAAGACAACACGCTGTCAATGTTCGGCGGGAGTTTCTGTTCCATGGCGGCGAAATGTTTTCTCACAGCGCACCTGCAAGGTCGGCCGGTTTTCGAGGCTGACTGTCTAGCGGCTCTGTCCACAAGCGAAGAAACCTCAGCGCCGTAAAGTATGCTTCAGATTTGCGAGTGAAATGCCACGTACATTCGATGCGTTATATTTTTCAATGTTACCCCGCATGCGACGTCGCCATCCGATGACGAACGCCGCTGTGTCGACCGCCTCCAGATGGGCACTGAACGACGCCTGATCTTCCCACCATTCTACGACAAGCAATCGACCGGCCTGCGGATCGTCTACGGCGGCGTCAAAGGAGAGGTTGCCGGTCGGCTGCCGCGAGATTGAGAATCGCATCCTGTTGCCCGTTCCAAAAAGTCCTGAAGGGACTGGGTTCTGATCGGACATGGGCTGACGACGTTGATGCGGATAGTCATCCTGCGCTAGTGGTAGTGCTAGCCTGCAGCATCCGAAGCTTCAGCCCGAGAACAAGTCCGCCTTGCTGGACCTGTCCCGAATGAACAATCTTACGCCTTGATGGAATCGAACCGCCGACCTGTACCCTTACGCTTTAAGCCATTTAAAATGTTTATGATGTCATGAGTAATCCCAGCTCTTCGCCCGCAGAGCTAGCAAGTCGATCAGATCTCGTGTTCTCTGCGGTACCTGCTTGCGGTCCAATTGTACTGCGTAGACAGGCGTCTCCGGTAAACGCCAATCTTTCAAAACCTCAACTGCGCGACCCGAACTGATGTCCTTAGAGCCACACCAAGCCGGCAACCAGCTCACCCCAAGCCCTCTTAGCGTCATAGCCCAGGCGACGGTCATGTCCTCAACCACAAACCGGTTTCGCGGAACCATCCTTGTCACAGCGCCTGTTCCGGAATTGTCGCAAAACAGCCACGGTGACAGTTGCCCGTTTGACGCATCGCGATATCCGATCTGATGGTGACTTTCGAGATCGGCAGGTGATTTAGGCCTGCCCATGAACTCGAGATATTTTGGTGTTGCAGCAATAATATATGGAAACGCCCCCAAGCGCTTTGCGATCAGCCCCGGCTGTCCAGAGAGGTCTCCAAAGCGGATGGCAACATCAATCCCCTCTGCGGCAAGGTCTAGACCAGTATCATCAACCTTGATCTCAAGTTCAAGGTTCGGGTTCGCCTTCAATATAGCTGGAAGCATGGGTGCGATGCAGGCTCTTAAAAATGGTCCGGGAGCGGCAAGCCGGACCCGTCCTGCAGAGCTGCCTGCTGCGGTTTCTCCGATGTATGCCTCAAGTCGTTCGGCCTGCCTTAACAGGTTGCGCGCACCATCGAGTAGCTTTTCGCCGTCGTGCGTCAGCGAGATGGAATGGGTTGTTCGATGCAGCAGCTTTACGCCGTGAAGCGCCTCAAACCTGCTTACGGCTTTCGACATTGCGGACGTAGACGTCCCGGCACGCCTTGCCGCCTCCGCGAATGATCCCGCATCTACAATCCGGACGAACTGTAAAAGGTTCAGAAGGCTGCTTTGTGCGCTTGGTGTTGCCATGGTGGCATTATAGCAATGACATTTCCATTACTACAATGCCTTGCAATATCGCGATATCTCGAAGGCCACCGGGCAAAAGGATTATGTCTCAAAAAGGAGTTATCGTCATGACTGCGACCGACAATCTGCTAGCAATACTTGACAGGGCAGAAAGCCAACTTCCCGCAGCCGAGCCAATCTTTATGCTCAATCTGCTGCGCTACAGGAACGAAGCGATTTATGAAAGCGACGAGACATATGCACCGTGTACCGGCCGGGAAGCTTATTTCACACGCTACATACCTGCCTTCGCCAATGCCACGGAGGGATATGGAATTGAGCCATTCTGGATCGGAAAGGTCGGCAGCCTGCTTGTCGCGCCGGCCGACGAGCTTTGGGACGATATTGCACTCATTCGATACCCGGACTTCGCGACATTCAGACACATGGTGGACAGCAAAGAATATCATCGTGACGCTGAGCCTCATCGGCTCGCGGCATTGGCGGACTGGCGACTGGTTGCATTGACGCGGATGCCCAACCCGCACTGATCGGCGATTCTTACCGCCGCCCCAATGAAGTGGAGATTAGCCAATGCAAGACCCTAAAAGCTTCCGGACGAGCTCTCATATAACCGCGCGACATCGCACAGCCTGGATCGAATCGGGTCCGGTCGATGGCCCATTGATCTTTTTCCTCCACGGCTGGCCGGAACTCGGAGTAATCTGGCATCGGCAGCTCGAACATTTTGCGCGCCTTGGCTGGCGCACGGTCGCGCCCGACATGCGTGGCTATGGCCGCTCGTCCGTGCCGACAGATATCTGCAGCTACACGATACGAGAGATCGTCATCGACATGGTCGAGCTTCATGATAATCTCGGTGGAGCGCCAGCCATATGGGTAGGACACGATTGGGGCGCGCCGATTGCATGGAGCATGGCGAGCCATCACGAGTACCGCTGCCGCGGCGTCGTCGGTCTCTCTGTCCCATACATGGCACGAGGTCATGCATTTGCCAATCTTGTCAGTCTCGTCGACCGTGACATTTATCCGCGGGCTCGTTATCCGGTCGGGCAATGGGACTACTGGCTGTTCTACCGTGAGCAGTTTGGCAAAGCAGCTGCGCAAATGGACGCAGACGTCGCCCGGACCCTTTCGGCGCTGTATAAACCATCACGGAAGGAGGCTTTCGGAAAGCCCGCGATCACTGCCGACGTCCGCTCCAGGGGCGGCTGGTTCTCAGAGCCGCTTCCGCCTCCCGATCCGTCGTCGTCGATCCTGACAGATTACGAATTTTCGGCTTTTGTTTCCGCGTTCACTGCCACCGGATTTTCCGGTGCGAATGCCTGGTATATGAATGACACGGCAAATATGATTTTCGCCGAAGAGGCACCACACTTCGGACGAATTTCGCTGCCCGCGCTGTTCCTTCACGGTGAGTGGGACGCTGTCTGTCAGACCGTAAGCGGCCATTTTGCTGATCCGATGAGAAGCGACTGCGCTGATCTGACTGAGGAAATCATCAAGGCGGGACACATGCTAATGGTTGAGCAGCCAGAAGCCGTGAGTGGCGCCATCGAACGTTGGTTATCAGCGAACCGTCTCTTTCACCAATAATCTCATACCTGCGTGCCATCCTACAGTCGCATGGCAAGAGATTAGGCATTGTTTCTGGTATTCCGGGTGACAATGGACAGGTTACCATATAAATTTTGTTGTCGTCCCGATCTCCGAAGACAATGGAACATCGCCGATGCCCGACTGACATCTTCGTAGACTTGAAGGTAACATTACTTGCGAGCGTCAACGGCGGTTTTTGAAAAAGAGTAACGGGATGTACTCACGGCGTAGCGACGTATGTTGCGACCATTGGGGCCGTGCAAATGGCGTGGAGTTGAACGGAGTCAGACATCTAATTGACTTCAACGTCCCATCGAATGGTGCAAATTTATTCCCCTTTTGCAAAAATCTGTATTTGCTCCTCGCTGACGAGGTATAGATGAAAATACCTCCAACTGCCCGCCGGGTTTCCTGTGGATCAAATTCTCGCCATACGTACTTTCGTCAGGGTCGCAGAAGCTGGCTCTTTCGCCAAGGCGGCCGATATGATGAACTTGCCCCGGTCCTCCGTCAGCAAGCTAGTACAGGATCTCGAGGCGCATCTGGGGACAAAGCTGGTGGAGCGCACCACGCGGTCTGTCACGATGACCACCGAGGGCGTCTCCTATCATGAGCGAGCGCTGAAGCTCCTTGCCGACCTTGAAGACATGGACGGCACCGTTAGCGGCTCACGGAGCGCCCAAGGGAAAGCTGCGCGTGGACATCGGCTCCGTACTGGCAAATCAGATCCTCATTCCTGCGCTCTCAGACTTCCAGCACAAATACCCGGACATCGAGCTCATGCTCGGCGTCAGCGATCGCGCTGCCGATCTCATCAGTGAGGGAATCGATTGCGTCATCCGCGGTGGAGCGCTGATTGACTCTTCTATGAAGGCGCGCAAGCTGTGCGAACTGGATTACGTCATATGTGCATCGCCTGCCTATCTGGAGGGACTGCGATTACCGGAACAGCCGGAAGATATACGGGCTCATCGGATCGTCAGCTACTTCTCCGCGTCATCTGGAAAGAGGTTTCCTCTGCAGTCCCACCGCGGCGATGAGCGGAGCGGTTATCTTCCGATCTCCATCGGCATTTCGGTCAACGAGAGCACCGCACACCTAAACGCGCTGCTATCGGGACTGGGGATCGGCCAGAGCTTCGGCTTCCTCGCAAGACCTCATTTCGAGAGCGGCGCACTACGTTATCCGAAAATCGTAAGACGAGTTGCCGCGATATCGGCCAGAATGGACAGCGAAAGTGAGATAGAATCACGCGTGGGACCAAATATGCCGATGGGTGCTTTGATTCTTTGAATGTCCCCCGGTCCGAAACCTCGCCCCGTCAGATAATCGACCCGCCTTTTATGCGTGCGACTGCTCCCGAGTGCTCCGATATAAAAAGCCTCGGAATGAAGGGCCTGCTCAAGCACAGGCGCCTCGGCGTCGAGGTCGTGATGGACGAGGACGACTGCTGTAAAGCGGTCTATAATTTCTTTATTTCTTGCGGCGTCTGCAGAACAGACGAGTTGAACGACATCATAGGAAGAAGCTTCTGCCAGTCGAGCAACCGCTTGAGACTCGCCCGTTTGACCGAAAACGACGACCCGGGTCCGCGGGCGATAAGCGGTCGAGAACTCATCTGTAATCCACCCGGACCGTTCAACCTCTTCTGTTAGTCGAAGTGCTTGAGCACGCGGCGAGTAGCACAGGGAAACGGGAGTCCTGCCTTCAAGACGGTTCAGGAGAGTGTGCAGAGTGCGCCGGTCCCGTAAAAGATGGATAGCGACCGTGATTCCGCCTCCACACGGCAAAACAATATCCAGGAACGGCGAACCATCCCCGAATTTGACCACACGATCACGCCCCTCGGCTATAGCGAGTAAGGCTTCAGCTGCGATCGCCGATTCTACGCACCCGCCAGATACGTAACCATAGAAGCGTCCGTCAGCCGTCACCACAAGGTTAGAGCCGAGACTTCTCGCTGCGCCGCCGCGAATTTCGACAAGCGTAGCGAGCGCCACAGGTCCCACAGTCGATGACTCGATGGCGAAAAGTAGGAGTTTCTGAGGATCGTCGGTTGTCGACGCCCGCATGGGAGCTTGCTGCAAGGCAGAATCAGGCATTTCCAACATTCCAAATCTCCTCCGGAAAAATGGCCGTTACCACAAATGACATCAGGCGGGTCGTGGCAAGGGATAAACAAACAAACGCGGCATCATGGAATCAAGCTCTAAAATGTCCGCCTTCGAACTGGCTTCCAGTTGCCTGTCAATTGTTACGGACGGTCGCATCAACAGAGCTATAGCCATTGAGACCTCTGAGCAACGCCTCCAAATCTAGCTCCCCATCACGTGTTTGCGCCCCGGCTGCGAGGCCACCCCGAATGAGCGTTGCAGCCGCAGGCTTTGCGAACAGACCTGCCCAGGCCTCGTGCTCCCGAAGGAAGCCAGCACCAAGATCAGGCACAGGCATTGCCAACTTCGCAGCAGCAATCACACCTTTGGGCAAGGCCGCGATATTGTTCGCCAACCGACTGATAAAGCTGTCTAGCTGCTCCAAAGGTATGGCTCGGTTTATCCAGCCATACCTTTCTGCGGTTTCGGCATCAATCAGATCTGCTCCAAGAATAATTTCAAGCGCGCGAGCCCTTGTCATGCAGCTTGCCAGATACTGTGTGCCGCCGCCTCCTGGAATGATACCCATGAGCGCCTCGCATTGCGCGAGACCCGCCTTGCCTTCCGCCGCAAATACCATATCGGCGGCAGTAACGAATTCCGCGCCGCCGCCCCGCGCTATTCCTGCGAGCTTTACGATGGTGACCTGAGGCTGTTCCCGGATCAACTCACCAAGCGCCTGGAATGGATTCAGTCCTTCGGGTGCTTCGCGAGCAATATCGTCGAATGCATGCGGCTCATCGATGAGTGTCATATCGACATGCGCAATGAAAAAATCAGGATTGGCGCTCTCGAACACCAGCACGCGAATGTCGGAGCGATCGCGCATCGTCAAAAGCACATGGCGCAGTTCTTTCATCAACGCGACATCGAGAACGTTCACCGGTGGATTGTGAATCGTGATCGTTGCCACACCTTTTTCAGAGAACAAATTGAGACGTTCTAACTTCATTTTTCCATCCCTGGCTGTACTGAAAATGAGCCCGCGCAGCGGACTTGCCTGCTCGATACAAGATGGTATTCGTTATATTAGTCGTCAATTACGCACTTGAAACATACCTAGGATGATGGAGAATACCGATTAGCAACGTAGAGATTGTTTATCGAGCGGACTGTCCAAGCCGCGTGATTCTTGATCAAATTGCTGATAAATGGTCGATGATGGTGCTGGAGGTTTCAAACGAGCCGAAACGCTTCAACGCCATCAAGCGGCAGTTGGACGGCGTCACACAAAGGGTTTTGACACAGACGTTACGCAAGCTGGAACGCGATGGCATGATCACGCGTCGGGTTTTGCCCGGACGCGTGCTTGGTGTAGAATATGCCTTGAGTCCGCTTGGTCAGTCACTGAAAGAGCCCTTTTCGACGCTCTTTCAGTGGACTTTGGCCAACATCGACACCATAGAAGACTGCCAGCGGAAGTTTGACACGCAGCATTCTCACTGACCAAAAGTCGCAGGCGGCCAGACATTTACGGTTCGCGTTCTAGCAAATCAGCTAGGAAAAAAATCTACAGCGTCTGAAACTTAAATGAGCATGTGCGTCTGACCGTTACCGCTTATTTTCTTTCCGAACCATGACCCTGCAAACGGAGGACGCCCTTGATATTCGACGGCAGAATAATCGCGGGCATTACTGTGTTCGTCGCTGTTGCCAAAACAGGCAGCTATGCGAAGGCAGGCGAACAGCTTGGCTTGTCGAGGTCGGGGATTGGAAAAGCGATCGGCCGGCTCGAAGACCGAACCGGCATGCGGCTGTTCGACCGCAACTCACGCGCGATCAAACTGACCGATCAGGGACGAACTTTTCTGGATGAGACAACTCCGTTGCTCGAGGCACTGGGACGGACTGCAAGACCCGCTTCGGCAACGAATGTCAGGGGGCGATTGCGCGTATCGACAGACGGTGCGTTGGGTCCCTATCTCCTGATCCCGATCCTGCCTGATTTTCTCGCGGACAACCCTCAGGTAAAGGTCGATTTGTTTGTACGAGACCGGATCGACAATCTACTTTCAGAAGGTGTCGATGCCGCAATCCGGTTCGGAGAGCCCAAATCCAACGATCTCGACAAGCAGCTCCTGCTGACAAGCCGCGTGGTCACCTGCGCAAGTTCGGCCTATATTGAGCGGTTCGGCAGACCGTCTGCTCCTGGCGACATTCTGGGCAATCATCGCTGTATTCGTATGATCGACGCGACAACCGGCAAGCCTTACGCATGGGATTTTGTCAATGCGACAGGGGAACGGCAGTCGATTTCCCCAGATTGTGGCCTAACCCTGAATGATGCGCCGTCGCTTGTCGCGGCGGCTCTGAAGGGTTACGGCATCGTTCGCCTGCTCGACTTCGTTGCGAAAGAACTCATTCTCAAAGGGGAATTGGTAGAGGTGATGCCGGAGTGGAACCATTTTTACTGGCCCGCTTTCATTTACACGTCTGTCGATGAATACAAATCTCCAGCAGTCGAGGCTTTTAAGCAGTTTGCGCTGTCGCGCTTAAAGCGGCCAGCCGCTAAGTGAGCCGGACCAGCACCAAGAACGTCTCATTCCGCTGCCACAGGGCACGACCGCCCCCTGTTGGCCAAGACTGTCCATGCCACTTGCTAGGGCGAGGCGGCGCGAAAACGCGACGCACCAAGCGTCCCATGTTTGGTGCTTCGATACTGGCCGTCCGCAATCTTTCTCGCCTTTCTGTCCGCGTTGCAGCGACAAATTGGCGCGAAACATTCCAAGCCGTTGAGCTATTTCTATCCCCGCACGGCAAGACCTTCGATCCGCATGCCGACGGAGCGAACTACGGAGTTATTGGATGGGATCAATCTTTTCGCACGCATCGTTACCCGAGAGTTCAGCAGCGCCGCACTTCTCGTCATTGGTACGCACTGATGCGCCTTTCAAAGTGGTCGGTGCGGCAAAATATACCGCCGACCACAAGGTGGACAATCTCACCCATGCCGCCCTCGTATGTAGCCCGATCGCCCGCGGACGCGTCGTCTCAATTGATCTCGACACTGCAATGCAATGCCAAGGTGTCCTGGGTGTTGTCTCACATCTGAACGCAGCGGAACTGCGCGGTGATGCTGCACCCACTTGGCCAACGACGCCTGAAGAAATACTGCGCCGACCAGATCATGGCGCAAGCCTCACGCTGGCGGATTCGACCATTCGCTATGCAGGCCAGCCAGTCGCAGCCGTCATCGCAGATTCGCTTGAAAACGCAGTCTATGCCGCACACGCGCTCAAGATCGAATATTTTGAAGATCATCTCCAGGTGGGGTTGGAGGCGCATGCGCACCAAGCACGCGAACCGCAGACCGGACAAATTCCAGGCGGTGAACCGGCGACGTCCCAGCGGGGCAACGTGGATGATGCGCTCAAAGCCGCATCTGTCATCGTAAGCGAGACTTATAGATCACCTGCCGCCCATCATAATCCAATAGAAGCGCCCGCAACGCTTGCCATGTGGGAAGATAGAAAACTGATCGTCTATGACGCCAATCAGGGTCCTCACATCGTCGCCGCTGCCCTCGCAAGCGCATTCGGCCTGGAAAAAGAAAAAGTGCGGGTTGTTTCAAAATTTGTAGGCGGCGCCTTCGGCTGCAAGCTTCAGCTTTGGCCTCACGGATATATCGCGGCGCTGGCATCGCGCCTCGTAGAGCGACCCGTAAAATTGGTTCTGACCCGACCGCAGATGTTCACGGGTGTTGGGCACCGTCCGGAACTGGTTCAGCACGTCACATTAGGGGCCGATGAGAAAGGCCAGCTTCTGGCCATAAAACACGAGGCTTTCGTTCAAAGCGGAATGATCGATGAATATGTCGAAGGCTGTGTCGGCAGGACGCGTAGCCGCTACGCCTGTACCAATGTTTCCGTCACGACGAAATTGGTACACCTTAATTTCCCCGCTGGCACCTCCATGCGCGCACCGGGAAAAAGTACCGGGTCGTTCGCACTCGAAACCGCTATGGACGAGCTTGCTGTCAGACTGCAGATCGACCCTGTCGATCTTCGCCTGCGAAACTTCGCGTCCGAAGACCCGGATTCGGGTAAACCCTGGTCAAGCACGGCATTGAAGCAGTGCTACGAGGTCGGAGCATCGCGGTTTGGTTGGCGAGCAGGCGCAGAACGTCGCGGTAGACGTGAGGGGCGGCTTCTCATTGGCCATGGAATGGCATGCGGAAGTTACCCACGATACGCGTCTGCCGCAACCGCGCGGGTTGTGCTTTATCCCTCCGGGCATGCCGTCATTGCCACCGGACTTTCGGAGATTGGCACGGGAAATACGACGGTGATGCCGCGGATTGTCTCGGAGGCACTAGGGATACCAGCCGAAAACGTGGAACTACAGTTTGGGGATACCGACCTGCCCTTCGCCCCGCAAGCCGGGGGGTCACGTATCGTCGCAAGCGTTGGACGAGCAATTTTGCTGGCGTGTGAAGACCTGAAGGCAAAGCTACGGTCTCTCACATCATCCTCGCCGGATGTCGGTAACGACCAACTTCTGGGGGCTCTGTCGAAAACCGACACCGGATCCATTGAAGGATTTGGAAGTTTTTCCCCTGATGGCGCTCTGCCGGTGAGCGTCGAAAGCAATGCGGCACATTTTTGCGAGGTGGTTGTCGATCCGGATTTCGGCTCTATTCGGGTCCGACGTTTTGTCAGCGCAATTGATGTCGGTCAGGTCCTCAGCCCGGTGACGGCGAAATCCCAGATCATAGGGGCGGCCACGATGGGGATCGGTCAGGCACTTTGGGAAGCAACGCATATCGACGACCGGTTCGGCCGATACATCAACACTGACCTTGGCGAATATCTTGTTCCTGTAAACGCCGACATTCCCGACATCGATGTCGCATTTGTTGGGCTCCCCGATCCCGGCACCGGCGTTCTGGGCGCAAAAAGCGCCGGTGAGATCGGGATCGTCGGCGTTGCCGCTGCCATTGCAAATGCCGTTTACGACGCAACGGGCTGCCGGGCGCGCGCCCTTCCTATTCAGTTCGATAAGCTCAACTACGAGGGATGATCAATGAAGCATTATATTCTCTTTATGGAATTCGGTGAGAGCTATGAAGCACGCAGACCCGAGTTTCGGAACGCTCATCTTGAAAAGGCCTGGGCCGCTGTCGACAGGGGCGAACTCATTCTTGCGGGTGCTCTCACGGATCCGCTCGATACCGGCGTCATCCTTTTCAAGGCAGACAGCATCGACGTCGTTGAGAAATTCGCCAAGAAAGACCCCTACATCAACAATGGACTTGTACGCAGCTGGCGCATACGGGAATGGGCGACAGTTGTCGGACCCGAAGCATCGTCCATCATTCGGCCTGATGAGTGAGGTTCCGCATGAACCAGGGTTCAAAGTCTGCATCGGATAAGATGGATGTAAGCCTTACCGTGAATGGTGTCGACGTTCTACTGCACGTCGATCCTCGAATGACGTTGCTGGACGCGCTACGAGATATTGTTGGTTTGACCGGCACAAAGAAGGGTTGCGATCAGGGGCAGTGCGGAGCCTGCACCGTACTTGTCGGAGGCCGACGCATAAACAGTTGTCTATCCTTCGTCGTGATGCATGAGGGCGATGACATTACGACGATCGAGGGACTGGGCTCCTTGAATGACCTGCATCCGATGCAGGCGGCATTCGTGAAGCACGATGGTCTTCAATGCGGCTATTGCACACCCGGTCAAATCTGTTCGGCGGTCGGGGCACTCAAAGAACTGCAGCGAGGCGTCCCGAGCCATGTCACGCAGGACATCAACCATCCTGACGGCTCTGACGAGGAAATCCGTGAGCGTATGAGCGGCAACATCTGTCGATGCGCCGCCTACCCCAACATCGTCGCAGCGATCCGGGAAGTTTTGGAGACGGAACCATGAAATATTTCACCTATGAGCGGGTGTCGAATCCTGCTCAAGCAGTCGAGGCGTTCGCGCGAACACCCGGAGCAAGATATATTGCGGGAGGCACAAATCTCATCGATTTGATGAAGCTCAATATAGAAGCGCCTCCACACCTGATCGATGTAAACCGCGTCGGTCTTGAACGTATAGAGGATACGGAAGAAGGCGGATTGCGGATTGGCGCTCTTGTTCGCAATACCGATGTCGCCACCGACGAGCGCGTCCGCACTGGCTATCCCGTTCTAGCGCGCGCTCTGGTATCGGGCGCATCGGGCCAATTGCGAAACAAGGCAACTGTTGGCGGAAATCTGCTCCAACGCACACGATGCATGTATTTCTATTCCGCCGATCTTCCTTGCAACAAGCGGCAGCCAGGGTCCGGATGCGCCGCGCTGGAAGGACTTTCGCGTAATCTTGCCGTCATTGGTGGGAGCGATTCCTGTATTGCGACACATCCTTCCGATATGGCGGTCGCTCTCAGAGCACTGGATGCGGTTGTCGAGACTTTGAACCCCGACGGTAACGCAAGGGAAATACCCATTGCGGAGCTGCATGTTCTTCCGGGGCAGACACCTCACATTGAGACCGGATTGCGGCCAGGTGAACTGATCACCGCCGTGAAGCTTCCGAAGCCTGTTGGAGGAACTCAGCGTTATCTCAAGCTTCGAGATCGGGCGTCATACGCATTCGCAAATGTGTCGATCGCATTGGTTGCGCATTTCGAAGGATCGAAGCTCACGGCGAGCCGTGTCGCTTTCGGAGGCGTGGCCCCCAAACCGTGGCGCGTTGAAATGGCAGAAAACGATATCTCAGCAAGCCCGAACCCAGCCGATCATGTCGCCGATATCGCGTTTAACGGGGCCATGCCGACGAAACACAACGCATTCAAGTTGCCGCTCGCACGTCGCGCTCTCTCAGTTCTTTTCAGAGAAATGCAGCCTCATCCTGACGGGGTTTAAAAAGGCGTCACTGAACACCGCATGTCGCGGCGCCTGTAGGATTGCTTACACCAGCTGAAACCATACCGGCAGTTGTTGTATGATGAATATGCCTCGATAAGACGGGTATCGCCGTACGCGAATACTGTCCGCCTTCACGTTCACTTTTTCATGACTCTATGATTCCAAAACGTAGGAGAGACTATGTATAAGATTGCTTTGGCTTGGATCGCCGCTGCCCTTGTATTTTCTTCACCCGTTCAGGCAGCAGACACCGACAAACCGACCATTGTTCTCGTTCACGGCGCTTTCGCCGATGGCGGCAGTTGGAATGGTGTCATCAAGTCTTTGACGAAAGACGGTTTTCGCACAGTGGCCGTCGCAAACCCCTTGCGCGGTGTGAAATCTGACGCCGGATACCTTTCCTCGATTATCGACAGCATCAAAACGCCTGTGGTGCTGGTCGGCCATTCCTACGGCGGCTCGGTCATTTCCGTAGCGGCCGCAGGTCATACAAATGTAAAATCTCTCGTATTTGTTTCGGCCTTTGCACCCGACACCGGCGAGTCAGCCGCAACACTTTCCGGCAAGTACCCCGGGAGTTCCCTGGCATCGGCTCTGGCCGAGCCTGTTGGATTGGCCGGGGGAGGATCGGATCTTTATATCGATCAGAAGAAGTTTCATCAGCAGTTCGCACACGACGTTTCCCGCAACGAAGCGGCGCTGATGGCCGCAACGCAGCGACCTGTAACGAACGCCGCTCTCGACGAGCCATCAGGCGAGCCTGCCTGGAAAACAATTCCCTCATGGTTCATCTATGGAAGTGGCGACAAGAACATTCCACCAGCGAGCATGAAGTTCATGGCTGATCGCGCCGGTTCCAAACAGACGGTTGTCATCCCCGACGCATCCCACGTTGTGATGGTTTCTCATCCGAAAGCGGTTGCAGACCTGATCAAAAAAGCTGCGAAGTAACAATTGCATCGGGACGCGCGAGGCAATCGTGTGTCCCGATATCTCTAAGAACCAGCGTCGTACGCATGCACGAAGCGCGAATTATTGGAAGGTTCTTTACATGACCACAAAAAACGCACTCTCGGTTGGATTTCTTCTTTTCCCGCAATTGACCCAGCTCGACCTTACCGGACCTTACGAGGTCTTTGCGCGAGCTCCAGATATGACCGTTCATCTCATTTGGAAAAATCGTGAACCCGTTTTGTCGGACTCAAATTTGGCGATTGTGCCCACCACGACATTTGCCGAATGCCCACCCATCGACATCATATGCGTGCCCGGTGGACCGGGCCAGGTCGATCTGATGGAAGACCAGGAAACATTGGCTTTCCTGAAGCGCGTTGCGAGCACCGCAAAACTCGTAACGTCCGTCTGCACAGGCTCACTGATCCTTGGCGCTGCCGGGCTGTTGAAAGGCTATCGTGCAACATCGCACTGGTCTTCGATTGATCAGCTATCGCTGCTGGGTGCGGAGCCTGTACACGAGCGCGTCGTATGGGACAGAAACCGCGTCACTGGCGCCGGGGTTACGTCAGGCATAGATTTCGCCTTGACCGTCGTCGCGGATCTTTACGGCAGCGATATTGCACAGGGGATTCAGCTCGCGCTCGAGTATGATCCAAAGCCGCCATTCAAGACAGGATCGCCTGCCGAGGCACCCGAAGCTTTGGTAGAGGCCGCCAGAAGCGCCATGGTGGCGCCGCTTGCCAGAAGACGCGCTGTCACAGAACGGGCAGCAAAAGGCCTGCTTTGAGCAGGTGAGCGAAAACCCGAAAAACCAGCAAGTGCTTTGCAAAGCAAACACCTGGAATTTGGCACATCTGCGAAAGAGTTGAATCTGATGGAAACCCGGCAGCCTCGCTTCGATCCAGAGAGTTTGCTCTCATCCGAGTCCCAGCCATGTAGCCTGATGCAGTCCAGCAGAACACTGGATTGGTCCGACCTGTTGCTCGATGTCCAGCGAGGGTATGGGCAGTCGAGCATCTTCGAGACACACAGCACCGGCGACATCTCACTGGTGGTCAAGCTTAAAGGTTGCTCGTCCGTGAAGGTTCTGACGAATGGACGATGGCAGCATGCATTTTACGAGGTCGGATGCGGCGGTCTCACGGCCAGACACCAGACCAATCGGCTACAATTTGAGGTTCAAAAAAGTGACCCTTTCGCGGAAACGGCTCACCTCTATCTCGCTCAAGTGGTCCTTGACGAGGTTGCAGAAGATTATCGCCGCATCGGTGCTCGCGACATCGATAGACACCTGAATGCATTGGTGTTCTCCGACGAAACGATTTTTCACACGACATTGGCACTCACACGGGCCCTTACCGCTGGTGCGCCAAGCCTTTATGCCGAACAAACCGTCAGTTTTCTGAGTGCCCATCTGCTTTCGCAGCATGCCGCGTGGTGGAACCCTGACAATGATGGCCGTACGAGCCACCAGCTTACGGACCGTCGTCTAAGACGGGCGGTTGAATACATGTCCGTCTCATTGGACTTGCCACTAACGCTTCACGACATCGCAGCCGAGGCGGGTTTGAGTAAACATCACTTCCTGCGTGAGTTCCGCGCAGTGACAGGTTCGACACCGTTCAAATACCTGCAAAAATTGCGACTGGAGACGGCGCGACGGCTGCTGCGGACGTCGCAGCTTCCTGTTGCCGAAATCGGTTATCGATGCGGGTTCACGCGTGCCAGCAATTTCTCAACGGTCTTCACCAATCATTTTGGAGCGACCCCGACCGTCTACAGATCGACTGCAGGATAGACCGTGAGAAGCGCCTCTCCGGTGCGCGGCAAACACTGACCGGATTGTAAGTTTGCGCAATCCAACAACCTTAAACCCACAGCAGTTGGGGACTTTCGTCATATTGCTAATTGATTTCGCAGGATCGGCAAATGGCAGAAACAGACTGGAAGACCAGACGGTCGCAGATAATGATGGGAAGTTCGCAGTCATATTCTTTGGAGCTCAATGATGGCCCGTGCACAACACCAGCTAAAGCCCGATGAAGACGCTTTGCAAAATGCTCTTCAGGGAATAGCGGACAGTTTCATTGAATGGCCACGGGCGCCGACTCTTCGGTATCCGGATGCGTGTGGACTTGAATTCGAGCATATTTGGTTTCCGTCCGAGGACGGACTTCCGCTTCAAGGTTGGTTCATTCCCGCCTCAGGATCCAGAAAGATCATTATCGCCAACCATCCACGTTGGCTGGACCGCGCTGACTTACCGCCTCATTTGATACCCTTGTTCGGCAGCCGGACGGCTAAAGGCCCTGAGAGCGATTTCATTGCAGACTATAAAATTCTGCACGATGCCGGATACAATATCCTTGCCTACGATCTGCGAAATTTCGGGCCAGTCGGGGCAGTCAATGGCAGCGTCTTTTCTGGTGGCCGCCATGAATCGCGAGACGTGATCGGAGCGCTACGTTATGTCCGCAGCCGCCGCGATTTGCGTCATATGTCGATAGGACTGTTCAGTCGCTGTATCGGTGCAAACGCGACACTCTTTGCTATGACGCGCAGACAAGATGTGTTTGTCGACGTTCGTTTTATGATTTGCGCTCAGCCATTTTTCGTTGAGGCGGTGCTGAACCGGGCGTTCGAGAGGCTAGGAATTCCGCATTGCTGTTTCGATGATCTTGATAACCGGGTCTATCTGAATACCGGTTTTAAAATTGCGCAATTCAGCCCAATCCCGTGGGCGAAAAGCGTGGCTATTCCCGCATTACTCTATCAGGCAACTGTCGATTGCTGCAGCAACCCGGAGGACATCCAGACTGCTTACGACGCCATACCCTGCCCCCAAAAAAAGCTGGTCCGCATCGATGGCAAGAACGGCTCTTCGGACGGATACGCCTACTTTCAGAGACAGCCAAACGAGATTCTGTCGTGGTGTGAGGAACACATGACCTGACGTCACCTGAGGAGATCGTCACCAGATGCCCACTCGAAGTTCCGGGTTCGATCTGAAGATACGACGATCGCAAGCAATTATTCGCTGAGTTCGTAAAGACACATCAGGAGAAGCCATCGTGCCACAGAATATAGAAGCAGACGGAAATCAGGAGTTTGGTTTCACCCGCAGGGAAGTTGTGATCGGGGCGGTTGGCTTCGGCGTTTCGGAATTCACATGGGGATCGATTTCTACCGCGGAGGCACAACAACCGGCCACTGGAACAATCGACTATCTTGATCGGGTGCCGGTTTCAATGAGAGTCAACGGTCAGGAGATCGCCGAAACCCTCGATCCCCGGACCTCATTGCTGGATTTTCTGCGCGAAACAAGAGGTCTCTTTGGCACAAAGAAAGGCTGCGACCATGGCCAGTGCGGGGCCTGTACGGTTCACGTCGATGGCGCACGCGTCGCATCTTGCCTCACACCCGTCGTGCAATGCGAGAAACGCTTGGTTGAGACAATCGAAAGTATCGCACGCGAGGGCCAATTGCATGCGATGCAGCAGGCTTTCATCGATCATGACGCCATGCAGTGCGGCTATTGTACACCGGGTCAGATTATGGCTGCGATAGCATGTGTGCGGGAGGGCCATGCCGGATCTCGCACGGAAATCAAGGAATTCATGAGCGGCAATCTCTGTCGATGCGGTGCGTATGAAAACATCGTCAGCGCAATCGAAGATGCCCGCACGAAGATGGAGAGCTGAACATGCATCCTTTCTCCTATTTTCGGGCGAGCGGTGCTGATGATGTCAATAAGGCGCTTCGCGATGAGGGAACACGCATCCTCGCAGGCGGCACCACCCTCTACGACTTGATGAAATTGGATGTCGAAAATCCTGCGAAGGTTGTCGATATTAGCGGGCTTGCGCCGCAGCCGATCCGCGTCGAAAACGACACGCTGATACTGGATTCACTGCTCCGCATGAGCCAGGCTGCGCAGAACGAAACGCTTCGTCTCCGGTCCCCTGCCCTGCGAGAAGCACTCATGCTGGCAGCCTCGCAGCAGCTGCGAAATATGGCAACCCTCGGCGGCAATCTGCTCCAAAGAACCCGCTGTAGCTACTTTCGCCATGGTGAACCTTATGCGTGCAACAAGCGCCAGCCAGCATCTGGTTGCGCGGCGCTTGAGGGTCTGAATAGAAACCACGCGCTTTTCGGTGGATCGAATGCATGTATAGCCGTTTATCCCGGTGACTTCGCAACGGCACTGGCCGCTTTCGACGCGAGGGTCGAAATTACAGGTCCATCTGGCGTAAGGGAGCTGGATCTTGTCGATCTTCACCGGGAGCCCGGCGAAACTCCCCATCTGGAGACCCATCTGCGCCCGGACGAGTTCATCAAAGCGATACATGTACCGCTGACGAAAGCCGCCCGCTCGTCCACTTACGTGAAAATCCGTGATCGCGAGTCCTATGCCTTCGCCCTCGTTTCGGCAGCGGCAGGCATAGAAATGGAGGGAGACATTGTTCGGGATGTGCGCATCGCGCTGGGAGGCGTAGCTACCCGACCATGGCGATCGGCAGCCGCAGAACAAGCACTCATCGGTCGTCCCTTGAATGACGATACAGCACAGGCAGCCGGTCGTGCAGCATTCGCAGGCGCTTCAACCACCCGCCACAACGCCTTCAAGACCGAGCTTGGGGCGCGGGTCGTTGCCGATGCCCTCATGATTGCAAAGACAAGGATCTGAAACATGGCAGACACGCAGTTTCCCAATATCGTTCGCGTCGATGCACATGCCAAAGTCATGGGCGCTCCGATCTACGCTGCCGACATGCGAAGCGAGGGGCAACTGCATGCCGTCTTCGCAGTTGCAACCGTTGCCAAGGGCAAGATCTCCGAGATCGACGTTTCAGCGGCCCGTGCTCTGGCACGTGTGAAGATGGTGGTCACGCACAAGGATGTTCATCAGGACCTGAAGCCCGCTGGTTTTCTCCTGAGTGGTGGCTATGCCTTCCAGAGCCTTAATCCCTTGGCGAGCGAAGTGATCGCGCATCGTGGCCAGCCGATCGCCATGGTGGTAGCCGACACGCTGGAGGTTGCTCTGCATGCACGCACTCTGATCCGCGTCGTGTACGAGAAGGAGCTGTTCGCTGCGTCAATCTCGAGCAGTGGAACAAACACAATCGCGCAGGCAGAGTCTCCACTGCCTCAACAGCTCTTTGCCGATACTGTCGCCGGAGATGCCGTGACTGCATTAGCAAGCGCTGTTGAAGTTGTCGACGCGAGCTTCTACAGCCCCCCTCAACATCAAAATCCCATAGAGCTGGTTGCAACTGTTGCAACCTGGGAAGATGACAAGCTCATCATTCATGAAGGCACGCAAAATGCTGGCGCGATAAAATTCGGTGTGGCGCAAAGCCTCGGGATTCCTCCGGAGAACGTAACGGTCATTTCTCCACATACCGGCGGAGGATTTGGACAGAAGAATTCCATGCAGATGCAGACGACCCTCGTGGCATGGGCCGCACGGGAGCTCGGCGGATCGGTCAAAATGGTGGTTCCCCGTGACCAGCTTTTTACCAATGCGAGCTTCCGTCCTGAATCACGTCATAGGGTTCGGCTCGGTGCGGATAAGGATGGTCGCATTACCTCGACTCTCTACGATGTCGATGCCCAAAGCTCACGGCATGACCTTTTCCCGTTGGACTATACGAGCGCAGCGGCACGGCTCTACGGGATACCGAACTTCAAGGGCTTCCAGAGGATCGTGCAGACGGATGTGCAAACGCCGGGATATATGCGGGCACCATATGAGCACTTCGCATCCTTTGCTCTCGACACAGCCGTCGATGAGATGGCGGCGCGGTTCGAACGTGATCCGGTGGAGTACAGGCTATCGCTGGATACGGACAAAGATCCGGTTTCCGGCCTACCTCTCTCTTCACGTTTCCTCAACGAATGCCTTACGCGCGGAGCGCAACGGTTCGGCTGGTCATCGCGCAACCCGAAGCCAGGCTCCATAAAAGCGGAAAACGGTGATCTGATCGGCATGGGCGTGGGGTGCGGGTGTTATAAGGCCGCCACCGCGGCTGCGGTGGCAACACTGAAAATGTCGCGGGATGGCGACGTCTCAGTCTCGGTCGGTGTGCACGAGATGGGTCAGGGCATTCGAACCGCCTTGGCAAATGCAGTTGCCCGAAAACTTGGCATTGATCCTGCCAAGGTGGATGCCGTCATTGGCGACACGCGTGGCGCGCCCCAGCATCTAACCGCAGGTTCGTGGGGAACGGCGACGGCAGTTCCAGCGGCTGAGCAAGCAGCCGAAAAGCTTCTTCTGGAGCTCGGACCCAATCCGCAATCGGCCATCGCAAAACAGGGCTTGGACAGCTATGAAGTCCGCATCGAAAGGCGCGCGCCGGGACAGCCCGCACAACTCGCCGAAGCGCTTCACTCCGGACGTCCTGCACCATGGGGGCCGATCTATGGTGAGTTCATAAGCTATAGTTACATCGCCCATTTCGTTGAAGTTCGCGTCGAGCCGACGACGCGGCGGATACGCGTTGCGCGTGTCGTAAGCGTGGCTGATTGCGGTCGCGTGATAAGCCCGCGTACGGCCGAGAGCCAGGTCAAAGGGGGCGTTGTCTGGGGCATCGGAGCCGCGTTACGGGAAGCAACTGAAGTTGATCCGCGTTATGGCGGTTTCCTGAACACCGATATCGCCGAATACATCGTTCCCGTAAACGCTGACATCGGTCGCACGGAAGTCGAGTTCATTGACCGCCCAGATCCCCTTATCAACAGCACTGGTATCAAAGGTCTCGGCGAGGTCGTCATGACAGGCGTGGCTGCGGCGATTGGCAATGCGGTCTGGCATGCAACGGGACGTCGGCTCCGCACATTACCGATCAGAGTGGAAGACGTCCTTGCATAGCGGCGCCTGTGAAAGGATAGCCTGCCATATGGGATAACTGATCAAAACCCCTACAGGGCGCACGATGCTCTCTGATTGGATGCGCCCAATACCCGAAAATCTATCGCCAAGAAAATTTGGTGACAACAGGTCAGAGCATGGACGCCAACCCACAGGGCCATGCTCCTGAAAGAAGACTATCCAGGAGTGAATATGACTACAGGTGCAGAGCGCCTTCTACAGGTGCTTTCAGACTCAGGCGTCAAATATATATTTGGCAACCCTGGAACGACAGAAATGCCCATCATGCATGCCCTTCGGCAGTTTCCCGAGATGACATATGTTCTTGGGCTTCAAGAAACGGCGGTCGTTGCCATGGCGGACGGATACGCCAAATCGAGTGGTAGCGCAGCATTCGTCAATCTTCATACGGCGGGTGGCCTCGGGCATGCCATGGGCGCTCTTCTTCATTCTCAAATCGCCAAGACGCCTATGGTCGTCACGGTTGGCCAGCAGGATACCAGACACAGCTTCAGCGATCCCCTTCTCTATGGCAACGCGGTCGGGATGGCGGCTCCCGTCGTGAAATGGGCACGGGAAGTGCTCCATCCGCATCAAATTGCGCCTCTTCTCCGGCGAGGGCTGGAAGCGACAATGACGCCGCCTCTTGGCCCCGTATTTCTGTCTCTACCTATTGACGTGCTGACGGGAGAGACGACTGATCTTGTAGAAAAGCCTTCCACCGTAAACCGAACCGCGGCTGCCGGTGGCTTGAAAGATCTGGCTCTTGCTTTGATGGAGATACAGCCGGAACGCCTGGGGATTATTGCGACAGACGAAGTGAATGCCGGTGACGCGATCGCGGAACTTGTCAACGTCGTCGATCTTCTTGGCGCGCGAGTCCATGGCCCGTCATGGCCAGGTGGAATGTCATTTCCTGCCTCACACCCCCTATGGAAGGGCAACCTTCCAACGAAGGCTTCGGAAATGCGCTCCGTGCTCTCCGACCTAGACGCCGTTTTTGTTATCGGCGACAATCCGTTCATATCCTATCTCTACAGCGATGGTCCGGCCCTGCCGCAGCGCTGCCGTCTCTATCAGATCACCCATGATGGAAACGAGGCGGGTCGCACGTACCCGACGGAACTTGCATGTGTCGGTAACCTGAAAACATCGCTGCACGCTCTCGGTCTTCTGCTTGTCGATGCAAACGGCCATCATGAGCAAGCCCGTGCAGCCCACCGATCGCTTGCTTCGGCCGAGAGAGAAGTGCGATTGTCTTGTCTGGAGGCACAGCTTGAAGAGCAAAAGCAACGAACGCCGATCAGTCCCTTCGTGGCCGCTGGCGAGGTGTTAAACGCGCTGAACACGGACGTGATCGTCGTCGATGAAGCGCCAGCGACCATGCTGCACGTGAGGTCGTTTCTCGAAAAAATCAATGTGCGCCGATACTTGTTCATGCGAAGTGCCATTCTCGGATGGGGTCTTCCAGCCGCCGTGGGAGCGGCTCTGGGATCGCCCGGCTCGCCTGTCGTTGCCCTCCTGGGAGACGGTTCGGCTCTCTATGCGCCACAGGCTCTGTGGACTGCAGCCAGACTGGGCGTGCCCGTCACATTCGTCATTATGAACAACGCGGAATACAATATTCTCAAACGATACTCTGTCGCTCAAGGCTATGAGACAGGAGGAAATTCCACGATTGCAGGCATGGAGCTTGATACGCCATACATAGACTTTCAAGCCCTTGCGACGGCTTTCGGCATCACTGCCCGCCGGGTGTCTCGAGCAGATGAAATTCAGCCGGCAATCCAAGAGGGCCTGTCATCGGGTCGACCGAACCTGATTGAAATCGTGATTTCGACATCTTGATCGAACCTCATTACCAACCTTCAACCAGTGTTCGAACCGGACTGACGATAAAAAGATCGATACCATGATGAAAAATGAAAATGACGCGCCGGATCCGTTTGACGTAATCGTCGTCGGTGCTGGCATTGCCGGGCTCGCACTGACCCGTGAACTGTATCGGCGCGATATCAAAGTCGTAGCGCTTGAACGCCGTATGGATCTGGTCGACTCCGGACTAGCCATTAATCTTCCCGGCAACGCTATCGCTGCGCTCAACAGGCTTGGTCTCGGGAATGACCTGAAGCAGGTTGGAAATCCCATTACGCGTCGCGAGTATCGATCTTCCGGCGGACGCCTGCTCTTCAAAGTAGACGAAGTCGACTTCTGGGGATCTGATAATGCCCCACGCTGCATGCGACGGTCAGACCTAGCCGCGCTGTTGATGAAAGACGTTCCGGCATATCTGACCCGTTATCAAAGCGCCGTTACATCAGCGACTGCCTCCGGCAACTCCGCGACAGTCACAACATCGGACGGTCAAAGGCTCGAAGCCAGTTACCTTGTAGGAGCAGATGGCGTTCACTCCATTGTTCGCAAGTTATGTTTTCAAGGGGGTTCAGCCTCATTCTCGCAACTGGCACAAAGGAGCTGGCGGTTCATCGGCCCTAACCCTGGCGTAGATTGCTGGACCGTGTGGATGGGACAGCACGCGATCGTGTTGCTCATTCCGCTCGGGCCTGATGAAGTTTATGGCTGGGCGACTGTCACACATGATAAGAGTTCTGCCCAAGATCCCAGGATTTTGCTGCAGCATATGGCCGGCTTCGCTAGCGAACCGCGGCGGGCCGTCGAAGAAGCACTGTCGACGCCGGATCGACTGTTCACATCACCTTTGCACGAAATCCGCCTTTCGGATTGGAGTTGCAACCGGGCGATCCTCATCGGCGATGCTGCGCATGCGACTGCTCCCGTTTGGGCGCAGGGTGCGGCCTTGGCACTGGAAGATAGTATCGTGCTTGCGGATCTCATATCAGGCAATGCCGATCCGCAAAGCCTGGGAGAACAGTTTACGCGTCAAAGACGCGATCGAGTGCGGCACGTGCAAGCCATGACAGACCGTGCCGCCAAAGTATCTCGGTTGCCAGCACCTGTCCGAAATCTTCTCATGCCGCTACTCGGACCTTTGAGCTACAAGAACACGTACGGGCCTCTCAGGACGACATAACGCAGCAAACGTATCATCCTTCCATGATGCGTTTGCTTTCGTCAGAGCCTACAGAAAGCTGTTTCCAGTCAAGGTCTTCTTGCAATTCAAGATATTGCGTTGGGCCGATCTGGTCCGTCTTGTGCAACTCGGCAAGGTGCTCTCGTTGCGCGATGATCGCAGCTTTGATCATTTTTCGCCGTCTCGACAACGGCGAACCCTCTAGCAAATCTGGCGTTGCTTTCCGGTGCTCGAGATAAATAGCGCGAATGGCTTCTGCCTCTGGCCCCTTTTCATTCTCCAAGCGACGGAATGCCGCTTCCGCCAGCGACCTTCGGGCAGTTTCGAGTTCCTCTCGGGCCTCCTTCTCCCTGCCAAGCTTAAGAAGGGAAATCATCGGTGCCAAGGTTGCGCCCTGAATGACAAGTGTTGAGAGGACCACAGCGAAGGCTGTGAGCACCAGCAAATCACGCTCGGGAAAATCTGCCGGTAGCGCAAATGCAGTCGCCAGCGTGACCAGTCCACGCATGCCCGACCAGCCGACCAATAGGGTTTCGCCTGCCGTAAACGGTGCCGAACGCTTCCCCTGCCGGTTAGGGAAGGCAGAAGCAGCATGCAGCAGGAAGGCGATAGCAAGACGCGTTACGATAACGGCGGCAACAACGACTGCGGCAAAATACACGGCGCGTTCCAGTTGCTCGGATGGCATTGCCTGGACGATGCGGCGAGCCTGCAGGCCCATCAAAAGAAAAGCGACCACATTCAAAAGAAAGACGACTGTCGTCCAGACTGCGAAGGAATGAACGCGCATGCGCGGCGAGTTATCGACCTTCTCAAGCGCGGCAATCGTCATGGCGCTCGCCACCGTTGCCAGAACGGCAGACAGATGTAGATGCTCGGCAATGAGCCAGGTCGAGAAGGCATAAACAAACTGTAACAGAGTGCCGCCCACAGTGTTCTCCGTCAGTGGCCTGAGCCGGGATACCAGAAGCCCGAAGACGATGCCGAAGACAATTCCGCCCGGCACCGCCAGACCAAGTTGAACCGCGACTGCGCCATTTATCCCTCCCTGTGCTTGCATCGTCAGCGCCGCGCCAAAGAGCAAGAGAGCCGTCGCATCATTGAAAAGGCTTTCGCCTTTCAGGAGCGTGTCGACGCGTCTAGACACCGGAAGGCTGGAAAGAACCGCCGTTGCTGCCGCTGCATCCGGCGGAGCGACGATGGCACCCAGCGTGAATGCCACCGCCAATGGAAGACCGGCCATTTCAACGCCGACCAACGTTACGACGCAGGTGGTAATGAGAACAGCGAAGATCGCGTAGAAGATCAGCGGTAGCAGCATTCGGCGCGCCGCGCCCACGGGAAAATCATAGGCTGAATCGATCAAGACAGGCGCGATGAAGAGAGCCAGTGCCGTGGGCGGGTCGATGGGGATCGTAGGCGCTCCGGGCAGGAGAGCCACAGCCACACCGGCAGCGGCGAGAATGCCGGGATAAGGCAAGTGCATTCGCCGCGTGACTTGAAGAAGCAACATAGCAATCGCCAGCAATGCAATAATGGTCTCAAAGAAAGTCATCGCCATGACACTCCAATGCTTTCGAGCGCGTTGAAAGAGCTAGATGCTGCATGTAAAGGTGTTTAACATGAAGGATAAGCGTGAGAAATAATCATGGCGCTGGATTATGACGTTGCTGTTATCGGTGCGGGAGCGGCCGGTATCGCAGCGGCTCGAAAACTGACGAGCGCCGGACGTTCTGTCGTTATTCTCGAAGCCAGCAATCGCATTGGTGGGCGCGCATGGACGATCGGCCTGTGCGGAATGCCGCTGGATCTCGGTTGTGGCTGGCTCCATTCCGCGAAACGCAATCCGTTTTCACAGCTCGGTCGCGAGGCAGGATTTTCCATCGAACGCACGATATCCGCCTGGCAGAGCCAATGGCACGAACTTGGCTTCTCCAAGGCTGAACGATCTGCCGCGCGATCAGTGTGGGAAGCGTTCAATGAGCGGATCAGACGCGATCCCCCTGAGACGGACCGGGCTTCGGATGCACTCGATCCTGACGGCGAGTGGAACCAATATTGCCAGTCGCTCAGCGCTTATCTCAACGGCGCGCCTTTAGAGCAACTCTCGATCCGCGATTTTCTCGCTTATGACGACGCAGCCACTGATGATAACTGGCGTGTGAAGGAAGGATATGGGAGCCTGATTACAAGCTGCCTCCCAACGGATGCCGCCGTGCAATTGTCGACGCCAGTTCGACGCGTGGCGCTGACTGGGGACGGTGTGCGTGTCGAGACAGATCGCAACGCGTTGTTGGCAAGCGCGGTGATTGTCACGGCATCCACCAATGTGCTCGCGCGAGGGATGATCTCATTTGATCGAGAAGTGGATGACCATTTGCAGGCGGCGACCCAATTGCCGCTTGGGCTTGCAGACAAATTGTTCATCAGGCTTGAGGGTCACCATGGTCTGGAACCGGAGACACATCTGCTGGGCAACCCTCGCGACTCGTCAACTGGCAGCTATTATATCAGGCCAATGGGTCGACAGCTGATTGAAGGCTTTTATGGGGGCGAAGGCGCTGCGCGTCTGGAGACCGCAGGTCTCATGGATGCTTTTGCATTCGCATCAGACGAGCTTGCATCGCTCATCGGAAATCGCATCAGATCTCATTTGAAGCCTTTGATCGCCTCCACCTGGTGCGCGATGGACTGGATACACGGCTCCTACAGCCATGCAGTTCCCGGTGCCTCGCAAGCGCGTATTTTACTTGCGCAACCAGTGGAAGACCGGTTGTTTTTCGCCGGCGAAGCGACACATCCTCAGGACTTCTCCACGGCTCATGGTGCGTGGGACAGTGGACTGCGTGCCGCCGGTGAGGTTCTTGCGGTCATGACATCTTAGCAAATAAAGGGCAAACGGCAGTATTTTGGTAATGACAGACAGGCAACAGATCGAAGCAATCATTAAACGACATGCTCCATGCGACGGCACGTTCGAAACCAAGCTGCCGGGTCTGAGGCTGATACGCTGTTCCACGCCGACGCTTCCAATGCCTGTCATTTATGAACCGGCACTTTGCCTCGTCGCACAGGGACGAAAGCGGGCAACACTTGGAACAAGAAGCTTCGTCTATGACAGCGCCAATTATCTTATCGCTTCGGTCGATCTTCCAGTCATGGGAGCGGTTATAGAGGCTTCTCCGGAAAAACCTTATCTTTCAATGCAGCTTGACCTCGATACCGCTGAACTGGCTGACCTGACGGTTCGGTATCCTTCGAACGAGCGACCGTCAGGACGCAACCCGGCAGGACTTCTGCTCAATGAGGTTGATCCAGGCATCATTGATGCCGCAACGCGTCTTTTGAAGTTACTAGACACTCCTCAGGACATTGACGCCCTTGCACCGCTGGCAAAACGCGAAATTCTCTATCGGCTTATCACAGGCGCTTCAGGTCATGACGTGCGCCGGATCGCGCATGCGGGCACGCATCTTACGCAGATAGCGAGAGCGATCCTGTGGATCCGCGAACACTACCGGGAGCAATGTCCGGTGGAAACCGCCGCTGAAGTCGCCGGGATGAGTCGCTCGACCTTTTATACCCACTTTAAAGCGATCACCAATATGAGCCCACTGGAATTCAGAACCCAGTTGCGGCTCCAGGAAGCGCGCCGACTTATGCTCAGTGACGGGCTCGACGCAGCGACTGCTGGATTTCAGGTTGGTTATGGCAGCCCATCGCAATTCTCCAGAGAATATACGAGGGTCTTCGGCACGCCGCCCGCAACACACATCAATAGTCTGCGGCAGTTGCCTTAACCCCAGTTTTACAAATCCTCTGGAACACTGAGCGACGCAGCGGCATCGTGACCTATCATATCTGCCGCAATGAATGGATTGGCGGATGGTCTGGATGCTGGCCGTCCAAGAAGTTGGTAACGCTGAAACGACTTCACGAAATGGTCGAATGCGGCTCGGATGCGGCCAACCTTCAGAAGATTCTCGTGTGCGACGATCCAGACGTCAAGTTTGTGAATATCGACATCCGGCAATATTCTGATCAAGTTGGAATCCGTTTCTCCCAGAGGCGTCTGCAGCACTCCAATTCCGATCCCCTGTCTAAGTGCGGCGACTTGCGCGGGATGGCTGTCGCTCTTGAAGACGAAGTTGCTGGAGGTTGACGTCAGACCAAGAGACACCGCGAGAGCCCAATCTGCGCGGTTTCGGTCTGGACCGATAAGGTCGTGATCTCCAAGTTCCATAAGGTTCTTTGGCACGCCGTGTCTGTGGACATAAGACGTGGATGCGTAGAGCCCAAGAGGAATATTCGCCGCCTTACGTGCAACCAGAGCGCCTTGCGTTGGAGTATAGGTGCGAATTGCGAGATCAACTTCTCGTGTCAACAAATCGGCAGACACGTCGCTCAGTACCAGCTCGATCCGGAGATCTGGATGTTCGATCCTTAGATCAGCGAGCATCTTCGGAAGCACTTCAGTACCCATGATTTCCGGTACGCTCATCCGGACGACGCCGGAAACCCCGCCGCTCGAAGCTGCCTCCCGACGGAAGGAGTGAGACGCATGGGCCATCGCCGTGACCGGTCTTCTAAGGCTTTCTGCCAGTTCCGTGGGGATTAGGCCCGTCGTAGAGCGAACAAACAAGACCGCACCAAGAGCGCTCTCCAGCACCTCTATTCTGGACCGAACCGTTGGATGAGAAACCGCCAGTTTACGCGCGGCCGCTGCAAAGCTGCCAGCCTCCAGAACAGCCAGAAAAACGCGTTGATCATCCCAGGAAATTTCATCGCTCATAAAGTTTTCTACAGCTCCTGAAGGAAAAACGGAATTCTCATCCGCCCCGGTATCTTTAGATTTTTGCTGTGATCCACACACAGCATCACGGTTTGCCACCTACGCCACCGACCTGGTCCGTGAAAGTCATCGTTGGAAATTTCGGAGGATTCGCCAAGTTTCCCGGACAATCATTTTATCGATCGGCTCGGGGTGGTGACTACTGTTGATTGCGGGAAGGTGAACATTGCAAGCACTAACCAAAAGTTGTGCTTGATGCATATGCAACATTTTAGTTGGCCGGCTTAAATCGCCGGATGCAATCATGAAGGGAGATACATGTGACAGATACTGAGGACCAGGCACCCGGCCTTACTCGTCGGCAATTTCATCAAGTTGTCGGGACAGGCGTGGCGGCAACATGGATGACGTTTGTCACCCCCTTGGAGTCGGACGCTGCACAACCGGCATCAAAAACCCGGAATTTGGTGAGCCTGACTGTCAACGGTCAGAAGCATGATCTCCAGCTTGATCCTCGTACAACGCTTCTCGATATGCTTCGAGAGCACCTCGCATTGACCGGGACAAAGAAGGGTTGCGATCATGGCCAGTGTGGCGCCTGCACAGCGATTGTGGATGGTCGGCGCATCAATTCGTGCCTGAGCCTGGCAGCTATGCACGACGGCAGTGAGATAGTCACGATTGAAGGCCTGGCATCGGCAGACAGTCTGCATCCAATGCAGAGCGCATTCATCGAGCATGATGGCTTCCAGTGCGGCTACTGTACGCCCGGCCAGATATTGTCAGCCGTTGGAGTGCTCAACGAACTGGCTGCCGGTTTCCCCAGCGCGGTCACGGCGGATCTGAATGCCGCACCCGATGGAAGCGCGATGGAAATCCGTGAGCGGATGAGCGGCAATATCTGTCGTTGCGCGGCTTACCCCAACATCATTGCGGCAATTCTCGATGCAAAAGGAACACGCGCATGAGGGACTTCATCTATCACCGTGCCCGTTCAATCGATGATGCCATGTCTCTTCTAGGCACAAATCCAGACGCAAAATTGCTGGCTGGCGGCACAAATTTGCTAGACCTCATGAAGCTTCAGATCGAAACGCCACCCCACCTCATTGACGTCAATCACCTTGGTCTGGACGGAATTGAGGTCACCGAGGCTGGTGGACTCTGGATCGGTGCGACAGTCCGTAATGCCGACCTTGCCTCTCATCCCGCTGTACGGAGTGATTACGGTGTCCTGACGCGGGCACTGGTTTCAGGGGCCTCGGGCCAACTGCGCAATCGAGCGACGACAGCAGGTAATTTGATGCAGCGTACACGCTGTCCCTATTTCTACGGCACGACCATGGCCTGCAACAAGAGAGAACCCGGCTCAGGATGTGATGCGATCAACGGACTGTCAGCCAACCTTGCCATTCTCGGCACGAGTGCATCATGCATCGCAACGCACCCCTCGGACATGGCCGTTGCCTTGCGCGCGCTGGATGCGTCAGTCGTCGTGACGGGACCAGACGGCGAACGCAAAATTGCGATCAGCGAGTTTCACAGACTGCCCGATGAGACACCACATATTGAGACAAATCTGAAGGCCAGGGAGATCATAACCAAAGTCGAGCTTCCCGCCCCCATCGGCGGCAAACACGTCTATCGCAAGGTACGCGAGCGAGCCAGTTACGCATTTGCGACCGTATCCGTCGCACTGATCGCGCAGATCAACGGCAAAGAAGTTGCCATCGAACGCCTGGCATTCGGCGGCCTGGCTGCAAAGCCATGGCGTGTAGAAGCCGCCGAAAACCAAGGGTTCGGCCGCCCTGAAGATGTCGCCCGGGACGCCGCGTCCGCGGCTCTCGAAGGGGCAAATCCAACGGAGCATAACAGATACAAGATTGAGCTGGCGCAGCGTGCTCTGCACTCCGCCTTGATTGATGCACAGGAGCAGAAATAATGATCCGTCTCGATACTGATAGCACGGACACGCGCATCGTCGGCAAACCCGTCAGCCGATTGGACGGCGTAAAAAAGGTAACAGGCGCTGCAACTTACGCTTATGAGCACGCCCCGGCCCTAAAGGCTTTGGTTGGCGTCTTTGCGACTTCCAGCATAGGACAAGGCGAAATCCTGGACATTGACGTGACGGCGGCTGAAAAGATGGAAGGGGTTCGCCGGATCATCACCTATAAAAACTGTATACCACAGGGTAAGCTGGATACATCAAACGCCAATTTTACGACCCGGGCACGGCCCATCCTTTCGAGCACCACGATAAACCATTATGGTGAACCCGTCGCTCTGGTGGTTGCAGACACCTTCGAACAGGCGAGAGATGCGGCCCGCGCCGTAAAGCCCTTGTATAAGCCTGGCCAAGGGAATTTCGCCTACTCTCCAGAGAGCGAAATTGTCGATGAGGAAATGGCTGCGGCCGGCTTTGTCGGCACGACCAGAGTTGGTGATTTCGACACCGGCTTCGCAGGGTCCACTGTACAGGTCGATGCGAGCTTTGAAACCGCGATGCAACTGTCGCAACCCATGGAGCCGCATGCGACGCTGGCGTGGTGGGACGGCGAGACTCTCAATCTCGTCACCAGTCATCAGACGATAACCAATATTCAGACATCCCTGGAGGCTGCTTTCGGATTGTCGAAAGAGCGGCTGGTCATCTCCGCGCCGTTCGTCGGGGGTGGGTTTGGTTCGAAACTTGCCGTACACGCTGACCTGATGGGTGCTGCCGTTGCCGCCAAAATGTCAGGACACCCGGTGAAGGTTTCGTTGACCCGGCAACAGATGTTCGGCCTCACAGGTCTTCGCCCATGGCAACAGCAACGGGTTCGGCTGGGTGCGAGCGCCGATGGTCGCCTCGCGGCAATAGGCCATGAGGCCCTGATTTACTCCAATCGTAACGATCCGTTTGTCGAGCAGACCGCCACCGTGACACGATCTCTCTATGCTGCTCCTCATCGCTTGACACGTCATCAATCGTTTCATCTCGACCTGCCGAACGGCGAGGCTGTTCGCGCGCCCGGCGAAATGACAGGTTTGCTCGCTGTTGAAATAGCGATGGACGAGCTTGCCGAAAAACTGTCGATCGATCCGGTCGAATTGCGCGTTCTGAACGATACGACATCCGATCCGGAGACGGGCGTCCCACTGACCGGGCGCGACCTTGGCGAATGTCTCCGTACCGGCGCGGAACGGTTTGGTTGGTCGGAGCGTGGCGCGAAACCGGGTGAGCGGCGTGATGGCCAGTGGCTGATTGGAATGGGCGTCGCTTCGGCCATTCGCTTTCACTTTCAGGGGTCAGCAGAAGTCGAGGTCGCCATAAGGCCAAACGGCAGGATAGAGGTCAGGTCAGACCTGACCGACATCGGCACGGGCAGCTACACGATTCTTGCCCAGATCGCTGCCGAACTTCTTGGGCAGCAGGTTGAGGACATTGACGTTACCTTGGCACATTCGAGCCTGCCACCCGGCGGAGGTTCGGGAGGATCATGGGGTGCACCAAACACGGCGACAGCCCTGCATCGTGCATGTCTCTCCCTTCTGGAGCGCGCAGGGGTTTCACCAAGCCCGAATTTTATAGCAGATGTTTTGAAGGCAAATCCTTCAGGACTGATGGCAACAGGCACAATTGCATCTTCTGCCAACACCGCAGACTGGGAAGCAAAGTCGCGTCACACATACGGTGCCCACTTTATCGAGGTCGGCGTTCATTCTTTAACAGGCGAAGTCCGGATTCGACGTATGCTCGGTGTGTTCTCCGCTGGCCGTATTCTTAATCCTAAAACAGCCAAATCTCAGCTTTTGGGAGGGATGATATGGGGCGTTTCGGCAGCCATTCGTGAAGCTGCCGAAATTGATGCACGTTACGGAAACATCGTGAATGGAGATTTGGCGGAATATCTGGTGCCGGTCCACGCGGATATTCCCGACATTGATGTCATCCTGATCGACAGACCGGACCTGGACGCAAATCCGGTGGGCGTTAAAGGCGTAGGAGAACTGGGGAATTGCGGCTCATCCGCTGCCCTTGCCAACGCTATTTATAACGCCTGTGGCGCCAGAGTTCACAAATTTCCAATCCGGCTGGCAAGCCTGCTGCCCGCGCTTCATTAGCATTGATATCGCCGTAGGGAATATAGCCATGGCATGACAGCATGCCATGGCTAGAAGAAACTCGTTTTACATTTTGTACAAAGGGCACGCCGCGACTCCATCAGATGCCGTGGGCGACTTCATGAAACGACGGATGAAAGAGTGCATTTTGCGGAAAACACCCACACTGTTTGAAATTCTAAAATACCATCGGGAAGCCGCTTTCGTGCTGGCAGCGAGCTTTGTGGCACTTTTCATAGCTGGCATCGCTTCGACGCTCGTCATACCGGAACTCCGACCCGGAGGCCTAGGAGCACTTCGAAATGGCGGCGAATCCGGCAGTCTCGGTTGGCTCATATCGTCGGCATATTCCGAAGGGAATATTCCGTATGCCATGGCTGTAACATTCCTCGTCAATCTGATGTGGGCCGGCTTCTTACAGACGACTTTACCGACCTTTGTCGTGCCCTATCTCGGTGTCGTGGTCACGGGCCTTCGCTTTCTGCTTTGGGGAATTCTCTTCACGCCTGTCGGTGCGAATGATCAATCAATCTTCATTCATTACATCACGCTTTTTCTGGAAGGATTTGCGTACGCACTCGCGGCTTTGGCGGCCTGGATCCATAGCAGAATGTTTCTCAGACCCGGTCTCTATGGACTGCGAAGTCGTATTCAGGGTTACAAAGCGGGCTTAGTGGCAACCGCCAAGATTTACATCATCATTATTCCCGCCTTGATCATGGCAGCAGCATACGAGGCGATATCTGTTATCGGGTTCATAGCGCAATGATGGCTCAGTCTGCCGCAGCAATCTACCACAGCTACATCCCGCAGTCGCGGTGTCGCAGGCGATACAAAATGATAGGAGCGCAATCTGACATAAGCTTTAGGCTTTAAACCATAACTGCATTCCTTCGCTTTGTGCTAAACAAGCACTCGAACGGATAACGGCAGATGGGACTTCCCCTTTTATCCCTCGCTGCGTTCCCCGAAATGTGCGTCTCTCCCAGAGTTCGGATTTCACATGGCAAATCTATTTCGCATCATCACAAGGCGCGGCGCAAACAAGTCAATCAGACTGGTCAATCGGGGTACAGCCCATGTTGAAGGACAAGTAACAGGCGCTGGCGAGATATGCCTTGGTCAAGCTTGGAAAGGTCTTCCGGCCGAGCCTACGCAGCTCATTATAAAACCCGACGGACAGCTCCATCTCAATGGTCGCTTTGATGTCTATAGCGGCTGCACGATCGGCATTCAAAGCGGGGCGAAGCTTACACTGGGAAGTGGTTTTGCTAATCGTAGCAGCTGGATATCCTGCGGCCATGAAATAACGATTGGCGAGCAGGTCTTCATCGCCGATCAGGTTATAATCCGCGATTGGGATGGCCACACAATCGTTGGACGCCCTAACGCCGCACCCATTACAATCGGAAATCACGTCTGGATCGGGATGCGCTCCATGATCCTCAAAGGGGTCACCATCGGCGACGGCGCTGTGATAGCTGCCGGAGCGGTCGTGGTGAAAGATGTTCCGGCGGGTTCCGTCGTTGCAGGCAACCCCGCGAAAGTCGTCAAAAACGATGTCTCTTGGGTACCGTAAGGGCCAGCGGGCACATCCGCACCACTGTTCAATATCCGACGCCGTGCGACGATCGCGGCGTGGCTTATTCCGATTCATTACCCGTCAGTCGAAACAGTGAGAGCTTTCCAGTCCTCAATTTCCTGCTGCAACCGGTCGATCCGCGCCGTTACGTGCTTGAGAGCATCGCTTCCCAGAAGAAGTTGCGGCGGAGGGCTGTCGGATTCGATGAGGGTGAGTAGGGCGGCGGCCAGCTTTTCAGGATCACCAAGTTGGTTACCACTCACGGCCTGTCTGGCCTCGCGGATCGGATCAAATAGACTGTCGTAATCTGCAATCGACCTCTCCGTTCGTATCATCGAGCGCCCTGCCCAGTCCGTTCGGAAGGAACCGGGGCAAAGTGTCGTAACGTGAACACCAAAAGGTGCCATTTCAGAGCGCATGACTTCGGAAATACCTTGGAGTGCGAATTTGCTGCCGCAGTAATACGCGATGCCCGGCATGGTGATCATGCCGCCCATCGATGTGACGTTGACGATAAAGCCACGGCGGCGCTCCCGGAACCTGGGAAGAAACGCTTTGGCCACCGCAACCGCCCCAAAAACATTGACGTCAAACTGACGTCGCATCTCATCGATCGGCGACTCTTCGAGGACACCCTCGTGACCGTAACCGGCATTGTTTATCAGCACGTCGACGGGTCCGTACTTGTCCTCGGCTTGCCTGACGACCTCTGGAATACGATCGAATTCGGTCACGTCGCAAATGACCGTGTGCAGTGCCGGAAGGGATTTTGCCATCGCTTCACGAGAGCTTTGGGAGCGGACTGTCCCAATGACTTCGTGACCGGCCTGGACTGCGGCGGTAGCGATCGCCAATCCGAAGCCTGAATTTGCTCCAGTGATGAAGAATGTCCTGGCTATCATTGTTTGAAACTCCTTGATTGCTTGTGGACGTGACAGATAATATGAGAACCTTGGAAGAACGATCTTGGAAACTATCAAGTTGTTGCCAAATCCTATTTATGACGACAGAAGAGCGTCCATGAAGAACCAGCTTGTCGAATTGGCCGGACAACTTGCTCCTCGCCACGGGTACAACCCGACATCTCTTCCTACGGTCCGTATTCTGAGAACCGAGACTGTGCTTCGCGACATTCCGGTGCTCTATAATCCAGGGGCCGTATTCGTCTTACAGGGAAGCAAGCAAGGCCTCCTTGAAGGAGATATCTACCTCTATGATGAGGACCACTATCTTGCCGTATCGGTGCCAGTTCCCTTTCGGATGACGTCGACTGCCAGTCCGCAGCGGCCTTTGCTGGCGATCTATCTGGAGTTCGATATGCAAATGGCGGCCGAAATCGCCATGCAGATTGAAAAACACGCAGGTCCGGCAACGACACTGCCCAATGGCCTCACATCGAGCAGAATGGGCGATGACATCGAGGATGTCCTGTTACGCCTGTTAATTGCACTCGGCAGCGCGGTTGATATCGCAGTGCTTGGAGCCTCAATCCTGCGCGAACTGCATTATCGGGTCATGGTTGGACCGCAAGGCGCTGCAGTCGTTGCAGCCCTTCAGCGAAAAGGCACGCCTGGAAAATTGGTCCAGAGCCTTGTGTGGATACGCGCGAACTACGGTTCCGACATCGCTGTAGCGGACCTGGCAAAAGACGTGGGTATGAGCGTTCCCTCCTATCACATGCATTTCAAGAAGCTGACCGGATCGAGCCCGATTCAATATTTGAAAGCATTGCGGCTTCATGAGGCAAGACTGATGATCGCTCGTCAAAGCGGGACAATCGCGCAAGTGGCTATATCGGTCGGTTACGTAAGTCCGGCGCAGTTCAGCCGTGACTTCAAACGGCATTTCGGGCGAACAGCATCGGAAGAGGTGAAGTGGGTTCGGCATCACCTCGGAGAGCAGCCCTGAAGACGCTGAGACAAGATATAGGTGGCGCAGCGTCATCAACCGGTCAGTACGGATCGTTTCAAGGTCATTACGCCACAGGCGACTTCGGAGTTCCCTACAGAGCCAGCTTTCGCACAACTTGCAGCGCAGCTATTCCCTATTCAGAGTTTGACGCGGTCTATGATTTCGTAATAAGCGTGGAAATCAAGCCATTCGATGCCAGAAACTACACGGCCGTCGCGCATTTCCATGATGTACATGTATTCGTTGCGGTAAGGAACACCATCAATAGCGGTTGTGGCGCTTTTGATGCGAGCAAACACCTTGTCGCCATCGGCCCACGTTCCAACGACTGTGATGGTTAGTGGTGACGCAAACCGCGCAAAAAGTGCCTCTTCGGCTCTCGAGAAAAGTTCTTCTTTGCTGTGATACGTTCCTGCGATCGGTCCGTGCCCTGCCAGTGTCCACTCGACGTCGTCTATAAAAATCTCGAAAAATTTAGCAAAGTCATGAGACGACTCCGCAAGTGCGTTGTTCACGATGTTCAAGTTCGATTGCTGGGTCTGTGAATAAGGCATGTTTATCCTTTCTTGACTTAGGATTATGGAGCGCCTTGAGGGACAACCGTCCCAAAATGGCTTCATGTGTGGGCTGGGTAGGCTGGAAATATTTCATTTCCTCGTTTGCCTCAATGCAAGCCTGCTTCGACGGTCTCCAATAAACTTTGGTTGATCATAAAAGCGCTATTCCGGGCGGATCGCTAAAAATGCTAAAATGTTCAAACCGGATACGCGTGCTAGCGCGTTGAGGTCGACAAGTTATTCAAGACCGAGTGGCAACAAACCGCCAGTCTGAAACAGCAGCCAGACGATGAGGCTCTGCGCGTATTGAGTAATCTCGACTGTCTACGATTGATCGTAGATCGGCAAAACTTCTATACCGGACGGCTACGATTTCGTCCCATTGCTCTTGTTCTCGCGGAAACACTGTCTTGAGCTGCTTACCCGCATAGACCAGTTCCACAGGTATACCCAAGCTGGCTGCGATGTCGCGGAATTCACCCGCGTAGCCTTCGTAATATGCGGCCCTAGCCGTTGCCCTCTTGTCTTGGAAGTCATCGGGATAAGAAGGGTGTTCCCTGAAAGAAAGCAGATTTATCATCACAACGGGTTCATCCCCGATCACGCGACTAGCCTCAGCCAGGCCATCAGGGGAAAATTCCAGGTCACTCATAATTAGAACTTTCTGACATTATTTGTATTTTTGTCAGTTTTTGACATTTTTTGTCGAGATGTCAAGATACGTTATGCGCAACAGAATCGAGAAGACAGATGACATCCTTCGAAAGGCAGAAGACATATTCGTTCGGTATGGCTTCGCTCGTACCACAATGAGCGACATCGCCACAGCCGCTGGCATGTCCCGGCCCGCACTCTATCTTTTGTTTCCAGACAAGGAGACAATTTTCGGCAGGGTTATCGAACAAATGGATGAGCGTTCGCTGGCCCGGATAAGAGCTGCCGTGGCCGATATTGAGCTCATAGATCAGAAGCTGTTACACGCCTGTCTGGTGTGGGGAGCGCATGGTGTCGAACTCGCGGAAGCATTTCCCGACGCCGCAGACCTCTTTGATCTTCGCTTTCCTGCCGTGCGCCAGGTCTACTCACGGTTCCAGATGTTAATTGTTGATCTAATCAACGAAAGCGCGGACCCGTGGCGTTTGCCTATCAGCCCCGAAGACTACGCATTGACACTCACCTACGGAATGCGAGGCCTCCGCTACGCTGCTGAAGATGTCGAGCACATGAGGCGTCTTATTGGAGCACACGTCACGATCTACAGCATGCCTCTCAGGGATTATACCTAAGGCTGAGATAACTTTGCACATCAAATCAAAATATCAGACGTCAGAATTCAATAAATGACCCATAGCCAGCGTGTATCGATTTCAACTGTTGCACACTGAACTGCAACCCTTTTGCAGACCTGACGGCGCTCTGTTCACATGTCGCACTGTTTTACAAAATTGCACCGTAGAACATACTATGAGTTGTTTTCCAGACAACCGCTGAAAGAAAATCGATATTGTCAATGTAGCATAGTGATTTAGAGTTTTCGTCTGATATCGACAGTCGATGTTTCATCTTAAAATTGTTGAGGCCCAGCTTGAAGCCACTTAGCTCCTCTCTGGTCGGATACCGGTCAGGCTGTGAATTTCCATTAATAATGTGTCTCTCAGCATGGTAATGAGAGACCAACAGGAGGACATCATGTCCAACCGCGAAAATATCACGAATACCACTGTGGTTCTCTGGGAGGGTCGCGCGAAACCGGGGCGCGAAGAGGACTTGAGAAATTTTTTACGAAGCGCTGTAACCGCATCGAGAAATGATACTGGCTGCATCGACTACGAAGCTCATGAAATTGAGGGACAAGCGGGTACCTTTATAATCTATGAACGCTGGACCAGCAAAGAAGCGCTTGACGCACATCTCAATGCTCCAAGGATGCAAGAACTTTCCCCGCGATTTTCAGAGATGATTGAAGGTTCGATTGAGACGGGGATTAGATTACTAAATCCGCTTAGACCACCAAATTAAATGCATGTGGGAACGATAAAAGTAGGCAGTATGCGCGCCAAAAGTTTCCATTCGACGAGAGTAACATGGCTTTTTGCAATTATAATCTGCTTTAGAACACGCCAACCGCCCAAACTGATTCAGGCCGCGTGCAATAAATATTACAATTCTGATAAAGGTACAGGCCCCAACTGCGCTCATCTTGAGTGTCTTCGGCGTGGAGGCGTTTGGAAGGATGCGCGTGGCTTCTCCACGCGCGTATCCGCACACTTAAGTGGTACGCCTTGATGGGATCAGAACCGTGAAAACTTAACCCGGGCTAGCTAAACATTTGTTTTTGTTTGAAATTATTTGGCGTAAACCGCTATTATGGAATTTTGATTTTGGCAGACCTAACCGCCGCTAACGAAAGCGCCGGTAGGAAAGCCTGATCAATTGGCCGAGTGCAAATGTGATGCGGAAATGTCCTCATCCTCACAACTCGGTAGAAGACTAGGCAACTGCCTGCTTACAGGCGACCTCAATGGCGTCGGACATAATTGTAAGACCTTTATCGATCTCGGCATTGGAGACGGTGAGAGCCGGTGCGATGCGAAAGACGCCACCCATTCCGGGAAGCTTAACGATATTCATGCTCAGCCCACGCAACATCGCCTCTTCCATAATTCTGGCACCCAGCTCGAAGCCGGGAGCTTTGGTATGCCGGTCAGTCACGACTTCGAGACCCAGAAGCAAGCCTCGCCCACGCACGTCGCCCACGCACTCAAAACGCTGCTGCAGCGACAGCAGCCCGTCTTTCAACCGCTTGCCACGCGCTATGGCCTGTTCGACCAAGCTGTCGCGGGCCACGACATCAAGCACGGTTACGCCGACGGCTGCCGGCAGTGGATCAGAAACATGGGTCGTGTAGAACAGAAAACCCTTATCGAAAGCCTTCTGCTCGACCTCGGCACTTGTCATCACAGCGGCCAGCGGAAGACCGGCACCAAGTGTCTTTGATAACGTCAAGATGTCGGGTGTGACACCGTCTCGCTGGAAGGCGAACATATTGCCGGTACGGGCAATGCCGGTCTGCGCCTCATCTAAGATGAGCAGCATGCCCCTCTCCTCACATTTCAACTTCAGCGCCGCAAGATAACCTAAAGGCAATTCGAGTATGCCGCCGGAAGACAGGATCGGCTCGGCGATAAAAGCCGCGAGGTTGCCCGTCGATTGGTTGTCAATCAGAAGGAACGCGTCATCCAGCTCCGCCTGCCAGTTGTTCGATCCATCTGGATTCTTGAACCGCGGACGATAGGAATTAGGTGCCGGGATAACGAAGGAACCGGCGGATGCCGGGCCGTAGCCCTTGCGGCCGGCGCTGTAGGTGGCGGAGGCGGCAGCGCCCGTCATGCCATGCCAACTCTGGGCGAATGCAACGATCTCGTGGCCGCCGGTGACAAGTTTGGCCATGCGGATCGCCGCCTCGTTGGATTCCGCACCGGTGGTGAGCAATTGCATCCGATCAAGGCCAGGCGCGAGTGCCGCTAGCCGGGAGGCGAGTTCGACGACGGGGCGCGACAGCATGCCGGAAAACAGATGCGCTACCGAAGCCATTTGGCGGTTGACGGTCGAGACGATATCCGGGTGGGTATGTCCAAGCACGGCACTCATTTGGCCCGAGGTAAAATCGAGAATAGCGCGACCGTCAGCATCGTAGACATAGCTTCCCTCGGCGCGTTCGACGATGATTTCCTCGAAGGCCGGGCCGTAGCGAGTGAGATGCTTGTTGGCGTCGGCCCAAAACGCCCGGTCGTCGTTCAGCGATGCAGGTGATTTCGCAGCGTTTTCCATATCGATGATTCCCTTCTGAACTTCTTATGTTGGAAGGATACCAACGAGCCCTTGCCACAGTCCAATTGATAGTATTTCAATCTGCTATCGAAATTGTTGATATTGGCGGTTTCCTTGCTCGACTTCAAATTGTTGAAAAATTTCGTCACGGTGGCTCGCACGGGATCAATTAGCGTTGCGGCTATGCAGGCGGGTCGCACGCAGTCGGCGCTTAGCATGCAGATGCAGCGACTGGCAGATCAGGTGGGACAGGATCTGCTGCAGCGAACCGGCGCTGGGGTTCGACTGACAGCGGCGGGAGAGCGGATGCTTGCACACGCGGAGCAGTTGATCGCTCGGCATGACGATGTCCTGGCCGACATAGGCGGCCGGACACCAAAAGGGACCGTCAGTCTCGGTTGTCCGGAAGACTATTCGATCGCTTTTCTACCGGAACTTCTCAAAGGGTTTTGCGCCACCTACCCTAACGTTGAGTTTCGTATGGTCTGTGCTCCGACCACCAAATTGCACCCCCTCCTCCAGCGCCGCCAGATCGATATGGCGCTTGTTTCAAAATCAGATCCAAATCACGGTTCGGTTCTTCGGAAGGAAGATTTTGTCTGGGTTGCCGCCACTCCTGATGCGGACATCCCGACAGACGATGTAGTAACGCTTGCGCTGTCCGCCCCGACTACGCTGGATCATCGGGCAGCATGCGACGCTATGGAACTGGGGAATCGACGCTACCGCATTGCATTTGCGAGCAACAGCCTGGCCGGTCTCATTGCAATTGCCCGCTCGGGTCACGCGATTAGCGTCTTGACCAGGACGGCCGTTCCGCCCGATCTGCATGTGGTCACCCGTGGTTTACCAACTCTACCGACGATTGGGATTGCCCTTGAGGTCGCCGACGCTCAGCCTTCGGTGACCGTTAAACTTCTCGGCGACCATATCAGAGCTGTTCTTCCCCATGTGCGTTGAGTGACCAAAGACAGAAGGCCGGATGGAAACGTGCCGAGACGCGTGCGTACTCGATGGTCAAACTTCTTACCTCCAAATAGGAGGCAACCGTCGGATCCGGCCTCAGCGGGAAACTCTGATCGCGGCACGGGGCTTCCACGTCAATCGCACCAAGGGACTGCTCATCACACAAGTAATACGAGATTACGAGCCTTTGCGCCACGATCGCTGTCAGTATTGGGACGGGCAGCGAACTGTGAGATAACAGGGTGCTGTCCACACATCTCAAGCTTGCAATTTGCAGACAGCTCGATCGTTTGGAATGCAAGGCTCTCGTAGCAGAGCGAGATGTGTTGATCGTTCGTGAGACTCCGGAAACGACGACATAAGTCGTCACACCTTTGAAAATCAGAAGAATTGGACCCAAATTCGCTAATATACTCTACACGTTAGGTTTGTTCTGAATTCTGTAGATTTTCAGCAGTACTTTATCCGGCTTCCCATTCCGCGGCAGCCTGCCAGATCCAGTGTGCGGCAACGATTGTATCCGGTGTAAGTGGATGACGGCGAAACGGAAAAATGGATCAAACTTGCAGGGAATATCAATCCGATGCCTAAAACCTGAGCTATAGCATTGTTCAGGCTCCGTTCGACCTAGAGTATCCGTTTTGATCAAGCGGATACTCTAGCGTACGATTAGGACTGCCCTTGTTCTGACCTCGTTCCCGTGCTTGCAAATTTGGCCCAGCGCTGAAACACAGTTAGGGGAAAGGGTTGCCTTTGGCGGAGTTGGAATTATCACGGCGACCGCGAATAGCCGTACGATGGACTGGGTCCAAACAATCAGTTTGTTTACTCTCATCTGCAGGGGTGTCCACAGATTTTTGCAACCAGTTCTCGTTTCCATCTCGCACGAGCATAAGCTGAAGTCCTTTTCAGCCGCCTGATGCGCTGCGTGGCTCCTTATTTTGTGTCAGTGCGTTGATCAACGATAAGGTAGCTTTCACGCGAGCCTCATTAGGGAAGTTCCTGTTTGCGAGGACGACGACACCAATCTTTTGGCTTGACACCATAGCAATATAGCCGCCAAAGCCATTCGTTGACCCAGTCTTGTTCAGGATTACATCCTTTTCCTGGGTGGAGCGCAGATTGATTTTCTCGACATGTTGCGGTTTCATAATGAAGTCATAGCCATTCCCAGATAGCATCGTCTGCACTTGAGCGGGCCAAGGGTACATCTCCCAAATCATCCCCTGCGTAAAAAACGCAGTCTTGTATTGCCCCTCCTGAGTGCGTTTTACAGCATTGCGCAGCTTTTCAGACGCTTTCCCCACTCCCAGTTCAACATCCAACACTTTGAGCATGTCGCGAGCGCTCGATTTAACGCCGTAAGCTTCAGCATCTAGAACGCCTGGATTTACTCGGATTGGTGCATTTGTCTTTCGCTCATAGCCGAAGGCGTAATTGCTCATCTCATTTTTTGGAACGTCTACCCACGTGTTTGTGAGGCCTAATGCAGGAAATAGCACTTCTTGGGCAGCCTGCTTGTAGCTCGTTCCGAAGGCTTGGCCGGTAATGTATCCGAGCATGCCTATGCTGACGTTTGAGTAGCTTCGCGTTCCCGGTTGGGGCGGTCGCCATTTCTTCAGCCATGTGACGAGACCGTTGGTATCTGTGATGTCGTCCGGTATTTGTAAAGGTAGCCCACCGGAGTGGTGGGTGGCCAAGTCCATTAGCTTAAGGTTATCACCGACCGAGCATGCGTCCGCGCAGATGTGATTTGCGACCGTGTCATTCAGGTTCAACTCACCATGCTCCTCAGCCAGCGCCGCCAATGTTGCGGTAAAGATTTTACTCATGGAGCCAAGCTCGAACAGCGTGTCAGGCGTTACCTCTCTATTGTCGGAACGCGATGCGAGTCCGACCGCATAAAAATCATGCTTTCCGTTCCGCGTGACGCCGACCACCAGACCTGGAATGTCGTATTCTTTCACAGCAGGATCAAATGACGCTTTCACGCTTTGCCTGAACTCATCTGCGTGGACGCTTGCCGTATGCAAGGCTACGATAATCGTCGCAAACGTAAAGAGGTGCGAACTCAGCTTCAATTGTTGCTCCTTTTTTCTATTATCACAAATCGGCATGTCGCCCGATTACTGTACTTCATTATGTGGGTCATTGGTGCCACCCGCGTTGCAGAAACGGCGCAAAACGCTCCCCAATTAGGCGGTGGGTTTCTGCATCAGGGTGTAGTCGATCCGGTAGCGGGAGACGAATGTGGTCTTCCTCACCGTACAATGTGCGGCCGTCCAGATAATGGATGTTGGAGTCGTCTTTGGTCCGCATTTCGACAATGGACTGGAGATGCTGGCGAATGACGGTGAGGGTAAGTTTTCCAATTGCAACGTCTTCATGCCGTCCGGAAGCCAGAAACTTTAATTGCCCCATCGCTAGCGCCTGCAAATCAAATATCCCCGGACCAGGAGTTGTTTCATGGATCGGGCAATATACCGGAGAAATGACTAAAAGTGGCGTAGTGGGGTGGCCATCTCGAATCGTATCGAGAAAGCCATGCACAGCAGGGCTAAATGCCCTCAGTTGCATCAGGTCTGCATTGACAAGATTGATCCCGAGTTTGACGCTGATCAGGTCAGCTGGAGTGTCGCGAATGGTTCTGGCCATGAAAGGGTCGAGCATTGCATTTCCGCTAAAACCTAGGTTTGTCAGGTTTAGCCCTGTCAACCTCGCCGCGACAGCGGGCCACGTACCGGTGGGAGAGACGGCGTTCGAGCCCTGGCTGATTGAGCTGCCATGGTGAAGCCACAAGGCTCTATGCGTATTAGTGAACGGCAGAACGGCAGCATCTGTGCGCAAACACCCGAGTTCGGTGATTTCGTTGTGCGGCAGCCAAATCTCGACAAGCTTCTCGTGTTGGGAAAGACCATTGAACCGTAGAGTCTGAACAGGTGCAGGCTCGCGCGTTGTGATGCCCGTGGACATGTCGATGCGCATTATGGACGCTTGCTCGGCGGACCGGTGATCCGTAAGTCGGCCGTCAATGCACAAGTCGTAAATCCCGTCAGGCCGTGGCGGAACACCAACAAGCTGCCGACGGGTCGCCAAAAGGTCAACTTCGACAGTCGTCGCTTTTGTTTTGAACACGAGCCGAACGCCAGAAGGCTCTGCTTCCACAATAGCGAGCTGGGGGTCCGGACATTGCACCCTCGCCTTGGCGGGAAGACGGTGAGGTATCACACCAAATGGTGTCTCTTCAAGTTCAATGAAGCCACGCATCAAGGATTCGGTAATCGGTGTCGCTATCGTAAGACTGTCCATCTGCGTTCTCTGTTTCAATTTGACCATTGGTTACTGTGTTACGTTTACTTCTTGAGGAGGCGACCATGTCATGGCATCACCGAAGGTTGAACCAACAATTCGCGAACTGACAGGATCGTTCATCGGCAGAAGTCCCATGAGCGGAGCGAATAGAAGAAGAAGCACTGCGTAGGTAACAATGCCAACCAGTACTTGCGGCCAGCGAGGGCTCTTGGATGGATCATCTGCTTTCAACATCAATCTCAAATATGGCAGGCGCTGTCTCGCACTGGCAGCTCCCCGACTTGTGAATCCGCAGGTATAGACACGACCATCCAAGCATCGCAATCACACCTGACAAGTCAAAAAAAACATTGCGGCAACGTTGGCTTGCCCGCGGTTATGGCGCGGGAAGAAACTCTAATCTTACGATGGCACCACTGGCTGGGGCATCTGCAATCGTAATGCGGCCGCCGTGATAATCGAGAACTTGCTTGACTAGGCTGAGGCCCAGCCCGGTGCCCGAGGAGCGAAACCTCAAGCGGTGGAACGGTTCAAGTACACGTTGGTGCTCCTCGATCGGAATGCCGCCGCCGTTATCCTGAACCTCCAAAGAGGTTCCTTCGACCCTGACAATCACGTCTTCCCCTCCATGCTCTGCTGCGTTTTGGATGAGATTCATGAGCGCTCGTTCGATGGACCCAGTATTACCGATAATCATACCGGCCCGCTCAACGATGACCTCAATTGTTTTGCCCGACGCGATGAGAACTGGTGCCAGATCGGCAGCTACGCCACGCGCAAGAACTGCGAGGTCAATCCGATCGCTCGGCGCGCCGTTGTCCAGCCTATGAAGATCGAGCAACTGTTCGGAAAGGGTCGCAAGCCGCGAAACGTCCGGAAGCAGCGAACGCATGTTTTTGTCGGCCGCTGCCTCGATCTTCATCTTTAATATTGCGATTGGTGTTCGCAGTTCGTGCGCGGCCGAAGCGATGAAGCGGTTCTGGCGATTATGGCCCTCATCGAGACGACCAAGTGCGTCGTTGACCGCGCGAACGAGGGGACTGAGTTCGCGCGGCACTTTGTCTTCTGAAAGCCTCGCGCCCCGACGTTCTGCGTCAATCCGCTCAGCTTCCTCCGCAGTCTTGATGACGCCAGCCAAAGCGCGCTTAACTATGATTGGCGTAGCGACGATCGAGACAAGCGCCAAGATCAGGAAAGTTGTGATCGCTACGATATTCGACGCCACCGTGATCAGCACAGTGAACGGTTGGACCCGGCCGTGAGCGATGATCGTCATCTCACCTGCGGGGCCAGAGGCCTGTCTTACGATTGCAGAAAGGGTGAATGGCGCGAACTGCCCGCGGATGTCTGCAGAGGACAATTTGTGGAGGTGTTCAACGATGGGAGCGAATTCCACCGGTACTCGGCCGTAGGAGACTACACGACCGTCGCTGAGCACAGCGCCGAACCAGAGGTCCCGCGCCTCCTCTCGAAGTTTCGCAAGCTCAGGCGTTACCGCGACGACAGCAGCACCGGCCGCGTCGAGAATGATTGAATTTGCCGCGACTTCGACAACAGACTCCTCGACATACATCCCGTCGATGGTCGAATTGACGAAAAAGATGATGAAGCCAACAGCGGCGGCTGCGACTGCCACGAATTGAAGAACGAGTTGCCTCGTGACAAGGCGTGTCTTTAGTGATGACTGACGGGGTTTCATTCCTTTGCCTTGAGCAAATAACCCACTCCTCTCACCGTATGAATCTCGACCCCAGCATCTGCCACGCTGAGTTTTCGGCGCAAGCGTGAGATATGGGAATCGAGTGTATTGGACTGAATTTCATCGTCAAATCCGTAGACGGAATCCTCAAGGGACTCCCGCAAAACAGTGCGTCCGCGACGTCGTACCAAGGCGTTGAGAACCCTCACTTCTCGTCTCTGCAGATCAAGTCGCATGCCTTTCACCCTTGCTTCGCCGAAGGCCATGTCGAATACCATGTGACCGACGACGATCTCATCTGGCGCAAGTTCGTTCGGCCGTCTTTGCACCGCCCGAATGCGGGCAAACATCTCCTCGAGCTCGAAAGGCTTGACGAGATAGTCGTCGGCACCCTCGTCCAACCCTGTAATCCGGTCACTCAGTTCGCCACGAGCGCTCAGCACGATGATTGGCACGCCCGGATTGTTGCTCCTAAACGGCGCGATGAGGTCGACGCCGTCGCCATCGGGTAACGTTCGATCCAGCAGGACAAGCTCATGCACTCTTGACTGAGAAGCTTCGTTGGCGAGCGAAAGACTATTTACCCAATCGACAACGAACTGCTCGCGTTCAAGCGCACCGCGCAAGGCTTTGGCGAACTCTGCCTCGTCTTCAACCAGTAGAATCCTCATGTCACCTCGAGTTCGTTGATAAGCTTGGCCCTCTGGTCAGACTGCAACTGCGGCGCAAATCGGTTTTATACGGAAGCGGGCCAATTTTGAGCCGCCGCATCCCGCTGAACACCCAGTCACTGCGTGGTATTATTTATCGGCGGCACTCACGCCGACCGGGATCACGCCTGCAGCGGTCCCAGCGAGCTCGATCTGCCATATCCTGAGCATTTTTTGCAATCTCTTGCGTCAACCTGGTCTGTTCGAGCGACGCCCTTTGCGCGTTGTCGCGTCGCGCTTGTTGTTCAAGCATGCAGTTCGTGTATGCACGGGACCCAAAAGGAGCCCCAAAGTTTTCGCAGGTGCCGGAGTCCCTATAGTGCCTTTCTTCGGGTGACACACACGCTGTTAGAGCGAGACCCAACAAGGTCATGGAAATTATAGTCACCGCAGACCTTGGAAATTCGGCACAGGGACGTTGCAGCATTTTGTAGATCTCCTTTTTAGAATAGCGCTGATGGTCCGTCAGGGGCACAAGCGACGCGCATAGACACAGAAAACAGGAGAAGATTGCAGTAACATTGTCTTCCACCAAAAAGCGGGAGTAGCCTGATGAAATTAAGCGTATGGACATCATAGCTTGGCACAATGTGACATTTTCAGGCGATGGGGCACGACCGCAGTCGTCGCCTTCGATGGGTCGCTGTACCCCCACAGTAAGTTCCTTATCGCCAACGAGAATTTCAGTAGCTCCCGCTTCGGAAATTTGCGACTTCGTCCCGTTTCCTAATAAGAACACACCTCGAGACAATCAAAAATAGTTCGTCGTCCTGTCTATCAACATTCTGCAGTGGACCAAATTCTGCCGATGCAGAAAAATCAAGAATTGAATAAGAACTCCTGCCCAGTTTGCTCACCCGCTAGCGAACCCCTTCGCCCTAGGACGGTAGCCATTAGATGCCCATTTCAAAATTTTCTGTCGACGTTTCTTTCAGTTTCACCGAAACCTGAGCCATCATCCTGCGCTGTTGGACATTGGAAGCACCCACGGCATGCTCCCAGAGCAACGTTTCGATGTCGGCATGTCCTGACCCTTTTAAAAGCTGTTCGAACTCCTTGATCCAAGGTCCCAGTCGCTCGACATAGGTTTCAGCGAGATTTGATATCGTCTGCTCGTCGCTCTCAGAGCAAAGCGCGTCGTAACGCTCTCCCAGTTCACGCGCGACGTCGGCGAGAACCGGCCCCGCAAGGCGATCATAGAGACATGCGAGCGCAGTTCGCTCTTCGTCATCGAAGATATGACCGAACAGTACCGCCTGCTCGCGCCCCGCCATCTTGGCGGCGGTGGTCCTTCCTTCCTCGAGCGACATCAGAGAGGTGACAAGTTCGAGCGGAATGTCGATCGCGCCATGTCTTTCGCGAAGATAGGCAATCGTCTTGCGCTGGCGCTCCAATACGGCGATCTCTTGCGCCAATGCCCTGTCTAGTTCGTCCAGCGTCGAGGTTTCTATCGCGCCTTGGTTGTCGATGACGGCAGGGATCTCCGATAGACGCATGCCAAGGTTGGCCAATTGTCCAATCCGCCGCAGGCGGATCAAATGACTGACATTGTAGCTTCGGTACCCGTTCGCTGTTCGGGGAGGTTCGGATAGCAACCCTATTTGATGATAGTGACGTAGCGTGCGGACGCTGACCCCTGCCAGTCTGGCTATGTCGTTACTGCGCATATTATCTTTCCTTAGCACCACCTATATGCCGCGACAGGAACTGTTCAATGGCTCGGTAGAGTTCCAGATTGCTATCCTGATTGATAAACCAGTGGCCCTCACGCTCGTTGACGAGGTATTCGACCTCCACACCGTTTTTCTTTACGGCCTCAACAACTATATCCGCCTGTGTTTTGGACACCCGGACATCGTTCACCCCTTGTATCACCAGCAAAGGTTTGCAAATCTGGTTTAGTCGGCTGACGGGTGAACGCGCCAGCATATCCCTGTTCTGCTCCGGCACCTTGGGGTCTCCCATGTACGCGAGGTAATTGTTGATAAGCGTCGGACGGACGAATGGAACCGCGCCCTCTACGAGGGCCCTTAGGTCCGCCATGCCTGAATAGTCGATAGCAGCCGCGAATCGGTCGGGCGTGAAGCTCGCGCCGACAAGCGCCGAGTACCCGCCGTACGAACACCCATAGATCGCTACACGGGCTGGGTCAGCGATACCCTCCCCAATCAGCCAGTCAAGGCTATCAATCAGGTCGTCATGCATTCGTCCCGCAAACTCGCCGATAGCCGCCTGCATGAAAGACTTTCCGTATCCGGTAGAGCCACGGAAATTGACCTGTAGGACAGCGTAAGCCCGGCTGGCAAAGAACTGGACTTCGGGATCATAAATGCAAGCATCGCGATACCAGGGACCGCCGTGGACTAAAAGTACCGTCGGAAGAGACCGCGGCTCTAGACCCACTGGAAGCGTGACGTGGCACGGCAGTTCAAGACCATCACGCGAAAGGACAGTGATCGGACGGACGGTTGCAAGACGCGCGGTGGCCAGGTCTGGAAATCGCTCACCTAGAACATAGGCCTCCCCCGTTGTATGATCATAGAACCACGTCGTACCCGGGTAGCGATCAGCCGAGAATTCTACAACCCAACGCTGGCCATTTCTATCGCAAGACATATGACCAGGATCAGCATCGGACAGCGTTTTCAGCCCTTCGAATACAGAGGCGAAGTCAAGGTCAAGCGGCTGGATAACCTGACGATCTCCAAGATACCTCACACCCAGTAGCGTACCCGTGACAGAGTTCAGGATCAGGCTTGACGGAAACCGGGGGTCGGCTTCTGGACGAGGGGTATCCAGGCTCAACGACGGATGGCTGTCGATCTCGGTCTCCTCGCCCGTCGACAGATCAATACGGGCCAAACGAGTGCGGTCGGTCCCCGTATTCGACCCGATGATGACACTCTTACCGTCCACCGCGGCTCGCACTGGCATAGGTCCTAACGGATAGTCCTCACCTTTGAAGACGGCTACTGAGACAAACTGGCCGTCTTCATAACGGGCCAGTTCGTGGTCGCCGTCCTCGTTAATGACGAGGGCATGAAGCTTTCCATCTGGAACGACCACCCAGCTCACGTATCGGCCAGGGCTTTCCGCAACCGTCATTATGGACCCCGTCTCAATGTCGACCTCGTAGAGATCGATCATTTCCGGCCTCCTCAAATTCATCTGGACGAAAGCCCTGTTCGGTTGGGTGATCGAAAGGTCGAAGCTCATAACGCGCGCACCCGGAACCGGCGTCAGGTCGATACTAGCGGCAGGCAGCCGTTCGACCTCGACACGATGGAGGTGCCAATTTTCGTCACCTCCCGTGTCCTGTACAAACAGTATGTATTTCGAGTCGGGCGTCCAGCAGAAGCCGCTGATGTTGCGAACGCGGTCACATGTAAGTCGTCTCGCACCTTTCTCTGCTGACACTATCGCGAGCGGTCGCACCCAGACATTCAAGCGGTTTCGCCAAGGTGCCAGGTAAGCCATCCGACTTCCGTCTGGAGAGATTTGGGCCCCTGAGAATTCAGGAATACCGAACAAAGTATTAATGGGTATGGGAATTTGCGTGGTCATATCGAGCCTCTCGATTTGGCGGCATTGTCAGTCCGCATGAGGAGTTCGACGGAATTATTAAACTATGACGTTAAGACGGGGTCAAGCAGGGTTCATATTGCGGAGCACCACTTTCCCTCCAAGCACTGTGTTCGTGTGAAATGCGCCTGTCATCTAAGGCACCGTGTCGTCTTGTTGTTATCAAATATCTCCCTCTAAGGCGACCTCATGTCTCGGTTGAGCAATGACTTCGAGCGCGAGCCTCCAAATATTTTGATAAGCGTTTACTACCAGCTGGGACTCCCGCTGTAACTCGGGTCTCTAAGCAGAAACACAAGGCTGCTTTGGCTGGGTTCGTTCTCGCGCACTACCTACATCGACCGACACTATTATCGCAGTGGGGATAACGATCCTGTCGATTGTGGCGCCCATTGCATATGCTGCTGCGTCCCCCACTGGCGCGCTGTCGCCAACATATGACCGTTCTCGCAGATGTATAGACGCAGGACTAGAGATGTCCTTCACATTTGCCGCGGCCAAGTTTCTGACGAGCCGAACCTGATTCTTCCGCGCAAACTCTACTGCAGAAGTTGGAGTTTGTTTCACGAGGGGACGATAGTCGTTTTTTTTGGTGACGTCGGCTCCTTGGTGAAAGTCCTCACTGAGGGGCACGCGGTCATCCGCTAATCAATTCAGCGGGACGTTCAACTGGGAGATTGATCGGGTTTGACTGAAACTTGGTCTCGGATTCCCGGGTGATGTGAAAACCGCCGTTTCACGCGCCGCGCTATTGCGTCGAGATAGGTGAGGACCACCGGCACGAAGACTAACGTCAGAAGAGTAGACGAAATCAGTCCGCCGATGACAGCATGGGCCATCGGCGCACGTTGTTCCCCACCTTCACCAAGTCCCAGCGCCATAGGTAGCATCCCGAAGATCATCGCGAGCGTCGTCATGACAATTGGGCGCAGGCGAACCGCTCCGGCATCAGCCAAGCTTTCTCGTAGCGTCTTGCCTTCTCTCATGCCGAGGTTCGAGTAATCGACCAACAGGATGGCGTTTTTGGTGACGAGACCCATCAACATAATAAACCCGATCATCGAAAACATGTTGAGCGTCGAGCCGGTCAACAGCAAGCCTAACAATACGCCGATCAGCGACAGCGGCAGTGTCATCATGATCGCAATGGGCTGAATGAATGAGCCGAATTGCGAGGAGAGAATGATGTAGATGAATATGATTGCAAGAAGGAGCGACTGCAGTGCAAAGCCCATGCTTTCGGCAAGGTTTTCCGCGTCACCACCAAATGAGATGCGATAGCCGATCGGGATATCCATCTCGGCAATCGCGGCGTTTAGGTCGGTGGTGACATCACCTAGTGCCCGCCCCTCGACATTGCTGGAGATTCGGACGTCACGTGACAAGTTCTTGCGGGTAATGGCGTCAGGGGCCGTGCTTTCCACCACGTCCGCGACCTGATCGAGCAGGACGGTGACCGGCTTTCCGTCCTCATCAGTGCGACCAGTAGATATGGTGAGATTTCGCAACTGGGCGGCGTCGCGCCGGCCGGTTGCAGGGAGGCGGAGTGTGACATCGTAGGATTCGCCATCCGGCGCATTCCAGACGGAAATCGCATCGCCCGCCACCAGCGGCCGTAGCGTATCACCAATCATAGAAATGGAAACGCCGAGATCGCTGGCCGCCTCGCGACGAACCCGCACGGCCAGGGTCGGCCGTACGTTTTCAATAGAGGATTCCACTTCCGTGGCGCCTGGAATAGCGGCAAGTGCTGAAGTGATCTGATCTGAGATACGGCGGAGTTCCTGATCGCCATCACCCAGGATCGATAGCTGGAGCGGTTTCGACGATCCGCCGACACCAGACGATTGGCCGACCGATATTTCGAGACCCGCAATGCGGGCGAGCCGCTGGCGGATCGGGTCGATGCTTTGAGCCGTCGTCACAGAACGGTCGGAACTTGGTATGAGCTGAACCGCCACTATCGCTTGACTTGAAACACGCGCACCACCGGAATTGATGGTGGAATAGGTGGCAGCAACATAAGGAAATTCACGCAGAGCTTTTTCAACCTGGCTGACTTTCGCCGCCATGTAATCCAGAGATGAGCCTTGCGCCGCCTCGAGCGAGACGTTGACTTCCCCCTGGTCCGCCGGGGGCAGGAACTCTACGCCAATTCGCGGAACGAGGAGCAGGCTGCCGACGAACATTGCAACGACGATACCAATCGTCGTTTTACGGTGATCGAACGTCCAGTGAATGAGCGATCGATACCGTCCTGCCACCCCTTCGAACCAGTGATCGAATCGCTCGACGGCACGCCCAAGAACCCCGCGCTTCGCGCCTTGCTGGCTTTGGGGATCGTGCCAGACACTGGATAGCATTGGATCGAGCGTAAAGGAGACAAACAGAGAAATTATCACCGCGACTGCAACCGTGACGCCGAATTGCAGGAAGAAGCGACCGATCAGCCCGCCCATGAATGCGACGGGCAGGAAGACAGCAACGATGCAAAGCGTGGTCGCCAGAACAGCCAGGCCAATCTCGTTCGTGCCATCGAGCGCGGCCTTCACGTGGTTTTTGCCCATCTGCAGATGCCGGGTGATGTTTTCACGCACGACGATCGCGTCGTCAATCAAAATACCGATCGATAGCGAAAGGGCCATCAGCGTCATCGTATTGAGCGTGAAACCCAGCGCATAGATGACAGCGAAGGTCCCGATGACAGAGATCGGAAGTGTCAACCCAGTAATGACGGTGGAGCGCCACGAGTTCAGAAAGACAAAGACGATCAGCACCGTCAACACGCCGCCTTCAATCAGCGTGCGCTGCACTTCCGAGACTTGTGAGGCAATGGCACGGGAATTGTCGCGGGTGATGGTGAGCTGGACATTTTCCCTAGCGAGCTCTGTGTTCAGAGCCCTAATTTCATTCCGAAGGGCCGATGCTACCTCGACAGTATTTGCGCCTTGGACCTTGACGATATCGAGCCCCAGAGAAGGTACTCCCTGATAGCTGGCGCGGCTGGTTACTTCGGCGCCGGTATCGAGTACGGAGGCGACATCAGAGAGGTAAACTGGATAACCGCCACTTTGCGCGACAATAATACTGCTGAATCCTGCCGTATCGGTTATGCGGCCTTCAACGGTGACGATACGTTGATTGATACCGGAGATGAGGGTACCGGCCGCACGATCCTGGTTCTCGCGGCGGATGGCATCCATCACGGAGGAAACGCCGACGCCGTACGCTTCAAGCCGGTCGGGATCTACGACAATGAGGACTTGGCGTTCGCTTCCGCCGACAAGTGAGATCTGCCCTACACCCCCGATGACGCTCAGCCGGTTGGTGATGACGCGATTGGCAAGTGTAGTGATCTCCGAGATCCTGCGGGTAGGGGAAGAGGCGGCAATCGAAAGGATCGGCTGATCATCCGGATTAAAGCGGGTGACCTGCGGTGTGTCTACTTCATCTGGGAACCCGGCTTGCAACCGTGCGACGCGGTCGCGCACTTCCTGTGCCGCTACCTGGCCGTCTGCATTCAGTTCGAACTGCACAACGACAATGGATCGACCCTCATAGGATTCTGAGGTGATCGTGTCGATGCCGCCGATTGTGTTGAGTGCGGATTCGATCGGCCGTGATACCTCGCTCTCGACGGAGGCCGGCGAGGCACCGGTATAGTTGGTAGCAACGACAACGATCGGCAAATCGGTTTCCGGAAACTGGTCAACGCCGAGACGGCTATAAGAAAACAGGCCAACAACGAGTATCGTCACCATCATCATGGTGGCGAAAACGGGATGGCTGACGCTGATACGGGTGAGGAACATGTCACAAGCCCTCGACTTTGACAGTCGTGCCAGCGACCAAATCCGGAAGCGGCGCGGTGACGATCGTTTCGCCTTCTTGCACGCCCGAGACTTGCACGAGGTTGCGATCCGTCCAGCTCGTACCGAGATGAACCTGCAGGCGACGCAGCGCATTGCCCTCCAACCTTAGTACGAACGTGCCCTCGGTGTCGTGCCGGATAGCGCTAGCCGGTAGGGCGATCACGTTCTTCTGGTCATCGACCTTGAGAATACCGGTCGTGAACATGCCGCCACGCAGCAGGCCCTCGTTATTTTCGATGGCAACGAAGACGCGCACCGCGCGGGAGCCCGCCACCGCAGTCGGCGAAATGCGCATGACTTTGCCGGCAAACGTGCGTCCCGCAAACCCCTCCACGGATAGCTCGACAGGCTGTTCGAGCTTCACCAGAGGAATGCGACTGGTCGGAACGCCGGCATCGACTTCCATTCGGCTAAGATCAACGATTGTCATGAGCTCTGCGTTGAGCGCGACAGTCTGCCCCTGTTCAACGGGACGGGAAGAGACAACACCATTGAATTCCGCCCTGAGTTCCCCGTAGGCAAGCGAACGCTCGGAATCGGCAACTTCGGCTTGTTTTGATCGCAGTTGTGCGCGCAGGTTCAACAGGTTTGCACGCGCCTCAAGGCGTGTCGCGTCTGATGCCGCTCCACGTTCGCCCAAAGCCGTGTTTCTTTCCAGCACCACCTCGGCAAGTTCAATCTGGGCGCTGAGTGCGTCGGCCTCGGCCTTACGGGCTGTTACGGCAGAGACCAGCGCTTCGGTATCGAAGCGAACAAGAAGATCTCCGGCCTTTACGACATCGCCGATCTTAACAGGCAATTCGAGAATGGTCGAGGAAATCCGAGATGTCAGGTTCGAGCGGCGGATTGGTGTCAGCGAACCCGCGATGCGCACTTCGGTGGCAATATCCTGCCGGACGGCCTTGCTGACATCAACCTGTGCCAGCTCCAGCGGCCCCTCCGGTTTTGGTTGCTGAGCGTCGGCAATCCTCACGGAAAGCAGGACGCAACCGAATAACGCCATCGCTCTTGCGAGTGGCAGAAAGTCTTTAGTCGTCATGGTCTTTCCTTTTCAGCTAGGAATGGCTCGGGGTGCCAAAAACATTTGATGCGATGCTGCCCGTCTTGCCCTCAGATTGCTTACTCATAGGCGTTTGACCTATGATGGCTTAGTATCAGGTTGATAGGGGTCTCAATAGGTTTGAGCTTCTCATGTCCTTGGCCGCCCTTTCCGTTTTTATCGGCGAAGCCGCTAGAAAAAGCAGGACAAGATTGCGGGAACATGGTCCCGGACAGAGTGACGTGACTGCAGACCGAATTCGGCATGAGCGTGGCACCGCCGGCCACAATTACGGCCGACGCGCGGCCATCGTGCCGCTTCCATCGGACGCGATTTTGACCGATCTCGTTGATCGAAGAAATATCACGCGTCCTGCCTCCATGGTCCATCCGGATATAGGCGCTGTACATCTACTTCCCGAGCGGCCGTAATCGATCGGCGGTACTGCGGGCGTGTGTTGGATTCCCTGCCGACCTGCAGGAGTTTTGGATCCCGTTTGATCGAAGCGCTGTCGCTGGCCAATTGGGAGGCCTCATAAAAATCGACTACGACGTTTCCGGCGTCCACTGCACCGTCAGCGCGCGGCTCGACAGCGACCATATTCAATAAAGGCTTTGAAGATTCAACATAAGTGAAAGGTCCGATGAGATCGCCAAGGTCCAGCGTTGTAGCGTTAGATCATTTCTCGTATGGCCTGGATAATTCTTGATGGATCGTAGGGCTTATTAAAAAATCGTCCAACCACCGGGAGGCATCGGTCCTCATTTCGCGATGGCCAGACGTGACAATGATCTTCACGGGCGGCCAGCGATCTCTAACCGCGGTTGCAAGCTTTAAACCGTCCATACTGCCCGGCATATCAATATCGGTAAACATCAAACGAACTTCAGGATGCGCATTGAGAAGAATGATCGCCTCGTCGGCGTTCGAAGCCTCGAGCACGTCGAAACCATCGTTCTCTAACGACCGAACGATATCCATGCGGACAAGAACCTCGTCTTCTACGACAAGAACCGTTACGCTGTCATAGCCCATCCTCAAAGCTCCATCATGGTTCACTAGCAAATTCACGTGCGGTCGCAACCGTGTAACGCGGCGTAGCCGCTATTGATCCGTGAATTCCAGGCTGTTTAATCAAAATGTCAATAAGGGTCGCAGTTCTGTCGTACCAAACAATTTTAAAGACCAACTCGAAGAAATCTTCGAGGATCTGCTGCGCGGCATCATGGAACTATTTAGAAACCGCTAGGTTTGGCACGCGTTCAGCGAGGAGAAGAAAATGCCCGTCACCGCATGGGGAGAGCCCGTTAAAATCAGTATGCTCGTCAGTGGACGCCAGACAGTCGAGGGGCCCTTCGCCGCGTTAATATTTTTGCTCGACGAGTGGCCTGACCTGCGAGGTCCGGAATATGTACGTGCTCGCAGCATCTGTCGTGCAGCGATCGCTGGCAGGACGTCCTCAGAGGAAGCTCGCGAGACTTTCGTGCTGGCAGCCCATGAAGCAAAGCTCCTTCACTGAGTAGTTCGGATGATTTCAGCAATCGAGAAATTTCGGCTGCGACCGGCTTTAACAGAGAAGATTATGAATGGGAAAAGACGATACAACGAATGGCGGTGCCGGAACCACCCGACCAGTCCCCCGGATGGGAGGGGCCGGTCGAGAACAGGCCGAGCGGTTTTTTTGCCCCCGAACGATGACCCCGATAAGGATCGAGACGCGATGGGAGAAAACAACGCCCAGCCCGAGAGAAGCAAAATTTCAGATGCGCTTAAGATGCGCGACGAGGAGTAAAGAGATCAGCCCGGATGCGCACTGATCACCCTCGGCCTTGGCGCACGAGGACTCTTCGCGCGCGCCAACACGGTAAGATTGGACGATCGCCTTCTAGGGATGTGTTGAGTGGTCACACTCCGGCGCAGTCCAGAGCTCAGCGCCAGCGCTCCTTGCAATCCACGCGCCGTTCAGGCCCATTACGAAAGCCGCGCTCTCTGGAACAGACGATAGACCGTTCCGCTTGGACGCAAAGTCCTTCAGATACTATACCGCCAGTGGAGTTTTAAGGCTCTGATCACTTCGGCAACATGGGCACCTGCTTCGGATTGACAACGTAGTGGTCCGATCCCCAAGCGGCAGGCAACTCGTGCTTGGTATCGACGGAAAAACCGGAGCCCTCAAGACGTCAGTTTTCGCCGAACTTGCCTGCCAGAACCCAGTTCGTTGGTCCTACCTCATTGTTGGCAGCTTTCTGGAGCAGATGGTGCATCATCCCATCAACTCACAGCACGTGCGGATCCTTGTCTCGTTGCAAACGCCATGCAGCAATCGAGTTGCTTTCCGGCGCTAGCAGATCGTGTTTCGCCGCAAAAGCAGCGAAAAGGCCGCGTGCCGTCTCTGCTTCTATTTCACCACGTAGCGCGGCACTGCATGCCTTAAGCGCGACCGAGTGCGCGCTATCCCTCTGCGATGGTGGCCATTCGACAAGATGTCGGTAAGCGTCCATCACGCTTCGAACCTCAGCCGGAAATCCGAGGCCCACCATAATGGAAACGGGCTGTCTGAACATGTCGGGTTTCATTGTTCTCTCCTTCCCTACCCGGAATGTTGACGGGTGCCGTTGCAACGGCACCCTCTTGTTGAGCCGACAATGAGTTTAGGCCGCCTTTTGCGCTTCGATCTGCGCCGGAGCGGTTGACGTCAGCGTGGGTGCGCTTTCGATGGAAATCTTGCGCGGTTTCAAAGCCTCGGGAATCTCACGAACAAGATCGATGGACAGAAGACCATTGGCCAGATCCGCTCCGTTCACCCTGACATGGTCGGCGAGTTCGAAGCGGTGCTCGAAAGGACGGCCGGCAATGCCGCGATGCAGGTAGCCGTCATTTGCTGCCTCCTGCTTCTTGCCCGTGACGGTCAGTAGGTTGGACTGAAAGGTGATGTCGAGGTCTTCCTGCGCAAAGCCTGCCACAGCCACCGAGATCCGGTAGCTGTCATCACCAGTCTTGACGATGTCATAGGGCGGCCAATCGCTGATCGAGCGGGCGCGCTGGGCATTTTCCAGAAGGTTGAAGACCCGATCGAAACCAACGCTCGAGCGGAAAAGAGGTGCGTAGTCGTAAGATGTTGCCATAGCCATATCCTCCTTGAAGCAACATGGGGTACGGAAGCGCCGTAATTCAGCGCCTCCAGCAAGGCCAGCCCTTTATCAGCGACTGGTGACGATCGATTTGGTTTTCCACAATTTCAGATTCAAGACCTAGGCAGGAAAAATCTAGCTTTCATGCCGCCCCGAACACCACCAAGTCTGGTGAATAAACGCTACGGGATCAAACTCAACCAGGATGACCGTCCTTCCCTATTTGATCCCAGTAAAATCGTTAGGTCGGTACGTGGTCGCCTGTCACGGCAGGCCCGATCCGACGGAGGTGAAAGACTGCGATTTGGATCATCTGCTCATTGAAAATTTTGCTGGGGGGGCTCGGTGACACAGCAAAAGCGTCGGAGATGGGTGACCCAAAACAACGCAACTCGAAGCCGCCTTGTCAGATGTTGAGTGTCTGGTGTTGGTAGAAGGATACACCATCTTTCATGTACCTGACCGCTTGGTCTTGTTTGCCTCCCCACTGCGCATACATTATGCAGATGGATAAACAACAAGCAGAATCGGCCAAATCGACAAGCCGTTCCTCTTGGGGCAAACCTGAAAAATTGCTTCCTGAAATAATGAACGATGTCGAGCGCCTGCTTGGTGGGCGAACGCGTGATGTTCGTCTGGACGGCAGACTCGCTCATCTTTTCCGTGACCGCTCCTGGAGGCAGACCGCGAAGACCGTTCGGGCCTGGATGCTTTGGGTTATATTCCTTGACTTTCTGACGTTGGGTGTCGACGCCTTCCTCTTGCCCATGCAAACATTGGAACGAATGCTGCTTCCTGCCGCCCTTCTTCCGCCAGCCGCTCTTGTTGCTGCCTTGGCGTTTCACAGGCCGTACCCTGTATGGCTCCAGGGCACAGTACTCGTCAGCAGTATGTTTCTGATTCTGCTGTCAGTTGCTCTTGTAGGCGTGAGCGCAGGCGGGGAGTTTTATGAACGTCATTTAACGATCATGCTCTTCGTGGCGATGACCGCGATTGTTATTTTTCCCATTCCTCTCTCGTGGGCAGGAGGACTTGCGACATCCGCACTTGGGCTCTACCTCGTGTTCCAACTGAGAAATCCCTACATTGAGCCAGGAAGCGCGCTGGCGGGTACACTGTTCTTTACAAGCGGCATGGTTGCGACACTCGTCGCTCGCCGCACCGCGACCATACTTGCGCAGAAAACATTTTTGCTGGAGTTGCGTGACCGCACCCGCGTTGCTGATCTCTCCGACGCAAACGCACGCCTCGAAAGGCTTGCCCGAACTGATGCACTCACGGGTGTGGCAAATCGGCGTTCCATGATGGAAACGCTGCAGGACTTTTGGGATGAGGGTCTCGCGCCAAAAGACGGCGCGGCGATATTGATGTGCGATGTTGACGATTTCAAGCGCCTCAATGACACCTTCGGACATGCCGAGGGTGACCGCTGCCTGGTAAAAGTTGCGGGGATCATTCAAAGCTCCCTCAGAAATGACCTAGACCATGTCGCTCGGTTCGGAGGTGAAGAATTTCTTGTTTTCCTCCCCGGATGTGTTGGATCGAAAGCCTGCGAGATTGCAGAGCGCATTCGAAGCCGCGTTGAGGCAGCATCGTTAGGAAACCCGACCGCTCGTGCGGCCTCGTGTGTTACACTCAGCATTGGCGTCGCCGCTATGCCTCCAGGCGAAAGCGTAATATCAGCGGATCAACTGCAGCAAGAGGCGGACGCTAGTCTCTATATTGCCAAGAAAAAGGGCAGGAACTGTGTGGTCATCGACCACCCTGAACCTTAGTAGGCACTACCCCAACGCAACATGCGTCGATGTTCATGTTACGCCTTGAAAGGATACGAACCTTTGGCCTTGTAGTTTATGCGGAAGTCAAAGCGTTTAGAAACAGTGACTTAGCTAGTCGTTGTAGCGCCGGTAATATTTCCGCTCCGGCAGCGTTTCAAAATCCACAGCCGGGCGCTGTTTGCCGCCCAACTTCACCCAACTTCGTTGCCGGTTCCGCACCGAAGTCAATTGCAGTCCCATGAGATGCGCGACCGCCATGGGAGAAAGTCCCTGGTCGAACAGGCGGTAGCAAATCTCTTCGCCCCTAAGGGTCAGCCGGCCATTATCATATTGGTTCGAAGGATGACGAGGGTCGGTCTCGCCACTCCCGATAATCGCAGACTGCATCTGCTTGTTTAGGTCATCGATCTGCTGCTGTCTCGCCTTCCACTGCTTCGCGATCTTCCGGCGCAGTAGCTTGATCTCGTTTAGAAAGACCCGTTCGGCGCTACGGAATTGAAGCCCGTCGAAGCTGATTGTGCCGATATAATGGTGTGTCCTCTGCCTCTCGCCCAACAGCTTCAGGAAATGCTGTAGACGCTCTACCGCTTCGTAATCATAACGGGCGAAATTCTCAGGCAGGTATCTCCACAATCGGCGAACGGAGCGTTCCGACGTGATGTCGGCAACAAGCTCATGGACATCATGCCCGACGCTATTGCGGTAGTCGATCAGCCGCCGGATCTCCGCTTTTTCAGCGGCCGACAATGCGCCGTCGGCTTCAAGTGCATCGAGGCATTTACCGACCGGATTCTTTGTCCCCTGCGGCACGCGTTCTGCACGACCTGTATGTGCCATAAAGCCATCGGTACGCTGTATCAGAGACAGCACCCTGGCCTTGAGTTGATCGGCATAGAATAGCACCAGCACCATCTGGGCCGAGCGCAGCTTGAGCATATTCTGTTCCAGCGCAGGCAGGCGAGAACCCAGAGGATCGAGATAGCTGGGCTCGTGCATAGCTCAGCTCATGTGACGGCGCAAACGCATGAGAATACGGGTCGTCTCCGCCCTAAGATATAGATCATCCTCCAGTGTGATGAATCTCGCATGCATAGTGGCAATGCGAACCGGGAAGAGTCGCTGAAGGGATTCCCGAATGTCTTCTTTCCGGCCGAATACCGTTTTGAAGACTGCTTCCCAGTTGTCGTTACGCTCGATGATGCCTTTATAATCGGTGAAATCGGCGTAGTCGATCAGCGGGAAGTCCTCCCCACCTTGCTGCATGTCCTTCTGTTTTTTGTCCCTCCACTTATCGAGAAGATCTGCAGGCAATTGGCGTTTCATCCAGTCAGCGCCGAAATGCTCCGTCATCACCGCGACGATGAAAGCACGGACCTCGCGCTCGAACCGTAGCAAGGTCTCATAGGCTCGCGAGTTGAGTTCGACGCCGGCATCGTCTTCAGTGACACTATCCGCTTCGGTATCTTCCTTGACGGCGAGGCCGGCGATCTGGACCGTCTCCTGATAGGCTTCGACGCTGAAATGGGTAAGGTTCGTGTCGAAGCCCTGAGCATCATAAAGCTCAAAGCGGGCGATCGGATCAACCAGCGCCGGCACATCGAACGTGATGGTATCCCGCCAATCACCCAGTTCGATCCGCAGCGCTGCGGAAATACGCGCACTGAACGAATTCATGGAATTGGCGAGCCCGCCGATAGCCTGCAGATCGACAAAAGCGCGCGCCGAGAGCGCATGCTGCTGCATATCCAGCCACGGTGTCTTCATGGCCTCCATGCGTGCTGTCAGCGACTCGATGCCGCCCGCCGCTTCGCGGAAGGCCTTCGAGTGTCCGGACGGATAGTCCTTAAGCAGTTTCGATAGGGCAGTGATTTCCGGAAAGATCAGCCTTTCGTTCAGCGCGCGGATCGATTCTCCCAGTTCAGCTAAACCGCTCATACGCCCCGCTGCCAGTTCGCCCAACGCATTCTGTTTGCCCATCGCGGCGAGCGCCAACGCGCTTGTGTTGGGAATTGTCGCCATCTCTGATATCCGGGTCTGAAGATCGTCCAAACCGTGCAGCCGAGCCGCATCGCTTATCGTTTTGCCAAGAGAGCCGATACCCGCTAGGTCCTGAAGCGCACGTTGCTGTTCAAGCAGCTTTTTGATTTCGTTCGACATGCAGGATTTCCCGGATTCAAAGGTAGAAAGCGAACTGATCGAGCGTCAGGATCGCTTGGAGCGCCCGGATCTGCGTATAGCTGTCCGCTCCCGCCGCACCATGACCGACCGCGTGGCGCGATGCGGTATCACCGACAGCATCCGGATCGAAATGATCGAAGGTATGGGCCTTCAGATACTCGACGAAGCTCGCCGGAAACAGCAATGAATCTCCCGTGCCCGCGCGTTCTTCCGCTGATGCGGTCGCAAAGGCAAAAAGTGCTCTGAGCTTCGCTGCGCTCTTTCCGTGTTTGCGCCGATGCGCCGATTGCAGCACGCCTTCTATCTCGGTCAGCAGCGTCTTGAGCACAATGACGGGTTCGTTGCGCTTGAATGCGTCGATCGCCGGCCGCAGGATTTTTTCCTTATCCTGAAATGCGGGCTTTATCATCCAGCGGCTGAAGATCTTCTCGATACGTGCATCGTCGAAGGCGGCGAGGATTTTTCCCTCCAGCTCGGTCAGGTCAAATTCCGCATTGGAATAGTTTGCGATCTCCGCGAATTCGCGGCTAATGATTTCTGCGAACGGGAACCAGCCGCTTTTGGCCAGCCGCTGCATATTCAGCTCGTTTTCGACCATCTCGTAGAGGTGACGATAATAGAGCCGTCGGTGCAATGTGCCTAATTCGCGTTGTGCAGCTTCGATGTCGAGCGAATGTTCGCGGTGCAGGTCGAAGAACAGCGCAAAGCTCCATTTCGTCCGGAACAGGCAGAGTATCCGGTCCTCGTCCGTGATATCGACCTTCGGAAACCACATGCCAACGACATCAGTAACGTCACTATCAAAAATGAAAGCGCCGCCCTGCACCGATCGGTTTAGCATAGCGTGCATCGTGACTGCCGCCGTATCCGCCCATAGCTCTGCCGAGTTATCCGGCTTGATGACCAAAAGCAGCATATCAACCCGGTCCGGCCTGATACCAGCGCCGTTCTCATGAGCCGCGTGGATCAACACGCCGCTAATGTTCTCTGCTATTGCGTGGAACATCAATTCATCGGACGTGAGCGACATCCTGGTCCAGATTTTCGCGGTGTCTCCCCCTTTAGCGGGCGCAGCAGAAACCCCAGCCAGATTGAGTTCCTTCAACCTGATCGGTTCGCCGACATTGCCGACTAGCATTCCGGCATAGGGTTTCTCATTCACAGCATCCACGCACACATACTCCTTACGGAATGGGCTCTCGCGTCTAACGTGCGAAAAAATATCAGAGGCCCGCAAGCAAAACCAGGACTCTGTCGCCTATTGTACAAGGAACGCCGTTGTCCCTTGCCCCTTTTTCCACCTGTCCCTATCCGCTTTGCCGACGGGCTGGTTCTTTCGTTCTTGCCTTCTCACCGTTAGGTCTCCCGCGTTTTTCGCCGATCCCTCTTCCATCAATCGTATTTGAGGTCGCGGATCGCTCTAAAGTGCGATGCCGGTCCGCTCTTCAATTTGCTTCTTGATAAATCCCTTAGCGAGATCCTGCAGCAGGTCGAGCGTGAAGCCTCTTGCAGATAGCGCGCCCTCCTTCGTCTTTTTCCAGATTTCCGGATCTCTGACGGTCTCCAAGAAATCATGCCCTGACCAAGTCAGCCGCGTCGGCAGTATATGATCAAACGCATATTCATCGTCGGGTACGGCATCACCTTCTATTAGCCTGGCTTCCAGAAGCAATCGAAGGTGCTCAGCAACGACATGTGGTTCGTGATCCCCAGCTTCGATTTCAACATCGCCGCCATAGCCCTGGTCGAATTCCTCGATCTGTAAAAGGAGATCTCGCACCAAGTCCATGTCACGCTTCACAGCAGTCCTCCGAATGTTGTTGAGAAATGTGACGACTCAATTGATCGACAGCTGCAAGAAATACTACCCTAAATACATGATCAAAACACCGCTAGACAGACGCGTTTCCGTTGTGCTTGAGGGCGAAGCCGTCGAACTTCGCCTCAGCGAATTGCGTGGGATGCCCTGTCTCGTGCTTCTCGGTGAGCCTGGGATCGGAAAATCGACGGCACTTGAGTACGAGGCAAGTCAGGAAGGTGGAGAGCTTCTGACCTGCCGCGAAGCGATGAACGGAATTCCAATCGCCTCCGCCTCAACAGCCTATCTGGACGCCCTCGATGAGTATCGTGCCGGAGACAACGGTAAGGATAAGCTTCTACAACTTGCCAACACGATTACACAGAGCGGCGTCAGGCGTTGGCGACTCACCTGTCGTGCAGAGGACTGGCGGGAAGCTGCAGATATGCGCGCCATGCGCCGAGCCGCAAGCGAGCACCCAATTTCGGTCGCGTATCTCCTTCCATTGGACGATACCGAGGCAGAGATTGTCCTATCCGGCTTGGGAGAGGCCGACCCCGAGCGGTTTCTCGCAGATGCACGTGCTCGAGGAGCCGGCGCCTTCCTTGAAAACCCGTTGAGCTTGCAGCTGCTCCACTCGGTTGTGGCATCCGGCGGCGTATGGCCCAGCACGAGATTTGAACTATTCAACCGAGCAATCTACGCACTTGCGCACGAGCATGATCCGGAACGCGTGAACGATCGGCGTGCGCCAATCGATGATATCGTCGATGCCGCGGGGCGATTATCGTTTTATCTTCTTGCGAGCGGCGCGCGGGCGCTTTGGCGTTCAAATGCGCTTGCTGTTGGATCGCGTGCGAAGGACTTCGTTGTCGTCCAATCGCTTGCGATTGACTCCGAATTGGCAGACTTTGCGCTAGACACAGCGATATTCAGGGGAGAGGGCCAAACTTTTGAACCATCGCATAGAACGATTGCAGAGTTTCTAGCAGGACGATTTCTCGCTGAACTCGTCACCGGGAAGCCGACAGGCCCTTTATTTCCATTGGCCCGCGCCGTCGCGGTCATCACTGGTAATGATCATAAAGCGCCGAGCGAACTCCGAGGCCTTTACGCCTGGTTTACGGCCCACCTGTCGCAAAAGGGCGATGAGAAGGGTGCCCTGAGGCTGATCGAACGGGATGCCGCCACAGTCCTTGCTTATGGCGACGCCGCCGCTTTTGCCACGAATGGCCGCCGGGCGATCCTCGTCAACCTTGACCGCGACGACCCGTTTTTCCTTTCTTCACGAGATGCGATCACGGTTTTCGGAGGCCTCGCCGGTGATGACCTCGTTACCGATTTCCTTTCCATCCTCGACAGCGACGTCACAAGCCACCTCCAGCTCACCGTCCTCCAAGCTCTAGCGGATGGACCGCCATTGGCTGGGATGCAAAACAAACTGTACGAGATCGCCGTGAACCCGGCCCGGCCGCTTTGGCAACGTCAGAGAGCGGCTGAAGCTTGGGTCAAGGGAAGCTCGGACCCCAGTTCAGCGAGGCGCAGTTTGCTTGCGCAACTATCGCGAATGACCAAAAGCTATGATCAGATTTCGCTGAGAGCAGACGTACTGTCGGACATTCCCACGCATGAGTTATCTCACCAGGAGATTTCCGACCTGCTTTCGGACCTCAACGAACTGGCGCCGGCTGCCGACGGCGAGAGCGAGGAAAGCGGCAACCTCTTTCCACTTCTCTTAAAGCTGAAGAAGGCACCACGCCCGGATCTCTGAACCGCACCGGGTTTG
>UCJU01000035.1 GCA_900472925.1 Hyphomicrobiales bacterium
AATAAGGTATCTGCACCTGAATACATAGGGTGTAAGAAGCGAACTCAGGGAACTGAAACATCTAAGTACCTGAAGGAAAGGACATCAACCGAGACTCCGTAAGTAGTGGCGAGCGAACGCGGACCAGGCCAGTGGCAATGAGGAATAAAGTGGAACGCTTTGGAAAATGCGGCCATAGCGGGTGATAGCCCCGTACACGTAGAACACTCATTGTCCTTGAGTAGGGCGGGACACGTGAAATCCTGTCTGAACATGGGGAGACCACTCTCCAAGCCTAAGTACTCGTGCATGACCGATAGCGAACAAGTACCGTGAGGGAAAGGTGAAAAGCACCCCGACGAGGGGAGTGAAATAGAACCTGAAACCGGATGCCTACAAGCAGTCGGAGCCCGCAAGGGTGACGGCGTACCTTTTGTATAATGGGTCAACGACTTAGTGTAGCAAGCAAGCTTAAGCCGGTAGGTGTAGGCGTAGCGAAAGCGAGTCTGAATAGGGCGTTTAGTTTGTTGCATTAGACCCGAAACCGAGTGATCTAGCCATGAGCAGGCTGAAGGTTGGGTAACACCAACTGGAGGGCCGAACCCATATCTGTTGCAATAGATTGGGATGACTTGTGGCTAGGGGTGAAAGGCCAATCAAACTCGGAAATAGCTGGTTCTCCGCGAAAACTATTTAGGTAGTGCGTCGATCGAATACCCTCGGGGGTAGAGCACTGGATGGGCTATGGGGACTCACCGTCTTACTGATCCTAACCAAACTCCGAATACCGAGGAGTACTAATCGGCAGACACACGGCGGGTGCTAACGTCCGTCGTGAAGAGGGCAACAACCCTGACCTCCAGCTAAGGTCCCCAAGTCATGGCTAAGTGGGAAAGGATGTGAGGATCCCAAAACAACCAGGATGTTGGCTTAGAAGCAGCCATCATTTAAAGAAAGCGTAACAGCTCACTGGTCTAAATAAGGGTCTTTGCGCCGAAAATGTAACGGGGCTAAAGCCATGCACCGAAGCTGAGGATGTGACAGTTGTAGTGACTGTTGCGTGGTAGCGGAGCGTTCCGTAAGTCTGTGAAGGCGGACCCGTGAGGGCTGCTGGAGATATCGGAAGTGCGAATGTTGACATGAGTAACGATAAAGGGAGTGAGAGACTCCCTCGCCGAAAGACCAAGGGTTCCTGCTTAAAGTTAATCTGAGCAGGGTTAGCCGGCCCCTAAGACGAGGCGGACACGCGTAGTCGATGGGAACCACGTTAATATTCGTGGGCCTGGTGGTAGTGACGGATCTTGTGTGTTGTACATTCTTATTGGATTGAATGTGCGGCGAAGAGGTTCCAGGAAATAGCTCCACCGTATAGACCGTACCCGAAACCGACACAGGTGGTCAGGTAGAGTATACCAAGGCGCTTGAGAGAACTATGTTGAAGGAACTCGGCAAATTGCACGCGTAACTTCGGAAGAAGCGTGACCCCATGTTAGGCAACTAGTATGGGGTGGCACAGACCAGGGGGTAGCGACTGTTTATCAAAAACACAGGGCTCTGCGAAGTAGCAATACGACGTATAGGGTCTGACGCCTGCCCGGTGCTGGAAGGTTAAAGGGAGGGGTGCAAGCTCTGAACTGAAGCCCCAGTAAACGGCGGCCGTAACTATAACGGTCCTAAGGTAGCGAAATTCCTTGTCGGGTAAGTTCCGACCTGCACGAATGGCGTAACGACTTCCCCGCTGTCTCCAACATAGACTCAGTGAAATTGAATTCCCCGTGAAGATGCGGGGTTCCTGCGGTCAGACGGAAAGACCCCGTGCACCTTTACTATAGCTTTACACTGGCATTCGCCAAGGCATGTGTAGGATAGGTGGTAGGCTTTGAAGCAGGGACGCCAGTTCTTGTGGAGCCATCCTTGAAATACCACCCTTATCTTCGTGGATGTCTAACCGCGGTCCGTTATCCGGATCCGGGACAGTGTATGGTGGGTAGTTTGACTGGGGCGGTCGCCTCCGAAAGAGTAACGGAGGCGCGCGATGGTGGGCTCAGACCGGTCGGAAATCGGTCGTCGAGTGCAATGGCATAAGCCCGCCTGACTGCGAGACTGACAAGTCGAGCAGAGACGAAAGTCGGTCATAGTGATCCGGTGGTCCCGTGTGGAAGGGCCATCGCTCAACGGATAAAAGGTACGCCGGGGATAACAGGCTGATGACCCCCAAGAGTCCATATCGACGGGGTTGTTTGGCACCTCGATGTCGACTCATCGCATCCTGGGGCTGGAGCAGGTCCCAAGGGTATGGCTGTTCGCCATTTAAAGCGGTACGTGAGTTGGGTTCAGAACGTCGTGAGACAGTTCGGTCCCTATCTGCCGTGGGTGTAGGAATATTGACAGGATCTGTCCCTAGTACGAGAGGACCGGGATGGACGTATCTCTGGTGGATCTGTTGTCCTGCCAAGGGCATAGCAGAGTAGCTATATACGGAATGGATAACCGCTGAAGGCATCTAAGCGGGAAACCAACCTGAAAACGAGTGTTCCCTATCAGAGCCGTGGAAGACGACCACGTTGATAGGACGGGTGTGGAAGTGCAGCAATGCATGAAGCTTACCGTTACTAATAGCTCGATCGACTTCTTCGTTCCCATTGATTATGTTCATCGAACNNGCTCTCCAGCTTCTCGAAACAACAGTTTCCATGTGAAAACATGGGTCTGTGATCGCTTGGATCAGACGGTGCCTCATATGAGAGGGTGCCGTATGGCCAGTTGGTGTCCCCTGTGAGCGTCAAGCGAACAGGACAAGGCACACCAATCAAACAAGCAATCATATGATCCATGCAATGCATGGATCATATGTTGCGTTTTGCCGACCTGGTGGTTATTGCGGGGCGGCTGCACCCGTTCCCATTCCGAACACGGCCGTGAAACGCCCCAGCGCCAATGGTACTCCGTCTTAAGACGCGGGAGAGTAGGTCGCTGCCAGGTCTGCAAA
>UCJU01000049.1 GCA_900472925.1 Hyphomicrobiales bacterium
GACGAACCGAGCCACCTCTATATACGGCACCCGTTGATCGGAGTTATCGCACCGTCCCACTTCGAAACAGGGTCATAAATTTGAACATGGATTTTCGCGTTGCGCAAATAACGCCTATGGTTGAATAGGAGACTCGTTGAGAAGAAAGGCACTAGATGCAATTTGAACCCTTAGACATTTTGGACGTAGTGTTGGTAAAGCCGACTCGTTTCGGTGATACGCGTGGCTACTTTATGGAGACCTTCCGCTCGGAGTGGTTCCAAAATAATATCGGCAATTTCGTTTTTGTTCAGGAAAACCGATCGTTTTCCGCAGAAGTTGGCACAATCCGTGGCCTGCATTTTCAGCTTGAACCGCGCGCACAAGGAAAGCTAGTCACTTGCACAGCAGGTGCCCTTCTGGACATCGCGGTCGATATCAGGGCAAGCTCTCCAACCTTTGGTCAATATGTGTCTGCGGAATTAACAGCTGATAATGCTCATCAGCTATGGGTCCCCCCTGGCTTTGCGCATGGATTTTGCACGTTACGGCCAGGCACTGTCATCAACTACAAAGTAACTGATTATTACGCGCCCGATTGCGATCGCGGCTTGCTGTGGAACGATCCTGCGCTGCAGATTGATTGGCCCGTTGCCGTCGGTGACGCTATCCTTTCTGACAAGGACAAAAAGCAACCCCTGCTCGCCGAGTTAGAGACCAATTTCGTCTAAGATCATCAAATTTACCAGGAGTATTGAGTGAAATGCGCGTACTCGTTACCGGCGGTGCAGGTTTTATAGGATCTGCTGTCGTAAGACATCTCATCAACGATAGACACTATGATGTATTGAATATCGATAAGTTGACCTATGCCGGGACGCTTACATCTTTGATATCTGTGGAAGATAATCCGCTATATCGTTTTGAAAATGCAGATGTCTGCGACAAGACAGCGATAACGCAGGCGATTTCAAGTTTCAGGCCTGATCGCGTCATGCACCTGGCTGCCGAAAGCCACGTCGACCGGTCTATCACGGGAGCCAAGGATTTTGTTGAAACGAATGTGCTTGGTACATTCAACATGCTCGAATGCGCGCGTGCTTATTGGCAGTCTTTAGACAGCGGCGCCAAAGAGACATTTCGTTTCCTCCACATTTCAACTGACGAAGTTTATGGCTCGTTGGGAGAAGACGGCCTGTTTACTGAATCCACGCCATATGATCCCAGTTCCCCCTACTCTGCCACGAAGGCGGCGTCTGACCATCTTGCAAAGGCCTGGGAGCGGACGTATGGCTTGCCGGTGGTGGTATCAAACTGCTCGAATAATTATGGACCATTCCATTTCCCGGAAAAGCTCATTCCGCTCATGATCATCAGTACGATGGAGGGGAAATCCCTGCCAGTATATGGTAGTGGCAGCAACATACGTGACTGGCTGTTTGTCGAAGATCATGCCAAAGCCCTGGATATCATCGCTGAGCGCGGACGTGTTGGCGAAACGTATAATGTGGGTGGCCGAAACGAGCAGCGAAACATTGATGTCGTCAACCGCATTTGCGCGCTGATGGATGAGTTTTGCCCTGAACGCGGCCCACATTCTAGGCTGATAACATATGTTCAGGATCGCCCCGGCCATGATGCCCGCTACGCAATCGATGCAACCAAGCTCGAGCAGGAGCTGGGCTGGAAAGCTGTCGAAAACTTCGACAGCGGAATCGAGAAAACGGTAAAATGGTATCTCGAAAATGAATGGTGGTGGGGACCCTTGCGACAGGGATACAATGGCGACCGGCTTGGTTTATTATCCGCAGGATCTGCGGCATGACAAACGCCAAGCGCTATCTTGTCACCGGCTTGGATGGTCAGGTCGTTCAGTCACTCATTCAACGAGCGGCAAACGATGCTTCAGTAGAGATCATTGCTGTTGGCAGACCAACGCTTGATCTTGCAAGACCAGAAACCATCACCGCCGCGGTGATGGAGTTGAAACCGGATCTCATCATCTCCGCAGCCGCTTATACCGCTGTGGATCAGGCGGAGAGCGAGAGTGCGTTGGCGTACGCGGTCAACGGGGATGGACCATCGGCGCTTGCAGCGGCTGCGGCAAAGCTCGACATACCGATCGTCCACATATCGACAGACTATGTCTTTGATGGCGCCAAGAGAACACCCTATAACGAGGATGATGCCGTATCGCCCCTGGGCGTTTACGGATTGAGCAAACTAGGCGGGGAAAAGGCTGTTGCGGCGGCGACAGACAATTATGCGATCCTCCGGACCGCGTGGGTTTATAGCCCGTTCGGGAAAAATTTCCTGAAGACGATGCTGCGAGTTGCCGAAGGCCGCGATGTCGTCAATGTCGTCGATGACCAGTTTGGAAACCCTACATCCGCGCTTGATATTGCCGATGCAGTGCTTGCCGTATCCCGCGGTCTTATTGCGTCATCCGACCCTGGACTGCGAGGGGTCTTCCATATGACGGCTACCGGCGAGTCGAGCTGGGCGGATTTTGCGGAAGAGATTTTTCGAGTGTCTTCCGAAATTGGGGGGCCGTCTGCGGGGGTACACAGAATTTCTTCAAGCGATTACCCGACGCCGGCCAAGAGGCCGACCAACTCGCGACTGAACTGCGGAAAGCTCCTCGATACTTATGGCGTCTCGCTGCCGCACTGGCAAAGTTCTACGCAAAAAACAGTTGCCCAAATCATCCAAATGGCGCGTGCCAACGAAATTTCAGGAGACCATAAATGAAGGGCATCATTCTTGCCGGTGGCAGCGGTACGCGGCTTCATCCAGCGACACTGGCTGTTAACAAGCAGCTCATTCCCGTTTACGACAAGCCGATGATTTATTATCCGTTGTCCGTTTTGATGCTAGCTGGCATTCGCGACATACTGATCATATCGTCCCCTGAGTACATCGACAGCTACAAGCGTTTGTTCAGCGATGGATCCGGTTGGGGGCTGAAAATCTCCTATGTCGTACAACCTAAACCAGATGGACTGGCGCAAGCGTTTACATTAGGTGCCGAATTTATCGGTGACGAAAACGTCGCATTGGTTCTTGGGGACAACATCTTTTTTGGAGCCGGACTTCAGGATTTGCTCGCCAAGGCACGCGACCGACAGAGAGGTGCCACAGTCTTCGCATACGAAGTGGATGACCCGGAGAGATATGGTGTCGTCGAGCTCGATACAGACGGGCGCGCGTTGTCGATTGAAGAAAAGCCTACGACACCCAAATCGCGTATGGCCGTAACTGGTCTGTACTTTTATGATAACAAAGTCGTCGAATATGCACGTACCATGCAGCCGTCTGCACGTGGAGAGTATGAAATTACAGATCTAAACCGCCTGTATATGGAAAAGGGCCGGTTATTTGTAGAACGCATGTCACGTGGCTTTGCTTGGTTGGACACTGGCACCCACGATAGCCTGCTAGAAGCCTCAGAGTTCGTGCGAACCATCCAGCACAGGCAAGGCACAAGCGTCGCATGCATTGAGGAAATAGCCTACAATAATGGATGGATAACTCGTGAACAGGTCCGCGAATACGGGATCATGTTTTCGAAGTCCGCCTATGGTAGATCTCTACTAAAGTTGATAGATCATTGATGAAAGTGCAAGTAACGAACAATTTATATGGCTCGATCCAACCAGCGAGCAAGCGCGGAAGAAATTGGGCGGACTGCCAACATAGTCCGGGCATTTTGCCAGATTAGCAGATCGCTTATCAATTTCGACAATACCCGCAGTAGGCCAAAATCTGCATTCCGAGGGACCACAACCTTGCACATCTTGCAGAAACAGAGGTTCCACGCTAATAACGGATCAACGCTAGACGCTGTGATTTTTGTATGGAAGAGTAGCCTATGAGCTCACCTTATGCCAACTTGCCTGACAGCGCCTTTTGGCGTCGGTCAGTTTCCTCGCAGCCAAATTTCCTTGTTGACCCGGTACGAAGTTCGACATTTATGATCGGCAAAACAGACGCTGTCGCAACGGCTGGAAGTTGTTTTGCCCAGCATTTATCACGGGCTATCGAAAACAAGGGGTTTAACTATCTGGTCACAGAGTCTGATCAAAAACTCAACGCCCATGAGAGGGAAGAACGAAATTTCGGCGTGTTCTCTGCTCGGTTTGGCAATCTATATACCGTGCGTCAACTACGTCAGCTAATAGAGCGGGCATACGGGATCGCTGAGTACAAAATCGACCCGTGGATCCGCGGTGATGGTCGATTTGCCGATCCATTTCGGCCGAATATAGAGCCGCAAGGTTTTATGACGGTAGGTGATCTAGAGGTCGACCGAGAAACGCATCTCAAGGCGGTTAGACGGATGTTCTCAACACTGAACATTCTTGTTTTCACTATGGGTCTCACCGAGGGTTGGGAACATCTGAAGTCGGGAGCAACTTTACCATTGGCCCCAGGTGTAACCGCAGGAGAATGGGATCCCACCGAGTATAAATTTAAAAACTATACTACTAATGAAACCCTAGATGATCTCAACAGGTTTTTCGAAATATTGAGATCAATCAATCCATCGGCGAAGATGTTGATTACCGTGTCGCCTGTCCCACTTATCGCTACCTATTCGACAAACTCGGTCGTCTCTGCGACAACATATAGCAAGTCGGTACTGAGAGTAGTTGCTGAGGAATTTTCGAATTCACACAAAGGCGTCGATTACTTTCCCTCATTTGAGATCATAACAAACCTTGCTGCCGGAAATCGATATTTCGAAAATGACCTTAGAAGTGTCAAAAAAGAAGGCGTCGCGCACGTCATGCGTTGCTTTTTCAAGCACTATGTCGACGGCAACACGTCAAGCGAAAATGTTACAGACCAAAATAATGTAATTTTACGAAAACTATCAGAGAAACAGAACGATAATTCTTTCAGGGTTGTTTGCGACGAAGAATCTATTGAGAACAACATTTTGTAGGAGCCGTCGTGAAGATTACTCTATTGGGAAACTGCCAAGTCGAAAGCATACGAGCCTGCTTAGGTATTCTTCTACCTTCAGCTCAAGTGAGTATGCATAATAGTTGGAACATCACAAATGAATTTGGAAGCATTTCGAAACTGAAAAGTTATTTGCAAGAAGCAGACGTTGTCATCGCACATCGGTTTTATGGTATTCCAGGTATCGAATTCGACGAGATTGCTTCTCATTCACGATTTTTAGAATTCCCTGTATTAAATTTCTCAAGCTTCCATCCTGATTGTATTTATCTTGTTGATGCCGATAAGAACAAAATAGTTCGAAGCGTCATTGGTGATTACAATTCGTCAATCATCGCCTTCAGTTACCAGAACTCAGTATCCATCGCCCAATGTCTTGCCAGCTTTCGGGATGAGATATTTAAATTCGTGGGTTATTATGATGCGTGGGACTCCTCTGTCAAATCATTGGATGCCGAATTTGCTCGATGTGGTTTTCGCGCGGGCGATTACCTAGCGCGGTGGATGTCGAAAGAACCTTTTGTTCATTCTATAAACCACCCTAAATTGTTTGCGATTCACGACCTAGTAAAGGATGCACTTCAAAGGTTGGGTATAAACTACTTCCAGGTCAACAATATTACTGATTATGTCGCTGACCCATTGTTGAATTACTCCGGATGGCCAATCTACGATCAGATCGCCGAAATTTACGGATACTCTGGCGATTTTTATTTTAGAGGAAATTACGCACATAACGCGCGGTATTTGCATACGTTACCGGAGTTCGTGGAGACATCCTACAAATTATACGCCGAGGCTGGCGTACAACGCTTCTCTAATGAATTATTCGATGCCTGGAAACAGGTCGGACTTTTGGATCGTATCAACAGTTAAGATCACCATTGAGCGCAACTCGTTGTGTTCGTTTCTTTTAATGCCGGCCTGTTTTCTGTCCTTCGGTCCATTTTTTGAATGGCGCCGGCGATCCATCCGCGAATTAAGCGGTTTAAAGAATAAAATTTTATCGGCATTATGATCGAGGAGATGCATGAAACGAGCATGGGGCCCTTTTAAGTGGCTTCGAAATATGGCGGCATGGACGAATTGATGATCAGACAGATGATGGCTCTGAGTACGAGAACCATCGGCTGTAGAAGATATTTGCGGAGAAGAGCATTCAGTGTAACCGCCCGATTGCTACCGCGTAGGTTTCGCTTTGATGCGAGCGACGAGTTCTTCATCATCGACAAAGCTGTCGAGGAAGTCGTTCCATTCTTGGGGTGAGCGGCGGGCGTCTTTGAGCATCTGCTCCAATTCGTCCATGCCGTCGTCTGTCAGTGCGGTCACGGATTCGTCGTCTCCGGTGTACACGGAGATGATGCTGCCGTAGCTCAGATTATCATCGTTGGAGACGATTGCCTGAAGAAGCTCCGGGTCCTCTTCGAGAATTTCGGCAACAAATTTGATTGTACGGACGTAAGTGACTGTCGCCATCAGGCTGCCTTTGCGTCGGTTGTGGTGATCGCCGACCAGTTCCATGGAAGCAATTCGTCTAATCGGTTGATCTTGTGATCGTGGATGCGATCGAGCACGTCAGCCAGATACGCCTGAGGGTCAAGACCATTCATCTTGGCCGTCTCGATGATCGTCATGGCCCGCGCCAAGGTTTCAGCCCCTGTGTCGGCTCCTGCGAATAGCCAGTTCCGTCTTCCAAGCCTATCGGACGAAGAGCCCGCTCCGCGGCATTGTTGTCGATCGCGACACGACCGTCTTGCAGGAACAGGCAGAGCGAAGACCATCGGCTCAAACCGTATCGAAAGGCCGCCGCCAGATCACCCTTGCCTGGTATGCGGGTCAGTTGGGCTTCGGCCCAGAGACCGAATGCTTCAACCTTGGGCTTGCTCTGCTTTTGACGCGCGGCAAGGCGGATCTCGGGAGGCTGACCGTTGATGTCTCGCTCTATGTCGTAGAGCGCACCGATACGATCGAGAGCGTCCCGCGCGATCTCGGATTTGTTCGATGTCCAGATATCGTGGAAGTCCCGTCGCCAGTGCGCCCAGCAGGCAGCTTCTTTGAAGCGCGAGAGCCCATCCGCTCCAGGTGAGTACAGCTTCCCGTATCCTTTGTAGCCGTCAGCCTGAAGGATACCGCTTGATTGCCTGAGGTGACGATGAACGTGCTCTTCTTTCCAGTCAGGCGCAAAATAGTAGGCTGCACCCGGTGGGGAGGCTCCAGCCCAGGGACGTTGATCGCGAACATACGTCCAGATCCTGCCCTTCTTCACGCCTTTGCCCAGTCCTTTGTCTCGCAGCGAGCGATCCAACACACGGATCGGGGTATCGTCCGCATGAAGGAGGTCGCTGCCCATGATCGCCGTTTCGATCCGCTCGATGAGAGGCTGGAGCACTCGCATGGCACGACCACACCAATCGACCATCGTGCTGTCTGGAATGTCGGCTCCCATGCGAGCGAAGATCTCGTTCAGACGGTATAGCGGCAAATGATCATCGAACTTCGAGACCAGAATGTACGCTAGAAGACCAGCGCCCGCCATGCTGCCAGGGATCGGGCGGCTGGGTGCTGCCACCTGCACCATCTTTTCGCAGCAGCGGCAGGATTTCTTCAGTCGAGCAACCTCGATGACCTTCATCTGCGCGGCAATCATGTCGAGGATTTCGCTGGCGTCCTCACCGACAAGCCGCAACTCACCTCCGCATTCCGGGCAGCAGGAGCCAGGATCGAGTTCTCGGCGCTCGCGAACCGCTTTGTCGGACACGCGTGGGCGTCGGCGCATGATCTTTTCCGACGCATTCGCCAGGGGCACAACTGACGCCGCCTCATCGGCTTCATCGACCGGGGCCGTATTGCCCTCAGAGGCGGCGATCAATAGATCCTCAAGCGCCAGTTCCAACTGCTCGATTTCACGCTCGATCTTTTCGGAAGACTTGCCGAAGACCTGTTTCTTCAGCTTGGCGATGCGCAGCCGCAGCGTTTGGATCAACTGGTCATGCGCTTGCAACGTCGCCGACATCTTCGCGTTTTCCGCCTGCAAAGCGGCAATCATTGCCTTGAGAAAGGCGGGATCGTCCGGAAGATTTGTCGTTGCGTTTGACATGATCCTGACTACCACAAGTCAGGGCCAATTTCCATAAAAACGAGCAGATTCAGAGAGATAAAATCATCCCACACGGGCCGGTGGCGCTCCCCAATCCGGACGACGCCAATCGATCCCTTCCCACAACATTGCCAGTTGCGCCGACGTCAGTCGCGCCGTCCCGTCGGACGTAGACGGCCAAGGAAATCGCCCCTTCTGCAAGATTTTGTAATACAGGCAGAAGCCTTGGCCATCAAAATACAGCAGCTTCAAACGATCACCACGCCTACCGCGAAAGGCAAAGACCGCGCCGCCCGTCGGCTTCTGACGTAAGACATCCTGCGCAAGCGCAGCCAGGCCTTCTATTCCTTTGCGCATGTCCGTGATCCCGCACGCAAGATAGACCCGAACGCCGGTCCCAGGCCCGATCATACTGCTTCTACCGCGCGAATAAGCTGGGTCAGGGCGGAGGTATCGACCGCGCTGCCGAAGCGAAGGATGCGACCGCAGCTCAATCGCAGTTCGATCATCCCGGAGCGGCTCTCACTGTCTTCAGGAACACCGGTCACAGAATTCATATCGACGGGAATGAATAATGTATTTGCAGACGCTGACAGCAGCCCCTTCTTTTTGAGTTCGCCACGCCAAGTGTAGATCTGCTGACGCGTTACATCATGACGATGAGCAACCTGTGTGATCGTGGCTCCCGCAACCCCAACCGACATGACAATCGCGAGCTTCTCATCGTCGCGCCATCGACGCCGACGTTCATGCCCAAGAATTTCAACGCGCATCGCAATCCCCGCATAAGACACGTCGCTAACGACGTCGTTAAACACGTATCTTAGGCCATCAAGTACTCGTGTGGCAGGCGGTGCCAATCGGGCGGTTACCATTCAGTCCGAGCTTCTAGAGCGGCTATTGTAGACATTGACGCAGCCATCTCGACGCCGTGAAATGGCTGCGAAATCCGCGCGCTGCACGGGGTCGGCATTGCGCGTGCCTCCCATACCTTCGATGTCAGCGACCCCTGCTACTGTTACATAGCCTGTTGTAAGTCACCTGGCTCCAGGATTATGTGCGCGTGGTAATTTTTGGGAATAACCAGGTCAACGTGATCACTCGCGCTTTCAAGCTCAAATTCGAAAAAACCACTTTTTTTGCATTCAATTCTACTCAAAGAGTATTGATTGGGCGCAAAATAAATCGGCACTTGCCAGCCAACTTCGATATCAATCTTAATTTTTCCTCTCCAGTTTGAAAAGGATAGAGGGACTCGCACTTTCACGTAATCCATCAGTAGGTCGATCTGAATTGAAGCAGGTTTCCTATTCTTAAAGTACGCTGATGTCTGGAAACCTTCCTTGATCTGTTGGCGAGTGAAATTGTTCCTGAACCACTTCTTCGGTGGTATGAGTGCCGGTCGGCAGATTACGATAAAACCCAGATCACCTGAGGGGCTGGTTATTTTGAAGTGTCCTGCAACGTCTGGTCTAGGTTCAGCAAAATTAAAGACAGTGCTGTGAAAATTATCTCCTACGAGTATCCCGTCTGGTGAGAGACCTCGGTTCCCATTGGCAAGGCTCCAGCCTCGGGCAAATAATAGTGAATCAATGACTGCCAAGCGAGACGTAGTAAACGCCGCAGCTTTTAAGCCTTCAGGCGGGCGAACAACTGAGAGTGAGACAGGATTTTCCTGATATTTGTGTGTGTAACCTGAATTGCTCTCTGGAAGACGCCAGCCTGTTGCCATGGCTAGTTTTAGAAATTTTCCCTTGGCGTCGGGGTGCGCAGGATCGAGATGGTTAATTTCTTGACAAAGTTCAAAAAATGGCTCTTTGCGAATTGAACGAACCGTGGCGCTCTTGGCTTCACGTAATAGCAGGTCTCTATTGGCTTGCTCAAGAAGCCCCGTACCGAACTGAACGCCTTCCTCTTTCAACATCGAAAATATTCGTTTAAAATTTTTCGATAAGTTGCCAGATGAAAGCATCCCATTATGGCTCGTCCGATAATTAAATAATGCAACCGGAATTACGTTAATAACTTTCCCCCTAATAGACGCACGCAAGAATATCTCCCAGTCTTCCCACCCTAGGCCAACGTGCTCTGTGAAGCCCCCTAGTTCAAGAAATGAGGCTTTCCTGAATATCGCGTTAGCGTCGCCGAATCTATTGGAATAGAAAGAGTACAAAGTATTTAATCCAGTTGGAAAAAAAGATATAATAGTATTTTCCTTGAGATTATGCGGCCCGTCTCTAAACGAGTAGCTGAGGCAAGTGAGTATATCCGCGTTAGAATTAATCATCGAATTAGTGAATATTTCAACTTGGCAAGGTTCTGCAACGTTGTCGTCGTCGTGAAATATGATGAATTCCCCACGAGCGTGATTAGCCGCTAAATTTCGCGCTGCGCCGAGATACCTGTTCTCTGACTTGATGACGGTCAGCGGGAAACGGTGCTCCCTTTTATGTAGCTCGTCTAGATAGACTTGACTTTCCAGTGAGGTGCTTCCATCGTCAACGACGATAATCTCAACATTTGGGTAAGTTTGCTCCATTATTGCTGAGATCGCTGTCTCAAGAAAGTAATGCCGATCGTGATGTGCAATGCAAACACTGACTAATGGATGCCTGTCGATTTTATTTAAAGAGATTTGTTTTGCCGATATTTCTTCAATCAAAGCCAACACGCCATTCCACTCGATCTTGTCGTCAGATCTTATTTCTTCGCTTGTCTGCCTTACTTTTTTTGAAATGGGCTCCCCACCCATGATTAAATTCCACAATATTTCGGTGATCTCAGTTCTCTTCAATTTGGCTGAAGAACAATGTTGGTCGATCGTCCAGTTTTCAATGGTCGATGAATAAGTCCGAATACCGATTCCTTGTAGTATAACAAGTTCATACGGCATATTATTTTGGCGACCGGGTAGTACACATACGCAGTTTTTTATGGTGCGTATCTGCTGCGCTACTTGCCTGAAAGACATGTCCGTTGCAAAATGTAATTCACTTGCAACGTTTGTAAGTTTGCGCAAAGCCAAAATTCCAGTAAACTCAAAGTCAATTTGGCTAAATGGACCAAATATCCAGACAGCGAAGCTGGATGTCTTGGGAGCATTTTGAAGAATATCGAGAAACGCCTCGTACCCTGATACTCGATTTTGTTGTCCAAGGAATATTAAGCTTTCAGGAAGTTGACCGCTTTTCGTTTCGTCTTCAATATCCCCGTTTCTGGTTGTCTTAAGTCCATTGACCCACCTTGGAACTGGCCAATCCACCAGAATAAAATTAGGTAAGCTCGTGCCTCTTGAGCGCAACCATTCGCAAATATCTAACGAGTCGCCCAAAACTAGATCGCTATCAGCTGTCTGTCTATATTCCGCCGCGTCATGCTCCAACTCAGCTAACGTGGCAAAATCTCCCTCGCGTTCTCTATTCCGCCCTGTAGGGCCGATCAGGTGGGTGACGAGCACACTCTTGAGCAGGCCTTGCGATTTAGCCAAAGTGCAATAAAAGCCGAATGCTCCACGCTCGAAAAAGTGTACGGATTTATATTGTCTGTCGGCTACGTAATTAAATACGTGGTAAGAAATCTCCAGATATGAATTTTTTTCATCTAGAACATGGTGTAAACTACTGATGTCTTGTAGCTTTATTAGATTTATATTTTCTGATAAATTATTTTGCGATATTGAGACTGCGGGTAATTTCGAGGGCGGTACAAGAATGACGTCAACTATATATCCTGCTTCCAATGAAGCCTCTGCGACTGCGAGCATAAGATGGCCCTCCACCCCGATACTCATGTCGCCAAATTGATCGGTGACGATGCATATTCGATTATTCATACAGTCTCCCTACGGTGTTCACGCTTCTGCTGGGTTGGATTTGGCAGATCGTTAAATGCTGGCGAACTCGCAATTCCTACTATCCAAACCCTTTCTGCGCTACTGAAACCTATGTGGAGGCTCCAAGTCGTTTGTAAATGCAACGGACTCAGTGGTGATGTGGTGAACGCCCCCACCCCCCGAGTTTTGTGACAAAGTGTGGTAGTTTTGAAACGCTCACATGAGGAGAGAGCTGGCTCGGGAAATCTGAAAAGCCGGGATAACGGGAATTTCGCCCTGACTTCGGCTTAGATGCCGGGAACAGGAGGTGGGTAATCCCCCCGTTTTTAACGGGGCTCAGCAGTAGAATTCATGCTGCCATTTTCAGTTTTTGCCTCGGCGTGATGCCGCCGATGGCCATATTGGGTCGATCATTGTTGTATGTCCAAAGCCATCGTGTGGCGTGATCCTGCACCTCCGTGATAGTATCAAACATGAAGCATCCCAGCCATTCATGCCTAGAGCTGGCTCGGGAAATCT
>UCJU01000039.1 GCA_900472925.1 Hyphomicrobiales bacterium
GGCTGGCCCTTCTGGGCGCTATTATCGGCTGGCTTTGCGGCAATGACGGCTATCTTCGCAAAAGTCGGGGTCGAAAACGTCAATTCCGATTTCGCGACTTTCATTCGCACGATCGTCATTCTGGCGGCCGCCGGGATGATGGTCTATGTCACCGGAAATTGGCAATCGCCGGGTACGGTGTCCGGCCGTAGCTGGGTATTCCTTGTTCTATCAGGCCTGGCAACCGGCGCGTCGTGGATCTGCTATTTCCGGGCGTTGAAACTCGGTGATGCCGCACGCGTTGCGCCGATCGACAAGCTCAGTGTCGTCTTCGTCGCAATCTTCGCCGTACTCTTTCTAGGGGAGCGTCTGTCGCTTCCCAATTGGCTTGGCGTCTGCCTGATTGCCTGCGGCGCTATCCTCGTCGCTTACCGAGCCTAGAGCAGATCCGATGTCGAACCCACTTTGCCTCCCGATATGGCAGGTCTGGTACGCGTGGCACCCCGGTTCTGCCCGAGGATGATCGCGTATTCTGGCTGGAGGATGTTTGGAGGCGATGGGAGACGACGGCACGGCGATGATGGTATCGCTTGTTCGGAGCCACGAACAAAAAGACGCGGAAGCTGCGTCGCAGGAAACCTGAACCAGGAGGAAAACCATGCACGTTGTTGCACTCATCCCACATCCTAAAACAGCCCTTTCCAGCCTGCTCATCGCCGACGCTGCATCAGCGGTCGAACCGGGATCAACAATCACGGCGCTCCATGTTTGCGTCGATCCCGCCAAGATCGGAGGCAGTGTAGAGGAAGTCGACATGCAGGAAATGCGGATCCGCGATGAGGGCACGGCCTTTCAGCGACGGAACGAGGTCAGAAAGATCTTCGAGGAGTGGTCGGCAGGGCGTGAACCGTCGCCGGCTGGCGCCAAGGTCGAGTGGGTGGAAGCTGATGGTGGAGAAGAAGACGGTGTCCGCAAACATCTTGGATCAGCCGATCTTGTGACCATCGCCCACCCGCAATCGATGGACGGCGGCGATGCCCTGCATGCGGCGCTCTTCGATCACCATAGGCTGGTGGTTTTTACGCCGGATACTAACGGCACTCCGGTTTCTTTCGGCCGCTCAATCGCCATTTTCTGGAGGGACGATGACGGAATACGTTCTTGCCTTCAAAAGGCCAGAGCTTGGCTCCGCGCTGCTGATACGTTGATAATTATCGCAGCACACGAGAACGACATCTCAGAGGCGGTTGCGTTCTTTCAGACATTGCATGTCAGCGGGACAGGGCGGCTGCAGACCTCCGTGGCGAAAAACGCCGACGATTTTCTGGAGAAGGCCAATAGGGGCGGCGCGGATACGCTTTTGATGGGCGCCTACCGTCATGGCCTATTCCTCGAGACCGTCTTTGGCGGGGCCACGAAGACAGTGATGGATCACACAAGTTTGCCCGTGTTTCTCAGCCATTAGGCCTACGTACGACACATCCTCCTGTAGAACTTCGCCCTTGGAATCCGTTCTACCAGCCAAAGGGAGTTCAATATCCTTGAGCGCGGTGAGCGAGGAAAAAATTATTTTGCTGCCGGGTGGAATAACGCGTGATTGCCAGCGTCTCTCTCCTGTCATTTCAACAAGGAGATTATACTATGCGCAAAACAGCTCTGATGGCTCTGCCGCTCGCTTTTCTCATGTGCACCGGTGCAGCCTTTGCTGGTCCTGCCATGGACATGGCCAAAACCCGTATCGAAGCAATCGCCAAGGGCGATGTCGCGACAATCACCAAGGACTACGGTAAGGATCCTTCCCTTGCCTGGATTGGTGGTCCGCTCGACGGCACATATGCGTCGGAAAAGGCGATAGCTGAAGTCTGGACCAAATTCTCGACGGCACAGGGCGAACAGACCGCCACAGTCGGCGAAGTCTGGGAGGCAGCCAATCCTAAGGGCGCGACCGTTGCAGCAAATGTTGTCTTTGCCGGCAAGAACAAGGTTCCCGTTCTCTATATCATGACCTATCGTGACGGAAAACTTGTCGACGAAATCTGGCAGGTTAACCCGCCTGCAAAGTAAGCCGAATGGTGGCCATGCCAGCATCCCCGGTATGGCCACCGATCCGAAGGGCTGATGATGTCGACAATGGCGATGCGACTGGAGGCGGAAATACCGGCATTGCGACGCTATGCCTTCGCGCTTCTGCGCGATCACAACCGCGCCGACGATCTCGTGCAGGATTGCCTCGAGCGTGCGATATCACGCTGGTATCTGCGTCGGACCGATGGCGACCTGCGGGCATGGCTGTTTACCATCATGCGAAACCTGCACATTTCGGCTGGACGCCAATCCCAGCGACGGGGGCCACACCACGAGCTCGATACCGTCACGCTCCCCGGATCACCCGCCGAACAGGATCATGGTATCGCCGTACGCGATATACTCGAAGCGCTCGATAGGCTTTCCGACGATCAAAAATCGCTTCTGCTTCTGGTTGGCGTCGAGGATCTGTCCTATGAGCAGGCTGCCGCCGTCATTGGTGTTCCGGTCGGAACCGTGATGTCGCGGCTGTCGCGCGCCAGGCAGAAATTCCGATCCATTCTCGACAACAAGACGCCCGTGACCTTGCGAAGGGTAAAATGATGAACACCGGTTCGCCGATCGGCGAAGATGATCTTCAGGCTTACATCGACGGAAAGCTACCGCCTGACCGTCAGGCGCTTGTCGACGCCTATCTTGCTGGTCATCCTGAAGTGAGCGCAAGGGTCACGCAACAGCTTGCGGACCGGGAAGCCTTACGTGTGCGGCTGTCTGAAAAATTCGCAGAGCCCATTCCAGCGCGGCTGCGCATCGCCAACCTTCAGTCCAACGCAGCTTTGCGAAGACAAGTCTGGTATCGCTCCGCCATGACCGCTTGCATCTTCCTGGGAATAGGCCTGGCCGGTGGCTGGTGGCTAAAGCCTGAAGGCGTGCAAATCAACGCAGCGCGATTGTCCGAGGCGGGTTTTGCCGCGAATGCATCTGACGCCTATCGGACCTTCGTGGTCGAAGTAGCCCATCCGGTCGAAGTTGGAGCGGATGACGAGGCACATCTGGTCACATGGCTGTCGAAGCGATCCGGCCGGGCACTGACGCCACCGAACCTTTCGGCATTCGGGTATAAGCTGCTCGGCGGACGCGTCCTTCCGGGCGGTGGCGCTGCGGCTGCACAACTCATGTACGAGGATGANNTTTGTCTGGGTGGATCAGGGGTTCGATTTCGCGGTATCCGCCTCGGTCGATCGGGCAAAGCTCCTTCCGATCGCAACTGCGATCTATCAAGGAATGATTTGAATCCGGTCAATCTCAGTGCGGTGTCAAAAATGACTGCGGCATTGTAAGAACGCCGCAGTCAGCTTGGTTTGGGGTTGCCCATAACAGGTAGTCAAACTGTTAGTTGCTCTGCAAGACCGCATTTGCGGACGGTTCTGTTCCCTCAACGAGGATAACCTTAGGTGTCTTGGAGGCTTCGCCCGGTTTAACGATGGAGCGGGTCGGACTGGTGGCAGATGCCGTCGCGGCACCTTTGGCATCCGTCTTGAACGCCACGATCGGTTCCGGCTGACCTTCGAACAACAGGGCATAGGCCGTGTCCGGCTTCAATTTCGAAACGCTGAGATCTACGATATCGATCAGGCCAAGATTGCGCGAGACGACCATTCCGCCGCCTTGCGCATCTGCGGCAGGCTTCAGCATGAGTGTGATGTTCTCCGGCATGTCCTTGCGTGATTCAAGGTTTTGGCGGCCATCGCCTGTTGGGACCGCATCCGGAACGTAGATCAGCGCTTGTGGGGCCTGGCCGGAGGGGATATGGGCGATCTTCTCATTCTTCTGAGTGTCGATCACGTCCACCGCGTCGCCATTTTCGAGGCCAACAAAGACGCGGCTGCCGTCGCCCGAACCCCAGACACCGTGCGGCAAGGCGCCGACGGGAATGGTGGCTATCAGCTTAGCCTCGTCGTCCAGCGTGTAGACTTTCACGACGTTCTCGCCGCCGATGGTCACATAAGCCAGAGTTCCGGCGGATGTGTCGGCGAACGCCAGATGGTTGGTGATCGGACCGCTATCGATCACGCCCTTGACTTTCAATGTCTTGGTATCAATTCGCGTCACCTTGCCGACATCCTTGTGGGTTAGCCAGGCTTCCTTTCCATCTGGCGTCACCTGAATGAACGGCGAGAATGGCGATACCACCGGAATGGATGCAAGCAGCTTTTTCGACGCGACATCGAACACCTGAACGACCGGATTGAAGCTGTTGGCCACAAAGGCGCGCTTGCCGTCTAGCGTAAAGATCGTCATGCCGGGACCGCTCTCGGTCTTGATGCGATCGGTCTCCTTGAATGTCTTCGCATCAATGACCGAAAGGTAATCCTCGCCACGCACGGTTGCCCAGACGTGTTTGCCATCCGGCGTGAAGAAGGCCTCGTGCGGGTTGCGGCCGATATAGGCGACACCTTTGATCTTGTTTGTCGCGGTATCGATGAAGGTCACGGAATTGGTCACCGTCGAGACGGCGACGATGGTACGGTGATCCGGCGAGAAGCCAAGGCCGTGGACGTTGACCTCACCCTTGTAAAGCGGGCTCAAGACATTCGGGCGTGGGTCGCCGAGCTTGATCAGGCCGAGAAGCGTGTTGGTCGATGGATCGATGACAGATACGGTGTTGCTGTTCTGGTCAGCAGCATAGACCCGGTCCTTGGATTCGGGCAGGGCAAAGGCTGGCGTGCTCGCCATCAAGGCGATCAGCAGGGCTGCGGAACGTTTCATTTCGAAGTCTCCGGGTTGGCGGCGACGGAGCCGCGCTGTTGTGTGAGCATCGAATTCATCAACTGAATTTCGTAAGCCTGCTCTGTGATGATCGACTGGGCGAGGTTTCGGAT
>UCJU01000032.1:0-12938 GCA_900472925.1 Hyphomicrobiales bacterium
CCTCGGTTCGAAGTGGTTGGGTTCACCGGTACTGATGCCCGCCTGCACGTCTACAGCCAGCCACCACCCCCGCCTCCGCCAAATGTTTCGCGACACATTGCGGCTGCGGACGTGGGGAGAGTGTAGGCATGGGTCGAGCAGGCGTGGAGAAAACTTTTTTATTTTTTCGAGCCTGATGTTGCGACCGAGCCGAACGCCAGCCTCAGGCACTAATTCCGAGCTGTTTCAGCGCCGACGGGTGCGACGCCCTTATCCACCCGCACCACCACAGACATGCCCGGAGAAAGCTCGGCCGCCAGTGGCTGATCCGGATCGATGGAGATGCGCACGCCGAGACGCTGGGCAATTTTCACGAAGTTACCCGTGGCGTTATCAGGCTTGATGACGGCGAATTCGGAGCCGGCGGCGGGAGCAAAGCGTTCGACCTTGCCTTTCAGCTTCCGGCGATGCAGGGCATCGACCGAAATCGAAACCGCCTGCCCGACTTCCATTCCGGCGAGTTGCGTTTCCTTGAAGTTGGCGACAACCCAGATGTCATGTGGCACGACCGCCATCAACTGCGTTCCGGCAGCGACATATTGGCCAACGCGAACACCGACTTCGCCCAGCTTCCCGTCTCTTGGTGCATGGATTTCGGTGTTTTGTAGATCGATCTTGGCCAGTTCGACCGCTGCCTCGGCATTGGCGACCGCCGCCTGCAAGGAACCACGGTTGATGATGATGGTCTGCAAGTCCTGCCGCGCAACCTCAAGCGCTGCTTTCGATTGCGAAAGACCGGCGCGGGCCTTGTCGAGATTGGCCTGCGCTTCTTCCTGAACGCTGGAGGTGCCTGCGCCGCTGCGCAGAAGGCTATCCTGGCGGTCGGCGGCAAGCTGGGCCTGTTTCAACGAGGCCTGTGCGCTATCGACCGCGGCTTCCCCCGAGGCGATGTTGGCCTTGGCAGCGATTTCCAGCTGACGGGAATTGTCGAAGGCCGCCTTCTGGCTATCCAGCGATGCCTCGGCTTGGGCCAGTTTCTGGCGGAAGATGCGGTCATCCACCTTGGCCAGAATGTCGCCCTGCTTGACCTCCTGATAATCCTTGACCGGCACCTCGATGATGTAACCGCTGACCTGCGGGCTCATGGTCGTAACATAGCCCCGCACATAGGCGTTATCGGTCATCTCAACGGAACTGGAAAAAGGTGGCAGCCGCCATGCGTAGAGAACGAGCGCAACACCGGCAACGCCGCCAAGGAGAACGATGAGAGTAAGAGGCGTGAATAATTTTTTCAGCATGATTATATCTCGGACAATCAGGATTGAGGTGCGGCCACGGTCTCGTCTTCGCTTTTCAGCAAAGACTTGAGACGTAACCATGCAAGATGAAGCAAAAGCATGACAAGAGCAGCAGCGGCGCATACTGAAATCAGCAAAAACGTGTCGTTATACGCCAGAATATAGGCTTCGCGCGTAACCTGCGCCGCGAGCAGCGATATTCCTTCCGCCTTAAGAAGCGCCGGATCGGTGATGACGTGGCTGTAGCCGGCAGACAATTGGCTGACGCGCTGCGCCACCTGCGGGTTCTGCAAGAGGATGCTTTCCACCAGAATATTCGAGTGGAATTTTTCCCGCAGCGTTACGAAGGAACCGAGAATGCCCGTTGTCAGCATCGATCCGGTAATCTGCGTGAACAGAAAGATGGTGATGAAGTTGACGAGGTAAGGCGGGCCTTTCGCCAAGGCTGCGCCAAACCCCTTCGCCATGACTGGCGGCAGGAACATGGCGGCACCAAAGGCGATCATCGCCTGGCTCAGATACATCTGCTCCGGCCGAACGACGTTGGTCAGACCGCTATCCATGAAGGCCCCGAGGGCAATCAGCGTCAGTGCGATGACATGGGCGGTATCAACATATTTCGTCAGCATCAAAACCGCGCATAAGGCGCCGCCGAGCAATGTTGCCACGATGATGAGGACATAGAGCCCCGCCGTCTGCTCGTTCATGATGCCCAGTTGCTGGTACAGGCTGACGGCCGTGGACGACTGTTCCGAAGACACGGCACGATAGATCAGCAGGATGGCGATCAGATGCAAATTGGTGCGGGAGAATATCCAGCGCAGATCCAGCATCGGGTTCTTGCGGGGAAGCTCGATCATGGTCATCAGCGCCAGCAAGCCGATGGAGGTTGCCAGGAGAACGCCGAGCCACCACGTCTCCCACCACCAGTAAAAGCGGCCAAGAGTCAGAAAGACAGCCATACAGCCGAGACCGCCAGCAAACAGCAGGTAGCTCAATATATCCATCCGCTCGATGACCTTGGCACGCGGCGGTGGTGTCAAAGGCAAGAGATAGATGATGGGCAGCACGGCAAGCGAAAGGCCGACTTCCATGGTGTAAAGCGCCTGCCAACCGTCGATATCCAGCAGATGCGGGGAAATGATGCGGGCGAGAGGTGACGACAACAATGTGCCTGTCAGCGCGATGCTGAGGCCCAGCGTCAGCTTGCGCTGCACGGGAAAGGCCTCGAGAATATAGAGAAAGCCGAGCGAAGACAGCGGTGCTGCCGCCATGCCGCTGACGAAGCGCACGACGATGGCCGAATGCAGGTCCGTCACGAAAAGGTTCAGACAGGATGCCAGCACGAAACAGATGATGCTGAGCTCCGCAAAGGGCCGCAGACCATATTGCTGGCGCACCTTGAACAGCGCGATGGAGAGTGTTGCGTAAGGTGCCATATAGGCTGCAGACAGCCATGCCACTTCAGCAATCGTTGCTGAAAACTCGCCCTGCAACTGGTAGATATTGGCCATGACGATGTTCATGCCCATGCCCTGCGTCACGAAGAACGAAAGACCAGCGGCGATATAGAGCAGCTTTGAGAAGAAAGATTTCTCTGGGGGTGGCGCAGGCGTGGCGGGCGTTTCGGGAACGGCTTCGACGGCCTCGTCCGGCACAGTCTGGATGTTTGACACAGCGTTGCTCACGACTGCACCTTTTCAGCGATGAGGTTTTGCAGATTGGCAGACAGGCGGCGGACCACGTCCAAAGCGGCGATGATATCATCCGTCGAAATGTCGGCTGCGATGTCGGCGCGCATCGATTTTGCCTGCATATGCACATCCTCGAATGTCGTTACACCGTCTGGCGTCATGTGAATGCGCTTTGCCCGCCGATCCGCGTCGTCAGAACGCCGCTCGATGAGGTTTTGTTTCTCCATCGCATCAAGAACGCGCACGAGTGTCGGCGTTTCGATTTCCAGCTCCTCGGCCAGTTCTTTCTGCGTCAGCGGGCCGCGACGCGACAGCGCGAAAAGCGCCCTCGCACGTGCCAGCGTCAGCCCCTGCTCTGCCACCCTGGCATCGAAGAAAGATCTGAGCTTTCGATTGAAAGCCGCCATCTCATCGAAAAGCTGCTCTTTTTCAGTCGCACGAGACAAGTACCTAGTCCTTATAATTAGCACGCTATCTATTTTATCCCTATTTATTTTCGCGGTCGTGAATATGCAAGGGGCTTTGTGGAAATAGCAGCCATGCCGTAAACTCATGGCACGCCGACACCGATTCGTTTTGGTCGAGATGGTGCCCGCGAATCAGCCTGTGGATTACTGTTGACAACACGCTTTGTGAGGCCACCTGCCACCGTAACGGCAAGCCTGTCCGCCACTGTTGCCGCATTGTCCTTGACTGCCGCCGCCGCTCACTTCAAACCGGCAGGCTTGCAGGAAACGAAGGCTTCCAACCAGCCTATAGGGAGATCACAGAAACCATGGACGACACTGTGAGGAAGATCACCCCCGCCCCGGCTGCTGAACCGCTCTACCGCGAGGCACCGAACAACATCGAAGCGGAACAGGCACTTTTGGGCGCCATTCTCGTTAATAACGATGCCTATTACCGCGTGTCGGACTTCCTGAAGCCCGTGCATCTGTACGAGCCGCTTCACCGCAAGATTTTCGAGGTTGCGGGCGACATCATCCGCATGGGCAAGACCGCCAACCCCGTGACCATCAAGACCTTCCTGCCAGCAGACGGCAAGATCGGTGATCTCACGGTGGCGCAATATCTTGCGCGCCTTGCCTCGGACGCGGTCTCGATCATCAACGCCGAAGACTATGGCCGCGCCATCTATGATCTGGCGCTACGCCGTGCGCTGATCCAGATCGGTGAAGATGTCGTCAACATTGCCTATGACGCGCCGCTGGACATGCCGCCGCAGACGCAGATCGAAGATACGGAACGCCGCCTGTTCGAGCTGGCCGAAACCGGTCGTTACGATGGCGGCTTCCAGTCCTTCAACGATGCGGTATCGCTGGCCATCGATATGGCCGGTGCCGCCTTCGAGCGCGACGGCAATCTGTCGGGTATCTCCACCGGCATCCATTCTCTGGATGGCCGCATGGGTGGCTTGCAGCGCTCTGACTTGATCGTGCTTGCAGGACGTCCGGGTATGGGCAAGACATCGCTTGCCACCAACATCGCCTACAACATCGCCGCATCCTATGAGCAGGAAGTGCAGCCGGACGGGTCCTACAAGGCCAAGAACGGCGGCGTCGTCGGCTTCTACTCGCTCGAAATGTCGTCCGAGCAGCTGGCGACCCGTATCATTTCCGAGCAGACCGAGGTGTCTTCTTCGAAAATCCGCCGTGGTGAAATCACCGAGGCAGACTTCGAGAAGCTGGTCGCCTGCAGCCAGATGATGCAGAAAGTACCGCTCTATATCGACCAGACCGGTGGTATTTCCATCGCCCAGCTTTCCGCCCGGGCCCGTCGCCTCAAGCGCCAGCGCGGCCTCGATTGCCTTGTGGTGGACTATATTCAGCTGATGACCGGCTCCGGCAAGGGCGGCGAAAACCGCGTGCAGGAAATTACCCAGATCACCACGGGCCTGAAGGCGCTGGGCAAGGAACTGAACGTTCCCATCATCGCGCTCTCACAGCTCTCGCGTCAGGTGGAAAGCCGCGAAGACAAGCGTCCACAGCTCTCCGATCTTCGTGAATCGGGTTCCATCGAGCAGGACGCGGACGTGGTGCTGTTCGTGTTCCGTGAAGAATATTACGTCAAGAACATGGAGCCGCGCGATATTTCCGACCCGAAATACGGCGAATGGGAAGCCCTGTTCGACAAGGTCAAAGGCACAGCCGACGTCATCATCGCCAAGCAGCGTCACGGACCGACGGGTACGGTGAAGCTGGCGTTCCAGGCCGAGTTCACGCGCTTTGCGGATCTCGCCGATCCGTCCTTTACGCAATACGAAGAACATTGATGTCGACATTCGCCCCGCTCAACCCAGACCGGGGCGATTTGCTTTCAAGGGCTTAGCCATATAGGCTCACACTCTGATTCCGCGCACCATCTGGCTGCAAACATGGTTCACAGCTCAAATTCGGTCGTGTCCGTCATGACCGTCTTGAACAAAGATGATAGATCATCGCCATCTTTCTCAGCGGTGCAGGATCATGACAGACGAGTTTGACGACAGCTTTTCCGAAACCGACGCATTCGATATCGCCCCCTTGCGATTGACCGTCGATCTGGCGGCACTGGCCGATAACTGGCGTGACATGGCGAGACGCTCCGGCAAGGCGCGCGCATCGGCTGTGGTGAAAGCGGATGCCTATGGCATGGGGATCGAGGATTGCGGCGCAACGCTCTACCACGCAGGCGCCCGCGACTTCTTCGTCGCCACCGTCGCGGAAGGCGCAACGCTGCGTCCGCATGCCCCGGAAGCACGCATTTTCGTGCTCTCCGGTATCTGGCCCGGACAGGAGAGCCAGGTTTTCAACCATGATCTCGTGCCGGTCATTGCGTCCGAAGAACAGCTTTCATTCTGGATGGCGACATTGGCCGAACGCGGAGACCATCCCTTCGCGCTACACGTCGATACGGGTTTCAACCGGCTCGGCCTTCCCTTGGAGGACGCACTGTTTCTGGCAGATGACACGACGCGGCCTGCCAGCTTCGATCCTGTCCTCGTTCTCTCGCATCTGGCCTGCGCCGACACACCATCATCCCCCATGAACAGGGCACAACTCGAATCATTCCGGCAGGTTAGCGCCGCCTTCGAAGGCATCGAATCAAGCCTTTCGGCCTCAGCCGGAATATTCATGGGGCCAGAGTACCACTTCGATCTCACCCGCCCCGGCATTGCGCTCTACGGCGGCGAGGCCGTGAACGATATGGCCAACCCGATGCGCCCGGTGGCAAAGGCCGAGGCCCGCATCATCCAGATTCGCGATGCCGCTGAAGGCCAGACCGTCAGCTATGGCGGCACCTTTATCCTCAAACGCCCCAGCCGTTTGGCGATTGCCTCCGTCGGTTATGCCGATGGCTACCAGCGCTCGCTCTCCGGTTCGGGCATTCCGCTGCGCGAAATGGGCTACGGCGGCGCTTACGGCTTCATCAATGGTTACGAGGTGCCGGTCGCAGGCCGCGTGACGATGGACCTGACGATTTTCGATGTAACGGACGTACCACCAAAGGCTATCCGCGCTGGCGATTACATCGAACTTTTCGGCCCCAACGTACCGGTGGACGAGGTGGCACGCGCAGCAGGAACCATCGGTTACGAAATATTGACCGGCCTGGGTTTGCGCTATGAGCGACAATATCTGATCGACGACGAATGAAGCTTTCCTTGGCCCTTGGAAAGCGCTCAAGACCTGTGCTATACGAGAACAAAACAAGATCATGCGCAGATCACGTTCGTGCATCTGATCGCTCTCAGGCCTATCCGATAGAGACTTCAAACAAGAAGAAAACTGACATTCATGGCCAAAGCCAAGACACAATTCATCTGCCAGAACTGCGGCACGGTCCATACCCGCTGGGCGGGCAAATGCGAAGGTTGTGGTGAGTGGAACACCATTGTCGAAGAAGACCCAATGGGCGGCATCGGTTCTGGTCCGGGCAAGACGCCGAAAAAGGGCAGACCGGTTACGCTTACCTCTTTGTCCGGTGAGATCGAGGAGGCGCCGCGAATCCCGACCGGTATGAGCGAGTTGGACAGGGCCACCGGCGGTGGCTTTGTGCGCGGGTCTGCGGTGCTGATCGGCGGCGATCCCGGTATTGGTAAATCCACGCTGCTGATGCAGGCCGCGGCGGCCCTTTCTCGGCGCGGACATCGCATCGTCTACGTATCGGGCGAAGAGGCGGTGGCGCAGGTTCGGCTGCGCGCGCAGCGTCTTGGGGCTGCCGATACCGATGTTCTCCTGGCAGCCGAAACCAATGTCGAGGACATCCTCGCGACGATTTCCGAGGGCAAGCGGCCAGACCTCATCATCATCGACTCGATCCAGACGCTATGGAGCGACACGGCTGATTCTGCACCGGGAACGGTGACACAGGTTCGCACCGGCGTTCAGGCGATGATCCGTTTTGCAAAGCAGACTGGTGCCACGATGGTGCTGGTCGGCCACGTGACCAAGGACGGACAGATTGCAGGCCCGCGCGTGGTGGAGCACATGGTCGATGCCGTCCTGTATTTCGAAGGCGATCGCGGTCACCACTATCGCATCCTGCGCACAGTTAAGAACCGCTTCGGTCCCACCGATGAAATCGGCGTCTTTGAAATGTCGGATAAGGGGCTGCGTGAAGTTTCCAATCCATCGGAACTGTTCCTCGGTGAACGCAATGAGAAATCTCCCGGTGCCGCCGTCTTTGCGGGCATGGAGGGCACGCGCCCGGTGCTGGTCGAGGTGCAGGCTCTGGTGGCGCCGACATCGCTCGGCACGCCGCGCCGCGCCGTGGTCGGCTGGGATTCGTCACGCCTTGCGATGATCCTTGCCGTGCTGGAGGCGCATTGTGGCGTGAAACTCGGAAGTCACGACGTTTACCTCAATGTGGCGGGCGGATATCGCATATCGGAACCTGCTGCGGATATGGCAATCGCCTCTGCACTGGTTTCATCGCTTGCCGGTCTTGCCCTGCCCGCCGATTGCGTCTATTTCGGCGAGGTCAGCCTGTCGGGTGCGGTCAGGCCGGTGTCACATACGGGGCAACGGTTGAAAGAGGCTGAGAAACTCGGTTTTTCCACCGCATTTTTGCCGTCGGCATCTGCTGAGTTGCCGAAGGGCGCCAAGGGGCGCTGGACTGAGATCGAAAGCCTGCCGGACCTCGTCTCGCGGATTGCGGGGTCGGGTAACCGGTTCAGACAGGTTGAGGAAGACTAAGATTGATCCTTTCGCTGGCTAAACGGCTAGTGTAAGAGGAACGAAAGTTGGCACAGTGGCGCTTCCATTCAGTGTCGCGACCTCCGGAGTTGGTAAATGCCCATTACGATTTTCGACGGCATCGTTCTCGCCGTTGTCCTGTTCTCCGCTGTTCTCGCCATGGTGCGAGGGTTCTCGCGTGAAATCCTGTCCATCGCCAGCTGGGGCGGCTCGGTCGCAGCCGCCTATTATCTCTACCCCATGCTGTTGCCCTATGCGCGCAACTACACCGATGACGACAAGATCGCGATTGCCGGTTCCGCCGGTATCATCTTCCTCGTCGCGCTGATCATCATCTCGTTCATCACATCGCGCATTGCCGATTTCATCATCGACAGCCGCATTGGCGCTCTGGATCGCACGTTGGGCTTTCTGTTCGGCGCAGCGCGCGGCATTCTTCTGCTGGTCGTGGCGGTTGCCTTCTGGAACTGGCTGGTCGATGTCAGGACACAGCCGACCTGGGTGACGCAGGCGAAATCCAAGCCTTTCCTGGATGGTCTGGTGGCCAAGCTGGAAGCGGCCTTGCCGGATAATATCGAACCGCAGATCCGGGCTCGCATTCTGGGCAAACCGGCCGAGGGCACCACGGAACAGACACCGGCGGATGATGCGCCCGCAACGAACCCGCCGGCCACAACGAATTGACCAATAGCGCGTCTTGCAATGCATGCAAGGCGCGCTATTTGTGCTAGATACTCACTTCAAGCAGCAGACAGACCACACTGGTAGACAACACTTACCGGCGCGGTTTTTGTTTTTGGACTTAAGCAAAGGCAAGCCAGATGAACGAGCCGCTTTCGCATTCCACTTTCAACGACATCCTTGATGGCGATACCTTGCATGAAGAATGCGGCGTTTTCGGCATTCTGGGACACCCGGATGCGGCGGCACTGACGGCGCTAGGTCTGCATGCCCTGCAGCATCGCGGACAGGAAGCTGCGGGCATGGTGTCGTTCGATGGCAAGCGTTTCTACCAGGAACGCCATATGGGCCTCGTCGGCGATCACTACACCAACCCCGCCACGCTTGCCCGCCTGCCCGGCTCCATCTGCATCGGCCATACCCGTTACTCCACAACCGGTGAAGTGGCTATGCGCAACGTGCAGCCATTGTTTGCCGAACTGGAAGAAGGCGGCATTGCCGTTGCCCACAACGGCAACTTTACCAACGGCCTGACGCTGCGCCGCCAGATCATCGCGACCGGCGCCATCTGTCAGTCCACGTCCGATACCGAGGTTGTGCTTCACCTCATCGCCCGCTCTCGACATTCTTCCACGGCAGACCGCTTCATCGATGCCATCAGGCAGATGGAAGGCGGCTATTCGATGCTGGCCATGACACGCACCAAGCTGATTGCCGCACGCGATCCCACGGGCATTCGCCCGCTGGTGATGGGTGATCTCGATGGCAAGCCGATTTTCTGCTCGGAAACCTGTGCGCTCGATATTATCGGCGCGAAGTTCGTCCGCGACGTGGAAAATGGCGAAGTCATCATCTGCGAGATCCAGCCGGACGGTTCTGTGACCATCGATGCACGCAAGCCCGTCAAGCCGCAGCCAGAGCGTCTATGCCTATTCGAATACGTCTATTTCGCCCGTCCCGACTCCGTCGTCGGCGGTCGCAACGTCTACACGACCCGCAAGAACATGGGCAGCATTCTTGCCAAGGAAGCGCCGCTTGAAGCTGACGTCGTGGTGCCGGTTCCAGATGGAGGCACGCCAGCGGCGCTCGGCTTTGCGCAGGAAAGCGGCATTCCGTTCGAATATGGCATTATCCGCAACCACTATGTCGGTCGTACCTTCATCGAGCCGACGCAGTCGATCCGTGCGCTGGGCGTGAAGCTGAAGCACTCGGCCAACCGCGCCATGATCGAAGGCAAGCGCGTCGTTCTGGTGGATGATTCCATCGTTCGCGGCACGACGTCGGTCAAGATCGTGCAGATGATCCGCGAGGCTGGCGCCAAGGAAGTTCATATTCGCGTGGCCAGCCCGATGATCTTCCACCCGGATTTCTACGGCATCGATACGCCTGACGCGGACAAGCTGCTGGCCAACCAGTATGCCGATGTCGCTGATATGGCGAAGTTCATCGGCGTCGATTCGCTGGCGTTCCTGTCCATCAATGGTCTCTATCAGGCCGTTGGCGGTGTTGATCGAAACGATGCGCGGCCGCAGTTCACCGACCACTATTTCACCGGTGAATACCCAACACGCTTGCTCGACAAGAACGGCGAGTCCATGGGCAACAAGATTTCCATGCTGGCCAGCAACGGCTAAGCCACCCTCGCCCGCGCGTCCTGCGCGGGCTTTCGTCCGACTGCGGCACGAACACATCATTCTCGGGGGAGACCATGACGACAGACCTTAAAGGCCGCATCGCGCTCGTAACAGGCGCATCCCGTGGTCTTGGCTATTTCACCGCATTGGAACTGGCAAAAGCAGGCGCGCATGTCATTGCCTGCGCGCGCACCGTGGGTGGTCTCGAAGACCTGGATGATGCGATCAAGGCTGCGGGCGGCACGGCAACGCTGGTACCCTTCGATCTGGCAGATATGAATGCCATCGACGCGCTGGGCGCTTCCATCAACGAGCGCTGGGGCAAGCTGGACATTCTGGTTGCCAATGCCGGTGTTCTCGGCGTCATTTCCCCTGTCGGCCATATCGAGGCGAAGGTCTTCGAAAAGGTGATGACCATCAACGTCACCGCTACATGGCGGTTGATCCGCTCGGTGGAGCCGCTGCTTTTGAAGTCCGATGCCGGTCGCGCGCTGATCCTGTCGTCAGGCGCGCCGCACTCCTGTCGCCCGTTCTGGGGTGCTTACTCCACCTCCAAGGCTGCCGTCGAAGCACTGGCCCGCACATGGGCGGCGGAGACGGAAACGACGGCGTTGCGCGTCAACAGCATCAATCCCGGCGCCACCCGCACGGCGATGCGCGCGCAGGCGATGCCGGGCGAAGACCCCGATACCCTGCCCCACCCCTCCGAAGTCGCCGCAGCCATTCTGCCATTGGCGTCACCGGACGCCACGGAAACCGGCAGGATTTATGTCGTCAGAGACAAGAAATTCGTCAGTTACCGGATGCCTGAATGACGATGATGATCGGTGTGTGATCGCGCACCAATCTCTCTTGACCAAATCAGCTTGTCGTTTCATAACGCAAGCCATGAAAACGATGATCTGCTGCTGTTGCTGAGTTAAATTTTGCTGGTCTCACACCCGGCCAGATCGTTTTCGTCTCCCGAAAGGTCAAAAGCAGACAAACGTTCCGGTTGGGAAAATACTTTCCCTTAAGGAAAATCCTATGTCGCTGCGCCTGAAACTCCACAACACACTGACCCGCGAAAAGGCTGAATTTCAGCCGATCGATACCGATAATGTGCGCATGTATGTCTGCGGCCCGACGGTGTATGATTTCGCCCATATCGGCAATGCGCGCCCCGTCATCGTCTTCGATGTTCTCTATCGTCTGCTGCGGCACGTCTATGGCGACGCACGTGTCACCTATGCGCGCAACATCACCGATGTCGATGACAAGATCAACGCACGGGCGCTACGCGATTACCCGAACCTGCCGCTGAACGACGCCATCCATGCGGTGACTGAAAAGACCGCACAGCAATTCCATGAAGACGTCGCCATGCTGGGCTGCCTTGAGCCGACCATCGAGCCGCGCGCCACCGACAACATTCCCCAGATGGTCGAGATCATCGAAAAGCTGATTGCGCGCGGGCATGCCTATGTCGCCAGCGGTGAAGTGCTGTTCGACACCAAATCCATGGGCGATTACGGCCAGCTTTCCAAGCGTCCTCTGGATGAGCAGCAGGCGGGTGCGCGTGTTGCCGTCGAGGTCCACAAGAAGAATCCCGGTGATTTCGTTCTCTGGAAGTTGTCCAGCCACAATGAACCCGGCTGGGAAAGCCCGTGGGGTCGCGGTCGTCCGGGCTGGCACATCGAATGCTCGGCCATGGCCGGGCGTTATGTCGGGGAAGTGTTCGACATCCATGGCGGCGGGCTGGACCTGATCTTTCCGCACCATGAAAACGAGATCGCCCAATCCCGTTGCGCCCATGGCACGCAGGTCATGGCCAATGTTTGGATGCACAACGGCTTCGTGCAGGTCGAAGGCCGCAAGATGTCGAAATCCGACGGCAATTTCATCACCATCTACGAGCTGCTTCATACGGAAAAATTCGGCGGCCGCCAGTGGCCGGGAGAGGTGCTGCGCCTTGCGATGCTGATGACGCATTACCGCGAACCGATCGATTTTTCGGTGAAGCGGTTGGAAGAGGCCGAGCGCCTGCTTGCCAAGTGGCCCGCCGCCGATATCGGTGATGCCGCGCCGGACCAGACGGTATTGGATGCCCTTGCCGATGACCTCAACACGGTGGCCGCCGTGCAGGCCCTCCACGCACTTGCCCAAGCCGCCAATGCCGACCCACGGAAACTGAGCGCCTTTGCTGCCAGCGCCGCATTGCTGGGTGTCTTGCCGAAAAAGGCGGAAGTGGATGGGGCCATTGCCGACGCCATCGACTCGCTGGTCGCGATGCGGCTGGAAATGCTCAAAGCGAAGAATTTCGCGGAGGCTGATCGTATCAGGGACGAGCTTTCGGCGAAGGGCATTCAGTTGAAGGATGGCAAGGACAAGGATAGCGGCGAGCGGGTGACGACCTGGGAGATCAAGCGGTAACACTTGGGTCGTTTTCCATCGGTGGGTCGGAGGGTGTGGCTTACCCCCCCTCTGTCCTGCCGG
>UCJU01000032.1:12950-136122 GCA_900472925.1 Hyphomicrobiales bacterium
AGGACAGAGGGGGGTGAGCCGCAAACTCAAGCATACAATGAAGCTGACGTAACCAGTGGCATAATCGACTTGTGATTTATGGCTCGTTCGACCAATCTCTGGTCAAAACCAACACGACGAGCCAGCCATGCCCCATGCAGACGTAAAACCGCAGCATCGCGCATACGCAAGACAAATGCCAAAGGTGATGACAGAGGCGGAGCTTAAACTGTGGAATGCTATTCGTGCGCACCGCTTGGAAGGTATGAGCTTCCGGCGTCAGATGCCGATTGCAGGATATATCGTTGATTTCGCTTGCCCGGATCATCGCCTTATCGTCGAGTTAGATGGCTCGCAACATACACACGACGCCGCAATCATGTATGATCAGGAACGAACAGTAAGACTTCAGGACGATGGCTGGACCCTCATCCGCTTCTGGAACGACGACATTCTGCGCGACATCGACAATGTGTGTCTTCACATCATCAGAACAATCGGGGAGGAGCGATTATGACAACTCACACCGGCGGGTGCCAATGCGGTGCCATTCGTTTTCGGGTCGAGGGCGATCCCAAAGACAGCTCCATCTGCCATTGCCGCATGTGCCAGAAGGCGTTCGGAGCCTACTACGCGCCGCTGGTTTCCGTGCGTGGCACCAACTTTATCTGGACGCGGGGAGAGCCGAAGCGGTTTCGCTCTTCCAGTGTGGTGAGCCGCGGTTTCTGCGCCGACTGCGGGACACCGCTGACCTATGAGGCACCGGATGGAATGGCGGTTGCGGCTGGTGCCTTCGATGATCCCCAGGCTTTTCCGCCGTCGATGCAGTGGGGCGTGGAGCGGAAGGTCGGGTTCGTGGACGACCTGCACACCCTGCCCTCCGTGCCGACGGAAGATGATCTGACCTCTGTCGATTATCTGGCTGACCTGACATCCTATCAGCATCCGGATCACGACACGCGGGCATGGCCACAGGAGAGACAGACATGAGCGATGCAGGTTATTCCGGTGGCTGCCAGTGCGGCGCGGTGCGGTTTAATGCGGGCAAGATTGGCCGCCCGTCGATTTGCCATTGCCGCATGTGCCAGAAGCAGTTCGGCAATTTCTTCGGCGCGCTGGTGACGGCGGATCAGGCGCATCTGACGTGGACGCGCGGTCAACCCAGCCTTTTCCGCTCGTCGGCAAAAATTCATCGCGGCTTCTGCAACAAATGCGGCACGCCATTGACCTATCATCACCCCGGCGGCGTCGAGATCGCTATCGGTGCCTTCGACCACCCGCAGGACATCGAACCGCAGGTGCAGGTCAACGCACATATGCAGATGCCGTGGATCAAGACGCTGTTCGACAAACCGCTTGCGCAGCAAAGTCTGGATGAAAGTTTGATGGTCTCTTTTCAGCACCCGGACCATGATACCGCGGTCTGGCCGCCCGAAGACAATGTGAATTGAGGAATACAGAATGAGTGACGCCTTGCGCAGCTTCTATCCAGAGATCGAACCCTTCGAAACCGGCATGCTGGATGTGGGTGACGGCCATGTGATCTACTGGGAACGCGTCGGCACCAAGAGTGGAAAGCCTGCGGTTTTCCTGCATGGCGGCCCCGGCGGCGGCGTTACCCCCACCCACCGGCGGGTGTTCGATCCCGCGCTTTACGATGTCATCCTGTTCGATCAGCGCGGCTGCGGGCGCTCCACACCGCATGCATCTCTGGACGCCAACACCACGTGGCATCTGGTGGCCGATATGGAGAAGCTCCGGGAAAAATTCGGCTTCGAGACATGGCAGGTGTTCGGTGGCTCCTGGGGTTCGACACTGGCGCTCGCCTATGCGCAAACGCATCCGCAGCGTGTGAGCGAACTGGTGTTGCGCGGCATCTATACGCTAACCAAGCCGGAGCTTGACTGGTACTACCAGTTCGGCGTCTCGGAGATGTATCCGGAGCGTTGGGAAACCTTTATCGCGCCCATTCCCGAGGCCGAGCGTCATGAGACGATGGTGGCCTATAACCGCTATCTGACCGGCACCGACGAAGCGAAAAAGCTGGAATGCGCCAAGGCGTGGAGCCAGTGGGAGGGCGCAACGATCTCGCTGGTGACGGACCAGACCCGCGTTGACGAATTCGGCGAGGATCAATATGCCATCGCCTTCGCGCGTATCGAAACCCATTATTTCGTCAATGCCGGATGGTTCGAAGACGGCCAGTTGCTGCGTGACGCGCACAAGCTGAAAGATATTCCCGGCGTTATCGTTCATGGCCGCTACGACATGCCCTGCCCGCTGAAATATGCCTGGCAGCTCTCCAAGGCATGGCCGAAGGCCGATCTGCACATCGTGGAAGCGGCAGGACACGCGCTGAGCGAACCCGGCATTCTTGATCAGCTCATTCGCGCGACAGATCGTTTCGCAGGGAAATAATTGCTTCATTACAGAGAGTTGGATGCGTCGTCTGATATTTCGATTCAGGCGGCGTATCCATTTTTTCGGCAACTGAAGCATTTTTCAGCAAATCCTTCACGCGAATGAATTGGTATATAACCAAAAAGAGGAATAAGGCCGATGCTTTCTCGTTGAATTGGCGACCTCAATGGCAATGAACCAAATTCCCGCCCAGCAATCGGGCGATAGTACGCGTGGGTTTGTCTTTGCCCTCATGGCCTACATCTTTTGGGGCTTCTTGCCGTTTTACATGAAGGCCGTCGCGCATGTCTCGCCGCTGGAGGTCATCGCGCACCGCGTCATCTGGTCGGTCCCGATTGCAGCGGCCGTGCTCATCATCCTTGGCCGTACCGCAGAGATCAGGAAAGCATTGACCACGCCGCGAATGCTGGCCATGGCGTCCCTCACGGCTGCACTCATCACTCTGAACTGGGGCGTCTATATCTGGGCAATCGGCACCGGACGCGCGCTCGACGCCGCCCTAGGTTACTTCATCAATCCGCTGTTCAGCATTTTCCTCGGCGCCGTGCTTTTGAAGGAAAAACTGAGCCGCGTGCAAATCTGCGCAATCGCTCTCTCGGCCTCGGCGGTTGGTCTGCTCACCTGGCACGCGGGCAGCCTGCCGTGGGTTTCGGTCGCACTGACGGTATCCTGGGGTTTCTACGCCTTCTTCCGCAAGACGTTACCGATTGGCCCGACCCAGGGCTTCCTGCTGGAAGTGCTCCTGCTCACCCCGCCGGCGCTCGCCTTCATCGTCTATCTCATGAGCACCGGACAGGCGCATTTCATGGCGGGGACGCCCACGGACACATGGCTTTTGATTGCCAGCGGCGTCGTCACAGCCACGCCGCTCATCCTCTATGGCAATGGCGCAAAGCTGTTGAAGCTCTCAACAATCGGCATCATGCAGTATATCGCACCATCAATCATCTTCATCATCGCCATTTTCGTCTTCAAGGAACCGTTCGACACAGTCCGCCTCATCGCCTTCATCATGATCTGGTCGGCACTGGTGATCTACACCGTGCCGGGGCTGATCCGCAGCAGAAGGTCAAAATAGGCTCTGAAGCTGCGGCGTCTTAAAGCTGCGAGATCACCGATGGATCGCCGTCCGGGTTTTGCTGTGCCTGAGCGCGCTCGATGATGGCGGGAACGATGTCACCGATTTCATCGATGACGAGCGGGTTGAGCAGATGGGCGCGGTGGATGAAGCCCTGATCGCGCATGTGGCGGATCAATTCCAGCATCGGGTCCCAGAAGCCGTGGATGTTGGCGAAGACCATCGGCTTGGCGTGGCGGCCAAGTTGCGCCCATGTCATGATCTCAACGATCTCTTCCAACGTCCCGATGCCGCCGGGCAAGGTGACGAAGGCATCGGCGCGTTCGAACATCATGTGCTTTCGCTCATGCATGTCCTTGGTGATGATCAATTCGTTCAATTGTCCGAGAGAATGGCGTGTGGCCTCCATATCGACCAGAAATTCCGGTATGATGCCGGTGACTTCGCCGCCGCTGGACAAGACACCGCTTGCAACCGCGCCCATGATGCCCTTCGTGCCGCCGCCATAAACGAGGCGCATGCCGTTTTCGGCAATGGATTTTCCGAGAAGGCGTCCCGCTTCCATATAGGCCGGGTCACGTCCGGGCTGGGAACCGCAATAAACGCAGATGGATCGAATCGGTGTATTTTCTTCAGTCATGGGATGAAGGAACTATGGGCTGGCCGTTCCGTCAAGAAAATTTGGGGACTGATGGCCTCGAAACACCGCTTTTGCGGGGGTGCCGCTTGTGCGCGCACGACTTAGACGCTAGCTATCGCAACGTAAAGACAAGAACGTTACCCGGAGATAGATAATGAACAACAAAAGGGCCGGACTGCTGGCACTTATCGTGCTCGGTGTCGCGACGCTGCTCATGATCTTCTTCGTTCTTCCACGCATATCGAGCGACGACAAGCCGATTGGTGATGTGATCAATCAGGCTGGAAACGACGTCAAGAACAGCGTGGAGATGGGTGGCGAAAAAGCGGGCGACCTTTTGTCGGATGCCGCGAAAGATACGTCCAACATCGCAGACAAGGTTGGCAGACTGGCTGAATCCGCAACGCAGTCCATCAAGGACATGACCGGTCGCTTCGCAGACAAAAAGGTTCCGTCCAATGAAGAGTTTGCCGCAGCCCGCAAGCGCGTCGAGGATTCGCTCAAGGAACTCGATAATGTCGATATCCCTGAATCTCTCGATGAGACGACCTCGCGCCTGATCACCACGGCGCGCACGGCTGCCGAGAGAACGATGGCCTTCCTGAAAGGCATGCCGACGGATGCAAATGCGGCGGCGGCTCAGGTTCGTCGTCTGGCTGGCGTCTTTGCTGGCACAGATGATGGCGCTCCGGTGCCGCAAAAGCCAGCCGCTGCCCCTGCTCCGGCGGCTCCAGCACCCGCGACGACGCCTGCTCCGGCGTCGGCACCTGCCGGTGCGGCCAAGGTGCCAACCTTCGATGTGCTTCGCGTCGAGCCGGATGGCTCCGCTGTCATCGCGGGCAAGGCTGTGCCCGGTTCGAAGCTGGACATCGTCAACAACGGTCAGGTCATCGCCCAGACGACGGTTGAAGGAAGCGGCGATTTCGTTGCCGTTCTCGATAATCCGCTAAAGCCCGGCGATCATGAAATCATTCTTCGATCCACCGGCAAGGACGGCGCGACTGTCCAGTCGCAGGAAACGGCGACCGTTGCTGTGCCAGCACAGAAAAACGGTGAGCTTCTTGCCATGGTGACGACACCGGGCAAGGCGAGCCGCCTGATGACCGTGCCTGGGGCAGAACCTGGGGCAACCGCACCGGCGGCAACCACGCCAGCGCCAGCACAGCCACAAACGGCGGATGCTGCGACCCCAGCGCAGAACAATGCGGCGGCACCTGCAAGCCAGACGCCTGCCACAACGCCAGCCGAGACCGCTTCCATCCGCGTTCTCGCTGTCGAGTTCGAAGGATCAAAGATTTTCGTGGCGGGCTCTGCGCCAGCTGGGGCTGCGGTGCGGGTTCTGGTCGATGACAAGGCAATCGGCAACGGCAAGGCCGAGGCGTCGGGCAGTTTCGTGATCGAAGGCGATGTCGATCTCGCCGTCGGCAATCACATCGTCACGGCGGAAGCTCTCGATGCCGCTGGCAACGTTACCGTTCGTGTGCGGGTGCCGTTTGCGCGTCCCGAAACAGACCAGGCGACCGTTGCCATGCAAAAGGCGCCTGCTCAGCCATCTGCGCCTGCCAATGCCGCAGCGACCCAGGCACCGGATGCGGTGAGCGACCGGTCCGCATTCGAAGCCTTGCGCATCGATGTGACGAAGGCGTTCTCCATCCTGTCCGGTCTCTACAAGGACGGTAAAACACCTGCGCTGGAAGAGGTTGTCGCTGCAAAGTCTGCCACTGCGATTGCGCTGCGCTCCTTGTCTGAATTCCGCACCGCTGCAACTGCGGATACGGCCTTCACGACCTTTGCCAATGACATCGCTGCCAAGGCGCGTTCGCTGTTCACGGTTATCGATGGGTTGCCGAACAATGTCGTGGCAGTGGGCAAGCAGATTGCCGGACTGGAAGCTCGCTTCGCAGAGCTGAATGCCCCCGCACCTGCATCTGCCGAAGCGCCTTCTCCGCAGGCACAGGCGCAGGTCGAGCCACAAACGCAGCCCGAGCCACAGACGCCGGGTCCGAAGACATTCGAGCAGGCACCGCTGGCCCATAGCGACAGCGCCGTCATCATCCGCCGTGGCGACACGCTGTGGCAGATTTCACGCCGCGTTTACGGCCAGGGCGTGCGCTACACGACGATCTATCTCGCCAATCAGGATCAGATCAAAAACCCTGACCTGATCGAGCCGGGCCAGATTTTCGGCGTGCCCGAGAGTGCCTTGCCAAATGCGGAAGAACTGCACCGCAAGCGCATGATGGGTCGCTGATCCCGCAGGCAGACGGCATTGCAATTGTGTCATGTCGTCATTAATTAACGTCAGGACGGCGGCCCGGATCAGCGGGCCGCCGTCTTGCTGTCTGCACCCTGGCAGACGCCGGAGCATGATATGACCGACAAGAAAAAGACGATTTCAGCGGATGCGGGCAACCCGCTGCAGACCATCATCAATCTGTGGCCCTATATGTGGCCGCAGGGCAGACCCGACCTCAAGATGCGCGTCGTCTGGGCAACCATCTTTCTCATCGTTGCCAAATTCGTGCTGATCTCCGTCCCCTATTTCTTCAAATGGGCAACGGATGCGCTGAACGGCAAGCTGGATCTGGCGGGTATCGTGCCTGTCTTCCTGTTGGGTGCCGTGGCTTTGGTCATCGCCTATAATCTGACGCGCCTCATCCAGATCGGTTTGAACCAGTTGCGCGACGCATTGTTTGCCAGCGTCGGTCAGCATGCGGTCCGCCAGCTTGCCTACAAGACCTTCGTGCACATGCACCGGCTGTCGCTGCGCTTTCATCTGGAGCGCAAGACCGGCGGGCTTTCGCGCGTCATCGAGCGCGGCACGAAAGGCATCGAAACCATCGTCCGCTTCACCATCCTCAACACGGCACCAACCTTTATCGAATTTCTGTTGACGGCCATCATCTTCTGGCTGTCCTACGGCTTTTGGTATGTCGCCGTCACCGTCATTACGGTTTGGGCCTATATCTGGTTTACGGTCAGGGCCAGCAACTGGCGCATCGGCATTCGCCGCTCCATGAACGACAGCGACACCGACGCCAACACCAAGGCGATCGACTCCCTCTTAAATTTCGAAACCGTCAAATATTTCGGCAACGAGCAGATGGAAGCCAATCGTTTCGATGCCTCCATGGCGAAATACGAGAAGTCGGCCACCGCCATCTGGACATCGCTCGGCTGGCTGAACTTCGGCCAGGGCGTGATTTTCGGCATCGGTTCCCTGATCATGATGATCATGTCGGCGCTAGCAGTACAGCGCGGCGAACAGAGCATCGGCGATTTTGTTTTCATCAATGCGCTGCTGCTGCAGCTTTCGGTGCCGCTCAATTTCATCGGCTTCGTGTACCGCGAAATTCGCCAGGGTCTGACCGATATCGAGGAGATGTTCGATCTGCTGGAGGTCGAAGCGGAAGTCGTGGACGCGCCTGACGCCAAAGAGTTGCACGTCGGCACCGGCGCGCTCTGTTTTCGCGATGTGCGTTTTGCCTATGATCCCGAGCGCCCGATCCTCAAGGGTATCTCGTTCGATGTACCCGCAGGCAAGACGGTGGCGATCGTCGGGCCGTCTGGCGCTGGAAAATCCACGCTGTCGCGCCTGCTCTACCGATTCTACGATATTCAGGACGGGTCGATCACCATCGACGGTCAGGATATCCGCGAGGTCACGCAAAAGAGCCTGCGCGCCGTCATCGGCATGGTGCCGCAGGATACGGTTCTTTTCAACGACTCGCTTGCCTACAACATCCGCTACGGTCGCCCCGATGCCACCGAGGCCGAGGTGATGGCGGCGGCGGATGCCGCGCAGATCAGCGGCTTCATCGCCAAACTGCCGCACGGCTTTCAGACCATGGTTGGCGAGCGTGGCCTGAAGCTGTCAGGCGGCGAGAAGCAGCGTGTTGCCATTGCCCGCACGATCTTGAAGGCACCGCCCATTCTCATTCTCGACGAAGCCACATCGGCGCTCGATACCCATACCGAACAGGAGATCCAAAGCGCGCTGGACGTCGTGTCGAAAAACCGCACCACGCTGGTCATTGCGCACAGGCTATCCACCGTCATCGGCGCGGACGAGATCATCGTTCTGAAGGACGGGCTGATTGCCGAACGCGGCACGCATGCGTCGCTCATCGCGTCCGGTGGGCTTTACGCCTCCATGTGGAGCCGCCAGCGCGAGGCCATTCAAGCCGAGGAACGGCTTCGCGAGGTGCGCGAGAAGGATGAACTGGGTGTCGTGGACCGCGGCGAACCCGCGCATTGACCGGTATAACAGCGCCTGCACGCTGCGACACATTGCTCCGGGCGCTATTTGCCTGTAGTCACCAATGCGTGTTTTGTCGCGTCAGGACATGTATATCGTCGTTTCGTGACTATATGCAGCATGTCGCGCGAAACTGCGCAGCGGTTTTGCGATACTGAGCAAGCGACCTATAATTTCGGAGAAGAATGATCAATGAATCTGTTCGACACAATTCGCAACACCATCGTGCCCATCCATAAGGAAGGTTATGTTTTTGTTGCCGCCTTTTTCGTGGCATCTCTGGTGCTTGGCTGGATAGCCGAACCGCTTTTCTGGGTCGGTCTGGTTCTCACCTTATGGTGCGCCTACTTCTTCCGCGATCCCGAGCGCGTCACGCCGCAGGACGACGACCTCATCATCAGCCCCGCCGATGGCAAGGTTTCCGCCGTGCAGACTGTCATTCCGCCGCTGGAGCTGGAACTGGGCAAAGAGCCTATGGTCCGCATTTCCGTGTTCATGAACGTCTTCAATTGCCATGTGAACCGCGCGCCCGTGCGTGGCCGCATCATCAATGTTGCCTACCGCCCCGGCCTGTTCCTCAATGCCGAAGTCGACAAGGCGTCGGAAGACAATGAGCGCAACGGCCTCGTCATCGAAACCGCACATGGCAAGGTCGGCGTCGTGCAGATTGCCGGCATGGTAGCCCGCCGCATCGTTTGCTGGGTCAAGCCGAACGAGCCGGTCGATGCTGGTGAACGCTTCGGCCTCATCCGCTTCGGTTCGCGCCTCGACATCTTCCTGCCGGAAGGTTTCCAGCCACGCGTTTCCATTGGCCAGACAGCCATTGCGGGTGAAACGGTTCTGGCAGAATTCGGCTCGTCCAAGGGTCCGCTCGTCAGCCGTCGCGGTTGATCCATCGACAGGGAGGCAAGCAGCATGGAAACGCCGACATCCGAACCAGGCATCAACGGCAAGCCGGAGATCAGCAATGACAGCGGTCGTGGACCGCGCCTGCGGGAAATTCCCTTGCGGCTCGTCATTCCCAATCTCGTTACCGTCCTTGCCATTTGCGCAGGCTTGAGCGGCGTTCGCCTTGCCTTCGAGGGCCGGTTCGAGCTTGCCGTCGCCATGGTTCTCTTGGCTGCGTTTCTCGATGGTGTCGATGGGCGGCTCGCGCGGATGATGAAAGCGACGTCCAAGTTCGGCGCGCAAATGGATTCGCTGGCCGACATCGTCAATTTCGGCGTTGCCCCTGCCCTCGTCGTTTATGCCTATCTGCTGGATCAGGCACGCTCACTCGGCTGGATAGCCGCTCTCATCTACGTGATCGCGGCAGGCCTTCGTCTGGCACGCTTCAACGTCATGATCGATCGCGAGGTGAAAGCGCCGTGGCAGAGTGAGTTCTTTGTCGGCGTACCTGCGCCCATGGGCGCAATGCTTGTTCTGCTGCCGGTCTATATCGGCTTCATCGGTGTCGAACCCGGAAAGACATTCGCTTACATCTCCTCCGCTTACACGGTTCTGATCGGGTATTTCCTGATCAGCCGTCTGCCGGTCTGGTCAGGCAAGTCAGAAAGCCGCATCCGCCGTGACCTCGTGCTTCCTGCCATTCTTATCGTCGTGCTTTATGTTGCGCTGTTGATGAGCTTCACATGGGAAGTTCTGGTTCTGACGGTTCTGGCCTATCTGATCTTCCTGCCCTTCAGCGCCCGCATCTGGCACAAGCGCTATGGAACGCTGACGATTGACGATGCGCATGACGACCATGGCGTCGGGATGGATCGCGGTCTGTAAGCTCTCAGACAACCGCCAGCTTCATTGCGGCGGCATCATGTCTGTGGTCGAACACGAAATGTCGCAGTCTACAATTTTCAATTGATTAAAATTGCCTCGAATTCGTCATGATTTCCTTCGAGAGAGGTTTCCAGGAACAGCGTCAGATCGACGCGTTCAAGGGGAACATCGGAGACATTATGAGCGAGACACAGAAGACTGAAGCGGCAGCAAAGCCGGACCTCAACAGCCATTACAGACCACTTGGCCTGAAGGCTGTCGCAGCGGCGGCGATGATGCTGTCACGCAAGCCGGTCTCGCCAAAGGCTGCCTGACGACACGTTTGTCGCTGTAGCAGACGCGGCATCAGGGCTCCTCGCTCATCTTAAACAGAAATGGCACCTCTTCAGGTGCCATTTTTATGTGTTTCGTTCGTCCAAGGGTAACGCCAATTAACCCTGGGTAAAACTGCGCTTTTCATGCAATGTGAAAAAGACTAGGAACCACTCTCACACATATATTTTCCCGATTCTTTTTGAGAAATTTTTTCTGCCTCATCGCAATGATTAGCCGATTGTCTGGCGGTCAAACATAATTGCAATGGGTCTTCAGGGGTTGAGCCGAAACCATGCAAGACAAAATTCTTCTTATCGAAGATTCCGTAGCTTTAGCCATTTTGCTCAAGACGAAATTAACCGACGATACGGCGGCTGAGATCTTTCACTGCGAGAGCATGGAAACGGCCATCGAGCTCATGAAGGAGCACCGCTTTACCCTGGCATTGACCGGCCTCACCCTACCGGACGCCTCCGATGGCGAAGTTCTCAATGCGCTGGAAGCATATAAGGTGCCGACGATCGTCTTCACGGCAACGGTTGATGAAAAGGCCCGCCAGCACTACGCCGAAAAGAAAATCATCGACTACATCGTCAAGGATGGTCGGCGGACGGTAGAAACCGTGGTGAAAACGGTCGAGCGCATCCTGAGCAACCGGCAATTCACCATTCTCGTGGTGGACGACGCAAAGGCCGCCCGTTCAAGCCTCGTCGAGATTTTGACACGACAGAATTTCAGTGTGCTGGAAGCCCATTCGGGCGCCGAAGCGCTGGACGCATTGGCTGCAAACCCATCTGTCCAACTGGTGATTACAGATTATTACATGCCCGATATGGACGGCTATGAGTTGACGCGCCGCATTCGTGCCAAGCGTTCTTCCGAAGACCTTCGGGTCGTCGGCGTATCGTCCTCCACCGACCGTATGCTGTCCGCACACTTCCTGAAGGCAGGCGCGTCCGACTTCATCTACAGGCCGTTCGTGCCGGAAGAATTGCAGTGCCGGATCGATAACAATGTCGAAACCCTCAAGCAACTGGCGCGCCTGCGCGAGCTGGCAGCAAGAGATCACCTGACCGGCCTGCCCAATCGACGGTCGTTTTTCGATCAGGCGAGCGCTCTGCTCGAAGCGATGAAGCCGGGCGATCGCAGTTCGGTCGCCATCATCGATATCGATCATTTCAAGAAGATCAACGACACGCTTGGGCATAGCGCCGGAGACAAGGCGCTGAAAAAACTGGCGCAGACTCTCTCCACTATCTGCAAACCTGGCAATCATATCGCCGCACGCATTGGCGGCGAGGAATTCGCGCTCTTCCTGAAAGGGCTGGACGGTCAACAGGCGCACGCTTTTTGCGAGGCTCTTCGTCTTGAGATAGAGCGCAATGGTCAGGCCTTGAGCAGTGCCGACCTTGCCCTGACAATCTCCATTGGCGTGGTGGATGTCGGGCCAGAAGGTGCAATCGACCAACACCTGACGGCGGCTGATCAGTTGCTGTATATCGCCAAGGCCAATGGGCGAAACATCGTCTATTCCAAACTCGAAGCGAGCTGAACGAGCGCGTTTAAAACAAAGACAGTGGCACATCGTCCTTCGGCGCGGGAGCCAGCACCTCCGCGACCGGCTGCAGCAGGTCCGGGCCTGTATTTGCGACCTTGTTGACCTTGTCGGACACAGGGATCATCTCGAAAAAATCCTCGTCGGCAGCTTTCATCAGATCGAGAACGTCACGCGGCTCCTGCGTCTTGCAATCCAGCCAACGGCTGAAATCTTCCGGCGATATCACCACCGGCATCCGGTCGTGAATACGTGCGATGGAGCGGTTGGCGGATGTGGTGAGGATTGCGCCGGTATCGACCTCGGAGCCATCGGCCGATGACCATGTTTCCATCAAGCCTGCAAATGCAATGATGCCGCCCGTCCTGGGCTTGATGTAAAAAGCCTGCGGCTTTCCACCCTCCTCTTTCGGCGGTCTGCGCCATTCATAAAATCCGGTCGCGGGAATGAGGACGCGTCTGTGGCGCATGGCGGCGCGGAAGGACGCCTTCCCGATGGCCGTTTCCGAGCGGGCATTGATCAGCAATGGAAATTCCTTGGGATCTTTCACCCAGCCGGGCATGAAGCCCCAGCGCACCAGCATCGCCTGCCGGTTCGGCAGATTGCTTCCCGGTTCCGGCTGTGTTCCCTCCACGACAACAAGAATAGGCTGCGTCGGGGCTATGTTGAACCGTGGCGGAAAGTCTTCCAGCTCGATCAGATCCAGATAGTCCGCCACCTTTTCCGGGGCGACGTTCAAGACAAATCGTCCGCACATGGCCTAACCTCTCGGTCCGAACAGGATGATCGAAGCCCCGGCAAGGCAGATAAGACCACCTGCCACATCCCAGCGATCCGGCAGGTGGCCCTCGACGCTCCACAGCCAGATCAATGAGGCGACGATATAGATGCCACCATAGGCCGCGTAGGCCCTGCCCGCCGCCTCCGTCGGCACGAGCGTCAACAACCAGGCGAAAGCGCCGAGCGAAACCATTCCCGGCACCAGCCAGGCGACGGATTTGCCCATGCGCAACCACGCCCAGAACGCAAAACATCCGGCAATCTCTGCCAAAGCGGCTGCGGCGTAGATGAGGTAGAGCTTCATTTCAGTTTACCAGCCCAACGTGGATGTGGAGTTTTCGATTCCCTTGGCGCATCATATCCGAAGCAATCCAATATTGAATGCCGTGCCTGTTAACACCGTTGCTCCTCTTTCTGCCACAAGGCGCTCATTGCGCTTTATGAAAATGAGACGCCTTTTGAAGCCGTTACGGTCAATTTTGGTGATACTGAATCAAGGCAGGCGTTTTTCGCGCGGTGGCCTTTCGGTAAAATTTCCATGCTGCATGGCAATGCCCCTCCATCCAGCGGACAATTGCCGAGGCACGACCTTATTTTCAGTATTTTCCCTACAACGAGAAGATGCCGCCACGTTTCCTGCAAGGTTGAACGCATAATGGGCTGCGTAACCTGATAAGGACATTGCATGCCGCTGCCCCAACCTGCCTCTTCCGCAATCGTTCGCCGTGGCGACCGCGTGCTTCTCGTGCGGCGTACCAATCCGCCTTCGCAGCATATGTTTGCTTTTCCCGGCGGCAGGGGTGAAGCTGGAGAAACACCGGAAGAGACGGCGCTTCGTGAGCTTGAGGAAGAAACGGGCATCGTCGCCCGTCATCCACAGCTTTTCGCAACCTATGACCTGCCGACATTCGACGGAGCAGGCGCACTGACGAGCCACTTTTTCCTATCGGTCTTCACCGTGGAGGCCGATGGGGAAGCAACTGTGGTGGCCGCGGACGACGCGATCGATGCCGGTTGGTATACTCTGGACGAAATCCGCACCTTGCCAGCGCCCGAGAGCGTCGTGGAATGCGCTGAACGTTTGCTGGGCCAGTTGCAATGCTGAGCAGAATCGCGGCTAGTTGGTGGCAAGTTGTCGAAACGACATTTCGGGTAATGCGTAAACTGATGAAACGACGGATTGTGCTCTCTGTTCTTTGCGGCCTCGGCATAGCCCTGCCCCTGGTATCGCAGGCGAGCGCGCAGCCGTCCGTCAAGTCGGTGCCACCGCCGCCACCGGCGGTCGATAAGCCCGCGCCCTATGATGGTCAGATGGCCCGGCTTTCGGAAATTCTGGGTGCTGTCCAATATCTGCGAACGATCTGCCCGGCGTCGGGTTCGGACGAGTGGCGCAAATCGATGAACGATCTGCTTGCCGCAGACACGGCCAGCGAACCACAGCGCAAACAACGCATGACCGCTGCTTTCAACCGTGGTTACCGCACGTTTGCGGCTGTGCACACGTCCTGCACACCAGCTGCCATCGCGGCAGAAGAGAAATACCGTAACGAAGGCGCAACACTGGCACAAGAAATCGCGTCTAGGTTTGGAAATTAGGGGTTTATTAACCTCTTTTGGTCCCAGGCCGTGCCGTTTTGATAAAAGACTGTTAGAGTTGTTAACAGGGTGGTAACGAGTTGCCTGCCTGTCGAGGATGAAAGATGCAAACAAGCCGGAACGAAATCCACGATATGATCGTGCATGAAAAAATGCAGGTCGCTCTGGAACATCAGAACGAAGCATGGGCCGATGGTATGGCCGATGGCATCGAGCCGGAGATCATCGCAGATGCCGCTATTGCTTTGGCCATGCGCGAAACCATCCGTATGCACGGCGAAGCAGGCGCAGAAGCGATGCTCGAATCGTTGCGCCAGCGCATGCTCGAGGGTGAATTTTCCCCTCATCGTATCATTCAGTAAATAGAGGTTCGCTCATGTCTTGCTCCAGCAAGAGGCTTTTGCGGTCATCCGCCGCGCTTTGCTTGATGGTGTCGCTGGCACTCGTCAGCGTTCCCCGTGGTGCCTACGCGCTGTCCGAGCTTAAACCGGCACCGGATGCGGCACAGGAAACCGAGAAGCCTGCAGACAAAAAGCCGTCTGTCGAGCCTCAAGCCGTCGAAGGTGATTCGAACGGCATTCCCTTGCCGGACCCGCTGGTAAACCGCTCCTCCGGCCAGCAGGCCGCGCCTGACAAGCCCGACGCACCGCCGATTTCCGCACAGATCGAGCACGATATCAGCAAGGCGCCGGAGCCGGTTCGCCGCTTGCGCCAGTTGATCATCGACGCCGCCTCGACTGGAAACATCGAAAAACTGCGCCCGCTCGTCAACACCGGACCCAACGCGGCGCGGGTGGACGGTGACAATGGCAATGACCCGATTGCGGCCCTCAAAAGCTTCTCTGGCGATCCTGAAGGGCTGGAAGTTCTGGCCATCATCATCGACCTTCTGTCCGTTGGCTACGCGCATGTGGATGTCGGCACGCCTGACGAAATGTATGTCTTCCCCTATTTCGCGGGAAAATCGCTTACCACGCTGACGGCACCGGAAAAGGTCGAGTTGCTCCGCATCATTACTGCTGGCGATCTGGCCGACATGCAGGAATATGGCAATTACAGCTTCTACCGCATCGGCATTTCGCCGGATGGTCAGTGGAAGTTCTTCACTGCGGGCGACTGAGCGCTTAAGCTTGCCGTAGCGCGTCAAAAACCCTAACTGTTCGGGTAACAACGAACCCGAACGGTAACGCCCATGTCCTCCGCCTATCTACCAGATCGCAGACTGATCCGTGTTTCCGGCACGGGAGCCACGGATTTCCTGCAAAACCTGATCACCACAGATCTCGAATCGCTGCCTGATGGTGAAGCCCGCGCCGGTGCGCTTTTGACACCGCAGGGCAAGATCATGTTCGAATTCCTGATCTGGCGCGACGGTGCTGACTATCATCTGGAAACCGGCATGGACCAGCAGGATACCCTGCTGCGCCGCCTGACCATGTACAAGCTGCGCGCACCTGTGGATCTGGCGGCGGGTGATGCTGAAGGCGTGAGTGTCTTCTGGGATGAAAGCGCACCCGAAGGCGCCATCAAGGACAGCCGCTTTGCAAAAGCGGGTATCGACCTGTACCGGCTTCCGGACAAAGGCGCGTCCGGTGATGTGTCTACATATGATGCGTTGCGCATTGCCAACGGCATCGTCGTGGCAGCCGCTGATTACGCGCTGAACGATGCCTTTCCGCATGATGTGCTGATGGATGTGAATGACGGCGTTTCCTTCAAGAAGGGCTGCTTCGTGGGGCAGGAAGTCGTCTCGCGGATGAAGCACCGGGGAACGGCAAGACGGCGTGTGGTCACGGTAACCGCAAATGCCGATCTGCCGGCAAGCGGCACCGAGATCATCGCAGGTGGCAAACCCGTCGGCACACTGGGAACCGTTCTCGGCACAACGGGGCTTGCCATTATCCGAACCGACCGTGCCGCCGATGCGATGGCGTCCGGCACCGACATCACCGCAGGCGGTGTTGCCGTCCTCGTCGCTCTACCGGCATGGAGCGGCCTCAGCTTTCCGGCATCGGACCCGACAGCCAGCACGGAGGACTGAGCTTGGCTGCTCCGAAAACACCGCGCGCCTGGCAACGCATGCTATCCGGTCGACGGCTTGACCTGCTGGACCCCTCGCCGCTTGACGTGGAACTGGCCGATATCGCCCATGGCCTTGCGCGTGTCGCCCGCTGGAACGGCCAGACACGCGGCGACCAGGCCTTTTCGGTGGCCCAGCACAGCCTGATCGTCGAGGCCATTTTCTGCCGCATGGATGCAGCGGCCACACCCGAACACATGCTGATGGCGCTGCTGCATGATGCGCCGGAATATGTCATTGGCGATATGATTTCCCCGTTCAAATCGGTGGTGGGTGGCGGTTACAAGAGCGTGGAAAAGCGGCTGGAGGCAGCCGTGCATCTGCGTTTCGGCCTGCCGCCACATGCCAGCCGCGAGCTAAAAGACCGCATCAAGAAGGCTGACACAGTGACAGCCTATTTCGAAGCGACCGAGCTTGCCGGGTTTTCGATGGCCGAGGCGCAGAAGTTTTTCGGTCTGCCACGCGGCATTACGAAAGACATGATCGACATCGAACCGATGTCGGCACTCGAAGCACAGGGTCGTTTCGTTCAACGCTTCGAGGCCATCGAGTTGCTGCGAAAAGGAAAACCATGAGTGCCATCGTTGTGTCTCCCCTGTCGAGGATAGGGGAGATGGCTGTTCGTCACAAATCACGCGAAATGGTGACGCTGATTGCCAAGGAACAGGCTTTCCATCGCCCGGCCGTCATTGCTGCCGACCGCCATCTGACCCTTGAAATGAACGATATTTCCTTCAAAGGCACAGACAAGCTGATCGCGCCTGATGACCTGCATGTCCAGCAATTGATCGACTTTGCCCATGGCTGGGACCAGTCCGCGCCGCTTTTGATCCACTGCTGGATGGGCATTTCCCGCTCTCCGGCAGCGGCTGTCATCGTCGCCCTCGCCGTCCATCCGCAACAGGACGACGCGGCTCTGGCCGCGCAGCTTCGCACCGTGTCACCCTTCGTCACGCCCAACAGCCGCATCATCGAAATCGGTGATCGATTGCTGGGTCGTGGCGGCGCGCTGATTGCCGCGATCAAGACGATCGGGCGCGGCGCAGATACCGATGGCAACGTGCCTTTCGTCTTGCCGCTTCGGCCGTAATCGCGAAAAAATCGGAACTTGACCCGGTATCGTTCGTTACGAAATCACACACATTGAACAGAGGCAATTCTTATGGACCAGCAGGCAACCGATATCATCGTCGCATCTCAAGCGGCATTGCGACAGGCAAGCGCCCTGATGGTTCAATATTCCTTCTCGATCATCGGGGCCGTTCTTCTGCTGATCGTTGGCTGGATTGCGGCGATGCTGTTGCAACGCTGGTCCTATGAAGGACTGTCTCGCATCCGTGGTTTCGATGAAACGCTGGCACGGTTTTTTTCCGGTGCCGTCAGATACGTCGTTCTCATCCTCGTCCTCGTCATGGTTCTCGGCCAATTCGGCGTCCAGACGGCCTCCATCCTCGCCGCACTCGGCGCTGCCGGTCTGGCGGTGGGTCTTGCGCTTCAGGGAACGTTGCAGAATATCGCTGCGGGCATCATGCTGCTCGTGCTGCGTCCCTTCCGCGTCGGTGAGTATATCGAGACCAGCGCCGTCAATGGCACCGTCGTTGAAATCGGGCTGTTTGCCACGGAGTTGAAGACGAGCGAAGGGCTCTATCGCCTGGCCCCGAATTCCACTTTGTGGAATGTGCCGATTACCAACTACAGCCGCTTTCCCACGCGCCGTCATGAACTGAGCGTGACAGTGCCGAAGGGAGGAAGCATCAAAGAAACGCAGGACATGCTGTTGAATATCGCCCGCTCCGACAGCCGCGTATTGCTGGATCCGGCACCGACAACGTTCATCGATACCGTCACCAATGACAGCGCGACCCTGACCCTGCGCTATTGGGCGCGCAGCGAAAACTTCTTTGCCACGACCCGTGCGGTGACCAAGTCACTGAAGCTGGCATTCGATGAGAGAGATGCGCAGATCAGCGAGCAGCCCGCGCAGTAGGGCATGTGAAAACGAGAGGCCGGTCACAACCGGTCTTTTTTGTGGTCACTGCCCCATGGTCGAGCGATGCGCCCAGCCGGTCATACGCTTTTCGATCCAGGCCATGACGGCATACATGGCAATGCCTTCCGCCGCCAGCATCAGCAAACCGGCAAAAACAAGGGGAACGTTGAACTGGCTCTGGGCAGAGCTCATCATGTTGCCAAGGCCATAGTTGGAGGCAACGGTTTCCGAGACGACAGATCCGACAAAGGCCAGCGTGATGGCGATTTTGAGCGAACCGAAAAAGTATGGCATGGAGCGCGGGATGCCGACCTTGAGCATGATGTCCATTTTCTTCGCCCCAAGCGCTCGCAGCACGTCTTCGGTCTCCGGCTCGATGGTGGCAAGGCCCGTGGCGACATTGACGACGATGGGAAAGAAGGAAATCAGGAAGGCCGTCAGCACCGCAGGCACGGTACCGATGCCGAACCATATGACGAGAATGGGCACCAGCGCCACTTTGGGAACGGCGTTGAAACCGATCATCAGCGGATAGAGCCCGGCATAGATCGTTTTGGACCAGCCAATAAAAAGACCGATGGCGAGCCCTGCGACAACGGCCAGCGCAAAGCCGAGCGTCGTCGTATACAGCGTTTGCAGGGAATTCTTCCAGATGGGCGACCAGTATTGAACGATGGCCTGCCCGACGCGCACCGGCGATGGCAAAATGGTCTGGGGCATTTTCAGCGCATAGACCAACAACTCCCACAGCAGAAACAGCGCCAGCGTATAGAGCCAGGGCGCCGCCTTCACCCAATTGATGCGGTCCATCAGCGTCTTGACCGGCTCGACCGACGCGCTCATGCCGGTACCCTCGCCTGCGCGATTTCGCCGTGAAGACGCTGGACCATGTCGTTGAAATCCTTCTCATACATGAGATCGAGCTGGCGCGGACGGGCGAAAGGGACACGATGTTGCGCCAGCACCCTGCCCGGTCTTGCGCTCATGACGAAAACCTTGTCGGCGAGAAATGTCGCCTCGCGCAAATCATGCGTCACGAGAATAATGGTGACGCCCTGGGCTGCATGCAGATCGCGGATCACGCACCAGAGTTCCTCGCGCGTGAAGGCATCCAGAGCACCGAAGGGCTCATCCAGCATCAACAGTTCCGGCTCGTGGATCAGCGCGCGGCACAGATTGGCGCGCTGCTGCATGCCACCCGACAATTGCCATGGAAATTTGGAGCCGAAGCCTTTCAGGCCGACGATATCAAGCAGGTGTTCGGCCTTGGCGATATATTCCGCCTTGTTTGCCCGCAGTCTGCGACGATGCCTTTCAACGATTTCGAGCGGCAGCAGAATGTTTTCTAGGGTCGTGCGCCACGGCAGCATGGTGGGGTTCTGAAACGCCATACCGACGATCGAGACTGGCTTCGTCACCTGACTGCCCGCAACGACGACGTGGCCCTTTTGCGGAATATGCAAACCGGTGACGAGCTTCATCAGCGTGGACTTGCCACAGCCAGATGGGCCGACAACGGCCGCGAACTCACCCTTATCGACGGTCAGATCGAGTCCTGATACGGCAAGTGTGCCGGATGCGCCACCATAGCGCATATCGACACCATCGATTTCAACGAGATGGGGCATGCCTGTTCCTGTTTCTGAATGTCGCGGCAGGTCGCTCCTTCGCGAGGAGGCCGAGGAGAGCGCAATCTTAAGGCACTCAACCTGTCGTTATGGCAGCAGTCGCTCATCCCTAGGCGGCAAATAGCTTGCGTCAAACACCTGTTCGGCTTTGACATTGCCCTTCAGGCCAACCGACACTTTCAGCGTTTCGATGGAGGCCGCCAAACGTGCGGGATCAACCCCGCCCATGCCGTTTTCGATGACGTAGGGCGTCTTGATGTTCATGGCATTGGCCATGTTCAGACGCTCCAACTCGATGTCGGTGTTCAGCGTCTCATTGCGCTTCAGGACGGCGGCAACGCCTTCTTGCGGGTTCTTGACCGAGTCGGCGAAGCCCTTTGCCAGCGCCTTCAGGAAACCTTTGACGGCATCCGGGTTTTTCTCAGCGAAATCAGTGTTAACAAGCACGGAGTTGCCATAGAGATTCAAGCCATGTTCCGCCATCAGGATGGTGGAAATATCGTCATCCGCGATGCCCTGAGCTTTCAGGTTGAGGATGACGGAGAAGGCAAAGCCGAAAACGGCGTCGACATCGCCTTTCGCCAGCATCGGCTCACGCACCGGGAAGCCGATGGACTGAATGTCGATCTTGCTGTCATCAATCTTGGCGACCTGCTTGAAGGCCTTCCACTGGGCAAAAGCACCATCCGGGGGCGGTGCCCCAAGCTTCTTGCCCTCCAGCGACTTCGGATCGGCAGTCACGCCGAGGGACTTGCGGCCGACCACGGCAAATGTCGGACGCTCATAGACCATATAGACGGCCTTGACCTTTTGGGTGGGGTCTTCGTCCAGAAACTTCATCAGGGAATTGATGTCACCAAAGCCCATCTGGTAAGCGCCGGTGGCGACACGCGGAATGGCTTCGACCGAACCGTTGCCGCTGTCGATGGTCACATCCAGCCCTTCGGCCTTGAAGTAACCCTTGTCCAGCGCCAGCAGAAAACCGGCAGATGGACCTTCGAATTTCCAGTCCAATGTAAATTTGATGGGTGTTTCGGCGTAGGCTGGTGCTGACGGTAAAGAGATACCTGCGACCATACCGATAGCGGCCATAGTCGCCGTTTTTGCAAACAGCCTACGCTTCAACATCCGATAGCTCCCCCTGGAGGCATTTTTTATATTGAGGCCATAGAACGCAATTTTTTCCGGGATGGCAAGCGTCGCCAGCACATATTTTGATCACGAAATTGAAAAGACTAAAATATAGCCTTCTCGTTGATTTTGTGAGCTTGCGGCGCTTGAATTCTGATCATCCTGCGTTCCCCGTCACATGATTGTTCACAATGAAGACGCATCGTTCTCAATTCGCGGGATTGCGAAAAAAGCTGCGGCGAAGAACATAGGGCACGAACGAAGACACGGGAGACACATCATGGCATCAGGCCTCGGAATCCACCACATCACCATGATAACCCGCAAGGTTCAGGCCAATGTGGATTTCTATGCGGGCTTTCTCGGTCTGCGGCTGGTGAAGCGCACAGCCGGTTTCGAAGATGCCATGCAGCTTCATCTCATTTATGGTGATCACGCTGCCTCGCCCGGCTCCCTTATGACGTTTCTCGTCTGGGAGGATGGTGGTCAAGGCCGCGTCGGTTATGGCCAGACGCTTGAGGTCTCGCTTGCCATCGACCCTGCCAGCATCGGCTTTTGGTTGACGCGGGCGCTTTCGGCAGGCATCCGCACCGAGGGTCCGATGGAAGAGTTCGGCGAACCCGTTATTCGCCTGAAAGACCCTGATGGCCTCATCCTCAAGCTGGTGGGCACCACTGCGTTTCCCATTGCAACGCCGCACGAAGCCCCCGGCATTCCCGTGGAACACGCCATTCGGCGCATACGCGGCGCGACGATGTTGAGCGAAGTGCCCGAGGAGACCGAGCGTTTCCTGGAGCAGCACTTTGGTTATGCGCGCAATATCCAGAACGGCGCAATCCGCCGCATGGCATCAGCGACAGGCGATATCATCGATATCAGGGACGCGACGGGTTTCTGGTCCAGTGCTCCGGGCACCGGCACGGTCGATCATATCGCCTTTCGCGCCGCTGATATGGACGAACTGAATGAAACGCTTCAGGCTCTGAAATCCCTCAACTCCTCCACCACCAACGCGCATGACCGCAAGTATTTCTCATCCCTCTACGTCCGAGAACCCGGCGACGTGCTGATCGAAATGGCGACGGATGCGCCCGGCATGACGGTGGATGAACCCATGGAGACATTGGGAGAGGAACTGTTCATACCGCCGCTCTTCATGCGCGACGAAGAGGATGTACGCGTGGCATTGCCGCAGTTTTCAATGCCAGGAGAAGAACGGGTCATCTATCGTGACCTGCCATTCGTGCATCGATTTTACACGCCTGCCGAACCGGATGGCAGCACGATCATTCTGCTACACGGTTCCGGCGGCAGCGAAACGAGCCTCATGGCGCTTGCCCACCGGGCCAATCCGCACGCGACTTTGCTTGGCGTTCGTGGACGCAGCACGGAAGAAGACATTGCCCGCTGGTTTCGGCGCTTCGCCGACCTGACCTTCGATCAAAAGGACATTGGCTCGGAAGCGGAGGCCTTTGCCGCCTTCATGGACGATGCCTTGCGCGTCTATGATATCGACCGGACGAAGCTGAGCTTTATTGGCCATTCCAACGGCGCCAATTTCCTGTCCGCCTTCTTTGCGCTTTACCCCCAATTTGCGGCCGACGCCTTGCTTTTGCGGCCGATGCCGGTGCTGACGGACTGGCCGGATGCCGATCTATCCGGCACGCGCCTGACACTGGCGGCGGGAGAAACGGACCGCTACCGCGACAGAGCGGACGCCTTGAGAGAGCAGCTGATCGGCAGCGGTGCAGACGCCGAGATCACGGTTCTGCCGCTTGGTCATGAACTCGGCCTTGATGATGTCGAGCTTGCCAAACGGTGGATAAGGACGCTGTCCGCAACCGGCCTTGCATAAGCTGTCAGAAAGCGCTTTAAAAACAGGACTATATTTGGGGTTCTTATGACACTGTTCCTGTTTCTTCTTATTATCGGCTACGTCGTCGCCTTCTTCTACACGCTGAATGCCAGCATCAAGAACTCCAGACGGCTTTTGCTTGTCGAGACGGAGTTGACGAAGCTGAAAGCGCAGATCGCTGCGGGCGGGGTCGTCGCCCTCCCCACGCAGGACGCGCCCGCGGCAGAAGAACAGGACACGATGCCCGCAGCCTTGCAGGCAGACGTCGCGCCGCAAGATGTATCAGAGGAAACCCCGGCCATTGCCGCACAGGTTGCCGCTGATGAGGCGCTGGGGGAAGAAGACCAGTCGGAAACCTTCACGCTTCCCGCCGCACCCGCTCGCCCGAAGGAAAGCTTCGAGAGCAAGCTGGGCGCGCGCTGGGCGGTTTGGGCGGGCGGTCTGGCGCTGGCACTCGGCGGTATTTTCCTCGTCAAATATTCGATCGAAAGTGGGCTTCTCAGCCCCGCCGTGCGCCTTGCCATGGCGGCCATCTTCGGCCTCTTTCTGGCGGCAGCGGGCGAAGCGATCCGTCGCAAAGTGCTTCCCGGCATTGCCAGTGCCTATTCCAATGCGATGATACCGGGCGTCTTGACGGCTGCAGGCGCGCTGACGCTCTTCGGTGTGACCTACGCGGCCTATGGCATTTACGATTATATCGGCCCGACGACCGCCTTCATCCTTCTGGCGCTGATCGCCTTCGCCACACTGGGCCTCTCACTGTTGCATGGTCAGGCACTGGCGGGTCTTGGCCTCCTCGGCTCCATGGTCACCCCGCTTCTGATTTCCACCGAAAGCCCCAATATCTGGGCACTCTTCGGCTTTCTCACCGTCTCATGGCTGGCCACGGCTGCGGCCTCCCGGACGCAGCGCTGGCATTTCGTTCCAGCACTCGCCAATGTCGGTCTCGGCCTTTGGGCCGTTGGCTACATGCTATATACACCGTTGATCGAGGCAGAACCGGTCGTTGCCAGCCTTGTTGCGATGATTGCCGGTTCGATATGGGTCTGGCCTGGAAAATACCATGGCGAGCCACGCAATCTCAGCACTTACGCGCCGCGTTCGGATAGCTATTTTCCGGCCATTGCAGAATTGCTGAGCAGGCCGCCTGCCAACCTCAATGTTACGCTGTCTCTCGCCATCGTTTTACCGGCTCTGGCATTTTCGGTCATCGAAACCGGGATTACGATGCATCCGGCCTTCGCCATGGCGGTTGTCGTTCTGGGTCTGGCGGCGATGGGTGCCGGGCGCAATCACGCCGTCTGGCCCGCCATTTTCGCATCGCTGGCAGCGCTCGGCTGCGCCAATCTTATGGCTGGCTTTGGCGTCAACTACCTGCCGACACTGGGTGACGGCACCGCGATACTGTCCTCCGTCGGTCTCAGCGATGCCGTGCAGGGTCCGGTAACCCGGATCATGGGTATTCTATTTCTTCTGTTTTCCTTCGAGGCGATCCGACGCAAAACATCGAAAGACCCGGCCTTCGGCACACTCTGGGCCATCATCGGCGCGGTCGTTCCGCTAGGCCTCGGCATCATCAGCTTCGTCGAGTATGGAAATCTGACGCGCGACTGGCTGCATGCGGCCTATGGTTTGGCGATCGGCCTGGTGCTGCTCGGCGGTGCGTACCGGTTGGACCTGAAGCGTGACGACGCCTTCATTGCGCCCATCAATATCATGGTGCTCGGCTCCTTCCTGGCTTTCGTCTTTACCGTCCACACGTTGACATCAGGCCTTGCGACCACGCTTCTCATCCCCATTATCGGCTTTGCCTATGTGCTGGGTGCGCAGCGCAGTTCCTGGGCCGCATTGCCGTGGACGATGGCGGTCGCTTGCCTTTTCGTGCTGGGCCGCATCGCCTGGGAGCCCACCATCGTCGGCCCGCAGAACTTGGGCACGACGCCCGTTTTCAATGCGCTTTTGCCGGGATATGGCGTTCCAGCCCTGCTCGCCATCGCATCCGCATGGCTGCTGCGCGGCTGGCCGGGCGTTCGCGTGCGCAATTTTCTGCAGGCCATCGCCAGCCTCATGGCACTGCTCGCGGTCGCCATCCTCGTTCGCCATGCCATGAATGGCGGCGTTCTCTCGGACACCGTGCCGACGCTCGGCGAACAGTCGATCTACACGCTGCTGACCATCGGCATGTCCGGGGTACTGATGACGCTGGATGTGAAAAGCCCAAGCCCGATCTTCCGTTACGGCTCGATGCTGGCGGGCGTCATCGCCATGTTCAATGTGCTGGTGGCGCATTTCTTTGCCCTAAACCCTTACTTCACCGGTGAAAGCACCGGGCCATGGCCGTTCCTCAATCTGCTGCTGATCGGCTACCTGCTTCCAGCAGTGGCCTATGGCGGTCTGGCCTGGTATGCGCGCGGCAAACGTCCCGCGCTCTACGTCACCCTGCTGGCGCTTTGCGGTGCGGCACTCGGCTTTGCGTGGGCAGCACTATCGGTTCGCCGGTTCTGGCAGGGCGAAAACATAGCCGACTGGAAAGGCTTTCTTCAGGGCGAAACCTACAGCTATTCCGTCGTCTGGCTGGTCATTGGCGTGTTGCTGCTCGTTCTCGGCTCGCGTTTCAATGCCAAGAGCCTGCGGCTGGCCTCGGCAGCTCTGGTATTTCTCGCCGTCGCCAAGGCGTTCCTGATCGATATGAGCAATCTGGAAGGCGTGTTGCGCGCCCTGTCCTTCATCGGTCTCGGCGTCGTGCTGATCGGCATCGGTCTTTTCTACCAGAAGATTTTGACCTCCCAGCCGAAGGCGGAGGAAGCGCAAGGGTAATTGCGCCTCCCTTTACCCACGTCTAAACAGCACATGTCGAACGGGGGGAATCACATGCAGGCAAACGCCTTTGCGCCTTACGAGCAGCTTGCGGACGCCCTGGTGCCGCACGCCACAGAGAGCGACGACGGATCTCATGATCTGGCCCATATCCACCGCGTGTTTCGCAATGCCATGCGCATTCACGCGCAGGAGGGTGGCAACGGCATGGTGCTGGCAGCCAGTGTGCTCCTGCATGATTGCGTCGCCGTTGAGAAAAATTCGCCGTTGCGTTCGCAGGCCTCAAGGCTTGCCGCGGAAAAAGCCTCTGACATTCTGCGCACGATTGGCTGGCAGACTGCTGACATCAACGCTGTCGCCCACGCCATTCTGACCCATAGTTTTTCCGCCAATATCCCGCCGGAAACGCTGGAGGCAAAGATCCTTCAGGATGCGGACCGGCTGGATGCCATCGGCATGGTGGGTGCCGCGCGCTGCTTCTACGTTGCCGGACGGATGGGCTCTGCCCTCTACGACCCCGCCGACCCCCTGGCAAAGAACCGTCCACTTGACGACCGGCGCTTTGCCATCGACCATTTCGAAAACAAACTGTTCAAACTAACGGAAGGCTTCCAGACCGAAGCCGGACGACAGATTGCCAAGACGCGACACGAGCGGTTGCAGCAGGTCTTAGACCTGTTTCTGGACGAGATATGAGACCTGTCATGCGCATTAGCGAACTCAACATCTACCCATTGAAGAGCGCCCGTGGCGTTTCGCTTGTGGAAAGCGCCATCTCCGCCGAGGGCCTGCCCAGCGACCGCCGCGCCATGCTTGTCGATCCCACCGGAGATTTCATCACGCAACGCGAATTGCCTGACATCGCCCGACTCATCGTCAAGGCTGATGGCGACGGCTACCATCTCAAAATCGACGGCAAGGGTGAGGTCTTGGCTCTACCTTCCAGTGACAGGGCCGACGTGCGGGTCTGGAGATCGACGGTCAATGCAGCCGTGGCATCGGATGACGACAATGCAGTAATCTCCGGCTGGCTCGGACGCGATGTTAAATTCGTCTTCTTCGACGATCAATCCCGCCGCGTCGCCAACCCGGAATGGGCTGGGGACGACACGCCGGTCACCTTCGCCGATGGCTACCAGATCCTCGTCACCACCACGGCCTCGCTTGCCGCTCTCAACGAAAACATGGTCGCCAATGGTGAAAACCGCGTCGGCATGGAGCGCTTTCGCCCCAACATCGTGCTGGAAACAGACGAACCCTGGGCCGAGGACCGCTGGGCGGCAATCGCCATCAACGGCATCCGTTTTGATCTCGTCAAACCCTGCGCGCGCTGCATCATAACGACGCAGGACCAGCAAACCGGCTCCCGCGAAGGCCCTTCCCCCATGAAAGCCATGGGCCGCCTACGCATGTCCGCAGACCGCCGCGTCCCCGGCGTGCTATTCGGCTGGAACGTAACCCCGCGTGGTGAGGGATCGATTGCGGTTGGAGATGTGGCGACGGTTGTGGAGGAGCGTGTAGAGGGTTGGGCGTTCAAGAGGCGTTGAGAGCTTTCCTGCATTGGATGATCTCTTGAACGGCAGAGTGTATGGCTCACCCCCCTCTGTCCNNGGGGGGGGGGGGGGGGGGATGCACCCCCCTTTTTCCCCCCCCTGGGGGGGGGGGAGATGTCCGGCAGGACAGCGGGGGGGTAAGCGACACCCACCGACCTCAACTGCCCACGCCCGATAACAGGTGCCCGTTCCCGCCTCCACCCATCAACCCCACTGATATCCCCGTCAAGAAAAGTCGTTGGCGAAACAGGTTGTTGAAATATAAGATTCGTTTCCTGTCTGGAGATATGCCCTTGTCCCGTAGCGCCGCCTCTTCCACCAACCCGATGCCTTGGCTCATCATCACGGCTGGCTCGCTGATTGCGGTTCTGACCTTTGGTCCCCGCTCGGCCATGGGTTTCTTTCAGTTGCCGATGCTGGCTGATACGGGTTGGGATCGATCCACATTCGGTTTTGCGATGGCGTTGCAGAACCTGTTCTGGGGTCTTGGCCAGCCGTTTTTCGGGGCGCTGGCCGACAAATACGGGACTGGCCGGGTGCTGGTGCTCTCAGGGCTGATCTATGCTGCGGGCCTTGTCTGCATGTCGGTCGGCACGTCACCCCTGTGGCTGCATTTTGGCGGTGGCGTTCTCGTTGGACTTGGCATCGCGGCGGGTTCTTTCAGCGTCATTCTTTCAGCCTTTGCCCGGCACGTGACGCCGGAGCAGCGGTCCATGGCGTTCGGTATCGGCACGGCTGCCGGGTCTGCGGGCATGTTCGTCTTTGCGCCCATCAGCCAGGGCCTGATCACCGCCTATGGATGGTCCGACAGTCTTGTCTGGCTTGCTGCCATGATGCTGATCGTGCCGCTTCTGGCGTGGCCGCTGCGCGGCAACTCGTCATCCGGTACGCAATCTCACGCTCAGTTTCAGCAAACGGCGGGGCAAGCACTGAAGGAGGCGCTGGGCCATAAAAGCTATCTGCTGCTGGCCACCGGCTTTCTCGTCTGCGGCTTTCAGGTGGCTTTCATCACCGCCCACTTTCCCGCCTATCTCGGTGATATCGGTATCGAGCCGCGTTACGCCGTCATCGCCATGGCGCTGATCGGCTTTTTCAACATTGCCGGTTCGCTCGCAGCCGGTTTCATCGCCCAGCGATACTCCAAGCCCTATCTTCTCGCCTATATCTATATCGGCCGCTCGATTGCCGTCACCGCATTTCTGCTTTTGCCGCAGTCACCGCTCTCTGTGATCATTTTCGCGGCTGTCATGGGCATTCTCTGGCTCTCAACCGTGCCACCCACGAATGGCCTCGTAGCCATCATGTTCGGCACCCGTCATCTCGGCATGCTGGGTGGCGTGGTGTTTCTGTCGCACCAGGTCGGCTCGTTCCTTGGTGTGTGGCTGGGCGGCTTCCTCTATGACAAGCTGGGCTCTTACGATGTCGTATGGTGGCTGGGCGTTGCCATGGGTCTGTTTGCCGCTGTCGTGCATTGGCCGATAGAGGAACGCGCCGTCATCAGGCCCGCAATGGCGTAAAGACGTCCCTCAGCCAGCCTTGTCCAACGCCTTCAATGCCGCCTGCACGAAACCGTCACGCGTGGCATTCCCGTTGAGCCCTCGCGGCTCATAAACATGCCGATTGAGAAAATGCGCCGTGAGCCGAAAGGCTGCTGCCAGACTTTCGCTGTTTGCGGCTTTGGAGTGCTCATCGCTCAAGAACTCCGGCAGCGCCAGCATGCGGTCGGCATAGGGCGCGCCAGCGGTGCGGCACACCGCCCTGCCCGTCTTCGGCGAGACATAGACCAGATCATTGCGCAATCCGGTTGCGGCACATTCCTTGAGATCCAGCCCGAAACCGAGATCGTCAAGCACCGCCAGTTCAAAGCGCACGAACAGCTCACCCGCATCGGCGGGATCGGAGAGATTATCGAGGATGACATCCAGTGCTTCGAAAAGATGGGGATGCGGATCGCGCTCCGGCAAAAGGCGCAAAAGGGCTGCCATCGCCTGAACGCCGTAAACGGCCGTTGCGGTTTCCATCAATTCCGCAGCACGCAGCCGCAACGGCTCGATTCGATATTCGCCCAGATGATCGTCCAGCCGCGCACGCCAGATGACATCCACACGGTTTCCCGGCTGAAGCACCGGCTGCATGCTGCGTGAGCGCCCGGAGCGGACAAGACCGAGGTAGCGCCCGCGCGTGCGCGTCATCAGCTCGGCAATGACGCTTGTCTCGCCGTGACGCTTCACGCCCAGAATGATTGCATCGTCCTGCCACTGCATGGAATGTTTTGCTCAATATGCCGATTCAGGCTCGACCATATCAGGTCTGGTGCTTCAGCGCTTGGTTTCGTTACACCATGATTCGCGTCACGAAAGCCCGCAACTCCAGTTCGCCAAACGGCTTATCCAGAAGATGGCAATCGGCAAAATCCGGAGGGAAACCGCTGGTATCACCATACCCGCTGACGAAGCCGAACGGTATGGAATATTCTCGCAAATGACGCGCAAGCTCGTAGCTCATGCCATCTGACAGACTGACGTCGAGCAGCACGCAGTCAGGCTTCGCACGCAATAGCGATTCCTTGGCTTGAAACAAAGTGGTCGCAATATCAATGGTCTTAACGCCCATGGACTGAAGAGAGGACTCCACATCCATCGCAACCAGATACTCGTCCTCCACGATGAGAACCCGTTGAGGCAACATATTTTATCTTTCTCTGGCCACACACGGGGTGGCACCAAAAAATCCGTGAACATTCACAGAACCAATTTCTATGACATCGCAGATCAACCTGACTCCGTCATTTAAAAAAGACATACCGAAAAGGAAGGGATTTACATCAGATTTTTCTAAATAAATGGTCTGGAATTGCGAAAATCTGGATCCCAGCCGGCTGTTTGCGCCAAAGCAGCATCATCCAGCACGATGCAGCCCTTATCGGTCCAGCGAATCAATTCCCGGTCTGCCAGCTTACGCAAGGTCTTGTTGGTGTGAACGATGGACAGGCCGAGCGTGTCTGCCACGTGCTGCTGAGTAACCGGTATGGCGCCGTTCTTGTCCAAAAGCCCTACCCTGACAGCCTTGTTGTAGAGGAAGACCAGAAGATAGGCTGCCCGCTCCACTGCAGTGCGCCGTCCGATGCTGAGCAGGTGATCGTCAAGCATGCGCTCTTCGCTGGCCGCGATCCAGGTGATGTCGTAGGCAAGCGAAGGATGGTCGGCAAAAAGGCTGTTCAGCCGTCCGCGCTCGAAAACGCACAGCGTGACGGGAGACAGGGCCTCGACCGAGTGCTGCATTTCGCCCATTACCGTGCCCTGCAAGCCAACGAGATCGCCGGGCATGAGGTAGTTGAGGATCTGGCGGCGACCATCTTCCAGCGTCTTGTAGCGGAAGCCCCAGCCCTCCAGGATCGTGTAGAGGTGCGCGCTGTGGGAACCTTCCATCAGCACGATCGCGCCGGGCTCCACCGAAAGCTCACCGGTTTTGAAGCGGGAAACGAAATCCAGCTCCTGGGAGGAGAAGTCACGGAAATATTTGAGGCTGCGCAACGGACACTGTTCGCAGGGTGTGGTTGACATTCCGTTTGGCTTCTTGGGCGACATGATGATCCATAAACAACAAAATCAATAAGGCGATCAGAGCATTCACCCGGAAACCGGGCCGGTCCCACCGTGGACAATCAGTTGCGCGGAAATTCCAGACCCATTTCGCGGAAACGTTCCGGATCGTCGCCCCAGTTCTCACGTACCTTCACGAACAGGAAGAGATGCACCGTCTGTTCGAGAATTGCCGAAAGTTCCTTGCGCGAAGATGACGAGATGGCCTTGATGGCATCGCCGTTCTTGCCGAGAGCGATTTTCTTCTGGCTGTCACGCTCGACATAGATGACCTGCTCGATGCGCACAGAACCGTCCTTACGCTCTTCCCACTTTTCGGTTTCGACGTGGGATGCGTAGGGAAGCTCCTGATGCAGACGCAGGAACAGCTTTTCGCGGGTAATTTCAGCGGCAAGCTGTCGCATGGGAAGATCGGAAATCTGGTCTTCAGGATAGTACCACGGTCCCTGTGGCAGTTCGTCCGACAGGTAGTTCATCAGATCGTCGCAGCCCGAACCGTTGGTGGCCGAAATCATAAAGGTACGGTCGAACTGAACGATCTCGTTTGCAGCAGATGCCAGCTTCAGCAAATCCTCGCGCTGAACCTGATCGATCTTGTTGAGGCAGAGAATTTTGGTCTGCTTCACATCCTTCAGACCTTCGAGGATGGTCTGTGCGTCGCCCTTCAGACCGCGCTCGCTGTCAATCAGGAGAAGAATAATGTCGGCATCCTTGGCACCACCCCAGGCGGAGGTCACCATGGCGCGGTCCAGCCTGCGGCGGGGCTTGAAGATACCGGGCGTGTCCATGAAAACGATCTGGGCATTGTTGTGAATGGCAATGCCGCGCATGACCGCGCGCGTCGTCTGCACCTTGTGGCTGACGATGGAAACCTTGGCGCCGACGAGATGGTTCACCAGCGTCGACTTGCCCGCATTGGTCGGACCGATCAGCGCAACGAAGCCGGAATGGGTGGGCCGGGTTTCAACGGTCTCTTCTGACGGCGTGCCGTCGATTTCATGCTCGGTCATGGGGTATCCAATCAGTTTGCGGCAGATGATTTCTGCCAAACGCCTTCGCGTTCCAATAATTTCGTCGCAGCGACCTGCTCGGCGGCGCGCTTGGAGCGATCAACGCCCGTTTCCGGCGCAACGCCGGGTACTTCCACCGTCACCGTAAAGCTCGGATCGTGGTCCGGTCCGGTGCGATCGTCAATCCTGTAATGCGGCGTGGCGGCGAATTTTGCGTGCGCCCATTCCTGCAGTTCCGTCTTGGCGTCACGCCGCCCGGCATCGACCCTGGTGGCGCGCTTGTTCCAGTATTTCAGAATGAAGCTGCGCCCAGCCTCCAGACCGCCATCGATATAGATGGCAGCAATGAGGCTTTCGACCACGTCGGCGCGCACATTCAGCATCGCCTTGCCGGTCAATTTCTTGACGTCGGCACCCGTGCGGATGAACAGGTGGAGACCCATTTCGTCGGCAATGGCGGCGCAGGATTCGGCACTGACCAACTGGTTGAGCCGAACGGACAGCTCGCCTTCGGTGGCGTTTCGGAACGTCGTGAACAACAATTCCGCCACGCACAGGCCCAGCACACGGTCACCTAGAAATTCCAGACGCTCGTAATTGCCGGTCTTTCCAGCACTTGCGCTTGCATGGGTCAAGGCCCGGTCGAGCCGGGCCTTTTCCTTGAACTCATATCCGATAAGAGCTTCCAGGCGGCCGATTTCCTCCGCAGAAAGCGACTTGACCTTGCTCATTTAACAACCTTGAACAGGCGGTCCCAACGCATATTTGCGGGCCAATCCCAGACACGGCTGAACGGCGTGTCATTGCCGAGCGAGAAGAAGATGACGCTTGCGCGGCCAATCAGGTTTTCGGCAGGCACGAAGCCGACATCGAAGCGGCTGTCCAGCGAGTTGTCGCGGTTGTCGCCCATCATGAAGTAGTGGCCTTCGGGGACCAGAAACTCACGGGTGTTATCGCCGCGCGAATCCGGCGACTGATCGAGCGTATCGAATGTGACGCCATTATCGAATGTTTCGCGGAAAACCGGCACGTTTGCGCCGGGATCGGCACGGTAATCGGATGTAAAGACGCCATCCGGCTGCTTGGGAACAGGCTTGCCGTTGACGAACAACACGCCGTTGGTCACCTGAATGCGGTCACCCGGCAGGCCGACAAGGCGCTTGATGTAATCGACATCGGGGTTTGGTGGCAGGCGGAACACAACCACATCGCCACGCTTCGGTTCGCTGAACTGCAAAATGCGTCCAGAGAAGAGATTTGGCGAAAACGGCAGCGAATATTTCGAATAGCCGTAGGAGAACTTGTTGACGAACAGGTAGTCACCCACCAGCAGCGTCGGCATCATGGAGCCGGACGGAATGGTGAAAGGCTGGAAAAGGACGGTGCGGATGACCATTGCCAGCAGCAACGCCTGCACGATGACCTTGACGTTTTCCCAGAGGGCGCTTTGCTTCTTTTCAGCTTTTTCGGACACTTAAGACCTGCCTGCTCGTTCTTCATTTTCGACGGACTTCTCTAGAACCTTTCAAGGGCAAAGGGAAGCGTTTCCATCATGTGCAGCAGGCGTAAACCGCGCTGGAGACAGAATTTGACGTTATTTGGTTACCGCGAGGGCCTCGATGATGACAAAAGCCTGCGCATAGGGAAACTCATCGGTGATGGTAAGATGGATAACCGCCTCGTGTCCGGCGGGCAAAAGTTTGGCCAGGCGTGTCGCCGCGCCATTGGTCAGCCGCATGGTCGGCTTGCCGCTCGGCAGGTTCACGACACCCATGTCTTTCCAGAAAACACCCTGAGCCAGCCCTGTTCCCAATGCTTTTGAGCACGCCTCCTTGGCAGCGAAACGCTTGGCGTAGGACGCTGCCCGGTTCTTGCGGCCATCGGACTTGGCCTGTTCGATGTCGGTGAAACAACGCTGGGTGAAGCGGTCGCCAAAGCGTGAAAGAGAGGTTTCGATGCGTCTGATGTCGATGAGGTCGCTGCCCATGCCGATAATCATTCGGTCGTACCCAATGCTGCTTTTCGGGACGTGACCTGCTGCGTCAGCATCTGATGCTTTTGCGCTCTGAACCCGCGGATAATGGCGTAAACGCTGAAATAGGCGACGGCCGCCGAGATTGCGCCGGGGATCAGCGCACCGACAGTCATGGGCTCGAGAACCGGTCCCCAAAGGTGGAGAAAATTCATGTGGCTGAAAATCGCGGCAAAATCCAGTTGACCTGCCGCATTATCGGCATTGCGCCCGAGGATCAGACGACCGAGTTCCCAGGTCGCCGCCCAGATCAGCGGAAATGTCAGCGGGTTTGCGAATGTCGTGCCGAGAGCGGCAGCGACGAGGTTTGCTCGCAGGATGAAAGCCAGCGCCATGGCGATGATGATGTGCACGCCGAAAAACGGCGTCCATGCGACTGCCACACCCACCGCAACACCCGCCGCCACGGAGTAGGGAGATGCCGACAGCCGCACGAGCCTCAGCTTCAGATAACGAAGCGAACGGCGAAAGCCCATGCTCGGCCAGAGAACGGCGCGCAGTCTTTCAAGGTGTCCAGCGGGTTTACGACGACGAAACGGCATAGGCAGAACTTATTGCATCGTTTCGATTACGCCAAGGGCGAAACCACCGCTTAAATCCGAAGAGCGCATCTCATATGCGCTCATCATATCTCATACCGACATGGCCGGTATGCATTTTTGCATTACTTGCGGAACATGCCGCGGTCGACTTCGCGCTGGCGAAATTCCAGGTCGATGCGCGATACGGAATCGCTCAAGTAATCGAATTCACGTTCCTGGGTCGTCTTGCCACGAACTGCACGGGCGATCTTGCGGAGAGGTCCAAACATCTTCTTTTCCTTTTCAGATACATCGGCCACTTCATCGGTCTGTACCGGCTGGCCGCTTGATTGCTCTTGACTTCTGAAACTGAAAATAGTCCCGTTTCGCGTCTTTGACTACAGACAGGACAAGGCCGCTGCCATGCGCTGAATGCATAACGGCGGCCTCAACGTTCGTTTTCCGAGCAAATATGCCTTAATCGAAGGCACGTTTGACCGTGGACACGCAGTCCAGGTCTTTCATCTGCGACAGGAGCTGGTTGAGCTGGCGCAAATCCCAGACCTCAACGTCGAGTGCCAATTCCGAAAAGTCGGTACCGATGCGCACCATGTTCAGACCACGGATATTGACATCCAGTGTCGCGATCGATTGCGCGACCGACGCCAACGTCCCCGGTTCGTTAAGCGCATTGATCATGACGCGCGCCATGAAACGCGACTTGTTGGCCTCATCGAGATCCCAGCGGACATCGATCCAGCGTTCCGGCTCATCATCGAAGCGCTGAAGCGCTGGCGACTGGATCGGGTAGATGGTGATGCCCTTGCCCTTCTCCATGATACCGACGATGCGATCTCCCGGAACTGCCCCAGCTGCACCGAAATGCACTTCGACATTATCAGAGAGGCCGCGAATGGGCAGCGGGTCGGGACTTTCAAGCACCTCGGCGGCGCCGTCATCTTCCAGTGCCGAGCGAGACTTGCCCGGTATCTTGAAAATCATGCCCGACGCGCTGCGCATGTTGAACCAGCCGTCATCGCCAGTCATCTTCACGGTGACGCGCTCATCCTGATAATCGGGATAGACGGCACGCAGCACATCGAGAGACGACACTTCGCCGCGACCAACCGCTGCAATGGCGTCTTCGACATCCTTTTGCGCCAGGCGATGAAGCACGGGCTTCAAGCCCTCACGGGAAAACGGCTTGCCGGCACGCTCGAAGGTGCGCTCCAGAATACGGTAGCCAAGACCGGCATATTGCTTGCGAATGGCCATGCGGGTGGCACGGCGAATGGCGGAACGCGCCTTGCCGGTGACGACCACCTCTTCCCATGCGGCAGGCGGAACCTGCACGCCGGAGCGAATGATCTCGACTTCGTCACCATTGTTGAGACGCGTGACCAGCGGCATGATCCGCCCGTTGATCTTGGCGCCAACGGTGGTGTCACCGATATTGGTATGAACGGCATAGGCGAAGTCGATCGGCGTTGCGCCACGCGGCAGCGCGATCAGCTTGCCCTTGGGCGTAAAGCAGAAGACCTGATCCTGGAACAGTTCGAGCTTGGTGTGCTCCAGAAACTCTTCCGGGCTGTCGCCATCGGCCAGTGCCTCGATGGTATGGCGCAGCCACGAATAGGCGTTGGAATCCGGCGACAGCACATCGCCATTGCCGATCTGGCCGTCTTTGTAGAGCGAATGTGCCGCAATACCGAATTCGGCGATCTCATGCATCCGCTTCGTGCGGATTTGCAGTTCGATACGCTGGCGGGACGGACCGACGATTGTGGTGTGAATGGAACGGTAATCGTTCTGCTTGGGCGTCGAGATATAGTCCTTGAACCGCCCCGGCACCACACGCCAGCGGGTATGAACGATACCGAGCGCACGGTAGCAGGCGGGAAGATCCGGCACCAGAATGCGGAAGCCGTAGACGTCGGAAAGCTGCTCGAAGGAGAGCGACTTCGACTGCATCTTGCGGAAAACCGAGTGAGGCTTCTTCTGCCGTCCTTTGACGTAGGCGCCCTCGACGCCATTGGCGACAAGCAGCTCGCGCAATTCGTCTTCGATCTTTTTGACCAGACCCTGATTCTGCTCTTCCAGACCCTGAAGACGCTTCGTCACCGTCTCGAAAGCTTCCGGATTGAGGTAGCGGAACGAGAGGTCTTCCAGCTCGTCGCGCATGTCCTGCATACCCATGCGGCCCGCAAGCGGCGCATAGATTTCCATCGTTTCTTCGGAAATGCGGCTGCGCTTGTCCTCCGGCATATGCTCCATGGTGCGCATATTGTGAAGGCGGTCAGCCAGCTTCACGAGAAGAACGCGCACGTCATCGGAAATCGCCAGCAGCAGCTTGCGCAGATTTTCCGCCTGCTTGGCTTTTTTGGTAACGAGGTCGAGCTTCTTGAGCTTGGTCAGGCCTTCTACCAGCCGACCGATGTCTTCGCCGAAGAGCTCATCGATTTCGGCACGCGTGGCGCTGGTATCTTCGATCGTGTCATGCAGCAGGGCAACCGCAATCGTCGATTCGTCGAGATGCATTTCGGTGAGGATGGCCGCGACTTCCAGCGGATGCGAAATATAGGGGTCGCCGTTTGCGCGCTTTTGCTGACCATGCTTCTGCATGGCATAGACATAGGCCTTGTTCAGCAAGGCCTCGTTGGCTTCAGGCTTGTATTTTTGAACTCGTTCAACGAGTTCGTATTGTCGCATCATGTATGGGATGCCCCGAAAAAGAAAGCGCGCCAATCGTTAGATCGGCGCACACTGCTGCATAATCTGGGTCCAGATTATGACGACAAAGCTTTACAGAGCGTAACCCGGCAGTCCCCTGCCCGGCTTTGCACCGATAGAATCAATAATCGTCGTTCTTTTCCGGCGGCACAAGGCCTTCGATGCCAGCCAGAAGATCTTCTTCCGTCATCTGGTCGAAATTCACTGTTTCCGGAGCGTCGTCATCTTCTGCGTCGGCTGAAGACGCGGAAGCAGCGATCGAAACTGGATCGGGCTCTGGCTCGTCCACTTCGACATGCTTCTGCAGGGAGTGGATGAGGTCTTCCTTGAGGTCGTCTGGCGACAGCGTTTCGTCAGCAATTTCGCGTAGGGCAACGACGGGGTTCTTGTCGTTGTCGCGATCGATCGTGATCTGCGATCCCTGCGAAATCTGGCGCGCACGATGGCTGGCCAGGAGAACCAGTTCGAAACGGTTGTCTACTTTATCGATGCAATCTTCTACGGTGACACGGGCCATTGCCTGTCCTTTGCGGTCTTAATGTCGCGGATTACCTGTCCCGATACAGGCATTGGCGGCAGATTTCAAGTTTTTCCTGATCTGCCTCTTCAAGCGGCATCCGATCTGCGCATTCACGCCAAAAAGATCAAAGTTTACACAAATTTCCCTGATGGGGGCTGGACTGGCGAATGATGACACTTATATGAATGCTTAATAATGTACCGTATGACGCGCCCATTTTCGCAAACCGATACTGTTAAAATTATTGGCAATCCGTTTGCCCAAGGAGGATTTTGTTTCAATGTTTGATCCACGCGAAAAAATTGCACTCTTTATCGATGGTGCCAACCTTTATGCCGCATCCAAGAGCCTCGGCTTCGACATCGACTATCGAAAGCTTCTGAAGGCCTTCCAGAAGCGCGGTTACCTGCTGCGCGCCTACTACTACACGGCCCTCATCGAGGATCAGGAATATTCCTCGATTCGTCCGCTGATCGACTGGCTTGACTATAATGGCTACAAGGTGGTCACGAAGCCCGCCAAGGAATTTACCGACGCCATGGGTCGCCGCAAGATCAAGGGCAATATGGACATCGAGCTTGCTGTCGATGCCATGGAACAGTCCGAAACGGTCGATCACCTCGTGCTGTTTTCGGGCGATGGCGACTTCACCACGCTGGTGGATGCGCTGCAACGCCGCGGCCGCAAGGTTTCCGTCATCTCGACCATGTCGACCCAGCCGCCGATGATTGCCGACGATCTGCGCCGTCAGGCCGATCATTTTATCGATCTTCTGTCACTCAAGTCGGAAATTGGCCGCGATCCGAGCGAGCGTGCTCACCGTGTCGTCGAAACTACCGAGACCGTCGAGTAAACGTTTACAGATTACCGACAACGCAGGCCCGGGTATCTTGACGATGCCTGGGCTTTTTTTGGTCTTGGCGTCCTCGCGAACGGAATTTAGCAGTTCATTAAGTATAAAAGTGTTTTGTAGACCCTATTCGGCGCGGTGGGGATCGCGCTTCGCGACTTCAGGGATTTACGACATGACGGGACAAAACAGCGGCCATCATCTTGCGGAGAGGCTTGACTTCATCGGCCTCGGTGCTGAGCAGCGGCGCGACCTTGCGGCGCTGAAGCCCGTCATCACCGCTTCGCTCGAAGGATCGCTGGATGCGTTCTATAAAAAGGCGAAGGTAACGCCTGATACGGCGAAGTTCTTTGCCAATGAGGCCCATATCCAGCACGCCAAAAGCATGCAGATCAAACATTGGACGCGCATCGCATCTGCTTCGTTCGACAGCGAATACACCACTGCGGTGACAGCAATCGGGCGTACCCATGCGCGCCTCGGGCTTGAGCCGCGCTGGTACATTGGCGGCTACGCGCTTGTTCTCGAAGGCATTATTCATGCGGTGGTGGAAACGCAGCTCAAAGGCTTCATGGTCGAGAAGAAGGGCAAGAAGGTCGCCAAGGACATCACTGTCGCGGTCAAGGCGGCAATGCTGGACATGGATTACTCGATTTCCGTCTATCTCGAAGCGCTTGCCGAGGAGCGCGCCAAGGTGGAACTCGAGCAGGCCCGGATGAAGGAGGAGCAGGAACACGTTCTCTCCCTGCTCAATACAGCGCTGAACCACATGGCGCAGGGCGACATGACCTCCCGGCTAGACGGCGATCTCCCTGCCGAGTTCAACGGCTTGAAAAACAATTTCAACGTTGCGCTTTCCAAGCTTTCCGGCGCATTTTCCGAGATTATCGAGGAATCCCAGAAGATTTCCGAAAATACGCGCGAACTGACGGGCTCGACGGACGATATGGCCCGCCGCACCGAGCAGCAGGCAGCGTCGCTCGAACAGACCGCTGCGTCGCTCGAGCAAATCACCACCATTTCCCGGCAATCCGCTCAACGCACGGAACAGGCCCGCGACATCGTCAAAAGCTCCGCCGAAGAGGCTGCCCGTTCCCGCCATATCGTGACGGAAACCGTGGAGGCGATGAGCGCCATAGAGCAATCGTCGCAAAAGATTGCCCAGATCGTCGGTGTCATCGATGAGATCGCTTTCCAAACGAACCTTCTGGCCCTTAATGCCGGTGTCGAGGCAGCGCGTGCCGGCGAAGCGGGCAAGGGTTTTGCCGTCGTTGCTCAGGAAGTGCGCGAACTGGCGCAACGTTCAGCCAACGCCGCCAAGGAAATCCGGGTCCTCATCGACAAATCCTCGCAGGATGTGACGACCGGCGTATCGCTGGTCAGCCGTACGGGGGAAGCACTCAATTCGATCGGTGAGAAGGTCGATCACATTCAAGAGCATATCGGCGCCATCACCCAGGCGGTGCAGGAGCAGGCCGTTGGCATCCGCGAAATCAACTCGGCCATCAGCAGCATGGACCAATTGACGCAGCAGAATGCCGCGATGGTGGAAGAAACCAATGCGGCAACCCATGGCCTGAGTGACGTCAGCAACAATCTTGCCGCTCTGGTCAGCCGTTTCAACGTTCAAAAAACCATGCGTCATCAGCAGACGATGTATCGCGCGGCCTGACGGGGTCGGGTGAGGCGCAGATATTGCCGATGCTATCGAAGACAACGCCAGAGTGGTTCTCTCGAACCAACTGGCGTTTTTTCTGTGCGTTTCACGCGTTTTTCCAGGCGTGCAAGACACGCCAGAGTAACAATTTTGTGGCCACTTTTTTTCGTTTGGGAATGACGCAAAGTATTGTATCAAATGGGCTAAATGATCGGCTGCTTCGGGCCGACGCGGCATAGAAGCTTCAGACATCAAAGGCCCATGGACGGTATTTCTTCCAAAGAACAGCGCCGGTTAGCTGCGCTCGAGAGTTACAACATTCTCGATACACCGCGCGAGCAAGATTTTGACGACATTGCACAGCTTGCATCGGCGATCTGTGGCACGCCCATTGCCGTCGTCAATCTGATTGGGGATGGCAGGCAGTTTTTCAAAGCCGAAGTGGGTTTGGGCGTACGCGAGACACCTCTGGACAGTTCATTCTGCGCAAGAGCCATTCTGGAGCAGGACTTTATGGTCGTGCCGGACGCGACCAAGGACCCGCGCTTCGACTGCAATCCGCTGGTAACAGGTGAGCCGCATATTCGTTTTTATGCCGGCGCTCTTTTGAAATCCGACGATGGACAGGCCATTGGCACCGTCTGCGTCCTTGGCTACGAGCCGAAGGACATGACGGAGGTGCAGAAGGCCTCTCTTAAAGCACTGGCCCGCCAGGTCATGTCCCAACTCGAGTTGCGACGGACATTGCACGCGGTGTCATACGATTTGACGCTTGAGCGCCGCCTTTCGGCCAAAAGGCAGATACGCGCCAGCAAGGTGGGCGCCAAGGCGGAAGCGTTGCGCGTCAAGAATGAGCGCTCCAAAGCCGCGCATGATGCAGGCCGCATCGGTATTTTTGAACTGGATATCAAAACTGACGACATGATCGTTTCGGACGAATTCTGCCGGATTTTCGGCGTGCCGGAACAGCAGAACTACAAAGCGTCCGTCTTCGAGAACCTCATCATTGACGGCGACAAGAAAACTGCATCTGAGCCATCCAGCCGCAGCGCTGCCAGTGCAGCCTTGAGTGTGGAATACCGGGTACGGCGCGGCAACGACCAGCGCGTGCGCTGGGTCGCGCGACGGGCGCAGTTCATTGAAGATGAACGCGGCAAACCTGTGAAGATGATCGGCGTCGTCATCGACATTACCGATTCCAAGCGCAAGGACGCTCGCATCGCGGCGCTTCTGACACTGGGTGACAGGCTGCGCGTCGGAAAGACGGTGCAGGACATTTCCCGAATTACCTCGGAAATTCTGGCCGAGGGACTGGGTGTCAGCCGTTCGGGATATGCCACGATAAACAGCGCGCTGGATAGTATGTTTGTGGAGTTCAACTGGCTCGCCTCCGGAGCAACCTCCATTGCCGGTCAACATCCGCTCAGCCTTTTCCAGGCGACGACCAAGCGCCTTGAACTCGGCGATACGCTGGCGGTTCCCAACATCAATGCCGCGAGTTGGCTCGACAGTGATGCGGAGGCCTATGCCGCCATGGGCGTGCGGTCCTTCGTCAAGGTTCCGATCATCGACCGAGGTGCGCTTGTTGGCGTGCTGTTTGCGCATGATTCGAAGCCGCGCTTCTGGAGCAAGCTGGAACTCGATTTCGCCTGGGGCGTTGCCGACCGTGCCTATGCCGCCATCGCCAGACTGAATGCGGAATCCGAACAGCGCATTCTCAATCAGGAACTCAGCCACCGTCTCAAGAACACACTCTCCATCGTGCAGGCGATTGCCGCGCAGACACTGCGAAACGTGACCGAAAAGGATGCCGTTGCGGCGTTCAACGGTCGGCTACAGGCGCTGAGCTCCGCGCATGATGTGCTGCTTCAGCAATCCTGGTCGACAGCGCGGCTTCGCGAAGTCATCGGCAGGGTCATGCATCTTCATGCCGGTGATGGCAAAGTCGTGATGTCAGGTCCGGAGGTTCCGCTTGGTCCCAAGGCCGGTCTTTCCCTGTCGCTCTTGCTGCATGAGTTGGGCACCAACGCCATAAAATACGGTGCGCTGTCGACCGACGCCGGCGTCGTCGATATCAGTTGGCATGTCTCGGATGATCCCGAGCGGCCGATCTTGACGCTGAAATGGGAAGAAAAGGGTGGCCCGCCTGCGGCAGAACCGGAACGCAGGGGTTTTGGTTCGCGCCTGATCCGCATGGGCATTGCAGGCACTGGCGATGTGGAAAAGAATTTCACAAAGAGCGGGCTGATCGCGACGTTCCGCGCACCGCTGTCTCTCGTCATGGAGCTGGGTGAATAGTCACCCAGCGTTTTAACGTCTTCAGATTTGACGTGATCAGCCAGCGTTGCCTTTAAGAATACGCGATTTCTGGCGGTTCCAGTCGCGTTCCTTCTCTGTCTCCCGCTTGTCGTGCAGCTTCTTGCCCTTGGCGACGGCAAGCTCCAGCTTTGCGCGCCCCTTGTCGTTGAAGTAGATTTTCAGCGGGACGAGCGTCATGCCTTCACGGTTGACGCCGTTGCGCATGCGATGGATTTCGCGCTTGGATAAAAGCAGCTTGCGGCGGCGACGTGGCTCATGATTGAAACGGTTGGCCTGTAGATATTCCGGCAGATGCGAATTGATCAGCCATATCTCGTTGCCTTCATCGGACGCGTAGGATTCGGCGATATTCGCTTTGCCTTCGCGCAGAGATTTGACCTCCGTACCGGTCAGCACGATGCCAGCCTCGTAGGTATCGAGGATTTCATAGTTGAACCGGGCCTTGCGGTTTTCCGCAACGATCTTGTTCACGACGCGCTGACTGCCTTTGGGGGCCATTTTTCAATCCGTTTTATTCGCCCGCAAACTGGTTGCGGCTCGACCCCTATGTAGTCGCGGGGTCGCCAAATGTGAAGATGCGCCGTTGCCAGCGCATCTGTTGCCTTCATCAGTTCAGGAGGCCTGCATGTTTCAACGCTGCGTCAATGGCGGCTTCCGTTGCCGGCTCCAGCGTGTCCATCAATGGCGAACGCACCGTGCGGCTGCCATTGCGTGTGCGTGACAACGCATATTTCGTGCCGCAGACGCCAGGCTCCAGGAAGATCGCCCGGTGCAACGGCATGAGACGATCCTGAAACTCCAGGGCCAATGCGAAATTACCCGCCAGCATTGCCGCCTGGAAATCTGCGCAAAGACGCGGTGCAACGTTGGCGGTGACCGAAATGCAGCCGACGCCACCATGCGCATTGAAGCCAAGCGCTGTGCCGTCTTCACCCGACAGCTGGACGAAGTCCTTGCCGCAGGTGATGCGTTGTTCGGAGACACGATCCAGCTTACCGGTCGCGTCTTTCACGCCCACAATGTTCTTATGCGCCTTGACCAACGCACCCATGGTCTCCGGCGTCATATCGATGACGGAGCGGGGGGGTATGTTGTAGATCACGATTGGCAATGTCACCGCTTCGGCGATGGCCGAGAAATGTGCAAAGAGGCCCTTCTGCGTCGGCTTGTTGTAGTAAGGCGTGACGACGAGCAACGCATCGGCGCCCACTTCCTGCGCGTGCAGGGCAAGCTCTATCGCTTCGAGCGTGTTGTTGGAGCCTGCGCCAGCGATGACCGGAACCCGTTTGCCCGCCGTTTCGACGCACAGTTCAACGACCCGTTTGTGCTCGTCATGCGACAGGGTGGGAGATTCCCCTGTTGTTCCGACAGGCACGAGGCCACTGCTGCCTTCAGCAATCTGCCACTCCACATGGGCGGCAAACGCTGTTTCGTCCACGGCGCCCTGCGCAGTGAACGGCGTAATGAGGGCGGGAATGGATCCCTTGAACATGCAAAACTCCTTGCGGTGAGCCAGTCCATGCTTCAGCCGCATTCCATGATTAAAACGAAGTCACATTAGAGTGGGGTTACGCCACCGACAAGCTGTTAACGGCTGCTTTTCAACGCGAAAATGCAAATATTTGCAGCGTTGAGGGCAATACCGAAGTGATGCAAGCCATGCGCTGCGAAAGCGGTCGAGCAGAGCCCCACTGACTGAAATTTGATCGAATGCGAGGCTTTGGTTTAAGGTTTCGTTAATGCTGAAAGCGGCTAATGGAGGGATGTTATCTGCCCTGGGGTTGAACAAGAATGTGGACGGGCGCTGGCAGTCATTCCAAAGTCGCGGGTAAAGGCATGAAGAAAACAGCTTTGAGCTTGGTGGCAGCGGGTCTGGCCGCAACCGTGTGGAGTGCATGGGCGGGACCGTCCATCGATGGTCTGTCACCCCTGCCCTTCGTGAAGCCGGACGCGCCATCGTCGCAAGTCTTTCCGCTTGCCACACCCGACGTGACGGGGTCGATTGTTCGCCCCAATACGCCTCTCGACGTTTCAGATTTGAAAGCCGGTCTCGATGCGCTTTCAAGCCGCGATGCCTTGCGCGCCATTTCCATTCGCAACGCCTTGCCGTCCACCAATCTCGACCGCCATATTCTGACATGGGCAATTGCGATTTCCGGTCAGCGCGATGTCTCATCGAGCGAAATCGCAACCGCTCAACGGGAGTTGACGGGATGGCCGGGGACTGCAACGTTCCGTGCCAATGCCGAGCGCGCCTTGCTGCGCGAAAATCCCGCATCCGCGCAGGTGATCGCCTATTTCGGCACGGCAACTCCTGAAACTCCAGAAGGCACGATTGCATTGGCGCAGGCGCTGAATGCGTCAGGCAATGCTGCGCAGGCGCAGAAGCTGATACAGCAGCTTTGGATCAGCCAAGGCATGGACACGGGTCTTGAAGATCGTGTCATGTCGCAGTTTCCGGACGTTCTTTCTGCTGCCGATCACAAGGCGCGGATGGATTTCCTGATGTATCGCAGCCGTGTCAGCCAGGCCAAACGGTTTGGTGATCTTGGCAAGGCGCAACCGCTCTATGCCGCATGGTCTGCGGTGTTGCAGAGAACGAAAAATGCTTCTGCCGCCCTGAACGCGGTCAGCGGCCCGATGCGCGACGATCCGGCCTATCTTTTCGCGCGAATCGAAAACCTGCGTCATCAGCAGAAATATGAGGACGCCGCCAAGCTTCTGGCGCAAGCGCCCAAGGACCCGACAAAGCTGGTCAATCCCGGCGAATGGTGGAACGAGAGGCGGATCGTGGCGCGCGGCTTGGCCGACCTAGGTGATTTCAGCGAAGCGTATCGAATCGTGGCCAACCATTCTGCCACCTCGCCTGTCGATATCGCCGATGCGGAGTTTCATGCTGGCTGGTATGCCCTGCGCGCTTTGCAGGATCCAGCCTCTGCCGCCAGACATTTCAACACGTTGCTGGGAACGTCCAACCGCCCTCTCTCTGCCTCTCGTGCCTATTACTGGCTGGGCCGCGCCGCAGAGGCAGGTGGGCCGGGCGATGCGCGCGAGTATTTCACCAAGGCTGCCGCCAATCCCGGCACTTTTTACGGTCAGCTTGCAGCGGCAAGGATCGGCACGACGACCATCAACGTCACCTACCCCAACCCGACTGACAGCGACAGGCAGCATTTTGCCGACCGCGAAGCGGTGCGCGCCATCGAACGGCTGGAAGCTGCCGGTTACAGCTGGCGGGCCGATGGGCTTTATCGCGCTCTCGCCGAACAAATCGACAGCCCGGGCGAGCTTGCGATTCTCGCCACCCGTGCGGAAAAGAACAACAATCATCAGGTCTCGCTTCAAATCGGCAAGACCGCATTCGGACGTGGCATAGACGCGGCAGCGCTTGCCTATCCCCTCGGCGTCATCCCCGGCACGGCCAATATTTCAGGCTCCGGCATGGCGTTGGCCTACGCCATTGCAAGACAGGAAAGCGCCTTTAATCCTGCCGCTGTTTCTCCCGCCAACGCCCGCGGACTGTTGCAGCTCTTGCCGGGAACGGCCAAAGGCGTTGCCGGCCGTCACGGCATGGATTTCACGCAGGCCAAACTGACAACGGACGCCGGATACAACGCCACCCTTGGCGCGCATTATCTGGGTGAACAGATCGAGAGCTTTGGTGGCTCCTATATTCTTACCTTCATCGCCTATAATGCAGGGCCAAAGCGTGTGCCGGAGTGGATTGGACGATACGGCGATCCACGCGGCAAACCGATTGATGACGTGGTGGACTGGATCGAACGCATCCCCTTCCCTGAAACACGCAACTACGTTCAGCGGGTGATGGAAAACTATCAGGTCTATAAGACGCGGCTCGGACAGAAGGCAGACATCGTCGCCGACTTGCGCGATGGCCGTCCAGGCTAAGTTAGATATAGATTGCCGAAAACACGAAAGCGCCGTCTCACCGGCGCTTTTTCTTTGTCCACAAGTCCCACAAGTCCCGCAAAGACGAGCCGAAATGCAGCGTCCCAAACGTAAAAAGCCCGGCTCAAAAGCCGGGCTTTCCTAATCGACCGAAGTCAGATCAGATTAGAACGAACGCTGCAGACGAACGAAGCCGGTGACTTCGTCGCCACGGTTGTCTTCGTCGTAGTAGTTTGCAGTGATCTTGGTAGCAAGGCCGTCAGTGATTTTGTAGTCAACTGTCAGACCAGCAGTCCAAGCATCGTTGCTGCTGAAGTCGGCGTTTGGCGAAACGCCTGTGCCGTAGATTGCGCCGTTAAGACCGCGAGGACCAACGTTGCCAAGGTATTCAGCAGCTGGCGTGATCGTCAGCTTGTCTGTTGCCTTGATTGCGTATTCTGCAGCAACTGCCCATTCGGACACAGCGTAGTAAGATGTCGCGCCGGAAGCCCATACGCCAGAAAGGCCGAGTGTGCCAGGACCGATGTCAGCAAAGAGGATACCGCGGATGGCACCGTCTTCGAGGTCTGTGTCGTAGCTACCGACGACAGTCGCGCTTACTGCACCAAACTTGGCAGCAACAACACCAGTGATACCAACGTTGTTGTCCTTTGTGGACAGCGTGCCTTCGAGTTCGTCAACCGACAGAGTGGCTGCGAAAGAGCCAGCGTCGTACGTGTAACGGATCGAGTTGAACAGCGTGTTGGTGGACAGGATGTCTGTTTCACCGTTCAGGTCGTTATCCCATTCGCTGTAAACCTTACCAACGGTCAGACCGCCGAGAGAGATGAAAGCTTGGTCAACGAATACGGAAGAGTTAGCAGCCGCGCCATTGTCAGCATCGCCACGGAAGCCGATGAAGCCACGCAGAGCGCCGAGTTCGGTGTCTGTCTTTGTGTCAACTTCGAACTGAGCGCGTGTGAAAGAGTCCCAGTCAGATGTGCCAGAAAGGTCACGACCGAAGCCTGTCTGGAAACGAACGTAGCCCTGGAACTTCAGGCAGGTTTCGGTGCCAGGAATGTAGAAGTAGCCTGTGCCGAAAGCGTCGCAAACGCGAACGTATTCCATTGGTTCTGGCTCAGCAGCGACGATAGCGTCGGCAGCCTGGGCGCCAGATACTGCTGCAACAGCTGCAGCGGAGCCGATCAAAAGGCTCTTAATGTTCATGATGACCTCCAAGTCAAGTTATGGGAAACAGCGGGTGGGACGATGCTGCTCTTGAACTTGATTAAAGCCATAACGGGCGAGTCGCGCAATCTTGAACAAGCAAATTTGGGGTCAATTAGGGATCGTTGCCGCCACGCTGTTGCAACTTCGTCACAAATCAACCGCAAACCGGCCAAAGTGTTAATGGGGTCTTAAAGGCTCAAGCGACCTGAAAGCTCTGATCCGTCGTGCCGACCCACCCGTCAACATAAAAAAACCCGGCTCGAAAGCCGGGTTTTCCATCACTAACAAAAGTTTAGATCAGATTAGAACGAACGCTGAAGGCGAACGAAGCCCTTAACCTGGTCCTGACGACCGTCTTCGTCGTAGTAGTTGACGGCAACCTTGGCAGCGAGACCCTGTGTGATTTTGTAATCAACAGTTACGCCAGCCTGCCATGCGTCGCGGTTCGAGAAGTCGTCTGCACGACGGAACGAACCACCGGAAACAGCAGAAGTCGCAAGACCAGTTGTTGTGCTGTAAGCGTCAGCAACGTTGCCGAACCACTGAGCGCCTGGAGTGATAGTCAGCTTTTCAGTAGCCTTGATCGCGTATTCAGCTGCAACAGCCCATTCAGACTGGTTGTAGTATGCATTACCGCCGGAAGCCCATACACCAGCAAGACCGAGTGTGCCTGGACCGATGTCAGCAGTTGCGATCAGGCGAACAGCGCCGTCTTCGTTGTCGGTGTCGTAGCCACCGATCAGCTGGAAGGTAGCAGCGCCGAGCTTGGCGCCAACGCCAGCAGAAATGCCCACGTTGTTGTCTGGCTTACCAGCGTCGAATACTGCAACGCCAGCAGCTGTAACGCCGAGCTGGTTGCGGATACCGGTGTTCAGGCCTTCGAGTTCGTCAACCGAAACGCCAGCCCAGAAAGAACCTGCATCGTATGTGTAACGAATGGAGTTGAACAGTGTGTTCTGCGACAGAACGTCAGACTCGCCAGAGAGACCATCGTCCCACCAGTTGTAGAACTTACCGACCTTCAGGCCGCCGAGTTCGATGAACGCCTGGTCAACGAATACGGAAGAGTTAGCAGACGCGCCGTTGTCTGCATCGCCACGGAAGCCGATGAAGCCACGAACTGCACCGAGTTCGGTGTCTGTCTTTGTGTCAACTTCGAACTGAGCGCGTGTGAACGAGTCCCAATCAGATACGTTGGACTGGTCACGGCCGAAGTTCGTCTGGAAACGAACGTAGCCCTGGAACTTCAAGCAGGTTTCGGTGCCAGGAATGTAGAAGAAGCCTGTGCCGAAAGCGTCGCAAACGCGAACGTATTCCATTGGTTCTGGCTCAGCAGCGACGATAGCGTCGGCAGCCTTGGCGCCAGATACTGCTGCGAGAGCCGCAGCGGAGCCGATCAAAAGGCTCTTAATGTTCATGTTGACCTCCAGTCAAGTTTCAAAAGGGTCTGGGTTCTTAAGCTGAAGGACAGCATTCCCTGCCCCATTCCCGTGTTCTCGAAAACGGACGATCCACCGCCTCGCTTCCGTTGCTGAAAATACGGAAGCTCGCCGCGCTTGCAATCGGCAAACGCATTTATGACGGTTTTCCCCGACTGCTTGATTTTCGCATGTTGCCAAAAACACACATTCGCACTCTCAGGAAGCCGTAAAAGTTTACGAAACCTTAAAAAACCTGTTTTGAATCCGTCACTTATAAAGATGCGTAACTGGCTGCAGACTGTTCGAATCCTTTCGAAAAGACGCTAAAATGCCTTTCTCTTATATATTCGGTACTGTCCTACATGACGATACGAGATCTGATTGAACGATCCATGCCGCGACCTGAGGTTAACTCTGGGCCTTCCTCAACAGGAATCGCTCGGCATCGATTCTCATTTCGTCCATTCGAAAATAGTGATTCTCTTCGAATCGCTTTGGACGACAAAGAAAAAACCGGGAGGAACCGTTCTTTTTCGCCTCTTTATAGAAAAGGCCTTGCATTCGATTTTTTTAGGCAATAATCAGGCGGCACCGGAGAGGTGGCCGAGTGGTCGAAGGCGCTCCCCTGCTAAGGGAGTATACGTCAAAAGCGTATCGTGGGTTCGAATCCCATCCTCTCCGCCATCAAGCAAAGCCCCCCACACCACTGAAAATCATTGTCGCTGCACTGCGGAACATTCGTTCGCCTACCGCGTTACCATCTCGGAAACAGAAAGAGGTGATTTCAGATGGCTCAGACCAAATTGAATGTTGTCGAAGATACAGTTGAGAATCAGATTGCGGAGCTGCGTTCGCAGATTTCGTCACTGTCCAAATCCGTTTCGGCACGTGCCGGTACACTTTCGAACGATGCTTCGGAATTCGTCGACGAGGCCAGCGGTCGTCTTCAGCGTGCAGCCCAGACTGCCGCGCAGACCGTGAAGGTTCAGGGCCACAATGTGGTCGAAGCCGTCAAGGAGAACCCCGGCACCGCGACGTCTGTGTTGACCGTGGTTGGCGCACTTGGCTTCGCGCTCGGTTATTTCGTTGCCACGGCAGCGAATGAGCAAAAGAGCAGCAGCATTTATCGCTGGCGTTAAGCTAAACTAAGCATTCGGATGGGGCGAGGAGACATATCTCCTCGCCCCATTTTCTATTGAAGGGAGAATCACTTTGGAATTCAACAATGAGGTCGAAACGGCGCTTGCAGCTTTTTGTCAGGAGAGCAGTTTAGGGCGCGACGAAGCGATCCAGCGCATTCTGAAAGAGTGGCTTTTGCGTGAAGGCTTTCTGTCTTCAGGCCAAGAGGGCATTCCCCCGCACAAGCTGAACGCAAGCAACGACGACTGAGACAAATCAGTAGCTAGACGCTTTCGTCGTCGCACCGCCCTTATACCGCGCAGATAGCGACCTCAGCGCATTCGAAAACTCCGTAACATCGGCGCCGACGGCAACGAAAGAGGCTCCGAGCTCGAGATAGCGCTTATTGAACGTCTCGTTGAATGTCAGGATGCCGGCGGCCTTGCCTGCAGAGACGATCTTGAGAATCGATGCTTCGATGACGTCCTGCACTTCTTTTTCATCAATACGGCCCAGGTAGCCCATATCTGCGGCCAAATCCGCAGGGCCGATGAAAACGCCATCAATGCCATCTACCTTTAAAATATTGTCGAGATCGGCAATTGCAGCGCGGGTTTCGGCCTGTATCAGAAGACATACACCATCAGAGGCCGTTTGAGAGTAATCTTCTATCGTGCCGAAAGCTGATGCCCGTGCCACGACAGCGCCCATGCCGCGAATACCGCGCGGAGGGTAATGCATCGCCGCCACCAGCGCTTGCGCCTGCTCAGCCGAATCGACCATCGGCACCAAAAGCGTGCGCGCACCCGCATCCAGCATCTGCTTGATAATCCAGCTCTCTCCGGTTGGCACGCGCACGACCGGTTCCGCTGGTGATGTCGTCAGCGCGCGCAATTGGTCGATAATACTGCGCAGGTCATTTGGCCCGTGCTCGCCATCGATCACGAGCCAATCAAATCCCGCCGTTCCGGCAATCTCGGCGGTGATCGCCTCGCCCATATCCAGCCACAGGCCTATTTGTGGCTTGCCCTGCTTTATCGCGGTTTTGAAGCGGTTTTCAGAGGCTGGCATCAATTGTCCTTCACGCGAGCAGCAGTTTAAAGTCGGCGGAATGGTCTTCAAGAATCGCCCGGTTCGGCTCCTTGTCCGTATCGAGCAGCTTTTTTCCGCTGACATAGGCCTTGGCATCGTTGATGGCATCCACGGCAATGAAGCGTCCTTGACGGAAATACCATACGGAATGGCTGCCTTCCCGCTGGCCCGGCCGCAAAAGTGTTTCGTCATAGCCCATGTTGAAACCGGCGATTTGCAGTTTCACATCATACTGATCCGACCAGAACCACGGCTTTGGTTGATAGGGCTGCTCCTGCCCGGTTAGGATGAACGCTGCCGCTTCCGCCTGATCTACGGCATTCTGCACGGATTCCAGCCGGACGTTGGTGCCATTCATCGGCAAAAGGGCGCAATCGCCCATGGCGTGAATATCCGGGTCCGACGTGCGGGTGAATTCGTCGACCAGAATCCCATTGCCGATATCCAGACCCGAATCACGAGCAAGCCGATCATTGGGTAAAACGCCGATACCGACGATGACGAAATCCACATCGAGAACCGAGCCATCGGACAGTTCGGCGGCGCTGACGCGCCCATCCGTGCCGATCAACCGCACAAGCCCGGTTTTCTCGCGAATCGAAACACCGCGTGAGCGATGAATATCGCGCATGATGGCGGCGGTTTCGACGGATGCCACCCGCTGCAATATCCGCTCGGCCATCTCTATCAGCGTCACCTCAAGCCCGAGTTGCCGCGCCACGGCAGCGGCCTCAAGCCCGATATAACCGCCACCAATGACGAGCAGGCGCCGTCCGGGCTGCATTTCCGCCATCAACCGGTCGGCGTCGCGTTTGTCGCGCACCGTCAGAACGCCGTCGAGATCTCCGCCAACACCGGCGGGAAGCTCGCGCGGGGCAGCGCCGGTCGCCAAGGCCAGTTTGTCATAGGAAAGCGTGCTGCCATCCTGCATGCGCACCATCTTGTTGGAGCGGTCTATCTCTTCCACCCAGGTAGACAGGCGAATCTCGACGTTGTTTTCCGCAAACCATTCGGCACCCCGAAATTGCAGCCGATCAAAAGACATGTCGCCCATCAGGTATTTTTTGGACAAAGGCGGCCTCTGGTAAGGGGCAACATCTTCAGAACCGATGATGGTGATGGGCCGGTCATCGTTCAGCACACGCAGTTTTGCGGCAAGAGCAAAGGCTGACTGGCCCGCGCCAACGATGACGAGTGTGCCTGCCATTCTGCTGCTCCATCATTCCATAAGACGTCTCAAGGCGTAACGCTAAGTACGCCAGGCGTCAACCGCAAACCAGCTTTACGCAACCTTCTGTCTCTAAACACGTTTCACGTCGCAAGTTCGTTTCGAAGACGCAGAGCTCTGTGGCAAAACAGGCCAGAAATGGCCCAATTTGACGGTTTACGTTCAGTGTTTGGCAACGAAGCGGGCGTATGATTGTATCAAGCACAAAAGGCAATCGGGAGGTTGTCATGGCACTCAACGTAAATATCAATGCCGACGATGCCACGCCGCACGATGAGAAGTATGAGAAATACCCGGTTGATCGGCCAGGCAAAATCACATTCATCGGCCACCATCTCAGCGCCAAGAACACGATGCGCTGCCTCATCAGAAACATCTCGCTTTATGGCGCCGATATCGAGGTCAGCCCACATCTGGATTTGCCCACCAACTTCTATCTCGAAGTCCTTGGCATTCGTGACGAAATTGGCTGCACACTCATCCGCCGCGAGGACGAACAGGCAACAGTCGGCTTCAATATGCTGATCGACGCGGAGTTCCTCCACCATATTCGCCGCTTGAGCTTCGAAACGGCGCTTTAATGCTCATCTAAGCCTCTCTCTCAAGCGGCAAAGAAACTCATTCAAAAACAGATGCATTTGTTGCGGTCCGCCTTGCGCGGGCCGTTTTTGATTATATTGTGAGGCCGTTGTTTCAACGGATCACGGAACCCTCTGAAATGTCCGCATTTTCGCGCTTTACGTCGCTTGCCGCTTCGCTTCCCGCCGCCGTGCCGTTTGTTGGCCCCGAGGCCATAGAGCGCAACCGCAAGCTTGCCGTGAAGGCACGGATCGGCGCAAATGAGAGCGGCTTTGGCCCGGCACCTTCGGTGCTGGAGGCCATACGCAAAGCCGCGACCGAGACATGGATGTATGCCGACCCGGAGAATTTCGAGTTACGCGAGGCTCTGGCCATCCATCACGGCATTTCGCGCGACAACATTGCCATCGGCAACGGAATCGACGGTCTTCTGGGGGAAATCGTCCGGCTGGTGGTGGAGCCGGGAACGCCTGTCGTGACGTCCTTTGGCGGATATCCCACCTTCAATTATCATGTGAAGGGCTTTGGCGGACGTCTGGAGACCACACCCTATCTCGACGACCATGAAAATCTCGACGCGCTACTGGACCTCGTCAAAAAAGAAAATGCGCCGCTTGTCTATTTCGCCAACCCCGACAATCCGATGGGCAGTTGGTGGGACGCGGGCGAAGTTCTGACATTTGCCAAAGCTCTCCCGGACACATGTCTGCTGGTGCTGGACGAGGCCTATTGCGAAACAGCACCGGAAAGCGCCGTTCCCAGCGTTCGCGCCATGATCGGCATGCCGAATGTGCTGCGCATGCGCACCTTTTCCAAGGCTTACGGTCTGGCGGGTGCGCGCGTGGGCTATGCCATCGGCACGCTGGGCAATGCACAGGCTTTCGATAAAATCCGCAATCATTTCGGAATGCCGCGTGTTTCCGTTGCAGCAGCGCTGGCAGCTTTGAAGGATCAGGTCTATCTGCGCGACGTCGTCAAACGCATCGCAAATGCCCGCGAGCGCATCTCCACTATCGCCCGCCAGAACGGCCTCTCTCCCCTGCCCTCAGCGACGAATTTCGTCGCGATCGATTGCCATAAGGACGCCGCTTACGCCAAATCCATCGTGGACGGCCTGATGGAGCATGGCGTTTTCATCCGCATGCCCGGTGTCGAGCCGCTCAACCGCTGCATTCGTGTCAGCGCCGCGCCGGATGACAAGCTGGATCTGTTCGCCGAGGCGCTGCCGAAGGTTTTGAAGGCGCTGGGCTGAGGCGTCACGCGATAAGCTGAACAACAAAAAACCGTGCCGGCCTTGTTTCTGCCGGTCACGGTTTGATTTTGCAGCGTGGATCTAGCTGTCCCTTTGCGGGTATCTTCTTTTTATGTCCGACCGGGACTGGAGGAAACCGGCCGAAGAGAATGGCGATCTTTAGATCGCTCTGTCTTTTTGTTTTGCACCGGGTGGTCGATGCGTAATGTCAGTGGTTCGTCATCCAGTCGCGGGCGGCGCGCAGTGCCGTTGCGAGGTCTGCCTTGTTCATGTTGCGGGCAAGATCGGCGCGCAGCGATGCTGCCCGTTCCGAACCCTTGATGGCGGCGATGTTGAGCCATTTGTGGGCAGCGATGAGGTCCGGTGCGCAGCCACGGCCTGTTGCGTAGATGAGGCCGAGGTTGCAGAACACATCCGCGCGGCTTTGGCCACCGGCGACTGCCATTTCAATATCGCGAACTTCAAAGCGTGCCATTTTCTCTATCCTGTTTGCCCGTTTTTCTCTCTGTCTTCGCCCCTCTTCGGGAGCTTTGGCGGATGGTGCCTTACCGTCTTCTGCGGCTTGTTCTGGCCTTTTCCGTCGGCAGATTTGCTCTGCTCTTTCGATGTCCCCACTATGCCAAACGGGCTTCAACGGGCGCTTAAAATCCATGATTAATAGGGCGCAAACAAAGTCCAAACGATTGGTAAAGTTGGGTTTTTGTTAAATATCACAAGCCCCGGAAATTAAGGACTTTGCGGACAATTTTACGAAAAGTTTACGGATGGATTTCAACCCTTTCGTAACCACGTCGAAAATTGCGATTTTGCGATGTGTCTTTTTTCGAGTTCCAGCCAGCCGAAAAAGCAGCGAATTTCCCCGCGCCCATATTTCCTTTTACGTTCACGTCAACTATAGATCACTGCATTCGCATCAGGAGTTGCGAGCGCCAGATATCAAGCAATTGCGAGGTTCAGGCGAAGCTGGATTGGGAGGTCCCTATGAAGAGAATGACGATACTTGCCGCCGCCGCGTTTTTGATGGGCAGTAGCGCCTTTGCCGCAGAAGCCATCGAAGGCAACTGGAAGACGGCCAGCGGCGAAACTGCGGCGATCACCCAATGCGGGTCCGCCTATTGCGTAACCCTGAAGACCGGCAAACACGCCGGAAAGCAGATCGGCAAGATGAGCGGCAAAGGCAACAGCTATTCCGGTGAGATCACCGATCCCGCCAATGACAAGACCTATGCAGGCACCGGCACCGTTTCGGGCAGCTCGCTGAGCATGAAGGGCTGCGTGCTCAAGGTGCTGTGCAAATCCCAGACCTGGACACGGCTGTAATTAGTGGACAGTGTGGACGGGGAAGGCTTCGTCCACATTGCTCGATAGCAAGCGACATTTCGACTCCGACGGTATGTCTATCTAAAATGATGATCGTTTTTGAAATCCTTATCAAAGTAGCGGCGCACGCTGCGCTGTTACTTCTGATCCTGCACCAGATGGCCACGCAGGTCAGAGAGTATTATTTTTACAAAAAGAACGGCTGGGATTTTTCCATCGACAGCAACTTGGACAGGCTGAAGGTCGATGAGAAAATCATGGCTTACAATCTGGACCTAACCAACTGGCAGAGATTCTGGCTATTTCGCCCATTCTATATCGTTGTCATGATTGTATTTTTCGGCATGCTGCTCTGGGCAGCGTTCCAACGCATCTCAGTTTGACCAGTCCGTATACAATCTAAGGTATTTATAAACCTCATTTTTCCGTCATATCGCTGTAATAAACCATCTTTAGTTGCCCTCCTTGGAATTATTCCAAACAACGATTGGATGGAGAGCGCTATGACAGAGATCGACACGAGCAAGCTGAGCTGGGATGAGTGGGACGAGCTTCAGAACCCGCCACCGGCTGTCACGGATTTCGATCGCGTGGTCGAATCTGCGATTTCGCGTCGTGGTTTCCTCGGCGGCGTTCTGGCGTTCGGTTCTGCGGCTGTTGCTCTGGGCACGCTCGGTAGTTTGGCAAACTCCACATCCGCGCAGGCGCAGGAAGCTGCATCGCGTTTTCCGTTCAAGCCTATTGCGGCCACCACCGACAACACCATCCATGTGCCTGAAGGCTACAGCTGGAAGCCGGTTGCCAAATGGGGCCAGCCGCTGTTTCCAAACGTGCCGGATATCGATCCGGTCCAGGGTGTGAGCCTTGAGAACTCGGACAAGGTTTTTGGCGAGAACACCGATGGCATGGAGCTTTTCGTCATTGGCAGCCATCAGCTGATTGCCGTCAACCATGAATATGTGAACAACGAAACCAACCTGCCCCACCGCGAAAAGGGCATGCCCGCCAATCTGGATGAGGTCAAAATCCTCCAGCACATGCAGGGCGTGACCGTCATGGAAGTGGCCGAAGGCAAGGATGGCTGGGAGATCGTCGTCGGTAGCCCGTTCAACCGCCGCATTCACCACAACACGCCGATGAAGCTTTCCGGCCCCGCCGCAGGCTCCGAACTGGTCAAGACGAAGACCGACCCTGATGGTATCGACTGTCTCGGCACCTTCAACAATTGCGGCGCGGGCCGCACGCCGTGGGGCACCTACCTCACCTGCGAAGAAAACTTCAACGGCTACTTCGGCTCCACCGACGCCGCTTTCAAGATGCCGGATGATTACAAGCGCTACGGCATCGCCGCCGAAACGCGTTACGGCTACGAGCTGTTCGATGAACGCTTCGATGTGTCCAAGCATCCCAACGAACCGCGCCGCGCCGGTTACGTGGTGGAAATCGATCCGTCCAACGCATCCTCCACACCTATCAAACGCACGGCGCTCGGCCGCATCAAGCATGAAAACGCTGCCGTCGTCATCGCGCGCGATGGTCGCGTGGTCGTCTATATGGGCGACGACGAGCGTGGCGAGTTCCTCTACAAATTCATCTCCAACGTTATCTATGTGCCGGGTGGCGATACGTCGAAACTGCTGGACGAAGGCACGCTTTACGTTGCCAAGTTCAACGATGACGGCAATGGCGAATGGGTGGCGCTGACGCCTGAGACCACCGGCATGAAGATGGACGAAATCTGCGTCTTCACTCGCCAGGCCGCTTCCAAGGTAGGCGCCACCACCATGGACCGCCCGGAATGGGTGGCCATCAATCCTGTCGCGATCGAAGCCTATTGCGCACTGACCAACAACACCAATCGCGGCGTGACCAAAGACGGCAAGCTGCGCGCCAATGGCGGCGGCGATGCCATGGCCATCAACGCCGCAAACCCGCGCGAAAAGAACGAGTATGGCCAGATCGTACGCTGGTACCCCGAGAATGACGACCATGCGGATGGCAAGTTCAAATGGGACCTGTTCTGCATGGCCGGCAACCCGGATGTTCACAAGGATGCCTATGCGGGCTCATCCAACATCAACGCCGGCAACATGTTCAACTCGCCCGATGGCATGATGTTCGATTCGACCGGCCTGCTCTGGATTCAGACGGACGGCGAAGACAGCAATGACGGCCAGTATGCGGGCCAGGGCAACAACCAGATGCTGGCGGGCGATCCCGTCACTGGTCGCATCGAGCGTTTCCTCACAGCACCGAAGGGTTCGGAAGTGACAGGCCAGACATGGTCTGCCGACAAGCGCACGCACTTCGTCGGCATCCAGCACCCCGACGCCCCCTTCCCGGATGGCGAAGGCAAACTACCGCGCTCGGCCCTCATCGCCGTCAAGCGCGACGACAACGCCATGATCGGCTGATCACGCAACGCAACTAAAAAAGGCGCCGTTCACGCGGCGCCTTTTTTGATTCTGTTTCATGTCTTGCGACGCTATCTCAGCGCCACTGCGTCCCGTCAGCGGCCTGGCAGCCGTAGGGCGGCAGCATGTTGGCGAATGTCTGGTGCAGCTTGTCGCAACCCCATTTGTTGATCGGGCCAGGCATGCGGCTGTTCAGCTCGATGCCGACTTCGTTGTATGGGCTCTCGGTGTTGGTCACGTAGCTGTACCAACGGTAACCGAAGATCACGACAGCGAAGATGACAACCATCGTCAGCACTTTTATAATTTTCACAGTATGTCCTTACACGTCACATGAATGCTGGCCCGCGCCACGGCTCTTGCGCAATATGTGCACATCAGAGCCACCCTTGCATGGGCCGTGACCGGTCCTAACGGGGAAACTCTGTTTCAGCAAGCAGCCTCATCTTTGTGCTTGCACCGCCGGTGGGCGGTTGAAAAGGCACAGGGCATCTGTCAGGTTCGACCTCGGGGATAACGTAATTTGGAGGAACTATTTTCATGCGCCTGTTTTTGCCTTGCATCCTTTTGGCCAGTTGCATCATGACCGCACCCGCTTTTGCTGCCGAACCACCCGCATCGCCACCGGCAGACCGGCCGCTGAACGAGTTCGTTACGGCTGTCGAAAAAGACGGCTCGATCACCTTCCGCCTCTTCGCGCCCGCGGCCAAGGCAGTGTCCGTCGTTGTCGGCAGCAATGCGCCACTGGAGATGAAGCGTGCGGACAATGGCGTCTGGAGCGTCAAGAGCGATGTGCTCAAACCCAATCTCTATGAATATTATTTCAATGTAGACGGTTTCCGCAGCATCGATACCGGCACCAATTATCCCAAGCCACAGCGGCAGGTGAACACCAGCCTCATTCTCGTGCCCGGCAGCATTCTCGATGTGCGCGATGTTCCGCATGGTGAGCTTCGTTTGGTCACCATTCCGTCCAAGGCATTGAAATCCCAGCGTGCGACCTATGTCTACACGCCGCCGGGCTATACCGATTCGTCCAAACCTCTGCCGGTCATGTATCTCTATCATGGCTTCGGTGACACTGTCGCTTCCTGGGTCACACAGGGACGAGCCCCTCAGATCCTCGACAACCTGCTGGCGGAGAAGAAAATCGAGCCTATGATCGTGGTCATTCCCGATACGGAAGCCGATATTCCTGAAGCTATCGCCGAAAACTTTCCCGGCGCCGACCGCCGCAAGAATTTCTACCCGATCAATGCCGATGCCATCGACCGGGAACTGGTGGAAGACCTCATCCCCTATATGAAAAAGCACTATAAGGTGCGCAACGACGCAAGCGGGCGTGCCGTCGTCGGCCTTTCACAGGGCGGCTATCAGTCACTTGTCTCGGGCCTCACCCACTTGGGCACCTTCGGCTGGGTCGCCACCTTCAGTGGCGTCACCACCACCACAGTGCCGAACAAGGCAGTGGATGCGGCGCTGAACGAGCCCGGCAAAATCAACAAGGCCCTGCGCAATCTCACCGTTACCGTTGGCACCAAGGATATCGTGACCGGCAAGGACATTGCGGGTCTGAAAGCCACACTGGACGAAAAGAAGATCAAGCACGACTACACGGACTACAAAGACCTCGGCCATGAAATGGACGTCTGGCGTCCATCGTTCGAGGCGTTTTTGCAGAAGGTGTTCAAGAAGTAAGGGCTAACACAATTGGCCGCCCTGTCCCATTGAGGCAAGGCGGCCAATTGACTGTGTCACCAGCGCCGCTGTTCCTCATGGACCGTCGCACCGTAACGCCACTGTTCATAGTAACGGACGGCAGTATCCTGCGCATTGCGCAGCAGAACGGGATTGTGCCAAGCCATCAGCCCCCCGATGACAATAGCCGCCAGCAAGGCAATACCGATGAGCTTTCGCACGAGAAACAGCACCAGCCAGATCCCAGCAACCACAACAACGGCCATGACCAGCAAGGAATAGATGTCTTTGGGAAGATAGGTCTCAAGGATTTCCATGCTTGCTTATAGATGGAGTGTTTTGGCCGAAGAAAGGCAGCTCGAAAAGCAATTCAGCTGCGCCGACGCAAACAGGTCATTCAACGCTTGTTTCTTCGAATCGTGCGATTCTCGACCCGATAGCTGAAACCAGCATCGCTCGCGCCGCCAATCTCGTCCGTCACGGCAAAGCTTGCGGCATCGATCGCCTTTTGTATGGCTCCGGTGACGAAGGAGAAAACGAGTTTGCCATCGCTTCCCCAAAAATCATTGTGCTTTACAAAGCGGCGACCGTCGATACCTGCGACGATGAGCGTCCCGTTGGATCGGTAAAGCCCCTTGTCATCAGCCGCCCAGCAGTTGGTTGCGGTCTCGCAGAGAAACCGGAAGCTGCCAGCATCGAGCTTTTTCTGATGCTCGCCACGAAGGTAGACGCGGGCGTCATCAGCCGCCCAGACACCATGATCCCCAAACACCTGAAAACTCTTGGCGTCGGCGTCATCGAGCGCAACCAGAATATTATCCGGCGGCCCGAAGGGCCAAGCCGTCCGGGCGTAGGCGGCAGCGTAAACACGTTTGTCGTCCTTCGCGAGCGGAACGACTGACTGGAGAACCTGAAATTTTGCCGGGTCGGCGTGTTCGACACCATAGCCGTTGAAATAAACCGTCTTTTTGTCCTTCCCGAAAAGATCCTTGATCGGGGTGAAGGACTGGCGATCCACACCCGCGATTCGCCTCGAGCGGCAAAACACGTTTTTCGCGTCGCGTGCATGAAAGGTATCCAGTGGCTCAAAACTGGCCGGGTCGGCGTGACGGACAAGATTGAAGATGTCCCGAGACTTCCGTGGGGTTACAAGTTTCTCCCTGAAGAACACGGCGTTTGAGGTCCGGTACCAATCATCCGCAATCTGCTGCGCACCATCGGCGTTGAACGGGTAGTCAGGATGCCACCAACCGACAGTGTCAGGATGGTGTTTGGCGAGCCAGTCCTTCAACAGCATCTGGTGTTCGCCGCAGAGCGAATACTGCACCGTTTCATGATGCTTGGAACCGTTACTCAAGCTCAGTGAATCGAAGAGATAGTAGAGATCGTACTTGTCTCCAACGTAGGAGCCGTTCGCGACCAAAGTGCCTGCATCGAGGCTCTCAAAATGGAAAAAACGGGAGCCGGTTTTGACGTACAGGCGATGCTTGTCCCTGGCAAAATAGTTGGTGCATTCCATCAGTGAAAAGCTGCGCGGATCGGCACCGGGAATAACCCGGTCTTCGAGATAGACATGGGCGCCGTCCAACCCGTAGTCATCACCCAGCACACGAAATCCATCGGCGTTTTTCGTTACGAACTTCGCCTTCTTGTTGCGCTGATGATACCACCAGATACCCTTTTTATCCCGCAGATATCCGCGCCAGTGATACCCGTCAGGAGACAGGCTCACGACCGCAAAATCCTGTGGGGAAATGCCGCCCTTTACCTCCAACGCCTCGTCGCTGCCCTCCTCGATCAACATGACTTTCCCATGTTGTACTGCGAAGGTCGAGGGCATGGTATTCTCCGGCTTTGGATGACAAAATAGAAATGCACTGGGTAAAACTGGCCGTATGCAACTCTGGATTTATAATAAAAACTGCTTTGATCGGCAACGCCGCGATATCCAAAAGACGACATTGCAGTGGAGAGCTTCGAGAGACGCCGTAGTCTGCAGAGAATGCCAAGCACGCTGACTCAGCCACCCCATTAACGACCCTGAACCTGACATGAACCCGGCTCTCAGCGTCGGTTCAGTCCCAGTGTGGCAATGTCGTGTTCAACGTTAGGAAAGAACGTGACGCGAAGGGGAATGGGCATGGCAGTTATGGTTCGTCGTTTTACGATCATCGTTGTTTTGATGGCGATTTTCGCGATGTCTTTTGCGGCTCTGGTCGTCAACCCCAACCGGAGTTTCCAGCGGGTGAATGTGGGCGCATCGATTGCGTGCCAGCATAGTGTTTCCAGCAATTGCCATATGGTTCTTTAGGAAACGACTGAGCGGCCAAAATTTTCTGCGTGTTTTTCAAACGCACATATTTCTGTCGCTTGCCTGTCGAAATTGGCTATTTATAACGGGCCATGACAACAGCAAAGCATACCGTTCCCCATTACACGCGCCGCCATCATCTCTTGAGGGCGCTGCGCATTGCAGTCGGTATAGCCCTTGCCGTGGCCACCGCAATTTATGTCATGGAGTTTGGTGGAAGCATACTGCTGCTGCTTGGGGCCGAAATCATACTCATCGTCGCATGCGGCCCTACGATGCTCAAAGTCCTGAGGGTCTATGACGCCATCGCAAATGGTGGAGAGCTCATTCTCTCAATATTTATATTCATCCTCTTGGTCGCTCTCCTGCCGTTTATTGCGCTGATTTTCATCGTTGAACTTGTCCGTGCGGTGCGTGCGGGTGAAAATGCTAATGTATGACCGCCGGAGCATTTCGCAAAATCGGCAGCGCATGTCTCTAGTCAAGCTTCGACACTTCGAACTCATAGAGAAGCAAGGACTCGCTTGAATCGTGGGCGTAGGTAAAGTCTTGATGGTCAACCCGAATGAACTGCGCGCGGAACACGCGTGAGGCAACGCTGAATTCCTTACCCTCGCCAAGCTCTCGAAACTTGATCTCCACGACGTTATCCAGATCATCATCGGGAATTGCGCCGTAAATTCTCCACTCTTTTTCTTTGGCGAGCTCGCTATCCTCAAAGACCTCAAGACGCGGGTTATTCTTGCCTTCCGGGGCGTAGGATAGTTTGAAGATCAGCCCGAATGCCTCCGCATAATAGGGATTAAATGCCGCTTGCAAAATCGTGATTTTCTTCACACGGTCTCTACGCTTCAATCTTTTATCCTTCTATCTGATCGCACAGGTTGGAAAGCGAGAGTGCCTCTTTCGTCCACTTAATTGCTCCCCAATCGCTTTTTCAGCCTCTTCTCGCGCAGGCTTAAGACGGCCGCTGCGCAGGCTGGAACTACTGATATCACTCCATTCACAACCGGAAATAATTTTAAAATCATCACTTCAATCCAGGAAAGAAAGCCATGGCACCAAGATCAGAGCAGGGTGTGACGGAGTGATGCAGTGGCATTGGGATAAGTTTTTTAAACGCACATATTTCTGTCGCTTGCCTGTCGACATTGGCTCTCTATAATGGGCCATGACAATAGCAAAGCACACAATCTCGCACCTCGCCTTCATCACGCCAGAGCCCTTCGCACCACAGACGTTCACCGATCCGGTTGCGGCGGTTGATGCGTTGACAGCGCTTTATGAGCGCAACACGAACTTTCTCATCAAATCCTTTACCGATCTGGCGCAGGGTGCGTCGATCGAGGGCCGTTACCGCGCCTGTTATCCGCAGGTCAGTATCGAGACATCGAGCTTTGGCCATGTCGATTCGCGCCTTTCTTATGGACACGTCACCTCGCCCGGCGTCTACACGACAACGGTCACCAGACCGCAGCTTTTCCGGCATTATTTGAAGGAGCAGCTTGGCCTTCTCATCAAGAACCACAGCGTTCACGTCACCGTTGCCGAGTCGGCCACGCCCATTCCGCTGCATTTTGCGTTCGGAGAGGGCGCGTTCGTTGAGGCATCCGCCGCGTCTTCGCTTGCCGATGTGCCGTTGCGCGATCTGTTCGACACGCCTGATCTTAACAACACCGATGACCTGATTGCCAATGGCGAATATGATCAGGTTCCCGGTGAGCCTGCGCCGCTTGCGCCCTTTACCGCGCAGCGCATCGATTATTCGCTGGCGCGCCTCAGCCACTACACCGCCACCAGCGCCAATCATTTCCAGAACTTCGTTCTGTTTACGAACTACCAGTTCTACATCGATGAATTCGCCACATGGGCGCGCAAGTTGATGGCGGATGGCGGTGACGGCTATACGGAATTCGTCGAGCCGGGCAACATCGTCACGCTGGCGGGGTCCGACAGACCGATCACCGACATGACGCTGGGCCGCATGCCNNGCGGGCATCACGCTGGTCAATATCGGCGTCGGCCCGTCCAACGCCAAGACAATTACCGACCACATCGCTGTGCTGCGCCCGCACGCCTGGCTGATGGTTGGCCACTGCGCCGGTCTTCGCAACAGCCAACGTCTGGGTGATTACGTGTTGGCGCATGCCTATGTGCGCGAAGATCACGTGCTGGATGATGATCTGCCCGTCTGGGTGCCCATCCCGGCTTTGGCGGAAGTGCAGCTGGCGCTGGAAAGCGCGGTGGCGGAAGTCACCGGCTACGAAGGTTTCGAGCTGAAGCGCATCATGCGCACCGGCACCGTCGCGACCATCGATAACCGCAACTGGGAACTTCGCGATCAGGCGGGTCCGGTCAAGCGCCTGTCGCAATCGCGCGCCATCGCGCTCGATATGGAATCGGCCACCATTGCCGCCAACGGTTTCCGTTTCCGCGTGCCCTATGGCACCCTCCTGTGCGTCTCAGACAAGCCGCTGCATGGCGAGCTGAAACTGCCCGGCATGGCAACGGAGTTTTACAAAACGCAGGTGTCGCAGCATCTGCAGATCGGCATTCGCGCCGTGCAGAAGCTGGCGGCCATGCAGACGGAAACGTTGCATTCGCGCAAGCTTCGCAGCTTCTACGAAACGGCGTTCCAGTAACGGACCATGCTGGCGCTATTTGCGTGCCCGCACCAACAGCGCCAGCACCGTGCCAATCAATGACGAGAGCATCACCAGCAGATGCACATTGACAGCCGCCTGCCCCAGAGACGACAGCGCGGCTTGTTCGGTCGATGCGCCGAAGCCGATGGCTCCGGCGGTGATGCCGGCGGGATAAGTGCCGACGCCGCCTGGCGCGTGGATGGGAAGCACGGATGACAGTTCTCCACCCAGCGCACCGCCGAAACCTGCAGGCAGGCTCATCTTTCCCATCAGCACCAGCACCCAGGCCAGAACCGCGATCTTGACGAACCAGTTGAGGACGGTGGCACCCCAGGCGCGCATGAAAGCGCTGCTATCGGCCGGCAAACCTGCCTGCACCTCATGGATGAGGCCTTGCACCTTTTGGGGCGCTATGTGCCGCGCAAGTTCAAAAACCCGATGCCGTGCGACAAAGGCGAAAACAGGCAAGAGAAGAAAAAAGGCCCACCCTATCCAGACGGCCAGAGAACGCTTCTCCAGCGCCAGCCCAACACCTGCTGCCGCCAGAAGCGCGTGCAGATCGAAAAGCCGCATCACGAGCAGAGCCGCGGTTCCCCGCGCCAGCCGCACATCGAATTCCTGTCGCATCAGCAGCGGAAAGCTGGTCTCGCCAGAGCGAAACGGCAGCATGATATTCAGCAGATTGTGAATCTGGACGACGCGGAACAAGCGCGCGAACTGCCCTTGTGTTTCCTTCGGGAAGTAATCGTAAATCCGCCATGTCCGCAGGACGTAAGTGGACAGGAGAAGGACGAGCGCGACGCCGACCGTGCCAAGCCCGGCCTCTTGCCACAGCGCAAATATCGTTCCCCAACCCCACATCCAGTTGATGAAGGCGGCGTAGACAGCAACCACGAAAGCCGTGACGATGGTCATAGAGTGCCGTGCAAACCGGACAGGCTTCAATCGAATTTCCAATCACATTCCACTGCGGCATTCATCCCCGCGCACCGTGCGCACTATTCTCTTTCCTCTGCTTTGCAAACAAGACCCGCCAGCGAAACTTTGTGGTCTTTGTTGAAAATGCGCAAAAACGTGGGTAGGACAAGCGCGAAAACCAGCTTCAGGACAAACGGAAACAGTGCCGTGACGATACAAGCCGCCATTTCGACAGATGTTCTTGCGGCAGAAGCGCTGGAGCTTTCGCTGGTCGTGCCCATTTTCAACGAGCAGGAAAGCGTGGGTCCGTTGATCGCACGCATCATCGAGGCCATGGCTGATTATACGTCGCCATGGGAACTCATTCTGGTGGATGACGGTAGTACGGATGCGACGATCGTCAACGCCCGCGCTTACTTGCAGCAGCCGGGTTCCAACCTCAAGATCGTCGCGCTGCAACGCAATTTCGGGCAGACGGCGGCCATGCAGGCGGGCATCGACACTGCCAGAGGCCGACTGATCGCGACACTGGACGGCGACCTGCAAAACGATCCGAAAGACATTCCCATGCTCGTCGCAGAGCTGGAGCGGCGTGAACTCGACCTGCTGGTCGGCTGGCGCAAGAACCGTCAGGACGGGCTTTTTCTGCGCAAGATCCCCTCATGGATCGCCAACCGGCTGATCGGCAAGATCACCGGCGTTCGCCTGCACGATTATGGATGCAGCCTGAAGATCTACCGGTCATCGATCATCAAGCAGGTCAAGCTGATGGGCGAGATGCATCGCTTCATTCCTGCCTGGGTGGCAGGCGTCGTGCCCAGCACCCGCATCGGTGAAATGCCCGTTACCCACCATGCACGCCAGTTCGGCGCTTCGAAATACGGGCTTTCACGCACATTCCGTGTCATTCTCGACCTGCTGTCGGTCATGTTCTTCATGCGTTACAAAGCCCGCCCCGGCCACTTCTTCGGCTCTCTGGGCCTTGGCCTCGGTGCATTGGCCGGTATCATCATGACCTATTTGTTCATCGACAAGTTCATTCTCGGCAATGATATCGGAACAAGGCCGATGCTGATGGTTGGCGTCGTTCTGCTGCTATCTTCCGTCCAGCTCATCACGACAGGCATTCTGGCCGAGATGATCGCGCGTCTTTACTACCGCGATGATCTGACACCGAATTACATCGTGCGCGAAACCTATCAACAGCCGAAGTAAGCCTTCACGTCGTTTGCACCGAAGCCTCGATGCGGATCGGGAAATTGACGGAATTGGCGATGAAACATTTTTCGTGGGCGTCTTCGTGCAGCTCGAGTGCCGTCTGCGGGTCGCCCCTGGAAATGGTGACGACCGGTTTCAGCACCACTTCCGTGAAGCGCCCGGCTCCGTTTTTCACAAGCACCATCGTGCCCTCGGCCTGATCCACGTAGTCGATGACGACAACGCCCGATACGGCGCAGAAGTGCAGATACCAAAGCTTGTGACAGGCCGAGACGGAGGCCAGCAACAGTTCCTCCGGGTTCCAACGGCTGGAATCGCCACGAAAGGCAGGGTCGGACGAACCGGCGATATCGGGCTTTCCATCTGCGGAAATGACATGCGAACGTTCGTATTCGCGGTAGCCGGAGGTGCCGGTGCCTGCATTGCCGGTCCATGTGATCTGGACCTGGTAGTGATGTTCATGCTCTGCCACGTTTATGTCCTTGCTGTCTGCGCCAAGTGGTCCAGCCCCTTGCGCAGTATCTCGATGATCTGATCGACTTCCGAACGGCTGATCGTAAAGGCGGGAGATGCCAGCATCCGGTCGCCCGTGGCACGCATGACAAGGCCATTGTCGAGACAATGGTTTCGCACCGAGGTGCCGACATCATCCGGCTTGTCGAAGCGCTTGCGCGTTGCCTTGTCCGCGGTCAGCTGCAGGCCGCCGATGAGCCCCACACTCACCGCCTCGCCCACCGTCTCGTGGTCCAACAGGCTTTCCCAGCCTTGGCGGAAATAAGGGCCGATATCGTTGCGCACGCGCTCCACCAGCCCCTCGTCTTCGATGATGCGCAGGTTTTCCAACGCCGCGGCCGCGCAGGCGGGATGGCCGGAATAGGTGAAGCCGTGGTTGAAGTCACCCACCTTGGTCAGCATGACCTCGGCCACACGATCCGAGACCAGTACGCCACCGATGGGCAGATAGCCGGATGACAGTCCCTTGGCCACAGGCGCCAGATCGGGCTCATAGCCGAAATGCTGATAACCGAACCAAGACCCCAAGCGTCCGAAGCCGCAGATGACTTCGTCCGACACCAGCAGGATGTTGCGTTTCTTGCAGATGCGGGCGATCTCCGGCCAGTAGGTCTCCGGCGGCACGATGACACCGCCTGCCCCCTGAATGGGTTCGGCAACGAAAGCCGCGACATTGTGTTCGCCCAGCTCATCGATCCTGGCGTCCAGTTCACGTGCCACCTTCAGGCCGAATTCGGCAGGCGTGAGATCTCCGCCCTCGACATACCAGTAAGGTTGACCGATATGCGAGATGCCTTCGATGGGGAGGTTTCCCTGCTCATGCATCCACGTCATGCCGCCCAGTGACGCGCCCGCGACGGTGGATCCATGATAGCCGTTGCGGCGCGCAATGATCTTTGTTTTCGTCGGGTGGCCCAGCGCCTTCCAGTAAACCCGAGCCATCCGAAACCATGTATCCGTAGCTTCGGAACCGGAATTCGTGAAGAAGACATGGTTCATATTCGGCCCGGCATGGGACACGATCTTTTGTGCAAGCAGGGTCGCGGGCGGTGTCGTGGTACCGAAGAAGGCGTTGTAATAGGGCAGCTCATTCATCTGCCGGGAGACCGCATCGGTGATTTCTCTCCGGCCATAACCGATGTTGACGCACCACAGGCCCGCAAACGCATCGAGATATTTTTTGCCGGTGCTGTCGTAGATGAACACGCCTTCGGCCCGCTCTATGATGCGCGTGCCTGACGCGTTGAGTTTTCCCATGTCGGAAAAGGGATGCAGGTGGTGGGCGGCGTCGATGGCGGCGAGGTTCGATATAGTTACGCTATTATCGTTCATCGCGTCATGCACTCCCATTGACCTTACATGGGATCAGCATGGCGGGCGTGACTGGATTTTGCAAGGGCAGCCGCACCGTTCGCACGCCTCTTTGAACAATGGCATCAGGTCAACAATATTAGGGAGTTGAGAAATCTTTCGGAACGATGACCTTGAGTTCACCGGCATGAATCTTAAGAGCAACGTTGCGTTTCATCGGCAGCAATTCACCGTCCATAACACATTTCACGTCTCCATGACGCTTGGGAAAATGCAGCTCGGCATTCGTAACCGCCATGGCCGTCACCGCCGCGTTTTCCTTCAGCTTGCCGCGCAGAATATCGATAGCGAGCCCCATAACGCCAGACGGCGTCAAAGCGTCTGCAATATAGAGACCGAGCTTTCCCTGCGTAATATCGTCGGCGACCAGAAGCGGGCTTTGTCCAAATTCATTGTTGGATGCGGAGATGGCGCAGACACGCCGATGCTGGGTTTTTCCAGCCACCGTAAATTCCATGTCGAATTTCGGCGGGTTGAAGACGACGCCGATGGCAGCGCGAATATTCGCCCGGATCTTGCCCAGCCTTGACGCATATTCCATCTTGTCCCGGTAACGCACCATGCGCGCATGAAGGCCCGCGGAAAACTGATGCACGAAGGGCCGCCCGTTGGCGCTGGCAATATCGACATTCTGCACATGGCCCTGTGCCAGCGTATCGACCGCCTGCCATATGTCGAGCGGCAATTTCAGCGACCGGGCAAACAGGTTCATGGTACCAGCAGGCACGACACCCAGAGCGATGCCATGTTTCCACGCAATACCTGCAGCAGCGGAAATCGTGCCATCGCCACCGCCTGCGATCAGGCCATCCAGCCCCGTTTCATCGGCCGTGCGCTCCATCTCCGCAACGATATCCTTGCCGGAAACCAGGCGGCATTCGATTTCGTGACCTGCATTTTCGAAAACAGTCTGCGCATGTTTGCAGTAAGCATCCATGTCCGTGGTTTTGAATGTACCGCCATCGCGGTTGAAAATCGCCACCAGTTTCATATGCTTATCCAGCCCCCGTTGCACGCAAAGCGCAATCTTAAATGGAATACCGCCGGTTCCGTTCCCTACACGTTTGCGTCAGTCGAGAATTTTATAGAATCAGATACTACCGCGATGCACAAAATCATGATATGCGTAAGATAAGGTCATTTTGGTGACCAGATACCTCCAGTCAGGGCAGGACCGAGACCTCGGTCTTGCCCTTTTTTTCTTCATTTTTCTGCGCAGACATCATGACCCAGATACTCCCTTCCGAAAGCATCGCCGACGCTGATACCATCGCCGTTGCGCCATTGCCTGCGACGTCCTTGACGCCTCTCTCCATCGCGTTGATCGAAATTGCGCTCGCCGCTGGTGGTTTTGGCATCGGTACGGGTGAGTTTGCCATTATGGGCCTGTTGCCGGATGTCGCCACGAGTTACGGCGTCACGGTTCCGCAGGCGGGTTACGTCATTGCCGCCTATGCGCTGGGCGTGGTCATCGGCGCGCCTATCATCGCCATTCTGGCGGCGCGAATGACCAGGCGCGTGCTGCTGCTTTCCTTGATGGGCCTGTTTGCTGCAGGAAATATCCTGAGCGCCATCGCGCCGGATTTCACGACATTCACCGCGCTTCGCTTCATAAGCGGACTGCCGCATGGTGCCTATTTCGGTGTCGCCGCACTGGTTGCCGCGTCCATGGCGCCCATTCACAAGCGCGCCCGAGCAGTTGGCCGTGTCATGCTGGGGCTGACGATCGCCACGCTGCTGGGCACGCCGCTTGCCACCTTCTTCGGACAGATGTTTTCCTGGCGCGCCGCCTTCCTGATGGTGGGTGGCATCGCCCTTTTGACCGTTGCGCTGTTGTGGCTGTTCCAACCGCGAGACAAGGTGCAGGAAGGCGCCAGCATCTGGCGCGAGCTAGGCGCTTTCAGGCGCGTGCAGGTGTGGTTGACGCTGGCGGTTGCGTCCGTCGGTTTCGGCGGCATGTTTGCCGTGTTCAGCTATATCGCCAAAACCACCACCGATGTCGCCATGATGCCGGTTGCAACGGTGCCCATGGTGCTGGCGCTGTTCGGCATCGGCATGAATGTCGGCAATGTCGTCGGTTCCCGCATGGCGGATTACTCGCTCAACGGCACGATTGGCGGTATGCTGGCCTTCAACGTCGCGCTGATGACACTCTTCGGTCTCACGGCGCACAATCCCTACATGCTGTGCATCTGCGTGTTTCTCATCGGCTGCGGCTTTGCCGCCTGCCCGGCCGTGCAGACCCGCCTGATGGATGTGGCCGCCGACGCGCAGACACTGGCCGCCGCCTCCAATCACTCCGCCTTCAACATCGCCAACGCACTCGGCGCATGGCTGGGCGGCCTCGTCATAGCATTGGGCTATGGCTACGCCTCGACGGGATATATCGGCGCAGTTCTCTCCTTGGGCGGGTTCATCGTTTTTGCCTTTGCGGTGGCGTTGGAACGGCGCGAGAAAGCGGGTCTAACGGCTTGATTTCAAGACGCTTTAGAAGCCTCTAAAACGCTTCTTTACGCTTGGATATCCACCTTGCCAAAATTTCATATTCGGCCCGCTTGACTCGGCCTTTTTTCAGGCGCAACAGATAGCACATGCGCAGGTCAAATCATCGATCTGGCGCAGATATTCACGGAGCATCATTAGATGTCTAGCGACAGTAGTAGTCGATTGCCTTTGCCGAACGCGGCGAAACGCGCGCTGATCTGACACCTGTCGGCTCACCACGTTCCGCCGTGATCGGCGGATCGACTGGAAGGTGAGCAATCATGAACTTTCACAACCTCTCTGAAAGAGCCAGCAAGGCTGCACGTCTACTCCGCAGCACCAGCATTGGCCCCACCACAACGGCAGAACGCGTCGATCAGTTGAACGCTCTCGACGTGCCCGAAGCCGTCGATGCTCTGCTGAAAATGACCCAGGCGCGTGCCGTTGCCGTCCTCGACCGGCCCGAACTGCACCACGCCGCTGAGATCATCGCCCATATTCCGCTGGAACAGGCAGCCCGTTTCGTCAACCTCATGTCGGATGACCGAGTGGCAGACGTGATGGCCGAAATGGACGAAGAGCCACGCGCCAAGCTGTTCTCAAGAATTGACCGCGCGACGGCAACGGCCATTCGTCACCTGATGACCTATCCGCCCCGCACGGCAGGCTCGATGATGACGACCGAATTCGTCAGCGTGCCCGACCGCTGGACGGTGGAGCAGACGCTTGCGCACATCCGCATCGTCGAACGTTCTCGCGAAACCGTCTATGCCATCTATGTGCTGGCAGAAGACGGTACCTTGGCCAAGGTCGTCACTCTGCGCCGCCTCGTCACCGGTGAACCATCGGCCTCCATTCTGACCGTCGCATCGAAGGAAGGCATCACCTATGCCGACCCGCTGATGTCGCAGGAAGATGTCGCCCGCCTCATCCGCAAGCATGACCTTTTGGCCATGCCTGTTGTGGACGAGCACGGCCATATTCTGGGCATCGTCACCGTCGATGACGTCATCGACACCATGATTGCCGACACGACGGAAGACGCCCACAAATTCGGTGGTATGGAAGCGCTCGGCAAGCCCTACATGGCCATGGGTTTCCTCGACATGATCCGCAAACGTGGCGGCTGGCTCGCAGCTCTGTTCCTCGGTGAAATGCTGACGGCCAGTGCCATGCAGCATTTCGAGGGCGAGTTGGAAAAGGCCGTCGTTCTGACGCTGTTCATTCCGCTCATCATGTCATCGGGCGGCAATTCCGGCTCGCAGGCCACATCGCTCATCATCCGGGCGCTGGCGCTGGGCGAGTTGAAACTGTCCGACTGGTGGCGGGTGCTGCTGCGTGAACTGCCAACCGGCCTGACACTCGGCACCATTCTCGGCGCCATCGGCTTCCTGCGTCTGACGATCTGGCAACAGGCAGGCTTTTACGACTACGGCGAACACTGGCTGCTGGTCGGCTTCACCGTGTTCTGCGCCCTCATCGGCATCGTTACCTTCGGCTCGCTGACAGGTTCCATGCTGCCCTTCCTGCTGCAACGCATGCGCCTTGACCCCGCCAGCGCATCCGCCCCCTTCGTCGCAACGCTGGTGGATGTCACCGGTCTGGTGATCTACTTCTCGGTGGCATTGCTGATCTTGAGCGGAACGCTGCTTTAAGGCCCATCGCAAATAACCGGTCGCAACGAGTGTGCGACCGGCCGCTTGCCTTGCCTTTTCAAATGCTTGTAACCTTACGTTGCGATTGTGATTCAAACAGAGGGCAGGTTTTTGCAGATTTCCAATCTTCTACAATATCCAGCATTTGCAGATACGATAGCGGACAGGGGCTGGAACGCATGGTGGACGGAAAGCGGCGTTTCAATCGAAGACTACCGCGCCCATCTTGATCCGATGCTGGAAGCAGAAGGTATCCCCTCAGCCTTCGTCGCCCACGAAAAAGACCGCTATATCGGCTCGGTCCTCATCATCGAAAACGATCTGGATGAACGGCCAGACTATGCCCCATGGATTGCCGCCCTTTGGGTCGAACCGGAGTTCCGGCGACAAGGCATCGCCGCACAATTGATTGCCCGCAGTCGGGAGCACATCGCGACGCTGGGCCACGACACCTGCTATCTCTGTGCCACGGCAGACAAGCGCCCCTATTATCTCAAGCAGGGCTTTACGCTTATCGAGGAAGACGTGGCGGGCCTCGACGTGTTCACCATTCCAAGTCAGCTCAACAGGCTTGCAAACGATATATAATTTTTTGTATAATCCGCCATATGAAAAAAATCAGGTTTCGTGGCAGCGCCCTCAGTGATTTACGTGCATTTCCCGAAACGGCGCGGCGGGAAGCCGGTTATCAGCTGGACAAGGTGCAGAACGAGCAGATGCCGACGGATTGGAAGCCGATGGCAACAATCGGAAAAGGTGTTCAAGAATTACGGGTCAGGGATGAAAGCGGCGCGTTTCGAGTGATCTACGTCGCGAAATTCAGCGATGCAATTTACGTCCTGCATTGCTTCCAGAAAAAGACTCATAAGACCAGCAAAGCAGATATCGATCTGGCGACGAAACGCTACAGCGATCTGGTGAAGGAGTTAGGCCAATGAGCACTGAAACCTACGACAGCGTCTGGGATGCCATCGAAGACACCACCGGCGAAGCGGAGAACATGAAGCTGCGCTCTACGCTGATGATGGCGCTGGAGCGGCAGATCAAGGAAAAGGGCTGGACACAGGCTGAAGCGGCCCGCAAGCTCGGTGTCACGCAACCGCGCGTGTCCGACCTTTTGCGCGGCAAGATCAATCTGTTCGGGCTGGATACGTTGGTGAATATGGTGGCTGCAGCAGGTTTGCATGTGGAAATGCAGATATTGGACGCTGCGTGAAGACATAAGCTTCACGCAGCGTCTTCGGCAAATTATCTAGCCCTCAGCGCACCCGCAACCGTGTGAATATGCGCAGCCCCGATGCCGCAGCAGCCGCCGATCATCGTGGCACCGGCGTCGGCCCATTCGCAGGCGAAGCGGGAATAGGCGTCGTCGGTCAGGTCGGCGCGGGTGCCGTGCAGGCCTTCATTGGCGGCGGACTCGCCCTGTTCGCCTTCGAATGCGTTGGCATAGACGCCGATGTCGATGGAGACGCCTTTATCCTTGAAGACGGAGGCTGCAGTTTCGACGGCGGCTTTCATGACTTCCGGTTTGCTGCAATTGAACAGCAGCGCGGCGGCACCTGACCCGGCGGCCCATTCGGCGGCCGCACGCACGGTTTCGCCGGAGCGAAGCTGCGGTTCGCCACCATCCACCTGTGCCGCATCATCGTTCAGCGTGAAGGAGACCCAGAAAGGTTTGCCTGTGTCGGTCACAGCCTCACGGACAGCTTCCCCTTCGGCAATCAGGCTCAGCGTTTCGCCCAGCCAGACGTCGACGTGGGGCGCCAGATTTTCGACGAGAACCTTGAGGTAATCCTGCACGCGCGATGGATCGAAATTCTGCGGTTCGTAGGAGCCGAAGATCGGCGGCAGACCACCGGCAACTGTAACCTTACGTCCCGACGCATCCGCCGCCTCACGGGCCAGCTTGCCCGACAACGAAATGAGTGATGCACCTTCTTTCTGGAAACGCTCTTCGCCGATGTGGAACGGCACCAGTGCGTAGGAATTGGTGGTGACGACATCGGCACCGGCTTCGATGAATTCCGCATGCACCTGCCGGACGATGTCGGGCGTGTCGATCAGCGCCAGTGCTGACCATTCCGGCTGCTTCAGCTGCGCGCCCAGCCGCTGCAATTCACGGCTCATGCCGCCGTCGAGAATACGGATATCGCCCATGTGAAACTCCTTGGATTTACCGTCGCTGCGGCACCTGCGCTTCGACAAAGCCGAAACAGCGCACGATGATAGCGGTGAGGATGAGATAGAAAATGGTGACGACGAAGAGCGGTTCATAGACCAGCAGCGTGTCCTGTCGCACTTTGTAGGCCACGGCATAGAGGTCCATGACGGTGACGGTGAAAGCCAGCGGCGTCGCCTTCAACTGCATCACCACCTCGCCAGCAATGGTCGGCAGGGCAATGCGGATGGCGCGCGGTAGCCAGATGCGGCGGATCAGCGTGAAACGGCTCATGCCGAATGCCCGTCCCGCCTCAAGCTCGCCCTTTGGCACCGCCAGCAAGGCGCCGCGCAGAACTTCCGCCTCATAGGCCGCATAATTCAGCGTAAAGCTGACGGCGGCGAAGAAGAAGCCCTCCCGCAACACAGGCCACATGAAGCTCTGTCGGAGGCCTGGTATCATCGGCAGCAGCGAACCGACGCCGTAATAGAGCAGCCAAAGCTGGATCAGCAGCGGTGTGCCGCGAAAGAAGGTGCAATAACCCCGCGCCAGCACCCGCGTCAGCCTGCCGCCACTGACCTGCGCAAAGGCAAGGCCGATAGCAAGGATGAAACCGAAGACAACGGAGATGATCAGCAGCGCCACCGTCTGGTAGGCACCGGATAAGAACAGCGGCCAGTATTTTTCGAGCCAGGAGAATTCCATGATCTCTCCTAAACCAGCGCCGGTTGACCGCGCCGCACCCGGCGTTCGATCAGCGAAAAGACGGCATTGGAAACGAGCGTGATGGCCAGATACAACAGCGCCGCCGCCATGAAGAACAGGAAATATTGCTTGGTGCTGGCCCCCGCCAGACGCGTTGCCAACGCCAGTTCCTGATAGCCGACCACGGCCACCAGCGCGCTGTCCTTCGTCACCGCGAGCCAAAGATTGGCCAATCCCGGCAGCGCATTGGGAATAAGGGCTGGCAGCACCACGCGGCGAAACCGGAGGAATGGCGACATGCCGAAGGCTCGTGCCGCTTCGATCTGGCCGCTGGGAATTGCAAGGATTGCCCCGCGCAGAACCTCGGTCATATAGGCGCCCTGCACGAAGCCGAGAACGGCGATCGCCGCCACGAAGCCGTTGATCTCAAGCGGCGGCATTCCGGCCCATTGCAGCAACCGGTTGAGGCCATCGGTGCCAGCATAATAGAGCCCGACGATCAGGATCAGCTCCGGCACCGCACGAATCATGGTGGTGTAGAAACCCAGCACAACGCCCAGCGGCCGGTTGCCGGAAAGCTTGCCCAGCGCACCGGCCATGCCGATGACGATGCCAATGAGATAGGCACCGGCGGAAATGGCAAGCGTGGAAACGGCACCCGTCAACAGCGTGCCACCCCATCCCGGAGGATAGGGTGACAGAAGTTGAACCATGGTTTCAATGCTTGCCATCAACTCGACCGAGACTTACTTCGCGCCGTAGATGTCGAAGGTGAAGTATTTCTTGGTGATCTCGTCATATTTGCCGCTGGCACGAACGGCGGCCAGCGCCGTGTTCAGCTTCTGCTTCAACTCGGTATCGTCCTTGCGCAGACCACCGGAAACGCCGAGACCCAGAATTTCCTTGTCGTCGGCAACATTGCCAGCATCCGCGCAACAATCCTTGCCCGCATCGCTTTTCAGGAAGGCATCGAGAACGAGCGAGTCGCCGAAAACATAGTCGATGCGACCGGCGGCCAGATCCTGAAACGCCTCGTCCAGCGTCTGGTAGGTCTTTTCGTCCGCCACATCCTTGAAATACTTGGCGTAATAGGCCGACTGAATGGTTGAGACCTGAATGCCGATGGTCTTGCCCTTCACGTCTTCTGCCGTCGCACCCGGCTTGTCGCCCTTGGCTCCGATCAGCTTGCTGGGCGTGTTGTAATATTTATCCGTGAAGGTGATGACCTTCTGGCGTTCCTGCGTGTTGGACATGGACGACCAGATCACGTCGAACTTCTTGGCTTCCAGTGCCGGAATAAGGCCATCCCAGGACAGCTCGACGATGGAGCATTTTTCCTTCATTTCCGCGCAGACGGCGTCCATCAGATCGATTTCCCAGCCCTGCCATTTGCCGGACGCATCCTTGGCGAAGAACGGCGGGTAGGATTCGTTCATGATGCCGAAGCGCACATCGGCGCTGGCGGTGAAGGCAGACAGCGCAAATGCCGATCCGGCAAGCAGCGTGGCGAACAATTTCATGGAAAATCTCTCCAGTTAAAGCGGTGATAAATCAGTTGGCGATGGCGCCGGTAAAGTCTCGTGCGCGCGCGCTGGTCGGGTTGCCGAACACCTGGTCCGGCGTCCCCTCCTCTTCCACGCGGCCCTGATGCAGGAACATGACGTGATTGGACACATCGCGGGCAAAGCGCATCTCATGCGTTACCAGAAGCATGGTACGGCCCTCTTCGGCCAGATCACGGATCACCTTCAGCACTTCGCCCACCAGTTCCGGGTCGAGTGCCGAGGTCGGCTCGTCGAACAGCATCACGGCAGGCTCGACGCAGAGCGCCCGCGCAATCGCCGCACGCTGCTGCTGCCCACCGGAGAGAAACGCCGGATAGGCATCTTTCTTGTCGTAAAGGCCGACCTTGTTGAGCAGCGCTTCGGCCCTTTCGACCGCATCCTGCCGCTTCACGCCCATCACATGGACGGGCGCTTCGATAATGTTTTCCAGCACCGTGCGGTGTGCCCAGAGATTGAAGTTTTGAAAGACCATGCCAAGCCCGGTGCGCAGGCGCTCCACCTGCCGCCAGCTTTTCGGCACGGCCTTGCCATCGCGACCGATCTTGACGGAGACTTCCTCGCCATTGACGGTCACGCGGCCACGGTCGGGCATTTCAAGAAAATTGATGCAGCGTAGAAACGTGCTCTTGCCGGAGCCGGACGAGCCGATGATCGAGATAACGTCACCCTTGCGGGCGTTCAGCGAAATACCTTTGAGGACCTCATTCGTACCGAAGCTCTTGTGGATATTCTCCACCGCCAAAGCGTAACCGCCTTCAATACTCATCAACTGGTCCCGACTGTCCTTGTTGCGGATGGATACTTATACAAGCAAACGAAAAATACCGCGCAATAAACGGCTCTATTGCACATCCGGCGTGAAAAATCATTCCACGGGATAGATTTCAAGGAAAATCGTCGATCGATCCCCGGCCCTGAAGCCGAGGATACGACCTAACAGCGTGGTCGCCTCTTACGCGGCGCTGATTACCCCGGTGGAGAGCAGCACCAGAAGCACAACGCCCAGCACAACGCGGTACCAGACGAACGGCATATAGCTTTTGCTCGAGACGAGCTTCAGGAAGACGACGATAACAGCATATCCCACGACGAAGGATATCAGCGTGGCCAATGCCGTCTGGCCCCAGCCGACCGGGTTGACCTGACCGATGCTCTTGTACAGCTGGTAGAAACCGGAGCCGAAGACGGCTGGCACGGCGAGGAGGAAGGAATAGCGGGCCGCTGCCTCACGCGTATAACCCAGCAGCAAGCCTGCCGTGATCGTGCCGCCAGAGCGGGAAACACCGGGGATCAGCGCCATAGCTTGGGCAAAACCAAACAGGATGCCATCGCGCCAGATGAGCTTGTTCAGAGGATACTTTTTCTTGCCGATTTTATCAGCATAGCCTAGTATGATACCGAAGACGATCAGCATGACGGCGGTGATGTAGAGATTGCGCAGCGAGGTTTCGATCGCATCCTTGAACAGGAGGCCAAGCAGCACGATTGGCACCGAGCCAATGATGATGAGCCAGCCCATGCGAACGTCAGCAGGATCGTAATTGCCACCGAGGCGAAGGTTTTTGCGAAGCCATGCCATGGCGATGCGCATGATGTCGGACCAGAAATAGACGAGAACGGCCAGTTCGGTGCCGATCTGAATAATGGCGGTAAAGGCAGCGCCTGGGTCTTCACCCGTTCCCAGAAACTCTCCGGCGATCCGCAGATGCGCGCTGGAGGAAATTGGCAAAAATTCCGTAAGACCTTGAATAAAACCGAGAATCGCGGCCTCGATCCAACCAATACCCATGCTTTTCGTCCCTGACTGAGAATCACTGCCGCGACGCTATGACGCAATCCGGGCAGATCAATGTTGCACTGCGGAAATTTTGAAAGAATCGAATGCAGGAAAACTGCGGTCAGTATCGCCGGATTATTCGGCAGCTTCCAGAGGTCTGATGCGGTCGACAGGGGGCAGAACGCGCCTTTCGCCATCCTTGCAGATCACATGCGTCTCACCCCATGCTTTCAAGGCGGTGATGACCGGCTGCATGCTGTGGCCAAGCGGCGTCAGTTCGTAATCCACCCGCGGCGGCACCACGGCGAAGACCTTGCGTGAAATCAGCCCCGCCTCCTCCAGTTCGCGCAACTGCTTCGTCAGCATGCGCTGCGTGACGCTTGGGATGTGACGGCGCAATTCGTTGAAGCGAAGAATGCCCTCGTTCATCAGGTGATACAGGATCACGCCTTTCCATTTTCCATCCAGAAAACTGAGCGTGGACTCCACCGGACAACCCGGAAAATTGCCGGTCAATTTGGCGCGGGGTCGGGACATCACGGTATCCTTTTTGTATCTATATACAGAAAACGTGCGTTCTTGCAGCTTGCGTTCGTATCTATCAAATAGAGGCCAACGCAACAAGCAAAGGAGAAACGCCATGCGTGCTATCGGTTACAAACAGGCTAAGCCCGTTACGGATGCGGACGCGCTGATCGACTTCGATTTGCCGGTGCCGGAAGCCAAAGGCCACGATCTCTTGGTCGAGATCAAGGCTGTCTCGGTCAACCCCGTCGACACCAAGGTACGCCGAAATCAACCGCCGGAACAGGGCGCGACCCGCGTTCTGGGCTTCGATGCGGCTGGCATCGTCAAGGGCGTGGGTGACGGTGTGACACTGTTCAAGCCGGGGGATGAGGTGTTTTACGCCGGTGCCATCAACCGTCCCGGCTCCAACAGCGAATTTCATCTGGTGGATGAACGCATCGTTGGCAAGAAGCCTAAAAGCCTGAGCTTCGAAGAGGCCGCCGCCCTGCCGTTGACGGCGATCACCGCTTACGAGGCGCTGTTCGACCGGTTGAAGGTGAAAGACCCCGTTCCCGGCGCGGCCAATGCCATTGTCATCATCGGCGGTGCGGGCGGGGTTGGCTCCATCGCCATCCAGTTGGCACGACAACTGACCGACCTCACCGTCATCGCGACAGCGTCACGTCCCGAAACGAAGGAATGGGCCAAGTCACTTGGCGCGCATCACGTCATCGATCACAGCCAGCCGCTCGCCCAACAGGTCGAAGCGCTGGGCCAAGGCGCGCCCGGCTTCGTCTTTTCGACGACGCAAAGCGATCTCCACGCTGCCGACAGCATCGCGCTCATCGCGCCGCAGGGCCGGTTCGCCCTGATCGATGATCCCTCGAATGGTTTCGACGCCATGCCCTTCAAGCGCAAAGCCATTTCCATTCACTGGGAAATGATGTTCACCCGACCGGTCTTCGAAACGGCCGATATTCTCGAGCAGCATAAGCTCCTGAACCACGTCTCGGAACTGGTGGATGCGGGCAAGATCAAGACGACGATGACTGAGGTTTTCGGCACCATCAACGCCGCAAATCTCATCAAGGCGCATGCGTTGATCGAGAGTGGCACGGCGAAGGGTAAGATTGTCCTGTCAGGGTTTTGATGACGGACATGTCGTGAGCGGCTGAGAATGCCGCTCACTCGCAATCTGATCGCTCAATCCTCGTCAGGATCTTCCGGGCATGGCCAGGTCTTTGGCGTCGTCAGCCCCTGCGGCAGTTTCGTCTTGGCATCTCCGCAGGCAATATCGATCTGCTTCTGCTCCAGCCCGGTCGCCGTGGACAGATCCAGTCCTTCGATGCGGGCGAGCAGAAGGAAGGCGTTTTCGAAATCGATTGGCCCGGAGAACTTCGCGCCCTCGAAACGGGAGCGCGACAAGTTGGCCATGGTGAACTTTGCACCGGTCAGCGTCGCGCCTTCGAAATCGGCGCGGCCGAGTTCCGCCTTGGTGAAATCCGTACCCGTGAGCTTGGCGTCCTTGAAGTTGGCGCGCTGCATTTCCGCATTGGTGAAATTGGCGTTTTCCGCATCGGCATCGCTGAAATCGCCGCGATAGGCCTCGACCTTGACGAAGTTGCCGCCTTGCAGTTGCGACGATGCCAACGACGTGCGGATCAGCTTTGCCTTCTCAAGATTGGCCTTTTTGAAGGAGGAACCGCGCAGGTCGGTGAAGGTAAAATCCGTGCCGCGCAAATCGGCTCCGTCCATGATGCTGCCACCCAGCATCAAAAGCCGCTTGTTGCAACCGCTCCAGTCGATCTCGGCTGCCGCATCCGCGCGACAACTGGCTGCCTGGCTGTGGTTTGCCGGAATGGTCACAGCCGCAAACACCGTTAGTACCGCCCCGCAAACAAGTCCAAAACTGCGGTGAGAAAAAACTTCGCCTGCTGCCGTCTTCATCATATGCTCCCACATCCGCCTTTTCAGCACATTGCTCATGCTCGTCGGACTGCGCCAATACAACTATTGCATTCGCGGTAATCCTGCAAATACCAAACTGGCAAGCATCGCTTTCGTTCTTGATCGGCAAAGAATATTTCTCTGAAAATGGGATACATCAAGCGCTCCCGTCAGCATCCGATATCAACGCCCACCGTTCATGGTCGCACCACGCGCCGTTGATTTGCAGATAGTGCGGGGAATATCCCTCTTTTAAGAAACCGGCACGGCGAACAAGGTTGATGGACGCCACATTGCCGGGCTGAATATTGGCCTCGATCCGGTGCAGGCCGAACGCATCAAAAGCATGCTGTGTCACCATAGCCAGCGCTTCCGTCATCAGCCCGCGACCAGCAAAATCCACGGTTCCGTAATAGCCGAGATAGGCGCTGCGAAAAGCGCCCCAGACGATCTGCGACAGGTTGAACACACCCACGACACCCCGACTTTCACTATCCCGCGCGACGAAAGACGCGTTCGGCCCGGTCAGCAACTGCCCGAACCATGCATCGAAACCATTCATATCCGTGACCGGCTGCACCCACGGGGCATGATAATCACGGCTGCGCAGGTTCGCCGAAATGATGTCCTGCGCATCCGAGCACTTGACGGGGTCAATCCAAACTCTGGCCATCGAGAATACTGCAATCCTGTTTCAGTGTGACGCTTCAAGTACAGGCAAAGTGGTGTTGCGGAGGTCCAGATGCATGGCCACGCGGCGGGTGGCATCGAGACCGTTGGCGATTTGTCGGTCCAGCCGCTCCTGCAGGAAAGGCGGCGTCTCCCAAACCTCGAGAACTCGAAATCCGAGTTTCTGATAAAAAGGGGCGTTGAACGGCGCAAAGCGATCCGTGGTCAGCACCGCATGTCAGCCGCGCAAATTCATCGACCCGCGCGGCACGTATCATGACCATGGGGTTTCGCCCGCGGACGCGGCCTCACATATTCGAATAAACCGGACCTTCGCCACCCTGCGGCGGTACCCAGTTGATGTTCTGGTTGGGATCCTTGATATCGCAGGTTTTGCAATGGACGCAGTTTTGCGCGTTGATGACATAGGTCGGCTCACCGTCCTTCTCCACCCACTCGTAAACACCGGCAGGACAGTAACGCGTCGATGGACCGGCGTAGACATCATGCTCGGAGCGCTTCTGAAGGTCCATATCCTTCACCTGAAGATGCACCGGCTGGTCCTCCTCATGGTTGGTGGAAGACAGGAATACCGATGACAGGCGGTCAAAGGTCAAGACGCCATCCGGCCGTGGATAGGCGATGGGCTTATGGAACTTCGCAGGCTCCAGGCTTTGCGCGTCCGTCTTTCCATGCTTCATCGTGCCGAAGATGGAAAACCCGAACAGCTGGTTTGTCCACATATCCAGCCCGCCGAGCCCTACGCCCAGAGCGGTGCCGAGCTTAGACCAGAGCGGCTTGACGTTGCGCACCCGCTTGAGATCCTTGCCGATATCCGTGTCACGCCATTCGTTTTCGATTTCGATGACTTCGTCATTGGCGCGACCGGCGGCCAGAGCCTCGGCAATCTTGTCCGCCGCCAGCATGCCCGAGAGCACGGCGTTGTGGCTGCCTTTGATGCGCGGCACGTTGACGAGGCCCGCCGAACAGCCGATCAGCGCGCCGCCGGGGAATGTCAGTTTCGGAACGGACTGATATCCACCTTCGGTGATGGCGCGCGCGCCGTAGGACAGGCGCTTGCCACCTTCGAACGTATCGCGAATGGCGGGGTGCGTCTTGTAGCGCTGGAATTCCTCGAAAGGATAAAGATAGGGGTTCTTGTAGTTGAGATGCACCACGAAGCCGACGGCAACGAGGTTGTCCTCCAGATGGTAAAGGAACGAACCGCCGCCCGTCTTCATGCCCAGTGGCCAGCCGAAGGAATGCTGCACGAGGCCCTGGCGGTGCTTCTCCGGCTTGACCTGCCAGAGTTCCTTGATGCCGATACCGTATTTCTGGACGTCGCTATCTTTGGAAAGATCGAATTTCTGAATAAGCTGCTTGGCGAGCGAGCCGCGAACGCCCTCTCCGATCAAGACATATTTGCCCATCAGCGCCATGCCGCGCGTGAAGGCCGGGCCGGGTTCACCGTTGCGCTCCACGCCCATGTCACCGGTTGCGACCCCGATCACAGCGCCTTCATCGTTATAAAGCACCTCGCTGCCAGCGAAACCGGGATAGATCTCGACACCGAGCGCTTCCGCCTTTTCCGCCAGCCAACGACAGACGAGACCGAGAGAGACGATGTAGTTGCCGTGATTGCTCATCAACGGCGGCATGAGAAAGTTCGGCAGACGGATGGACCCGGCAGGGCCGAGCAACAAAAACTGATCGTCCTTCACTTCCGTCTTGAAAGGGTGCCCTTCCTCTTCGCGCCAGCCCGGCAACAGCCGATCGATGCCGATAGGATCGACCACGGCACCGGAGACGATATGGGCGCCAACTTCGGCACCTTTTTCCAGCACCACGACGGAGAGGTCCGGATTGATCTGTTTCAGCCGTATCGCCGCAGACAGGCCCGCAGGGCCGGCGCCAACAATAACGACGTCGAATTCCATCGATTCGCGTTCCGGCAGTTCCATCGCCTCAGTCATGTGCATCCTCTCAGCTCACCGGTCCCGTCCGGCTTTGTTTTTCTAACGCGCCCGCAGCCGAAGCGTTCACCTGAACCCCTGCACTCTCGCGCCTTTGCGTCAACCTTATTGGCAAAGCACAAAGCCCTTGTCGAGGTTGAACTGCGGCAAATTCCGCTCTTGCCTTATGACAATATCGGACGCACTGGTAACATCTTACTCTTACGTTCACGTAAGTTAGCGGGATTTGCCTCAACGTCAAGGCTGGAGAGTGAGCCTGCGAGCAACATTCCAAGCCATTCATCTTGGGCCATAAGCACAGCCGTGCCGAAGCCGTTACGCTTGGTATCGGAGGAATAAACAAAGACATGCCTTCAAAATCCGCACGACCGCCTCTATAACCGCGGGCAGCATCTTTCAGGAGGATACCCAATGGATTTCGGCATTTCCGGCAAACGCGCGCTTGTTCTGGCATCGTCTCGTGGCCTTGGTCTCGGCATTGCAACGGCACTGGCCAAGGAAGGAGCGCATGTGCTGCTGGTGGGGCGTAGCGAGGAAAAGCTGGCCGCCAATGTCGAAGCCATCAATGCGCGTGGCAAGGGCAAGGCAGACTGGGTTCGGGGCGATCTTTCGGACACCGATTTCGTGGCGTCGATGGTTGCAGCGGTCAAGGAAAAGCTCGGCGGCATAGACATTCTCGTCAACAATACCGGCGGCCCGACGCCTGGCACCGCACAGGACATCACCATCGACAAGCTGGAAACCTTCTTCCAGTCCATGGTCCTGCGCGTCATCACTCTGACAGGCGCATTTCTGCCGCAGATGAAGGAGCAAGGCTGGGGCCGCATTCTGACCGTCGCCTCCTCCGGCGTGTTCGAGCCCATTCCGAACCTCGCCTTGTCCAACACGTTGCGTGGTGCACTGGTGGGCTGGAACAAGACGCTGGCAACGGAAGTCGCCGGGTCCGGCATCACCGCCAACCTTCTACTGCCCGGACGCATTCACACCGACCGCATCGATGAACTGGATGGCGCAAACGCCAAGCGGCTTGGCAAAACTGTGGAAGAGGTGCGCGAGGCATCCGTCAAAAACATCCCCGCAGGGCGTCTGGGCAAGGTCGAGGAATTTGCCGCCGCCGGTGCGTTCCTGTGCTCGCAACCAGCAAGCTACATCACCGGCACGATGCTGCGTGTGGATGGCGGCGCCTCGAAATCGATCTGACAGATCATTTGATGAATGACCTGCCCGTGCCCTTGGTGCGGGCAGGTGCGTTACTTGACGCTCAGAGTCGTACGGCCTCGACGACTGGGTTGCACAACGTCCACACAAGCTTAGACGGATAGCTCTCATGTATATCGAGCCTAGAATTGCGATGGCTCCAATATCGATCAGAGGGCATCATGCATACCATCGTTCTGGCAAGATATAGCGAACCTCTCGAGTGGATTGCCAATATCCCCGCAGATTTTAAAGTCATTATTTATAACAAGGGCGAAGAGATCACCTCGCCGGAGGTGCTTTCCCGCGCCGATGAAATCATTGCGCGTCCCAATGTCGGTCGTGAGTCCGAAACCTACATTCACCACATGAGAACCCGCGCGACGGATGATCGATATTTCACCGTGTTCGCCCAGGGCGACCCGATCACGCATAGTCCTGACTTCATCGACCTTTTGAAAAACTGGCGCAAATGGGACGATGTCCAGGCGCTGTCCTGGCAATGGCTTGTCGACAAGAACATCCCGCCAGCGGCAGGCCTGTCGCGTTATCAGGAATACTTCCCGCTGCACCTGCGCGTTCGACCGGAGCCATTTTCCCTGATGGATTGGGTCGCTCTCGAATTCGTCGATGTCGGCGCGTGGAACATGGGCCTTGTTTTCAAGACGCTTGAAGGCATTTCGCCCAACACCGGCAACATCGCGGCCCATGTTTTGAGAAAATGGAAGCTTGACGCCCTGGCCGATCAGGCCGCGCGCCACACTGTCGGTGTCTTTTCCTATGGCGCAATCTTTGCTGTGCGCAATGAACACGTGGCAAAGCTTTCCGATGAAACCAAGGATCTGATCTACGACTTCTCTGTGGGTGTGGCGGCCGCGAACGGATATATTCTGGAGCGGATGTGGCTGCACATTTTTGGAGCCGAATTTTATCGCCGCGCGCCCTTCATGGACCAGCACGCCAGCGCGCTCAATCTGCCGGGCGTGAGCGATGTGGCCCGTGCAGACATTGCAAACCTCGTGCTGGATCTTGTCGATCACGGTATGTCCATGGACGATGTCGGGGCCTTCGTGCAGGAAACGATGCGAGAACGCTTGAACACGTTGAAATCCGACACACGCGAACTCGTCAGCTGATATCTTGCCCGCGCGCAGTCTGTCGCCAATCGAGAGCGCTGAAACGCATGGCTATTGAAACCTCTTCGGGATAAGCTCCGGAGAGGTTTTTTCCTGTCGAGGCTCATCATGCAGATACTTCGGATTTCACTGACCGTGCTCGGCGCACTTCTTGCCTTGGTCGGCCTCGTCTGGATTGGGCAGGGAAGCGGTTACTTCCCCTACCCTGCCTCCAGTTTCATGATCAACCAAAGTCCGTGGATGCTGCGCGGCGCGCTTGTGGCCATCGTCGGGCTGGTCTTGATTTTCGCGGCCCGACGTTTCGTGCGGTAGATTATTTCACTAGCTTGGGCAGGTCGGCGATCAGCTTGTCCCGGGTGGCAAAGCTGATCGGCTCCTCGCTTTTCCAGTCCTGAATATTCAGGGTCGCGAAAACGACACGCCTGTCGCCTTTGTCAGCCCAACCGACGAACCAGCCAAGCCATGAATCGCCATCATACTTGCCGGCTTTCGTGCGCATACGGCCAGATCCGGTTTTGCCGTGAACTTTCCAGTCATCGGCGGCGTCGAATGTCGGAATAATATTGATAGTCTTGTCAAAGGCAGACTTGGATACCGGCAGCTTTCCATTCAGGAAACGACGCAGGAAATCTACCTGCCCATCGGGCGAGATTTTCAACGACGACATCAGCCAGGCTTCGGTCAGCCCATCCGTGCGGCCTTTGACGCCTCTGACATCCGCATTGCCGTAATCGAAGCGACGGACGTAATCTGCGAATTTCTTCTCTCCCAGCCTGCGGGTAAGCTCCTGCGAGTACCAGACGATGGAATCTCTCTCCCAGATGGTCGGGTCGACCGACTTCTGCTCACGCTTCGGCTTTTTCCATTCGGCCTTATAATCCCAGCGCGGCGTCGTAGCATCGACAAGAATGCCTGCATCATAGCCCATGATGGCCAAAGGCAACTTGAAACTGGATTGGGGCGCAAACGCCTTGTCACAGGTGCCCTCGCGGTGAAGCGCATCACCGGTTTTCGCGTCCAGAATAACCGTGCATTGAAGTTGCTGCGCGGCATGAGCGCTAAACGCACTCAAACAACCCACTGTAAACGCGGAGAAAAAAACAAAACCTATGCGCCGCTTGATCGTCATGGACACCCTCCCTTTGGCTGTGGCGTCGTCTTTGTAGGCCGGCCTGTTGCGCACCGACAAATGATGATATCTGGTTTCAGGCATGAATTAGAGTTGGCCTTGTCATGGTACGCCCGCATCTTCCGCTCAACGCTCTGCGCGCTTTCGAAGCCGCCGCGCGTCATCTCAGCTTCACCCGGGCGGCCATAGAGCTGTGCGTCACCCAAACGGCCATAAGCCACCAGGTCAAACTTCTGGAACAGAAGCTCGGCGTTGAGCTGTTCCGGCGCCTGCCGCGCGGTTTGATGATTACCGAGGACGGACTTGCCCTTTTGCCGACGCTGCGCGATTCGTTTGATCGCATGGCCGATATTCTTCAACGCTTCGAGGAAGGGCATCTGCGCGACGTGCTGACAGTGGGTGCCGTTGGCACCTTTGCCGTCGGTTGGCTTTTGCCGAGGCTGGACGCGTTTCGGACGCGCTATCCTTTCATAGACATCAGGCTTTCCACCAACAACAACCGCGTCGATATCGCCGCCGAGGGGCTGGATTACGCCATTCGTTTCGGCAATGGCGCGTGGCACGATATCGAGGCCGAAGAACTGTTCGAGGCACCGCATTCGGCGCTTTGCATTCCAGAAATAGCGCGGCAACTGGCAACACCGCAGGACGTGGCCGCCCAACCGCTTCTACGTTCTTACCGCGCAGACGAATGGTCGGAATGGTTCGACACGGCCGGTGTCGTCCCGCCGAAAATCCGCGGCATCGTGTTCGATTCGTCCGTGTTGATGATAGAGGCTGCTTTGCAAGGGCTGGGCGTGGCTCTAGCACCACCGTTGATGTTCAGCCGACAGCTGTCATCAGGCGCACTGGAGCAGCCGTTCCCGGTCTATGTCTCCAAGGGTTGCTACTGGTTGACGCACCTCAAATCACGCGCCGTAACGCCTGCCATGGCGACGTTTTCGGCTTGGCTACACGAAGAAGCACAGCAAAACCCCGCCGTCCAATTGCCAAAAAACTGACCCCTCCGCCTTGCCATTCGCGGGCCATCATGCAATGACGCGCCCTCCTCAAAATCACCGATGTCGCATGGCATCCCGACTGGAGGGCCTGAGCACGCCTCGGCCCTTTTCGACCTGTCGTCAAAACCAAGGAACATCGTTATGGCAAGAACACTCGGCCTTGATTTCGGCACGACCAATACGGTCATGGCGCTGTCCGACAGCAACAACACCAGCCACTCCATGCGCTTTACCAGCAGCGCCGGAACCACCGATAGCATGCGAACCGCGCTGTCCTTCATGAAGAGCGGAACGTTCGGCGCCGCCGCCCTTCAGGTAGAGGCAGGTCACGCCGCCATTCGCCAGTTCATCGACAATCCCGGTGATTGCCGCTTTCTGCAATCGATCAAGACCTTTGCGGCCTCGTCCCTGTTTCAGGGTACGCTGGTCTATGCCAAGCGCCAGAGCTTTGAAGACCTGATGGAGGTTTTTCTGCGCAAGCTGAAGACCTATGCGGGCGAGGAATGGCCGGAAGATGTTTCCACCGTCATCGCCGGTCGTCCGGTGCGCTTTGCTGGTGGTAATCCCGATGAGGCTCTGGCCATTGCGCGTTACAATGATGCGCTGACGCGGGCGGGTTTTCCCGAAATCCATTATGTCTACGAGCCGGTCGCTGCCGCCTATTACTTTGCGCAGAGCCTGAAGAAGGACGCCAATGTTCTGGTGGCAGATTTTGGCGGCGGCACCACCGACTATTCGCTGATCCGGTTTGAGACCAGTGGCGGCAAGCTTTCGGCGACACCGATCGGCCATTCCGGCGTGGGCGTTGCCGGAGACCATTTCGACTTCCGCATGATCGACAATCTTGTCTCACCGGAAATCGGCAAGGGCAGCAAGTTCAAGAGCTTCGACAAAATCCTGGATGTGCCGGGCGGCTATTACGTCAATTTCGGACGCTGGAACCAACTGTCGATCTTCAAGACGACAAAGGAGTTTTCCGACCTGAAATCGCTGGTTCGCTCGGCGCTCGAGCCGGAAAAGCTGGAAATGTTCATCGATCTTGTCGAACATGATGAGGGATACCCGCTCTATCAGGCAATTTCCGCCACCAAGATGGCGCTGTCTTCGAGCGAAGAAGCCGAATTCAACTTTTCCCCACTGGGCAAGGCCGGTCGCAAGATCGTCAAACGCGCTGATTTCGACCAATGGATCAGCGATGATCTGGCCAAGATCGAAGGCGCACTGGACGAAGTGCTGGAAAAGACGCAGACGGCGCCGGACGATATCGATAAGGTGTTTCTCACCGGCGGCACGTCTTTCGTGCCCGCCGTGCGCCAGCTTTTCACCCGCCGTTTCGATGCCGATAAAATCGAGAGCGGTGGCGAACTGCTCTCGATCGCCCACGGTCTGGCCATGATCGGTGAAAGCGGCGATATTCCGCGCTGGACAGCGTGATTTACGGGGTTTCGTCCTGTCGGCACATAGGGTAATTCTATGCCCATGATCTCGGCCCAAGACCTCTCCCCCGCAGAACTGGCGGCGCTTTTGCATTTTCATGCGGATGCGGGTGTGGACTGGTTGCTGGAAGACACGTCCATCGATCGCTTCGCGGAGTTTTCCGCAAGCCGGCAGAGCCGGTCGCCGCAAAGGGAAGCGCCGCCACAGCAGGTCGATGTGCCGCAAACCGCTGCTCCACGCGCAGTCAAATCGGCACCTCAAGCACGCACACCCGCCGGACCGCCCATCCAGACAAACGTCGCCATGCCTGACGATCAGGCGATTGCGGCGGCACGCTTTGCCGCGGAAAGTGCCCGCTCGCTACCAGAACTCAAGACAGCGCTGGAAGGCTTCAACGGCTGCAATCTGAAAAACAGTGCGCGCAACACGATCTTCGCCGAGGGCGACCCCTCCTCCGGCATCATGGTCATCGGCCCCATGCCGGATGCGGATGATGACCGCGAGGGCCAGCCCTTCCTCGGCAAAACCGGCCTGCTTCTGGACAGAATGCTGGCGGCCATCGGGCTTGATCGTGCCAATCTGTTGCTGACCAACGTCGTGCCATGGCGTCCGCCCGGGAACCGCTCGCCCTCCGGGCCGGAAATGGAAATTTGCCGTCCCTTTATCGAGCGTCAGGTGGCACTGGCGGAGCCAAAAGCACTGTTGCTTTTAGGCAACTTTACCGCCCGTTTTTTCTTTGGTGGCACCGGGACCATCCATACGCTGCGTGGACAGTGGCGTGATGTCGCATGTGGACACGGTATTGTGCCTGCAATCGCAACCCTGCACCCGCAGGAGCTTTTGAATGCACCGGCCAGTAAGCCATTGGCATGGCAGGATTTATTGGCTTTTCAGGCGCATATCCAAAAACTGTGAATGCTTCCTTTTTGATCAATATGAATCAATTATGAAAATAGCCATGCAAATGACGCATGACAGCGGGGCGTTTGCGTTTCTTGCCGAATCCGTGCTGCGCTGCAATAAGTCATCTCGTCTTGGGAGGAAACGGTTTAAGGAACCAAGGCAATGACCACTCGCTTCCGTCCGGTTCACTCCGGCTTTGAAACACTCAGGCTCGCAGGCCTCGGCCCGCGCTCCACGAATGGCTACCACCGCTTTGGTGGAACCAACGAACAGTTGACTGCTCGCGCGTCTGCCCAGCAGGTTCGCACGACCCGTCCTTCAGCCGTCTTCGCGGATTTTCGCGAGCGCTGATGAAACGAGGCTTCGGCCTTCGTGACGAAATATGTTTATTTCGACGCTTTGCAGCGCCTTTCCGATGGAGAGGCGCTTTTGCGTTCACGCCGCACGCGCGCAAATCGTGGCATAAAATTCTTGGCCACACCGCCTGTTATAAGAATTCAGCGGATCCCGCGTCTTTTCCAGACGGTTTGCATCAGCGCTTCTGTCGGTGCTTGCGCGCAACCCGCAGCAAGGTCGACAACGCCTGATCTTGGCTCCCTCTCAGCCTAAATCCAAAGCCTCGGCAAAGGCATCATTGACATATTTGAACTTGATGGCCTGCCATCTGCAGTATTCGTCCAGAAAATCCCGTGAAAACCACATGCCACTGCGCAGGCTATCGTCGTGCCAACCCATCGTGCCCTGCTCGGCCGCCTTGTTGAGCAGACGTTGCAGATGGGTGCGCGACATCATGAATTCGGCGGACATGGCGCGCGCATCGACAAAGCCAATGTCGATACGGTCGCATTGACGGTCGCCATCCTCGATGCGGCTGATGAAGTCATCCATCACCAGCGCTCCGGCTTCCGTCCACAGGAACAGACCGACGCGCTCCGGTGGCTCCACCCAACTCCTGTCTTGCAGGCACTTGCGCGCTGCACGTGGCTGGGCCAGAGCCAGAAGCTCGGGACGCGCCATCATCTGCGCCGCCCGCGTTGCACCGTCGAGACCATCCAGTGCGTTGAGGTTGGCCACATACCACATGAAAATCGACTGCTCGCTGACAGCGGTTGCCCGGTATCGTCTGGGGCGCACGGAAACAGGCGGCACTTTTTCGATGTAACGGTAGATTTCGAGCTGATCGAGATAGTTCTGAACCGTATTACGGCTGGCCACACCGTTTTGCGTCACCAGATCGCGCACCTGCGCAACGGTGAAGCCGGAAGTCCCGGATTCAAGGTTAAGAGCCATCCCGGCCTGCGTCATAAGCCATTTCTGGTGCGCAGACAGCAATCGCGCAATGCGGGGATTGTCGTGATAGGCAGCACGCAGCGTCCGTGCAAGCGCTCTTATCGCCGCCAGCAAATGCGGGTGCGCAACAAGTTCGTCATATGAATGTATCATGACCATACCTGCGATAATAACGACGTTAAATTCGCAGATCGGCGACTGGTTGCCACCACATGATGTTCCCGTTGCGTGCAACATCTATCCATGACAGACAAATTCGCGCAATCGAGCCTAACGCGTTTTACCCCAAACACGATGTGCCACCCAAATTTTACCCCTACCCGAATTGTTGAATAACACGTTGGGGGAAAAATTGAATAAAACTTTGATCAAAAAAAGCTTTTCTCCACCGCCGTCGGAGGCGCCGGCATTTTAAGGCGGAGGCCGGGTTCAGCCCTGCGGCGTGGACGCTTTTCTCGCCGCTTTGCGGGCCAGCCCCAGCTGATGTTCCCGGAAAATAATGAATATTCCGGCGGACACTACAATTGCGGTGCCGACCAACATCGTCACGGTCGGGATGTCGCCAAAAAGAACGTAGGAAATCGCGATGCCAAACAGGATCGAGCTGTATTCGAACGGCGCGATCGTGGAAACTTCCGCATGGCGATAGCTTTCCGTCAACAGAATCTGCGCGATGCCACCGGCCACACCGCAGGTCATGAGCAGCATCGTCTGCTGCATGTTCAGCCATTCCCAATCGAACGGCAGGCTGAGCGCGGAAAGCAGGCTGCCTGTCAACGAGAAATAGAGAACGATGGTGGCCGTTTTTTCTGTGACGACAAGCTGGCGAACCTGCACCATGGCAAGACCTCCCAGGACCGCGCCAAGCAGAACCGAAAGAGCACCGATCCCCTCACCCGCCGCAAAACCGCCCTCTTGTAACAGCGTGAGCTTCGGCCAAAGGATAATGATAACGCCGGTCATGCCGACAATGACCGCAGACCATCGATAGATGCGAACCGTCTCTTTCAACATCACCGCGGCAAACACCACCGCCATCAGTGGAGAGGCATAACCGATCGCGATGAATTCTGGCAGCGGCAACAAGGTCAGACCATAGAAACCGCAGATCATCGAGACGATCCCGAGAAAACCGCGCTTGAAATGGCCCGTCAGGTTTTTGGTGTAGAATGCACTGGAGAGACTGCGCAACCACGCGAGATAAATGACAATCGGCACGATGGCAAAGGTGGAGCGAAAAAAGCTGATCTGACCTGCTGGCACATCTGGCCCGGCCGATTTGATGCAGGTCTGCATGACCAGAAAAAATGCAACGGATATCAGTTTGAAGCTTATGCCCCGGATGGGGTTGTAGGCGGCGGAACTCATGAGAACTTGCATTCCTAGGTTCACGGCGTGAACCGGTTGCATTTCACAGACGGCGGCATCAGCCAGCCTGCATGTTTGAGGCTGAATAACAGATTATCTTCGTGATTCGATCACAAACTCAGCACTCCTGTCTCGACGTCGATATTTTTGCTCGATGCTGTGCGTAAATGCCACGCTTTAAGCTGGACACTTCAAAATCTAGAAAAACTGCCACAAACAAATGCATATGCCTTATTCGTAAGCAGCAAGATTTAAACTGCATGACAACTTGTCGTAACTCCAAAGAAATAAAATATTAATCACGATATATTCTAATTTTATCACCTCAAAATCCAGTTTTGCGATCCAGAAGGCGGCAAGAACTGGACCTTACATTCTTCTCTATTCAGAATTGACGGTCGCTCATGAATCCGGTTTCCAAGGTCGCTGATAAAAATACCGCTCCGTCGGCAACACCGCGCAGTATGCGGATTGTCACGGACGGCATGTCCACCGATCTCAAGCAGTTCAGCGCCGACAATAGTCATATCGTCAAACAGATCAGACTGTTGGCGATCAACGCCTTGATCGAGGCGGCGCGCGCTGGTGAAGCAGGCAAGGGCTTTTCTGTCGTCGCCAATGAAGTCCAGCGCCTTGCGCAGATCGCTTCGGATATTTCCTCCACGTTTCAGCACAACGTTCTCAGCCGTATCGGCCTCAGCCGCGACATGGCGGAAGCGCTCGTCGAGGAAATGGAGGGGGTTCGCCTGACGGACACGGCCCAAACGCTGGTCCAGCTCATCGTTCGCAACCTGTTTGAACGCACGGCCGACGTTCGCTGGTGGGCGACGGATACGTCACTCTGGCAGGCGCTACAAAGTCGCGAAAAGGCAGACGAAGCATTCGCTGCAGAACGCCTTGGGGCCATCAACCGCTTTTACACCGTCTATATCGATTTGGTGATGACAGACCTGCGCGGCACCGTCGTCGCATCCGCCAACCCCCGCTACCAGCGCAATCTGCAAGGCAAAAATCTGACAGTGGAGCCCTGGTTCATAGCGGCATCACAATGCCGTAGCGGTGACGAATATATTGTCGATCAAGTCAAAAGCAGTCCACTACACGATGATCGGGATGTGCTGGTCTACGCCACCGGCATCCGCGAAGGCGGCAAGAACGATGGCGCGTTGCTGGGGACATTGGGCGTCTACTTCGACTGGCAGGACCAGGGCCGCGCCATTGTCGAGAAAGAGGCGAACCTGCCGCCGCAGGTCGCGGACCGGACCGTGGTCATGCTTCTGGATGGCGACATGCGGGTCATCGCCAGCAGCAAGCCGTCCCTACGGTTCACGCGCTTCAACCTCCAGAACCATACCGGAGCGATGCGCGGCAGTTATTACGATTCCAATGGTGCAATCGTCGCCTTTGCCAAAACCATCGGTTACGAGGACTATAACGGTTTGGGATGGTACGGCGTGGTCGTTCAGCAAACGGAAAACGAAGACGTCATTCGCGCCAGTCTCGGCCTGAAGACCTGACATTCAATCAAGTCGCGTAACAGATTTGCTAACCAATCTAACGTTTTACTGTAATATAATTTCGCGGTGTCGATAACTTTAGTAATCGTTCAACATTTAATGAAATGATGTGTTCATGCGAGACACGTTCATTGATTTCCTATCAACTCACCGTCTGGCAGGACTACCCACAGGACAGAATGTCTTGTGAAACTCACATGAACGTGAACCCAATTCAATTTTAGCTTCAGGTGGCATGTGGCATGAAACCTGAGATGTGGCAGACAAGGTTCATTCAGGAATAGTCATGCGAACAGACACGGGCAAGATCGTTCACCTGGCGGATTATCGCCCTACCGATTTCGTTCTCGAACGAGTTGACCTCACCTTCGAACTCGATCCTCAAAACACCAAGGTCGAAGCACGACTGATTTTCCATCGGCGTGAAGGCGTCGACAAGTCGGCTCCCTTGATACTTGATGGCGACGAGTTGACGCTTTCAGGGCTGTTGCTGGATCAGATCGACGTTCCCGCAGCGCAGTACGATGTGGCGCCGGACAGCCTCACCATTCGTGACCTGCCCGAGGAAACACCGTTCGAAGTCTGCGTGACGAATTACATCAACCCGGAAACCAACACGCAGTTGATGGGTCTTTACCGCACCAATGGTGTCTATTGCACCCAGTGCGAGGCCGAAGGCTTCCGCCGCATCACCTATTTCCCCGACAGACCTGACGTTCTGGCGCCCTACACCATCACCATCGTCGCGGCCAAGGAAGGCAATACCTTCCTGCTGTCCAACGGCAACTTCCTCGGTGGCGGCAATTATGACGAGGGCCGTCATTTCGCAGCATGGTTCGATCCGCATCCGAAGCCAAGCTATCTCTTTGCGCTGGTGGCCGGTGATTTGGGTCTCATCGAAGATACTTTCACCACCATGTCCGGTCGTGATGTCGCGTTGAAGATTTACGTCGAGCACGGCAAGGAGCCGCGCGCGGCCTACGCCATGGATGCCCTGAAACGCTCTATGAAGTGGGATGAAGAGCGCTTCGGCCGCGAATACGATCTGGATATTTTCATGATCGTCGCCGTGTCCGATTTCAACATGGGCGCCATGGAAAACAAGGGCCTCAACGTCTTCAACGACAAATACGTTCTGGCAGACCCCGAGACGGCAACCGATGCCGATTACGCCAATATCGAACGCATCATCGCGCATGAATATTTCCACAACTGGACTGGCAACCGCATCACCTGCCGCGACTGGTTTCAGCTGTGCCTGAAGGAAGGCCTCACGGTCTATCGCGATCAGGAATTTTCGTCCGATATGCGCTCACGCGCCGTCAAGCGCATTGCCGATGTGCGTCATTTGAAATCGGAACAGTTCCCGGAAGATGGCGGCCCGTTGGCGCACCCGCCACGCCCGGATAAATACCGGGAAATCAACAACTTCTATACGACAACCGTCTATGAGAAGGGCGCCGAGATCACCGGCATGATCGCCACCATTCTCGGTGAAGACGACTTCCGCAAGGGCATGGACCTCTATTTCGAGCGCCATGACGGAGACGCCGCCACGGTCGAAGATTTCGTCAAGTGCTTCGAAGAGGCAAGCGGTCGTGATCTTAGCCAGTTCTTCCGCTGGTACATTCAGGCGGGCACACCGCTGGTCAGCGCGTCGACCAGCTACGATGCTGCCTCCTCTACGTTCACTCTGTCGCTTGAGCAGACCGTTCCGGCGACACCGGGCCAGAGCAGCAAGCAGCCCCTGTATATCCCGCTGTCCACCGCGCTCATCCTCGATAACGGCCAGATTGCCGAACCTTCGAACGTGGAAGGCGGCGAGTACAGGGACGGCGTTCTGCATCTGACAGAGCGCAGCCAGACTTTTACGTTCCGCGGAATTTCGTCGCGTCCCGTGCTGTCGCTCAATCGCAGCTTTTCGGCACCGATCAATCTGCATCTCGAGCAATCCGCCGACGACATGGTGCAGATCGCGCGTCATGATACGGATATGTTCTCTCGCTGGCAGGCGCTGACAACATTGGCCATGCCGAACCTCGTGAACGCGACGAATGCCGTCCGCAACGGGACCGCCGTAGAGTTCGACCAGGCCTTCATCGCGACACTCATCGAAGTCATCGGTGACGACGCTCTGGAGCCAGCTTTCCGCGCTCAGGTTCTCGCTCTGCCCAGCGAGTCCGATATCGCCCGCGAAATCGGTAGCGGTAACGACCCGGACGCCATCCACCAGGCGCGTAACGCTGCCATGGCTGCCATCGCCAAGGCAGGCGTGGAGACGTTGACGTCGTTATTCAATGCGTTGGAAGACAAGGGACCTTACTCACCGGATGCGACAAGTGCCGGTCGACGCTCCCTGCGCAACATCGCCATGAGCTATCTTTCCTTTGCGGAAGAAACGCCAAAGCGCGCTGCGGATGCCTTCGCGGCTGCAACCAACATGACAGACCTCGCTCACGCTCTCAGCATCTTGACGCAACGCTTTCCGGACTCGTCGGAGGCCTCGCAGGCGCTGGCGACATTCGAAGCGCGTTTTGCAGATAATGCGTTGGTGCTGGACAAGTGGCTGTCCATTCAGGCTGCCATTCCCGGCGACGGCGCGCTTGGCCGTATTAAGTCGCTCACCGGCTCGAAGCATTTCGTTGGCACCAATCCGAACCGTGTTCGCTCGCTGATCGGCACCTTCGCTTTTGGAAATCCAACGGGCTTCAACCGTGCTGACGGCGAAGCCTATCGCTTCCTTGCCGAGCAGATCGTCACGATCGACAAGCGCAACCCGCAACTTGCGGCGCGCATCCTGACATCCATGCGCTCCTGGCGCGCTCTGGAGCCTGTCAGAGCCGATCACGCCCGCGCGGCATTGACGACGATCGAACGCTCGCCTGCCCTCTCGACCGACGTTCGCGACATCGTCGAACGCGTGCTAAAGGCTTGACGTTACGTGAGTTTGGCGACTTTCAACCCAGTCGCCAAACATGTCCCAAAAAAATACGGAGTCGGTTCAAAGGGTTAAAATTCTTTTAACCATAAGCTCTGGACAAGCCGAATCAGCTTTGATTCACTGGTGTCAGATTCGAGCGTCTGCTTCGAATTAACCGAGGGACAATCAAGGCGGGACAATGACGAACGTGCGGCGGGCTACCGCGGGCGATGATCGCCCGTTTGCCAAAATATGTGATATTGCTGCATGGAGTGAGAGGTTTTCAGGAAGTCTGGCGTCTTTGACCGTCGGCTCCAAACAAAGCCTCAAACTGCCTCACCTGGAATCGCTGCTCAAGCGGCTCATACCGGTGCTTATTCTCGCTTTCCTCATCGTGGTCGCCGCTTCGCGCATGCTGGGCATTGTTGCCGAGTCCGTGCGTATGGAAGAGGCAGCCCGGCAGACGACTGCGCTGACGGCCTTGGCCGCAAAAGCAGCGCTCACAGGCGGCGAAGGCCTGTTCATGGCGCAGGATCGAACGGCTGTGGAAGCACGGCTCAATACTTCCTTCCCCGCAGGCAGCTTTGACAAGGAAACATTGCTGCTGGTTGCTGGCGCAGATGGCAGAATTTTCGGCGGCATAGGCAATCAGGCTTCGATTTACCCTGGTGCATCTCTCACCAATCTCCTGCCGGAAATTGCCATCATCCGTCGCTTTCCAGACGCTCCCGGCACCTTCGAAACCGATATTGAAGGTACGCCGCATTATGCCACGATGCTGCCGCTGGGTGCCGATGGCGGCATGATTATCGCAGCCCGGTCGCTTGAGCCGATCCGTTCCTTCTGGCGCAGCGAAGTTGCGATGAACGTCACGCTCTTCACTGGGATATCAGCGATCCTGCTCGTCGTCCTCTATGCCTATTACATGCAGGCGAAGCGCGCGCGCACTGCTGACGAGATTTTCGTGGAATCCAATCTGCGTGTCGAAACGGCGCTGTCTCGCGGTCGCTGTGGTCTTTGGGATTTCGATCTATCTACCCGACGTATGTTCTGGTCGACCTCACTCTACGAAATCCTTGGTCTTCCCCCCAAGACTGAGCCGCTCTCATTCAGCGATGCGGCGCGCATGATGCATTCCGAAGAAGGCAATCTCTACGAACTGGCCCGCTCCGTCGGTTGCGGCGACCTTCGACAGATCGACCAGATTTTCCGCATGCGCCACGCGCACGGCCATTATGTCTGGCTACGAGCACGTGCTCAGGTCATTCGCACCTCCAATGGCCCCCGCGTTATCGGCATCGCCATGGATGTGACCGAGCAGCACCGTCTCGCCCAGCGTTATGCCGAGGCAGATCAGCGCCTGGCAGACGCCATCGAAAGCACATCGGAAGCCTTCGTGCTGTGGGACAAGAACGACCGGTTGGTCATGTGCAACGCTCACTTCCAGCAAGCCTACGGCCTGCCGGACAGCGTCTTGGTGGCGGGTACTGAACGGTCTGTCGTCAACGCCGCTGCATGCCGCCCGGTTGTCGAGCGTCGCGTGGCCGACCCGGATCAATCCGGCCTATCGCGCACCACAGAGGTACAGCTTGCCGATGCCCGCTGGCTGCAGATCAATGACCGCCGCACCCGCGACGGAGGTCTCGTTTCGGTCGGCACCAACATCACTCTTCTCAAGCGCCACGAAGAGCGTCTGCGCGATTCCGAAAAACGCCTGATGGCGACGATTGGCGACCTCTCCGCATCCCGCCACAAGCTGGAGCGACAGAAGACCGAACTGTCCGATGCCAACGCTCTTTATCAAGCCGAAAAAGAACGTGCTGAGGCCGCAAACACGGCGAAGTCCGAATTCCTCGCCAATATGAGCCACGAGTTGCGCACGCCGCTCAACGCCATTCTCGGTTTCTCGGAAATCCTGCTGGCTGAAATGTTCGGCCCGGTTGGCTCTCCAAAATACAGCGAATATGCCCGCGACATCCATGATAGCGGCAAGCATCTGCTCAACGTTATCAACGACATTCTCGACATGTCGAAGATCGAAGCCGGCCACATGCGAATCAACCGCGAAAAGGTCGATCTGGTGCCGTTGGTCGAGGAAACGCTTCGCCTGACCGCGATCCAGGCTGCCCAGAAGAACATTGCCATCCAGCAGCGAGTATGCCGCGACATGCACATGACAGGCGACAGGCGCGCAATGAAGCAGATCATGCTCAACCTTTTGTCCAACGCGGTCAAATTTACCGGCACCGGCGGACGCGTGGAGCTGCGCACCCATGTTCACGAAAAGGGCCTCATGCTAACCATCGCGGATACCGGCATCGGCATCCCTTCGGCCGCCATCAACAAGATCGGCCAGCCTTTCGAGCAGGTTCAAAGCCAGTATGCCAAAAGCCAGGGCGGCTCCGGACTGGGACTTGCCATTTCCCGCTCTCTGGTCAAACTCCATGGCGGCACAATGAAAATTCGCTCCTGCGTCGGCAAAGGCACCGTTGTTACCCTTTTCATTCCGCACGACGAAGCCGCCAGACACGCAGCCTGAGTGATGCCTTGAAACATGCCGCCGCTCCCCTTTTCCAGGAAGCAGCGGCATTGTTTTTTAGGACCCGCTCCGCAGCGTAATACGCGTCAATTCAGACGGTATTCCCAGCCTCAAAGCGAAACCGGGCCATAGCGCCGTGCCGTTGTTGACGTAAAGCTGCATACCGCCCACTTGGTAGAAGCCCGAAACGAATCCTTTGTTGGCGCGCGCAACGAGGCTTTCCAAGCCTAAGACCATGCCGCCGTGGGTATGGCCGGATAGCTGCACAGCAACGCCCAACTGTGCATTGCGCGCCGCCTCCATAGGCTGATGATCGAGCAGAATGACAGGCGCGCCTTCGGGTGCGCCCTTGATCGCTGCGGCCACATCGGGTGGTGGAAAGCCGGTTCTGGACGACGATAAATCGGTTACTCCAGCAATGACGAGGCTTTTTCCATCTCGCCCGATAACGGCATGGTTGTTCGCCAGCGTCATCATGTTAAGACCGCGATAATACGCCATCCACTCCTCATATCCGAAGAAATACTCATGATTTCCCGGAATGGTGTAGACGCCATCCCGTGCCCTGAGATCAGCCAGCGGCGCGATGTCCTGTCTACGGCTTTCGATATTGCCATCGATCAGGTCGCCCGTGATGACGATGAGATCGGCATTCAGAGCATTTGTGCGTGCGACGACCTCTCTCGCCCAGTCGCCATAAAACAGGCGACTGATGTGCAGGTCGGTCAGTTGCACCATCTGATAACCGTCAAAGGCTGCCGGCAGGCCCGGGATCGTGATCTCGATATCGTTTAACGGCGGAACGCGGATCGCCTGGCTGACGCCGAAAGCAGAAAGCCCGAACGCAATCAGCCCCATCGCATAACGAACGCCGGCCGGAACTGCCGGAAAATGCCCCTTGAACGGGGTGATGACGAGCGACACGACATCCAGCGCGATTTGGAACATCGCCAGCAAGAGAACAGTCCCCATCAGCACATTGATCACGATGATCAGCGGTCGCGGGAACTCTGGCGAAAACACCGAGCCTGAAGAAAGACGATTGATCAGGTGATACTGCGACGCAACGAGCAGGATGAGAGCGAGAGCAATCTTTACCGACCACATCCATGGCAGCGGCTGGATAAATCGCGCAACGACCACCAGCCACGGAATACCGAAAATCAGATGAAACATGATGTGCCTTTGTTTGTGATCTTGTCTACGCGAGGAACGCGTCACCGGATCAATTCATCAGGGCCATGAATTGATCCGTAACGGACATAAGAACAATGTCCCGGTTTCAGGCACAATGCTTGAACGTGTCGCGCATGATCAGCCGTTCTTGTTCACGTCATAGCAGACGAAAGCCAACTTGTTGCCGTCGGGGTCGCGAACATAGGCGGCGTAAAAGCCCTCTCCATAATCCGGGCGCAGACCTGGCGCACCTTCACTTGAGCCACCATTCGACATCGCAATCTCAAACAGGCCGTCGATCTTTTGCGAATGATCGATCAGAAACGCCGTCATGGCACCGTTGCCAACGCTGCCTTTGCCTCCATCGAAGGGATAGCCCGTCGCAAAACGTGGCGCATTCACATCGGTCTTGTCGCCCCAGAAGGAAACCTGCTCGTCCTTATAGCACTGCTTCAGTCCCATCTCGGCAAACACCGGATCATAAAACCGCACGGCGCGTTCCAGATCCGTCGTGCCAACCATGGTGTATCCAATCATCTGCCAATCTCCAGCTTGAGTTGGCACATCCTATAATTTAGCCCTTGGCCGCCACAACCGCAGAAAACGCTTTCCGCACAGTTTTGGACAGGCGTTTTACTTCGCCTTCCAGCGTGCTGATATCCGGACAATCACCGGCACGGCAGACGAGATCGATCAACCCCGCAGGCGCTTGCTTCGGTTCGAAATCGCTATCGATGCACAGGCGTATGATCTGGGACAACTCGGTAAAGAGGTTGAGCGCGGCCATGCAGTCGTCATAGGTCTGCGGCTCCATTGCGCCTGCAGCGACACGCTTCCACACATCCGCTGTGCTTTCACCGGCCACATGTGGGGGTAGGCCTTTTGCAGGCGAAACCAGCGTCAGATATTGCGCGATGAACTCCAGATCGACGAGACCGCCGGGGATGAGCTTGAAATCCCAGCCATTGGCAGGCGGCTTTTCCTCACCGATCAGCTTGCGCATCTCGGCCACGTCAGCCGCAATCTTCGCTACCTCCCGCTTCTGCGAAAGAACAGATGCGATGACGCGCTTCGCATCTTCCACGAGCGTGTCATCGCCGCAGATCAACCGCGCGCGTGACAAGGCCAGATGCTCCCATGTCCAGGCTTCCTCGCGCTGGTATTTCTCGAAGGTGGAAATGCGCGTTGCCACCGGCCCCTTGTTACCTGAAGGACGCAGCCGCATGTCGACCTCATAGAGTACGCCCTCTGCTGTGGGTGCTGAGAGCGCGGAGATCAGTCTTTGCGTGACACGGTTGAAATATCTGACGGCATCCAGCGGCTTGGCCCCATCGGATTCAGATGCCGTGTCGTCGTAATCGTAGAGCAAGATCAAATCGACGTCAGACCCCGCCGTCAGCTCGAACGAACCAAGTTTGCCCATCCCGACGACAGCAACGCGACCACCGGGATACGCACCATGCGCGACCTCCATCTCGGCCATCACAGCCTTCACCGCCGCCTCGATCACGAGGTCGGCGAGATCAGTGAAAGCATGTCCGGCGACGTCACCACTAATGGCACCCGTCAGCAATCGCACGCCAATCAGGAAGCGCTGTTCAGCGGCAAAGATGCGCAGCCGGTCGAGGATGTCTTCATAGTGCCTTGCAGGTGCCAGAAAGCCCTGCATGCGCTGACCGAGATATTCGCGCGTTGGGATTTCGGTCATCAGCGCCGGGTCCAGCATCCCATCAAAAACATGTGGTCGCGCTGCGATGATCTCCGCCAGCCGCGGCGCAGAAGACATGATTGTCACCAGCAGAGACAGAAGTGCCGGATTGTTGCCCAACAGCGAAAAAAGCTGAATACCGGCAGGCAGGCCGGAGAGAAAATTGTCGAACCGCAGCAACGCTTCATCAGCCCGTTTGCTCTTGCCGAAGGCCTGCAACAATTCCGGCGTCAGTTCCGTCAATCGCTCCCGCGCCTCCACGGATTGCGTCGCGCGGTATCGCCCGTTGTGCCACATGCGGATGACGCCAGACATGGATTCGGGTCGTTCAAAACCCAGCCTTGCAAGCGTTTTCAGCGTATCAGGATCGTCCCTCTGCCCGGTGAAGACAAGATTGCCGCTTTCACCAGATAGCTTCGTCTCCTGCTCAAATAGCGCCGAATATTTGCGCTCCACCAGCCGCAACACACCTTCCAGCTTTTCAGAAAAGCTTTTGGTATCGGCAAAACCCAGCATGAAGGCGATTCGTTTCAGCTCCGCCTCGGTGTCGGGCAGAATATGCGTCTGCTCGTCGCGCACCATCTGAATGCGGTGCTCCACCTCACGCAAAAACCAGTAGGCATCCGTCAGCTTGTCGCGCGTTCCGGCGTCGATCCATTTCGCTTCCGTGAGCACTGCGAGTGCGTCCTGTGTAGAGCGCACCCGCAGTGTTGCCATCCGCCCACCCGCAATCAACTGCTGGGTCTGCGCAAAGAACTCGATTTCGCGGATGCCACCACGACCGAGCTTGACGTTGTGCCCCTTCACCGCAATTGCGCCGTGGCCCTTGTGCGCATGTATCTGCCGCTTGATGGAATGGATGTCGGCAATGGCGGCATAATCCAGATATTTGCGAAACACGAAGGGCGTCAGTTCCCTCAGGAAGCCTTCGCCCGCCCTGATATCGCCCGCAACCGGCCGTGCCTTGATATAGGCCGCACGCTCCCAGTTCTGTCCGCGACCCTCATAATAGGTCAGCGCTGCCTCGACGGGTATGGCCAGCGGTGTCGAGCCAGGGTCGGGGCGCAGCCGCAGATCGGTTCTGAAGACATAACCATCCGCAGTCCGCTCCTGCATGATGCGGACTAGCCGCCGCATCATGCGCCCGAAGATTTCCAGCGCATCCAACGGGTCTGGCACGATGCCTGAAGATGGCTCGAAGAACACGACAGCATCGATATCGGAGGAATAATTCAGTTCCTGCGCACCCAACTTGCCCATGCCCAGTACGATGAGGCCGGAATTTTCACTCGGCACGTCCGGATTTTTGAGCGCAAGTTTTCCGCTTTGATGAGAAGAAAAAAGCAGATGGTCTATAGCGGCGGCCAGACTCGCATCCGCCATGTGGCTCAGCCACCGTGTCGTATCTCTTGCAACGAAGACTCTCGCCAGATCGGCAAGTGCTGCAATAAAGGACAATCGCCGCTTGGCAATCCGCAGCCGCGTCATCACCTCAGCCTCGTTCGGCGCGGCACCCTCTCCGTCCGGTCGCCAGCAGTTGCGGGCATCCTCGACAAGGCGCGCCAGCGTCGCATCCAGCGGTCCAGAAATCGCCAGCGTCAGCAATCCCTCATCCGCCACAACAGCATCCCGCAGGTAGGGAGACAGCGATAGCGCCTGCGCCACGAAGTCCTTGAGCAGCCTCTCGCTCGCCAGAAGCGCCGCAACGTCAGGTTCGCTCTTGCCGATATCCTTCAAGGTGGAAAGAACGGATTTCAACTCCGTTTGCGTGTAGGGGCGGATCACACCCGGATGCACATCGTCCAGCCTTCGTTCCACGGTTGCCGCTTCTCGCACTGTCTCTCTCCCTTACACGCTGAATGCCGTCCTCACGGAACAGGCTTCATTGTTTTTGGGTACGACCTTACGGTGTGGAAACAGGAAAAACCATCGAAACAGTCAGGCCGGGCGCCTCAGTACTCTCAGGATCGGTATCCGAGAGACGTAGCGAACCGCCATGCAGCTCCATTACCGCCTCGACAAGCGAAAGTCCCAGACCTGTTCCCGGCTTGGAGCGGCTTTCATCCAGCCGCACGAAACGCTTGATGACCTCGTCCCGTTTCGCAGCGGGAACACCGGGACCATTGTCTGCCACTGACAGAACGATTCCGTCGTCCTGCCGCGACAGCTGCACGGCAAGCGTCTTCTTGCCCTCATGCCCACCAGCATATTTGATGGCGTTGTCGATGATATTCGTCAGCGCCTGGCCGATCAGTTCGCGGTTGCCCTGCACGACCAGCCCCGGTGCGATATCGGCCGTCAGTGTTAACCCTTCCTCGTCGGCCACCGGCTCGTAAAGCTCGGCACTATCTTCGGCAATTGCTGAGACATCCACATCGCTCATCTCGGCAGCGATGGAGCCTGCCTCGACGCGGGAAATCATCAGCAACGCGTTGAAGGTGCGGATCAGTTGATCGGATTCGGCGATTATGCCTTCCAGTGCCGAACGACGCTTCTCGTCATCCCGGTCTTCCAGCGCTTCAGTCGCCTTGTTGCGCAGCCGCGTCAGCGGCGTCTTGAGGTCATGTGCGATATTGTCGGAAACCTGCCTCAGACCTTCGTTCAGCTTCTCGATGCGCCCCAGCATGGCGTTGAGCGAACCGGAGAGGCGGTCGAATTCATCGCCGGAACGGCCCTGTGGAAGCCGCTGCGAAAGATCACCCGCCATGATCTTCTTGGTGGCATCCGACATACGGTTGAGACGCTTGAGAGCGTTGCGCCCGATGGCGAACCAGATGAGAACCGCGCCGCCACCCATAATGGCCAGCGCCACCATCAGCGCATTGCGCACCAGAAGCCGGAATTTCGTCGGCTCGCCAAGATCGCGCCCAACCAGAATGCGCAGGCCATTATCGAGGCGGAAAATATTGGCGGTGGCCAGATGCTTCACGGCGTCGCCGCTTTCGGAGTAGCGCTCGTAACCAAATGGAAATTCGGTCCAGCCCTCGTTGTCGAACACACCGGGCTGCACCGACGCGACGTTACCAGCCAGAATTTCACCATTCGGCCCGGCGATCACATAAAGGCTTGCTCCCGGCTGGCGCGCGCGGCGTTCCATCATCCGCAAAAGCGGGTTGATACCACCGCGATTATAAACGCGCTGAACGTCGTTGACTTCCTGCTGCACGGCATCGCGTGTCTGCTGATTCAACAAACCTTCGGACAATGCCGTGACGTAAAAAACTAGGAAAGCAGCACAAAGCGCGAAAAGCAGGATGTAAAGCGCCGAAAGGCGCACAGCCGTCGAGCTGAAAAGAAGACGCAGACGTGCCATGAGGCGGCTTTACCCCTCGTCCTTCATCATATAGCCGGCGCCGCGAATGGTTTTCAGCAGCGGCTTGTCGAAGTCCTTCTCGATCTTCGAGCGAAGGCGCGACACGTGCACGTCGATGACATTCGTCTGCGGATCGAAATGGTAGTCCCACACATTTTCCAGCAGCATGGTGCGCGTCACCACTTGGCCCGCGTTCTTCATCAGATATTCCAGCAAGCGAAACTCGCGCGGCTGAAGCAGTATCTCCTTACCGGCGCGACGCACGTCATGGGAAAGACGGTCCAGTTCCAGATCGCCGACCCGGTAGATCATGTCCTGCTCGGGCTTGCCCTTCCGGCGGCCCAGCACCTCGATGCGGGCCAGCAACTCGCTGAACGCATACGGCTTCGGCAGATAATCATCACCACCGGCGCGCAGACCTGTCACGCGGTCATCTACCTGCCCCAGTGCCGAGAGAATGAGCACCGGCGTTTCTATGCCACGACGGCGCAACTCACTGATGACGGACAGACCATCCCGGCGCGGCAGCATGCGGTCGATGACCATTACATCGTAGGCATTCTCGACGCCCATGAACAAGCCGCTCTCACCATCGCTGGCGTGATCGGCCACAATGCCCGCTTCCCGGAAGGCCTTGGTCATATAGGCCGCAGCTTCCAGATCGTCTTCGATGACAAGAATCTTCATGTGCGGGACAATAGCGTTGTCGACATCAACCACACAACCGGAAACAGAAGCGGGAGATGATTCCTGTGTCTTGTTTTCCATGGAGTTTCTCCGAAGATGTCGTGGCGTGATTTTGACGGATGAATGGCGGGAGAGGCATTCGCCCCTCCCGCCACACGATCATGATCAACCCTGGTCGATGTCGAGCGCGATGAAGCGGCTGCCATCTTCCGTCTGGATCTGGAACAGAGCCTTGGAACGACCGTCCTTCTTGGCCTGCGACAGGATTTTCTCGACATCGGCAGCAGAAGCGACCTGCTGGTTGTTGACCGATGTGATCTTCTCGCCGGACTTCAGACCACGGGCTGCGGCATCCGAGTCAGGATCGACATCGGTGATAGCCAGTCCCGTGCCATCGTCAGATGGAGCAACCGTCAGGCCAAGGCTGGACAGCGCTTTCTCACTGGAAGGTTGGCCGCCCTTGTCTTCATTCTGGCTTGTCGTTGCCTTGGAGGCATCGTCGCTAGCCAGGTCGCCCAACGTCACCGTTACCGGATGCGCCTTACCACCACGCCATAGTGAAAGCTCTACCTTGGTATTCGGCGCCATGGCACCGATGCGGCGTGACAGATCGCGAGCGTCCTTAACAGTATCGCCGTTTAGCGCAGTGATGATATCACCCTGCTTGATACCGGCCTTGTCACCGGGCGAGCCCGCCTGCGGCGCAACCACAAGCGCACCACTTGCCTCGGCAAGACCAAGCGATTCGGCAATATCCTTGCTCACAGGCTGAATCTGCACGCCAAGCCAGCCGCGTTCGACCTTACCGTCCTTGATCAGATCCTGAACGACATCCTTGGCAACGGATGCAGGAATGGCGAAGGCAATGCCCACGTTACCGCCGGATGGAGAAAAGATTGCAGTGTTGATGCCGACAACTTCGCCGTTCAGGTTGAAGGCGGGACCACCGGAGTTGCCGCGGTTCACGGCAGCGTCGATCTGGAGGTAATCGTCATAGGGACCGGAGCCGATGTCACGACCACGGGCCGATACGATACCGGATGTCACAGTACCACCGAGACCAAATGGGTTACCAACGGCAACAACCCAGTCGCCGACACGGATTTTGCTGTCATCGGCAAATTGCACATAGGTAAACTTGCGGTTCACATCCACCTTCAGCACGGCCAGATCGGTGCGAGTATCGCGACCAATCAGCTTGGCGTCGAGTTCGGTGCCGTCATTCATAACAACCGTGTAGGCAGAACCATCATCGACAACGTGGTTGTTGGTAACGATATAGCCGTCTTCAGAGATGAAGAAGCCGGAGCCCTGCGCAGTCGGGCGCAACGGACCCTTGCCGTCACGATGGGCCTTGGGACCACGTTCGGCACGCTTGTCGCCCTCACCGGCACCGGGGCCGCCGAATTCCTTGAAGAAACGCTTCAGCGGATGGTCATCGGGAAGCTGGTCGAGACCACGACCGCCAAAATTGAACGAGTAGCCACCATTGTCGTCGGAGGCTGGCTGCACATTGGACTGGACGCGCACGGAAACAACCGCCGGAGAGACAGCATCGACAACGTTTGCAAAGCTCGGCACCTGCGGCGCGGTCACTTCAACGGGTGCTGCGAAGGAATGAACGATTGGCCCGGCGACACCGGTCGTCAGCATCAGGGCCGCAAGGCCGCCAACAGCGGAAGACTTGAGGATGGTCTTCAACGAGGGACGTCCGTTTTGTGAATTCAACATGGAACTTACCTTCTTTCTTCATTCAGACTGGAGCCCCGGTGGATCGGGGAAGCGGTGGATGATGAAGATATAGGTGTCCGCACCTTACAGCGAAGTGTCTGGCGCGTGAAAAATCCGTAATGTTGAGGGATTCGGGAACAGAAGGATTATAAAAACAATCTAAGCGTTTGAAAAAATGTCTTATTTTAGTGGCTTACAACGGCTTCTAGATACAATAGCGGGATGCCGGGACAGGGCGAAACTTTACCCCTTCCCCAGCAGATCCCGAATCCGGGCCTCTTCATCCAACGTCAGTTTCTGCCCGTCGGAAATAACAGCGCGACGCCGCGCAAAAATAAAAATTGCCGTCGCGCCGATCGCGATCAGCGCAACAGGCGCACCCCACAAGGCAATCGTGCGGGCGCTGAAACGCGGTTTCAACAGCACGAATTCGCCATAACGAGACACAACGTAATTGATCACCGCCTCATCGCTATCGCCCTGCGTCAACCGCTCGCGCACCAGCACCCGCAGATCCCGCGCAAGCTCGGCATTGCTGTCATCGATCGACTGGTTCTGGCAGACCATGCAGCGCAACTGCACCGTCAGCGCCCGCGCCCGCGCCTCTAGTGCCGGATCAGACAGGACCTCGTCAGGGTTGAAGGCGAACGCGGGAAGAGCGGCGAACAGAAGGGTGAAAAACACGATGATGTTTCTCACGTGACGCAAAAGCCGCCCTCTGGTGTGCGGGCCATCGTCCGCACAAGGGACGAGAAACCGGGCCGCAGGGTCTAGCCCCTCCTTTGGGTGGGCTGGGGTCGGAGAGACGTGCTTGCCCGTCATTCTGCAGGCTCCAGCACGGGTGCAGTCTTCGCTTTACGCCTCGGTGCACCCACGCGCAACCGTCGATCGGACAGCGAAACCAGCCCGCCGATCATCATGAAAACCGCACCTCCCCAGATGCAAAGAATAAACGGCTTCCACCAGATGCGAACCACCATACCGCCATCGGCCATCGGGTCGCCCAGCGAGACGTAAAGCTGCGAAAGCCCGAATGTCATGATACCAGCTTCCGTCGTCGGCATGCGCCGCGCGGTATAGAGCCGCTTTGAGGACCAGATGTCGGTAACCTCTACCCCGCCTTTACGGGCAGTAAAATGCCCACGGTCCTCGGTATAGTTCGGCCCGACATGATGGCGGATGCCATCGAAGGTGAGGCTATATCCGCCCGCATCCACCGCCATGCCCTGTTTCATCTCGACAACGGTTTCCGTCTCGAACGTCGTGACCATGACGATGCCGAGCACGGTCACGCCAAGCCCCATATGGGCTAGCGTCGTGCCAAAAGTGGAGCGTGGCAGACCCTTCAGACGCCGCAGCGCGATGCCAAAAGCGAGCTTGCCGAAATTGGCCCTGTACCACAGATCGGCCAACGCCCCGAAGATCAGCCAGAACCCGGCGATCATACCAAGCACCGCCATGACGGGCCCGCCATGTTGGATATACCACAGCGTCAGCCCCACCACCGCCGCCAGAGCCGCCGCCACATAGAGACGCTGGAAAGCACCTAAGAGATCGCCGCGCTTCCACGCCATCATCGGCCCGAAGGGCGTCACGATCAGAATGGGGATCATCAACAGGCCGAAGGTCAGGTTGAAGAAGGGCGCACCGACGGAAATCTTCTCGCCCGTCAGCGTTTCCAGTGCCAACGGATATAGCGTACCGATCAGAACGGTCGCGGTTGAAACCGTCAAAATCAGGTTGTTCAGGACCAGCGCACCTTCACGGGACACCGGCGCAAACAATCCGCCCGCCTTCAGCATCGGCGCGCGCCATGCAAAAAGCGAAAACGCTCCGCCGATAAAGATCATCAGGATGCACAGAATGAAGATGCCGCGGCTCGGGTCGGTGGCGAAGGCGTGAACGGATGTCAACACACCGGAGCGCACAAGGAATGTGCCCAAAAGGGACAGCGAAAACGTCATGATCGCCAGGAGCACGGTCCAGATTTTCAACGCCTCGCGCTTTTCCATCACCAGAGCCGAATGCAACAACGCCGTTCCCGCCAGCCATGGCATGAATGAGGCGTTTTCCACCGGGTCCCAGAACCACCAGCCGCCCCAGCCGAGTTCGTAATAGGCCCAGTAGGAGCCCATCGCGATACCCGCCGTCAGAAACGTCCAGGCAGCCAGCGTCCAGGGCCGTACCCAGCGCGCCCATGCGGCATCGATGCGCCCTTCGATCAAGGCGGCAACCGCGAAGGAAAAACAGACTGAGAAGCCGACATAACCGAGGTAAAGCAGCGGCGGATGGATTGCGAGGCCGAAATCCTGAAGCACCGGATTGAGATCCTGCCCTTCGGCTGGCACAGGTGACAGCCGCGCAAACGGATTGGATGTCAGCAAAATGAAAAGCAGAAACGCCGTCGTTACCCAAGCCTGCACCGCCAGCACATTGGCCCGCAGCGTATCGGGCAGATTACGGCCATAGACAGCCACCATTGCGCTGAACAGCACGAGGATCAGCAGCCATAGCAGCATCGATCCCTCATGGTTGCCCCACACGCCGGTCAGCTTGTAAAGCATCGGCATCAGCGAATGCGAATTCTCATAGACGTTCTTCAACGAGAAATCGGAGACGGCATAGGCATGCGTCAGCGCTGCAAAGGCAATACCCACCAGCAGAAACAGCAAAACAGAACCGACTGGGGCTAAGTCCATCAATGCCTTGTCGTTGCGCCGCGCACCAAAGGCCGGAAGCGTCGACACGACAAGCGCCACACCCAAGGCCAGCACCAGAGCATAATGTCCGATTTCGGTAATCATTGCGTCGCTCCGGTTTTGGCGGTTCCGTCCGGTGCCTGTTGCCACAGACCCTTGTCCTTCAGCCGGTCGGCAACTTCCTTGGGCATGTAGTTTTCATCATGCTTTGCCAGAACGCTATCGGCAACGAACGCATGCGTCGCCGCATCGAAAGTGCCCTCGGTCACCACGCCCTGCCCCTCGCGGAACAGGTCCGGCAGAATACCGGTATAGCTCACCGGCACACTTGCGCCGCCATCCGTCACGGCAAAGCTTACCGTGCGGCCCTCGCCACGCTTGACCGATCCTTCGGCCACCAGCCCACCAAGGCGAATGCGCGTTCCCGGCGCAACGTTGCTCTTTTCAAGATCGCCGGGCATATAGAAATAGGCAATCGACTGTCCAAAGGCGAACATGACCAGAAACGCCGCGATCATGATGAAGCTGACGCCACCGCCGATAATCGCCAGTCTCTTCTGCTTGCGGGTCATTGCGTCACTCCCTGCACATTCACGCCCAACTGCTGCGCCAGCGCGAGCAATTGCCTGCCCTGCTCACCGGCGGGCGGAAAGGCTTTTAGCCCACCGGCCAACGCCTCACGCGCCTTCTCGTCGTTCTTCAGCAGGGCGTAGGAGCGCACCAGCCGCATCCAGCCTTGGAAATCATCGGGATTTTCCCGCAATTTCGCATCCAGACTGTCCACCATGCCGGATATCATCGCCTGCCGTTCCTCTGGCGACATAGTGCTCGCAGCTGCAATATCCTCGGCGCTTGGCCCAGGCTGGGCTTGCGGCGTTTGGGTGGCGGCAATATCGGCGCCGCCTGTATTCTGCAAATGCGCCTGTAGCAACGGTATCCAAGGCGCACCGGCTGGCGAGGTTTTCAGCAATGACGCAAAGGCGTCCCGTGCTTCTTTCGTCTTGCCAGACTGCTCCAGCGAAAGCGCCAGATAAAACAGCGCACGCGGGTTGCCGGGGCTCATTTTCTCCGCGTCTTCCAGTGCCGTGCGTGCATCGTCGACGACGACACCGTCATTGAGCGCAATCAGCGTTTCGGCAAGCCCGGTCAGGCGGGGCGCATTCTCACCCTGAAGGCGGATGGCGTTGCGATAGGCCATCTCGGCGTCACCCAAACGCATGGTCTTGAAATAGATCGGGGCCAGAACGTCCCATCCGGCACCATCATCCGGGTTCTGTGCCAGATGCCGTTCAGCCTTGGCAATCATCAGGTTCATATCGTTGCCAGGCTTTTCAAGACGCGCTGCCAGCGGCATGTCAGGCATACCAGGACTGCCCATGAACAAATAAAGACAGAGCCCCAGCAGTGGTAACAGAACCGTCACGATGCTGGCGAGAGCGTTGTGCTTCCGTTGCGAGATCGGTGACGTCTCACCCGTTTTACTGGATGCTGCGGCCAGAAGGCGTCGCCCGATTTCGGCACGAGCATACTCGGCCTCGGTTTCGGCGATCAGCCCGCTCTCACGCTCGCGCTGCAACTCCGCCAATTGATCGCGGTAAACAGCCACCTCTCCCTCACGGGCAGTGTCGGATACGCCATTGCTGCGCATGAGCGGGTAGGTCAGAACGATGGCCACGGCCGCCGTCAACAGAGCGATGAAAATCCAGAACATGCCGTTTCAATTACTCGAATGCGCGCGGCTTTGAAATAAGCCGCAGCAGGATGACGTGAATTTGAGGCACTATGCCGCTATGACCGCGCACGTGGCCGACTCCCACGGCTCGCCACGACTTCAATACCGTTCTAACGATCAGCCTTGCGTCTGCCTTGACATGCGTCGGGCAACCGTCAGATCAATGGCGTCCAGGTTCCGTCGGCGTTGCGACAGGCGGCGCCGCGAACTTTCGCCTGCTTGCCATCGACTGTCAGATCATGGGTATATTGGCGACAGTTCTGGTTTCCGACCTGGTAGGGTGCGTTGGCAACAACCTCACCGCGGGTGTCACCACTGCCCCACACCACTGCCTGGCCACCCGGCGCGGTTTCCAGCGCGCGATATTCCGCTTCCAGCGCCTTGTTGAAATCGCTGCGATCCAGTTGCAGACCGCTTTTGCCGACAATGCCGCCCTGCAGGCTGGAAATATATGGCGTGGACGGTGTGCCACCGCGTCCCAAGAGGCCGCCACCGGACGCTCGGTTGTTGGACGTGGTGCACGAGCTGAGAACAGACAGGCAGACCAGCGAAAGAACGGCAGGACGCATAACATTGGATTTCATCCCGGCAAATCCGGCTTTGCCCATCACGTCAACCAAGAATACACTCCTTCTCAACGCGCCATTCTGGCGCGGTCATGCGTCACGAAATGTCTTGCCAGTTTTTGGCCGTCATGCAAGCTCTTTCGAAAGTCCGGGAAGAAGCAGTTCGGCTTTCAGCCCTCCCAGCGGGCTGCGCGACATCGCAAAGGTACCGTGGTACTCGGAAACCACCTCGCTGACGATGGATAGACCAAGCCCGGTCCCCGGCCGGCTTTCATCCAGACGTCTGCCACGCTTCATCGCTTCGGTAATTTGGTCAGGCTCCAACCCCGGCCCATCGTCTTCCACCAGCAATGTCAGCCAGGACCTGCGGGTCACATCCGGGTCGGATGACGGATGCGAACCAGGCATGACGGTGATGACAACCTTGGTATCGGCAAACCGCGACGCATTTTCCAGAAGGTTGCCGACTGCCTCTTCCAGATCCTGTTGCTCCATTGCCAGAACTGTGCCCGGTTGCTGCATATCCAACACGAACGTCTTGTCCGGATTCAAACGGCGCATCACGCGCACCAGTCGCTCCAGCGCCGGTTCGGCCTCCACCCGTGCCAGAATGGACCCGCGCTGCGCGGCAATGCGGGCACGGGAAAGGTAGGATTGAACCTGCGCCTGCATCGCATCCACCTGGCCGCGAACCAGATCACCATGATGGCTGTCCAGCGTGCGCGCCTCGTTCAGGAGAACGGCAATCGGCGTTTTCAGCGAGTGGGCCAGATTTCCCACCTGCATGCGCGCGCGCTCCACAAGACGGCGGTTGCTTTCGATCAGCGCATTCACTTCGGTTGCCAAAGGCTGGATTTCACGCGGGAATTCCCCTTCCAGCCGCTCTGCCTCGCCGCCACGGATCTTGCCCAGTGCGACACGCGCGCGGTCCAGCGGTCGCAAGCTGTAGAGAATGGCAAGGCCGTTCACCACAAGACTGCCGACCCCGAAGACGGCAAGCGCCAGATAGAGGCTATTGGAGAAGTCACTGACGTCGTCTTCCACGACATTTAGATTGCCCGTCACGCGAAAGCGCGCCGCACGTCCCTCGCCGTCAAGCACCACTTCCGTCTCGGCCACCTGCACACGGTTCTTGGCCTCGTCGGTCACAACGTAATAACGCTCGTAGCGATTGTCGAAAGGCACATCCAGAATGCTGGGAACCGGCAGCGCCGAAACGCCGAGAGATGACGAGACCAGCGGCGCCGTCTGAAAATTGCCCAATGGCTCCACCACCCAGTACCAGCCAGTGTCGGGCTGCGAGAACCGGAGATCGCCAAGCTGAGGGCTACCGGCCAGCGTGTTTTCATTGGAAACGGTAACGGAATTGATGACGTTGTAGAGCTGTGCGCGCAGCAGATCGGTAAAACTGCGCTCCACGCCCTGTCGGTAGAGCGTGGAAATCACCACCGCGATCACCACCAGCGCCAGGGCAGACCATGCCGAGGCCAGCAGCAAAACGCGTGCGGTGAGTGAATTACTTCGCATCTGCGGGTGCTTGCATCCTGTAACCGAGGCCGCGGATGGTCTCGATCAGATCGACGCCCAGCTTTTTGCGCAGGCGTCCAACGAAAACCTCGATCGTGTTGGAATCACGGTCGAAATCCTGATCGTACATATGCTCGACCAGCTCGGTCCGCGACACGACCTCCCCCATGTGATGCATGAGATAGGACAGAAGACGGAACTCGTGAGAGGTGAGTTTCAGCGTCGTACCATTGACGGTCGCCTTGGAAGACTTGGTGTCCAGCCGCACCGGACCACAGACGATTTCGGAGGAGGCATGGCCCGCAGCGCGGCGGATCAGCGCGCGCACCCGCGCCAGAATTTCTTCCACATGGAAGGGCTTCGTCACATAGTCGTCGGCACCGGCATCGATGCCTGCCACCTTGTCGCTCCATCGGTCACGCGCGGTCAAAATGAGGACCGGCACGGATTTGCCGCTGGCACGCCATTTCTCCACAACGGTAATACCGTCCATCTGCGGCAGGCCGATATCGAGAACGATGGCGTCATAGGGCTCGGTATCGCCGAGATAATGCCCCTCTTCGCCATCGAAGGCCTGATCGACGACGTAACCCGCTTCTTTCAGCGCGTCGGTCAGCTGTCGATTGAGGTTGGTATCGTCCTCGACCACAAGAATGCGCATCGTCCGTCCCTCTTCATTCCACCCGCCACTTCTGCAGTGTGGCGGTCATTCAAATCATCTCTACATCAGATTTTGGGGGATGGCGACGGTCTACATGGGTACGCGCATCGTCACCTTGCGGGGGCGCTCGCCATTGCCCTGCACCAGCACGGTCACGACGCAATTCTGGCCGTCATTGGATGGATAGACCGAAAGAAGCTGGCCACCGGTCTCTCGCACCACGCGCGAAACCGCGGAGGTGCAGTCGCTTGCAACCTGCTGTACCCGCGCCGGGGCTGGCGCACCCTGCACATCAGCTTGCGGCGCAGGAAAGCCGGAGAGACCGGCTGCAAGCGTCGCGATGATGAGAGGTGATGCCATTGCAAAAACTTCCAAGGAAAAATCGGATGCACGTCGAAACGAATTCTTGCCCGAATATGTATCGCAAAGCGTCTGAATGGCAAATGAATGTGAGCGGTCGTGAATGCGAGGGTTGTGGTGAACGGCAGTGGGTCTGGTCCACTCGCACTGCCGTTACCGCGCAATCCTTTTTACCTGATTGTGCTGGTCGCCGCCAATCTTCCATACAGCGCAATCAAGCCGCCCACACCGCCCGCGACCGTCATAAGCCCTTCCGCCAGCTCGTTCTCGAAGCCCGCAGGCAGGTTCAAGCCCACCACATGCAACAGCGGCGCAGCCACTGCAATCAGGGCGCCCCAAACGGTTTTCGACTGATACCAGGCCTTCATAGTGTCCATGTTCTACCCTTTCTCGGTTGACGTTATTGTGAAGTTCAAAGGCTCAGGCGCGCGCTGGCGGCCATGCCCAGCGGCACCGCCCGGCCCAATTGGCGCACCCGCACCGAAAGCGTCTTCTGCACCACACCGAAGTCGGCGATCTCATCGTTGGCGGCATAGAGGCAGCTGGCGTCGCTGACCTCCATCGTGCGGACGACCACGTCGTCGGACAGCACCTCGACACGGTATCCTTCGGAAGCTTCATCGAGCGGAATATCGGCAGCATCCCAGCCATCGGCCTCCAACCGCCCGCGCCGCACCCATGTCAGGCGCACGCCATCGACCGTTCGCACACCACGCAGATGCACCGGTGCAAGCGGGGTTTCCGACCGTATTCCGCCTGCATAGGCAAATGGCCCGACGCTTGAGATGTGCACGCCTGCCGCCTCGATGATCCAGTTGAGTTGCAGGCCGCGTTCTTCTGCGCGTAGCCCCATCGCCACGACGCCTGCATCGAGAACAACGACCTCGGCCCCTTCGACAGCACCCGCCGCCATGGCGTCCTCGGTGCCGGCAAGTCCTCGCAAAAGCCGCGTCAACCGCCAGCGCTTCGCCGACACCTCCTCGGCATTGGCGAAAGCAGCCACTTCCCAGGTCCCGTTTGTGCTGCGAATGGCAATGCGGTTGCCGCCATTCAACACGGAAAGGTCGGAGGCCGACGCCAGATCGCCGTAAGGCAGCGTGATCTCGATGGCACCGGCAAGATTGAACCTGCCGGAAAATCCCCTCGGCATGGTTGTCGCAAGCGCACCGATTTTCGCAGGCTGGTCCAGCAGCGCCCGCGCCTCATACCCCTCGGTCCCGGCAGAAACGGACAGCGCCATTCGTCGCCATGGCCGAGCATATGCGGCAACTCGCGCAAAGCCCGGCGCTTCACCCGCCTCATATCGCGGCAAATCCATCAGCACGATATCCGGATCAAACCCGCTCGACGCATTGCTACCGCCCGCTCTCGGTGTCTCAGCATCGCCGGAAAGTGCTAGTGCCGATGGCGCGAATTCCCGCGCCTCTATGCGCCTTACATCGCCATCCTCGACCCGGCTCACCAGAAACCGCCCTCTGGGACCACCGCTGAGCTCGACGCAGTCGCCGGGGTCCAGTGCGATCTCGGTCGGAGATATCGAAAAACTTACCGTGCGGCGCGCCAACCGGTTGTCACGCAGCAACGCCTCCACCGCATTCTGCGCTGTCTCCTGTGCCAGTACAGCGCCGAGGTCATAGCGCAGCACCCGGTTTCCGGCGTTGTCAATGCGCCGGGAGCGCACGCTCGCCTGCTCGTAATCCAGCACCGGATTATAGACTGTCAGCACCGCTTCTGCCGCAAAATCGCTCTCGTGCCCGCGCGCCTCGGACCACAGCGCGGCGTCTTCGATATCCGCATAGGCCGAGATGACCTTGGTCCGCGTCGCCGCCCGTCCGCGAGAGACAAAGCGAAGCTTCGCTCTGTCCTCGATCACATCCACCTGAAACGCTTCCAGCAACGGCTCCAGCAGGCTGCGCGCCGCCGTCACGTCGCCCTGCGCATAACCGATCACATCGCCTGTCACAGCGGCAACGTCGAAATCCGCAAACCCATGATCGCCAAGCACTGCCGCAATCAGATCGGCCAGAGTGGTCGCGCCGAGCCTGCCATTCAGCCAGTGGCCGGTGCGCCAATTCGCACCATCGCTCCACGTCTCGGCATTCTGCGGAAAGGCCGGATAGGGACGCGCGTCCCATGTCCAGACGAAAACCCTGGCTGGGTCGACCATGTCAGCCGGTACAGAGCCACCCGCCCAGTGGTCATGATGCGCTTCAAGAAACCGTCTCTGCTGGCTGTCGGAACGCATGCGGCTGGAAAAATAGGGATAGGCGCTTTCAGACGATTTCGGGTCGATGAAGGTGTTGGGCCGGTTCGCGCCCTTGTCGATCGCGGGGCAGCCCAGCTCCGTAAACCAGAACGGTTTCATGCCCGGCACCCAGGCGCTTGGCGTCGCACGCTCTAAGCCACCTACCCGGTCATAATGCCGGTTCTGCCACCATCCACGCAAATCCTTGTTGCGATAGACCCAGTGTCTGCCCTTCAGCCCGTCGGAAATGGCACTGCGTTTGCGGCTCGCCCGGTCCGCATCACCGGCGTAATACCAGTCGAAGCCCTCACCGCCCTCGATGCTGCGACCAAACCCCGCCGCATCGTCCGCGCCTCCAAAACCATCGGGGTTACCGTCAAGCACGTCCTCGTCGCGCCAGTCGGATAGCGGCATGTAATTGTCGATACCGACCGCATCGATATGCTCGCTCGCCCATAGCGGGTCGAGATTGAAGAACACATCGCCCGAACCGTCCGCCGGGTGATATCCGAAATACTCGCTCCAGTCGGCGGCATAGGTCAGCTTCGTCGCAGCGCCCACAACGGCGCGCACATCCCCCGCAAGCCGCACAAGCTCTTCCACGAAGGGAAAGGCACTCGCCTCATCGCGCACCCTCGTCAGCCCACGCAATTCGGATCCGATCAGAAACGCATCCACCCCGCCCGCCTGTTTTGCCAGCGCCGCATAATGCAGCACCATGCGCCGATACCCGTCGGCACCATTGCAGAAAGCCGATACTTGCGCTCGCCCTGCCGCCGTGCGGTCGGCACTGCCCACCTGCCCCGCCGCCGGGTGGCATGTAATATTGCCGCGCCAGCCATAGGCATCCTGTTGCGCCTTGCCGTAGGGGTCGGGCAAAGCATTGCCCGCTGGCACATCCATCATTACGAAAGGATAGAGGCACACTTTCAGGCCACGCGCCTTCAGGTCGGCAATTGCCTGCAGCACGGATGTATCGCTTGGGGTGCCGCCATAGGCCGGGCCACCATCGCGCTGGCTGACAAGCCTTGCCTGCCCGCGCTCCACGCCTGCAACAGACCATGTGGAACTTTCGCGGTCACGAAAGCCCGTCTCGACACCCGGCAGAATGCGACATTCCCCAGCGCGCATATCCGTGCCGAACCACGCCACCACCAGCGCAACGCTTGTCAGATTGGGACACAGCGCCTGCAATTCGTCGATGGAGGCCTGCCAGTCGGTCGTCGCCGCCAGCGTGTGACGGTTCATCACACGGCTTTCGCCAGCTCCCGACTTTTCAGAAACAGCAACCGTCGCATAGCCATGCTCCGTCGCCCCCGGTATCACCGTCACGGCGCGGATTTGCCCCTCCAGCTTGCCGATGGGCCTTACCACCTCGAACTGCAACAGTGGAATGCGATTGCCGAAGCCATCCAGTGGCAACCGCTCGAACACCACATAGGAGAGGCCGCGATAGGCAGGCGCATTTCCCGCCCCTTGCTTGGCTTCGATCAGCGGGTCGGGACGCTGTGTATCGCTGCCGGGGTAGAACCGCATTTCGATGCCGGTCAGATCCAGCTCCTGCCCATCGGCCCACACGCGCCGCACCATTGCTGCCTCGCCTTCGCAAAGACCCACAGCGAAATTGGCGAAATATCGAAATGTCTCCACGGTCGTGGCGCTGCGGCTGGTACTTTTGCCGCCCTGCCGCTCGCGCGTCACGCTCTCTTCAAAGCGCGTCGCCCAGATCAGCGTGCCGCCAATCCGTACCGTGCCATAGGCCCGCGCAATCGCAGCCCCTTCCTCGGCGCCGGGAATGCGGGCCGTCGAAAGCCGCGCGCCGCGTACCGTTTTGGAAGATGAGAGCAGCGCGCTATCGACTGCACTCCCCGCCAAAGCCCCCGCCGCCCTGCCGATGATGGCACCAACTGGTCCGAAAATACTGCCAAGGGCAGCGCCCGCCGCCTGTAGAACAAGGGTTGCCATCAGTCACCTCTGGGAAATCGAAAAACGCCAGCAATGCGTCTGCGCCATGACGGCACCAGCGCCGAGCGCAGCACCGATGCGGCTTCATAGGCATGGATAAAATGATCGGCATCGGCCAGAATGCCCACATGCTTTGCCGCAAATTCGGGCTTCCAGCGAAACAGCAGCACGTCGCCCTGTCGCGCGTCTGCCATGTGGGCAACCGGCTGGAAATGCCGCTCTGCTGCCGCCATCAGCCGGTCCTCCCCACCACGCTCTGCCCAGTCGCGCGCATAGGGCGGCGGCAACTCCGGCTCTTGCCCGTAAAGCTCGCGCCAGATACCGCGTACCAGCCCGAGACAATCGCAGCCCACACCCTTCAGGCAGGCCTGATGCCGGTACGGCGTGCCGATCCATGCCTCGGCGACCGCCAGAACCCGTTGACCGATATCGCTCATGAAAACAGCGCTCCGCCGTCATGCTGCGTCCGGCTTGTCACATAGGCATAGGCGAAGTCCGCCCCCGGTATATGCGGGAAGCCCCTGAAATTCAGGTGATTGGCGAATTTCGCCCTGCAGGTCGCAAAGCTCTTGTCGCACCCCGCCGTCACCGTGAAAGCGTCGCCCGCTTTCGGTGACACCTCCAGCGGCAGCCAGAAGTTCAAACTTACCACACCGTCACGCAGCGCATGGTCATCCAGATCGAAACTGTGACCTGCATTTTCGCCGCTTGAAAACATCAGCTTGCCCTGCCGGAAGAAACCTTCCGCAAAAGCGCCAAGCCCAGACACCGCCATCTGCCCGCTTCCATCCACAGACACCACAGCGCCATTCGCCCGAAACGCCGCAATATCAGCCCCGCATCTTGCGTCCCCCAGCGCCGCATCGCACCGCCGTCCATAGACCCGGCTCTGCGGCTGGCTAAGCCTGTGGGCGAAACTGCGCAACTCCGCCGTGAAGGCACCACCGGCACGCTTGACCTCGCCAATCTCGCGCACCTTCAGCAGCACATGCTGTTCCGGCACTTGCCAGTTGACGCGGAAAAGCTCCACGCGCGCGCCGTCATATCGGCCCGCCGCCAGATCATCCTCGCTCACGGCCTCGCTGGAAAATCCGCCCGCCACCTCGCCGCTGCTAGCCGCCAGTCCCGTTTCGCTGTCGTTTTCGCCCGCCTGAAAACCGCTCGCTGCCAGATAGGTCACGCCTCTAAAGGTCAGAGCCTCGTCATGCTCGGTAAAACCCAGCACCGTGCCGTCGCGCAAACTCACCTTCCAGCAATGGCACGTCGTCGTCGCCTCGCCCTGCAGATGCGCGGCAAAATCCTCTGGCACTGTCTTCATGGCAAAATCTCCACCAGTGGAATCGAAGGGATTCGCCCGGCCTCGAAGGTCGCAAGACTGACATCGATGCGGTCGATATCGAACCTGACAGGCACGTCGAACTCGAAACCCGCTCGCACAGCCGCTCCTGCTGCGGGCACATGCCCTGGCGCAAACGTCACGATCCCGGTCACGTCATCGGTGCTAAAATTCACCGTCGCCACACCGTTCACCGACACCTGAACCGAACCCTCTACGGGCTTGGCAATGCTGCGCGTCCACCCGCCGCCCACATCGGCATAGGTCTTCACCAGTTGAAACGCGGCCGTCACGCCGTCACCCGTGCCAATCCGCTGGTCCATCGCGCTCGGCACCGCCAGCGGCGGGCAGGACCTGAAATCCACGGGATCGCGAAACCGAAACCCGTAAAGCTGCCCGCCCCGCGCCTCGAAAAACTCCAGCACCGCATACAGGTCACTCACCGAGCGCACCCCGGATCCCGCATCATAGGCCCGCCTCGAATTCCGCCACCGCTGGTTCCGGTTCTCCCGCCCGTTGGACAAATTGACAATATCCGTCCGCCTCACCGGCCCCCCACTGGTGCCCAACGCGAGCCGCAACGGAAACCGCACCTCATGAAATGCCGCCATGGTTTTGATTTTCCTGAATTTAAGTGAGTTTTGAGAACAGACTTGGAGCGGCAGCGGGTGTGGCTCACCCC
>UCJU01000042.1 GCA_900472925.1 Hyphomicrobiales bacterium
CACACACGCTATCCTGGTCTCGGTCTCGACGTCGGGATCGGCAATACCGAGGCGGTAGGCGACGCGGTTGAGGCAGGGCGGGTTGAGCTCGGCGTTGTAGAGGGCGCGGTCGACAGACCGGCCTTGTCGTCGCGCATGATCGCCACGGATGAGATGATCCTCGTCGTGTCGCCAACTCATCCATGGGCCAAAGGCAAAAAGCTCGGAAAGGCCGATTTTGAAGACGCGACATGGGTTCTTCGCGAACCCGGATCGGGAACACGGCTCGCCTTCGAGACGATGATGACGAAAGAGAAATTGAAGCTGCAGGCGTTGAACGTTGCAATTGTCCTGCCCGGAAACGAGGCCGTGCTCGGCGCAGTCGAGGCCGGCATGGGGGCAACACTGACATCGCGAAGTGCTGCCCAGACCGAACTCAACAGCGGCCTGCTGGTCGAGGCCAATGCTTCTCCGCTTCCGCGCCCATTCTTCCTGCTCCGGCATAAGGAGCGGTATCGCTCCAAGGCGGCCGATGCGTTCGAAGCCCTGTTGTCGGAATAGACACGATGACCTATCGCGGACCTGATACGCTCTGGCACGAGCATCGACGCGAGGAGCGGTTGGCCGCGCTTGACAGCGCGCATATGCAGCCATTGAACGCCTTCCGGGAGCACCTTCAGCTTAACTCCGACCGGGATATGCCGAACTTCGATCCCTACGATGGCGGTATCAGCGCAAGACTGCTGATCCTTTTGGAGACGCCTGGACCAAGTCCGGTTGAACGCGGCCAGCGTTTCGTTTCGATCGATAACCCGACCGGCACGGCGAAGAACCTGCGCAAGGCACTGACTGGCGCAGGGATATCGCGCCGAGACATCGTTCTGTGGAATACGGTCCCGTGGGTCCGCGCAACCCGAAGCTCGATCGTGGCCAGCGAGCGGCGCGAGGGCATCATGGGACTTGCAGGCCTCCTGCCGCTGCTGCCGAACCTACGTGTCGCCATCCTGGCGGGCGCGGTGGCGAGCGGTGCTGAAGGGGTATTGGTGGATGCCGGCCTCGAGGTGATCCTCTGCCCCCATCCGAGTCCGACGCTGATCAATACCTCGCCGACGCTGCGCGACCGCCTTCACGCGGCTTTCGAAGTTGCCGCCGCAAAACTNNGTCATACGGAACTTTACGCCAAATTGGTTCGCGACCACGATGGGCACCGGCATCCTTTCGGTCGCTCTCGCACAGTTTCCTGGGCATCCGTGGCTTTTCGCGATCGGTCAGGCGCTTTGGCTCTTCAATATCCTGTTGTTTGCCATCTGCACAACGCTCTACACTGCACGCTGGCTGCTCTATTCTCATGAGGCAAGCCGCGTCTTCTCGCATTCTGTCGTGTCGATGTTTTTTGGCTGCATCCCGATGGGACTGGCCACGATTATAAATGGCTTCCTGATCTATGGCATCCCGCATATCGGCGACACGGCGGTGGCAATCGCAACGACGCTGTGGTGGATCGACGTCACACTGTCGCTGGCCTGCGGTCTTGCAATCCCGTTCATGATGTTCACGCGCCAATCGCACTCGATCGACCAAATGACGGCGGTATGGCTGCTGCCGATCGTGGCGAGCGAGGTGGCGGCCGTCAGCGGTGGCCTGCTTTTGCCCCACATCGCCGACGCTCAAACGCAGTTGACGGTGCTGATGACCAGCCTGGTGCTATGGGCCTGCTCGGTTCCGCTGGCCATGAGCGTGCTTGTGATCCTTTTCCTGCGCATGGCGGTCCACAAGCTTCCGCATGTCAACATGGCCGCCTCGAGTTGGCTGGCTCTCGGCCCGATCGGAACCGGTGCCCTTGGTCTTCTCGTCATGAGCCAGACCGGACCCGCCGTGTTGTCGGCGAATGGATTGGCGAGCGTTGCTCCGGCCTTCGGTGGCGCCAGCTTCCTCGGCGCGATCCTCCTGTGGGGCTACGGCATCTGGTGGCTGGCGACTGCTGTCCTGATCACCCTGCGCTACCTTCGCGAGGGCCTGCCATTCAATATCGGCTGGTGGGGCTATACCTTCCCGCTTGGCGTGTTTGCCGTCGCCACGCTTCGTCTCTCAACGATGGTGCCNNCATGTGGCTGCTGGTCGCGGCCAAGACGATCAAGGGCACTCTCGACCGCTCGCTCTTCGTCTCGCCCTGCCTCAAGGCCGACTGATGATCGAAACACTCCGGCAGTGCTCATGGCGGAGTGTTTTTTTGTAACCGAACAGGAGAAGACATGACGTTTCGTATGATGGCCGTGATCGTCGGCATTGCCTTAGGATGCGTGACATCGGCCGAGGCCGAACCCGTGCAGGATTTGATGACCCCGGCCGTATTCCAGGACAGCTTCGTTGGGCAGAAGACCGCTCCAGTCACGCTGGTCGTCTATTCCTCCCCAACCTGCAGCCACTGCGTCGACTTCCATGAACGAGACCTGCCGAAACTGCTGGATACATATGTCGCATCGGGTAAGTTGAAGATCGCGTACCGGCCCTTCGTGCGAAACTCGGTGGATGCCGTCATCTTCATGCTGGCGAATGCGCGGGGCCGAGACAAATTCGACGAGACGGTATCGTCCTTCATGACGAAATTCGATGAGATTGCCGGCGCCGCCAATGCCGAGGATGCATTGCGCGAGATCGCCGGTAGCATGGGCATCGACCGCACGGGTTTCGATCGCGCTGTCGCCGATCAGGCCTATCTCGACAAGCTCAATGCTGCGACAACCGAAGCGAACAAAAAATTCGGAGTCGCCGGCACGCCATCGTTTTTCGTCAACGGCCAACAGGTTCGGATTAAAATGAGTTTCAACGAGGTCGCCAAAGCAGTCATGAAAGCCACCGCCAGCCTGGAGTGAAACCAAAATCTGAGA
>UCJU01000043.1 GCA_900472925.1 Hyphomicrobiales bacterium
AGATTTCCCGAGCCAGCTCTTATTTCAATATAAAGCGTGTCGAGAAAAGATAATTTACTAAAGCAATGGCAAAGTTCGATATCCGGAATACACATAGCGGCTAATTTGTGGTCTTTTACGAAGTCGTGGGTTTTATTGCCAGCCGACATCTGTATGACGGTTGAAACTATGAGTTTTGCAATTGAGGGAGAGCGATATTTTGCGAGGAAGCATAGCTGTAGAGGAGTTGGTCGATGACGTTAACTTTGACGAAGCCCTTTATCTGAAATCCAACCCTGATGTTGCTGCGTCGATCGGCGTGGGGCATTTTTCTTCGGGACGAGAACATTTCGTAAAGCACGGCAAGCTCGAAGGCAGGAAGTTTCGTTACGGCGTTGAAAAAATCGCTGAAGCAAGGAAAGCGAAACTGCAAAAAATCGAACCTCTGCTTCGGACTGATATGAAGATGACGCAGAAGGACGGGAAGTTGAACTTTCTTACTTCTGAATTGCGAAAGTCCATGCGTATTGTCAGGACGGACAATATTTCTGCTCACGGTTACGCGGGCAAAGCTCTGGAAATGATTTCTCGTCATGACCTTGTGTTAGATTGCGGCTGTGGTCGTCGTCCCGAGTATTTTCACAACGTTGTTAATTATGAGATCGTCGATTACGACACCACCGATGTCATCGGCGTCGGCGAACGGCTTCCTTTCAAAGATAATTCCTTCGACGCCGTTGTGTCCATTGCCGTCCTCGAGCACGTTCGCGACCCATTTATTTGCGCCCAGGAGATTAGCAGGGTGCTGAAACCTGGAGGCGAACTCTTCTGTTCTGTCCCTTTCCTTCAACCATATCACGGATACCCCCACCACTATTTTAATGCGACTCATCAGGGCATTCGGCGTCTTTTCGAAGATGATTTGGACATTGGGGATATATCGAGTGAAGGCGCGGGGCATCCTATCTTTACACTGCATTGGCTTTTAAGATCTTGGGTCCACGGACTACCAGACGAAACCAAAAAGCATTTCACCTCAATGTCGATAGCCGAGGTTCTGGCATCCGAGCCTGATGTATTCTTAACTCACCCAATATCAAATCTGAACGTGGAAACGTTGCGCGAACTTGCATGCTCCTTCGAAATGACCGCGACAAAACCCTCGCGAGCTCGGAGGTTTGTCTCTAGTCTCATCCCGAAATTTCGGGCAGGAAGTTAAGACAGCGGAATGAGGAAGCGTCTGCGCTTATGCCGCCGGCAAGAGCGCGCGTCGCAGGAGGTGGTCGGGTCGTGAAGCGGTCGAGCACATCAGCGAGTGTGGGTTGATGACTTAAGCCGTCCCGAGAAGTTTTGCGATCCGCGTCATAAGCGAAAGACTGGCAACCCTTTACCTCTGGAACCCTGGGAGGAGCAATGAACATTGCACCATGGCAGGCGTATAGCGCATAGTGCATAGTGCATAGTGCTTGAATTAAAACTCATTCGGTGGAGAGAAAACTTCGTGTGCTGCCGCTCGCTCGCCGTGAAGTGGGATGCGCCGCAGCAGTTCCAGTAGTCGAAAAGAAAGACCGTTCCCGCCTGCATGACCGGTTTCACAAACCGCAGGCCAACCGCGATTTAGGATTAGGGTACGGCTACAACTGAAGAACGGCATCACCTGGTTTCTTCAAACACGGCCATGAACGTGATAGCGTCGAGATTAAACATCGCCCCGTGAGGCCTCAATGATCCTATCCCTTACTGGCATTCGCAAATCCTACACGACCACTGAAGGAACAATCGAGATACTGAAAGGTATCGACCTTGATGTTGCGGCCGGTGAGAGCGTGGCGCTGACGGGCGAGTCCGGCAGTGGCAAGAGCACGCTCCTTCATCTGGCGGGAGGGCTCGATCATGCGGATGGCGGTTCGGTGATGATGGGAGGGCAGGATCTTGCGTCTTTTGATGATGGGGCGCGTGCCAGATATCGCCGAACGCAAGTTGGCCTCGTGTTTCAGCAATTCAACCTGATTCCGTCGCTGAATGTCGCAGCAAATATTTCGTTTCACGCCAAGCTCGCCGACAGACACGACCCGGCATGGGAAGCCGCCCTCACGGAAGAACTGGGCTTGAGCGCTTACCTAGCCCGATATCCGGAACAGCTTTCCGGCGGCCAACAACAGCGTGTCGCGATCGGGCGCACGCTCGCGGCGAGACCTCCTCTCATCCTGGCAGACGAGCCCACGGGAAATCTTGATGAAGCGACCGGCGATACGGTGCTGGATCTGATGCTGTCGCTTGCACGTAACGCAGGCTCCGCGCTTCTCCTCGTCACCCATTCGTCCAGGCTGGCGGATCGGCTTGATCGGAAAGTCGTCCTGCGCAGCGGTCGGATTGTCGGATGAAGCTTGTCGCGTTCACGGCCTTGCTGTCACATTGGCGTCGCAAGCCGCTGCAATTGCTGACACTGGTGATGGGCATCGCGCTGGCAACGGCGCTCTGGTCCGGCGTGCAGGCCATCAACGCCGAAGCTCGCGCCAGCTATGATCGGGCCGCATCCGTTCTGGAGCAGGGTGCTTTGTCTCAGGTCGTGTCCAAGGAAGGCACCGGTATTTCGATCCGGTCCTACGGCAATCTGCGCCGCGCAGGGTGGAACGTCTCTCCCGTCATCGAGGGCATGTATCGGTTCGGCACGTCACGCATCAGGCTGATTGGCATCGATTCGCTTAGCATGCCGAAGGAAGAGCGGGTGGCGCCGGTTTCTGATGGGCCTGATTTTGTGGAGTTCCTCTCGCCCCCCGGCCAACTTGTCGTCTCGGCAGCAACGGCAGAAAAGCTGCGCGGCAAAACAGATTTGGCTATCAAGGTCTCCGATACAGTGCCAGGCGACGTCGCCTTCGTGGATATCTCGGTCGCCGACCGGCTGCTGGAGACACATGGCAAGATCACCCGCCTTGTCGTCGCCCGTGAACAAAAGCCGGGACTGGTACCGATCGAAAACATCGCACCCGAACTGACGCTGCACGAAAACAACGATCAACCGGATGTCGCCCGCCTCACGGACAGCTTCCATCTCAACCTCACGGCGTTCGGTTTTCTCTCCTTTGTCGTCGGCCTTTTCATCGTCTATTCCGCCACCGGATTGACGTTCGAACAGCGGCGGGGAACGTTTCGAACTCTGCGGTCCCTCGGTGTGTCGCTACCTTCGCTCACAACCATGCTGCTCATCGAACTGGCAGGATTGGCGCTTATCTCCGGCCTCATCGGCGTCATCATGGGATATTTCATCGCCTCGGCTCTCATGCCGGGCGTGGCGACAACCCTGCGCGGTCTCTATGGCGCAAGCGTGCCCGGCTCGTTGACGATACGACCGGAGTGGTGGGCAACAGGGCTGGCGATAGCGCTTGGCGGAACGGCTATCTCGTTGGCACAAAGCCTGTGGCGCGTCTGGACATTGCCCATCCTTACGGCCGCCCAGCCCAGAGCCTGGGCAAGAGCTTCGGCAAGAACACTCGCCTATCAGGCCGCAGGGGCCGCAGCATTGCTGGCTCTCGGGGTCATATTGGCTACCATCGGGTCCGGGCTTGTCGTTGGCTTCACAGTGCTGGGCTGCCTGCTGCTGGGCGCCGCCCTCCTTCTGCCGGGCCTTCTCACCATCGGCCTGTCCATGGCAGATCTCCTTTCCAAAGGGGTTTTGATGCAATGGTTCTGGGCAGACACCCGCCTGCAATTGCCTGGCCTGTCGCTCGCGCTGATGGCGCTTTTGCTGGCACTGTCGGCTAATATCGGCGTCGGTACCATGGTCTCAAGTTTCCGGCTGACATTCCTGGGATGGCTGGATCAACGGCTGGCAGCAGAACTTTACGTCACCGCCCAGGATGAGGAGCAAGCCAGACGACTTCGGGAATGGCTCCCACAGCACGCCACAGCGGTGCTCCCAATCTGGAGCGTCGAGCGCGATGTGCTGGAAGAGCAACTGCAAATCTTCGGTGTGGCGGATGATCCAACCTATCGAGACCACTGGCCCCTCATCGTCGCTGACGCAGATGCATGGGACAAGATCGCTGCGGGCACGGGCGCTCTCATCAATGAGCAGATGTGGCGCCGCGGCGATGCAATGCTTGGGCAGACCATCCCCATGCCCGGCGGCTGGAACGTCACTGTGGTGGGAACCTATTCGGATTACGGCAATCCCAGAGGGCAGGTCATCATCGGAATAGACAGCCTGGTCGCACATTATCCCGATGTCCCCAAACTGCGCTACGGCGTTCGGGTGCCGCCAGACCGCGCTCAAGATCTCAAAGCGCAGATCGTCAGCAAGTTTGGCCTTCCGCAAACCGCAGTCATCGATCAGGCGTCTCTCAAGCAACAATCAAGGGCCATCTTCGAGCAGACATTCACCGTCACCGGCGCCTTGAATGTGCTCACGCTTGGCGTCGCCGGGTTTGCGATGTTTGCCAGCTTACTCACACTCTCCGGCATTCGTCTTCCGCAACTGGCACCAGTCTGGGCTATGGGCATTCGGCGGCGTGAACTTGCTTTTTATGAGGTTGCCCGCACTCTGGCGCTGTGGCTCGCCACATTTCTTGCCGCCATTCCTGTTGGCCTTGGTTTGGCCTGGGTGCTCTTGGCAATCGTCAACGTGCAGGCCTTCGGCTGGCGTCTGCCGATGACAGTCTTCCCGCTGGATTGGGTTTGGCTGGGCTCAATAGCGTTTGTTGCTGCTCGCTTATCGGTCGCCGTGCCTGTTCGCCGCTTGGCCACGATCAACCCCGCCGATCTGCTCAGGATATTCGCCAATGAACGCTAATAAGTCTGTCGCGATCCTGGCCGCAATATTCATGGCCGTCTCCTCTGGCAGTAGCCAGGGCCAAGGCTTCGCCGGGCTCGGCTCAGATGCAGAGGGTTTCTCAGTCCCTCGGCAAGGACACGCATTGTCCTTTCCGGCAGACCACGGCGCTCACCCCGATTATCGGATCGAATGGTGGTATGTGACAGCCAATCTTCAGGGCGAAGATGGCAAAATTTATGGCGCCCAATGGACGCTGTTTCGGTCAGCGCTTGCACCCGGAAACAGCCAGGGATTTTCAGATCCCCAGGTCTGGATCGGCCACGCAGCTCTCACCACGGATGACCAACATTATTTTGCTGAACGTCTTGGCCGGGGAGGGGTCGGGCAGGCAGGGGTCAGCATCGCGCCTTTTGAAGCCTGGATCGATGATTGGCAGATGAAGGGCGCAACACCGTCTGGCCCGGACCAGTTGGATGACGTTGCCCTCACAGCCAATGGAAGCGACTTCAGTTACAGCCTCAACCTGAAGGCGAACGGACCTCTCGTCCTGCAAGGAGATCGCGGCTTTTCCGTCAAATCGGCAGCAGGCCAGGCCAGCTATTATTACTCGCAACCCTTCTATCAGGTGTCAGGATCCATCAAGCTTGCCGGCTCTGATGTAAAGGTCACGGGCAAGGCGTGGCTGGATCGGGAATGGTCGTCTCAGCCGCTTGCGAACAATCAGACCGGGTGGGATTGGTTCTCACTCCATCTGGATACGGGCGAGAAGCTGATGGCCTTCAGGCTCCGCGATGACAAGGAAGGGTACATCTCGGCGAATTGGATTGCCGCAGACGGTCAAACGACACCGCTTTCGAAGGACGACGTTCGTCTGGAGCCTATACGACTGGCCAAGGTAGAAGGTCGCGACATCCCGGTTGGATGGCGCATCCAGATCCCTAAGAAGTCGCTGGATATCACCACCCAGCCTTTGAACGACCGGTCTTGGATGCAAACGTCCCCGCCATATTGGGAGGGGCCGATCACCGTCGGAGGTAGCACGACGGGAGTGGGGTACCTTGAGATGACCGGCTATTAGCATTTGGTAGCTTTTATCGCTGCGCTAGATAGTGGCTTGTTATGGGCAGTCCTAAAGCTGATTTTCTAGTTTCTCATGCTCTTCTCGGCATCTTCCGTAAGGGCTGTGCCACGAACATGATAGACCTGCGCCTGCCAGGCTGATGCGCGGCCGTCAGTTGGTGGGCTGGCCGGCCCTAGGAAGCCGAAAACCGCTACTCGCTCTTATCCTGTGGTTTTGAAAAGCGGACACCAGCACCGCCTCCGTTCTCGGGTATGAATTCCAAGCCTGCCTGTTCGAATGCAAGACGAATAGCTTCAAGAGTCGTCATATAGCTGGGCTTGCCGGCTTCGATTCGCGTTATTGTCGCCGGTGTGATTTTTGCCCGATCGGCGAGGTCGCGCACTCCCCATTTCAAAGCAGCTCTAGCCATTCGGATTTGATCAGCAGTCAGCACATTAACACCTTGACATAATCTACGAGTGAGGCCAAACTCGTTGGAAATCTGTTGAATGCGGCCGAGGTGGTGCTAGGAACACCAGTCTCGACCTAACCACAACCTAGCTGTCTGGAGCTTAGATCATGGCTGATTCTGAGAATAGCAGAACTTTGTCTACAATTTCCCGCGGAAAAAAGGGCTCAACGAGCTGCGCTTCGAAAAAAATGCCATATGTGATCAACCGGCGAAACCTTTTGCCTGTTGCGGCACGCGTTTTGGAAGAACGCCTCGCCGAAATCCCCCGCCGCACAGTGAGTGGTCCAGCACGCGTGAGCGAGCTTTGGCCAAAATGGTGGGACCTCCATCAACAGCGCCTGAACGCCGCGGCCGTACGCAAAAACCTCGAACGGCAATTACGTGACGAGGTAGGCGCGCGTTCCGAGGTCAAGATTGAGGTTGCCGGGGAGGCGGAGCCACGGATCGTGGGTTCGTTGAAAGAGATCAGTGCGCTAACAAGACTTATCGGGAAAGAGCAAGTGGCACAGGCGAGGGCGCTGTTACGCCAACGCCAGCGGCAATGGAAAAAAGTCAACCAGCGGATCGGTTACACCGAAGTACTGCTGGCGGAAGAGGACATCAAAACGTCAGAAGGAATTGCGGGACGTGTGTTGCTCGTCATGCAGCCCTACCATCTCGTCGAGATCGCCGCTAAGCTCCATTGCATGTTTGTCATGAAAGATCCTGAACTAAAACTGGAGCAGGATCCCTGGCCGCAACTGCGCATCATGCTGAAGGAGATCATTCAGCCGCGTTTCATGGCCGCAGAACCGCCGGTCATCTTGGCCAGTCACTCTTCAGCCAGCAACATGCCATTTCAGCAGTCTGACGTTTTGATGTCAGGGGCCGTCTGACAGGGCGATCTTGAAATTGCCGTTGGGCGGAATGTGTCGTCCAGCGGTGAAAATGAGTTCGACGAGATTGATGGAGGACAGCTACGTCGCTTTGAGCGCAGGTTCAAAAGCGCTTCGAAAGCGCATCCTCGGCGTCTTCACGTACGAGCCCGCTTTTCCAAGCGCGCAGGCCGATTTCTTCACGCCATTCCTGCTTGGCATCGAGGAAGAGGCGCAGCAGCAGAATTACGACTTGCTCCTCCTGACCAGTGCCGGCGTTGGCAACAATCGCAAGATTTTTTCCGAGGGCAACCGTTTGCGCATCGCCGACGGGTGCCTGGTCCTCGGGCGCGAATTCGATCGCAAGGAACTCGCAAGGCTGGTTGCGGAAGATTATCCGTTCGTGGCGATTGGCCGACGAGAGGACGCCGGCGGACCCGTTCCTTACGTCGGCGGCGATTATGCCGCTGGCACCCGCGCGCTGGTAGACAAGGCTGGATTACTCGGTCATTCGAAGTTGGCCTATATCGGGCCGGAAGGACCAGCTGAATCCATTGCTGACCGTTGGCTCGGTTTCAATGCGGCGCTGACCACCGGAGCGCAACGGTGGCCCATATCGGCTCCGTCAATCGCCCTGCTGACGAAATTTTGGATGTCATACTGTCGTCTGGAGCTACGGCTGCCTTCTTCATTGAACTGGCCGACGCAGTGCGTGTTGAAATTCTGGCACGCGAGCGTGGAATAATAGTTCCACGCGACGTGGTTTTCAACGCCGATCCGCAGAGCGGCAGAGTTTACAGCGTGGGCAGACGTATAACCCAACATTCCTGTTTCTAAAAACAACATCTCAAGTCTGGCACCAGAACACACTGAACATGAGCTATTCGATGAATGATCTTCCGCAGAAATATCATCATTCAATATCCACCCTTCATGAACGGTTCGGGCCAACTGCTCCGTTGGCAGTGTTGCGCCGATACTGTTGAAAAAACTCCCCCGAGCATCGGTAAGGGCGCGCCTTGCCCGGATCGTCAGGTATGCTTTTCTGACGGTGGGGGAGAGATGAAACCACTTTGCGTCCGACGAGCTGGGGAGCTTGGCATGCGCAATACTATTTCAGTGAGCCCGAAGCAAAAGCCGCCTGCTGGAGTTTTTCAACAGTATCCGCCAAAAGAAGCCATACGGTTCTGATGGTTTCGTGCTACTGGCGTGAACGTGTTGAAATTAGCACCTATCCTCGGGGACAGCATCCCGGGTCTATACCAAGGAAAGATCTAGCGTTGGCTCGCAAGAACAGAGATGAGCTAGCTTCATGGGACGAGCCTACGCCAGAGCCGGTGTTCTGTCCGATGTGCGAGCGCGTCATCCCCGAGGATCGGAGAGACGAGCATCATCTCGTTCCAAAGAGCAAGGGTGGAAAGAAAACTGTCTGCCTGCACCGTATCTGCCACGACCAGATACATTCGATCTTTACCGATGCCCAACTCGCCAAGAAGTTTTCCACGATCGAAACCATCTTGGAGGACCCTGCGGTGCGGGCATTCGTGACTTGGGTGGGAAACAAGCCACCGGGCTTTTCGGATTCTGCAAAGGAATCACGGCAGTCATTCCGTCGAGGCCGCTAACCGCGACAGACGAAAGTTCCGGCTGGAAGCGAATACTGCGGTGGCGGGAACGAGGCCACAGCGAACGTCCGCGGCCATCGGTGACATCAACGACGCGGAGATCCCTGCCGAATTCTATGAACGTTCCAACACGCAGGAGAGACAGGTGAAATGCCCTCTGAAGGCTGGTAAGACGAAAAGGGACTGGGAGTTATATGACAGAGGATTCCGCCAGCAAATTCGACGCGTCTCGCGCCGGGGAATATGCACGCCAGAGCCGGATCGCGTTGGCAGGATATGATGCCTGCCATGAGCTTTCTGCTTGTATGTTGTCTGCCGCTTTGGGTGAAGGACAGCCGGCGCGGGTGCTGGTTGTCGGAGCCGGAGGAACGGCGGGTGAAATCATCGCCGCTGCGCGGCTGGAGCCGGAATGGTCCTTTGTCGCCGTCGATCCGTCGCCGCCGATGCTGGAACTTGCGCGCACACATCTGGTCGACGCTGGAGTGTCCGACCGGGTGGGAACTGTTCTTGGCACCGTCGCTAACATCGATCCAGCCCCATCATTCCACGCAGCGATCATGATCGGTGTATTGCACCATCTGCCGGGAGATGCGGTGAAGCGGGATATTCTGGCGCAAATCGCAATGCGGTTGCTGCCGGGCGCGCCCTTGGTCATCGCAGGGAATTACCGGGCTTACGCTTCCCAGCCGTTGCTTATGGCAGCTTGGGCTACCCGTTGGCGAATGAACGACGCTGGACCGGACGAAATCCAGTCTAAGATGAGCAAGATTCTGCAAGGTGCGGAGCCGCCCCGGTCGGAAGAGGCAGTAATCGCTTTGCTGACGGGAGCCGGTTTCGAGACGCCACTCCGGTTCTTTTCCAGCCTGTTCTGGGGCGCTTGGCTGGCTCGACGCATTTCGACAGTCACGTGAGTGGCCTGTGTGGAGGCACAAGTTCGCTCCTTCAATATTTCTTCGATCCCGCTCATGACTGTCGCAAAACTCCTACAGACCGTCCAAAAACTCTGCTTGCCGCAATTATTGATCCCAGCCGACGATCGTGAGCTCGGGCCACAATTTGATCCAGCGATCGATCTTCTTTTCGTATATTTCGCGTGTGATCTGCTTTTTGTTTGGGCGGACGACAGCACCAAGCAAGTCGGAAAGTCCATATGGACTGCACAGCTCCAGGTTCGCGTGGCCAGGGCGTAGCCCCACTGCTGCCGCAGTTGTCGGAAAAGTAGTTATGGCCTCGGCTGTCGAGGTATACGGATTAATTGGATACCCGAACTTAGCCTCGTACCAAGAGTGTACTCTGGCCTGGTTTTTCACATCTATCCAGACTGGCAATCCAGAGAGTGCTGCTCGGATGCGAGCCGAGTGTTCGGCTTCCGAGTCCTCGGAAAGATCATCGGGATCGAAATAAACAATATCGATGTCTTGGATGCCATAAGCGGGCGGGAAACCAAAAACGTGGTTCCAAACCGTTTGGGCGATAGCACCAGCCACAAGCCAGGAATCAGGCAGGGCAATCTCATCCCAGTTGCCAAGGACCGAAGAAAGCAGGGGGGCTCTTGGAGACGATCGCTTGTAATTCCAGATGTATTTCGTCGCTCACATAAATTTTCCCTTAAACAGCTTGGCTGATTCCAAATAGCACTCTCTTGCGCTAGATTCTGCCATGGCACACCTTTCAGGAACAGATCGCACGCAATTGCTGCTTCTGCCGGAAGCGGTTGATGACTACGTCGGCCCGGACAACCCGGTCCGCTTCATCGAGGCTTTCGTGGATGGCCTCGATCTTGCTGCCGCAGGCTTCGTGCGGGTGGCTGCGAAGGAGACCGGCCGTCCGGGTTATGATCCGGCCGATCTTTTGAAGCTCTACGTGTACGGCTACGTCAACCGGGTGCGATCCAGCCGGCGGCTGGAGACCGAGGCCCATCGCAATATCGAGGTAATCTGGCTACTGCGGCACTTGAAGCCTGACTTCCGCACCATCGCCGATTTCCGCCGTGTGAACCGATCGGCCTTCAAACAGGTGTTCCGGGAGTTTGTCATCCTGTGCCGGCAGCTCGATCTGTTCGGACGGGAACTGCTGGCGGTCGATGGCACGCGCATCAAGGCGGTGAACAACAAAGATCGCAACTTCACACGGGGAGCGTTGACCAAGTTCATCAACGAGGCCGATGAGAAACTGGCTGACTACATGAAGCGGCTCGATGAGGGCGATGCGCAAGAGGAGAAAGCCAGCAGCAATGGCGGCGATTGCGGCCGCGGCGATGACAAACTCGCGGAAAAGATTGCGGCGATCAAAGGCAAGCGGGATCGCCACAAGGCGCTGCTGGACGAGTTGGATCGCACCGGCGAGGACCAGATCTCGCTGACCGATCCGGATGCCCGTGCCATGGCCCGTATGACCAAGGTCGGCGTCGGCTACAACATCCAGCTCGCGGTTGATGTGAAGCACAAGCTGATCGCCGAGCAGGAGGTCTGCAACCAGGTCCTCGACATGGGGCTTCTTGCCCCGACGGTCGAGGCAGCGATGGACACGCTCGGTGTCGACAGGATCGATGCGGTGGCAGACCGAGGCTACTTCAAGATCGAGGACATCGAAGCCTGTGAAACTGCCGGTATCACAGCCTATGTTCCCAAGCCGATCCGCGGTCCGGCCGTGGCCGAGGGGTTCTTCTCCAAGGAGGAATTCCGCTACGATCCGGGCAAGGACATTTACCTTTGCCCTGCAGACCAGGTGCTCTCACCCCGTCACTTCGGGAAATCACGCGACAATGTGAAGATCGACTACGTCAACCGCGACGCCTGCAAGGCATGCCACCTGCGTGAACGCTGCACCAGAAGCTTCCGTCGCGTATCCCGCCTTGAGAACGAGGCGGTGCTCGACCGTATGGCGGTGCGTCTTGCCGCCCGGCCCGACATTCTGGACCAACGGCGCGAAAGCGTCGAACATCCGTTCGGCACCATAAAACAATGGATGTATCAGGGCGCGTTCCTGATGCGCAGGCTGGAAAACGTGCGCGGGGAGTTCAGCCTGACGGCGCTGGCCTACAACATCAAAAGAGCCATTACCCTTGTCGGCGTTCCCGGCCTGATCGCCGCCGTCAGGCCATGACAGCCCTCTCTGTGCGGACTTTCCGATCCCAATACGGTGTCAAAGTGCTCAGCAGTGCCTTATCGAGCTCGTTGGGCATCGAAATCCGGAAAATCTCGTGGCCCACCGAGTTTCGGCATTGAAAAGTGCATGCCATCATTCCTTCAAAGAGTTTTTGGACGCTCTGCCTAGATTCCGCGATAGAAGCACCTAGATTGAACTTTCAGGGAAATCTTCGTCGCGGAACTCACTCGCAAAAGTCGGTGTTTCACGACCGACTTTTGCGACTAGCATTGGCTGCTTTGGGCCTGTCCCTGCCGGGACGTGGGTAGAGCCATTCCGCTGTTGGGGTTGCACCGCTGGTTCAGTTGAGTGCGTCGTCCACATTTTGAAGACTCCTCCTGCGAAACCCTATCATGCGGCGGCAAATGTCGCCCGCGAAGACAACCATGCACCCGGCAGTGCCATCAGGCGAGAAAAATACTTGACGGGGTGAACGCGATTAGACAACTCCAACATTAAGACGACGCGATTAGGAAAAATTCTCCAGCACGGCCAGGAACGTATGTCTATCGCCCTGTCCCTCAGTCAATCGTACGCGGCCCTCGATGTCTGCAAGGTGATGGTCCATCAGTTGCTGCGCCTTTGCGAGGTCCTTCCCTTTCAGGGCGGTGACGATCAACCGATGGTGATCGGCGCCACAATCATCTTTCCGCTCCTCTTCGTAGAGCGACATGACGAGAGAGAGGCGGGCGACGATCTTGGACAGCATTTCCGTCATAACGGCGTTGCCGCCGAGTTCTGCCAGAACGACATGGAATTTGCCGGATAGGACCGTTTTCGACTTTTCATCGCCATGGTGATGAATGTGCTCTTCTTCGTCGGTGAGTTTTTCCAGCGCATCCAGTTGATCGATAGTGGCGCGGTTTATGACGAGTTCGAGGATGACGTATTCAAGTTTACGACGCGCCTCAAACAAGGCTCTTGCCTCTTCTATGCCGGGCTCTGCCACGAAAGTGCCGCGGTTCTTCTTACGCTCCAGAAGGTGGTCACTCTCCAGCACACCCAGCGCGCCGCGCACGACGGTGCGGCTGACCCCGAAATGGTCGGCAATGGCATCTTCCAGAATTTTGACGCCGGGCTTGAGCGCGCCCTCACCAATGGCTGCGGCCAGTGTGTTGCGGATGCGCTCGGTCACGTCGTCATTGGCGGTTTCGGCCGTGTCCACCTGGCTGCTGGCCTTGGGTGCGGTCTTGGCGCTCAGACGTCGCTTTGTGGTCTTCATTGTCATCTCCGGATCGGATCAAGCGATATGATTATTTTCATGGGAATATTCCTGCGTATATGCGCTTAATCCTAAAATCCAGTTCGTCCCATGGTTTTTAAAGTTGGTGACACACGTCGTCGATAGAATGCGCGAGTCTCAGGCCGCCTGCTGCTTTCTGGATGGCGTCGAAAGTGAAATTCCACTGTCTCGGCAAACCTCTTCGATATGGCTTGCGGAATCCTTGATGAATGTCACGGCCTCGTTGAAACCATAGGACTGATGTTGATAGGTCGGGTACCCATACTGGCTGGCCTCATAGGTCTCCCAATCAGGAATTTCCCCAGCGGCCACACGTTTCTCGAATGTGTCAACCAATCCGAGATAAGCTTCCAGTTCCTCAGCCGTCAGATCAGGGTGGCCTGCGCGCCAGGTGGGGTCGTTGATCTCGATGCACTGACGCGGATTGGCCTTGCGGGGCTTGTCTTCGACGGAGGCCGCGACTTCCAGAGAGAGGTTCAGGTTGGGATTGGCCTTGGCGAGGACGGGGATGATTTCAGTGAAATTCACAATGCCGCGACCGACGGGGCGGGTCTGGAAGTCTAGGCCACCCGTGGCGTTACCAACATAGGCATCCTTGATGTGGGTCTGGCGGACATAGGGCGCCACACGTTTTGCGGCAAAAACGGGGTGTTCGGCGCGTTGCAGGCCGTTTGCCGTGTCGAAGACGACACCCATGCAATCCTCGCCAACCTTTTCGATCAGCCGCAGGATTTCAAACGACGTGATCTCGTCGTGGGTTTCCATGTTCAGATGGACGCCGTGCGCGCGCGCTACCGGCGCGAGTATCAGCAGGACCTTTTCGATGCCCAGCAACTGCTCGTCCCAGGTCACATCGGTGCGGAAGCGGTCATTGGCCAGCCGTCCGCGATATTCCGATTTGAAATTGCCCGGCGACACCCAGAGTTCGTGGCAGCCGATGGCCGCACTCGCTTCGATCATGCGGGTAAAACCGAGGATGACGTCGCCACCGCCGATCGCGCGAAACTCCGGAGCCTCTGAGCTGCAATAGGGGTTGATCTTACCGACGCCCGCTTCGAGGTAAAGGCCAAGCTCATCAGCCTTCGCTCGGATATCGGCCAGTTCGCCCTTGTCCAGCGTCTCGCTCATATCGAGGACCGTGCTGAAAAAGATGCCACCGAGGCCGAGTTCCTTGACGTGTTCGAGGCTCTTGAGTGGTCCGCGTTTTTTCGCTTCAGGCAGTTTCTGTCCGTCGATGCCTAGTCTCATGATCTGCTCCTTGATGTTTCCAGATCGGATTTGCTGCAATGGCATTTCCGTTTGATTGATGGTTGAGTTCGCTGTGTGTCAGGTGCCCCGTGGGCTGTCTTTCTGTGCACCAGCGTCACGGGCTTTTGGCGCGAGGCGCTTCTCCAGAAAATGCTGGCCGATGGATGCGATTGACGTGATGAGGAGGTACCAGAGCGAGGCGACGCATAGCAGCTCGATGACAAGGAAGTTGCGCGCGTAGATGGCCTGCGCCTGGGTCAACAAATCCTGCATGCCGATGACGGAAACGATGGCGCTGGCTTTCAGCATGCCGATGGCTTGGTTTCCGGTTGGCGGTACGATCAGGCGGATTGCCTGTGGCAAGACGACGGTTCGAAGCGTCTGGAGGGGTTGCAAGCCCAGAGATGAGGCCGCCTCACGCTGGCCACGGTCCACAGCGGTCAATCCCCCGCGAATGATCTCGCTCATATTGGCCGCTTCGTGCAAGCCAAGTGCCAGAAACCCTGCCAGGGCAGGGGTGACGAGCTCGTTAATCGAGATGGAATAGGTACCGATGCCCACCATCGGAATGAACAGCGCGATGTTGAACCAGAAGAAGATCTGGACGATGAGCGGCACGCCGCGAAACCACCAGACGAAGGCGACGGCCATCGCTTTCAAAACGATGTTCTGGCTTGTGGCCATGACAGCGATGATGCAGCCGAACGCGGTGCCGAACACCATGGCACCGGCCGTCAGTTGCAGGGTCAGAACGACTCCGTCGAGGATGACCGGATCGACCATATAGCGGGGAATTTCGCCCCATTGAACAGTCTGGTTTCGTGCGACTGTTAGGATGACGAGTACCAGCGCGAGGATCGCGCTGGTACCTGTTGTGATCTGCCCCCACCGCATCGGCTTGCCGAGCGGTGGGGCGATGGCCATGCTGACGGGTTGAGCGAATAGGGCCATGGCTTAATTCACCGGCATGCTGGCGGCGTCGTTGAACTTGACGGTCGTCACGGCCAGTGGGCCAAGACCCCATTTCTCCATGATCGCTTTGTAGGCACCGCTATCGACCATGTGTTGCAGCGAGGCAATGACCGTATCGCGCAGGTCCGGATTGTCCTTCGATACCAGCATGCCGAGATAGCCGACCGCTAGGCGCACATCGGGCAGCGCTTGAAGTCCGACGCCCTTGCCGGTCTGGTTTTCCGTGGTGTAGACGCTCGTGGCATAACCGTTGACGGTTGCGTCAGCGCGGCCGGTGCGTACGGCCTGCAAGACGTCAGGCATTTTCGGGATGGACATGATGTTCATGGGTGTCGCGCATTTTGCCGATGCTGTCTCCACCAGGCGTGCCTGGAACGTGCCGACTGGTACGGCAACTTTCTTGCCGCAGAGGTCTTCCATGCTCTTGATGCCGAGTGGATTACCCTTAATGGTCATGATTGTCGTGGCGTCGAACATATAGTCGATAACATCGACCTGCTTTTCCAGCTCGACATCGTCGTTGATGCCGGAAATTGTCATGTCGAAACGCTTGGACAAAACGGCTGGCACGATGGCGGCACCTGCGCCGACATTAGTCATCTGAACGTCGATGCCGAGAATGACGCCGAGTGCTGCGGCGATGTCGGCATCGATGCCGATCAGTTTGCCATCTTCCGACTGGAAGCTTATCGGCGGCGTCAGGTCGGTCGCTACCTTGAGAACTTTCTTGTCCTTGATTGCAGGAGGCAAGCGATCCGCCAGTTTCTTGTCTAATGCGATCCCCGGCAGTTTAGCGACATCAGCATCCGGCACCATCTTGATGGCGGGACCTTCTGCGGCATGGGCCGATGTGGCCAGCAATACGAAAGCGATACCGGCCAGGCCATTCTTGATATTTTTCTTGAAGCTGCGCATGCGATCCCCTTTTTGATTTTTATCGGTTTGAATTCACGGGAATTAAGATGCAATCTGCATGCCAGCTTGATGGGTGAATAGTCAGCGCATTGTTTTCAAAGATTTATTTCTAAGATCGAGAGTTTCAAAAGATTTCGCACATATATTCGCATCAAAATTCGTAAGAGTACTGATTAAAAAACAATCCCTCCTAACCACCTCGATGCCGCAGGTTGGCACTCGATAGGCTAAGTTTTTGCTTTCGCGGCGTATTCCGCTAATTTTTAAATTGCGACGGCTATGATCTGCTGCCTGCTTTCCATCAATCAACGGCAAGTTTTTCCCTTTTGGCACTAAAATACTGCTTATTGAATAAGCGGCATCGGTCAGAAATGCACAATTTTTAAATCCGAAAATAAATGCTCTTTAATATTATTATGGATATTCGCAAAGATAGAAAGCAGAAAGAATTATTTTTAATCAGTATGTTGATAATGTCTTTCCGTTGAAAATCGCAAACTGGCACGCAGCTTGCAAATCCCTTGGCATGACCAACACAGAAACCCACATCGCTGATCGATCCCATCTTCGCCTCGTAACATCGGGTGCAGAAAACTTTGACGGCAGCGGGCAAAGCAAAGGGATATCAATGGTAGAGGGCTCGAAGGCAGGCGATGGTAAGCAGCTCAGCGTTCGTGGCCTGACCCATAGCTATGGCGGACAGAATGCGATCAGCGATATCTCGTTCGAGGTTGCGGCTGGCGAGATCGTAGCGCTGCTGGGGCCGAGCGGTTGCGGCAAATCCACGGTGCTGCGGGCAATCGCCGGTTTGATCCAGCCGAAGAGCGGCGTGATCCAGCTCGGTGGACAGGATCTCGCCCATGTTTCGGCGCGCTCTCGCGGCATTGGCATGGTGTTCCAAAATTACGCTCTGTTTCCGCATCTGACGGTCGCTGAGAACATTGCTTATCCCTTGGCCTGCCAGCGGATGCCGAAGACGCAACGCAGGGAACGGGTGGACGAGATGCTCTCGCTCGTGCAGTTGAAGGGTTATGGCAACCGCTTGCCGCGTGAACTGTCCGGCGGCCAGCAGCAGCGCGTGGCGGTTGCCCGTGCCATAGCCGGGCGGCCTTCGCTTCTGCTGCTCGATGAACCCTTCGGTGCGCTCGACCGGGCGCTTCGATTCGATCTGCAGGTCGAGCTTCTGCATCTGCAGAAGACACTCGGTATCACGACGCTGATCGTCACCCATGATCAGGAAGAAGCGCAAAGCCTCGCCGGGCGTCTCGTACTGATGAACAAGGGCAATGTCGAGCAGATCGACACGCCGATGGCTGTTTACGACCGGCCGAAGACGCTTTTCGTCAACACCTTCATTGGTCAGGCCAATCTGCTGCATGGCACGGTGGAGGGGTTGGATGCAGAGGCAACGACCATTGGGCTGACGAACGGCAAGACAATCGTGCTGCCGCGTCGGCTGAACTTTACCGTTGGCTCAAAGGTTACCATCACCGTCCGCCCTGAAGACGTCCGTCTTTCAACAGACCCGAGTGAATTCGCGCTGCCAGCGCGGTTGACGGTGTCCGTGCCTCTTGGGCCGACGCTCGTGCACGATCTTCTTCTTGAGGACGGTACGGGCCTACGCGCTTCGCAGGTGCGTGGACCGGCCACATTCATTCCCGAGCCGGGAGCACAGCTCTTTGCCGAGATTGACACCGCAAGGTGTCACGCCTTTCCGAGCGAACCGGAAGCATCCAGTGAATGAACAGCAACAATAGAGGTGAACAGATGCAGGACTTTAACATCACACGACGTCATTTTGGATTGCTTGCTGCCGGTGCGGCAGTAGCCGTCACAGCCCCCTTCGCGGCTCGTGCCGCCGGTGGCACAGCCGTTGCTGCGACCTTTCCGGGCAACTGGGAAGACGGCTATCGCACGGTACTGACGCCACTCGTCAAGGAAGCCGGTTTCGATCTGACGGTCGCACCCGCCATGGCGCAGGACCAGCTTGCCAAGGTCATGGCCAGCCCCGGCAACCCTCCTTACGACACACCGCTGATGTCGCCCGGCCAAATGGCCGTCGCCATCGAGAATGACCTGATCCAAAAGATCGATCCGTCTAAGCTCAAGAACTGGAACATGCTTGATCCTGCATTCCAAGGCGAATACGGCCCGACCGTCACGGTCGAAGTTAATGGCATCGCCTATAATCCGGATCTTGTGCCAGCGCCAAAGGGCTATCGCGACCTGTTCGAAAACCCCGTCTACAAGGGTCTTGTCTCCTGGACCGGTTTCGCCTCCAACACCGGCGTGATGGCCTATACGGAACTCGCCAAGATATTCGGCAAGGGTCCTGATGACATGGAGGCAGTGTTCAAGCTGTTCAAGGACAATCCAGAGCAGATCAAGGGCGTCGTCGCCAGCACGAACCACCAGATGACCTTGTTCCAGCAAGGCGAAATCGCCGTCTTCATGTGCTCGACGGGCAATGTCGCGCGTCTCAAGTCCATGGGCTTGAAGGCGGAATTCGTTCAGCCGGAAACGGGTTCGCCAGCAGCACCCGTCAACATCCACCTGACCAAGGGCGCGAAGAACCCAGATGCGGCCTATGCCTATATGGATGCGGCCATCTCCAAGGCAGCGCAGGACAAGCTGAAAATGCCACCGACGGAGATGTTCCCGACGAACAAGCAAGTCGAACTCACGCCTGGCATCGAGGCCTATGTAAAGCGCGAACAGCTTGCATCGCTGGTCTATCCGGACTGGGCTGCAATCAACAAGAACCGTGCGGAATGGATCCGCCAGTTCGACGCTCTCGTCGCCGGTTGAGGTCAGCACATGAAAGCGAGCGGTTTCCCATACGTTATCCCGATGCTTTTGCTGTCGGTGGCGTTCTTTGCGACGCCGCTCGCCGTTCTCGTCGGGTTCAGCTTCATCGGCCCCGATGGCCTTTCCCTCCACAACTATGCACGCTTTCTGGGCGATGCGTTCAATTACCGCGTTCTGGTCAACACCGCCACGCTCGGTCTGCAGACCATTGCCAGCACGACCCTGCTCGGTATTCCGATTGCACTTCTCTATTGGCATAGCGGCAAGACCGCGCGACAGGTCATCATATTTCTGACCCTCATCCCGATGCTGACCAGCAACGTGGTGCGCACCTTCGCCTGGATCGTCATCCTCGGGCGACAGGGCCCGATCAGCGAGACCTTCGTGGCGCTCGGACTTGCGGAGCGCCCGTTCACCCTGATGTCCACCGAACTCGGCCTCGTCTTGGCCATGTGCCAGATCGACCTGCCGCTGATCATTCTGCCGCTGATCGCCATCCTGTCCCGCACGCCAGTCCAATTCACCGAAGCGGCACAGGTCTCGGGTGCCGGTCCGTGGCGGATCCTCGTGACCGTTCTCTTGCCGATGATGTTGCCGGGGCTGCTGGCGGGCTGGATTCTCGTCTTTGCCAGCACCAGCGCTTCCTTCGTCACCCAGGCCGTCATCGGTGGTGCGCGCAATGTCTATGTGCCGCAGCTCATCTACCGCGAGGTCGGCACGCTGTTCGACTGGCCGATGGCCTCGGCCATTGCTGTTGTCCTGCTGTTGTCGACCGGCATCCTTCTCGTTGCCATGACCATGATTTCCCGCCACAGGAGGCTTGTCGGCCATGCATAGTCCTCGCGAAAATCCGTTTCCCGTCTTCCTCTACAAGGCCTTCGTCTTCGGTTTTGGCGGTCTCAGCCTGATCTACTTGGTGGCGCCGATCGTCATCGCGATCACCATGTCCTTCACTGCTGGCCAGACGCTCAAATATCCGCCCGAGGGTTTTTCGCTCCGCTGGTACGAGGCGCTCCTCGATCCCGTCCGCTCCGGGACAGAGCATATCGCAGCCGGCAATTCGCTGAAGATCGCGGGCCTCGCAGTGCTGGGATCGCTGCTGTTTGCCGTCCCCGCCACCATCGGCATGGCGCGGATGAGGCGTAGCACGGTCAATGCGCTAGAGCCGTTTCTATTGGCCCCACTCGTTCTGCCAAGCCTCGTTTATGGTCTGGCGGCGTTGATCGTAGCGAACTTCGTCGGCTTCCAGCCGTCGCTCTGGCTCACCGTTATCGGCCATGTCGTCGTGTTCGGTCCGCTGATGTACCGGGCCGCATCCGTCGTCGCGCAGGGCATCAATCCGTCGCTGGCAGAAGCCTCCACCGTCATGGGCGCGACCTGGTACACGACGTTGAGGCGCGTGATCCTGCCGCTGCTAACGCCCGGCATTCTGGCCGGTGCCTTTCTCGTTTTCATCCAATCGCTCGACAATGTCTCCGTTTCGCTCTTCCTTGCCGATGCGCAGACGACCGTGCTGCCGCTTCGCATGTTCGCACTGATCGAAGAATCGCTCGATGTCCGTGTCGCGGCCATGTCGGGAATTCTGATCGGACTCACACTCATCGTGATGCTGGTGGCGAGGCGCGTGCTGGCACCGGCACGGCAAGCGAACCAATAAAAATACTCTGGAAGGAATACCCAATGAATAGACACGCCACCAAGGCAGGCAACTATCGCGTCGGATCGCTGCTGGCCGATTTCCAGCCGGATTTCGACTTTGTCGCACCGCTGCCTTTGCCCGTCGAAGAGTTCGAGGATCGTCTGCGCCGCATTCGCCGTCAGGCTGTCGAGGCCGGGCATGATGCGCTGATCGTCCACACCGGTGGCGTCGGCTGGTTCCATACTTCGAACGCCTATCTGCGCTACATCTGCGACTGGATGCGCGAGGGCGTCCTGATCATTCCGACGGATGCCGACAAGCCGATGGTGCTCCTGTCCTTCTTCACCCAATCCGTGCTTCTGCCGCCGGGTGGCGAGCCTGTGCTGGTGGAAGACATCTGGCAGATCGGCCCGATTGGTCGCGAATATGCCGATCGTCCTGGCGACAGCATGATCAAGACGGCCGAGAAATGCGCAGAACTGCTGGCTGGCATGGGCCTGGTGAAGGCGCAGATCGGCCGCATCGGTGACCGCACCTCGCTGACCTTCTGGGCGGCACTCGATGAACTGATGCCGAAGGCTAAGTTCGTCGCTGACAATGCCATTCTCGACCGGATGCAAAAAGTGCGCTCTCCGCGCGAAATCGAAATGTTCCGGGGTGCTGCCCAGCTCGTCAGCATCGCCACACAGGCGGCCTATCACGTTGCCAAGCCCGGTGTCACCGACCATGAAATCTATGCCGCCTTCACACAGGCACAGCTTTCCTTTGGTGGTGAGACGGGTGATGGTTACCAGATCGGCATCAACGAGTTCGGCACCCATTGCGGCAAGCCTTATGGGCATATCGTCCGTCCGGGCGATCTCATCAATCTCTACGTCTCCAACATTACCTATCGCGGTTACACCGCTCAGACA